>CALHBJ010000001.1 GCA_937930845.1 uncultured Rhizobiaceae group bacterium
ACGCGGAAATAACCGCGGCCGTGACAGGGCTCGGAATAGGTCACGTAGCCGCAAGCAAGAAAGTCGACAGCGGCGTGCTGGTCAGCGCAGAAGCTTCAGGGCTGAACGCGCGACGAGGACTGGGCGCGACTCACGAAACCCGTGTTCGCTTTCAAGGCCTTGCCGATAACGCTTAACCGGCAAGTTACTCAATGACATCCGCCTGTTGGCCTTCGGACAGGTAGATAAAAAAAGGGGCGGCCTGTAGCAATACAGGCCGCCCTCACTTTGTCATTTGGATCTTGGGGGTATCAAACGCATAGCGCGTAAACCCTCAATTCCTAAAAGCAACGACCGATCTTAGATCGGCAGTTCGTCATCTTCCATCAATTCTTCTTTTGAGACGACTTTATCTGTGACAGTGGCCTGTTCCAGAATGTGGTCGACCACTTTTTCTTCAAACAATGGCGCGCGCAGACCACCAATCGCATCGGGATTGTTGCGGAAGAATTCGTAAACCTGCTGCTCCTGACCCGGATATTGTTGCACCTGGCGCATGAGAGCCTGCTGCAACTCGCTTTCGGTCACTTCCACTTTGGCCTCTTCGCCAATTTCAGCAAGAACCAATCCCAGACGCACACGGCGCTTAGCAAGTTTGGAATAATCCTCACGCGCTTTTTCTTCCGTGGTGTCTTCGTCTTCAAACGTTTTACCAGCCTGTTCCAGATCCTGTGCGATCTGACCCCAGATATTGTTGAACTCCTGCTCTACCATGCCTTCCGGCAGGTCGAACTGGTGCAACTCATCCAATTGGTCGAGAAGCTGACGCTTTACCTTTTGGCGGGTTTGAGCGCCATACTGGCTTTCGATCTGGTCTTTGACGACTTCCTTGAGTTTTCCAAGATCGTCGAGCCCCAAAGTCTTGGCCAGTTCATCATTGATTTCGAGCTTTGCAGGTTTTGCGACTTCGTGGACGGTCACATCGAACACGGCGTCTTTGCCGGCAAGATGGGCTGCACCATATTCGTCGGGAAACTTCACGTTGACCTGTGTTTCATCACCCGCCTTGGTGCCGATCAGCTGCTCTTCAAAACCGGGAATGAATGTGTTGGATCCCAGAACAAGGTTTGCACCATTGTCTGCGCCGCCTTCAAAAGGTTCGCCGTCGATCTTGCCCACATAATCCATGGTGACACGGTCTTTGTCGGCAGCCTTGCCCTTTTTGGTCTCGTAGGTGCGGTTGTTATCAGCAATTCGCTCAATCTGTTCGTTGATCTCATCATCGGACACATCAACAATGGGACGTTCGATTTTGAGTTTGTCGAATTTCGCCACTTCAAATGGCGGCACGATTTCGTAGGAAATCTTGAATTCGAAATCCTTGTTGCCGGAAAGAATCTCTTCCGCTTCGGCCTCGTCCTCGGTCATGGCGATTTTGGGCTGCTGGGCGGCTTTTTCGGAACGCTCGGCGAGAACAGCTTTGGTCTTTTCATCAATTGTTTCATTGACGATCTCACCCATGGCAGATTTGCCATAGAGCTTGGTCACATGTGAAAACGGCACTTTGCCAGGGCGAAAGCCGTTGATTTTCACCTTGTCCTTGAGATCATGGAGGCGCTCGTCGCGCAATTTGATCATGTCGGCGCTGGCAATCTGTACAGTGATTTCGCGCTTCAGGCCTTCGTTAAGGGTCTCGGTAACCTGCATTGTTGTCCTCGTGATATTCATAACCGATGGTTTTCGGCGATGGGCCGACTTTTGTTCGGTCGCAATTGTGCGGAATGCCCGTATCGGGAACGCGGCCTGCCCAAATATACGGGCCTGTCGCGAGGTGTTCCACCCACGTTGGGCGCGTTGCTAGCAAATCAATGGGTCAGGGGCAATGGGCATTGGCCGAGTTTGACTGAGAATGAAGCAGATAACGCCGTCAGCGCCAGTTTCCTTGCCCCATCACCGTGCCTGCACCCTTGTTGGCGGATCAATTTGTGCCAGCCCTGCGCCAAAAACAAAGAAGGCCGCAATTCCCAAATGGGAACAGCGGCCTTGCAGTAATCGATTATTCAGCGTTGGCTGAATTAAGCAGCTTCGATTTTGCTGACAGCAGGCTTGCCGCTGCGCGCATCAACATCAGTTTCGAAAGTTACTTTTTGGCCTTCGGACAGTGTCGACAAGCCACAACGCTCCAAAGCGGTTGCGTGAACGAATACGTCCTTGCCGCCATCTTCTGGCTCGATGAAGCCGAAGCCTTTGGTTTCATTATAGAACTTAACTGTTCCTGGAGTCATTTTGGCGTTCCTTCTGGTCTGCACGTGGGGCTGATTTCACTATTGAAACACGGCGCCCCGATAGTTCGATCTAGGAGAAAAATCTGAGTGCGAGACCATCAAGGATGGTGGGCATGCCAGTCGTTCGTCAAATATCGAAGTTAGTCCCTAGTCCTAAAATGCGACAACAACAAGACAAATCGATTATCTTCCAAAAAGTGTGATCCAGATCACGTTGGGCGCACCAGCTCGAATAAATCCCCTGCCCCCATATAATCATGGTAGCCGCAGCGCATGATGGGATCTGCTTTGGCAATGTCGAAACGGCCATCGTTGATCATTTCATCGTCAATATAAACGCCGGTCACCTGACCAATGACCAGAATATAAGCGGCCTTGCCACCATCCAGCGTATCTGGCTGAACCAGATTGACAGTTTTGCACTCCAGCGCGGCAGGCACACCTTTTACGCGCGGGCAGGATACGGTCTGCCCGGCAACCATTTCCAGCCCGGCAGTGTCGAACTCACTTTCACCGCGGGCCAGCGACGCAGATGAGATGTTCATCTCGTCTTTCATCGAATTGCTTACATAGTTGAAGGTGAACTCGCCGCTGTCGGAGGCGAATTGAGCCGAATCTTTCATGCCGCCGGAAGCAAACATGACCATCATGGGCGTGTCGCAAATACCATTGAAAAAGGAATAGGGAGCCAGATTGGTGCGCCCTTCCCCGTCAATTGTTGAAATCCAGCCAATGGGGCGCGGAGCGACAATGGCTTTGAACGGATTATAGGCAAGGCCGTGGTGCTCGTTGGCATTGTAGAACATGGATCAGGCCTCTCGAATTTTAAAAATACTGTCCAGGTCAGGCCTGGGTCGTTCTGACTTGGGCGTGTTGCAGGAACCGATATGAATAATACCGGCAATCTGCTCGCCGTCGGAAAGGCCAAGAATGGGGCGGGCGCGGTCTTCATATATATACCAGGCGGTGAGCCACTGGGCCTCAAACCCATGGGCGTTGGCGGCCATCAACAGATTTTGGCACACGGCACCAGCAGACAAGACCTGTTCCCATTTGGGAATTTTGGGATGATCGGCGGCGCGGCTGATCACGGCAACCACACAGGGCGCATGCAATATCTTGTCGCTGCCCTGCTGCATTTTGGATTTTTCAGTTGGTGCACCGGCTGGCAATTCCATGGACATCAGCAATTCAGCCAGCTTTCCGTGCATCATCTTGCGGGCATCCCGGGTCCACAGTTCAAACCGCCAGGGGGCCAATTTGCCATGATCGGGCACCCGTGAGGCGATTGTCAGCATTTCCCGCAATTGCGCCCTGTCAGGACCGGGGGAGTCTAGCGTCATTGAAAGAGAAGAGCGGCGGGTTTTCAGATAGTGCGCGAGTTCGGTCATAAATTGTTTCAGCGGTGATGTGTCGCCACCTGTGTAAGGCAATTCATTGGCCTTGAAAATGCCACCGCTGTGGGCGAAAACGCCCGCATGAACAACGCCGTCCATCTTTCCCGCATTTTACGCAGCGCGCTCACCGTCACGCTGATGACGTTTGCGACCGTTTTTGGAGCCAGTGCTCAGAACCTTTCAGCCGAAGATCCCAGCAGCATTCCCGGCATAGGCAATTATCCCCTGGAACTGTCTGCCCGAATGACGCAGGAGAGCGCGCCCATATCAAGGGGCATGGTGTGGCGGGTCTTCCGCGAGCGCGAGGATGCGGATGGCAAATTGCCACTTCTTGCCACCGCAAAGGGCGGCACTGCAAAATTCGAACTGCCCGCAGGCACCTATCTGGTTCACGCCGCTTTCGGTCGTGCCGGTGCCACCAAACGGGTTTCTTTGGGCAGCGATGGCAGCAGCGAGGAAATCGTGTTGCAGGCCGGTGGTCTGGAACTCAATGCAACTGCTGCAGAATCAGAGATCGCGCCGCGCAATTTGCGCTTTTCGGTGTTCGAATTGGAACTGGACGACGAGGGTGAGCGCAAACTCATTTCGCGCAATGTGAAGCCGGGCAAGGTCATTCGGCTCAACGCGGGCACTTATCATGTACTGTCCCGCTATGGAAATATCAACGCGACCGTGCGAGCAGATCTTGAAGTAAAAGCGGGAGAAATCACCCGCGCTGTGCTTCAACATCGCGGTGCCCCAATTTCGCTACGGCTGGTGTCTCAATCCGGTGGTGACCCAATCGCCAACACGGCGTGGACCGTGTTGACCGAAGACGGCGAAGAGGTCTTTTCAAGCAACAGCGTTGCGCCCTCGCTGGTGCTGGCAGAGGGGGGCTATGAAGCCACCGTGCGCAACGGCGAAAAAACCTATCGCCAACCGTTCAATGTTCGACCCGGTCAACGGCAACGGGTCGAACTGTTATTGGCTCAATAACAAAGCGAAGATTGGTCGCAGCTACATTCGCTGGATCAAAGGTGTTCGGTGTCCAAACACATTATCCAGCTTGGGCGGCACGTTTTAAGTCTGGCGCAATGGCTTCCTGCGTCAGGGATTCAACGGCTTCTTCCAGCGTCATGGTGGTTTGATGCTTTGACCCAAGCCGGCGAATGCTCACGGTGCCCTGCTCTGCCTCGCGGCCACCGACCGCAATAATGGCCGGAATCTTCACCAGCGAATGTTCGCGCACTTTGTAGTTGATCTTCTCATTGCGGGTATCGGCTTCCACGCGCAGGCCCGCAGCTTTGAGGGTCGCGACCACCTTTTCGGCATATTCATTGGCGTCCGATGTGATGGACGCCACGACAGCTTGTACCGGTGAAATCCATAGGGGCAAATGCCCGGCATAGTGCTCAATGAGAATGCCGATAAAGCGCTCCATGGATCCACAAATGGCGCGGTGCACCATGACCGGTTCCTGCTTATTGGAATTCTGGTCAATGTAAAACGCACCAAACCGTTCGGGCAGTGCGAAGTCCACCTGTGTCGTGCCACACTGCCAGTCACGGCCAATTGCATCACGCAATACATATTCGAATTTGGGGCCGTAAAACGCCCCCTCACCTGGATTCAATTCCGTCTTGATGCGGCCATCGGATTCCGCCTCAATCTGGTTGAGCACCTTTTGCATGATGGCTTCGGCGCGGTCCCAACCTTCTTCGGAACCCACCCGTTTTTCAGGCCGGGTCGACAGTTTGACGACAATGTCGCCAAAGTCGAAATCGGAATAGGTTGTGAGGATCAGATCATTGATCCGCAGGCATTCCGCTTCCAATTGCTCGGATGTGCAAAAGACGTGGGCATCATCCTGAGTGAAGCCACGCACACGCATCAACCCATGCAGCGCGCCTGATGGTTCATAGCGGTGCACATTGCCAAATTCAGCCATCTTGATGGGCAATTCGCGATATGATCGCAGCCCGTTCTTGAATATCTGAACGTGCCCTGGGCAGTTCATGGGTTTGATGGCGAATTCACGGTCATCTTCGGTCTGGGTTGTGAACATGTTTTCACGATACCAATCCCAGTGACCAGATGTCTGCCACAGCGCCTTGTCGAGAATTTGCGGGGCATTCACTTCATCATAGCCATGCTCTTCAATGCGGCGGCGCATGTAGCTGACCAGTTGCTGAAACACTTTCCAGCCCTTCGCGTGCCAGAATACCACGCCCGGCCCCTCTTCCTGAAAATGGAACAGATCCATTTCCCTGCCCAGTTTGCGATGGTCCCGCTTTTGAGCTTCTTCCAGCATATGAAGATAGTTTTTCAGCTGCTTCTCATCGGCCCAGGCAGTGCCGTAAATCCGGCTCAACATCCGGTTATCGCTGTCGCCGCGCCAATAGGCACCGGCCACGCTCATCAGCTTGAAGGCACTGCCCACTTGCCCTGTTGTGGGCATATGGGGGCCGCGACACAGGTCAGTCCATTCACCCTGGCTATAGAGCTTAACGTCTTCACCTTCAGGAATCGCGTCCAGCAATTCCAGCTTGTAGGATTCGCCCATGGCGTCGAACACGGCGCGCGCTTCCTCGCGGCTGACGATCTTTTTCTCAAACGGCAGGTTGCGCTGGATGATTTCCCGCATCTTCTTTTCGATGCGTTCCAGGTCTTCCGGCGTAAACGGCTCGGCGCGGTCGAAATCGTAGTAGAATCCGTTCTCAATCACCGGGCCAATGGTCACCTTGGTATCGGGCCAGATTTCCTGAACCGCTTCGGCCAAGACATGGGCGCAATCATGGCGTATCAGTTCCAGCGCACGGTCATCGGAACGGGTGACAATCTCGATCTTGCCACCGCTATGGATAGGATCGGCCAGATCGATCAATTCGCCGTTTAGAACATAGGCGACTGATTTTTTCGCCAGCGATTTGGAAATGCCTTCCGCGATGGCGCGTCCGGTAATGCCTGTTTCAAAGCTGCGAACCGAGCCGTCAGGAAATTCTAATTCAATGTTTTTGGAATTGGCATTGTCAGCCATGGCATGCGCTCCTGCTATCCAGTCCCGCAAACGAAGCGGGTGGTTGATTTATGCGAAGGCGTTTAGGTCAATTTCGGCAATGGGTCAAACTGGCCTTGAGACATGTTTCGCGCGTAACAATCCGTTTCGCCAATACGTGTAGTTCTATCCCTCATGTTTAGCGGCAACAGCGCCTAGTCCGGTACCGGGTCGTGACCATGGGTGCCGCCCAGTCTTTTCCAGGGATTGCACCGGGCCACCCGTTTGGCGCTCATCCAACCGCCTTTAGGCAGGCCATGGCGGGCGATCGCCTCATAGGCATATTCGGAACATGTGGGCAGATGGCGACAGCTGTTACCGATAAAGCCTGACAGGGTGAGTTGATAAAAACGTACCAGCCCCACCCCTACCAACCGCCCTGGTGTGCGTTTCCATTCACCACGGTAATTGCGTGAATATTTTTGTTTGCGCGATGGGCGGGCTTTGAGCGGATCAGGCAACTTCCTGCTCTGCTTTCATGGCCTGTTTGACCGCTTCCACCACTGCATCAAATGCCAGCATGGTTGAGGCGTGGCGGGCGCGGTAATCACGCACGGGTTCGAGGAACTTCAGGTCGCTGAATCGGCCGGTTGGCGGCTCCGCGTTTTCCTTTAGCATGGCCAACATCTGGGCCTTCACCTGCTCAAGTTCGCCCAGTGTTGACCCTTCAACATTTTGCGCAAGTATGGCGGCAGATGCCTGACCCAGAGCACATGCCTTCACGTCCTGGGCATATTCTTCGACCACACCGCCGTTCATTTTTACGTCAACAATGACGGTCGATCCGCACAATTTGGAATGGGCCTTGGCGCTGCCCTGGGCATCGTCGAGGCGTCCTATATGGCTGATATTACCCGCATAATCGAGAATCTTGCCATTATATACAGAGTCTATGCTCATGGGATTTCCAATTGAGAAGTGAGTGGCGGCTGCAGCGAATTTTTACCTATGCGTCAATAGAGACCAAATCAAAGCTTGGCATAACTTTATAGCCCCTTATATTAGAGGTCGTTGGCGCGAGTTCAAATGCAAATTCGAATTCTTGCCAATGAAGGTCACCGTGCCGCAAGGCCCCGGAACCTATGCAAGTCCTCAAGAAGCGACATTATCGCTTATTCCATGGGAAGTTGGCTTGGGTAGTTCCACGGTTTAATCAAACCCGACTAGCCAAGACTGGAATCAAGACATGGATCAAATCGCAGACAACACCGTCATTCCGATTGACGGCAAAGTTAGAAAAGAACCGCTGGCGCGTCCCACACGAGAGGAAGCAGAAGCGGCTGTGAAAACGCTGTTGCTGTGGGCTGGTGATGATCCTGGTCGCGAAGGGCTGTTGGACACCCCCAAACGGGTTGTCAAAGCCTATGGCGAATTGTTTGGCGGTTATGACGAAGATCCCAAGGATGTTCTGGGGCGGACTTTTGAAGAAGTTGCTGGCTATGACGACATGGTTGTTGTTCGTAACATTCCGTTCCATTCCCATTGTGAACACCACATGGTGCCGATTATTGGACATGCCCATGTGGGCTATTTGCCCGAAGGCAAAGTGCTTGGCCTTTCCAAAATTGCGCGGGTTGTCGACATATTCGCGAAACGATTGCAGACCCAGGAAAGCCTGACTGCGCAGGTCGCCCATTCCATTCAGGAAGCGCTGGAGCCGCGTGGAGTTGCGGTGTTGATCGAAGCTGAACATATGTGCATGGCCATGCGCGGTATCCGCAAGCAGGGTTCCACCACATTGACCACCACATTTACCGGCGCCTATCAGGACGACCCCCATGAACAAATGCACTTCATGGCCCTGTCCAGAGGAACCGAAAGTTAGGCAATCACGCCATGTGTGACGATCTTTCTCCCGCGGAACGTGAGAGCGGCAGCGTATTTGCACCCAAATTTGATGATGCAGGGCTTATTGCCGCCATCGTTGTCGACAGGGATAATGGCCAACCGCTCATGTTTGCCTATATGAATGCGCAGGCGCTGGACCTTACACTTGAAACATCTCAGGCCCATTTTTTCAGCCGCTCCCGCCAGGAAATCTGGCACAAGGGCGGCACTTCGGGAAATGTGCTGACCGTGCATGAAATGCGCACGGATTGTGACCAGGATGTGCTGTGGCTCAGTGCAACCGCGCAAGGTCATGGCGCTGCATGTCACACCGGTCGTAAAAGTTGTTTTTATCGACGGCTTGTAAAATCCGATGGTACAACACAACTGGAACTGGTTGAGGGCAACGACCCTTTGTTTGATCCGCACGAAGTTTATGGGAATTCCTGAGATCAACCGCACAAGAAAAGGATTCACTTCCTGGTGACAATTTTGCCGCACGATAAAGGCGGACAAAGGGAAGTCAAAATGTTCAACATGGACGTGGCGCAGGAAAATGATGTCCCGATTCCGGGTCATGACATAGAAAATCCAAATCCTGGCGTGGCACTGGCCCTGGGTGGTGGTGTTGCACGCGGCTGGTCTCATATTGGCGTATTGCGGGCTTTTGACGAAGCCAATATTCCTATCAAAATGATTGCGGGCACATCCATCGGCGCACTTGTGGGCGGATGCTACCTGGCTGGCAAGCTGGATGAGCTTGAAGAATTTGCACGCGAATTGACGCCACGCAGAATTGTTGGGTTTCTGGATGTAAGCCTGCGCGGCAGCGGCCTCATTTCCGGCTATCGACTTGCAGAGCGCATGGCGGTGCATCTGGATGGGGCACGTATTGAGAACCTGTCAAAGCCGCTTGTTTGTGTTGCCACCGAAATCAGCACCGGCCATGAAATCTGGCTGTCCAGAGGTCCGCTGATTGACGCCATTCGCGCGTCTTATGCTCTGCCTGGAATTTTTGAGCCCGTGCGCGTTGGTTCGCGCCTGCTGGTTGATGGAGCATTGGTCAATCCGGTGCCCGTTCCTGTGTGTCGTGCGTTTGAGGCTGATTGTGTGGTTTCAGTGAACCTGTCGTCTGACATTTATGGCAGGGGCACTGTCGTGCGCGATGCCAGCAGCGGTGGAGATGAAACGCAATTAAACGATAACAAATCCGATGCAGACGCACTGAAAACCAAGCGGCGAAAATTTGGACGGGTTGGAAAAACCATGGGCGTGACTGCCGTCATGATCGAATCGTTCAACATCATTCAGGACCGTATTGCCCGTTCACGGCTGGCGGGCGACCCGCCGGACCTTTCCGTCATGCCAAAAGTCGGCGGCATCGGCCTTGCGGAATTCCACCGTGCGGCCGAATGCATCGATCTGGGCTATGAAGCGGCAAAATCAGAAGTGGCGCGGCTCAAAGACCTGGCCAGCATCAGCACTGTTTGAATGGATTAGGGTTCAAGCTTTGCGCGCCCTATTGCCGTCGAACCATCCAAAGCCGAGCCAACCGAAGAGAAAGCCACCCATGTGCGCTTCCCAGGCGATTCCGCCTTCAAAGCCCGGTATCGGCACCACGCCAGAACCAAACAACCAGTTCACGGCAAACCAGATACCCACAAAGATCATTGTTCCGCGGTTGGACAGGGACTGGAGCAAGGACAAGGCCGGGGCATTTGTTGCATCACCGCGCATACGACCTGGGGTAAATGCAAACCGGATCGAAGCACCCATACAAGCCGATACTGCCCCCGATGCGCCAACCACCGGCACCGTGCCGCCCATATGGAACACATAGTGCGCCAGTGCGCCTGCTGAGGTCGCCAATACCAAAAAGATCAAAAATTTCAGGCTCGAAAATCGCCGCGCCAACGGGCTGCCGAACGCCACAAACCACATCACATTGACGCCCACATGCATCCAATCAGCATGGAGCAGGCCATAGGTGACCGGGCTCCAATAAGGCGACAAAGGGTGCAGCAGGTTGTTGGTGGGAATGTCATAGGCCAGCGGAATGAACGAGAACACACCCAGTACCCAGCCATAGGTATCGCGACTGACAAGTTCGGTCAGCGCTGCATGAATGGCGATGATCAAAATGCACACCACCAAAACACTTTTTGGAATGTTAAACGCCGGCGGCACTTTCTCTTCCTGGTCAAATGGTAATTCTGTCGGGCCTTGTGACTGGTATTTCGACGGCTCCAAATCAGTCTCCCTTTTTGACTCTCAACCTGCCCCGGCAAGGCATGGCCTCATGCCTGTGACACTTTTGCAATGTTGGGAATAGCCTTGCAGACAAAAAAAGGCCCGATGTTGTTTCCAACACCGGGCTTTTGGTCGGCCCCAACATCCCGTCCCCCGACGTTCACGCTGTGCCAAGCATAGTTTGTGCAAAGTTTCTGTGCTGTCAGACTTTGCAGATTGCTGGAGTTTCGAGGACAAGTCGAACCTCCGTGGAGTTCCCCATCTTGGTGACAGAAACCAATTTGAAAGGCAATCCTAACCCGGTGTTAAGGTTAATTTCCGTCAACCATTTTTGATCCTTGGATAACTCAACAACGCCCCACCCTTCACCTGACACCAAGCCTGCAAATTTGGCACGGTGAGTGCATCGCAGCCCATAGAATCATTCTTGAGCGCGCGAAATGTCTCGAAACGGGAAAACAGTGACGCACTCACAATCAATGGGCAGGCAATATGCGTCATAACAAGACAAAACAGATGCTTTCATACTGGATGGAGCTGTTCCTGGAAGCGGGGAATGTGCCCGGCGAATCCCAGACGATCGTTTGGCCGGAGCGCAGCGAAGTACATCCGGCACGTTGCCGCGCCCTGTTGAGCGACATGTTCATATTGGAAAATACCGGCGGTGATCACATCTATCGTTTGGCAGGAACCCAGCTATGCGCCACATTTGGGCGGGAACTGAAACGGGAATCGTTTGCCAGCAGTTTTCACGGTGCCGACAAACGATCTATTGAAGGTTGGCTGAGCCGATTGGGGCTGGATGAATATGTGGTTTTGATCAGTGCCAATGGTGAAACGGAATGGGGAGACGTGGTTGGTCTGGAAACTTTACTCCTGCCCCTGTCTCACAGCGGTGTTCGCGGCGCCCGGGTGTTGGGCATAACATCCGTACACAAAGCTCCGCACTGGGTTGGTTCCGAGCCGCTTGTGGAACAGTCCGTTAAATCTATTCGCGTCATCCGTCCCTGGGAAGGCGACAGATATTTGGGCAATTGGCCGTTCCACGCGCCTGCTGGGAAAGCCGGGGCTGCCGTGGAACGCCTCAATGTTACCCCTCCCCCCATGGATCATACGGTTCAATATCCAAGACCAACGGCCTTGTTGAATACCCATGAGAACGAACATCGGGTTCGGCGGGTGGCCCATTTGACGGTGTTTTCTGGCGGGTTGGACGGCACCAGTAAATAGCGAGCCCGATCTGGGGCACGTTAAATCGGTGAATATGCTGACAATTCATTAACCAAGTGGCGAGATAATGAGGGCACTGTTCCCGCCCGCAATGGGCCTATTTTGCACGGAAACCGCTTGTGTCTTTAGTTCAGGATCCCGCTACCCAGCCCGAGCGCCGTGCTTATGAGCGTGTGCCAATCAACGTATTTGGCCGCTGTCTTCTTTCCAATAAACTCGAAATTCCCTGCCAGGCGATCAACATGTCGCCCGGTGATATCGGCATTGTTGCGGCCCATTCACCCCAGGTCGGTGAAACCGTGATCATCTATCTCGACCATATTGGCCGGTTGGAAGCCACTGTCACCCGCCTGTTCGAAGGTGGATTTGGAGCCGTTCTTGAGTGTACGGCACGTAAGAAAGAAAAACTGGCAGCAAGTATTGAATGGGTGCGCGCCCATGCTGAGTTTGGCGTGGAAAACAGCCGTAAACACGAGCGATTTGAGCCGGCACAGCGCAATGCCGGGTTCCAGTTGGAAGATGGCCGCACCTATCCGGTCAATATAATTGATATTTCGCTTTCGGGCGCGGCGCTTGAAACACAGGTCAAACCGGCCATTGGTACGAGACTCACCTTCTCCGGGCTTCAGGGGCGCGTGGTGCGCCATCTGGATGAAGGGATTGCGATTGAGTTCGACGACACCCAGAACCCGGAACTGTTCAAGCGCACTTTCAGCTAATACGGCTCGCCCGCAGCTCTGCTTTGCCAAGACCGATGGATGACGGCTGGTTCCTCCATGGTTAATGGTGCGTGCTTAATCGCATAAAATTTTCCTCGAATTTGAATCTAATTATCCAAAAATACGTTTAAAATCAGACCACTAAAACGAACTTCATCTAAAATCGCTTGTGAGAGTTTCCCGGTGTGGACGGGAGACTTGAACAATGAACACAACACTAAAAGCGCTCATGATGGCTGGAGTATTATTCTCCTCTTCATTGATGAGCACACAGGCGGAAGCAACCGCCAGACATATGCCAACCGTGGGCGCGACATCGCAGCCGATCGGTCACGCCCTGTTTTGCAAGCAGTTCAGACAAGAATGCCAGGTTCGCAGCAATGCGACCAAGGCAACACAGCTGACCCGCAAGCGCTGGGCACAAATGCTTGAAATCAACAATCACGCCAATATGGCCGTAAAGCCTGTGACGGATTACGAAGGTTACGGCGTTGAGGAACACTGGACTTATCCGCGCAGCTATGGCGATTGCGAAGACTATGTCTTGCTAAAGCGTCACATGCTGATGAAACGCGGCTGGCCCGCATCAAGCCTGTTGATCACCGTTGTGCTTCAACCCAATGGTGAGGGCCATGCAGTGCTGACCGTGCGCACGGACCGTGGCGACTACATTCTCGACAATCTTGAGACTAAGGTGAACCGCTGGGACAAAACACCTTACCGTTATCTCAAGCGTCAATCGGCGGCCCATTCAGGTCGCTGGACCAAAATCAGTGACAGACGGGCACAAGTCGCCAGTTATTGATATAAATCGACGGGATTCCGACGTACCTAATTGACCTGGTCGCGTCCCCACTTCCCCGTCCCCACCGAGGCCAGGTCAAAAGGGGCCGGTTTGCTTTCCCGCAAACCGGCCCCGCTTTTTTTGCGTATAATGGCTGGCCGCAATTATCTGCGCAGATAAGCTGTTGGTGAGAAGATCAGTCGACCCGTTTCATACCATCGCGGAAACGGTGTGAATTTTGAACGTAATGCAGGGCGCTGGCTTTGAGCATGTTTTCAACGGACTCATCCAGTTGCTTCACAACCTTGCCCGGCGCCCCAACCACCAGGGAATTGTCAGGAATAACCTTTCCCTCCGGCACCAACGCACAGGCGCCAATAAGGCAGTTGCGGCCGATCTTGGCACCATTGAGAATGGTTGCGCCCATCCCCACGAGAGAATTTTCGGCAATGGTGCAGCCATGCAAAATGGCGCTGTGCCCGATTGTACATCCAGGACCAACCACAAGCGGGAAACCAATATCGGTGTGTAGGACACAGGATTCCTGAACATTGCTGTTTTTGCCAATTGTGATGCGTTCATTGTCGCCGCGCAAAACCGCGCCGAACCAGATATTGGCGTCCGCTTCCAGGGTCACATCGCCAATCAATATGGCGCTTGGCGCGATCCAGCAGTTCGAGTTCGGTTGTGTATCACCGGCCAGATCCGGTGAAATTCCATCAAGGCTGTATATGGGCAACGAATTCTCCCCTTAATTGCCGGGCATCAAACAGGTGTCCCGGCCAGATTGGCGTCTTGACAAGCTTCCGCGATTCACGCCGATTAGGCAAATGATCAGCGACCCAGACCAACTCTATGCAAAGCGAACCGTTTGGTTTCGTCGCCCCGACTTTATTTTTGTGGCTTGTGCCCTGCTGCTTGCCATTTTCTTCTTTCTGGCCACCGGACTGCTGAAATCGCGTTTGTCGTCGCGCGGTTATGTGGAAAGCACCAGTCTGCATGAAATTATCATTGGCAATTCCGTATTGCGTGTTCCGCGCAACATGATCCGGTTTGAAACCGAACGCAGCGCGCTGGTGCGCGACCAATTGCGTTTGGCCGTGCACTGGCCAACGGGCGCGGGATATTCAAAGGCCAACAGTGCCGCATTCTTGATGCCTGACCAGGATGAGGCGCTGTTGTTCATAACACTTGAGCAAAAAAGCCAAAACGAAGACATGTCACAACGCTGGTCCAGCGTGTATGCGCTTGTCACCGAAGGCAATCCGGTTCCCCTGAACAACGGGTTGATGAAACAGGCCCTGCGCGCCAATAGCGGCTTCGATGGTGAAGTGCTGTATGTGGAACAGACCACAGGCCTGCCCTGGATTGCGCGCTGCCAGAGCGACAGCACCCATGGTCAACCGACTTGCTTGCAGGACATACATGTGAGCGAAGAACTCAGCGCGACCGTGCGGTTTCGGGCGTCAACGCTCGATCAATGGCAAAAAATTCGTGAAGTGGTAGACGACACGATGGATGCCATCATCATCCGATGAAACAACCGGGCATTAGGCTCAGTCTTCGGGTTCCAGATCGATGTCCAAAATGGCCATGTTGAAGACCTGCATGCCCTCTTCATTGCCATCATCATCGTAAAGCACGCCGAGGAACTCATCCCCCTTGTAGACTTCAGCAGAATCCACCTTGTTGGGACGTTTGCGCACTTCCACCACGTGGGAATTGAACATCGTCTTGATATATTCGTTCAATTCATCATGGGGCTGATCCGGCACGTCTTTGGAGAAATTGTAAGACAATTCTCCCTCGTCTTCGTCTTTCTCGATACGGGCAAAAAATTCCTGGCCACGCGCCACCAATGCCTGATCGTGGTCTTCGGGATGCAAAAGAACCGTTATCTCCTTGCTGTTGAACAGGCGTGAGAGATAGTCGGTCAGGCTGTCGAGTTCTGACTGCTGCAACATGGGCTAAATCCAAATTTATAAGATAATCAGTGTAGGTCAGGCTCTTCTGCGAGAATCTGATCCATTGTGCGAGAGGGCTGTGAACACCCGGCAACGCCAACCACACGGGCAGGCACGCCGGCAACGGTAGTTTTGGGTGGTACTTCTTTGACCACCAATGCGCCAGCGGCAATGCGGGAACATTCGCCCACGTTCAAATTGCCCAGCACTTTTGCGCCCGCGCCAATCAAAACCCCGTTTTGCACTTTGGGGTGACGATCACCGCCTTCTTTGCCGGTTCCACCAAGTGTCACGTCCTGCATGATTGATACGTCATCACCGATCACGGCTGTTGCGCCGACAACAATACCCGTTGCGTGGTCCATGAAGATACCGCGACCAAATTCCGCCTGGGGGTTGATGTCTGTTTGAAACACCTGACTCGACTGGGACTGCAGGTATAACGCAAAATCTTTGCGCCCCACTTTCCAGGCCCAGTTCGCCAGACGGTGAACCTGGATGGCGTGAAACCCTTTGAAATACAGGATGGGTTCAATGAAGCGGGAACATGCCGGATCACGGTCATAAACCGCGGCAATATCGACGCGCACGATGGCTGACCATTCTGGATCATCTGCCAGCATTTCATGAAAGGCTGTGCGGATCATTTCCGCTGGAAATTCAGCGCGATGCAGGCGTTCGCAAATGCGATGGATTACTGCCGATTCCAGGGATTTGTGATTGAGAATATTGGCATAGATGAAACCGGACATGGCCGGGTCCGAATCGATCACCGCCTGGGCTTCATTCAGCAGCGCCTGCCAAACGGGATCGAGGTCCACTACATCATGGATTTTTGTTTGAATGGACATGTCTATTCTCCAATACCGGCAGGCCTGTGGGCCTTGCCCTGACAACCAACATAATGCATGGACCTCAACGGTTAAACCGGTGATGGGTGAAATAATTGTTCAACTCTATTCACAAACTTCCAACGCTTAAACAGTTTGAGGAGAGCCATATCCGTTGCGCTGTGGATGGCGCGATTGGATGGATCCAACTCAACAACCCTGACAAACACAACGCCCTTAACCAGTTGGATTGGCTTTGCGTTCCCCAAGTTGTGGCATTCCTGCTTGACCAGAACATTCGCGCCATCATCCTGCTGGGCGCTGGCCGCAGCTTTTGCGCGGGCGCGGATATTTCCGAATTCGATGAGGTGCGCAGGAACGCTGCAACCGCACGGGTGTATGAAACAGCCAATGCGGAAGCTTTTAAGGCATTGCGCGATGCGCCTGTGCCCACCATTGCGGCCATATCCAACATTTGCTTTGGCGGTGGATTTGGGCTGGCCGCAGCGTGTGATCTGAGAATTTGTACAGATGACGCGCAATTTTCCGTGCCAGCCGCGCGGCTTGGCCTCGCTTATCCCGTTGAGGCAATGGCCGATATTGTGCACGCAGTTGGGCCACAGCGGGCCAAACATATGTTGTATACGGCCAGCCGCTATCGGGCCGCTGACATGTTGAAATTCGGGTTTGTGCTCGACATTGTTGAAAACGAGCGTCTGATTGAGCGCGCCCTGGATATGGCCATGGGCATCAGCGAACTGGCTCCCCTCACCCACCGGGCAACCAAAGCCGCCATTGACGCCGCCATTGGAGGCGGCACATCCAGCGATGAAGCGGCAGCGTTGGGCGATCTGACTTTCGAAAGCACTGACTATGCCGAAGGTCGCGTGGCCTTTGGTGAAAAGCGGGCGGCAAAGTTTACCGGAAACTGATGTATCGCGCGCTCACGCCATCAAATTGATTGTGTCTGTTTCTCCAGAAACGAAATCACTTCATGGGCAAACACGTCATTGCGGTCCCCGGCGACCATGTGGCCCGCATCGGTGATGTCCACATAGCTGGCGTGGGGCACCAGTTTGATGAAATCGTCCGCCGCCTGTTTGGTAACCAATTCCGACTTGCTGCCGCGAATGAGGAGTGTCGGCACACTGATGGAAGAAGCTGCCACTTCAAAGGCGTGTTGCGGGTCATCATGGTCCATAACCATAATATTGTTCTTGCTTTCAACAAATGCAGGATCCCAGTGCCAATAATATCTCCCGTCATCGCGCAGGCGCAGATTCTTGCTCAAACCATCAAGCGATTTGGGGCGTTTGCGTCCAGGCAGATAAGCTGCGATTGCGTTAGCCGCCGCTTCCACCGACTCAAAGCCACTGCGCATGTTTTGTGACATGAAGCCCATAATCCGCTCCACGCCCGACGCTTCCATGCGCGGTGTGATATCAACCAGCACAATGGCCGAAAACAAATCCGTTTCCTGGCTGTGTTGCGCCATCATGGCTGAAATGCCCCCCATGGAAGCGCCAACCAAAATGGGCTGATGTTTTCCGTTGCCATAGGTGGCTCCCACCTGTCGGGTCAATTCCGTCAGATCAGCGGCATAGTGATGGAAGGTGTAATTTGCGCTCTTTACCCATTCACTGTCGCCATGGCCCCGCGCGTCCACGCTGACTGCCAGGAACCCCCGCGCGGCCAGGCGCTGGGAAGTCGCTTCCCAAGCATGGCGCGTTTGTCCGCCGCCATGCATTAGAATGACAGGAGGATGGGTGTGCTCGGATGCCGGACTAAAGCAGGTGGCAGACAGGCTGTTATTTTCACTGCCGGTCAGATGAATGGTGGAAACGATGCCGCTCATGGGGATTTGTCTTCCTGTGTCAGGAATTCCAACACGGCCTGTTTAAAAGCTGCAGCGCCGGTGCTTTTCATGTGATCGAGCCCTTCCAGCACCACGCCTTTGGCATTGTTCATCTGATCTGCCAGTTCCAGTGGTGACCCGCCAATATCATCGTCCGACCCCACGACCACCAAAACAGGCACGGTGATTTGGCCGATAATCTGAGGGGTAATTTTCATCCGTGCCGGGCGCACACAAGCTGCCAGTGCCAAACGGTCGCTGCGTGTTCTGTCGGCAAATTTTCGAAACGCGATTGCTCCAGGATCAGTAAGGTTATCGGGAGTGTCCGTCTCCAAGCCTTCAGCGATCGCCTCATAGCTGCCGCGTCCTCCATAAATATGGGCGCCCATGCCGCCGAACACGGCTTTGCGCACCCGTTCTGGCGCGCTGTAAGCAAGCCAGGACGTGATGCGCGCGCCCATGGAAAATCCAACAATATCGGCACGTTGAATATCGAGATAATCCATCAGCCCGATCACGTCGGCTGCAAATATGTCGGGACCATAATCCGCCGCATCGTAAAATTTTTCGCTTTGCCCGTGTCCGCGATTGTCCAGTGCGACAACCCGGTATCCTGCCTGCTGCAATTCTTTCACCCAGCCGGTGCCAATCCAATTCACACGCGCGGTTGAGGCAAATCCGTGGATGAGGATCACGACCGGCGCATCATCGCTGGGCGCAGAAAAATCATAATAAGCCAATTTTACATTTGGCAATTGAGCAAACAGGACCAGATCGTTCATGTATCATTTGGACATCAATTCATGGATGTCCCTATCTCCCCTGTTTGTCCCAGGTTCTCAAGGGCAAAATTGCCCCATGTGTCTTGCAAAATTTCGGCAAAACGCTAGACGAGAGGCAGGGTTAGTTCGCAAACAAAGTCGTACCATCATGGCCAAAGCTGTCGTTCCCCATTTTCACAATGATGCCGGCGTGCCGCAGGTGGAAATTGGTGCGCGTGAATTTATGTGCGTGGGTGCCAATGCGCCCCAGGATCACCCCCATGTGTATCTGGATATGGGCGATGAGACAGAAATCGTATGCCCCTATTGCTCAACCCTGTTCAAATTCAACCAAGAACTGTCTGTAGATCAGACAGTGCCTGAAGGATGCCTTGTAGTCGGTGAATAAACGCGCCATCGGCCAATTTCCCCAACGCCGCTTGCCTGTCTTGCCTCAGTTTAGCGGACGGCTCACATTCTGAGAAAATGAACTGAAAAAATTGCGGGCGCGGCGATATCATTCGCCACGCCCGAATATATTTTAAGAACAGCAACCGGGTTACCATTGGTGCATTATTGCATGTCGCGCTTATCCATCCTCACATTCAAATCGAGCAGCAACGCCTCCTGAAACAGCGCTGACAATCCACCTGTCAATCCGATCAAACCGAACGCGGCTTAATGCAGGATTTGGCTGAGGAATTCTTTGGTCCGCTCGTGTTGTGGGTTGTCAAAGAACTCATCGGGTTCGTTTTGCTCAACGATCTGCCCTGCATCCATGAAGATCACCCGGTTGGCGACCTGGCGCGCGAAGCCCATTTCGTGGGTCACGCAAATCATGGTCATGCCTTCCTCGGCCAACCCGACCATGGTTTCCAGCACTTCCTTGATCATTTCAGGGTCAAGCGCAGATGTGGGTTCGTCGAACAACATGATTCTTGGGTTCATGCACAACGAGCGGGCAATGGCCACACGCTGCTGCTGACCGCCAGATAGTTGACCAGGGTATTTGTGGGCCTGCTCGGGAATCTTGACGCGCTTGAGATAGTGCATCGCGATTTCTTCCGCATCTTTTTGCGGCATCTTGCGCACCCAGATCGGAGCAAGAGTGCAGTTTTCCAAAATGGTCAGATGAGGGAACAGATTAAAGTGCTGGAACACCATGCCAACTTCGCGGCGCACTTCGTCAATCTTTTTCAAATCACCGGTGAGTTCAATGCCATCGACGACGATTTGACCGCGCTGATGTTCTTCAAGCCGGTTGATACAGCGGATCATGGTTGATTTACCTGAACCTGACGGTCCGGCAACCACGATACGCTCACCTTCCATGACTTTGAGGTTGATGTCACGCAACACGTGAAAATCACCATACCACTTGTTCATGTTGTTGATTTCAATCGCAACTTCCGTTTCGGAGACGCTCATCTTCGAACGTTCTGCGGTGCCATTGGTCTTGGCACCATTTACCGAGCCGTTGGTCGCGGCTGCCACAGCACCGGCCGCCCCCGTTGCCACGGTGGCCGACACCAATCCCGCTGCTGTTGACTTTGACGACGAACGTGGACTTGCTGGTTTAGCCTTGGCCTTGGTCGCGGGCACGGAGCGAGGTGGCGAAGCCTTTGACTTGCTGGCCGCTGCGCGGCTTGTCTTAGCAGTCGTTTTCTTGGCCGCAGCTTTTGATGCTGTTGCTTTAGAAGTTGTCGCCTTTGATGCAGACGATTTGGCCGTAGGCTTGCTCGCAGCGGATTTCGTGGCTGCGGATTTACGGGTGGCAGATGCGGCTGATGTGGCCTTTTTTGCAGCGGGCTTTTTGGCTGCGGGTTTCGCCGCGGCAGACGCCTTCTTGGCCGATTTCTTCGGCGCGGCCTTCGACTGGGCTTTCAACAGTGCAATGGCTTGCTTTACCCATTCGTCGCGTTGAATGCGGCCTTTGAAGTTCAAATGCTGATCCACATAATCGCACTCGGCCTTCTTCCAACCGGCAATCTGGCGATAGGTCCACACGCCCATGGCATTGACCTTTTTCTCCAGCGCCGGACCGACGCCGGAGATGACTTTCAAATCATCGGGCTTTGCGGGCTTGGCAATTTTGGACGGGGCTTTGCCGACAGTAGCTTTCGCGACCGCTTTTGAGGTTTTTGGTTTGGTTGCCATGGGTTTAGCTCCTGTGGCCGGTGTCGAGCTTGCGCTCGAAATACATTGAATAGCGAGACATGGTGAAACAGAAGATGAAGAACACCAGTCCAATATAAATGGGCAATTCCCACACGATGCCATTCCATTCCGGCGTGGAACGAATGGGGTTCATGATGCCAATCGGGTCCAGCAGACCAACGATTGAAACCAGTGTGGTGTCTTTGAACAACCCGATGAACGTGTTCACGATGCCAGGAATTGAGATTTTCAACGCCTGGGGCAAGATGATCAATCGCGTGCCCTGCCAGTAGTTGAGGCCAAGCGCATTGGCTGCCTCGTACTGGCCCTGGGGCAATGCCGCCAACCCGCCACGGATAACTTCTGCCATATAGGCGGCTGCAAACAGTGTAACCATGATGACCACGCGCAGGACGAGGTCAAAATTGGTGCCGGGCGGTAGAAAATAGTTCAGCAGGGTTGAGGCAACGAATAGCAGCGTGATCAGGGGCACGCCGCGAATGAACTCGATGAACCCCACACACAGCATTTTCACGATTGGCATGTCGGATTTACGACCCAGTGCCAAAACGATGCCGATTGGCAGCGACACCACAATGCCGGTCACCCCAATAATGAAGGTCAGCAGGAAGCCACCAAACTTGGAGGTTTCAACGGATTCAAGGCCAATAGGAATAATGCCCGCAAATAGCTCTGTTAAGGGCGACTGCAAGAACAGCAGCCAAATGACCATGGAGGCAAAGGCGGCAAGCAAGCCGATGGTTGGCGAAATGGCCGCAGACACGGCACGGCCCACCAGGAAGGCTGCCACAACCATGGCGATAATCATCAAGGGACCGGCAATGGAGCCACCCCACAAAAGCCAGAACGCCAGCAGCGGATAACCTGCAGAAAACCACAACAATTTGCGTGGCAGGTTTTCGTGCAGCAATGGCGCGAAAGCCACAAACATCAACACGAAAGCCAAAATTGGCCGCCAGTAAAGTGTGGATGGGTAAAAACCAAAGTTAAGCTGGTTAAACCGGCTCACCACCACCGAGAAGCAAGCGCCCGAGTGGCCGACAATGGTTTCACGACATCCGCGCAGTGAATCTGCAGTCCAGACCGAGTTCAGGAAAGCCCAGGGGATCAGCGCCATCAGTGCGTAAATGACAAAATAGCCAAACAGCAATGTCAGGATGGTATCCCGCCATGTGGCGAACAGATTTGCCCTGATCCAGGCAATAGGCCCGCTTGTATTGATGGGTGCGGGAAGCTCTGGAAGCACTTTGGTGGACACGTAGCGCACGGAATTCGTCGATGGTGTGTTAGTATTGGACATCTCAACGCTCCTGCAATGATACGGAATTATTGTAGACGTTCATCACCGCTGAAATCAGCAGCGAGATCGCAAGGTAGAAGAGCATGAGCAATAATATGCACTCCATCTCCTTGCCCGTTTGGTTCAACGTGATGCCCCCCAGTGTGCCGGTCACATCCATATAGCCAACCGCAATCGCCAGGGACGAGTTCTTGGTCAGATTGAGATATTGCGAAATCAGCGGTGGAATGATGATGCGCAGGGCCTGGGGCAGGATCACCAGATTGGTGGTTCGGTTTGGCGGCAAGCCCAATGAATAAGCGGCTTCCGTTTGCCCCTTACTGATGGCCTGGATACCGGCACGAACATTCTCCGCGATAAAGGCGGCGGTATAGAGCGACAATGCGAGCCAAAGCGCCATGAAGCTGTTTCGGATAAACAATCCGCCCTGGAAATTGAAGCCTTTCAACTCCGGCAGGGACAGACCGATTGGCCGTCCCAGAACGAAAAACAGCAATAGTGTTGGCACGATGATGATGGCCAGGCGGATCCAGAAGACCGGCAGAATTTCACCGGTTGCCAATTGCCGTGCCCTGGCCCATCGGCCAAACAGCCAGGCACCGATCAAAGAGGCGATGAATAGAAATGCCAGCGGCAAGCTGCCTTCGTTCCAGACCAGCGAGGGAATGTAGAACCCGCGATTGGTGGGCACGAAACCGCCGCCCAGAAGTGTTGGTGCCTGACGTGGTGAGGGAAGAATGGCGGAGAACGCGGTGCTTGCGAGCAGGATCCACAAAAGCACCGGCACGTTGCGCAGCGACTCGATATACACGGTCATCAGTTTGGCAACGAGCCAGTTCTTGGAAAGGCGCAAAACCCCGATGATCACCCCCAAAATGGTGGCGGCGATACAGCCCAGCACTGCAATCAGCAGTGTGTTGAGAATACCTACCAGCGCTGCACGCCAATGGGGCGAGCGCGAGGTATAATCGATCAGTGTCTGGTTGATGTCGTAAGAAGCAGGCTGCCACAGAAAACTAATGGAGAATTCTTTGCCCAGCTCTCTAAAATTATCGATCACATTATCTACGAGCCAGCCAACCACCAACATGAACACGAATATTGTAATCACCTGAAGCGTGTAGGATCGATACCGCTTGTCGTTGAACAACATACCAATGCGGAAAGGTTCGCTCGGTTCGGCAAAATCGCTGGCTACTGTCATAGATACCCACCTGCCCTATCGGGCTTGATTTCTCATGTTTGAATGCTGAATTCCGATCTTACGGGAAGACCAGGACAGCACAGGAATTCAAATATAAAAAAAGGCGACACATTCCTGATTTGGAAGAGGTGTCGCCTTCAATCATTTTTCGCTTAGCGGATTGGCGCTGCGTACAAGATACCGCCCTTGTTCCAGAGTGCGTTCAAGCCGCGCTCAAGACCAATGTTGGTTTTTGGACCGATATAACGATCGTAGATCTCGCCGTAGTTGCCGCCGGCTTTGATGGCGTTGAGTGCCCAATCTTTGCCAAGGCCCAGCATTGCGCCGTATTCGCCTTCGGTGCCGAGAATGCGTTTCACATCTGGGCTATTGGAAGATTTGGACATTTCGTCTGCATTTGCAGCGGTAATGCCAAGCTCTTCAGCGTTGATCAGGGCGTTGATTGTCCATTTGACAATATCTGACCACTGGTCGTCGCCATGGCGTGTCAAAGGAGCGAGAGGCTCTTTTGAAATGATCTCTGGAAGGAGAACATGCTCATCTGGCTTTTCAAAAGCTGCGCGTGTTGCAGCAAGACCGGAAGCGTCCGTTGTGTAAACGTCGCAAGCGTTGGCCAGGTATTTTTCCTGAGCTTCAGCATTGGTTTCGATTGGCACGGGCTCGTAGTTCATGTTGTTGGCGCGGAAGTAGTCGGCCAGGTTGAGCTCAGTTGTTGTACCGGTCTGAATGCAGATGGTTGCACCAGAGAGGTTCAAAGCGGAAGTCACACCAAGTGACTTACGAACCATGAAACCCTGACCGTCATAGTAGTTGACAGGTGCGAAAGTGAATTTCAGGTCAACATCACGGCTGAAAGTTTCAGTCGTGTTACGGGCCAACATGTCAACTTCGCCGGAAGCCAGCGCAGTAAAACGTGTTTTACCAGTGGTAGGTGTGAATTTAACAGCCTTTGAATCACCAAAGATTGCCGCAGAAACTGCGCGGCAAACAGCTGGGTCAAAACCCTGCCAGTCGCCATTGTCGTCGGTGAAAGCAAAGCCAGGTACACCGGTCGACACACCGCACATCATAAAGCCTTTGGCTTTTACGTCATCGAGTGTTGCGGCGGATGCGCCTGTGGCAACTGTTGCAAATGCAGCAGCACTAAGTGCAAGTGTTAGGAGTTTGGTTTTCATGGGATGAGCAGCCTTTCCTGTTCCATGACTAAGGTACATTGTGACCAAAGAACAAGCGCGCTCCCGCATCAGCTCAAACAAGACGAATCAGATTGGCTAAACCGACCTGCCCCTCGTCCCCTCTCCCTGGTGCGTCATGTCTGCACACCTGATGGTGCCACCCTTCTTTTGCGGGCTTGACAGACAACAGGGCGCGAAGCCCTTTGACGTTGCGATAACAAGCTATTATCCCTTCGCGGTCAAGAGGGTAAAATCCGACATCAATTTTTATGAAATGAAAATTGGACTTTGGTTAATAATAGCAATGTCTTAATCCACACGGGCGACAAAAATGAGCAACGATTTCAACGACAAAAATGAAGATCAAACGTCCAGCAATGTGGGAATAAACACCCGACTATCGCATATTGGCAACAAACCAATGGACTATCACGGCTTCGTGAATCCACCAGTGGTGCGTGCTTCGACCGTCCTGTTTCCCGATTACGAAACCATGCGCGACCGTGCCCAGCCTTATGTTTATGGCACATATGGCACGCCAACAACGGATGCTCTTTGCAATGCCCTGAGCGAACTTGAAGGGGCTGCTGGCACACGATTGGTACCATCTGGCCTGGCTGCGATCAGCGTTCCTGTCCTGGCATTTGCCCGCGCCGGCATGCATGTTCTTGTGGTGGACAGTCTTTATTCGCCCAACCGCCGGTTTTGCAATGATGTCCTGAGCCGCCTTGGCGTCGAAGTCGAATATTTCAGCCCCCATGCGGGCGCGGACTTTGCCAAACTCATGCGGCCAAACACCGGAATTGTGATGCTGGAAGCACCTGCATCCAATTCGTTTGAAATGTGCGACACCCCGTTGATTGCCAATATCGCCCACGAGAAAAACCCCGATTGCGTGGTGATGATGGACAATACCTGGGCCACGCCCCTGTTCTTCAAACCGCTTGATTATGGCGTTGATGTTTCCATCCACGCCCTCACCAAATATCCAAGCGGCCATTCCGATGTGTTGATGGGCGGTGTTTCCGTAAATGCCCGCCACTGGGAACAATTTAACGACGCAACCAACGCCATGGGTATTTGCGTGGGTGGTGATGATGCGGCGCTGGTGCTGCGCGGCTTGCGGACCATGGGCGTGCGGCTTGCGCATCATGAAAAAAGCACCATGGAAATTTGCCGCTGGTTGTGGAAACACCCTGAGGTTTCGCGTGTGCTCTACCCTGCCCTTCCCGATGATCCCGGCCATGAGTTGTGGAAGCGTGATTTCAAAGGTGCATCCGGCCTGTTCAGCTTTGTCATTCGGGGAAAGGGCCGTGACGATTGCGGGGCTTTTCTCAACGCCCTGAAATATCACGGCCTTGGCTATAGCTGGGCGGGTTATGAAAGCCTTGCGGTCATGCCCAATTTTGGTGACCGGGTGGTGGCGCACGGTCCCGATGAGGGAACCACCATTCGCATTCAGGTGGGGCTTGAAGATCCGCAAGACCTGATCGCAGATCTGGAACGCGGGTTTGCAGCGCTCAAGCGCAGCTGATCCGGCTGTATTTGTTCTTATCGCATATTTGGAATGACGCCCGGCCCTGGCTTAAACAACGCCAGGCGGTGGCTTAAATATCGGGCGAACAGCAAGGTTGCGCCCGCGCCAAAATACAGACCCATGATCACGTCAGACGGATAGTGAGCCCCCACCATGACACGGCTGGCACCGCCCAGCACAGCAGCGGCTGCAAACCAGGGCCACCATTTGCGCGGCAAGACCAATGCCAGCGCCATGCACAAGGCGCCAAATGTGGTGGAATGGCCAGAGGGAAAGCTGGCAAAGCCGGAATCAAAGCGGGCGAAATCAAACTCCAATGGTCCCAATGTATCGAGATGGCGTGGCCGCGCCCGGCCGATCGTGTTCTTGATCAGATTGGCGGCAATGCCCGTTACAGCCACGGAAAAGAAAATGAAATTGCATTGGGCATGCAATCTGGACCAGTAGGCTATCTGGTCCCTGTTCATGGCCGACCAGCGCATTGCAGATATAATCAAACCACCAATGCCCGTTATGATCAATATCCAGGCACTGGTGCCCAGATCGGTGATCGCGCGAAAAAATGTTGGCACAATGCCGCCCTGGGCACGCCACTCGCGCGCCTGCCGCGCCACGGGCTCATCAAGATATTCAAATCCCAATGCCACCAAGGACAGAACGATAATTGTAAGCAGCCATGGTGCCAGCGTGCGGGGTAAGATCGACTGCACCTGCAGGGCCGGTCTGGGCGCGGCAAAAGTGCGCCGCTGAACCACCTTTGCCGAATTCACAGCAAAGGTGAGTGCGTTTCTGGCATTGGCGGGTGTTATGTGTGTCCTGGGGCTCATGATCAAGCGGGTTAGTCGCTGGTGGCTACCGGGTCAACAGCCACGGCGCTGCCCCTGCCCCTGCCCTTGTCCATCATCCATTGTCCCCGGCTCGGTTCAAAATTTCAATGCGACCATTGAAACGCGACCATTAAATTGGGCGCCAAGACGGTTGTTCTCAGCGCCCATTTTTATTGGACAAATTCGTAGACAGGCAAATCAGATTGGTTGACGTGGAAACTACTCTGCCGCGTCTGCCGTTCCGGCATTGAGCTGGCTGTATTTTTCAACGCCAATATTTGCAAGAAGCTCCAACTGGGTTTCCAGGTAGTCGACATGTCCTTCTTCGTCGGTCAGAAGCTGCTCGAACAGGTTTTTGGACACATAGTCCCCTGCCTTTTCGCACACATCGCGGGCTTCCTTGTAGGCCGTGAGCGCGTCAAGTTCACCGGCAAGATCGGCTTCCAGAACTTCTTTGACATTCTCGCCAATGCGCAGGGGCGCAAGTGTTTGCATGTTTGGATGACCGCCCAGGAACAAAATACGGGCTGTGATTTTGTCCGCGTGCTGCATCTCTTCGATGCTCTCTTCACGTTCTTTTGCGGCAAGCTTTTGGATGCCCCAATCGTCCAGCAGGCGGTAGTGAAGCCAATATTGATTGATCGCACTCAGCTCCAAAAACAGAGCTTTGTTAAGGTGCTTGATAACTTCTGGATCGCCCTTCATGGTCGATTCTCCTCTTTAGAATAATTCTAATTTATACGCCTAAAGAGGAATTATTCAAGTGCTGCCGGCTTGAGACAATTCGTCCATTCGGGGCGTACTGGGGCTGTTTCTTTCTTTGATACAGGCAACCAGATCGACGATCTGTGCGCTTGGCGTTTGCCTGCGTTCGTGGAACTCTGTTGTCACCCTGACGATAGTATCAACAACGGAGGGGAAGCACCCGCAACACCGGCCTCGTTGTTCAAGCGCGTGGTATACCTGAACAGGCACGATCAGTTGATATGGTTCTTCATTGAGCAACCCAATAATGGCCTGCTCAATTTCTTCCGCGCGTATCTGATTGCAGTGACATAGGATCATGGCTGAATTCGGAACCTTTTCGCCCACTCAATTCAAACAAAAATGTAATCCTCCATTTTCACGGGAACAAGGCCAAACAGGCCCACAAACAGGTGTTTCACACGAAGGTGATGGCGAACCCGGCAGGATTCGAACCTGCGACCGTCGGCTTAGAAGGCCGGTGCTCTATCCAGCTGAGCTACGGGTCCGTTGGAGTGCTTCTATCGATTCTTGACGGGTTTGAAAACGGTCAGATTTGAACTTCCTATCGAGTCCCCAAATTGCTGTCCATTTATTGATGGGTGCACCTCCCTCTGCCCGCACAGCCACAGCGATTGGCCTATATTCAGGTATCTGCATCGTCTTTCAGGCGCGCCTCGCATGAAGCATTTGCCCGGTCGAGCAAATTCTTCAATTGCACAAATTCGGTGTCACTGAAAATGTTGGAAATATCGGCCGCCAATAATTTTGCATCTGGCCAGATTTTTTCGACAATTTTGATACCGTCTCGGGTCAGGTCATACTGAATGCGCCGCTTGTCCTGCATGTCGTCGCGGCTTTCGACCCATCCTTTTGATATCATCGTCTTCACCACCCGGCTGGTATGTGCGGGATCCTGCGCGGAGTGACGGGCCAGCAAGCGTAAATGCAGTTCACCATACTGGGCGAGACTAACCAGCACTCGCCATTGCTGCACTGACACCCCGGCAGGCCTGAGCGATTCGCGCTGAAATATCAGTGAAAGTTTAGATGCCAGGCGTAAAATCCTGATGTTCAGGATTTGATCGATTTCGTCTTTGGTGATCAGGCTCATTGGGGAACAATCGATCCATTTGGTGCGGATGTTTTTAATACACCTAACTTTCGTTGCGCCTGCAACATTATCGTTGACACTGTTTGATAACTGCTCCCACAATGATCTGGCATAACGGGAGGAACACTATGCTCAAACACCTATTCACCGGCGCGTTTGTCGCCGCATCGCTTGTCAGTGCACCTGCACATGCACAGGTCAACCTGACAGCGGAAACCGCTTCGCCTGGTGGCGCTGTTCATTTGGCCCCTACTCACCTGACCGAAGTTGCGTCCAAACAGGGCATTGCAAACATTCAACTGGCCGATGGCCAAACCCTCACTAACTCACTTCAAAATGTGGCTGAAGGTAAAACGGATATTGCCGGCACGCCGCATATTCTGCCCTTCCTTATGAGCCGTGGCGTTGGGCCTTACGGGAAGCTTGGCAAGGAAAAGGGCGCCGAACTGGCAAGCAATCTGCGCTCCATTTACCCCTATACATTGGGTGTGTTTTTCCTTTTCGCCTATGATGCCAAGGGCATTGACGGCTGGGGCGACCTGAAAGGAAAGAAAATCTTCAACGGTCCGCCACGCGGCGGCGCGCTCACCAATGCCAGAACGATTATTCAAATTGCAACGGGTCTCAAAGATGGCGATGGCTATGAAGGCATTCAATCGAACTGGGGCCAGGCTTCACAGGTCATCAGTGGCGGTGACCCGGACGCGGTTGTGTTGCCAGAACTGTTTCCAAGTGGCCGGATTGCCACCATTGGTTCATCGGGAAAAATGACTGCATGGTCGATGCCGAAAGACATCTACGAGAGCGAAGCCATGCAAAAATACATGAAGGGCCCCGGCGCTGCGCCGACGGAGCTTCCTGTAGCCGACTTGAAAAAAGCACTAGGTGAAAACTGGACCTTTGTTTCCGAAGACGAAACTTTCCGCGGCATGTCCACAATTGGCGGCGACGTGGTTCACAAGGATATGGATGAAGACCTCGTCTACAAGCTGGTGAAGGCCTATGTGGGAACGCTGGATGAACTCAAATCCAAGGCTCCGTTCGCCAGCACGGTGAACTATGATAACCCGTCCCTGGGCATGTGTGGTGCCAACCCCATGAAATATCACAAGGGTGCGGTGCGTGCCTGGGAAGAAGCCGGGTATGATATTCCCGACTGCGCCAAAGACCAGTAACGCTTGTTGCTGATAAACCAGGTGTCGCCTCCTCATGCGAATGAAGAGGCGACATTTGTTATGTGCGTTGGCAGCAGACTACGCAAAGCGCCGATTGCGAGGTCTAACTTATCCCTTTGTAAATGCGTGTTTCCCTTGGCAAGGCCGATTTTGACCATGGCGAAAAACACACCAAGCTGAACAGTTTCATGTCCAAACAAACCCATTCAGAACAATATAAGTCCATATTTCCCAATCAATTTGTCTATTGGCTGGCGCTGGCCTTCATTGTGGTGGGCTTGCTGAACAGCATGCCCGTGATCCCCGGCTGGGATGGGTTTTGGCGCGATATTACCGGGAACGACAAACTCAATGTGCGCAATTTTGCGACCGAGTGGTTCTATCCCATAATCTTCTTCATCATGATGCTGATCGTGGCGCTGAAACACTCCATGTGGCGCGATTGGAAGGGAACCCCAAAATCCGGCCTTGGCCTGTTTATGGATGTGGCTCTGGTGGTTGCAGCCGCTGCCATTTCGCTGACTTACCTGATTGAAATCGACAGCGTTTGCCTGATCGATGAATTTACCGGCGAGCGGGCACGCCTCATGGCGGAAACGCTCAAGGCAGAAATCGCATTCGCCGAGGAACTGGGCCTGCCCGCCCCCGACACTGTTGAAGATCCCAGTTGTGTTGCCACCACGGGGGTCTGGCTGGTGGCCATAGTTGGGATTTCGATGCTGGTTTTCCTTGGTTACAACATCAAGGTCTGGGGCCTTCCGCTCGTACTCGTATCGCTGATCATTTCGATTTACACGATCGCCACTGTGTTGGTGTGGTATTTCCATGGCCCCGACGACATCAACAAATACCTGATGACCAAGCTGGGCGGTGAGCCGCGCGCATTCATTGATGGGCGTCCAAATGTCCATGATGCACTGGTCAACAATGCTTCAGGCATGTTGGGGCGTTTCATGAATGTCATCATGAATATCGTTTTTCCCTACATCATTTTGGGCGCCATGTTTGGCAAGTCCGCAGGCGGCCAGTCCCTGATCAAACTGGCATTCCGTTCCACCCGAAAACTCAGAGGCGGGCCGGCCCATGCTGCGATTGTCTCTTCGGCCATGTTTGGCACGATTACGGGTGGCCCGGTTGTCAACGTGCTTTCCACTGGTGTGTTGACCATTCCTATGATGCTCAAGCGCGGGTTTTCGAAAGTCTTTGCCGGTGGGGTTGAGGCTGCGGCCTCATCGGGCGGGTCGATCATGCCACCGGTCATGGGCGTTGCAGCATTCATTCTCTCTGCCCTGACCGCCGTGCCCTATCGCGATGTGATTGTGGCGGCCGCGTTGCCAGCAATCGCTTATTTTTTCTGCCTGTTTTTGTCAGCCGTGTTCCAGTCCCGCAAACAGAAGATCGAGGCGGTCGGCGAACTGACCGAAGACATGTATCTGTCGCGCACTGATCTGCTGCATCTGTGCCAGATATTCCTGCCGATCATGCTTATTCTGGTACTGTTGCTCACCCCCAAGGATGGCGTTGGTTGTGGCCCGCTGGGATGGTTGTTTGGTGTTGAACGGGTGTTCACTGATGGCCAATGCAGCGCGACAAATCTGCCGTGGTTCTTTGAACTGGTTCAAAATGCCGCCGGTGACGCCGGTGCAACGGGCTGGTGGGCGGCGGCGTTTGTCACTCTGCTGCTGTTCCTCGATAAAGACTTTAGGGCAAAGCCACGGCTGGTGCTGGAAGCATTGGCTGAATCGGGGATTACAGTCTCGACCCTTTATCTGATGTTCCTTGCTGTCACGGTGATCGATGTTTGCCTGAACTTCACGGGGCTGTCGAAATTTGTGGCACTGGATATTTTAGGCTTCCTGTTGTCACTTGATCTTGGCGGAAGCGGGTCCGTGTTATTCCAGTTTGTGGCGCTGGTCATCACGATGCTGCTGGCAGTTCTGTTGGGCATGGGAATGCCCGCAGTTCCAGCCTATATCAATGTCGCGCTGTTGATGGGGCCCCTGCTTATCAGTCTGGGCATTGCCACTTTCACCGCCCATATGTTCATCTTCTATTTCGCGGTTGCCTCGGCCATAACGCCACCCGTGGCACTGGCCGCGTTTGCGGCCTCGACCATCACCAAGGCCGACCCGATGGCCACCGGCTTCAGTGCGGTCAGGTCCGGGATTGTGATGTTTGCCATTCCCTTTGTGTTTGCGTTCTACCCGGAAATTTTGCTCATCAATCAGGCCCTGATTGACCCAGCAAGTCCCAATGGCGCACCGCTGGCGGGTTATGAAAACGGCATTCAATATAGCGCGCTGGTGTGGCTGATTGTGCGGCTGGCCCTGGCGCTTTACCTTGTGGCCAGTGCGCTTGCGCGGTTTGACACACATGCCCTCAACGTCTTGTGGGTATTTGTCCGCCTGGGGCTGGCTGCCGCGATCATGTTCCGACCAGAAACAATTCATATCAGCGCTTTTGTCATCGCCTCGGCAATGCTGGTTTGGCAACACATTTCCAACCGTAATGCCGAGCGGGCACTGGCTTGACCCGACCTGCTGTCGCCAAGCGTACCAGCGTAACTGAAACGCCAGGTTGGGCATAAAGCGAGGATGAACTATTGAACAAGCGGCCCAATTTCGTATTCATCGTCACCGATCAGCAGCGCGCCGACTGGCTGGGATGTTACGGGCATCCCGTGCTGAAAACACCCAATATCGATGCGATTGCCGCCAGGGGAACCCGTTTCAACAATTTTCATGTGGCATCGCCCGTGTGCATGCCCAACCGGGCATCACTGTTGACCGGGCGCTATCCGTCCCTACACGGCCTGCGCTACAATGGGTGCCGCCTGCCCCTTTCTGCCAACACATTTGTCGATCTTTTGGCTGGTGCCGGGTATCACACCGCCGCCATTGGCAAGAGCCATCTGCAACCCTTTACGGACCTGCCGCCCATCGGGCGAAGTGCCGACGATATCTGCTCGAAGGCCGAGGCCTGGAAAAGTGACGGCGGCAGTTACACCCAGGAAGAACCGGGCCGCTATCGCGAAGACGGACGCTACGAAATTCAAACCCCCTATTATGGCTATCAGCACGTGGACATGGTGACCTCCCATGGCGACCGGTGTGGTGGTCATTACCTGCAATGGTTCCGGCAAAACGCGCCTGATTGGGAAGCGCTGCATGATGATGCCAATCAGTTGCCGCATAATTATTCCTGCCCCCAGGCCTATCGCACTCCGATACCGGAGGATCTGTATCCAACGGCCTATGTGCGCGACCGCGCCATCGATTATCTGAATTCGCGTATTGGCGAGGACGCCCCGTTCTTTACCTTCGTTTCATTTCCCGATCCGCACCATCCCTTTAACCCGCCGGGCAAATACTGGGATATGTATTCGCCCGATGATTTCGATGTGTCCCTGCCCTATTCGGCTCACAAAAACCCACCCAAGCCGCTGCAATGGTTGCGCCAGAACTGGGAAAATGGTGGTGGCCAAACAACTCCCCAAACGGCCATGATGTTGGACGAGCAGCAATTGAAAGAGGCCATGGCGCTGACGGCGGGAATGATGGCTTTCATAGATGATGCGGTGGGCGACATCATGAATTGCCTGACGGAAAACGGGCAGATGGAGAATACGGTCGTTTGCTACAATTCCGACCACGGCGACTATCTGGGCGATTTCAACATGCTGTTGAAAGGCGCATTGCCGTTTCGCAGCATCACCCGCGTTCCGTTCATCTGGTCAGACCCGGACAACCGTACACCATCTGCTTCAAACGCACTCGCATCGACAGTCGATCTGGCCGCAACGATATTGGACCGTGTGGGGCTTGAAACGTTTAACGGCAATCAAGGCAAGAGCTTCAAATGCGCCCTTGGAGGCAAACTTGAGGGCAAAGATGGGGTTCGTGATGAATTGCTCATTGAATATAATGACGGGGGAAACCGTTTGGGGTTCGAAACGCCCGCCAGAGTGCGCGCATTGGTGACGCCGCACTGGCGTTATACGATCTACCGGGATCAGGATTGGGGCGAATTGTATGACCTGCGCAATGACCCGCTGGAAACGCACAACCTTTGGGAAAGTGCGGACCACTTCACCATCCGCGCTAACTTGGCTGAACGCATGAACCATCATCTGACCGCACAGATGGATGAAAGCCCCCAGTCGGAGCGGGTTGCCTGATATCTTTTACTCCAGATAACGGTTCATAAAGTTAGGCTTGGCCAAATTGGATGCGCCATGTGAAGATGGGCGGTAAAATTTCGAAGTTGAATTCGCTGTTCAAACGGGAACAAATAATGGCTGCTGACCCAAATATTGCCAGGACGAAAGTGCTCATTTTGACTCCGGTGAAGGATGCCGAAATCTATCTGGATCGCTATTGGAAACTGATACAGCAGTTGGACTGGCCAGGCGAAAACCTTTCAATCGGCCTGCTGGAAGGTGACAGCGAAGATGCAACCTGGGACCGGCTTGGCGAGATGGTGCCAGCGATGGAGGCTCATTTGGCCCGGGTGACGCTGGTGAAAAAGGAATTCAACTTCCGCATTCCCAACGGCATTCCCCGCTGGGAACGGGCTTTCCAAAAAGCGCGCCGGGAAGTGCTTGCCAAAGCGCGCAATCATCTGCTGATGCGCGCGCTGCAGGACGAAGACTTTGTATTGTGGCTGGACGTGGATGTTGTTGACTATCCCCGGAGCACGATCGAAACATTGATCCGGTCTGGACTGGATATTGCGCACCCAAATTGTGTGCTCAAACCTGGTGGAAAGAGTTTCGACCTAAATGCCTGGGCCGACGGCGGCAAGAAAACCCTTTCCGATTTCCGAGGGCATGACGGGCCTGTGCGTCTTGAATCCGTGGGTGGTACGATGCTGTGGATTCGTGCTGATTTGCATCGCGATGGACTGATTTTTCCGCCCTACCCCTATGGGGTGGAATGCTCTGCGATCCGCAAGCCCCATCCTGTTTGGGGGGCGGGTGAAATCGAAACTGAAGGCTTGGCCATGATGGCGCGTGACATGGGACACCAGTGTTGGGGCCTGCCGGATTTTGAGATTATTCATGACAGCGACTGACCCGGGTTCTGCCAAACCGGCGCATGATGAAATCCAAGGGCACGCCACCGCAACGGGTGAAGGCCTGGCGTTATTGCGCGAAATCCTGAAATTTGGTGATGATTGGGAACATACTCACCGAATACGCGAACGCTTGTTCCAGCCGGGTGGTTGGGATCTTGTCTTTGCTGCGGCCAGTGAGACGCGGCTCCTGCCTGCCCTGATCGACCATGTGAAACAAAAACAGCTCCTGCCGCCTTTTCCAATTCCTGTGGCGGAGGGGTCAATGCACCCCAATGACATCATGGAATTGCAATCGGGGTATCATGCGCAACGGCGCACCGAATTGCGCGATGCGCTGTTGGCAGCCGTGGGTGCACTCAACAAGAGTGGTATCACCCCCACATTGCTCAAAGGTGCCCGCTATTTGTGGACTGGCACCAATGAGACGCGGACCATGCGGGACATTGATCTCCTTGTCCCTTCTAACGCCGCCCATGAGTCAAATGCTGCGCTGCTTCAAATTGGCTATGCTGCCACGGGTGAAGATGCCGAGCGCACCAGCCGACACCACATGCCTTCCTTGTTTCACCCGGATCGGCCCGGATGGATTGAACTGCACCGCCAAGCGGGCAACGCTTATGCTGAATCCGTATTTTCAACACATAGTTTATTTGAAAGCGAAAATATTTTTGAAAGCAAAGGCATAGAGGCTGCCTTGCCCACCATGGCGGCGCATATCTGGCATGGCGTGGTGCACCATTACTTTGGCCATAGCGGGTTTGCTCGCGGTGAAATTCATCTCAAACCCCTCTACGAATTCAGCACCGCCTTGATGCATATCGACAGGGCGATATTTGCCGAAATCGAAGGGTTTGCTGCAAACAGCAATGTGGCGCGCGCATGTCTTGAATTGTGGGTTGCCGCTGCCCAGAACGGGCTTGGCGCCGAACAACCCTTCCTGTTTCAACCATCTGAAAAAGCGCGACAACTGGCCATAAAGAACCTCGACAGGAGCCAGTCCCAACTGCCGCAAGACGGCAAATATCCAGGCTATCGGGAACTTTTGAAACTGGCCTGGAGCTCGGAAATTCGCGCACGTTCAAACTGCTCAGGTCAATTTGCCGATGGACGACTGACCGACCTTCGCATTCTCGCCCCGAAGATTAAATTTGTGGGTTAGCCATTTGACGCCGCTGAAAATGCGGCTTGCTTGATTGCATATTCGGCAACACCAGGTTCCAGCAAATTTGCTGAACGATAATCTTCAACGGCGCGGTCGTGTTGCCCAAGGCGGACAAACACATCGCCACGCAAATTATGGGCCCATGATCCAAATATGCGTTTGTCATAGGATGTCAGCGGATCAACAAAAGTATGGGCGTCGATTCCAATCAAACCATCAAGGGTTGCAAGAAGGCTTTCGGCTTCGCCCAGTTTGAACCGTGCGGTGGCTTCCAGAAGTTCAAGGGCTTTGTTGTTGGGATGGCCTTTGCGGTTCTCCTGGCACAAATCCAGCGCCGCTTCTGCATCACTTTCAAGCAGGTGGTGAATGAGTAATATTGCCGCCTGGGCCCCATCCGCATGCTGTTTTTGTCCGCGGATGGAAAGTCTCGACAGGCGAATGGCTTCTTTTAACGCCACCACCGCGGCCTGTGGCTGGTTGACCGCCAACAATGTTTCACCAAGATTGCACCAAAGGTAGACCCGCGCCGGGTTTTCCTTGACCGCCTGTTGCAGCAAGGGGAGATTGCGTTCGTGCTTATGGGCCAGATCGCCTTCATATCCCAGGTGCTGGATTTCAACATCACAATCCAACACATCAAATTTGCCGGTATCCACAAGGCTTCGTATATGTGGGTGAACGGTTTCGTGAATGCGCCCCTGAAACCGTATGGCGTCCATGCGCCGGAACAGCCGCACTTCGCGATAGGGCGTGAATTCCACGCGCGGGCGGAACAACACTTCAAGAGAAATGTTGTTGGGCTGGCGCAATTGCTCGCCCACAATGCTGTTTGGCGGCACCGACAGGCGTTCATCGGCATCAATGTATAAAATCCAGTCGCAGGTGGCTTTTTCAAGGCCCACATTGCGTGCTGCTGAAAAGTCTCCCACCCAGGGGTGATGAAACAGCTTCACATCAAATTTTTTGCAAATTTCTAAGGTGTCATCGGTCGACCCGGTGTCAACGATGACAATTTCACTGACAAATTGTGAAACGGATTCCAGGCAACCCGCAACAAAGCCCGCCTCATTGCGAACGATGAGACAGGCGGTTACCGGTTGCCTTGGGCAATCAGCCAGCAAGAAGTTTGTTATTTCAACTTAGGAAGACGTTGCTGAATTCGACAACACTATCATCTGTGCCCAGGCATTGGATGTCTTGAGCGACCCAAGTGAGAATGTCGTCACCGCAGGGACAACCCAAACGGCTTTAGCAAGCGTTGAAAGTGTTTCACGCTTATCTGCATCAAACTCTTTTGAAATCTTGTTTTCGATTTCAGCGAGTTTCTTACTTTCATTGGACATGGTCATTCTCCGACAATCCTAGACGATTCAACAGCTTGTAGACTATTGACGAGACCCTATCAAGAGCCCCGCAATTCAATTCATATAACGGGACACTGCTTAATAAGTGCCTTACCGCAATGATTCCGGCAAATCTGTCATTTTCCGGCAATAGGGTGTTGTCGAGAATACGCTGGGTAATTGCCTCTTCCCCCATTGCTTTTATGGATGAAAAACCGCCGTGATTGGGCTTGAGAACAATGATTGCCGATATGGGGAGGGAGCGGATTTTCCAGGGTCGCCCAAACACTTGCGGCGATACGGCATAGATTTTTCGGCTGTGCCAGTCCTCAATGAACGGGCTTTGCTCGATGGCAGACCGCAATTTGGCGGGCATGAGCTTCAGGCTGCCCTGTTTGAGACGCAGGGTTCTGGGGCGCGTGATACCGTGCAATCCGTTCAGCAAGACGTGCTCGTCACCACAGACTTCCAGTCCTGCATGCCCCAGCCATCCCATGAGTGTCGATTTACCAGCGCCTTTGTCGCCGAAAATCAGCATCATTTTCCCGCCAACGGCCAGAGACCCGGCATGCAGCAGCGGAGATTGGGGGAATTCCAGGCGGCTTTGAATAAAATGCCAAGTGTGCAGGTCGGACAATATGTGGCTCAAATCGCCTTCGGACGCATAGTTATCGGTCAATGGCAGGCGATAATAGCCCTGCACTTCCTGCAATTGGACAGGCTTCGGCTTTGCCGAAAACCCATCGATACTGGGTGTCGCATCAATGAACTTGAGCGCTTCGTGGGATTTTAGATCAGGGCATTCAATTTCAAGGCGTTGCCTGAGCGTGCTAACACTGACTGTTAGCACGGTGTGATCAAGCCCTTGCCGACGAGATCTTCCAGACACTTTTCGACCTCAGTGACAGGCATGTCCGGGAGGTCGAACTTTGCTCCAAGGTAAAGGGAAATTTCCTCGGCGGTGAGTTTGGCGCTGCATAGGGCCAAAACCAGGGACGCCGTTGGATTGAGGTAATGCACCTGTTCCTCGCCTTCCTGATAGACCACATAGCCATCTGGCATCAGTTTCAGATCGTTTTCGTTGGCGATTTGATATTTCGGTGCAATTGAAGAAGTCATGATACCAATTCGGGTGCCGGTTTAGTTTTTTCAACACTATCTAAACTGTGTAAAAATGCCAGACAGCCGGTCAACCGCCGTGTTGATATTGTGCAACCGGTTCACAAATTGCCAGGCATTGTTGGCGCGGCGCATCCGCTCTGCCGGTTGCGCCAACGCTTCACAAATTGACTTGGCAAAGGCAGTGGGTGAATTGGCAATCCAACAATGTTCGCCATCGGCGAATTCCAGACCTTCCGCCCCGATGGCGGTTGTAACAACGGGCACACCCAAAGCTGCACTTTCCAATATCTTGATTCGCGTACCCGCCCCCAGGCGCAGGGGCACCACGGCGATGGCAGCGCGTTCGTATAACGGGCGCAGGTCTGCCACATCGCTGAGCAGGTTCATCCCAGGAGCTTGTGCCAGTTTGCGCAAATGTTTTGACGGTGACTGACCGACAATGGTTATATTTGCATTGGTGAAAGACTGGACCCTTGGCCAGACATTTTGGATAAACCATTCCAGGCCGTCTGCATTGGGCAAATAGTTGAGTGAGCCAACGAACAAAAGCTCCTCACCATTTTGATCCGATTTTGGTGCCGTTGGTACAAAAACCGAATTTACCACCGTTTCGAAACCAGTGCCGGTATCGCGCGACAAAAGTTCTGCTTCTTTGTCGGAACTTGCAAACACGCGATCAAAACTTGCCACATTCGCAGCAATCAGAGTTTTGAAAGCGCGCGCTTCACATGCGGTCCATTTTGCATTTTCTGTCTCCCCCCGCGCCTCGAAATGGCGCGCCAGATCGGTGTTGAATCGAGCGTCATCCTCATCAAGATCAAGAGTGAGCGTTGGGTTTGTCTGGCCTTTGTCGTCAAGTTGCCGCACCAGTGAACGGACAAATGGGGCGCAATAGCTGCGCATGGCATGCACATGCAGATAGTTTTGGCCGCGCAATGTAGCAGCGCAGAGCCGCGCCAGATCATCCGTTAAATTGGCACACAGGCTTGGTAATCCGTAAGCTGCAAATGCTGCACACCGTTGTTTGGGATCTTCGATCCGCCGGATCAGGTCAAAATGCGTACTGGGCGCGAAATCGCCATCTATCGTTTCAAATGCAGGTTTGGTGGCCGCTTCATCATGCCTGGCCAATTGTGGTTTTGCCTGGGCTATCGGAACCAGCAAAACATCGGTTTGGAATACGCGGTGTAAGGCGCGCCAGAACATGAAGGCCCGCTGGGCCAATCCGTTCCCATTAGGGTCAGGTGCAATGGGGGAAATGAAGAGGCATTTGGGAACCGGCGTCACCATGCCTTGGTGCGCCAATCCTGATAGCCTGTAGCCAGAGTTCCGCTTTGTTTGTCCGGTGCACGATTGGCAGGCTCAGGAACCGCTTGCAGAACCGCAGCCGCAATCTGCGCCAATTGGGGTGACAGATCGGCCAATGCTGAAACCGCCGGTCGCACACCAGGTTCGGCGCGCAATAACAGGGTCAAGGCACCGCACAGTTCCGCCCGGGACGCCTCCCCTCCATGGCTGATGTCACACGCTTCAACCAGTTGCGCAACCAATCCACTGACCGGCTCGCGCTGCTGGCCTTCTGCTTCATCCCTCTCATGAAGGGCGATCGCTGGAGAGGGTTTTTGATGTTGGTTCCCTTGCCACGTCCCGTCTTCCAGTTTTTTCAAAACAAAGAAAATCTGATCATTGGCCTCGATGATCAGTTCGAACGCATGATCGCGCTCAAGCACATACCAGTTTTGACGATCCAGGCTGCGGCCCTGGCCAATTTCGTGGCTGGGCAGAAGTTCAATGGTTTCATCCCTGTCGCCGATAAATTCCAAACGATACGCCCCGCCCTGGGCAAGTCGAGCTTCCTCATTGCGGGCAGAAATCGTGCGGTCTGGCGGATAAAACATCACTCCGTTCCATTTCTGCCGCAGCTCTTCCACGTAGGTGCGACAGGTTTCGCCATGCTGCTCACCGTCGAATTGAACCTGTTTGCCCCGATACATCCATTTCGCGTTGGTGCGGTGCTGAAAAAGCGGATTTCCCTCAAAGTCCCGCTGGGTCAGCGTTCGTTCGGTCAAGAATGGCCGATGGGGAACCAGCTCAAAATCGGCATCATCCATCAAGAAGCCAACCAGGAACGTATCCTTGTCGCCATAGATGGTTGCGTAGATTTCTTCCTTCATCTCGTTAATCGCCACTATTTTTTTCAAAGCTGAAAGGTGTCGATTTCGGTCGATCAGAACCTGACCACTTTCAAAAGAGGGCACGCACCGGCCTTCCAATCCAAGTTGTGACCAGATCGGATTGTCCTCGCGGATGTCGAGAATATCAGGCCAGAACACAGCCCCTGATGATTTAAACTGCGCAAATTCAAACACCGAAGCCGGATTCAGGACAGGCACCTGATCGGCATCGAGGAACAGCGCCTGGGCGAAGCTGCTATACAAAAGCGCCAGCGCTTTGAGTTGCCAGCCATCGTGAATATCGGCGTCCAGATGGGACAAGACGGATCGTGCGTCGATAAATGTAACGTCGTAGGGGCGCAGCAATTGGCGCATGATGGGCGTTATTTCACCCTCACCATAGTGCCACACTTCAATGGGCAATGTGCAGTTCAATTCCTCGCGCAACAAGCGCACAAGCACGTATCCGTTCGTAAAGTGACGCACACCGCCAAACGCCGTGACAATGCCTTGCCCGTTAAAGGCTTTTGGCGTGGGAAGCCGCTGTTCCCGCTTCAATATCTCATCGAGCAAAGGCAGGCTCTGGTTTGTCAAATCGGTCAAAATTGCCATCGGTTCATGTGGTTCCTGATCTGCAAAATTTCACTCCCTCCGATGAATGGCAAGCCCCGGACAAGGCTAAACAAGCCAATCTTTATGAGGCCGGTGGCGCTTATGCATTGGCTGAAGGCACATTTAGGGAAAGCCCGACCAGTGGCCGGGTGACTTTCGTTTGATCCAGCGCGAAATAAAGCGCGTAAGACACAATGAAAGTGCCAAGGGTCAGCACCCCCCATTCAATCCCCCAGGGCCAGCTAACTTCGCGCAAATAGTACAGGCCCACCATCATGATTGGGAAATGCAGAATAAACACGGGATAAACGGCGCGGTTGAGACGCAACAATATCCCACTTGGTCTATTGAGATTGTGATGGGCAAAACCAAAGACGATTGCGCACCAGATGACCGCGTTTGCCGAATAGGCCACGCTGTGTATCGCAGTGATCGTGTTTTGATAGGGACGCCCTTGCGCCAGCCATCCGCCATTTGACAGCAGACCCGCATCGGCTGCCGGATAGGCCGCATAAATGGGCATGAAAGCCAGCGACATTGCCACACCGATGACCAACAACGGCCAACGCCATCTGGCCAAACGTGTCCAGAACTGTTCACTTTGGGCCATTGCGATGTAACCGGCAAAAAAGAAAGGGATGTACCAGAAATCGCGATAATCCAGCGGACGATCATAGCTTAAGGGTTTGAGTATCAATTCAATAGTGACGGCTGTACCAAACAGTCCAAGCGCAAATTTCACCAGCCCAATGTCTCCCATACGGCGAAAGAGTGGCGCCAACAGCATAAGCAGCAGGCCGTAAAGAAAGAGATTGATCAAAAACCAAAGATGGCGGGCATGCCCCCAACGGGGTTCCAACAGCCATTGTCTGTAAAATGAAACCAGACCCGGTTCGTTCCCACTTGCCAGTTGGAAATAGTAGCCATGGGCCACATTCCAAACCAGCACAGCGACAAGCAAGGACAAAAGCAGCCTGATCATCCGGTTTTTCAAAAACCGCCATGTGCCGTGCTTCAGCAGGAACCAGGATCCCACTCCAGAGATCATGAACAATGCCGGTAAGCGCCAAGTGTGGCTGAAGAAAATCAGCATCTCCAGCCATTCGCCGGCAATATCCTGGTTGCGGTAGCCATAGACATTACCGCCATAGCGAACAAACCCGATGGCGGCGTGATAGGGAACCAGCAGGCCAAATAACAGCACTCTTAGCCAGTCTAGATCGTATCTGCGCATGAATTATTGACCACCCAATCGACCCGCAATCCGCCCTGCCCCGCCCCACGATGCCATGGCGCAACTGTTTGCAACAGTGTGTATTTCCCTGAATTTACAAACATCAGATTTTGAACATCGTGGACCGCCTGACTGCGATCATATGAGGCTAATGCTAATGCCAGCGCTATTCGGAAGTGCCAAGAACACTGCGCCTTAGATCATTTGCATAGGCAAAAATTGCGGGCCCGCCACCTGAGTGGATAAACAGCAAATCCTGGTTTGGGTTTCGACGGCTTTCGGCAATCAGACCTGCCATCACTTTGGCTGTGTACACCGGGTCGAGCACAAGGCCTTCCATTTGGGCGCACAGCTTTATCGCTTCGATCGTGTCTGGTCCGGCTTGGCCATATCCCGGTGGTAGGAATGCACCATCAATCACGATGTCACCGGGTTTTAATGGCGAGGTTTCCTGGAACATATTTGCCAATTGTCCGCACCGTTGTTCAATGCGTGGCTTTTGCAGGTTGGCACTGCGCCGCACACAAATGCCAGACACGGGAACCTGGCATCCCAATTTTCGCAGTCCGTAGATTAACCCGGAATGAGTGTTGCCAGAGCCAGAGCCCACAAAAATGCGATCTGGCACGTTGCCCGATGTTTCAAATTGTTTCACCAGCTCGGCCGCGCAGTCGATGTAACCAAGGGCACCCAAAGGGTTGTGGGAAGGATGCATGGGAACGATATAGGTTTTTGCGCCCTGTTGGCGCAAACCTTCCGCAATCTCCGCAAGCTTGTTGTCGGCGGCAGTTTCATCACCGCCTTCATTGAAATAATGAAGCGTTGCGCCGAGCAATTCATTGAGCAAAACATTGCCAGAAGAATTGTAGTCCCGGTCGTCCTTTGGAACCCGGTCCTCAAGTTGAATGTGGCATTTCAAACCATAGCGATTGCAGGCGGCTGCGGCTGTGCGCACAAAGTTGGACTGCACCGCGCCGGTCAGCAAAACCGTGTCAGCGCCCTGTGAGAGAGCATCGCCAATGTAATATTCGAGCTGGCGAACCTTATTGCCCCCAAACGCCAATCCGTTGCAGTCATCACGTTTTATGAGCACAGAACGTGCGCCAATTGCTTTTGCAAGCCTTGGCTGTGGTTCCAAGGGCGTTGCATGCGACCACAGGGGCGCATGGGGAAAACCGTGACGTTGCTCCACCATCAGTCCCGTTGCCCCTGGACAACGCGGTTCAATATCATGGCACAAAACAGAATTGCGAAACCGGCCAGAATACCTTGCCCAACCGATGAATATTGAAGGGCTTCCAACACATCTTCACCCAGGCCTTTGGCGCCGATCAGAGAGGCCACAACCACCATTGCAAGGCTGAGCATGATGGTTTGATTCACCCCTGCCAGAATGGAAGGGGCAGCCAGGGGAAGATCAACTTTTGTGAGCAGATACCATTTGGATGCGCCATAGGCGATGGCGGCTTCTCTGATGGTCTCCGGCACACCGCGCATTCCCAGCACCGTCAGCCGCACCACCGGCGTGCCACCGAAAATCATGGTGGTGATGACAGCCGCCGGTTTTCCCACACTGAAAAATGCAATGACCGGAATCATGAATACGAAGGATGGCATTGTCTGCATGAAGTCCATGATGGGCCGGATGACCGCGTAAAACCGCGGTCGCCGTGCGCAGAAAAGGCCCAATGGAATGCCGAGAGCTATGGATATGAGCGCAGCGGTTCCAAGCAGTGCCAGCGTGGTCATCGCTTTATCCCAGAAACCGAACAATCCCATATAGGACAGAAAACAAGCACTGGCGATGGATGCCCAAAGTCCTGCTGAAAGCCATGTGAGCAAAATGATGAAGCTTGCAATGACCGGCCAAGGGGTGGTGACAAAGAGAACTTCAAGCCCATCCAGCAAAACCCGTATGCCATAACTGATGGAATAGAAAACGCCGCGACCGCTGGACTTGATGAATTCAAAAACGGATTCAACCCAAATAATTGCTGTCAGGCGTATGTTCTTGTCGGTTGGAAAATCAGCCAACCAACTCACAGCACCTGGAAAAGCAAAATGCACAATGCTCACGCCAAAAATCAGCAGAACAAAACCAATGGTTATGGCTGTACGCATGGGCGACAGCCCGGAGTTTAACGAACGATCAGATAGCCATTCGCTGAAACGGTTTTCCAAAGCCGGGTTGGCCATTATTCCTTCAGCAATTTTAACGAGGGCCAAAAATGCCAAGCCAAACAGGGTAATCCAGATTGCATTGGCTTCGGCGAGCGCCGCTTCCGCGTTGATGTCGCTTATGGCTTTTTCAAGCGAAGCTATCGTGCGTCGAAAAACATCCACATTGGCCGCTTCGTTCTTAATGGCAGCTTCCAGCTGCTGATAACGAAAATCCAGCGTCCCTTGAATTTGTCCAATGCGCTCCCTTGCATCAGCGCCCAGATCACCAAACAAACCCCGCGCAACCTGGATGAACCCAAATGTTTCGAGAATGACAAACGGCAAACCCCATTTCCAAAGACTGCGCATCCCATACCAGATTGGCCCCAGCACAGCCGCCATGAAATTAAACGTCCATGAAAATTTGGCGGTCGAGCCAATCTTCTCAAACTGCGATTTGTAATATTGAGGGCTGGACCCCACGAATTCGCGCAGCAGTTCTTCGCGGTTCTCCGCCCGGTTTTCGGCCAGTTCCGACATGCTTTCAGTGGCGATGACCGCATCTTGAGTGCTCATGATGTTTCTGTGCCTTCAATGACTGTGCGAAGAAGATCGGCGCGTGTGATGACACCAAGCCGCTTGTCGGTATTACTTACAATCGCGATTGGATTTTCATCGCTGATCGCGTGATCAATCAGGGTGCTCAAATCCGCATCTTCGGGAAACGTTTTTGCCGTTGCTGCCAGTTTGCCATTGGCACTTTCAAACGCACCAAGCTTTTGCATCACCGCGTGGGCACGAACAACTTTCAGTCGTGAAATTCCTGCCACAAAATCAGCAACATATTCATCGGCAGGATTCATCACGATGTCTTCGGGCGTTCCTGTTTGAACAACACGCCCATCACGCATAATGGCAATGCGGTCGCCGATGCGAACAGCCTCATCCAGATCGTGAGTGATAAACACCGTTGTTTTGTTCATGTGTTGAGCCAAACGCATGAACTCATTTTGCAATTGGCGGCGGATGAGCGGATCGAGCGCACTGAAAGGTTCATCCATGAGCAGGATTTCAGGATCAGCGGCCAAAGCGCGGGCGAGACCAACGCGCTGTTGCATTCCGCCCGAAAGCTCGTGGGCGAATTTATTGCCCCATCCGGTGAGTTCAACCATATCGATGGTGCGCTCAGCAGCTTCCAGTCGCTCGTTTTTGTTTACGCCCCGGATCTCAAGAGGCATGGCAACATTGTCGAGAACGGAACGGTGCGGCATGAGCGCAAAATTTTGAAAAACCATCGCAATGTGTTCATTGCGGTACTTACGCAATACATCCGGCTTCATGGCCATAATGTCTTCGCCGTTGACAATGATCTGGCCCGCTGTGGGTTCAAGCAGCCGATTGATGTGGCGCACAAGGGTCGATTTTCCAGAACCCGACAGGCCCATGACACAAAATACTTCACCTGGAATGATATTCATGTTGGCGTCGGCAACACCCACAACGCTGCCATGTTTTTCCAAAACCTGTTTTTTCGATATGCCGGTGGCGCGAATGTCTGCCATTGCAGCAGCCGCTTTTTGCCCAAAAATTTTCCATACGCCAGAAAGCTCAATGGCGTAATCTGCACTCGTGTTGCTGGCGTTCACCGGTTACCCCAATCGAAAAGATGGAAGTTCGATGCCCACTTTAGGGCGGGCACCGAACATATTGTTTATCAGGGTTTTACAGGCCGAGCCATTTGTCGACGCGGGCCGAGTTTTTAGCGACCCATTCTTTTGCCACCACGGCAGCGTCTTTGCCGCCTTCAATTTCAAACGCAAAGTTTGAAACATCTTCGCCATTCAGCTTGATGTTTTTCACCAGATCGGCAATCGCTGGCGAACGTGCTTCAAGTGATTTGGAATAGGCGATTTGCACTTGTTTTAATGCATCTTCCGTCATCACCTTTGAGTTCTCAAACCAGTTGGGATCTTCGCTGGGTTGGATCGCCTTATATTTGGCTGGATCAAACTTTGGCTCTTCCAAACGAACAATATCGTGCTGGAACCAAATGGCGTGGGGCGAATAGCAATAGAATGCGTAGCCAATTCCTTTTTGGATGGAATCCCCAACGGTCGCTGTCATTACTGACTGATCGGCGCGGATAGGCTCCATGAATGGCATCAGTCCGTAATCGCGAACCTTAACCTGGTTGACATTGGCTGATGCCCAACCCGGTGCACCAATCCAGATTTCACCTTTGCCGTTTCCGTCACTGTCCATCAGTTTTGCAATTTCCGGACGAGCCAGATCAAAGATTGATGTCACACCGTTTTTTTCTGAAAACTGTTTTGAAACGCAAAAGCTTTGCTTGCCTTCATATGCGTTGGCAGAAAGGGCTACTTTGCCGGTTCCCGACACATATTTGTCCGTGAAGCTTTTCTGGTTTGGCAACCAAACGTCCGGGTGAATATCGATATCGCCATTGCCTGCGTCCATTGCCGCAAAGATTGCTGCATTGTTGCCCGGCACCAGATTGGCTTCACCGCCAATGCGGCTTGTCACGATTTCCTGAATCAGATGGGCAATGGCCTGTGCTCCGGTCCAGGACGGTGCACCGATATTTACCTTTTCCGCTGCAAATGCGCCCGGTGCAACCGATAGCGCGAGTGCGCAAATTGCGCCCAAAAGTGTTTTTTTCATATTCTTCTCCCTAATGAGGTCAACGCAAACCGATGAGCCGGTCTGCAATTTTCTTCACGGTTTGCAGTTCAATGTGGATTGATAAAATCGTCAATCACAAAATTAAATAAGTGTGGTTTCTCAAGATGCGCATTGTGGGCACATCCGGGGATAACGGCCAGTTGGCTCAGCTTAATGCCCTTTCTTAAAGCATGGGTTTGGTCCCAATTGTAGGATCGATCCCGATCGCCGCATATCACCAGCGTGGGGCAGCCAATGGTTTGAAGATCGCTGCGACCATCCCAACTTTCCCAGGCATCGAGGCAGGCAAGAGCGGTTTCTTCCCTCACATTTCTTCCAAGATGTTTGCACAGGTCGAAGCCCTGCCCTTTTTCACCCTGAAGGTGCCATGTGGCAGCAATTCGCTTAACCGTTGCTGCCATTCCGTCTGTTTTAATTCTGACCCTGGATTCATCTATGGTCTCAAATCGACCGGGCATCACGCCAACGGGGCCTGTTCCATAGCAGATGAGTTGCTTTACCCGATCCGGCGCCAATGCCGTCATTTTCTGGACGACCATGCCTCCCATGGAATGGCCCATGAGAACGAAATTCTCGATGCCCAGCTCTGTTAGAAACGCCAGAACATGTTCGGCGATGGCGGGGATTGAGTTGTGGGCTTTGGTACCCGTGCTTTGACCAAATCCGGGAAGGTCGACCGCGATCACGTCATATCTTTTTGAAAAATAGTCGATCTGGTCATGCCAAATTGCAGCGCCGGCGAGATATCCATGGACCAAAACCAAGGGATAGCCCTGGCCTTTGCGAATGTGGGTCAGTGTCATTGGCCAGCCCTTACACGACGAAAGAAAGGTCCAGAAACGATCACATGATCCCGCACGTCATGCATCCTTTCCAATGTCCGAAGAGACATATCTGACCCGTCTGTTTTCAAGTTCAGCGACCTGTTGGATGCCGCCAGAATTTCAGCCACGAGAGAGGCCCCTTCGCCGGTGTGAATTTTCATTTGGCCAATTGCGCCATTCTCTGCGAGAGGCGATGGCCCCACCGGTGCAAGAGTGAATTCACCGGCGCTGCCCCCATCAATGACCACAGCAGCCTTGGGCCAAAGCGATGCATCGGGAGCCAAAGCGCATTGATTGGGTGCTGTAGTGAACACTGACGTTTCAACGGGCCTGAACTCATCGCCCACCGCCACATCACCACCCTCTGCAACACGCGCATAAACACCTAAAAACCCGTGTCCATAATCTCTCACCAGTTGTTGCAATAGGTCCACATCCCTATCGCCGGTCGCCGGATTCACCGATGTTGCCGCGCATCTTCGCGATGGGCGCAATATCTCTATTTGTGCGCTACCAAGTTCAAATTTTGCACCATAGAGCGCGAATTCCGACCACGGCGGCGTGCCATCGATGAACATGTTGGCCCGAAACCGGCGGGGATCAATCGCAATATTCCAACGCAGTTCAAGTTCACGGAGTGTGGCCAAATTCACAATCGACAGTTCAGAATCCGTAAAGTCCCAATGGGCCTTAGGCTCTGTTCTGTTTTTGCGATCAATCAGACACGGCCGTTTGGCCTGGTTTTCTGGTGCCGCTAAAACGGCATGGAACAAAGCATCGATTTCGCCGGTCTTGGATACCCCGTCAGCTGTGATCCACGCGCTCTCGCCCGTTGGGGCGCGCAACACCCAACCGTCCTGATTTCTGGCCCAGCCGAGTTTGAGCAAATTGTCATTTACAGAATTTATCAAATAGCTGCGCGTCGACCGCCAAACGCCATCGTCGATAGTGTCATCAATTCCAAATGCAAAACGACGGTCGCCAACCACGCCCGATCCAATGCCCAGTTGTGCGCAAGTCAGCCCCTCCCCCATCAGCCCTTTGAACGGATATCGCATGAGTTGCTTGACAATCATTCCACCCACCCACGGACTTGCCCGGTCTCAACCTTCGACTTGAGACTGGCTTGATTGTTGGCGATAAATCAAGACCATGGCGAACGTGGATGATGAGAAGAATTGAAAATAGTACGACTTTTCTATCAGACCGAGATCGGTGTCCGAGATTGGGGGAGCAGCCGTTTACCGCATCAGCGAGCATATCGGCTATCAACACCCAGACATCGCGCGGGCGCGTGTACAAACAGCACTGAACATTAATGGCCTTGCAGGCAGGCCAGCAATGCACGGTCGAAAGCTGCCCCCGCAGGAATTCCATCCGGCTCTTCCATTCCCAGCGCTTGTCGGGCAGCAAATGTGTGCATGGGTAAGAAACGCTTTGCAGCCCGGTTTGTTGAGTCAAGTGACCAAACTCGTGGGAAAACATTGATGTCTACACAGAAGACCTCACCATCCGCCTCGCGCACCAACAGGTCCAGGGCGAAATAGTCAATTTTGCTGATCTGATGAATCGCCTTTGCCAGGGCGACCATCTTATCGGTAACTTCAAACCCGTAGTAGAGATGTTCTGTTGTGCGGACACAAACGTTCCAGTCTTTCGAAAGAAAAACCTTGCTCGACCTGACCCATCCACAAAGATAGAACAGCCGAAAGCGTCGATAATATCCGTCTCGCCATCTGGTATCGATAAACTGGAACGCCCGGTATCCCAGTTTGGGGCCGGTATAGTTAGCCAAGAATTTTTTCGAGTTCTGTTCACCCGCCTTCTTATAGACTGCAAGCCCGCTATAGCTGTCTTCTTCCTTCAATTCCTGTGCGACGACAATGCCTGCTTTTTGCAGGGCTTCAAAGCTGCCCTTCGAATGGTAGAAGTTGTAATTTTCCGGTGCGTTGATCACCAAGCAATCGGTCTCATCATCGATCGTTCGTTTTAACGCCTCAATGCGCTCACTCGAAAGCGGATCCTGCTCCAAGACCCAAATCGCATCAATTTTTCCGTCTGGCCTGGTGGTCTGTGCGTGAAATTTCACACTGCTGTTATTTATCCATAATTCGGTAAAAATACATCCCGAACCCCGGGGTTTGGAACTAACAAGCCATATCACATAGGGTTTGCCTTTAAGTCTTGAGCGGTATCGACACACCGCTGCCCACGGGTGCAAGCATCTGCGCCCCAAAACACTCAGCCAGCCACGAGTATCGCTAGGTTTAGGCCCTCGCAGCGATTCATCTTGCAACATTATCTTTTCCGATTGTCAGCATTAGATAGTATTGGCTCCAGAAACCGTCACTCACGTTATGATCTGTAATTTCCATGCCGAAATCTTCAGCCAATTTTTCAAACGCACCAAAATGCATAAATAGATTTTTCCCAAAATACTGAAAGCGACGGGCAATTTCATATTCTTTGATTGTGATGTCGCTTCTCTTATACATATCTTCAATCTGCGCGAATGAAGCAGCGTTATCCAGCAAACCATCGCGCATCACACCTTCGCAGTGGCTAGTGCCCCATAGCCGCATCGAGAGGCCAAAAGCATCCTCACAAATCTCTGCGTTGCGGAATTTTTCGACAAGAAACTTCCAATGCAGATTTCCAAGTTCATTCTCGCCGGGCAGAACCGGATGCCGCGTTATGATGCTCCCAGCGGGGGCAAGACATTGGGCAAGCTTTTCCATAAGCGCGCTTTGGTGCTTCACTGTGAGTAAATTTGGGAAGACTCCATCACCAAGGATGGCACCGAAACTCCCGTGATCAGATGGATCAAGTGCGAGCCAGTTGTCCTGAATAATTGTCTCGTCGATGTCGGGAGTAACCCAATCGTTATAAATATCGATCGCCTCACGGCTCATCTCAATGCTGGTAACCTGCGCATCTGCATCTGCCGCCAATTGCCGAAGTTCCGGTGTCATGCCTAGAACAAGCACGCGGTGGGATTGTGCGGCATCAAGCGCCTTCAGCATCTCATGGCGATAGCAATCAATCTCCCTGCCGGCGGGAGATCCAGCACGGTGGCGATGTCCTGTTTTGACAATCCGAGCTTGGTGGTCAGACTTCGACCACGACATTGTCCAGATTCCTTTGCTTCTAATAGAGCCACATATTATCAATGTTGCCAGCAATTGTTACAAGTGATGATGTCAGGCTCATACAATGATCTGATCTAGGCTGTTGCGAGTTGGTTGTTCTTGGGGGGAGCGGATGGTGACGGCGCGGAGTTCATTGCTGAAGCTGTACGAGACTGGATCGCGGCCGCGGGCGCGCAGACCGCCTACATCACACCAGGGTCACCTTGGGAAAACGGCTATGTCGAGAGCTTCAACGCCCGCCTGCGCGACGAACTGCTCTACGGAGAAATCTTCTACTCGCTGAAAAAGGCCCAGATCATCATTGAAGGATGGCGGCGTCATTGCGACACCAAACGCCCCCACAGCGCGCTTGGATACACCCCCCCAGCACCAGAAACCCTCATCCATTTGCATGAAAGGATAACCATGAACCAACATTCAAACTGGACCCAGGAGTGTGGGCTGATCAGTGAGGCCCCTAAATCCGGACTAACACTTCTATGGGTTCTAAGCGGCCCTTGATTGCAATCGGCTCTTGCAACACGAATTTTTCTTCATCCACTTCGGCAACTTGCCCAGTCTGCCGCGAAATGACGAGTGTCCAATCATGATGCTTTGCCAGTTCTTCCAAACGGGCAGCTGTATTTATCGTGTCGCCAATGGCTGTAAATTCTAGCCGACGGTCATCCCCGAATGCACCGACAACAGCTGGTCCCGCGTGAATGCCGATCGCCAGCCGTATATTTTCAAGTCCTTGTTCTGCACGCCCATCGTTCCAGTTTTCAATGGCGTTCAGTAGATCTTCGGCCATATCAACCGCGTCCCGACAAGACTGTTTGAAGTCACCATTGAGGCCGAAAATAACGAGCGCTCCATCTCCGATAAACTTGTCGACTATGCCGTTATTGCGTGTAGCAGAATCCGTGATGATGGCTCTGAATTGGGTTAGCAACTCAGCCGTTTTACGCGCACCAATCTGCTCTGAAATGCCAGTGAAACCGCGTATGTCGGCAAATAGCACGGCTATGTCTTTCTCTTCGCCTAAACGCAGGGTGTTCAGGTTTTCATCACTCATGGAGTTGGCAATTTCGTTTGGCAGAAATCGTTTTCTATTTTCCGCGATCTCTGTTTCCTTGGCCACCGTTTCGATGAGACGCTTGGACCTATAGACCGCTGTGCCGATGAGAAACGCCATAGCTGACAACATGATGAGACGCATAACATTTGGAGGCAGACTATAAAGAAGTTGAAGTTCCTGTTCCGCCTGTGGTGAGAGCGATGTTCCTATTTGCGGGTCGTGAAACATAATCAATGCACACAATCCCAGCAGCAACACTGTAGAAAAGATGTGTAATCCGATTTGAAACCGCAGCACTTGCACGCAAATCACCAGCGCCGCAACAAGCATAACTGGGCTGGCAAAGACGAGAAGTGAAGGCGTCGCCGGATCGACCACATCGACATAGAGTTGCACAGAGACGAGGAGGACTTCACCCAAGTTGAATGCCCAACTCATCCAGGGTCTTAACCTGGCCTCTGTTGCAAAGTAGAAATTCACTGCACCAAGCGTGAAATAGCAGATCGCTCCGACAAGTAGGCCATACAACTCGAATTGCCGCATCTCCAGACCAGCTGAATGCGACTGCGACAACACAAATGATATGCCGAAAAAAAGTAACGCCGCCAAAATCATGCGCAGCACAGCAATCAGGCGTTCAGCCTTCAAGTCGGATTGAGCAATAATTCTGGCGGCGGGTGTTTGCGGAATTTTGTTCATCACTAAAGATAACAAACCCTAGTTAAATCTCCAGCAAAATAGGAATGCCGACTAACAATGTGGTTTAAATGTCTTATCCTGAGCGTCGCGCAAAAAGGTCCGGCGTGGGTATCTGGCGAAAGAGGTACCAAAGGCGGTTTTTCGCATCCCGGCCTTCCATCATCAAAATATTGGACCAATGATGACTGGCGGCTTTGGTGTCGGTTTGAAGTGCTGATTCAATTCTCATCAATAGAGGAGGATTAGGTAATGATGGGCAGATAGTCCAAGGTGCAGACGGCGCTGTTTTACGAGTTCAATCTGGAAGAACACGTTGCGTAAAACTACCTACAGCCGCTTTCGCGAGAGCGATCTGTTCCGAAGGCTGTTTGAGCTTGTCCTGTCACGGTGCATTACAGAAGGACTGGTCGCCTGCGGACCGTGCCAGCCGCGCAACAACGGAATATCTCGACACGCTTGACGACACCGCATTCTGTGCAACCACACCGGTCGTGCCCAAATACATCTCACCGCCCGACCCTGCAGCGCGCTGGTCGGCGGCAGATCGGGGCGAAGCTGGCGCCCGCAACGGCGTAAGGCGGTCAGGAAGGTAGCGTAAAGTCGATTGCAAGCGGCTCAAAAACCGGACTTTTTCAACAAAATCAGCCGATAGCACTATCGGATTAAGCACCAATTTTGCAGAAGGGCACAAGCCTCGCTGCCCCCATGATGGCAAGCACTAACGAATTTTGTTGCGTTTTCGCGGTGTTCCCTGGCCAATTCAATCAAGCATAAATCGCAATTCTCAAAATAGTTATGGTGATCCCGACTGGATTCGAACCAGTGGCCTTCGGATTAGGAATCCGACGCTCTATCCTGCTGAGCTACGGGACCAATATTTTTGACTAGCAAAGCACAGGAAGTGTTGCCACCAAATTATTGTGCCCTTTAAGGGCGGATCAAAGGATTCACTATGCATCAATGCGATCGATTAACTAGGCATACGGTTAAAAGACATTATTTCCATGGCAACGTGGTGAGGAATGCGCTTGGGCAGTTTCACCGATGCCGCGTCTGTGACCGTGCCTGAGCGGCTTTCCGGCAAAGCAAATGTGGCGTGGTCTGCCGCCAAAATGATGTTGCAGGCATGGGCAATTCCCAGCCCGCCACCACAGCAGATGCCGTTGAGCGCACACATCACCGGCTTGTTCATATCACCCAGTTCCTGAAGGCTGCCGAAACCACCAACGGTGTTTGTAATACCGCAATCAAGCCGCCGAATATCAACAAAACGATGAGCCAATATCTCGCTCAATCCAAATCGCGATCGTGCCCAAAAACCCTGACGGCGCATCATACAAAAATTGGCATTAACCGACGAATTGGGCCAATGTTGAAATGCTGCCCAGTGTCCAAAATGAAACCCGTTATGTCCGTTTCAGACACTATCTCCTGTTTGAAACCATATTACTCTCAACCAGATATTTGATTGAGGTGAGCCATGCGGTATTCGGGTTTCAGGGTCATTAAAGAGGCGTTGACGGGCCACAAGGGTTGGAAACCAACCTGGCGCGATGCTGAACCGCAGCCAGAATACGATATCATCATAATAGGTGGCGGTGGCCATGGTTTGGCGACTGCCTATTACCTTGCAAAACAGTTTGGTCAGAAACGAATTGCCGTTGTTGAAAAGGGCTGGATCGGTGGCGGCAATGTGGGGCGCAACACGACCATTATTCGTTCCAACTATATGTTGGATGGAAATGAGCCCTTCTATGAGTTCTCGTTGAAGCTTTGGGAAGGTCTCGAACAAGACTTCAATTACAATGCAATGGTCAGCCAACGGGGGATATTGAATCTCATCCATTCAGACCCTCAACGCGATGCATTCGTGCGGCGCGGCAACGCGATGATTTTGAATGGTGCTGATGCTGAGTATCTCAGCCGCGAACAACTGCAGGAAGAATTGCCGTTTTTGAACTATGACAACGCGCGCTTCCCCATCAAGGGCGGTTTGGCTCAACGTCGGGGCGGCACAGTGCGCCATGATGCCGTTGCATGGGGTTATGCAAGAGGCGCTGACCAGCATGGTGTGGACATTATTCAAAACTGTGAAGTCAAAGGTATCCGTCAGAAAAACGGAAAAGCAATCGGCGTTGAAACGTCACGCGGTTTTATCGGTGCCAAGAAAATTGGCTGTGCTGTGGCTGGTAATTCCAGCCGCATAATGGGCATGGTCAATCGCAAACTGCCGATTGAAAGCCATGTTCTGCAAGCCTTCGTTTCGGAAGGGTTGAAGCCCGTTCTTCCTGGCGTGATCACATTTGGCGCGGGCCATTTTTATGTCAGCCAATCGGACAAAGGTGGCTTGGTGTTTGGCGGCGACATCGACGGCTATAATTCCTATGCCCAAAGAGGCAACCTGCCCGTCGTTGAAGACGTGTGCGAAGGCGGGATGGCCATAATGCCAATGATTGGTCGAGCCCGTGTGTTGCGTATGTGGGGGGGTGTGATGGACATGTCCATGGACGGCTCGCCCATCATCGACAAGACCGACATTGAAGGGCTCTATTTCAATGGCGGCTGGTGTTACGGCGGCTTCAAAGCCACGCCGGCATCCGGTTGGTGCTTTGCGCATCTATTGGCGAAAGATGAGCCCCACGAAACTGCAACGGCCTATCGATTTGATCGGTTCCACAAGGGATTGATGATCGACGAAAAAGGCATGGGCGCACAGCCCAACCTGCATTAGGGGAGACCAAAAATGATCATAAACCACCCTCTCCTTGGCCCTCGCGACAGCCAGGAATTCACCTATCTCGGCGATATGTCACTCATCAATCGTCCGGATTGGGAAGCTGACGATGCAGTCGACCAGTTCCATGAATATCTCTATTTGCGAGACAATCCTGCTGGCGAACACAAGGAACTTTGGTTCCATGAACAAGGCGACAGATCGTGGCTGGTTGTGACACGCAATACGCTCACTCATGACATCACAAAGGTTGAGATCGCCAAGGATATCGCCAGACAAATGGGGCGTTCGAAATGACCCAGAACAACCGTCTCGAAGGTGGTTTGATAGACCGCTCCAAAACTCTTAGATTCACGTTTGATGGAAAGACCTACCAGGGCCATCAAGGAGACACGATTGCCTCTGCGTTATTGGCAAATGACGTGCGGCTCATGGGACGCAGCTTTAAATATCATCGCCCGCGTGGTCCGTTGACGGCAGGGTCGGAAGAACCAAATGCACTGGTTGAACTGCGCGAAGGAAATCGACAGGAACCAAACACGCGCGCCACAACTGCAGAGCTTTTCGACGGCCTGTCGGCGAAAAGCCAAAACCGCTGGCCCTCACTTTCTTTCGACGCGATGGGTGTAAATGACCTGCTGTCGCCGTTTTTCGCGGCCGGTTTCTATTACAAGACATTCATGTGGCCAAAGGCATTTTGGGAAAAACTGTATGAACCCATCATCCGTCGCGCAGCGGGTTTGGGTTCATTGTCCATGGAGGCCGATCCTGATGTTTATGACAAAGGCTTCCTCCATTGCGATCTCCTGATCATTGGAGCAGGCCCCGCCGGATTGTCGGCCGCATTGACGGCTGGGCGCGCCGGTGCCCGTGTCATCCTGGCCGAAGAAGACTTTCTTCTGGGTGGACGACTAAACGCTGAAACATTTGAGATTGCCGGAATGGCTGGACATGCCTGGGCAGCACAAACACAGGCTGAACTGGCTTCCATGGACAATGTGCGCATCATGACACGCACGGCCATTCTTGGGGCTTTCGACCACGGCATCTATGGTGCTCTGGAGCGTGTTTCGGACCATCTGGCCGTACCGGCTGCGGGCAAACCGCGTCAGACTCTGTGGCGCATTTATGCCAAGCGAACCATGCTCTGCGCCGGTGCTGTTGAACGCCCCATCGCCTTCAAAAACAATGACCGACCAGGCATCATGTTGTCAGGGGCTTTAAGGACATATGCAAACCGATATGCCGCGGCGGCTGGGCAAACTGTTGCGCTGTTTACAAACAATGATGATGGCCTGCGCAGTGCAGCCGACCTCGCTGCAAAAGGCGTAGATGTAGTCGCTGTTATCGACACACGTGCAGATGGGCCATCAGTTCAAGCTGGTGCCCATTTCAAAGGGGCGCAGGTCGTTGATGCGGGCGGCAAGCTTGGCTTGAACACGATCACGATCAAGCTCGCCAATGGCCAAACGACCCGGATCAATTGCACGGCACTTGGTGTATCTGGCGGCTGGAATCCCAATGTTCATCTCACCTCCCATCAGCGTTCCACGCCGAAATGGGATGAGAAAATTGCTGCATTTGTGCCGGAATCAACGCCTGCTGAGATGAGTGTCGCTGGCGCTGCAAATGGCGACATGTCAACGCATGCTGCATTGGCAAATGGCGCCAAGCAAGCGGTTACGGCGCTTAAAGACATTGGCATCAAGGCGACAGCTGGCAGGACACCAAAAGCTGAAGATGAACCTATCAACGTGTCGCCGTTTTGGTATGTGGAACATAAGGGCCGCGCCTGGGTGGATCAGCAAAACGACGTGACCGTCAAAGACATCAAACTCTCCCACCAGGAAGGGTTCAGGTCGGTTGAGCATCTCAAGCGTTATACGACACTTGGCATGGCAACGGACCAAGGCAAGACGGCCAATGTACCCGGCCTCGCCATCATGGCGGAAATGACGGGCAAGAGCATTCCAGATACTGGGACAACCATGTTCCGCCCTCCCTATGCACCCACATCATTTGGTGCATTTGCGGGCCGTCACCGCGATGAAGACTTCAGACCCATACGCAAAACTCCATCCCACAAATGGGCCGAGGAACATGATGCTGTATTTGTGGAAACGGGAATGTGGTTGCGCGCCCAATGGTTCCCTAAACCGGGCGAGACCCATTGGCGTGAAAGTGTAGATCGCGAAGTTCTTGCAACGCGAAAATCCGTTGGCATTTGCGATGTTACCACCCTGGGGAAGATTGATGTGCAAGGCACTGATGCCGCGACCTTCTTAAACCGCGTTTATTGCAATGCGTTTGCAAAACTTGCCGTTGGAAAAACACGTTATGGCTTAATGTTGCGCGAAGACGGGATTGCAATGGATGATGGCACCACAGCCCGGCTTTCTGAAAACCAGTTTGTGATGACCACGACCACGGCAAACGCAGTGCCTGTGTTCAGGCATCTGGAATTTTGCCGGCAATGCGCGTGGCCCGACCTTGATGTTCAGCTGATTTCCACCACAGAGGCCTGGGCACAATATGCGGTCGCAGGACCAAATTCGCGCAAGCTTCTCCAAAAAATTGTCGATAAGGACTTCGACATTTCAAACGAAGAATTCCCGTTCATGGGCTGTGGTGAAATTACCGTGTGCGGAGGTTTGCGCGCCCGCCTCTTCCGCATTTCTTTCTCTGGGGAGTTGGCCTTCGAAATTGCTGTTCCAACACGCTATGGCGATTCAATGATGCGAGCCCTCATGGAGGCCGGCGAAGAATTTGACGTTGTGCCATACGGTACGGAAGCTCTCGGTGTCATGCGCATTGAAAAAGGTCACGCTGCGGGTAACGAACTGAACGGAACAACAACAGCGCTTAACCTTGGAATGGGGCGTATGGTGTCAAAGAAGAAAGACTCCATAGGTTCAACTTTGTCCGAACGAGAGGGCTTGAACCAGGCAGATGCACTAAACCTGGTTGGCTTCAAACCCGTCAATTCTGACGAGACGTTTTCGGCTGGCTCGCATTTCATCAACTCCGATGCGCAGGCCAATGCAGCCAATGATCAGGGATATATGACGTCAGTTTGTTATTCACCAAATCTGGGGCATACGATCGGTCTTGGCTATTTGAAAGATGGTGCCAACCGCATGGGCGAAACCACTCGCGCGGTAAATCCGCTCATGGGTGAGGAAACCGAAGTGGAAATTGTCAGCGCTCACTTTATTGACCCGGAAGGAGAACGTCTGCGTGCTTAAACATTCTCTGAAACCCCTCACCCCACTTGGCAGCGATGAACCTGACAGCACTGTTATTGGCAATCTAAAAATTACCGAACGGGATGATTTTTCATTCGCCTCGATTGCACAACGCGATGGCAAGTCGCGCCCGTTTGCTGCGGCGGCAAAACGCGCATTCAATTTGAAACTTCCTGGGCCCGGACAAAGTGCTTCCAACGGAGACTACACTTTATTCTGGTCATCTCCCGAACAATGGTTTGTGGAAGCTCCGATGGCCACACATGAGGACATTGCTTCAATTCTCAAAGCTGAGTTTGAAGAATCCGCGTCCATTACAGAGCAATCAGGCGGCTGGTGTCGTTTTGACTTGGAAGGAGACGCCAGCGTCAGCACCCTTGAAAGGTTATGCGCCGTTGATACAGCAATGATGACTGATCAGGCTGCAACCCGTTCAGTGATTGAGCATATCGGTGTTTTTATAGTTTGCAGAAGTGCGGGCCAATATTTCAGCATCTATGGGCCACGTTCATCGGCAGGTTCCCTGCACCATGCTTTGGTATCAGCAGCTAAAAGTGTTGCCTAAACTGCTGGGACTGCCCCATTGTTTTCAACGCGGAATTGATTGGCATTCTTGCGGTGTTCTGACGGCGTGATGCCAAATGTTTGCTTATAATGCCGGACAAATGGACCGCTGGTGGAATAGCCCACGGCCAAGGCGATCTCTGCAATATTGTCGCTTGAATACATCACCAATTGACGCGCTTTTTCCAAACGGATCGTTCGATAGTATTTCAAAGGGCTTTGGCCAGTCGCTCTTTGAAATGCCCTGTCCAATTGCCGGGTTGAAGTGTTTACCAATGCAGCGACATCAGCCACGCGCAATGGCTCCTCCACATGCTCTGAAAACAATTTCACCGCCTCAGCGACCTTTGGCGGAAGCATGTCCTGCGTCTCTGTGCTTTGATGTGCCGGAACGCGCTGCGCCACATCATCACCCCGAACATAAGGATGCTGAAACCAACACGCGACTTCGGTCATGATATCCGAGCCCAGGGTTTCTTCAATGTGCAACAACATCAAATCAAAAACGGCGGCCGAACCACTCGCCGTTTCTAATTTGCCGTCAATCGTGATGACCCGATCTGTCGCTTCAATCTTCGCGAACTCGTTTCTAAATGCCGTCTCATAAACCCAGTGAACGCTGCATTTATGACTATCCAAAAGTCCGCTGCGCGCGAGTGGGAACACCCCACCACTGAAAGCACCTATCGTGACCCCATTGCGTGCCAGCCGCCGAACGACTGCATTAGAAGCTGTGCCCAACTCGAAATGACTGTTGGGGCTGCCCAAAATATATAAACCATCACATTCACGCAGTTCATCCAATGAACAATCAGGATCAAAACGAACTTCAGCGCTGGAAACAATCGGAGACTTGTCCTCCCCAACAACGGACCAAACAAAGGTTTTTGTACCCGTGATTTCATTTGCTGCCCGCAATGGCTCAATGGCGGATGTGAGACAAGCCATCGGAAATCCGGGCATCACCAAGAAAGCAAATGAAGAACGAGTTTGCAGTATTTCCATAAGTTCCTATATAGCCGCTATTCCATTGGGTGCGATGGACTTTTTTTATTTAAAAGAACAGAATATTCCTGCCAGTGATAATTATTGAGAGTTTCTATGAACGATAGTGTGGACAATAAGGCGTCTGGTGCTGCTAAGAACGAACCGGTTCTTTCTCAAAACCCGCATAAAACCAGCACAAAACCGCGCGAAAAGGTTCTGGAAGTTGCCATTGGGCGCGAAGTGCGTGCGTTTCGCCGTCAACACAATATAACTGTCGCTGATCTTGCAAAGACGACGGGGCTTTCGATCGGCATGCTTTCCAAGATTGAAAACGGCGTCACGTCCCCTTCACTCACCACACTGCAAACCCTCGCCAATGCATTGAGTGTTCCGCTTACTTCGTTTTTCAGCGGATTTGAAGAGCAGCGTGAGGCTGTTCATGTGCAAGCCGGAACCGGGCTTGAAACAGAACGGCGCGGCACGCGCTCTGGCCATCAATACAATCTGCTTGGGCACATTGGTTCAAACTCAAGTGGCGTAATCATGGAGCCCTACCTGATTACGCTGACAGAAGAATCCGATACATTCCCCGATTTCCAACACGATGGCATGGAGTTCATCTACATGCTGGAAGGTGAAGTTGAATATCGCCATGGCGACAAAACATTTCACTTAAAGCCCGGTGACAGTTTGTTCTTTGACGCCGATGCCCCCCACGGCCCACAGAAACACATACAACTGCCGGCGCGATACATCTCTACGATATCATATCCGCAAACATCATAATCGAAGATTGTCTTAGTCTTCAGGCCAAACACCGGGCGATGTTTCTGCACCATCGTCAAACTGGGACAAATATTCCAAAATCATCGGACGATTGTCGATGAAACCTTTGTAGGTTGCCAGCTCTTCCGGCAGGTCACGAATGACACGATGAAGTCTGCGGCCCCATTTTGGAAATTTGGTAATGTCTTCCAGACAGGCGAGATAACATCTGATTGGAAACACCAAACCATTGGAACGCGGCAGGCGGAAAAACGTCTGTAATTCGACGCGCAAATGCTGTTTTTTTCCTACATTTTCTGGTGTCAGAGTTGTCTTTTGAATGCCCCATTTATGGTAGTTTTCGGGGCTCGTATCCAGCAGCGGATTGACGGTCATTGTCCAGTTTAGACGACGCGCTGGTGCCCCTTGCTGGATGTTAAGCAGGAATTTCAACGCGCGGACAAAAATGCCTTTTTCATGGGCCAATGGCACAGGTGCATGCCATTCGAAAAAATTCATGCCGATGTCAAAATCAAGCGACCAGTCCGCCTGAGTCGTGACCATTCCAGCGTCCATCCATAGATTATCTTCACGCTGATCCAGAACACAGAAATCGCCTTGGGTTTGGCGCGTGATGTATTCCATCGGACCATAAGGCAGCGTGCTTGCATCCATAAACGTGAACTTGTCATCAATGCCCAGCGGTTTGTTGACCCAATGCCATTTGTCGCCATCGCGTGTCAGTTGGAAAAGGTCCGGATAGTCCTTCGCCTTCTCAACCATAATGAGTTCGAGAAGATCCCACCCGTGAAGTTCCATGTGAGGAAGCGACTGGCAGCGGAGCGGGTCTTCATCCAGCACCATGGCGCGGTCCGCCATTTCTGAAACATAGTGCTCATCCACGTCAAACGAGTTGTAATAGACACTCCCTTCGCGAACCGGTGTGTGCGGCTCCATATTCACCGCATACATGTAGCTGTCTTTGTCGAAGGGAAATGGAAAACGCTTCATCGCCTCTGGCGAATTGGAAAACGTGTAATCACCACGGAACGTTTCTTTCTTGAACTCGATACCCATAGTTGTCTCCTAACGGTCCAAAACCAGCGTTTTGCCCACAAAGCGGGATACGCAAGGCATAATTTTCTTGCCCGACTTATGTTCTTCTTCCTCAAGCCAATGGTCGTTGTGCACAAACTCACCGTCAGACTTGATGACGTTGGTTTCGCACATTCCGCACGCACCGCCGCGACACAGATAAGGCGCGTCCACACCCGCCTCCTCGATGGCTTCGAGCAGGCTTTGTTTTTCGCTCACATGAATGGTTTTTCCAGAAACGGCGAGTTCTACATCAAAAGGTTTGCCAGGCTCTGGCGCCAAAAACTCTTCATAGTGAATGCAGTTTTCCGGCCAACCTGCAGCGGTGGCTTGTGCAAGAACCCAATCAATCATGCCTTTTGGGCCGCATACATAAATATGCGTACCCAGCGGTTGGCCCGACAGAAGTCCTTCAACGTCGATCGCCTGATTTTGGTCGTCGTAGTAGACATGCACATTGTTGGGGAATTGCGAAGTCAACTCATCAACATATGAGCCCAGCGCAGGCGTGCGCACGGCGTAGTGCAGTTCAAAGTTGCCTTGATTGGCGGCAGACAATTGTTTAATTTGAGACAAAAATGGCGTGATGCCAATGCCGCCAGCAATCATCACATGCTTGCGCCCACGCAAGTCCAGTGAGAACAAATTGACTGGATTGGAAATTACCATTTCCATTCCGGCTTTCACATGGTTGTGCAGGAACAGGGAACCGCCCCTGCCCTCATCATCGCGACGCACCGAAATGGTATAAGCTGATCGATCCGTTGGGCTGCTCATCAAAGAGTAAGGGTTCAAACGGCGTGTTCCGTTGTCATCCATCTCCACAACCGTGTGGGCCCCACCGGAGAAAGTCGGCATCAATTCGCCATCCGTCCGTTCAAAACGGAAGCGTTTCACCAAATCATTGACTTCAACAACGTCGGTGACGCGCACATTCATCTTCGCCGCGCTCATTATAAAATCTCCACTGGGTCTGGCACGTTGCCTGGATCTTCAGCGTCTATGCAGACCCCCTGAAATGCAGCCAACCTCCGTGAATAGTGATCTCGAACGAACAGGTTCAGTCCACAATGTGAGCAGACGAATGGGTCCGTGATCACGTCCTCAGTTATGCCTTTGCAGTGGACGCACTGCATGCGGCGTGCTTTGGAACCGCGATGTTCGGTTTGGATCGATTGGAATGGATAGCCGACATTCATCGCTTCGCGTTGTGCTTGACCCATCACCCCTTCACTGCCGGCAAGATAGATTTGCAACCCGTTGGAAGCATCACTCAATACCCGCCGGATGCGGGAGACAGCCGCCTCATAAGACGGTCCGGTATAGCACTGCTTGGCACCCAGACTTTCCAGCTTTGACACGTATTTTTCTTTCGTGTCCTTTGGTATGAAAATAATGTGGGCGCGGTCTAAAAAGCCATCATCAGCTTTTGCCACAACATCGAGTATGGCTTGACCGCCCTCTCCGTCAGCGATCAACAGGTGTGATGTTCCGTTGCGGGGTTCAAGTTCACCGTAAACCGGGCGACTTATGATTGATTTTGGAAATTCAGTCTTTGCCACGCGCGAAAGTCTCCTATCATCATGCAACTAAGGGTGCAGCGAAACGCGGCACCCTCAGATTGGTTCAAACCCGGCTCAGCCTTTGGCAGTGCGGATCGATTTATCGACATCATAGAACGGCATCTCTTCTGCGGTGGCTGCAAGCTCGGTGCCGTTGGGTTGTTTCACGGTCAGCTTGGTTCCAGGTTTCGCAGCACTTGGTGCGATGCGTGCGATTGCAACGCTGTATCCGTTCAACTCGGATGAGAGACCGTAGGTAATAACGCCTATGTCCTTGCCGTCTTGCAGAACGCGAGCGTGCATTTCCATCTGTTCCATGCTGTCAGACAGTTTAACGCCGTAAATCTTGAAGCGCTCTTTGCCCTGTGCCGCGTAATGGTTCTCGGCACCAATGAAGCCCTCTTTGCCAGGCGAAACGGTGAAATCCAACCCAAGTTCCCAAAGCGTGTCACCACAAGGCTCATCATCAAATGGGAAGGTCTCGGAATTGTCACCTGGATAGAAAAGCAAATAGCTTTCAATGCGCAACATATCGAGCGTGCTGAACTGCGTTGGGCGCACACCTTCTGCTTTGCCAGCTTCAAGAACACTGTCCCAGATATGGGGCGCGTCTTTTGCACGGCAGAAAATTTCGTATCCGCGTTCACCGGTATAACCCGTGCGAGAAATCATGACATCGCGGCCATAAAGGCGGGTTTGCATCAGACCAAAATAAGCGAGATCGCGAATGGCCGGAATTTCCTTGGCCAGGATGTCCACTGCCGCCGGTCCCTGCAGGGACATATCGTGCAGATCATCGTCAAAAATGACAGAACAGTTCTTAGCGGCTGCAACTGATGTCAATTGCTCCATACCGGTTCCGGTTCCATGAACCACAAGCCACGAGTTTACGGCAATGTGGTAGATGATGCAGTCATCGATGAATTTGCCCTGATCGTTCAATATGGAGGCGTAGACTGATCTGCCAGGGGCAATCTTTTCAACGTTGCGGGTTGTGACGCGGTCAATCACGTAGGCCGCATCTGCACCGACCACATGAACTTTCTTCAGACCCGATACGTCCATCAGACCCGCTTTGGTGCGGATCGCTTCATAGTCGGCCTTCGCGCGCTCGGGAGTGTGGTCATAAAACCACGCGGTTCCCATGCCGTTCCAATCTTCCAGCTCGCCGCCGATTTCGGCATGACGGTGTGCCAGCGCTGACGTTCTCCATAAAATGGCCATGTCAGACCTCCCTTTGACAATCAAAATTCCTCTTCAACATACAGAACGATGGAAGCTCAAAAATCAATACTGTGATGCAGATTTTTTTCCTGTGAGGCAATTTCTAACAATAAAAAAAGGGCCACCAAATGGCAGCCCTTCCCTAGTCATTTAACCGAACCTAGCGTTCGGACTTGTCGTAACTTTCTTTTTCATGACGGCCGCCGATAATCAAAGCAGCCAGACACAAAACGATAGAGACAACAAGCCAGAGCATTTCCGCTCCACCAAGGCCCGTATAATAGGCGCCTGCGACGCCCGTCCACGTGCCCGTATCAAAAGGTGCACCCATGATATTTCTCCTTTTTCTGTGTTATTCAGCAGCCACAGGTGAACCACCTGTCATGCCTTCAGGATAAGCGCGCGCTGGAACTTTGGTGATGTCCAGGCCTGCCACTTCAGCAGCCTCTGGTACACGCAACTTGCCCAGTGATTTGTAGATGAGCGAAATCAGATAGCCCGGTACAAATCCACAAAGCCCCATGACAATGCCGCCAAGCAATTGGCCCATGAAGTTAATTGTCGCTGCACCATCAACGGCCAGCGCCGGGTAACCGCTTGCGAAAATTCCGCAGGCGATTACACCCCAGAAACCGAGAACGCCGTGGACAGTTACCGCGCCAACCGCATCGTCAATGCCCATTTTCTCCAGCCACTTGGCTGCATATGGCATCATGCATGCACCGGCAAAACCGATCGCGAATGCCAGAGGTGGCCAATACAAATCAAGACCGGCAGCACATGAGATGATCCCGCCAAGGGCACCAGACATCATCCAGAACGGATCACGTGTCACCATCCATGCACCAATGATTCCGCCAGCAAAGCCCATCAAAATATTGAAGGTCAGCGCTGAAAGCGTCAAAGGAGTACCGTAGATTGAGGTAAACTCGGTTGTTGACCAAGACCAGGCTTCGCCCGGTGCAATAACGCAAGCCATGAGGAAGCCCCAGAAACCAGCGATAATCAACATCAATCCCATCAAAGTCATCGGCATTGAGTGGCCTGCAATGTGATTTGCAGAACCATCGGCATTGAACTTGCCAATACGCGGTCCAAGGTTGATCAAAACACCAAGAGCGAAGAAACCAGCAACCATGTGAACGACACCTGCAGCGCCAAAGTCATGGTAACCCCAGTTGGTCACCAACCAACCGTCAGCATGCCAGCCCCAGGCAGCGCCCAAGACCCATGCGAATGCACCCAGTACAATTGCCAACACAATAAATGCATTCAACTGAATGCGCTCGATAACCGCGCCGGACATGATAGATGCCGTTGTTGCAGCAAAGAGAGTGAAGGCCCCCCAGAACACGCCGGTTGCGTTGTCCCCAAGGTTTGGCCCCATCGCTTCGCCAACAGGGCTTGCGGCGCCGACTGCATAGGCCCAACCCGATATTTCCTGCGGACCAACGCCCATAGTGATCCCTGCTGGAAAAGCCCAATAGCAGAACCAACCGAAGTAATAGAAAGTTGGCACAAGGAATGCGAAAGCCAATATGTTCTTTATGCCTGAAGCCAGAACATTCTTGGAGCGGGATGCTCCCATTTCATAGGCCAAAAAGCCCACATGAATCAGAATCATCAGAGGAATTGTGATGTAATAAAACATTTCAGCAAAGGCTGTATTGCCTGTGCTGTTAGCTGCTTTTAAAGCTGCCAATTCCTTTGTTAGAGCTACAACTTGTTCTTCCACGATTGGTCTCCCCATCAATTTGAAATTGACGGTGGAAACCCACAATTTTCTCTCCCGGGCTCCCACCGGAATAGAAAGTAAGCATTATAATGACGGGCTTGACCAGCAAAAAATTTGACTGTGAAGAAAATTCGTTTCCTGACAGTTTACGCTCATATTTTTTGGTGGTAGCGTTTTTGGAAACTACGAGAAGTTCAGGACACACATTATGTGCGGAATCGTCGGACTATTTTTAAAAGACAAATCGCTTGAACCTCAGTTGGGCTCAATGCTCACTGATATGCTGGTTACAATGACCGACCGTGGCCCCGACAGTGCGGGGATTGCGATTTATGGCAATGATGTGGACCAGAATTTCAAACTGACGGTACAGTCTGACCGGCCAGATGAGGACTTTGCCAATCTCGATAAGGAACTGGCAGATGCTATTGGTACGCCGGTTTCCATGCGGTTGAAAGATACCCATGCGGTGCTCGAGATGGACGCGGGAAAAACAAAATCCGCCCGCGCGGCTCTCAGGGAACTGCGCCCGTCCGTTCGGGTGATGAGTGTTGGCGATACTGTGGAAATCTACAAAGAAGTCGGCTTGCCAAAAGATGTGGCAGAGCGCTTTGATGTGCGCTCCATGTCGGGCAGCCACGGCATCGGCCACACACGCATGGCAACAGAATCCGCGATCACCACAATGGGTGCGCACCCGTTTTCCACCGGCTCTGACCAATGCCTGGTCCACAACGGGTCACTTTCAAATCACAACAGCCTTCGCCGGAAACTCAAACGCGAAGGCATGACGTTTGAAACGGAAAACGACACTGAGGTCGGTGCGGCCTACCTCACCTATAAGATGCAAAATGGCAGTAATCTTGGTGAAGCATTAGAATCCAGTCTTGAAGATTTGGACGGGTTTTTCACCTTTCTGGTTGGCACCAAAGATGGCTTCGGGGTCGTTCGTGATCCAATCGCATGTAAACCCGCTGTCATGGCTGAAACCGATCAATATGTGGCCTTTGGGTCTGAATATCGTGCACTGGTCAATTTGCCCGGCATCGAAGACGCCAAGGTCTGGGAACCAGAGCCTGCAACCGTTTACTTTTGGAGCCATTGAAATGCAGACCTTAGATATGGCGACAACGGAATTGCGTGAAGTGAACGCAACGCTGCAGTCACAAAAGGCGGACACCAATCAACGCGCCTGGGAAATTGTGAATCCAAAAGGCAGCCATGCAATTGCCTGCGGTTTGGACGGTCCAATCGAAGTCACCGTCCGTGGCTCTACAGGATATTACTGCGGTGGCATGAACAAAGAAGCGACGGTTCATATTGTTGGCTCTGCAGGCCCAGGCGTTGCAGAAAACATGATGTCCGGGACTGTGATCATCGATGGTGATGCCAGCCAATATGCCGGCGCAACAGGTCATGGCGGATTGCTCGTGATCAAGGGCAACGCTTCCTCACGATGTGGCATTTCCATGAAGGGGATCGATATCGTCGTACATGGAAACATCGGCCATATGTCTGCGTTTATGGCGCAGTCGGGCAATCTTGTTGTGCTTGGAGACGCGGGCGATGCTCTCGGCGACAGCTGTTATGAAGCGCGTTTCTTCGTTCGTGGAAAGGTCAAAAGCCTGGGCGCGGATTGCGAAGAGAAAGAAATGCGTCCTGAGCATATCGAAATCTTGAAAGACTTGCTTGAGCGCGCGGGCGCTGATGCCAAACCTGAAGAATTCACGCGCTATGGCTCCGCCCGAAAGCTCTATAATTTCAACATCGATAACGCTGCCGCGTATTGATCGGCTTGGGAAAGAACTAATTCAATGAATGATATGACCAAGCCTCCACTGGGTATTCCGCAGACCGCGCCAATCAAGTCGGCAACCTTTACAGATCCCATCAATGCTGAAATTCGGCGTGCGGCGGCAACTGGAATTTATGACATTCGCGGCGGTGGTGCGAAACGCAAAGTGCCACACTTTGATGATCTGCTGTTTCTTGGCGCGTCGATTTCCCGCTACCCTCTGGAAGGGTATCGCGAGAAGTGCGAAACGAAAGTCACTTTGGGCACACGTTTTGCGAAAAACCCCATCGAACTCGATATTCCAATTACCATCGCAGGTATGAGTTTCGGTGCACTTTCTGGCCCCGCTAAAGAAGCGCTTGGCCGTGGAGCCAATGCTGCCGGAACATCAACGACCACTGGTGATGGCGGCATGACACCGGAAGAGCGTGGCCATTCATCCAAACTTGTCTATCAATACCTGCCATCCCGTTACGGCATGAACCCGGATGACTTGCGCAAAGCAGACGCCATTGAAGTCGTGGTTGGCCAGGGCGCGAAGCCAGGCGGCGGCGGCATGTTGCTGGGGCAAAAGATTTCGGACCGAGTTGCAGAAATGCGCAATCTGCCAAAAGGCATCGACCAGCGTTCCGCTTGTCGTCATCCGGATTGGACCGGGCCTGACGATCTTGAAATCAAGATTCTTGAATTGCGCGAAATTACGGGCTGGCGCGTTCCAATCTACATCAAAGTTGCCGGAGCGCGCCCTTACTATGATACCACGCTGGCGGTGAAAGCTGGTGCGGATGTTGTGGTACTCGATGGCATGCAGGGTGGCACGGCTGCAACCCAGGATGTGTTTATCGAAAATGTCGGTCAACCAACGCTTGCCTGTATTCGCCCTGCTGTTCAGGCTTTGCAAGACATGGGCATGCACCGCAAAGTTCAGTTGATTGTTTCCGGTGGCATACGCACAGGGGCAGATGTGGCCAAAGCAATGGCACTTGGCGCAGATGCCGTTGCTATTGGTACGGCAGCTTTGATTGCGCTTGGTGACAATGATCCGCGTTGGGAAGCTGAATACAATGCCCTGGGAACGACTGCTGGCGCCTATGACGATTGGCATGAAGGCAAAGACCCTGCTGGCATTACAACCCAAGATCCTGAGCTGATGGCGCGTTTTGATCCTATTGCTGGCGGTCGTCGTCTTTCAAATTACCTCAAAGTCATGACCCTTGAAGCGCAGACAATTGCGCGAGCTTGCGGCAAAAACCACCTTCATAATCTCGAACCTGAGGATATGTGTGCCTTGACAGTTGAGGCCTCGGCTATGTCCGGTGTCCCGCTGGCTGGCACAAATTGGGTGCCGGGCCGCGGCGGTGATTATTAATCTAAGTCTCTTGGGAGGGAGCAAATAAATGGCTTCAAAACTGGCTGAGTTCGCTAAACAAAATGGCGTGCAATATTTTATGGTGTCGTTCACTGATCTGTTTGGTGGACAGCGCGCAAAATTGGTCCCAGCGTCCGCAATAGCCGACATGGAAGAAGATGGTGCAGGCTTTGCCGGCTTTGCCACCTATCTCGATATGACGCCGGCACATCCTGACATGCTGGCTGTTCCAGACCCCTCTTCCGTGATCCAACTTCCGTGGAAAAAAGACGTGGCATGGGTCGCGGGAAACTGTGTGATGGAAGATGAAGACGTCGCGCAAGCACCGCGCAACGTATTGCGCAAGCTGATCGCAGAAGCTGCCGACGAAGGCATGCACGTCAAGACGGGTATTGAAGCAGAATTTTTCCTGCTGACACCAGATGGATCGGAAATATCTGATCCTTTCGATACGGCTGCAAAGCCCTGTTACGATCAGCAAGCGGTTATGCGCCGCTATGATGTCGTGCGCGAAATCTGCGACTATATGCTTGAACTGGGTTGGGGGCCCTATCAAAACGACCATGAAGACGCCAATGGTCAATTCGAGATGAATTGGGAATTTGATGACGCTTTGAAGACAGCCGATAAACATTCGTTCTTCAAGTTCATGACCAAGTCAGTTGCTGAGAAACACGGCTTCCGCGCCACATTTATGCCGAAGCCGGTTGAAGGCTTAACAGGCAATGGTTGTCACGCTCACATCTCCGTTTGGGATGCACCTGGCAGTGCTTCCAAAACAAATGTTTTTGCGACCGACAAGGGCGAAGGACAAACAGGAGAGCTTGGCCTTTCTGAAAAGGGAAAGCACTTCCTTGGCGGCATAATGAAACACGCTTCTGCATTGGCTGCGATCACCAACCCGACCGTAAACAGCTATAAGCGCATCAATGCGCCACGCACGATGTCAGGAGCGACCTGGGCTCCCAACACAGTGACCTGGACTGGCAACAACCGCACACACATGGTGCGCGTTCCAGGGCCTGGTCGTTTCGAACTGCGCCTGCCTGATGGTGCGGTAAATCCTTATCTGTTGCAGTCTGTGATTATTGCAGCTGGTCTTGATGGTGTGCGCTCCAAAGCCGACCCGGGAAAACGTCACGACATCGATATGTATGCCGAAGGCCACAAGATCAAAGGCGCTCCGCGTCTGCCGTTGAATATGCTTGATGCCCTGCGAGAGTTCGACAAGGACAAAGGATTGAAAGCTGCAATGGGAGAAGAGTTCTCCGCTGCATATTTGAAACTGAAGCATCAGGAGTGGAACGATTTCACGTCACACTTCTCCCAGTGGGAAAAGGACAACACCCTCGATATTTAATCGCTCATGAGGGAAATGCGTTGAGAAGATTGAAGAGCCCGGTACAGCCGCACCGGGCTCTTTTTATTGAAGGGAAATAGTTTTTCACAATATGCAAAAAGTGAGTTGCCAAACCTCGGTAATTATAACATTCTTCTTATGATGTATTTTTTCCTGTGAGGAAAACAACGTCGGTGAACACCAGGGTTGGGAGAGCAAAATCGACCGGGTGAACCAATACACAATTTGGGAGAATTGAAATGAAACTCACTAAGATTTTAGCCTCAACAACACTTGCGGCTACTCTGGCTTTCTCAGCGCCAGCATTCGCTGAGGATTCCAGCCAGCCTATCAAAATTCCTACACACAACTGGTCCAGCCAAATTGTTATGGCCCACGTGATCGGCGGCATTTTCCAGAGCATGGGAAACAACGTTGAATACGTAACAGCTGATTCGCAGGCTGTATATGAAGCCATTCGCAACGGTGATGTTACAATTTCTCACGAAGTCTGGCAGTCCACCTTCGGCAAGTCGTTTTACAACGCGATGGAAAAGGGTGGCGTTATCGACGCTGGTACGCATGCTGCTACAACCCTTGAAGAAATGGGCGTTCCTAAACATGTGATCGACAACAATCTTTGCCCTGGCCTTCCCAATTGGGAAGCACTGAAGAATTGTAAGGACGTTTTCAAAACAGCCGATTCCGGCGGTAAAGGCCGTTGGCTTGAAGGTCCACAAAGCTGGCACGGCGACCTGATGCCTGTTCGCGTTGAAGCTCTTGGCCTTGCTGATGATTACACCGTGACATTCGCTGGTGGCGCTGATGCTCTGTGGGCGGAAATCGCTTCCGCCAAGAAAGACAACCGCGGCCTGATCGTCTTCAACTGGACACCAAACTTCACCGATGCTGATGGTTTCGTCTTTATCGAATTCCCAGAATACAAAGAAGGCTGCCGTAAGGCTGATGGTGGCGACGGATCATGTGGTTCACCTAAAGGTTGGCTGAAGAAAGCCGCAAACTACAAGTTCCCCAAAACACATCCGGCGGCTTACACGGCTTTCTCCAAAATCTCCTTCACCACGAAGCAGATTGGTCAGATGGCGGCGTTGGTCGATATTGACAAAATGACTCACAAAGACGCTGCCAAAAAATGGCTGGCGGATAACGAGGCTGTTTGGAAACCTTTCACACAGTAAAGTTGAGAGATACTACGGCTTGAAAATTGAACCTCTCCCTTGGCATTGCACGGGGAGAGGTTTTTTGTAGGGCAAGGTTGGGCCATCTGGTCTAACGATTGCTTTGTAAAGAATAATAGGAGGCCACTTAGTGTGTGGCTGGGGAAGCTGGAATGACCACCAAAAATCAAGCAAAAAAACAACCGGTCATAAAATGCAAAGGCATTTACAAAATATTCGGGGAAGCCGTTCCCTCGCTCATACGAGAGAACAACGGCGCCATCGATGTCGAAAGCTTCAAGCAACAAGGTTGCATCTTTGGTGTGAACGACGCTTCCTTCGAGGTGTATGAAGGTGAAATGCTCGTCGTAATGGGGCTGTCCGGCTCCGGCAAATCGACATTATTGCGCTGCATCTCCCGTCTGACCGACACGACTTCCGGAAATATCTTGATCGACGGTGAAGATCTTCTGGCAATGAATTCAAAAGAGCTCATCGAACTTCGGCGTAACAAAATGGGCATGGTCTTTCAGAGCTTTGCCCTTTTGCCTCACAAGACAGTTCTTGAGAACATCGCTTTTCCTCTCCAGGTCAAAGGTATGAGCACGAAGGAAAGCATTGAACGTGCATCCGCGATGATTGACCTTGTCAGCTTAAGTGGTCGGGAAAACTATTATCCGCGGCAACTTTCTGGCGGACAACAACAGCGCGTTGGCATTGCCCGTTCCCTGGCCGTTGAACCGGATATCTGGTTTTTGGACGAGCCATTCTCTGCCCTTGACCCGTTGATACGGAAAGAAATGCAGGATGAATTCCTGCGCCTTCAGGGCCTGTTGAACAAAACCATCTTGTTTGTCACCCATGATTTTGATGAGGCCCTGCGCCTCGCTGACCGAATTGCAATTATGAAAGACGGTGTGATTGAACAAATCGATGCACCAGCGAACATCGTCCTCAATCCAGCGACAGAATATGTGGCCAAATTCACCAACGAGGTTCCTCGTGAGAAAGTGCTCAAATGTTCTGATGTCATGGAGAAAGAGGACAAAAATACAAAAAAGATGAGTTCAATAAAAGTGCCTGCAAATGCCATTATTGAAACGGTTGCTGAAGAAGTCCTGAATGAATCCAAGCCGGTGCCTGTTGTCGATGAAACGGGCAAGACGGTTGGTGTGCTCAACCGGACTTCGATCATTCATGTGTTGTTTGGCAAGCACGAGCACTGATTGCTGAGGGGATCAACATGCTGAATTCTTTCAAACAATCGAAATTACAACAGTTCGCACTGCTCTTAGTTGTTTTCATCACGCTGTGTTGGCTTGTGCCAAAGCCCGATGATTACAAATATCTGGTCAGTGCAGCCACCTCCAATACCGGGTCTGACAATTGGTTGTGGCGCTTGCCTGATCTCATTGCATGGCTGCCGTTATGGCTGGCTGATGGAATTAATTATGTGATGTTCGACTGGATAACCGTCGACGTCTACAATGAAGACCTTGAAGAAAATGAATCAATCTCCGTGGTCAAAGAGATTACGCGATCACTTTCCTGGTTCGTTTTGTTTTTCATACAAACCATCCGAGAATTCCTGGTTGGTGGGTTGAAGACTATTGTAACTTTCACAAGCTGGGATTTCATCAATGATAATCCCTGGGCGAAACTGCCCGGACTGCCTTGGACTGTTGTAACGGGTGCTGCAATCCTGCTCGGCTTCAATTTGGGTGGTCGGTTTCTGGCGATTTTGGTTGGTGCGTCCCTCACCTACATCTCATTGTTTGGTCAATGGGAACCAGCGATGAAGACTCTCTCGCTGGTGCTGGTGGCGGCATCAATATCTGTTGTTTTCGGTCTCCTATTGGGCATTGCCGCCTATCGCAGCAAGCTTGTTGAAGCCGCTTTGTCGCCCGTTCTGGGCATAGCGCAGACCATGCCTCAATTCTCATATCTGGTGCCGATGTTTGTCTTGTTTGGACTGGGCGATCATGCGGGCGCGCTGGCAACCATCGTATTTGCAACGCCACCTATGGTGCGCCTCACCCTGTTGGGACTCAAATCTGTCCCAAGTGAAGTGGTTGAAGCTGGATTGATGAGCGGTTGCACCCGTCGCCAACTGATGTTTGGCGTCATGTTACCAGCAGCACGACAAAACATTCTTGTCGGAGTCAATCAGGTGATCATGCAATGCCTCGCTATGGTGGTTATTGCTTCGCTTATCGGAGCAACGGGCATTGGCGACGACCTGCTCAAGGCTCTGAACGGCTTGAAATTGGGCAAAGCATTTGAACTTGGTGTTTGCATTGTTCTTATGGCCATTACGCTCGACAAGCTGTCGCTTGCCTGGGCGAACAAGCCCATCGACTATTTCGCCGATCTGAGTTTTTCCCAACGTCACCGCAACAAGTTTATTCTGCTGGCAATCCTGGCTGCTGGCGTCCTGCTTGCGCTCATCGGGCGCTATGTGTTTGGCGATGGCATAAATTACTTTTTCATCATCGATACCAACAAGGGTCTGACGACTGAAAGCTATTTGGATGCTGGCATCGACTGGATGGTCACCTCTTGGTTCCAGCCTTTGGAAGCTTTCAAGGCCTGGGTTTTTGTGGATGTTTTGGAGCCCGTCAGAAGTGCCTTCAGGGGCATGCCAGCGATAGCCACGTTCACCCTTGTGATGGGTGTGGGTTACATCATCGGCGGGGTCCGATCGGCCCTGGTCGTGGGTGCCTACCTCTTGTTCATCGCGTTGACTGCCTGGTGGGACCGGGCGCTGACCACAGCCTATTTCGTTGCAATCGCTTTGGTTATTGCCGGAAGCTTAGGGGCGCTATTGGGGATATTGTGCGCACGAAGCAACAGAGCTTCCAAGGTCGCCCTAATTATGTGCGATACGCTTCAAACCTTTCCGTCCTTCATATATCTCATTCCGGCAATCATGCTGTTTCAGGTGTCGAACATCGCCGTATTAATCGCGATTACACCCTATGCGATGATTCCGGCTCTGCGTTACACAATTGAAGGTTTGCGCAATGTGTCGCCTGCCTTGCAGGATGCTGGCTCTATGTCTGGCGTGAGCCGGATGCAAAGACTGATCTCAATTGAATTGCCCCTCGCCTTTCCGCACATCGTTTTGGGTATCAACCAAACCGTCATGTTCGCGCTGGCCATGGTGATCATCGGCGCCATGATTGGCAGTACGGAAGACCTCGGCGAACTCATTTTGGGTTCTCTGTCTGATGCCCAGGGCATCGGCAAAGGGCTCATTTTGGGACTCAATGTTGCGTTTATGGGCCTCATTATTGACCACCTGCTCAATACCTGGGCCCGGGAACGCAAGGAAGCATTGGGCTTAGCCTGACGAATGGCAATTGGAGGAAAGACGGCTATGAAACGTGTTGCAATAATTGGTGCTGGTCCATCGGGTCTTGCACAAATGAGAGCATTTCAATCCGCTAAAAATAACGGAGAAGAAATTCCCGAAATTGTTTGCTTTGAAAAACAGGCCGACTGGGGCGGATTGTGGAACTACACATGGCGCACCGGTCTGGACGAGTATGGCGAACCTGTTCATGGCTCAATGTACCGCTACCTGTGGTCCAATGGTCCCAAGGAAGGTCTGGAATTTGCGGACTATTCTTTTGAAGAGCATTTTGGAAAGCAGATCGCATCCTACCCTCCCCGCGCGGTTCTGTTCGATTACATACAAGGTCGAGTGGAAAAAGCCGGCGTTCGTGACTGGATCAAGTTTCGCACTCCGGTTCGAAATGTGGAATGGGATGACGCCGCAAAAACGTTCACCGTAACTTCCCATGACCTTTTGAATGACAAGGTGAGCACAGAGCAGTTCGACAATGTTGTTTGCTGTAGCGGACATTTCTCGACGCCAAATGTTCCTGAGTTCGATGGGTTGGACCGCTTCAATGGCCGGGTTTTACATGCCCATGATTTTCGGGATGCTGTTGAGTTCGCGGGAAAAGATATTCTCATAATTGGCACTTCATATTCGGCCGAAGACATCGGTTCTCAGTGTTGGAAATATGGTGCAAAGACAATCACCGTCAGCCACCGAACAGCCGCTATGGGTTATAAATGGCCCGACAATTGGACCGAAGTTCCCCTGCTGACAAAGGTGGTTGGCAATACGTGCACTTTCAAAGACGGCTCTACCAAAGAAGTTGATGCCATAATTCTTTGCACGGGATACCTACACCATTTTCCATTTATGGCCGAAGACCTGAAACTGCGCACGACAAACCGGCTGGCAACAGCGAGCCTCTACAAGGGTGTCGCATTGGTCGACAACCCCGCATTGATGTATATTGGGATGCAGGACCAGTGGTTCACGTTCAACATGTTCGATGCCCAGGCCTGGTGGGCGCGGGATGTGATTATGGGCAAAATAAGAACGCCCGATACGGCGACTATGAAAGCTGATGTGGAAGATCGCGTGGCGCGTGAGGACCAGGTCGAAGACGACTATGATGCCATTTGGTACCAAGGCGACTATGTGAAAGAGCTCATATTGGAAACGGACTATCCGACCTTCGATGTTGAAGGTGCCTGCCAGGCTTTCAAACAATGGAAAGGCCACAAAAAGAAGGACATCATGACCTTCAGAGACAACAGCTATCAATCTGTTATCACTGGCACTATGGCGCCGGCTCACCACACACCCTGGAAAGATGCCATGGACGATTCACTTGAAAGCTATATGCAGAACTGACGCGAGATTCAGTTTCTCGAAGTGAGTCCTGCCCCTAGACTTTGTTCAGCTTCACCAGGCTGATGGCAACACGCTCAAATGCTTCCATTAACCTGGTCTTGGATGAAACCGCTATTGCGACCTCATCCAAGGCCAGGTTCATACAAAATAGCCAATCATCGGCATGTGATTGAGTGATCGATATGTGCTCGTGCATTTGCTTTAAATTTAGGTGGTGGTGTTTCTCGAGATAATATTTTCGACCACCCATAAACCCACACAAAAAATTAAACTGCTCGATTCTGGAGTGAGCCACACCATGTCCATCCATGTGTAGTTCCAAAATGCTGCGGCCACGTGGATGGGTTTCGATCAGATCATAAAATCGCTCGACCAAGGCCCGAACGATTTCCTCGCCGCCAATTTCATCAACAAGACTGTTTGCGGACATAGCTTAGCTACGAGGCTTACTTTTTGTTGGATCGTAATGTGCAAACGGAACAATGGTGGCTGGCAGTCTCATCTGATGGCCATCCAGCTTTCCAATTTCCAGTTCGGTGCCAATCTCGCTATGGGCGACATCCACGCGCGCAAGGGCAATATTCTTCTTAAGCAGCGGTGAACGCATAGAAGACGTCACTTCACCAATTTGCGCACGCCCAATGTGAATACAATCACCATGGGCAACATCCACATTGCTATCGATGTCCAAACCGACCAGTTTCCTCATTGGATTTTCTTTGCGACGAATAAGCGCGGAGCGGCCGATGAAGTCATCTTCTTTGCTTTTCAGGGGAACTGTGAACCCGATCCCTGCTTCGAACGGATCTGTTTGATCTGAGAAATCATAACCGGCGAAAATCAGACCGGCTTCAATGCGCACCATATCCAAAGCCTCCAGGCCCATGGGCTTGAGGCCAAACTCCTGGCCAGCTTCCCAAATCGCATCGAAGACTTCTTCACAATGCTTTGGGTGGCACATGACTTCGTAACCGAGCTCGCCAGTATATCCGGTACGGGACAAAACGAAGGGCGTTCCGCTTTCGTTGTTCAATCGAGCAGGCGTAAAGCGGAACCATCCAAGTTGATCAAACTCAGGATTATGTGGGGCTGTCCAGACGATTTTTCGCAAGAGATCACGACTTAAAGGCCCCTGCACGGCGACATTGTGCAAGTGATCCGTGGATGATCTGATCAGCACATTCAGACCAAGCTTTTCCGCCTGTTCGCGAATCCATTCACCGCCAAAATCATTGCCACCGATCCATCGGAAATTATCTTTGCCAAGGCGGAACACGGTTCCATCATCGATCATGCCGCCATGTTCATAACACATGGCCGTATAGACCACCCCGCCAACGGGCAGGGTTTTCATGTTGCGGGTGAAAATATATTGGCACAGCACCTCACTGTCCGGCCCGACAATTTCGAACTTCCGCAAGGGCGACAGATCCATAATGACTGCCTTTTCCCGGCAGGCAATATATTCCTCAATGGGTCCAGCTTCCGCGAAGCAATTCGCCAGCCAGTAGCCATTATACTCGATGAAATTACGGGTGTATTTTGCAAAGCTTTCATGGAAGCCGGTTTGTTTTGTCATTTTCGGCTCCGAGTCCGGTGTGGCGCGGGTTGCGATCGCGCGTGAAAATTTTTGTTCGCCCGAATAGGTGCGAACATGAATATCTGATGGGTTCCACCCATTGGCTGGGCTGGTGTCGTCGGGACACGCCGATGAAACACAAACGATGTCGGTGAGTGCCCTCAGCAAAACGTAGTCGCCGGGCCGGGACCACGGTTCATCGCTGTACATGACGCCATGTTCATCGAGAAATGTGTTGAAGAAGAAGTTGATTGCCATCCATCCTGGGCGGCCGGTGACATTGAATTTTTCCAGGGCCCCGTTGAAATTTTCCGAGCAGTTTATGTGCCCCGGATATCCAATATCGTCGTAATATTTTGCTGAACATGCCAATGCGAATGCATCATGGCGACCACAGGTGTCCTGGACAACTTCGACCAGTGGCACCATTTCCTGATCATAATATTTTGCGTGAAGACCGGGCATTGGATAGGCATGCCCCATCAGCGTTCTCGTCGTGGTGACATCGAGAGCATGTTCGATGCCACGGTCGAGTTTGCGGGCGCTGAAGCACTCAAAGTCGGTGCATTGGCGACCATCCACATCAATGATTTGGATGAAGTCCCCCGCCTTCACGAAAAAGGCTTCTGCTGTTTGGGTATGAACGCGAATTTCATCCAGAGGTTCCGCCAATGGATCGGGCAGTTTGTATCTGGATTTGGTTTTGACCGTTGCGCGTTTTACTAAAACCGTGAGCGGCGTGGTAGTGTTTTGAACTTCGGCATCCATTGCACCACCCGGTGCGGCAATGACGACAATACCGTCTCTTTCCACGGTCAGATCAACACCCTCGCCTGCGGGTGATGCTTCGCTGAAGAAACGAATTGCTTCTGCTTTCCCCAAGTCAATTTTGCGCGCCTCCAACCCCAGTCGCAACCCTTGAAGACTTTGATCATTCTCCAACAATAATGACTTTAGGCCCTGCGCGGTGCAGTTTGCTTTTTCACCCACAATTGAGGCGTCTGACTTTCCATCTTCACCTACGGCTAATATTTCGCAAGGCTGTCCACCCTCATCGTTTGTGACCTTGATCGTATCGCCCTGCTCAACAGCAATCAAAACGGCACCGGAACCCAGCACCTGATAGCGCTCCGTACCTGGTGGCAGAGCAAATATACTGGGACGTATAATTTGGCTTGGTCGTGGCGGTTCAGCACTCACCTCTGGATAAACCAACTGATTCATGACCTAACCACCTATCCTATATACAAATTCTTGTTGCATGAGCGGAATAAAAATTTATCAATAAGAATAACACGCCACAAGAGTACCACAAGTATGAGCTTACGGTTTCATCGTGAATCTGATGGGAAAAAACGGATTACCAATCGCCAAATCGATTTTGCAGGCTGGATTTTGTTCATTATCTCAGCATGCGGTTTCATAATTGCCAGCATCGGCAGCTTTTGGGCGATGTTTGGCAGTGTCTTTTTTCTACTGGCTTGTCTCGTCTTTATCATTCCATTCTTCAGAGAAGGCTAGACTTTGGGAGCCATCAGCTTTGGTCTTTGCGCGGCCCTCGCCTGGGGTATCCACGACATATTGGTGCGCCATGTCAGCCAAAAGCTTGGAATTTTAATAAGCCTGATCTCGGTGCTTATATTTGGGGCGATTGCGCAATCACTGATGGTTGGCACTTTTGGCCAACCGTCGAATGTCTCCCTCGAAGGGCTGTTATTGAGCGCCGCAGCGGGAGGTGCGTTTTCCATCGCCTGCATAGGACATTACAAGGCTTTTCAGCGCGGCCCTGTCAGACTGGTGGCACCAGTTATCGGCTGTTATGCGGTGCTCGCCTTTCTGGTTGCCGCGTTGAGTGGAAAAACAGTCCTTTTGCCCCAATGGATTGCTCTTTTTGTACTCATTATCGGCATTGCTTTGGTGGCGCGTTCTTCTGAAAACGATAGTGAGGTCAGTGATCACCCAGATAGAAATGCAACTGCAAAGACCCTGATTTATTGCCTTATGGCAATGGCTGGATTCGCGGTGACGTTTGAGCTTGGGCAAAGAGCAAGCGCCATCGACGACCCACTCTCAACCAGCCTGATCACGCGACTTGTTACGATATCAATCATAGGGTCTGTTCTGTGGTTTCAAATTCAAAAACAGAACGGGTCTTTCAACTGGCCGGATCGATCCACATTGTTGATATTGGCTGGAATGGGCATTCTGGACGCAATCGCCTTGGGCGTCGTATTGGCGGCTGGCATTTTCGCAAGACCTGAATTTGCGTCCGCAGCTTCTTCCATCTTCGGGTTGGTAACAGTTATTCTTGCGTGGCTGTTCATGCGCGAGAAAATAAATCTGGTGCAATGGTCAGGGATTGCGGCCGTGTTTGCTGCCATTGCTTATTTGGCATCAGCCTGAACCCAGCCCGCATCGAGCTGTCTTTGGTGAGCAACAACAGCATTGCGCATCAAAATTGCAGTTGTGACAGGGCCAACACCACCCGGCACTGGCGAAATCCAACTGGCGACCTCTTTCACTGCATCAGTGTCCACATCACCAACAATGCCAGTGCTTCCATCGGGCTTATTAATCTGGTTGATGCCGATGTCGATCACAGCAGCGCCGGGGCGCACCATGTCTGGGCCGACAAGATGTGCTTTGCCAACAGCAACGACGACCACATCAGCGCGCCGTGAATGCATGGCCACAGAACGTGTCATATGGTGGCAAACGGTGACAGTCGCGCCTTGTGCCATCAACATCATCGCCACCGGCTTACCGACAATTTCTGAATGCCCGATAATGACGACTTCAAGGCCTTCCATTTTAAGGCCAGTCTCACGGATCAACTCAACAGCCGCCGCAGCCGTACACGGCGCCAATGCAATATCATTGTAAACGATGTTTCCGATTGAAGCAGGGTTCATCCCCTCAACATCCTTCAACGGATGGATTGCGCCCTGCAATGTTCGAAGATTGATATGTTCTGGTACAGGCCGTTGGAGAATGACACCCAGCACATCTGATCGATCGTTCATCTCTGTCAGCGCGGCTTTGCAACCAGCTTGCGAGATATCAGAAGACCAGGAGACCTTTTCAAAGGGAATGCCACACTTTTCAGCAGCCCTCGCCTGGTTGCGAATGTAAACATCGACCTCAGGCACGTCCCCAATGCTGATCGAAATAAGGCGTCCCGTTGGATTTCCTGCCTGTTCAAACCCCTCAACGGTTTGCTTTACTTCTGCCAGAATTCGAGCTTGTACGGCCTTACCATCTATGAGGCGGTTTTCTTTCATCATACCCTCTTTGCCTTTTAGGCGGTCAAGCCTTCGGGCTCTTCCAGGTCATTTGCCCTGCAACATGCAGTCACTGTGTTGGCTAACAAACAGGCGATGGTCATGGGGCCAACGCCACCTGGGACTGGTGTGATTGCGCCGGCAACATCACTGGCGGAAGCGAAGTCCACATCACCCACCAATTTCATTTTTCCTTCGCCCTTTTCGGGAGCGGGAATACGGTTGATGCCGACGTCAATGACCGTAGCGCCCGACTTGATCCAATCAGCATTAATCATTTCAGGCCTGCCAACTGCAGCAACAAGAATGTCCGCCTGTTTGCACAGAGCTTCAATATTTTTGGTGCGACTGTGAGCAATGATGACTGTGCAACTGTCGTTCAAAAGCAGGTTGGCCATCGGCTTGCCAACAATATTGGAGCGCCCCACGACCACAGCGTTCAAACCTGAAAGACTGCCGTGATGGTCGCGCAACATCATGAGGCATCCCAACGGCGTGCATGGCACCATGGATTTCTGCCCCGTGCCCAGCAATCCCACATTGGAAATATGAAACCCATCGACATCCTTGTCGGGTGCAATGGAATTGATGATCAGGTCTTCGTTCAGATGATCTGGAAGAGGCAACTGACATAAAATTCCATGCACCGCTGGATCTTTGTTCAAGTCATCGATCAATTTCAAAAGGTCAGCTTCAGAAGTATCTGCTGGCAACTTGTGTTCAAACGAATTCATACCGACTTCGATTGTTTGCTTGCCCTTGTTGCGCACATAAACTTCGCTTGCCGGGTCTTCCCCCACAAGCACCACTGCCAGACCCGGCACAATATTGTAGTGAACTTTCAAACGCCGCACATGAACAGCAACCTGTTTTCGAACAGACGCGGCAAATGCCTTTCCGTCAATCAATTGAGCCGCCATTTTAGAAAAGTCCTTCGATCAGTCCGTCATCATTGAGCATGATGCTCTCAGAAGAAGGCACACGTGGCAGACCGGGCATCGTCATGATCTCTCCGCACACCACAACAACAAAGCCTGCCCCAGCAGACAGTCGCACTTCACGCACCGGCAATGAATGCCCGGTAGGCGCGCCACGCAATTTTGGGTCCGTCGAGAACGAATATTGAGTCTTGGCCATGCACACGGGCAAATCGCCAAAACCTGCCTTTTCCCACTGTTTCAGTTGATCCCGAATTTTCTTGTCCGCAAGAACTTCGTCGGCGCGGTAAATACGTTTCGCAACAGTTTCTATTTTTTCAAACAACGGCATGTCATCAGGATACAAAGTTTGGAACTGCGCCATATCACTGTCCGCAATTTCAGCAATACGAGTTGCCAGTTCTTTCGTTCCTTTTGAGCCATCAGCCCAGTGTTTGCACAGGATAGCCTCCGACCCCAGGCTTTCCACATAGTCTTTGCAGGCCTGAATTTCCGCTTCGCTATCGCCGTGGAAATGGTTGATCGCGACAACTGCTGGCACACCGAATGACTTCACATTTTCGATGTGGCGGCCAAGGTTCGGACAACCTTCTTTAACAGCTTGGACATTTTCAGCCCCGAGATCTTGCTTCAATACGCCGCCATTCATTTTCATGGCGCGGATGGTTGCGACGATGACAACGGCAGACGGTGCAAGACCTGCTTTGCGACACTTGATGTTCAAGAACTTTTCTGCGCCGAGATCCGCGCCAAAACCAGCTTCCGTCACCACATAATCGGCAAGTTTCAGAGCAGTTTTCGTCGCAACCACCGAGTTACAACCATGGGCAATATTGGCGAATGGACCGCCGTGAACGAAAGCCGGGTTGTTTTCTAATGTCTGGACAAGATTGGGCTGCATTGCATCTTTGAGCAAAACAGTCATCGCCCCATCAGCTTTGATGTCTTTGCAAGTTATGGCCTTACGGTCACGGGTATAGGCAACAATGATATTACCAAGGCGCTCTTGCAGATCTTCCAGATCATTGGAAAGGCACAAAATCGCCATGACCTCGGAGGCCACCGTAATGTCAAATCCCGCCTGACGGGGGAAACCATTTGGAACACCGCCGAGAGACGTGACGATATCCCGCAAAGCACGGTCGTTCATATCGATCACACGTTTCCAAACCACGCGACGGTTATCGATATCAAGCGAATTGCCCCAATAAATATGGTTGTCGATCATCGCAGACAACAAATTATGGGCAGATGTGATGGCGTGGAAATCACCCGTAAAGTGGAGGTTCATTTCTTCCATGGGAACAACCTGTGCGTACCCACCGCCTGCGGCGCCACCTTTCATGCCAAAACATGGACCAAGCGACGCTTCACGAATGCAAATAGCCGCTTTCTTTCCAATAGCATTCAATCCATCACCAAGACCGACCGTTGTGGTGGTTTTCCCCTCACCAGCAGGTGTTGGATTGATCGCTGTCACAAGAATGAGCTTGCCATCTTTCTTGTTCGCTTGCGCTTTGATGAATTCAGCACTGACCTTGGCTTTATCATGTCCGTAGGGAACAAGGTCTTTCTCACCAATTCCCAGCTTTGCACCAATTTCCTGAATTGGCCGCTTTTTCGCTTCTCTGGCAATCTCGATATCTGTCTTGAAGGACATGAAACCTCTCCCATCTGCTCCTCATGCTGTCACCGCCAAACGTATTAGATATATTCACACAGGTAAACACATATTCATAAGAATAAACAAATTGGCGCAGGTCGATGAATATCAGTTTGAACTAATCCATAGGTATGGAATGCCAGCGCCAAGGTTGATGGTAATCGTGATCTGCGCGATGGGACACTTGATCAGGGCGAGACCTGTTGTCCTAACCGTGTAGGGTGATGGCTTCGCAGTGCTGAATGGCTTCCGCTCTGACCGAAAAGGTCAGTGGGTCCAGGGGATCTTTCGATCATAACGGAAATTGTCCGTATAGGATGCTGGCCGGCGTTTGGGGATTTTGGGCTCTATGACGCGATATTCGATGTCATTGCGTTCGGCATAAGCGACCGCGTCTTCGCGAGACTGGAAAGACAGTCGAACCTGGGACAGCATATCCGTGGAGGACGCATAGCCCATGAGGGGATCAATTGTTTTCGCCGTGCTCGGCTCGTGCTCGATCACCCATGTTTGCGTTTTCAGCTTGCCGGACTGCATTGCCGTTTTCGCGGGCTGGAAAATGCGAGCGACCATGTAGAGCTCCTCAAATGCACGGTGCAGGCTTGCTCCATGAGCAGTGCTGAACTCATCAAATCATCCCTGAAAATTAGAACAGAGGCAATTGAGGCAGAGCAGCCCGCCTGCGATATGAAAGACGTGGTCGGGGCAGCAAGATTCGAACTTGCGACCCCCTGGTCCCAAACCAGGTGCGCTACCAGGCTGCGCCATGCCCCGACAGGGTCTTTCAACCGGGGCTTCTATGAAGTCCTCCAGCAGCTTTTGCAAGGGGAAATTTGTGGGAAACTGAATCTAGGCCAAGCCATTCCACAATCCCCATGCCGATGGGCTTAATCCTATCAGGATTTTGGGATTTTAAACCAGGGGTGGCGCATTTGCTGGCCCACTTCCAGACCGTAGCTTTCCACCTCCCCTGCGTTTACCTCCAGCACATATTTTGCCGGACCGTTGGACGATATATTTTCCAGTGAGTGGGGCACGGCCCCCTGGTGAATATGGGTGATTTTGCCTGCCGAATTGAGGAACACCATGTCCAGAGGAATCAGAGTGTTCTTCATCCACATGGCAACGGGTTCCTCATTCACAAAGCGGAACAACATGCCATTGAGGGGTGCCAATTGCTCGCGAAACATCAGCCCGCGCGACCGTGATGCATTGTTGGAGGCAAGTTCCAGCGTCCACTCTACCTGCCCGGCACTGGTTTCGACCTGAATCTTATCAAGTGCGGCCTTGACCGGTTTCTCCTGGGCCCAGGCCCCGGACGACGCTGCCGGCAGCATGGCAAAAAGTGAAATCATCAAAAATGCGACCGATGACAACACCAGCTGCAAACGCGGGAGATTTGGAGAAGTCGTTAGGTGGGGCATTAGCATGGACATCGTGTGGGGCATTGTTACGGGCATCCTGATTGCGAGAACTCAACGAAACATGTGGCAACACAGTGACCGCTGCGCTCAGGCAGCGCAAACAGGGCACATGAATGTTTCTTACATGTCTTCATATCGTGCAGTTTCGCAGTGAAACTGAATCGCAACCGGCGTTCTGGTCTGTCAATTGGCGACCAATGCCAAACTGTTTATCGGCCCATCAATGGCTGTTTGGCATCGTGGACTGGGACACGGGATGAACCTCAGCTGCCATCAGTCCCTTTTGGCCATCACCAAAGCGGACCATAACAAATTGCCCAGGGCGTAACTCGGTTAAACCGTAGCGGCGCAGGGTTTCCATATGGATAAAGATATCTTCGGTCCCCTCGCCACGGGTGAGAAAGCCAAACCCTTTGGTGCGGTTGAACCATTTAACCTCTGCTTTGACCAGATCACTTGTGGGCTGAACGTCCACATGGGTTTTGGCCGGGGGCAGTTGGGAGGGGTGGATCGCCGTGGAATTGTCCATGGAAAGCACACGGAAAGCCTGCAATCCGCGCGATTTTTCGACCACTTCACACACAATGCGCGCGCCCTCGTGGGCGGTTTGATAGCCATCATCGCGCAAGCAGGACACATGTAAAAGTACATCCGGCAGGTCGTCATCGGGCACCACGAAACCAAATCCCTTGGAAACGTCGAACCATTTGATGGCGCCAGCCACTTCAAAAACTTCGGCGCCTAAGCCTTCCTCGCCAGACAGGGCAGCGGAAGTATCAATATCGAGTTCGTCTTGTGTCACTTGACCCCGCTCGCTGGCCAACCCGCTCTCGGCAAAATCACCGGGAATGCGTGTGCCCATCTTTTTCCCCCTCAGCGCACCAGCACTTGCTGTGTGCACCACTGCCTCATAAATGCGTTTCAGCCACCCAAATACCAAAATGTCGGGCATTGGGCACCGGGGTGACTTTCACGATCCCTGCTCCCGACACCCTTATTCGGCCATCGAACGCTTGATTCGCAACGTTAAGATAACATATCGCCGTGCGAATGCTGCAAGCCCATCAGCAGAAATATGTGGGCAGTCTCACTTCATTCCTCCATTGCCTGCACTATTTGCGAAAGAGCTGGCCCGATTGGTGCCTGCAATGTGAGATGGGCAATCTTGTCCAGGGGCGTGGAGTCGCGGTTGATGATCAGCAGTTTGGCCCCATTGTGCTGGGCGATGATCGGCAGGCTTGCCGCGGGTTGCACCACCAGCGATGAGCCCAACACAACAAACAAATCACACTCCAGCGCCATTGTTTCTGCCTCCACCATTTTTGCCTGGGGCATGGGTTGGCCAAATGAGATGACGGCCGCCTTAACCAGTCCGCCGCATCGCGTGCATGTGGGGGACGATCCTTGGCTGTCGATATGGGTTTTGGCCTGGTCGAGCGCCATGGGGCTTTGGCACTCCAGGCAGGCTGCACGGGTGCCGTTGCCGTGGATTTCGATAATATCGGTTTCTTGAACACCCGCGCGCTGATGCAGGCCATCTATGTTCTGGGTGATGACACCCCTGCCCTTTTGCCGCCCCATGATCTGGGCCACAGCAACATGTCCGGCATTGGGCGAAGCTGCATCAAATTCTGCCTGGAAATGGAAACGGCGGCGCCAGTCTTCCATGCGGGTGGCTTCGTCAGCAACAAAATCGCTGAACTGAATGGGCTTCATCTTGGTCCAGATTCCGCCTGGGCTGCGGAAATCCGCAATGCCTGATTCAGTTGAAATGCCCGCGCCTGTGAAAAATACGATGGACTGCGCCTCATCAAATTCTCCCACCAGATCATCCCATTCGCTCTGGGTGAGGCCAAAATTTTCGACAGGTTGGGGCGCGTTCACTTGAGTTTCCAATTCTGATCTCTAGGGTCGTCGCCAGCAGGTTCATCCCCAAGGGGATGGGCTATATCCTGGAGCAAGAAGCCTATGAAATATCTACATACTATGGTGCGGATCAAGGACATTGACGAATCCCTTGATTTCTATGTGAACAAAATGGGCATGGTGGAAACCAAGCGCAAAGAATTTGAACAGGGCCGGTTCACACTGATCTTTCTGGCCGGCACCGATGATGCAGATGCGGCAAGGGCACAAAACGCGCCGGAACTGGAACTCACCTATAACTGGGATCCGGAAGACTATGACACGGGCCGCAATTTCGGCCATCTGGCCTATAGTGTCGACAATATCTACGAGACCTGCCAACGGCTGATGGATGCTGGTGTGACGATCAACCGGCCACCCCGCGACGGGCGCATGGCTTTTGTCAAATCACCGGACAATATTTCGTTTGAATTGCTGCAAAAAGGAGATGCGCTGGAACCGGCCGAACCATGGGCATCCATGGAAAATACTGGCAAGTGGTGATTTCGGCCCAAACGGGCATTGCGCGACACAATACTGCCTTACTTGGCCTTTAGCGCCAGACAGACGTTGGATTTTGTTGATTTTCTGGTGGAAATGGGCAAAACGGCTTGATGAGTCTTATTGGGATTCGTTTGACCTTGGGGAGGGTTCAAACGGATGTCAGCGGCTTATCCATTGGGGCACAACAGGGTCGCACATTTGCGCTGCAACTGTTTTGGGAGCTGACTATTGTTGAGACGCGACGGGCCAAAGGCTGAACGCAATAATTCCCAGCGCGGTTTGGCGCGGGCTTGTCGTTTAGGCATTGCCATAAGCTCCCTTTTCGCACTCACAGCTTGTGTTGCCGGCGGCGCATCAATCCCAAAAGATCTGGGTTCCGTCCTCACGCCCCAACAATCCACCGTTGCTGAAAAACCCATTGAACCGGATACCAGCCTGGCACTTGCCGACACGGGCAAAACCTCACCGGTTGAGCGGGCAATCGTCAATAACAACACCGCCAAGACCCCTAAGACCGCACAGCCAGCCACTAAGACCAAAGCCGCGACAAAGACCGATGTAACCACAGCGTTGCGCCCGGTCACGCCAGCGGCGAGTGCATCTGACACGGCTGCGACACAGGCAAAGGTCAATGCCCCCGCAAAAGCGGATGCGGCAAAAACTACGGCCATCAAACCTGTATCGGCCCCTGCGCCAGCTCAGCCTGCACAGAAAGCCAAGGAAAAACCAAAAAGCCTTTTTGCCGCGATCATCGCAGCCAACAAAAATGGGCGCAAAAAAGCGCAAAAAGCAAAAAAGCGCACCGCAACCCGGGCGCGGCTGACCAGCCGGTCGGCGGGCAGCGCCCTGCCCGGTGTGCGCAAAAACCGTTCAATCTTCGCCATCGACGAATCAAATGAAACCGAAGAGTTGGACGAACCAGTGCGGTTGGCAGCAGTGACCAATCTGGCACGGCGCGGCAATCATGGCCTGTTATTGCAGCGCAAGGGTGTACAGGTAGGCTGTTTCCCACCCCATCTGGTGCGTTTGCTCAAGACGGTTGAACGCAAATTTGGCCGCACGCCGATTGTGACTTCGGGCTTCCGCTCTCAACGACATAACCGCATGGTGCGTGGCGCGCGCAATTCCACCCACACCCGCTGCCTGGCGGCGGATATTCAGGTGCAGGGCGTTTCCAAGTGGACATTGGCCAAATATTTAAGAAGTCTGCCCGGCCGTGGCGGCGTTGGCACCTATTGCCACACCAAATCGGTTCATATCGACATTGGATCGAAACGCGCGTGGCATCATTGCGGCCGCAAGCGCAAGCGCAAAAAGCGCGCCTAGGGCCGCTGCAAAAAATACCCATAAATGTTGTGTTTTTTTGGTCATTAAGGCCTTGCAGCCAAATCCATTCCTGCCTATAGAACTGGCGACTGTGGTCCCTTCGTCTATCGGTTAGGACGCCAGGTTTTCAACCTGGAAAGAGGGGTTCGATTCCCCTAGGGACTACCATTCCTTCCACATGTCATCGAAACTGCCGGACCGCCCAAAGACATTGGGCGTTTGTCGGAACGATTTTGCGTGGGTTTCGAAGAGAGGCAAATTCTTCCTCGCCCGACACCAATAGAGGCAATGCAAAGCCAGCGTGACGTCAAGTGACCGGCAACAAAGCGACAAAATGTGGAACTTTGCTCCACGTTACAGATGCTCAATTCGGTTGTCTGCGCTTCGTTTGGCTAATGATCAAATTTGCTTAAGCAACCAGGCGGTTCTTCGTTCCCAGTTCGTTGCGCGTAGAACGAATATCGATGATTTCTGCGCATCCGCGTCCTTTGCTTTTTGCGGCATACAAGGCTTGATCCGCTTGGCGAATAATGTCCGAAACAGAAGCGGTGTAGTCACTCCAGATTGCCACGCCGACACTTGCTCCAATCCGAACACTCATGTCGCCGATTGGAATTGCCAATGACACGACTGACACAATTTCGTTGCTCAGTGCCTTCAGTTCTTTGGCATCGCTGGCATCATAAATGACAACGGTGAACTCGTCGCCACCCACGCGGGCCACGATGCCTTTGTCTTCAACAACGTCATTCAACCGTTCGGCAGTGGTCTGAAGAACTGCATCGCCCGCGTGATGGCCCCAAGTATCATTTATCGGCTTAAACTTGTCGAGATCCACACAAAGGATGGCTGTCGGGGTTTGCCCGTTGGCGTTTGCAATTCGTTCAAGCGTCTGGTCCAATCTCGCTCGGTTGGGAAGCCGCGTTAGAGGGTCGTGAAAAGCCATGAAAGCATTGTTGATTTCGCTTTCCTTTAGCTGAATCAGCGCTTGTCCGTATTTTCGGGAAAACACCCATAACAAGGCACCAAACAGCGCGACCATCAAAACGATCCAAGGAATGGACCTCTGCCAGATGGCCGTCGATGGCTTGGGGGCATTCCACACGGCTTTCAAGTCGGCAAAGTCCGAGAGCTTCACTTCGAATTCCCGATCAGTCACTCGATCTGATGGTACGATCTCGAAGGAGGATAAACCAAGCTTGTCCCTGATTTCAGTCATCACGCTTTCAGTCAGGGGTTTTTGGGTCAACAGAACGAATGGTTTGCCATCGGGAAGCAAAAATCCTTCGCTGGGTACAATTGCCTGGGCGAGAAACAAACTGACCGTATCACTCGTCATGCGAAATTCATGGGCGTGAATTTCGGTGCCCGGTCGAACAGGATCTTCGGGAAAAGAATACCCGTTTCGGTGGCGCTTGCGGCCCTCAAAATAGAGTTTTGTTGTGGTGTCGATCAGCTTTTGGTTTTGCTCAACCAGGGATTTCCCCACATCCGGCTCCAGCAATTTGGCCCGGTGAACAGTCACGACCGGTTGACCTGAGGGAGCGACGATAATCGAGTCCTCAATATCGAAGTCTTCCCAGAGCCATTCAGCGATTTCACGGCGCATGAAACTCTTATCGAGATCGCCATTAAGGGCTTTGAGAGTATCATCCCAATTGGAGATTTGAGATTGATCCCGGGCCATCAAATCGACCTGACGCGCAATCTCATTCTGTACGAGGACGACCCTGTTTTTTTCGTCCGTCCGGTCCGCAATGTTAGCGGCTGAGTAAAGAACGAACAGGCTCCAACTCAAAAAAACGGCCAGTGTGAAGCCGCTCGCAAGATACAATACCGGCGTCAATTTATCTTTGAAGCGAAAGATCATTTCCTGCTTCCCCCATCCCTACGATGGTCGGACACTAAGACTATCCAGTAAAATTTAGAGAAATCGAAAATTACAATTTAGAGAGTTCGCAGTAATTATTTATCAATATTAAATCTGAGACAGCATCTACAATACCTGAACAGCGTACGCGGAATTTTCATCGTGAGCGCAAGCCTACAAACGGCGGCTGTTACCCTCTAATGTCGGTGCAAGGCGTGGCGCAACGCGCGCGTCAGTAAAACCTGAATTCGGTATAATATCCCCATTGCCGCCATCAACCGTTACTTGGACTATCCATTTTTCAGCGACTTTCCCGTCTCGGTCAGGATGGTTGTGTTGGTCATCGATTTTTAACTCCACACGAAATCTATATGCGTTTGGGGATGGTTGCTACGTCGATCAGGCGCAATTGGACCCGGCGGGTGCCTCTGAAGAAATCGGCGCTTAGGGTGCCTGCGAAATGCATGCGTTCGCCGCGCCCCGTCAACAGGGCTTCGCCCAGCGGGGTGTCTGCGGCGCGAAATACGATGCCGCGCAGTTCTGCGCCATCGGGTGAACCAATGGAAAATCGCACATGGTTTTCGCCCACCCTGTCGGCAAACCGCACCACGTGATTGGGAAAGGCAAAGACTGGTTGACTGTTGCCAGCGCCAAAGGGACCGGCCTTTTCCAGCAGGTCAACAAACTCAACACTGGCCCCGCGCGCGGACAGGGCTGCATCCACTTTCAACGCCCGCGCGGCGGCAGCGTCTTTCACATCGCCGCCCAGATGGGATTCCAGGAAAGAGCGGAACTGGGCTAATTTGCCCCGTTCCAACGTAATCCCGGCGGCCATGGCATGACCGCCCCCTTTGACCAATATGCCCTGTTCAACCGCCAACCGCACCGCTTTGCCCAAGTCCACTCCGGCGATGGACCGCCCGGAGCCCGTGCCCACGTCACGGTGGTCAAATGAAATCGCAAATGCCGGGCGGTTGAATTTGTCTTTCAGGCGCGACGCGAGCAGGCCCACAACGCCCACATGCCAGGTGTCCCGTTGGGTGACCAATACGGACGGGCCCTCCCCCAGGCCGATTTCAGCATCGGCTTCGTCAATGGCTTGCGCCAGCATGACTTTTTCCAAGGCCTGCCGTTCAGCGTTCAACTGGTCCAGTTTGTCGGCAATTTCCTGGGCTTCTTCCCGGTCAGAACAGGTTAACAAACGCGCCCCAAGCGAAGCATCTCCGATGCGCCCTCCTGCGTTAATTCTAGGCCCCAGCAAAAAACCCAGATGCCAGGCTGCCGTGGGACCGTCCTGGCGTGCAGCCTGGGCCAGTGCTGCCAGCCCAACGGATTTGCGCTGGCGCATGATTTCCAGACCACGGACTACAAATGCCCGGTTTAACCCCTGAAGCGGAACCACGTCACAAACCGTGCCCAGGGCGACAATGTCGAGCCAGTTCATCAGGTCGGGTGCTGGATGGTCACTATACCAGCCGGACTGACGCAATTCGCGATTGAGGGCAACAAGCGTTAAAAACACCACGCCCACTGCGCATAGATGCCCCTGCCCCGACAAATCATCATTGCGGTTTGGATTGACCAGCGCGACCACATCCGGCAATTCATCGCCAACCTGGTGGTGATCAAGCACAATCACATCCACGCCCAGTTTGCGGGCATGGCCGAGCGCGTCGAGACTGGTGGAGCCGCAATCGACGGTGACAATCAGCTTCGCGCCATTTTCCACCAGTTCGCCAATCGCGGCTTCATTGGGCCCATATCCTTCAAAAATGCGGTCGGGAATGTATATTTCTGCCTCAATGCCACAGGCGCGCAGGAAATTGGCCAGCAGTGCCGACGATGTTGCGCCATCCACATCATAGTCGCCAAACACGGCGATCTTGTCGCCGGCAATGATGGATTGGTGCAAGCGTTTTGCCGCCACATCCATGTCGGTCAGTGTCGACGGGTCGGGCATCAGATCGCGCAGGGTTGGCGCAAGATAGGACCGGCTGTCGGCAGCGGTTACGCCGCGCGCTGCCAGCACCCGCGCCAGGGGCGCCTCAATGTGAAATTCGTCCACCATTGTTTGCGCCTGGCCCGCTTCGACACGGCCCATGCGCTCGATCCAGCGCTGGCCGGACAGGGAGTGTTCTACTTCCAGAAATGCGCGTTCAGGCTGCTCCATAGGAAGGGCTTACAACTCCCGAACGTGGGGTGGAAGATATAATATTGCGCGGTGAAAGCGCCCGCCAATGGGCGGTGGCAAAGACCAGCAGCACCACTCCGCCAAACTGATGCATCAATGCCCAGCTGATCGGCACCTGCAACAGCAGGGTCATGATGCCGATACAGGCCTGGAGGGTGATCAACACAAACAAAAATACCGCCCGCCGGGAATGGGTGGTTGTGGGATGTTTGGCGACAACCAGAACTGCGTGCAGCCCGGCTGCGCCCCACAAGATATAGGCAGAAACCCGGTGTAAAAATTGTGCGGCCTTGGCGTTGTCGAGGAAATTTTGCCACCACGGCTCCATCACCAGAATGCCGGTTGGCACATAGACACCATCCATTTTGGGCCATGTATTATAGGCCATGCCAGCATCAAGACCGGCAACAATTCCGCCAATAAATATTTGTACCAGCAACAACACAATCAGCGCCCCGCCCTGCCATGCGATGGCCTGTGCGGGGCTTTCGCTATGCTGTGCCAAAGAGCGCGCGAGCCAGATCGTGGCAACCAAAATCACGCAAGCCAATGTGAGGTGTATGGCCAGGCGAAGCTGGCTCACATCTACTCTTTCGGTCAGCCCGGACTTGACCATCCACCAGCCGATTGCACCTTGCATTCCCCCCAATATGACCAATCCAATCAGCAGGGGTTTTAACCAGGCTGGCAATTGCCCCCGTGTCCAGAACCAGATCATGGGCAAGATCACGGCAAAACCGATCAAGCGCCCCAAAAAGCGATGTCCCCATTCCCACCAAAAGATGAACTTGAACTGGTCCAGCGACATGCCGGCATTGACCGTCTGGTATTCCGTGGTGGTTTTGTATTTTGTAAATTCAGTCGCCCAATCAGCCGCATTAAGTGGCGGAATCATGCCCGCAATGGGTGCCCATTCCGTGATCGAAAGGCCTGAATCGGTGAGCCGTGTCGCGCCCCCCACCAGCACCATGACCGATACAAGAACCGCTATGCCGTAAAGCCAAAAGCGCACGGCACGGTGATCGTCTGCCCACATTGAATTTGCTACCCGGTTAAATCTGTGAGGCATGGATATGCCTGCCAATATCCGCGTTGTTTTGTGCCCGCTCGCCCGGAATGTAAAGCCCGGAAACTTGCGCAAAAAGCGGCATCGCGTCGCGTTTGCACAACAAGTTCAGCCAGGCTCTGGCACAATTGCGCCAAGGAGCTTATGAAGCAAAAAAGACGCCCGGAAACGGCTCAACTGTCAGGACATTCCCATGCGATTTACTTTGCCTCTTCGCATCAAAAAGATGATTGGCATGATTTTGATTGTCGTGCTTGTGGTGGTCTATGCGCTTGGCGCAGTTGCGGTTGCCTCTGCAAGTCTGGCAACCGCGCCATGGTATGCACATTTGTTGTTTTTTATGTTCAGCGGCTTCTTGTGGGTCATCCCGGCCATGGTGATCATCAAATGGATGTCTACGGATACCGCATCCAACTGACGCGCTGGCGCATTTGGCGCTTAGGCCACGTTGAGCCGGCTTATGCCTGTTCCAAGGCGTGTGGGCAGGCCGGTCGTGAGTGGCGCGAAGTGGCGGCGGCTTTGATAAAGCCCGTTGACTGACACACGCGGCAGCGCCGTCATATGGTCTAAATGACTGGCGAATATGTGCCCTGCCCGGGTTGTGACCGCGGTTTTGAAGCCCACATCTTTTGCCAAATCGAATTCCCGGCTCGCGGCCGCCGTGGGATAGCCATAGGGAAATGCGAAATGATCGGGTCTCTGTGACAGGCGTTTTTCGATCTCCGATGCCCCCTCTTCCATTTCCTGACGGGCGCGCTCTTTGGACAGGCGCGCCAGGGCATAATGATTGACCGAATGGGCGCCAATGGTGCAAAGCGGGTCTTTGGCAATCTCTGCAATCTCATCCCATTGCATGAGTTGCGATGTGCGAATTGCCCCCAGATCAATATCGTAGCGGGCGCACATGTCGTGCACCGTTCTGGCCTGGTCAAGTTCCGGCACTTCCTGGGTCAAATACCCCAGCAAACGGCCATAAGCTGCATATTTACGCTCAACCGTGTCACAGCGCAGTAGTTCTTTTTCATATCCGCTGCCCAATTCCACCGTGTCGTGCTTGCGCACCAGTTCGGCAATGGCGTCCCACCAAAGTTCTGAGGTGCCGTTGATCAGCCCGGTCGCAAAGTAAATTGTGTAGGGCAGATTGCGTTGTTTGAGGATGGGAGCCGCCAGGGTGGCCGTGTTCTTGTATCCGTCATCGAAGGTCAGTGCCGCAAACCGTTTATCCCTTCGGGGATTGGCAATGCGCTGGGGCAAGTCATCCATGCTGATCACTTCAAAGCCTCTGGCTTCAAGTATGTCGAGCGTTGTCTCAAGAAATTCCGGGGTGATGCTCAAATGTGCATTGGGGTCAAATTTTTCAGTCGATTGCGGCTTTACATGGTGAAACGTGAGCACAAGCCCCAGTTCCGAGCCCATTTGCTGATATAACCGATCAACCCCAAGCGTATTAAGACCTGTGAGAACAGCTTTTGTTAAGCGTGTTGTTCTTTTTGCCATCTCTATCGCGTCCCAATTCATTCCCACATGAAACTAGGCAGAACTTGTTTAGAAATTCCTGACAATATTCAACCATTGCTTGCCAACATCATTAATGAAGAAATCTGCCGTGTTCATGGAAGTCAGCGCCCCACACTTTAGCAGCCAGACCCGGTTTCATACGGTGGGCCTCGGCGATGTTGAGGTCTTTATCACCGAGGACTTCGCTTCGCTGGAGAGGCAGTGGCGCGCGCTGGAGGGCCAGGGCATTGGCTCGCTTTATCAACGCTATGACTGGATGAAAATCTGGGCTGAATCGGTGGGCAGACCGGCGAAAGTATCGCCACGGCTGGCGCTGATTTCCCATGGTGACGAGACGCTTTGCATTCTGCCTCTGTCGGTGCGCATGCGCGGCCCCTTCAAAATGGTGACATGGTTGGGCGACAGCCACACCAATTTTCACATGGGTTTATACTCCAGACACTTCCTGCAATCCGCCAAGCCAGACGATGTGCGCGGATTGATTGACCACGTCATTGGCCAATTGGGCAAACAGGATATTTTGGAACTGTGCTGCCAACCGGTGATGTGGCAAGGCTATACCAATCCCATCACCTTCTTAAAGTCGCAACAATCTCACAATCATGCCTTCGCGCTGAGCCTGGAGCCGGATTTTGACGCCGCCCTTAATCGCAACAATGGGGCGCGGAAACGCAAGAAATATCGCTGGCAGCAAAACAAGCTGCGCGAACATGGCGGTGCCGAACTCCTGATTGCCAGGACGGTGGAAGATGTGGATCGAATCCTGGATGTGTCGATGCAACAAATGTCGCGCCGGTTCAGCCGATCCGGCATTTGGAACAGGTTTGAAGACGCGGGCGTGATGTCGTTTTTCCGCGAACTCGCCATTGCAGAACTGGATAAGGAAAAACCCAGCCTCCGGTTGTATGGATTGGAAATTGCCGGGGAAATCCGCGCCACTTTTGCAGGTGGCGAAAACAATAATCAGTTTTCGGGATGTTTCATCTCCCTGACCAATGACGAATTCGCACGCATATCCCCAGGTGAACTCATCATCTATCTGGTCATTGAGGACTGTGTAAAACGCGGCCTTGAGGTCTTCGACCTGGGGCGCGGTGAAGAGCGTTACAAGACTTCGTGGTGCGACACCACAATGCCAATGTTCGAGACCACAATCGCACTGAGCAAACGCGCCATCGCTTTTGCCGCTTATGAGCGGGCAAAAACTTCTGTTAAACGCACTGTGCGCAACAATGAAACCATGTGGTCAATGGCCAAAAAGGTGCGCACCCGGCTTTACGGGCGCATCTGATCAGGCGACTTCCAGTCCCATCAACTGACGTTCTTCCTGGGTGGCATGGACCACCAACGGCGCGCGGAAGCCCGCATGGCGCAACATTTCGCTGACCATGCTGATTGTATCTTGCTCCCCACCATTGGCGTTGAGAATATTGATCGTGGCGGGTGTGGAAACCCGTTTCAAACCGGCGGCATCAGCGGCACCACAATCGACAATCACATAGTCATAGGACTGCTGGAGCGCGTCCAAAATTCCGGGCAATCTCGTAGCACTTTCGGCAGTCAATTGAGCCGTCATGGTGCCGGTTGGCATGATATGCACGTCCGAGGCTGAATCGGCATGGAGTGCCTGTCCAAAACCCGCCGTTCCTGCCAGCAGGTCTTTAACTCCCACCATTTCATCACTGCCAAGTATCACACGTGAGGAAGCACCGCTGCCCGTCATGTCAAGCACGACAACGCTTGGCCCCTGCCCGGCCAGATAGCGGGCCAATGCCACGGTGGTTTGCGATCCTTCATCACCGTCGGGCGACAGCATCGCGATGCGCGCTTTACCCAGGATCATCATGGAACGAACGGTCTTTTGAACGCTGGTCGTGCCGTTGGGATTTGCGGCGTGAACTGGTTGGGTGAGCGATTCCATCGCTGGCGCCAAAGGCGGTGTGTGGGTCTGCTGCAATTCTGCCGGGTAAACATCATCGCCCAATGGCGGATTTTCTCTCATCCCATGGAGTGTCCCGTGGGAAGTTCCATGGGGTGCCAGTGCTGGCTCGTGCTGCCGCATAGCGTAATAGCGGTCCATCTGCAATTGACGCGCTGAACTGTTGGTCAACACGGCAGCAGCCAGTGTGATGAGCGACCCCAGCAGGAATGTGCCAAAGAATGCGCCCAGCAACATGGGGAGTTTCTTGGGGAAATAGGGTTTGCTTTGAATCTGCGCACGGGAGAACACATAGGCATCCGCCGGCAGGAAGTCGCGGTTCTGGCGTGACTTGGCTTCTTTAAAGCGCACCAGATAGGTATTGAGCAATTGACGTTGCGCCTCTGCTTCGCGCTCCAGTGCACGCAGATCAACCTGGGCTTTGCCAACACGACCAGCTTCGGATTTCAGCTGATTACGGCGTTGTACAAGATCCTGCTCGCGCTCGCGGGCCACTTCAGCCTCTTCCTGCAAACTGCTTTCAATCTTGGAAACTTCACGGTTGATCTGTGAATTCAACGTGGAAATCTGCGATCTGAGGCGCTGGATTCTGGGATGGCCCGACAACAAGGTCGTGGAAAGCTCAGACAATTGCGAGTTCAGCGTCACCTGACGTTCCCTCAATCGCTGAATAAGGGGCGACTGCAACACGCTTGGCGCAGCGTCCAGCGAACCGCTTTGCAGGGCGCGGCTCACCGCTGCTGCATTGGCTTCGGCACGCGAAAGCTGGGCGCGCACACGGCCGAGTTCTGTGGAGAGTTCGGAAAGTTCCTGGGTTGCCAAAGAAGCATTGTCGCGCCCCTGCAACAAATCTGACGACGAACGAAACTCTGCCACCGCAGCCTCTGCATTTAGCACACTGGCGCGCAGTTCTTTCAACTCAGGTTCGAGTTTTTGCAGCTCATCGGGCCCGGCACCACGCTTCAACTCTTCCTGCAAAGCCAGATATTCATCTGCAATCATGTTGGGAATCGTTGCCGCCAGTTTAGGATCCTTGGACCAGAACTTGACGACGATCACGCGCGAGCGCTCTGCCTGAAAGACTTTCAGTCGGTCAAAATACGTATCCAGCGCCCGGTCTTCGGCCGTAACACCGCGCCCGTTTTCGGAAAGCCCGGCAATCGACAAAATACGATCCAGGGCTGAGCGTTTCAGCAACGGGTCAAACTCGGCGCTGTCTTTCAGCTTCAGGGTTTTGACGATTTTGCGTGCGATTGTGCGTGACTGTAAGAGCTGCACCTGGCTGGCTATGCCCGGATCGTCCAATTCGGACTGGGCGTTTTGACGCGATGATGAACCTGCTTCCAAAACGGAATCGCTTTGTCGGATAAGAATGCGTGCTTCGGAGCGATAACGCGGCGAAATCACCTGCAACAATGCAAAGGTCAACAGCGTGACGATAAGGCTCGCCAGAAAGATCTTGAATTTGTTGCGCCAGACACTGGCAAAAATGCCGCCCAGATCAATATCGACATCTTGATTTAATTCGTGCTCGCCAGCCATGGAACGCGCAACCCATTCGGTAAAGGGAACTCTTAATTGCGCACGATATTCATCATTTATGGTAACCAAGCCGTTAACCTGCACCCTCCCGGAGCATAAATTACCCCAACATCACAATAATAGTTCAACAATTACGGGCTGTTCGGCAATTTACGCAGAATTAACCATAAACGTATTTTATGGGCTCAGATGAGGCGGACAGCAGTGCGCCTGCATGTGTGTAACGACTGTTCCATCAGGATTGGTCGAAGTTGAGTCAGGGTAATTTAATGAACAGGCGCTCGTTTCTCGTATCAGGCCTTGCAACCGCACTCACTGGCCTTGTGGCCACTGGTTGCGCTTCGCGGTATCAGCCTGCCCCGCCCGCTTTCCATAAGATATTGCAACAACCCTATCGGCTCGATGCGGGCGACAGGTTGCGGGTCACAGTTTTTGAGCAGGACGACCTGACCAATACATATGTTGTCGACAAGGCCGGCTATCTGGCCTTCCCGCTTGTGGGCGCTATCGCCGCTCGGGGCCGCACCATCAAAGAGATTGAGGGATCGATCGCCGAGAAACTTTCACAAGGATATATTCGCAGCCCCGATGTTTCCGTTGAGATTGACCGCTACCGTCCGTTCTTCATTATGGGCGAGGTCGGCACCGCCGGTCAGTATACTTATGTTCCAGGCATGACCGTTCAAAACGCCATTGCAGTGGCTGGTGGCTATTCTCCCCGTGCGGCACAGGGCGATGTGGACATTACGCGCCAAATCAACGGCAAGGTGATGACAGGACGTGTGCCAATTACCGATCCCATCCTGCCAGGTGACACAATCTACCTGCGTGAACGACTGTTCTGATCCGTGACGGATGCACTGACTAACCCATCCGAACGCCTGCGCATCGTCCATTGTTTTCGCTCGCCCGTTGGCGGCATATTTCGGCATGTGCGTGACCTCATCGCCGAACAGGTGAAGCTTGGACATGAGGTCGGCATTATCTGTGACAGCAATACCGGGGGCGAATTTGAAGAGCGGCTGTTTGAAGAACTTCGCCCATCCTTGACGCTTGGGTTGCACAGGCTACCCATGGATCGGTCCATTGGACCGCGTGATGTCTCCATATTGTGGAAATTGTATAAGAACATCAGAAACTTAAAGCCTGATATCCTACATTCTCATGGGGCCAAGGGTGGTGCATATGCACGCCTGATCGGCACCCCTTTGCGATTGGGCTCCAAGCGGCCTGCCCGCCTTTATTGCCCCCATGGCGGGTCGGTTCACTATGACAGATCCAAACTAAGTGGCTGGATTTATTTCCAGCTGGAACGGTTGTTGGAACGCATGACCGACCGGCTTATCTTTGTATCGAACTATGAGCGTGATGGATATTTTGAAAAGGTGGGGCCAAGCAAGTGCCCCAGTTCGCTGGTCTACAATGGTCTCACGGAGGAAGAATTTCTGCCCGTTGGCACCAATTCCAAGGCAAGCGATTTTGTCTATGTTGGGATGATGCGTGACCTGAAAGGGGTCGACCTTTTCTTAAAGGCCCTGCCATTGGTTCACCAAAAGTGCGGCCAGCCTGTTTCGGCCCTGCTGGTGGGCGATGGCCCGGACCTTGAGCGGTACAAGCAAATGGCACAGACCCTGGGAGATGGTGTGACCACCCGTTTCATGGACCCCATGCCCGCTCGACAGGCGTTTGGTTTGGGGCGCACATTGGTTGTGCCTTCGCGTGCCGAGAGCATGCCTTACATCGTTCTGGAAGCGCTGGCTGCCCAACGCCCCATGCTGGCCACCCGTGTTGGCGGTATTCCTGAGATTTACGGCCCCTATGCGGGGGCGCTGGTGCAGCCGGATGATCTCGATGCCCTGGCAGTGGCGATGAGCGCACAATTGACGGGTCGCCTGAAACTGCCCAAGCCCCAGGAAATGGCAAATCGCATCAGGGAACGGTTTTCATCCAAAGTGATGGCCGCCGATGTGATGGGGGCATACCGGGAAGTGTTGGATAATAGCTAAACTTTCGAACGAGTTACCAGGGTCAGGGCAATTTAAAGGGTTTCTTAGCCGCTGAGCGATAAGAATTGTGATGAAAACACATTGTCTGCGATGGACCGACGATCAATGGATCCACACGATTCCCTAGACCCAAAACAAACCTTCAACGCTTCCGCCGTTGTTGCTGCCAGTGTATCGGGTCATTCCGACCACAAACGTGGCGCGGTAAAGCTGAACAGCCGTGCTGAACAGGTGGCGTCGCAATTTGCACAAAATGCCGTCTCCCCTTTCCTGTTGGCAACAGGATTGCGCATAGTTGAATTTCTGAGTGTTCTGAGCCTTGGTCTGGGCATCTATTTCTTCTACGTCGTTCCCATGGACGGTGTGAAGACGTTCTATCTGTTCACCTGTTTGCTTGGGGCCATCCTCACATTTGTCGCTCTTCAGGCGGCTGATACGTATCAGGTAGCGTCCATGCGCACGAGCATCACCCAGTTGGGGCGTGTGATGGCTGCCTGGACCGGTGTGTTTGCCACATTGGCACTGCTGGCCTTCTTCATGCGCATTTCCACCGACTTTTCCCGCCTGTGGTTTGGCACATGGTATGCCAGCGGCCTGATATTCTTTGCAATAGAACGCAGTTTTGTTTCCGTGATGGTGCGCCGCTGGGGGCGTGATGGCAGATTGGAGCGCCGGGCGGTGATTGTTGGCGGCGGCAGCAATGCCGAAGATCTGATCATGTCGCTGGAATCCCAGGCTGACAATGACATTCGCATTTGCGGCATATTCGATGACCGCGCAGGCGACCGCTCTCCCCCCATGGTTGCTGGCTACCCCAAGCTTGGCACCGTTGCAGAACTGGTGGAATTTGGCCGCCGCGCCCGCATTGATATGCTCATCGTTTCCCTGCCGATCACGGCAGAAAGCCGCGTATTGGCGCTGCTGAAGAAAGTCTGGGTCTTGCCCGTGGACATTCGTTTGTCGGCCCATACCAACAAGCTGCGTTTTAGACCGCGTTCCTATTCCTATGTGGGTTCGGTGCCGTTTCTCGATGTGTTTGACAAGCCGATTGCCGACTGGGATTCGATCATGAAGCGCAGCTTCGACATCTTTTTCAGCATTTGCGCGCTGGTGGCCCTGTCTCCGTTGATGTTGATTGCCGCAATCGCAATCAAATTGGAAAGCAAAGGACCTGTTATTTTTCGCCAGAAACGTTTCGGCTTCAACAACGAAGTGGTGGAAGTTCTCAAGTTCCGTTCCATGTTTACCGACATGAGTGATCACGACGCGAAAAAGGTTGTCACCAAGGACGATCCGCGCGTCACCCGCGTTGGTCGTATCATTCGCAAAACGTCGATTGATGAACTGCCACAACTGGTCAACGTGCTGTCCGGCAAGCTTTCCCTGGTTGGCCCCCGGCCCCACGCGGTCAATGCTCACACCGAAAACAAGCTGTGGGATGAAGTGGTTGACGGCTATTTTGGACGTCACAAGGTCAAACCCGGCGTTACCGGCTGGGCGCAGATCAATGGCTGGCGCGGCGAAGTGGACAGTGAAGAAAAAATCCGCAGGCGCGTGGAACATGATCTTTACTATATCGAGAACTGGTCGGTCCTATTCGATCTCTACATTCTTGCCGCAACGCCGCTCAAGCTCATGAATACGGAGAATGCGTATTGAGCCTGACGCTCGACCAAAACGGCACAATCTCAGGCGCGGGTCAATTTGACTCCGCGCCTTTTGCGCCTTCTGGCGCGGCAAAAAAGATTGCCCGATGGACCATTGGTCTGACAGCATTTCTGGGCGCTTTCGTTATCAACGAACCTGCCCCATACGAACTCTTTCTCGCCGTTGCGATGGCTGGGTTCCTGTTATTTGGCATGCGACTGAGCCGGTTATCAATTAACCTGGCCATGCTTTGGCTGCTGTTTAACATCGGTGGCCTGCTCTCCATGTTCACCATGGAAGATTTTCGCGAAATTCCGCTTTATCTGGCTGTCTCCCTGTTCCTTGGACTGTCTTCGGTGTTCTGGTGCGCGGCAATCGAGGCGGACATGGGCCGGTTGCGCACGCTCATGCGTGGCTATGTGCTGGGGGCAACGCTCACGGCGGCGCTTGGCATTGCCGGTTACGCAAACGCCTTTCCCGGTTTAGAGATTTTCACCCGCTACGGACGGGCGATGGGGGCATTTCAAGACCCTAACGTGTTCAGCCCGTTTTTGGTGCTGCCCATGCTCTACCTCATCTATGGGTTGATTTATCGCAGCCCGCTTCTGGCAGCGGTGCGCTTTGTCCTGCTGATCATATTGGCCTTGGGATTGTTCCTGTCGTTTTCACGCGGTGCGTGGGGGCTGATGGTTGTGGCGGGCGGTCTGTTTTATGTGTTTTTGCTCATGAGCGAATCCTCGCAACGCATGCGGCTCAAACTGCTGGTTTTGGGTGCCGTTGGCACAGCATCAATGGTTCTGCTCATTGTCATCGCGCTGCAGTTTGATGCGGTCTATGAAATGTTTGAACAACGCGCGCGCCTGGCACAAGACTATGACAGTGCCGAGTTCGGGCGCTTCGCCCGCCATGCGATTGGATTTCAATGGGCGCTGGAAAACCCGCTGGGCATTGGCCCGCTGGAGTTCGGCCGCACCCTTGGGGAAGACACGCATAATATCTATGTCAAATCACTGATGGCCTATGGCTGGCTTGGGTTTACCAGTTTCATGATCATCGTTGTCGCCACGTTGGTGGGCGGCGGCAGGCTGCTTGGGCGCAAGCGCGCCTGGCACCCTTATCTCGCCTGTGCCTATGCAACTTTCATCGGCCATCTGGGCCTTGGATGGCTGATCGATATCGACCACTGGCGTCACGTCTATCTGATTATCGGCATCATTTGGGGTTGTATGGCGCTGGAAGCGCGCCACCAAGACGACAGGCAAACCCGCGCCCTGACATAGGGAGCTGCCCAACGCTTCATTCAAGTCTGATATATCAAGTCTGAAATATTAAGTGTCACTCAAGTGCCTGGAACGGCCCCTTGAGGAAATGGTCGGAGTAGCAGGATTCGAACCTACGACCCCACGCCCCCCAGGCGTGTGCGCTACCGGACTGCGCCATACTCCGACTGTGTTTTCGTTTAGTGCGGTGTCGGGAAAAGATCAAGCAATTCCCACGGCGCAATGGCATTCAATATGTAATTTCTGATCAACTCTGGCACAATTGCGGATGGCTACACATGTGCGATTGCGCACGTCCAGGTTTGAGAAAATTGCACAAGTTGGACGCAGGGAAAACTTGAAGGAGAATTGCGAAATGTCAGAGGAAAATCACAAGGAAAAGCTCAATGCCGTGAAAGCGGCTGAAGAGGCGTATATTGCGGCAACCATTGCTATGCTGGAGGCCTATATCGCATTTTTGACCCCTTACACCGAGGCGGGTTCAGCGGCGGGGCTGAGCGATGATACTCTGCTGGAAGCCTATGCTGTGGTGCAGACTGCCTGGACATTTTTGCACACCGTCAAAAACTCACGCGCCTATAACAATCCACAGGTGCGGATGCTTTACAAAAAGCTCGATGGTATCGTGAAGAAGGCCTATGCGGTGCTGGGCGCGGAAGTTGGCAAGCGAAAGCTGATACTGGAAGCCGAGAAACGCAAAAAGGAAATTGAAAAACTGGAAGGCCCGCTTATTCCGCCATTCATCGAAGGGCCGCCCAAGGAAACATATTAAAACCAGACAGACAGGGTCAGGCCGTTTTGCGGCCAGGGCAAATGCAAACCCGAAACGCCCGTTAGCGAACCTGATCCAGCAGTCTTTTGCATTCGAGCAATTCGGTCAGAGCGGCTTGCAACTTGGCCCGGTTGCCTGCTGGCTCACCACCACCACCTGATCTAGCCTGTTCCACCACCTGGGCAACAGGTAATGCCTGTTTCAGCGGTTCAGCGCCTTCCACAGCCAATGTGGCCCCGTCTACGGCGACCTGAGCCACGAAACGGTTGCCCTGCTCTTTCAGGATGCGCTGCACACCTTTGATCGTATAGCCTTCGGCATATAACAGCGTGCGAATGCCCTTGAGCAGATCAACATCTTCGGGGCGATAATAGCGCCGCCCGCCGCCACGCTTCATCGGCTTTATCTGTTTGAAGCGTGTTTCCCAGAACCGCAGCACATGTTGTGGCAGATCCAGTTCTTCGGCGACTTCGGAAATGGTGCGGAAGGCATCAGGGCTTTTGTTCATGGTGGCGCTCCAGAATCATGCGGCCCCCAACAAATAACAAATATCTGACGGGCAGCGACAGATAATCAGCCTTTTGAACTCTTTTGATTGGATTCCAAAACGCGGTCTTTGAGGATGTTCGAAGGTTTGAACACCATGACGCGGCGCGGTGTAATCGGCACCTCTTCCCCGGTCTTGGGGTTGCGGCCAATGCGTTCATTCTTGGACCGCACGGAAAATGTGCCAAATGAAGAAAGCTTGATTGATTCGCCGCGCACAGCCGCCTGGCAAATTTCCTCAATAACGCTTTCAACCAGACTGGCGGATTCCGTGCGGGACAGGCCCACCTTTTGATAGACGGATTCACTTAGATCCGCACGTGTTAGAGTTTTCACTGACCTGCTCCGTATCTCATCCGCACAATGGCGCCCTGCAATAATTACGATCGGTTCGCAATCTGAAGAAAACCATATGATTCAATTATTTCACCGTCAACAACCGACTGGGCATATCTGACCTTTGGTAAGATAATTTACCAACGCACAAGTACGGCGCCCCAGGTGAATCCGCCACCCATGGCTTCCAGCAGAACCAGGTCGCCCTTTTTCAGCCGCCCGTCATTGCGCGCCACATCAATGGCAAGGGGAATTGAGGCCGCAGACGTGTTGCCGTGTTGCTCAACGGTCATCACCACCTTTTGCGAAGCGATGTTGAGTTTTTTGGCGGACGCATCGATGATGCGCCGATTGGCCTGGTGGGGAATGAACCAGTCAATATCATCGGCGCTCAAGCCCGTGGCATCAAACGCTGCTTCAATCACATCGGTAATCATTGCAACGGCGTGTTTGAACACTTCCCGCCCCTGCATTCTCAAATGGCCAACGGTTTGCGTGGTGGATGGGCCGCCATCCACAAACAGCTTATCCTTGTGAGACCCGTCCGAACGCAGGTGACTGGTGAGAATCCCCCGGTCGTTGGACATGCCAACGCCCTCCTGGGCTTCCACCACGACAGCGCCTGCCCCATCGCCAAACAGGACACAGGTAGTGCGGTCTTCCCAGTCCAGAATGCGTGAGAATGTCTCGGAGCCAATCACCAAAATACGTTTGGCCTGTCCGGACTTGATATAGGTATCAGCGGTTGTGAGCGCGAAGACGAAGCCGGAACATACCGCCTGCATGTCAAAGGCGGCACCATGTTTCATGCCAAGCCGGTGCTGAATATCCACGGCGGTGGCAGGAAATGTGTTGTTGGGCGTTGAGGTTGCCAAAATGATGAGATCAATGTCTGCAATTTCCACACCCGCATCTGCCATGGCAGCGCGGGCCGCTCTTTCGCCTAAGTCTGCGGTTGTCTCATCGGATTCGGCGATATAGCGCTGGCGAATGCCCGTGCGCTGAACAATCCATTCGTCAGACGTATCCACACGTTTGGCGAGATCATCATTGGTCACAAGCGTGCGTGGTTTTGCAGCGCCGGAGCCCAAAATTACAGAACGGATCATACTTCAATTCTCCAATGTTCCGTGCCGCCAGCGGGCTTTACGGATCACAACTTACACAATAATCGTCAATCCAGGGCTTCGGGTTCCACCGCATCGTCCAAATCAGAACCAAACCGCGATTGTTCAAGATCAGCGGATATTTTTTGCTGAAGATCATTTCGAACCATATTGTGGCCCATATCGATGGCGCTGGCGATGCCTTCGGCATCTGTTCCCCCATGGCTTTTGATCACAATTCCATTCAGCCCCAGGAAAACGGCCCCGTTGACTTTGCGCGGGTCCATTTTTGCCCGCAACATGTCAAATGCATCTTTTGCCAAAAGATAACCCAGTTTTGCCCGCCAGGTGCGTGACATGGCATCGCGCAAATATTGACCCACCTGTTTTGCTGTGCCCTCGGCGCTTTTCAGTGCGATATTGCCGGTAAAACCTTCGGTAACGACCACATCCACGCCTCCCCGGCCCAGATCATCGCCCTCGACAAATCCCACATAGTCCATTCCATCAAGATCAATCTCGCGCAACCGCGCCCCGGCTGTGCGTATTTCTTCCAGCCCCTTGACCTCTTCGACACCGATATTGAGCAATCCCACGCGGGGACGGTCCATATCAAACAAAGCGCGCGCCATGGCGCTTCCCATCAGGGAATAGTCAACCAGCGCCTCGGCATCAGCGCCGATTGTTGCGCCCACGTCCAACACAATGCTTTCGCCTTGAAGATTGGGCCATACGGCGGCCAGCGCCGGACGTTCGATGCCGGGCATCATGCGCAAGCAGAATTTCGACATCGCCATGAGCGCACCGGTGTTGCCCGCTGACACCATGACATCGGCATTGCCATCGCGCACACTCTCCAAGGCCTTCCACATGCCGGAGACCCGCCTGCCTTTGCGCAGCGCCTGGCTGGGCTTCGTATCCATGGCTATGGAGGTGTCGCAGGCAATAAATTCAGACGCTTCTTTCAGCTTTGGATATTTTTCAAGCTCCGGCAGCACCGCATCAGCTTCCCCGTGCAAGACAAACCGCAATTCCGGATAGCGGCGGCGAGAGCGTTCAGCACCGGCAATAACGACGGAGGGACCGTGATCGCCCCCCATAGCATCAAGTGCAATCGTTATGAATTTTGGTGATATGGCCATCTATGAAACCGGGGGCAAGGAAATTTCGTGGGACACGGTCACAGGACCGTCTGATCCATGCAAATGGCCCGCGACCGGTTCAATTGCAAGTGGTCAGGAATTTTGTGAACAAACCTCATCGGGAAATGTCAGTGTTTCTTCAGGGTGCTCAAAATCGCAAATGGTGATGTGGTTTCGTCTCCGGCGGTGGAAATTCCCTTTTCCGGTAAAGGCTGAGCATGCGGGCTGCGCAGGAACGGATCGATCGCCAGCAATAAAAACTCCATCCACACATCGCCCACATTGATGCTGTCGCCAATAAATGTTTCAGGCAGGTCATCGCCTTCGGGGTCGAGCAGAATCTCGCCCTCCTCATTGACCCGTGGCTTGGACAATTTTGACCCATCAGGCACAAAAATCGCCTCAAACGGCTCATCAATGGTCACATTCAGTGGTGCCAGTGTGACCGCGCAAGGCTGAATGATCTTGGCTTTCACGCGGCCAGAGAGCTGCACGCCATCGCGCTTCCACGGCGCAAGCAAGCATTCGCCGCGAAACTCCGTCACTTCGATCAGGTCGTTTTGCCGAGCAATTTCTGCCCGTTCCTCTTCCGTGGCGGGGTGAATGACCATCTGCCCTTTTCGCGGCAGGCGGCGGACATTGATCTCCAACGTTATGGGAGAAGGCAGTGGATTGCTCATTTTCAGTTTCCTTAACCGCTAAATATCTGCCGCCGACGGCAAGACCGGATCACCCATAAAAACGCCTGCGTGTTCCATTACCACATCTGCCGCCTGTTGTTGCAGATGGGTGTGTTCGTGCGCCATGTAACGCGCCAATCGCGATGCGGCCATGAAATTTTTCTCAGGCTCATCGTCTGGGAAGATATTGCGGGCCAATATGGTGGTAAGCGCTTGCTCGCGCTGTTGTTCTTCAGCGGGCTCGGGACCAAGCACCGTGTCGTACACGCCTGCTCTGCCATAATATACACGTGTCATCTTGTTGATGCGTTTTGGAACAGCTTGATCACCCACCGCGGCTTCGCGCAATGCTGCGTCCATATCATCGATAAAAGCGTCGAAGACCTCCTGGGACAGCTGTTTACCGGCCTGGCCTTCATCTCGCAGCCGCGCGTGGAGCAAATAAAGATGCATGGCCAGCAGTTCGAAACGCCCGTCAAAGCTGTCAGGCATGGCGTTGGGGCCAAAAAGTGCCGGGTGCCGTGATCTTGCCACAACCGCCGCATAAAGACGGGTTGCGGTAGATGGCTTCGATCTGCGGAATAGAGAACTGAACATTAAGGCTTCCAGAGGGTTATCTACGTTAACTGTTGCAGGCTCGTATCAACAGCGATTGCTTGTTTTTGGATGAATAGGTTCTTATGACGGTATTTAAAGGTCACCAAACGTTTTTGGGTGGAGAAACGACCATGGCTAAGGAATTCACGATGATGCAGTCTTTTGGCGCACGTAAAGTGCTTGCGGCCTTCGGCTTTGCGGCTTTGTTAAGCGTTTCGGCCTGCACTTCCATGGAACAGGTTCAGCGTCACGGCTATCAGTTGAACGAAGAATCGCTGGCGCTGGTGCCAGAAGGTTCATCGCGCGAACAGGTGCGGTTGTCATTGGGCACCCCTTCCACCACCCAAATTGCGGAAAATGGTACTGAGACTTTCTACTATATCAGCCAGACGAAATCGCGCCCTGTGGCATTCATGCAATCAAAGGTCGTCGACCAGCGCGTTCTGGCAGTGTATTTCAGCGAGGGCGATACCGTCCAGCAAATCGCAAATTACGGCCTGCAGGACGGCAAGGTGTTCGACTTTGTGGGACGTGTTACCCCCACAGGCGGTAAGGAACTGACGTTCCTGAGCCAATTGCTGGGCGCAGCCACTTCTGTTGCCAACCCGCTAACCCGTGGCGGCTCATAGGGTCAGCAGAACCCAACCTAGTTGATTTTGTGGTTGCGCAATGCCAGCCAGCCAAGGCTGAGCAGGCAAATTGCAACGATTGGAAACACGATCAGGTTGATCATGTCCCAGCCATAGGTGTTTAGCGTGTGGCCTGACATGAGCGAAGCAAACGCAACCGATCCAAACAACACCAGGTCATTGGCCCCTTGTGCTTTAGCTTTTTCTTCGGGGCGATAGGTGTCTGTCAGCATGGCGGTGGCGCCAATGAAACCAAAATTCCAGCCAATACCCAACAAGACCAGCGACAGATAGAAATGGCTCAAATCGAGGCCTGACAAGGCAACTGCGGCGCAGGCCACCAAGATGAACATGCCAATGGCAACGATTCGCTCTTTGCCAAAACGGGCAATCAAATTGCCGGTGAAGAAACTGGGGCCGAACATGGCCATCACATGCCACTGAATGCCCATTGTAGCCTGGTCCTGATGATGCCCATGGGCCACCATGGCCAGCGGCGCGCCTGTCATCACAAATGACATCAAAGCGTAGGAACCCACGGCGCACACAACCGAGACAATGAATTTGGGCTGCGCCATGATTTCGAACAAAGGCCGGCCGCTATGGGTTGCATTGCGCTCCGCTTTGGTTGGCGGCTTATCAAATTTCAGCAATGACAGCACTATGGCACCGGCAATCCACAAAAACGAACCGGCGAAAAAAGCCCCGGCAAATTGCACCGGTGCAAAATAATCGCGCATATGGATGGCAGTTTGGGGACCAATTACAGCGGCAAACAGACCGCCAGCCAACACCCAGGATATGGCCTTGGGTTTAAAATCTGCCGTCCCCTGATCAGCTGCGGCGAAACGGTATTGCTGAGTGAACGCCCCGCCGCTGCCATTGATCAACATGCCGCAACAGAACAGCCAAAAATTGTCCTGCATAATGGCGAATGTGGACAACAACATGCCCAACATGCCGATGCCCGCGCCGGTCATGAAACCAAACCGACGTCCAATCCGCGCCATCAACATGGCAGCAGGCAAAGCCATGAGTGCAACGCCGATATTATATCCTGTCACTGGCGCGGTCGCCAAAGACTTGTCGGCACCGAGCAGGTGGAACCCTGCCAGCCCTCCAAGGGCAATGGAAATGGGCGCAGCCGCACCAGTCAGCGCCTGGGCGCAAGACAGCAACAGCGCATTGCGCCGGGCAGATCGGTTGGGATCAACCGGGCTGGCCCCAACGGCGTCAGGTGTGATCTGGCTCATTGCGTGTCCTATCTGTGCTCGTAGGAAAGCGTTACGGGATTAATAGGCATACCGCGAAAGGTAATTCCAACCCGCTCTTGGCTCTTGCCGCTTGGTTCACAGATTTCACCAATCCGCGTGCAGCGATATCCAAGCGCGTCTGCCGCTTTGCGCAGGGTTGTCGATTTTGATTGCGGCACCGATAGTAAGACAACGTAATCATCTCCCCCGGTCGCCATTTCCAATCGAATTTCAACGTCATTCATATCAAATGCCTGGTCTGCCGCCGCAGAGAACGGAACAGCTTCCAGCGATATTTTCCCCTGTACTTCGCTCGCAGCGCACATCTTTGAAAGATCGCCCAGCAGACCGTCAGATACGTCCATGGCCGCTGAGGCACCCGAACGTACGACCTGCCATGCCAAAGGCAAAACCGCTGGCACGCTTTGGCGCTGGATCAATTCTTGTGCCGGTGCAGAATCCTCACAAGTCCGCGCGCCGGTGCGCAGGGCCAATCCCAAAACGGCATCGCCAATGTTGCCCAATACATAGATTTCATCGCCCGCGGCGGCACCCATGCGGGACACATAGGCATCGTCAGGTATGTGGCCGAACATCGTCACCGATGCCATGAGGCCATGGGGTGAGCGGGTTGTGTCCCCGCCCAGCAGGCGCAACGAAAAAATGGCCATATCGGCTGCAAGACCCTGGGCGAAATCCGCCACATCATGGTCTTCCCACCGGTCGGGAATGGACAGGGAAAGCAAAAACGCATCGGGACGTCCGCCTTTGGCAACAACGTCTGACAAATTGGTGCGAATGACCTTGCGGGCAATGTCGCCGGGCCTGTCATCGGGGAAAAAATGGATGGTTTCAACGATCGTATCTTGGGTCACCACCAGCCGTTCGCCGGGCGGTGGAGCATATTGCGCCGCATCGTCTTTCAGGCCAAAACTGCCCTCGCCTGCCAGGGGTGCAAAATAACGATCAATCCAGGAAAACTCCCCGGAGCGGCTCATTCTTCGGGCTTGGCAGTCTCATCTTTCGGCACACCAGCCGAACTGCCCTCGCTTGGTTTCGGGTCCAGTTCTCCTTCACGCACCTGCCGTGAAATGCGATCCAGCACGCCATTGACCATCTTGGATTCATCGCCTTCAAAAAAGGCTTTTGCCACTTCCACATATTCGGAAACGATCACCCGGGCGTCCACATCCCTGCGGTTTTGAAGTTCGAACACTGCCGCCCGCAATGTGGCGCGCAGGGTTGAATCAATGCGCGACAAGGGCCAGTCGGCTGTCAGTGCGTTGTGGATGATCGGATCAATTTTCTTTTGGTCGCGCACAACGCCGCCCACAATCCCTCGAAACCACGAAGCATCGGCATCCAAGTAGGTCTCACCGTCAATCTCGCGGCCCAATCGAAAATTTTCATATTCGGCCACGATCTCGGTCAGGCCGGTGCCGCCGATATCCATTTGATACAGCGCCTGGACAGCCGCCAGACGGGCCGCTCCGCGTTTGTTTGCCGGCTTAGACACCGAATTTTTCCCGCATGGCTATCATGTCCAGAACGGCGGTGGCGGCATGTCCGCCTTTGTTGAGTTCTTCCTTGCGCGCGCGGGCCAGCGCCTGCGCTTCATTTTCAACCGTCTGGATGCCATTGCCCAGTGCCAGACAATGTTCGACTGTTAAATCCATAATCGCGCGGGCCGATTCAAAAGCTACAATGTCATAATGCGTGGTTTCGCCCCGGATCACACAGCCCAGCGTGACAAATCCGTCATAGCGGGTCGCCGCTGTTGGGTTGGCTTTCACCGCCATGGCCACAGCTGCTGGAATTTCCAACACGCCGGGCACGGTGAGGTAGTCATAGGTCGCGCCAGCCGCGTCCAGAGCTTGCTTGGCCCCATCCACCAGAGCAGTGGAGATGTGCGTGTAATAAGGGGCATCGATGATGAGGATATGGGGCAATGCCGCACTCCGTTTCGTACTAAATCATTGTCGGTGCAGAAAACACGCGGCACCCGGCTTTGCAAGAACTAAACCGCAGGCGCTGGAAATTCTGCAAGGCGGGCCGCGTAACGCGCCATGGTATCAATCTCGATATTCACAAAGTCCCCAAGCTTTACCTCGCCCCAGGTTGTCACTTCCTGTGAGTGGCGAATGAGCAATACATCAAAGTCGGTGCCCTTCACTCCGTTCACCGTCAACGACGTGCCGCCAAGGGCCACCGAACCTTTGGGAGCAATGAAGCGCGCCAGATGTTCGGGGGCGCGCAGGGTATATCTGGTCGCCTCGCCCTGGGACTTCACCGCGACAATTTCAGCCATGCCATCCACGTGGCCGGAAACGATATGCCCGCCGAGTTCGTCTCCCACTTTCAGGGCCCGTTCCAGATTGACGCGGGTGCCCATGGTCCACTTGCCCAGCGTGGTCAATTGCAACGCCTCTTCCCAGGCTTCCACATCATAGGTGTTGCCCGCCTTCGAAACTACGGTGAGGCACACGCCATCATGGGCAATGGACGCACCAATATCGATGCCCGCCACATCGTATTGGGTGGCGATGGTCAAACGCCGCCCCTGGGGCAATTGCGCTACCTTTTCGACAGTTCCGATGTCCGTGATTATGCCGGTGAACATTGCTTAAGTCCTTTTAAGTAGTGTTTGCCGGTCATCGCCCCAGTTGAGTTCGCGATAGACTTCAAACCCATGGGGTAGATCTTCAAGTATCATTGGCGCGGGAATGCCTTTGTCGCCGATTTCCATGGTGCCGGTAAACAGCGCGATCTCATCGACCAGATTGGCTTCCAGAAAAGCCGATGCGGTTTGTGCCCCGCCTTCAACCATCAGTGTGGCAATACCCCTGTTGGCCATATCTTCCAATATTTCAGGCAATGCCAAACGGCCATCGTGTTCTTCGGCTGCAAATAATCTGACACCCAATTGGGCCAAATCATCGGGCAATTCGGATTGTGCCGATATGATATGGGTGGGAATTTGTTGCGCTGTTCGTGCCAAATGCGTGTTTGGTGACAATCTTGCCTTTGTATCCAGAACAAACCGTGCGGGCGACCGGTTCTCAAGTCCAGGCAACCGGCAGGTCAACTGAGGGTCGTCGGACACCACTGTGGCCCTGCCCACCAATATCGCCTCGCTTTCAGCGCGCATACGGTGCACAGCGTTTCGAGCCAATTGGCCGGTGATCGCCACTTCCTGGCCTGCCACGCCGACTCTACCATCGCGGGACACCGCAAGCTTCAGTGTGACTTGGGGGCGTCCAAATTTCTTGACCGTCAGATACCCGGCAAGATCATGGGCTGCCACCTCTCCCAACACGCCAACGGTGACCTCAATGCCGGCAGCGCGCAGCATGTCGTGGCCTTTTCCATCGACCCGGTGGTCAGGATCGGTCCACGCGGTGACCACCCGGCGCACGCCGGCATCTATGAGGGCCTGGGCACAGGGAGGTGTGGCCCCGTGATGGGCGCAAGGTTCCAATGAGACATAGGCCGTTGCGCCCTTGGCCCGGTCACCGGCCATTTCAATCGCCACCGGTTCTGCATGGGGCCGCCCGCCGCGGGCGGTGATACCCGATCCAACGACCAGGGCACCGCGCGGCGTGTGCTGCACCAACAATGTACCAACCGATGGGTTGGACATGGTCTGCGACCGGTGACGCCGCGCCAGGCGCAGGCACGCGGCCATGAACATTTGGTCTTCGGTGTGAGTATTGCCGGTCATGGTGTGACTATGGCAGCGCTGCAGCTACACGTCATCCCCGGTATCTTGGGTATCGGTCAGTGCACCAAGGAAGTTGGTAAAGTCGCTGGCCACGGTAAAATCCTGATACACACTGGCGAAGCGCACATAGGCCACTTCGTCCAATCCTTTCAGACCCTCCATAATGGTCTGGCCGATGACCTCCGCCTCGATTTCCTGTTCGCCTGAGGATTCCAGACGCCGGACAATGCCGGACACCAACCGCTCCACCCGCGTGGAATCCACCGGGCGTTTGCGCAATGCAACTTCCACGGAACGCGCCAGCTTGTCGCGGTCAAAGGCAACCCGCCGGCCAGATTTCTTCACGACAATCAAATCGCGCAGTTGAATGCGCTCAAATGTGGTAAAGCGCCCACCGCAGTCGGCGCACACTCTCCTGCGCCGGATGGACGTGTTGTCTTCAGATGGCCGCGAATCTTTGACCTGTGTGTCGTCACAACTGCAAAAAGGGCAACGCATCTGAAATCTTCAATCGGGTCAGAGGTTAGGATAGATCGGGAAACGATCTGTCAGGGTGATTACTTTTGCAGCCACAGCCGCTTCAATTTCCCCATTGCCCTCTTCGCCATGTTTGGCGAGGCCTTCGAGAACTTCCAAAATGAGCTTCGCTACCTGCTGAAATTCACCGACGCCAAATCCGCGCGTGGTAGCAGCGGGAGACCCCAGCCGAATGCCGGATGTGATCGTTGGTTTTTCAGGATCAAACGGCACACCGTTTTTGTTACACGTCATGTTGGCCCGCCCCAGTGCGGCTTCAGCGGCCTTGCCGGTTAAGCCTTTGGGCCGCAAATCGACCAACAGCACGTGGGTGTCGGTGCCGCCGGAGACCAGATCAAGGCCACCGGATTTCAAAGTTTCGCCCATCGCTCTCGCATTGGCGACAACTTGAGCTGCATAGGTGCGGAATTCTGGGGTCAAAGCTTCCCCAAACGCCACCGCCTTGGCGGCGATGACATGCATCAATGGGCCGCCCTGGATGCCGGGGAAGATGGCTGAATTGAATTTCTTGGCCAGAGCTTCATCATTGGTCACGATCAAACCACCACGCGGACCGCGCAAGGTCTTGTGGGTGGTCGATGTGGCCACATGGGCATGAGGAAACGGGCTTGGATGAACGCCTGCAGCCACCAGCCCGGCAAAATGGGCCATATCAACGTGGAACCACGCGCCGACTTCGTCGGCGATCTTGCGGAAACGGGCAAAATCGATTTCGCGCGGATAGGCCGATCCACCGGCAATGATCAATTTGGGCTTATGTTCACGGGCCAGCTGTTCGACCTGGTCAAAATCGATGAGATTATCTTCTTTACGCACCCCGTATTGGATTGCGTTGAACCATTTGCCCGACTGGTTAGGCGCGGCACCATGGGTCAAATGCCCACCGGCATCCAGACTCAGTCCCAAGATCGTATCACCGGGTTTGATAAGTGCCTGAAACACGGCCTGGTTGGCCTGACTGCCAGAATTGGGCTGCACATTGGCAAAGCCGCAATCGAACAGCTGTTTGGCGCGATCAATTGCAAGCTCCTCGGCGATATCGACAAATTCGCAACCACCATAATAGCGACGACCCGGATAGCCCTCGGCATATTTGTTGGTCATGATGGAGCCCTGGGCTTCCAGCACGGCCCGCGAAACGATGTTTTCAGACGCGATCAATTCAACTTCGTGTTGCTGGCGACCAAGCTCGCCGCGAATTGACTTGAAAAGTGCTGGATCTGTGTCTTCCAAAGATCGGTTGAAAAACGTATCGGCGACTGACTCAGATTTCACGGTTTCCGCGATGGCCATGGGGCTCTCCTGAAATTGCGGCGCATGTTGGCGCGCTCATAGGCGTGATATGCAAATGACGCCAGTGCTTTTGGCCGTCATTCACTTAAATTCAGCAAAAATGTCGATGGGTCTGCGACCTCGATGGCGGGTGTTTACTGGCTCCAGGCCAGTTCGTCTACACCATCACGCTGGTAAATATCATCGCGGAACTGGACCACGCCATTGTCGGTGGACCAGGCGCTCACATAGGTCATGTAGATAGGTACAGGCTCAGCCAGCCTCAGGTCAGTGCGCTCGCCGGAAGCAATAATGCTTTCGATGGACCTGCGGTCACCGCCCGGGGTTTCCTTGGCAAGCCATGCCAGAAGGTCGCGCACGTTTTTAACCCGCACGCAGCCCGATGAATCGAACCGCAGGAATTTGTTGAACAAGCCCTTTTGCGGCGTGTCATGCAGATAGACGGCATGGGGATTGGGGAAATTGATCTTGGCAGACCCCATCGCGTTAATGCGGCCGGGTTCCTGACGGAAACGGTATTTGACCGCTTCCTCCGTGTTCCAGTCGATCTGGGTTGGCGGAATTTCTTCGTTATTGGGACCGAACACCAAAATCTTGTTTTCCGCCAGATAGTTAGGATTTTTCTGCATCAGCGGAATGATATCCTTACGGACAATCGATTTGGGTGCGGTCCAATAGGGATTGAGGTTCAACTCATAAATTTTGGAATTCAAAATGGGAGTCTGCCGGCTGATGCGGCCAACAATTGCCGTGTGTCGTTGTTCAACCCGCCCATTCTTGACCGCCTCAATCTGGGCAGCAGGAATGTTCACCATCACATAGCGATCCCCCAAAAAGCCGGACATGGAACGCAAACGCACCAAATTTGTTTCCAATTGGCCAAGGCGCACATTGGCAGGCACATTCATGGCGGCAAATGAATATTTGCCCAACACGCCATCGGCAGGCAGCCCGTGGCGCTCCTGAAAGCGCTTAACGGCAGCATCCACATAAGTGTCAAACTGATTAGAGATGCCCGCTGAGGCGGACAAATCACCGGAAATCATCAACCGGCGACGCAAAACCTGGACAGTTGGCGAGGAAACGCCAAGTCGCAGTTTTTTGTCAGAGGGCACGCGCGGCCAACCGCCGCCACCTACGATGCCCTGATATTCAGCGATGGCCTGCTGGATATAGTCCACGGTTTGCGGTGCAAAAATAGGGGTGCGCGAAGCCACGCTGCCACGGTTCGTCGATGCGGCATCAAACTGTTTGTTCCACCGGTCTCGGTTCGAAAAGTTCAAAATGCGGTCAATTGCGGTTTCAGCTAGGGCGGAACCGGACGTCATTGCAGAAGCGGTCAACGCTCCGCCAAGAGCCCCTGCCCCTTTAAGAAGCCCGCGGCGTGACAACTGAACCGAACGCGATGGGTTCGATGATGTGTCTGACTTCTTCATATTCGGCCACCTCAATGTGGAATTTCAATTGTGCGGATTGAGAGAATCAGCCGCCCAGCGCTTAGCTTTCGTGCAAATCATATCGAAAATATGGTTAACAGGCCTTAACCAACCCAACATTACGTAACGTAAAATTTATTACACCCCAAGACAAGCGAGAAATGGGCGTGTGATCAGGCAATTTCAAGGCAACCGAGCTAATCTGCAAGATTAAATGCGCGTTTCAACAAGAGTTGACCTTTTGTCGCGGACCAACGGGTAAAAACCGGCCACCTGAAAGGTGACCGGTTTCAACGCTTGTCGCGCCAAATACGTAAGGCTGGTTGTAAATTCTACAGTCTGTAGAGGATCTGGTCTGTCCAGAAACGCTCAAGACGCTGCAATGAGCGATTGAGCTGTTGGAACGAGCCGGAATCGATGCCGCCTATCTGTTCCAGGGATTTCGTGTGACGGTCGTACAAGGAATCGACTGTTTGGGCGACTTCTTTGCCTTGATCAGTCAGGCTGACGCGAACCGAACGACGGTCGGTGCGTGAGCGCTGGTGGTGAATGTAGCCCATCTCAACCAGTTTCTTCAGGTTGTAGGACACATTCGAGCCCAGGTAGTAGCCACGGGTGCGCAACTCGCCTGCGGTGAGCTCAGCATCACCCAGATTGTGCAATAACAGGGCTTGCACCGCGTTAATGTCGTTGCGGCCCTGGCGGTCGAATTCGTCTTTGATCACATCAAGCAAACGGCGATGCAGCCGCTCAACTAATGTCAGAGCTTCCAGGTATACTGGCTTGATTTCAATTTGTTCTTCCATCGGTTCGGCAGCAGCGCCGATCATATCTGGGTTGTTCATTTTCGCCTCACTGTGTTTTGACGGATATGTTTCCGCCTTGAGACACAAGGTAAGCGTAGCGGATAAAATTTGAGTCAAAGCACAGACTTAACTCATTCTTACCACGGAATTCGCAACTTATTGATTTATTTGACTTTAATTTTATCGAAAGGCTATGGATTCATCCTTTCTTGGCGATAACCCATAGTAGAAGTTGTAAAATCAGATAGATGATCAAGGTGACGGCGTGGAAAAACACCACCGGCGCATTGAGATCAAACCCGGCGTTAACCTGCGATATTGCGATTGTCTGGAAGGCTATGGTGGTGAACCAGATCACCCGCCCCCAGGAAAGCGTGGTCCAAAGCCCCACGGCGCAAATGGGGGCAAGTATTGCCAATACGCTGGCATAAACCCGCCAATGGGTGCTCATGAGATCAAATCGGCCTGGGCCGATGGGCCATATGCCCAGCAACAACCCCCAAATAAGAATGCTCAGGCCGAGGAACACCAGTGCCAAAAGGCGCAGGTAGGTGGTCAGGGTTCCAGTCGCGATCCGTTCGGCGCGGCTGGCTTCCTCTTTGACGGTAGTTAGAACAGCACCGGTCATTGGGGCAGTTCCCAATCGCCCACCGCACCACGCAGTTTGGCCTGGGGATTAAGGGGGGCGAAACACTCGTTGACAAATTCTGCGTCGACCCCGGCCCGGTCAGACGGGTTCCAGACTGGACTGGCGTCTTTATCAATGATTGCCGCACGGATTCCTTCGTAGAATTCTGCCTGTGGCAAAAGGCGGTTCAAGATGCGGAACTCCATGCCCATACATTGGGGCATGGACATCGTGGCCGCCAGCCTGATTTGTTGAAACGCCACCGCCAGACTGGTGGGAGATGCTTTGGCCAGCAAACCAAGAGTGCGACTGGCAAATTCACCGACACGCCCCTCATCTTCGCCCATCTTTTCCAGACGTTGGAAAACATCCTCAAGCGTGTCACCCCCAAACGCCTGGTCAATCAGTTCAACCTTATCGCGCAATTGTCCCGGTTCCACAGTATTGTGGTGGGCTTCCAGAAGCGGCTCCAGATCATCAACGGCCCCAAGGGCACAGATATCATCCTCCAAAGCCGCCAGATTTGCAGAGGGACATGCATGTGTCGCCAAACCGGTCCAAAAGCAATCTTCGGCAGAGATACGGTCTCCCGTCATTCCAAGATACAAGCCCAAATGGCCTGGAAGGCGTGACAATAGATAAGAACCGCCCACATCGGGAAAAAATCCGATGGTGACTTCGGGCATGGCAAATCGGGCCCTTTCGCCCACCACACGGTGGGAACCATGGAAGGACACCCCAACCCCACCGCCCATCGTGATGCCATCAATCAGGGCAATATAGGGTTTTGGAAACAGGTGAATGCGGCGGTTCAATACATATTCACGGGCAAAGAAATCGATGTCGAAATGTCCTTTCGCCCCTTCTTCATACAAATAGCGAATATCGCCACCGGCGGAGAACGCCCTGCCGGGCACGGCTTTGATTATAATAAACAAGACTGCGGAATCAGCTTCCCAAATGTCCAGTTGACTGTCTATTGCGATCAACATTTCATCGGTGACGGCATTGAGCGCGCCGGGACGGTTTAACGTGACAATGCCCGCCCTGCCCTTCACCTCAAACAAGATGTCTTTCGTTGTCGGCATGAAAGTATGAACCCGATCAAGGATAGTTAGGCTGTTGGGCCGACCATATTGCCCAGCCGGGACTTGGGCAACCAAACTTTGTGCTGGAATGATCCAATCAGCCTGCTTTTCGTTGGGTGACTTGCTTTTCATTGGGGCGCTGATTGTGTAAATTTTTCGCAACATTTGCGGGGAATAGAATTCATTGCCAGATATTGACCAGACAACCGACATTGTTGACGCCGTGACGGGCAGCAGACGGCTGCGGCGCAACCGCCGCTTCGATTGGAGCCGCCGTCTGGTGCAGGAACACACACTCACAGCAAATGATTTCATATTGCCGGTCTTCGTGGTTGAAGGTGAAAATGCATCCGAACCGATCAAGGCAATGCCAGGGGTCGAGCGCCATTCGATAGATCGTCTCATCGACATCGTGAAAGAAGCGCGGGATCTGGGCATTCCGGCAATTGCCCCGTTTCCAAATGTGGACGTGTCCCTGCGCGACCGGACCGGCAGTGAAATCACAAATCCCGACAACCTCATTTGCAAGACGGTACGCGCCATCAAGGCGGCAGTTCCTGATATTGGTATCATCACCGATGCGGCGCTGGACCCGTTCACCGACCATGGCCATGACGGGGTGTTGCGCGATGGTATCATCGTCAATGACGAAAGCGTTGCCCAAATTGTTGAAGGTGCGTTGCGACAGGCCGAGGCTGGTGCCGACATTATTGCACCTTCAGATATGATGGATGGACGCATTGGCGCCATTCGTCAGGCTTTGGACGGCGCCGGCTTCAATGATGTGGCAATCATGTCCTACACCGCTAAATATGCGTCTGCCTTTTATGGCCCCTACCGGGAGGCGATCGGCACTGATGGCCTGCTACAGGGGGACAAGAAGACCTATTATATCGATCCCGCCAACAGCAATGACGCCATGCGGGAAGCGGAACTGGACATTAATGAAGGTGCCGACATGCTCATGGTGAAGCCGGGCATGCCCTATCTGGATATTGTACGGCGCATGAAAGACGAGTTTCAAATGCCGGTCTATGCCTATCAGGTTTCAGGCGAATACACGATGATCGAGAGCGCTGCTGCCAATGGTTTCATTGATGGGGAGCGTGTGATGATGGAAAGCCTGTTGGCCTTCAAACGTGCCGGTGCAGATGGCATATTGAGTTATCACGCCTTGCGGGCAGCGCGGCTGTTGGCGCGCTGATTGCTCGCGACCGACTTGAAATTGGAACCAGTCGACCCATATCCAGTGCACAGGAGGGCTGTGCCATGACGACTTCACCCACAATCGACAATGACAGCGGACAACGTGTTATCGCACCTGGTGAATTGGATGGTGTGCGTGTTGCACGTTCGCTGGCATTCATAATTGACTATGTGATTGTTGCCGTACTTTGCCTGCCATTCGCGCTGGTAATTTTCTTTCTTGGCATTCTAACACTTGGCCTTGCCTGGGGGCTTTTCGCCATATTGCCGATCCTCGTGGCTCTGTTATATATTGCCCTCACAATGGGCGGCCCGGCCCAGGCGACGTGGGGCATGGCCTTCATGGGGGTCAAGGTGCGCCGCCTTGATGGCCAGCGGGTTGATCCCACACTGGCTGTCTTACATGCCGTCTTATTCTGGTTCATCCATTCGGTGGCATTGATATTGCCCCTGTTTGTCAGTTTGTTTTCATCAAAAAAGCGTCTGTTGCATGACATCCTGCTTGGCACTTACGTTGGCCGCGCCTAAACTTATGTGACCGGGCGAGGTTTTGGCTCAAGCCCGGTCGCTAAGGCAAACAGCATCGGATTGGCTTTTTGGAAAACATGCATATGTGGCTGACCTTTGCGGTCATTGCCTGTTCCATTGTCGCCTATGCCACCGAAAAATGGTCCATTGAAGGAATTTCGCTCGCGTCTATCGTGGCGCTGCTGATTGTCTTTGTGTTTGTGCCCCAAACCGGCGATGCGCAAGTGACGGCCGCCAGTTTGTTGGAAGGGTTTGCTAATCCTGCCTTGATCACGGTTCTGGCTTTGCTTGTTCTGGGACAATCCCTGTTCAACACCGATGCCCTGGAAGCGCCCACAAGATGGCTGACCCAATTGGGCGGCCAATCCAATCTGCGCACCATCTTTGCCATTCTTGTAGTCACCGTGGCCACCAGCGCGTTTCTCAACAACACGCCCGTTGTGGTGATGCTCATTCCCATTGTGCTGGCAATCGCAGCAAAACGGGACTTCAGCGCATCGCGTGTCCTCATGCCCCTCTCCTTTGCCGGCATATTGGGCGGCATGATCACGTTGATCGGCTCGTCCACCAACCTGTTGGTTGCCGGTGTTGCAAATCGCTATGGGGTGCAATTGGGCTTTTTTGACTTTGCGGTGCCGGGCCTGATTATCGCGGTGATTGGCATTGTGTATCTGATGTTTGTGCTGCCCTGGATTTTAGGCAACAACGCTGCCAACCGCGGCAAACATGTGCAGTCCAGTGGGCGACAATTTGTTTCCCAAATTCACATTGATGAAAACCATCCCTTACGCGGCATGAAATCGGCGCATGGGCTGTTTCCGCAATTGCAGGATTTGACCATTCGCTCAATTCAGCGCGACGGCGACACCGTGCTCCCTCCGTTTGAAGATCTCGAATTGCGCGCGGGCGATGTCATGGTGGTGGCGGCGACCAGAAATGCACTAATGGCCGCGCTGGCTTCCGGCGCAGCCAGTCTTCCGCGCATTTCGCCTGATGCCGTAAACAATGAACGCGCCAGTGATCAGTTGGACGGTGTTGTGCGAGAATTCACCGTGGCTGAAGCTGTGGTTGCTCCCGGCTCGCGTTATGCCGGGCGCACGGTGGATGCGTCCCGCATCCGTGTCAATTACGGTACGATGATCCTCGGCGTGCAGCGCCGCAGCGCCATGACACGCGGACTGGTGCGCGACATCAGGCTGGAACCGGGCGACACGCTGCTTGTGGGTGGGTTGAACGAAGACCTCGAACGGTTGCGGGAAAGCCGCGACCTGCTGTTGCTGGAACGGTCTGCGCTGGAAGTTCCCTTGCGCAAAAAAGCCCCCTTCGCCATCACTATATTCGCGCTGGTTATTTTCATGTCAGCCACGGGCATGGCGCCAATTGTCGCTGCTTCCATGATCGGTGCCTATGCGGTGATCGCAACGGGCTGTTTGTCCATACGGCAGGCGGCGCGCAGTTTTGACCGTCAGATTTTCATGATGGTGGGTGCGTCATTGGCATCGGCAACGGCATTGGAACAAACAGGTGGCGCGGCGTATCTGGCGGGCACAGTTGTTGACGCACTGGCGGGCTTCAGTACGATTATCGTTTTGTCGGCACTGTTTGCAGCTACCGCGCTGTTGACCAATGTTTTGTCGAACAATGCAACGGCGGTATTGTTTACGCCAATTGCGATTGGCATTGCGCAACAGCTCAACGCCCCCATTGAACCATTTGTGATCTGCATCATTTTGGCGGCAAATTGTTCGTTCGCGACACCGGTTGGCTATCAGACCAACCTGTTGGTGATGGGGCCAGGGAAATACCAGTTCAGGGACTTTTTGCGGGCGGGCCTTCCGTTGGTCTTCATTGTCTGGCTGACATTTTCGCTGATTGCTCCGCTGCTTTATTCCATTTGAAAACACGCTGCGATCACAATCAATAGACTTTACACGCAGGGCACAAATGCACATGTTTGGCTCATGACTGCGCACACTCTCGATACCCCGCAATTTTATCTCACCGCGCCAGCCCCCTGCCCCTATATCGAGGGAAAGCTGGAGCGCAAGGTGTTCACCCATCTGGTGGGTGAGCGGGCTTCACGGCTGCATGATGAATTGTCCAATGGCGGATTCCGGCGCAGCCAAAACATCGCGTATCGCCCGGCTTGCGAAACCTGCAACGCCTGTGTGGCGACCCGGGTGCTGGTGGATGAATTCCAACCAACAAAGTCCATGCGACGGGTCTGGAAGCGCAATCAGGATCTCATTGGGGTGGAGCTGCCCAACGCTCCCACATCGGAGCAATACACATTGTTTCGCCGCTATGTGGAATCCCGCCACGGGGATGGGGGCATGGCCGGCATGAGCGTGCTGGATTTCGCCATGATGGTGGAAGACAGCCACGTGAAGACGGGCATGATCGAGTTCCGTAAACGCGGGCCGGATTCCGGGTTTACCGGGCGTGGTGAAGGCGACCTTATTGCGGTTGTATTGTATGATCGTATGGCAACCGGCCTTTCCATGGTCTACAGTTTCTTTGAACCGGATGAAGCGGCCCGCAGCCTGGGCACATTTGTCATTCTCGATCACATATTCCGGGCGCGGCGCCTGGGCCTGCCCCATTGCCACCTGGGCTATTGGGTAAAAGGGTCTCAGAAAATGGAATATAAATCCCGATTTCAACCGCTTGAGAAATTGCTGGCTGGCGGTTGGGTCCGCGAGGATATCGATTGAGCGGAAATTTACCAAAGCGGCCCGTCGACACTTCCCTCAATATTTCGGGGAAAGAAGGCGTCGACATCAATTATCTCAGCCGGGTTCGGGCGCAATATGTGATCACCCAGCACACCACAATGCTGCACCAGATTCAGTTTGCCGATGCCAAAGCAGCCGCACTGATGGCGCTGATTGGTTTATTGACCCTGCGCGGGCCCATCCCCATTGAAGCGGCGACGTCCAACATCATAGATTCGCTCTTCGTTCTGGTGGCCGCGCTGACCATTCTTTTTTCTCTGGCGGCGATCATGCCGCGGTTTCCAGGCCGGTCAAAACGCGAAAGATTATTGGAAATGGAATGCTGGTCGTGGCCCGCACTTTCGGCCAATTCGCTGGAGGCGGAGGACTATGCCCTGTTCATTCAAACCAGCGAACAGTCGGAACTGTTACACTCTGTCGCCAATTCCAACGTGATCGTGGCTCGCTTATTGCGCCGCAAATTTCTGTATCTGCGGATCTCGTTCGTCTTCGCGACATGTGCGATTTTGCTGCTGGGTGCCCATTTCGGATACAAGATGTAAATGGGGTTTGCGGCAATTTACGAGCTGTAATGCTGCAATTTGCCCGCCAGAAGGTTGGCAATATCACTCAGCGTGACACCAATGCTGCTAAAGCCAACAATGGCTGCAACGGAAATCATCATCACAAGGATTGAGTATTCAATTGCCGTAGCGCCTGACTTGTCGGTTAAAAACCGTACGCATCCTCTAATAAACCGCATGCGTGTCCCGCCTTTAACGATGGTCGCCCCATCTGGCGAAATCATGCGCCATTGTGCTTAACAGACACTGAATCTGTTCAAACTTAGATCAGCTGAACCGACCGTTGCGTGGGAAGCCTTTGGGGACCATCCGACCCGCCTGGGCCCGTTCTCCGATAAATTCCTGCAATTCAGCAGCGGTGCGGGTATGGGTGCGGTCTGCGCTGTCAGTCCAACTCAATCCCTCGGCAAGGCGGAATGCACGGGCATCCTTGATGCCACCATCCTTGTATTTTTGCAGCCGAACGCCCTTGCCACGTCCCATCTCCGGGATCTGATCGAGGGGGAAAATGATGAGTTTGCGGTTTTCACCAACCACTGCGAGATGGTCCGGCGCCGTATCGGCCTCGGCGACAATTTCCACGCAAAGCGCGGCTTCCACGGGAAGTGCCACATTGAGCACTTGCTTGCCCTTTCGAGTATTAGCCACCACATCGTTTTCGCTGACAACAAACCCATTGCCCAGAGTAGATGCCACGAGGCGTTTGCGCGTTGGGTTCTGGATGAACAGATCGACAATGTCCGCATCATTTTCCATATCGACCATAATGCGCACCGGCTCACCATGGCCGCGTCCGCCCGGTAATTTGTCTGCGGTCAGGGTGTAAAACTTGCCCATGGTGGTGAACATCAGCAGCTTGTCGGTTGTTTGGGCATGGAATGCGATTTTCAGCCGGTCGCCTTCCTTGAAGGTCAGGGCCGCAAAATCGGGTGCGTGGCCTTTTAGGGCACGTATCCAGCCTTTCTCAGACACGACAACAGTGATCGGCTCACGCTCGATCATGGCCTGCTGCACCGCTTCCAAATCAATTTCGACCGCTTCCGCGAAGGTGGAACGGCGCGCGCCCACTTCCGTGTTTTTTCCAAAACGTTTCTTGGTTTCACCAACTTCCCAGGCAATGGTTTTCCATTGCTTTTCATCGCTGGCCAGCAATTCTTCGATACCGGCTTTCTCGGTGGTGAGGTCGTCAAACTCCTTGCGGATTTCAATCTCTTCAAGCTTGTGCAAGGCACGCAGGCGCAGGTTGAGGATAGCTTCAGCCTGATTGTCGGTAATCTCAAACCGCGCAATCAACGCCGCCTTGGGCTTCTCCTCGGCGCGGATGATGCGAATGACTTCATCAATGTTGAGAAACGCGACGAGATAACCGCCCAGAATTTCCAGACGTTTTTCAATCTGCGCCAGGCGGTGGCGCGAGCGGCGCACCAGAACATCTTTGCGATGATCCAGCCATTCGCGCAGAACATCACGCAGGGACATGACTTTCGGCACTTTGCCGCCAGAAAGCACATTCATGTTGAGCGGGAACCGGGTTTCCAAATCGGTCAGACGGAACATTTGTTCCATCAATAATTCGGCGTCAACCGAACGAGATTTCGGCTCAAGCACCACACGAATATCTTCGGCGCTTTCGTCACGGATATCTGCAAGCAACGGCAATTTGCGCGCCAGCAGCAGTTCAGCGGTTTTCTCAATCAGTTTGGATTTTTGAACCTGATAAGGAATTTCCGTAATGACAATCTGCCAGGTGCCACGACCGGTATCTTCTTTTTCCCAGCGGGCCCGCAGGCGAAAACCGCCCTTGCCGGTCTTGTAGGCGGACAACATGTTCTCGGCAGGTTCGACAATCACACCACCGGTGGGAAAATCCGGTCCCGGCACAAATTCCATGAGCTTGTCGAAACCGGCATTGGGAAATTTGATCAGGTGTAGGGCGGCGTTGCACAATTCTTCGGCATTGTGGGGCGGAATGTTGGTTGCCATGCCCACCGCAATGCCTGCGGCCCCATTTGCCAACAGGTTTGGGAATGCGCCGGGCAGAACGACCGGCTCCTCGTCTTCTTCATTATAGGTCGGGCGAAAATCGACGGCATCTTCATTGATGCCTTCCAGCAATGCAGTCGCAGCCAGGGTCATGCGCGCTTCGGTGTAACGCATGGCGGCTGCATTATCGCCGTCGATATTGCCAAAGTTCCCCTGCCCGTCCACCAGCGGATATCGGACAGCAAAATCCTGGCTCAAACGCACCAGCGCGTCATATATCGCCTGGTCACCATGGGGGTGAAATTTACCCATGACATCACCGACAATGCGGGCGCATTTGGCAAATCCAGCGTCTGGATTGAGCCGCAACAGGCGCATGGCATGCAAGATACGGCGATGCACAGGCTTCATGCCATCGCGCACGTCCGGCAATGCCCGACCCATAATGGTCGACAATGCATAGGCGAGATAGCGCTCTTCAAGCGCAGTCTTCAAATCAATCGGTTCGATGCCGGTTCCGTCTCCGGAACCCCCGTCGCCCGATGGCGGATGAATCAGGTCGTTTCCCATATGTTCCCGATACCGCTTTCACGATGGAACAACAAGACCAGGTTTGTCCCGCGTGGGAGCTGTGCCATATTATTTTAATTCATTTGCCGGGCGGCGCTTGGCCGGGGCGTTTTGGTTCACATGTGCGTGCAATCTGCGGTCAATGGGTGTGCGATGTCACTTTTCCTGCTGAATTGAATGTATAGAGTGTGAGTGAATCACAACGCGCCGCGTCAGGAAGCCCCATGCCCGTCCCCCGTTCCACACTTGCCTTATCGACCCTTTCATTGGCACTTTTCGCCAGTACCGGCCTTAGCAATGCTGCCGAAGGCCGCGCGCTGTTTGAGAGCATGTTCAATAAAGGCACCACGGTGAGTTATGATTCCATTTCGGAATCCAGCAGCGATTCTTTTTCGGCCACCGGCGTGAAGGTTACCTACAAAGACACCGATCGCACCGCGACCATCAGGTCTTTGGACGTTGAAGGCTTGAAAGAAACCGCCGACGGGCGCATTAAATTTAAACGAATTGCTGTTGCAGACCTCACGGGTGCCGGGCGCAAAGGTGCGCCAGTCAACATCGCGGGAATGGTCGCAACTGATGCGGATATTCCCTTTACCGCCTGGCGGGGCGGCCTGACCGATGAGGAAAAGAAACAACGCATTCGCTTTGGCAATTTCACCCTGTCCGGCTTTACCTCGCAAGACGAGGGCAACAAGGTCAATCTGGAAGGTGCGACACTTCAAAATGCGGATATCCCTTTGGACTTCCGCTATGATTCCAAGGCCAAATATTCCGGTGAGCCAGCCGCACCGATGACGATTGACCTGATCAGCCTGTCCAACCTTTCGGGCAGCACCTCGCAGGGCATTTCCTGGGGGGTCGGATCTCTCACCAGCACGAACGCTCTGTTGCCAACCACGCTACACTCAAACTTCACCGACTGGATGAAGCTGTATTCCAATCTCACTATCGCCGGGCTGAGCGCATCGCTGGGGCCAACAAAGGTTTTTGGCGTCGATGCCATTACAAGCACGATAGCACCGCCGGTGGCCGACGGCACGCTTCAACAAACGAGCAATCTCAACGGCCTCTATGTCAACCTGGCTGCCATCCCCGAACCACAGACCCAACAGGTGATTGGTGAATTGGGATATTCTCAAATCAGCGGTTCCATGTCGGGCATCAGTTCCTACAATCCTTCGACCGGCCTCATGAAAGTGTCTGATGTTGTTTTGAAGCTGGAAGAAATGGCCGATATTGCTCTGGATTATGTCGTTGGCGGTTATACAGCTGATGTGGCACAGGCCATCACGGATGCCCAGGTGGACATTGCCGGCGGTATGCCAAGCCAGCAGGCCTATGGCAGCCGTATTGGACAATTATCCAAGATCACCCTTGAAAGCCTGTCATTTTCCATCAAGGACCGCTCGCTGACCGGACGATTGCTCGACTATCAGGCCAAGCAAATGGGCACCACCGGTGATCAATTAGCGCAAGGCGCACCGATGATGATTGGTTTTGGCATGGGTGGCCTTGGTATGCCCGAACTGACTGAAATGGTTTCCACAGCTGTTGGCACGTTTTTGACGAAAAAGGGCAGCATCGCATTGAAGGCACAGCCGGCGGAACCCGTGTCCTTAGTCAATGCCTTTATCGCAGGCCAACAAGATCCCAAGGTCATTCCTGGAATGCTGGGCATTACTGTTGTTGCCGAATAATGACCCTGTTCCAGCAGGAAGTGGCCAGTCCTTTTGGACCGTTGACCATATCCGCCACTGCAACGGCCATTACCGCGCTGGACTGGCAGGGAACCGATATCCCCTGCCCCAATGAGCTTACGCAAAGGGCAGCCGATCAACTGACCGCGTATTTCAACAAGGAACTTGAAGTATTCGATCTGCCATTGGCACCCGAGGGCGGCGCCTTTCAGCAATCGGTTTGTAACGCGATGCTGGAAATCCCCTATGGAGAAACCACGACCTATGGTGCCATTGCGGAGAAATTGGGCACTTACGGACAGCCCATCGGCCATGCCTGTGGTGCGAACACAATTCCCATCATCATTCCCTGCCACCGGGTTTTGGGCACCGGACATTTGGGAGGATATTCAGGCGATGGGGGTGTTGAGCGCAAAATCGAACTGCTGAAACACGAAGAGGGTTTTCCCTACCTGCTGTGAACAAACCGTTCGATGAGCTGCTCAGCGCGCCGAGAACATGGTTGACCAGATTGCAAGTCCTACCACCAACAGCATGGCCAGCGCCATGATCACGTTGATTGTGCGTTGGGTGCGTTGCGGCAAAGCCAATCTGTTGATCGTGACGCCCATGGCAAGCCAGGCCACATGAATGGGGATCCAGATCACATTGAGAATGATGAACTTGAGAGTGATCTCGGTGATGATATTTTGTGGCCAAAACGGGAAATTTGAAAAGACAAATGTGCCAACTGCATAAGCTTTCGGATTGATGATTTGCAGCGCGATACCGCCAACAATGCCCGGCGGCGCGGTCGCTTCAATGAACGCAATGCGCGACCCTGCCAGCCCTATTTTGGCAGCCAGCCATAACAGGTAGAGCGTGGACAGGATGGTGAAGATAAAGCGCAAGCGCTCATCGGCCAAAAACAGCGCCGCCAGCCCCAATGCCGCAACAAGCATGACAATATTGGACCCGACGAAAAGTCCAATGCCATAGGACCATCCTGCCCTGTAGCCAAAAGCGGACCCCACACCCGCAAGGGAAAGCACTCCGGGACCGGGCGTGCCCAGCACAAACAACAAAGCGGCGGCGAAGGTGAGCAATTTGCAAAAGCCTGATGGACTAAAGCGCCAAACTTGAACCGGACCTTATGCCCGGTTCAAGTACAATCTTTCGCCCATGATGCCTTATCGGCGTTTGCGGAACCTATTCACCCGCATTGAGCGTTTCAAAACGCAGGCCCTTGGCCGTGCGGTTGGGGAAACCCTTCCAGTGATTATGCTCAGGTTTGTCCGTGCCATCTTCGTTCTTTGCCCACACGCTGTCATTGGCCATAGGCACCAGGTCAAGAAAGGCATCCATTTCGGACTTGGATTTAAGGTGCTTGTCGAGCCAGGCCGTGACAAAATGGTGGGAAATATTGTTCATGCGCACGGAATTCCACACCGCATCATTGTAGTGCTCGGAAAGGTTGAACTTCAGTTCCTCATCGTATTTGAAGGATTCTTCCGGGGCTGGCATCGGAGCGCCTGCATTGTGATTGGCGTTTTCGAAAGTCAGCAAAGAACGTTTCACACCGGTGGCCGCTTTCCAGATCGCGCGTATGCCGTTTTCATAGCCGGACACATCATCGACCGATCCGGCCACAAACATCATGGGAATTTTGACGCCCTTAAGGGTATCCGCATCCCAGAAGCCAAAATTCATGCCCCAGGGCGCAAATGCAACAGCGGTTTTGATGCGTGCATCCGGCAGATTGTTATGGGTGTCCGAGCCACTCTTGTGCACGCCCAGCGTGCCGTGGGGGCCGCCCCAGGCATAGTCGACCGATTTCTGTGTTACGCCACCACCAGACGTGATCACCGCACCATAGGCCCCCATGGAATATCCGATCAGGCCAGTATTGGATGCATCGACAGTGTTGAAGAGGAACGAACCGGCATCCTTCGACATGCGGTCCATTTCAGACAGGACAAATAGCTGGTCAAAGGGACGGTTGACCAGGGTAGAGCCAAAGGCCGCCTTGTTGCGATAGGTTGATTCCGTGTGATCGATCGACGCGACTACATATCCTTTTGAAGCGATGTTTTCAGCCAGATGGGAGAGCAGGAACCGGTTGCCCGGATAACCGTGGGAAATCATTACCAGCGGAAATTTGCCCTTCGCCGGGGCTGCATCACGAACGCCCTTGCCCTGCAATTCGACCTCTGTCTTGCCATCGCGCAGAAATGCCTTCAGCGCCGTATCGCCGGATGCGCCCTGGGCAGCGGGATACCACACTTCAAGGGTGAGCGGTCTGTCATAGCGGGGCAGCTCTGTGGGCTTGGCAGCCTTGGGATCAATTTTCAAAATGTCGATCTGGTTGGGATTGACCACGCTCACACTGCGCACCCCAACCGCATGTTCCCCATAAGCGGCCAGTTCAGGCGCATCGGGGCGCTGAACGTCAATGCGGTTGTCGGCAAAAGCAGCGGTGCTGACCAAAACCGCCGATACGGTCAGCGCGACAAGTGTGGATGGGGTATTGATGAGCTTGGATGACATTGAGTACCTCCTGGGTGTTGAGGATCAATGCTAACGCTTAATTACGGCAATGCAAAAGATGAAGCGACATCACAATTGTCCCCTCCACAATTCCGGTCGCTTTAATGGTCCTGATTGTATGCCGCGATGCATTGGGCAATGATGATTTTTGCTGCTGTTAGCAAGTCGTTTTGAGTGATCTCAACGCGCCCATCATCAGATCTGGTGGATTCATTGTTCAACAACGGCACATGAATGAAGCCGGTCATTTGCGTGTTTATGTGAGGGCACAGCCCTGCCCGTCCTGCATAAAACACGTAATTGCACAGATACCCGCCTGCATCCTGGGACCATTGTACGGGCAGCCCTTCTGCCTGGAGCGCCGTGGCAATGGCATCGAGGGGCAGGCCCGACGTATATTGCTGTGCACCTTCGCAGATGGTGGCACTTGGCGGCACGCGCCCGGTATTGTCAGGGCGTTTGGGCGCAATTTCATTGCGGGCGATACGCTCAAGGCGAATGCCCGAACTTTCCGCAGCAAGTCCAAAATTGATAATGATATCCGGCCGGTGTTCACGCGCCAGATCATCAAGCACCTTGGCTGCTGTGGCATAATCGACCGGCAGGATCACCGTGCGCAAATCACAACCATCGAATGGCAGATTGGCGTTCAATTCACTCATCAGCCATTGCGTTGGGTTCACAGGCGCACCGGGAAAAGGCGGAAAGCCCGTTGCCAGAACGACAGGAAGCTGGTCTGCCATAGGCTATTCCCGTGGCAGGTTCAGTTTCAAATGCAGGTCTTTGAGCTGGGCTTTATCAACACCGCTTGGCGCGCCCATCAGCAAATCTTTGGCCTGCTGGTTCATGGGGAACATGGTGATCTCGCGCAGGTTTTTCGCACCGCACAGCAACATGACGATGCGGTCGATCCCGGCAGCCATGCCGCCATGGGGCGGAGCGCCATATTGGAACGCCCGGTAAAGACCGCCAAAACGCTCTTCAACCGTTTGCTTGGACATGCCCGCGATTTCAAAAGCCTTGACCATGGTTTCCGGCAAGTGGTTGCGGATGCCGCCTGAGGCCAGTTCGAAACCATTGCACACCATGTCATATTGCATCGCGTTAATGGTGAGAGGGTCTTCATTCTCCAAAGCTTCCAGCCCGCCTTTGGGCATGGAAAACGGATTGTGGGAAAACTCGACTTTCTTGGCCTCTTCGTCCCATTCATAGAAGGGGAAATCGACAATCCAGCAGAACTCGAAGGCGTTCTCATTGATGAGACCTGCTTCCTCGCCAGCGCGTGTGCGGGCCTCACCTGCGAAGCTTGCGAATTTCTTTGGGTCGCCTGCTGCAAAGAATACCGCATCGCCGAGTTCCAGACCAAGCTGGTTTCGGATCGCCTCGGAGCGTTCGCCGCCGATGTTTTTGGCAATTGGGCCAGCGGCATCGAACTTGCCTTCCAACTCACGCCAGAAAATATAGCCCATGCCGGGCTGACCCTGTTGCTGGGCCCATGAATTCATGCGGTCACAATGTTTGCGGCTGCCAGCACCTTTTACTGGAATGGCCCATACTTCCACGTTGGGATCGCGTTCGATCATGCCGGCGAATACCTGGAAACCGGAGCCTGCGAAATGTTCGGTCACTTCCTGCATTTCAATGGGATTACGCAGGTCAGGCTTGTCAGAGCCATATTTGCGCATGGCCTCAGCATAGGGAATGCGCGGGAAGGTTTCAGTCACAGTCTTGTCGCCTGCGAAGGCCTTGAAACAATCACGGATAACCGGCTCCATCGTTGCCAGAACATCTTCCTGTTCGACAAAGCTCATTTCCAGATCGAGCTGGTAGAACTCGCCCGGCAGCCGGTCGGCGCGCGGGTCTTCATCGCGGAAACAAGGCGCAATCTGAAAATATTTGTCGAAGCCCGACATCATGATCAGCTGCTTGTACTGCTGGGGTGCCTGGGGCAATGCATAGAACTCACCGGGGTGAATGCGGCTGGGGACGAGGAAGTCGCGTGCCCCTTCAGGTGACGAAGCGGTCAGGATTGGCGTGGAGAACTCATTGAAGCTGGCCTCGCGCATCCGTGTGCGTAGATCATGGATCACATCCGTGCGCGTCATGATGTTCTGGTGCAGTGTTTCGCGGCGCAGATCGAGGAAGCGGTAGGCCAATCGAATGTCTTCGGGATATTCCTGCTCGCCAAATACCGGCATTGGCAGTTCAGCCGCCTTGGAGAGCACTTCGATGTCGCGCGCATAAACTTCGATCTCGCCGGTGGGCAGACCGGCATTTACAGTTTCAGCGCTGCGTGCCTTTACGTCTCCGTCTATACGGATCACCCATTCGGAACGAACGGTCTCGGCAATGGCAAAACCATTTGAGTCCGGATCGACGACAACCTGGGTGATGCCATAGTGATCGCGCAGATCGATGAACAAAACGCCGCCATGGTCGCGGACACGGTGAACCCAGCCCGAAAGGCGGGTGGTGGAACCGACGTGGGACGCGCGCAAATCGGCACAGGTTTGGCTGCGATAACGGTGCATGGGAATATCCTGGATTCTATAGGGCGTTCGCGGGCCTGGTTCAGCCCGTCTCAACTGCGCCGGGTTTGGCCATGGAAGGCATGAATTGTCAAGTTTTTGGCTCGTTTGAGTTGCTTCACATCCATTGAACTGTACATGGCATCAAAATGAAGCATTTTTGGCTGGCGAAAGCTTTCAGCCCACTTTATACCGCACCCCCATGAAAATTGTCACAACCACATCTGAGCTTGCAGACGTTTGCAGCTCATTTTCTCAACATGATTTCGTCACCGTGGACACGGAGTTTCTTCGCGAAACAACGTTTTGGCCGATCCTTTGCCTGATCCAGGTGGCCGGGCCGGAAGACGAAGTGATCATCGATCCAATGGCGGAAGGCCTTGACCTGAAACCGTTTTTTCAGCTGATGCGCGATGAAAGCGTGGTGAAAGTATTTCACGCCGCACGTCAGGACGTGGAGATATTCTACAATCTCGATGGCGCAATTCCCAAGCCCCTGTTCGACACCCAGGTGGCGGCCATGGTGTGTGGCTATGGCGACTCGATTGCTTATAACCAACTGGTTGACCGGATCAGCGGTGCCCATATTGATAAATCTTCCCGCTTTACGGATTGGTCGCACAGGCCATTGACCGAAAAGCAGCTCAATTATGCGTTAGCAGATGTGACCCATCTGCGCGATGTGTATCACAAGCTGCAAAGCCAGTTGAAAGCCAATGACCGCCATTCCTGGGTTGATGAGGAAATGGGTATTCTCACCAATGCCGAGACCTATGACCTGCCGGTTGAAAAGGCGTGGACACGACTGAAAATGCGCGTGCGCAAGCCGCGTGACCTGGCCGTGATGCAGGCCATTGCCAAATGGCGTGAAGAAGAAGCGCGGGGGCGCAATGTTCCGCGCGGACGGGTGATCAAGGACGATGCGATTTACGAAATCGCCCAACAGCACCCAACGAATGAACAGGCGCTGGCCAGACTGCGCGCCCTGCCCCGTGGTTTTGAGAAGTCGCGCCACGCGGAAGGTCTGCTTGAAGCGGTATTGGCGGCGCTGGAAATTGATGATGCCGATTTGCCCGAAGTGCCGCGCCCTGCCCGTTCACCCGAGGGAACGGTAGCTGCCACCGAAATGCTGAAAGTCCTGCTGAAAGTGGTGGCGGAACAGCACGGTGTGGCGAGCAAGGTGATTGCCACGGTGGATGATCTGGAAAAGATTGCCGCCGATGACAATGCCAATGTCCCGGCCCTTTCAGGCTGGCGGATGAAGCTGTTTGGCGAACAGGCTCTTGAACTCAAACGCGGCGAAATCGCTCTTGGCTTTGAGAACAAGAAAATCCAGGTAATTGAGCTGGAATAATTTCCCGCCTGCCCGTTTCTATGCGCTTATCTGGTCATCCGTGCAGGCCGTGGAACCCTCGGCATTGGGTTCCAGATTGGCCTCGACGATCAACTGCAATGCGCTGGCCAGCGGAACGGGTGGCGAATACAGATAGCCCTGCATGTGATCGCAATGGAGTTCGTGGAGCTTGCGGCGCTGACCTTCGGTCTCCACCCCTTCGGCCACCACTGTCAGCCCCAATCCGCGTCCCAAATCAACAATCGCCTTGGTAATTCGCTGGTCGGCCACATTGGATTCAAGATCTTTCACGAATGAACGATCCACCTTGATGCGGTTGATGGGGAATTCCTGAAGATAGGTGAGCGAAGCAAAACCAGTACCAAAATCATCGACGGCCACATGGATGCCCTGGGCACCGATTTCTTCCAGAGCTGCTTTCACATGAGGCACATTTTCAATCAACATGCTTTCAGTGATTTCGATTTCGAGCAATTCCGGCGCCAGCCCACTGCCTTTCAGTGCAGCTTTCAACATGTTCGGGACATCGCTGCGCAGGAACTGACTGGGTGACACGTTAACGGATACACTCAGGTGTTTTCCGTCCACCATGGGCCACTGGCTGGCATGAACGCAGGCCGCACAAATGAGTTGCTCGGACAGGGGCACAATCAGCCCGGTGGATTCTGCAATTGGAATGAACTCACCCGGCATTATCATGCCGTGGACCGGATGTTCCCAACGCATCAGCGCTTCAAATCCGCTGAGTTTACCCGTTTCGAGCAATTTTTGAGGCTGGTAATGGGCAAAGAACTCACCGCGGGACATCCCCACTCGCATGTCGTGTTCAAGTTCTTTGCGGCGTTGTGCCTGATCGGCCATTTGGGATTCAAAGGAAACACACCGCCCCTTACCGCGAATCTTGGCTGCGTTGAGCGCCATGTCGGCATGAACAATCAATTTCTCAAGCGACTTGCCATGATGCGGGTAAACCGCCGCGCCAACGGAAATGCCCAGATGAAGTTCCAGTTCGCCAATGGTTATTTTCTCGCTGACCACATTGACAATTTTTTGACCCAGTGTTTCCCAGGTTGGCGGTGAGTGTTCCTTGTCACTATCCATGTGAAGTACGAATTCATCGCCACCAAATCGGGCCAATATTGCCTCGCTGCCACAGGCGTGGCTGATGCGCTGGGATACAACGCCCAAGACCTGATCGCCCACACTGTGGCCAAAGCCGTCATTGATTCGTTTAAAACCATCCAGGTCCATGTAAAATACCGTGCATTCGCCTGCATCTTTTTCAGCTTGCTGGAGCTTTACACTGGCAAGATTTTTAAAGGCCGTGCGATTGAGCAGTCGGGTCAAATGATCCCGTGTCGCCAGTTCCTCGATTTCATTTTGGGCCTGCACCGCTTCAACACGTGTTTGCTTGGCGCCCTCGACAATGCGCGTCAGGGCATTGATCTGGGTGTTTTGATCAACGGTGCTTTCTTCGTAGCCTTCACCGACCTTGCCAATACCGGATTCTTTTTTCTTGCGTTGGTTCATCAGATATTGGGCGCTGGCAGCATCGAACTCATCGTCGTGCTCGGCCAAATTGAGGCCCAGTTGTTCGGCTTCTGACGAAACGCGCAGGGGAATGAATTGTTGAACAATGCCCAAACCAATGCGCGTGATGGCGAAGGACCAGCCAAAAGCCATAAACGTGCCAGCGCACTGAATGGCAAATTGGGTGAGCCGCGAACCCGCAATGTGTTCCGGTGCGGCAAGGAATGCCAGCAGCAGTGTTCCGATGATGCCTGCGCCAAGATGCACAGATATGACATCAACCGGGTCATCGATCTTGAAACGTTTCAACAGCAGGTCGCCCAGCGTTACCGCGCCCAGGCCACCGGCAAACCCAATCAAGGCAGCGCCGGGAACATCCACATATGCACAACCGGCCGTTATGGCCACCAGGCCGCCCAATATGCCATTGCCCGATGTGCGAGGGTGAGTTCTGCCCTTGTCACGCCAGGCGCTATAGAGCAGCCCGGCAATGCCGCCAAAAACAAGTGCTGCCATCGTGTTCAACACGATGGTCGAAAATATGGGCGATGTGGGAGATGCGGCACCGGCGTTGAAACCGATCCAGCCGATTACCAACACCATGACCCCGAAATTGCTCAGAACAGATGAATGTCCGCGTATGGAAATCGGGCGGCCATTATCATCAAAACGCCCAAGGCGTGGCCCAATCAATGTGACCGCTGCCAGGGCTGCCGCACCACCGATCACATGAACCACGGTTGAACCTGCAAAGTCGAGAAAGCCAATATCTGCCAAAAAGGCAGGATTGCCGGAAATCAGCACGCCGCCCCAGACAAGGTGGCCAAATACAGGATAGATCAAACCGGCAATGAGTGCAGTCAGTATCATGTAAGCGGCAAATGTCATGCGCTCGCTCACCGCACCGGAAACAATGGTGGCGGCGGTTGCACAAAATGCAAATTGGTACATGAAAGAAAAGCGCGTCTGGGAATCATCCAGGGAGAATCCACCAAACCCAAAAAAGCCGGTCGTCCCTGCTCCAAACATCACAACTGACCCAAACAGGAAAAACACCAGTCCGCAAACCAGCAAATCCGCCATGTTTTTCTGTGCCACGTTGATCGTGTTTTTTGAGCGCACAGACCCGGCTTCCAACATCAAAAAGCCTGCCTGCATAAACAGCACCAAGGCTGTCGCTGTGATCAACCAAAGGTTCTCAATCGCCGCCAGGGCCGCCATGGCCGGGTCAAGTGAAAACGATGGCTGAATTGCCCCCCGAAGTTCAGTCATCCATACTTCCCCGACAAAACGCCCTGTCCGCGAGGCGCTTTGTTACATTCCGAAAAACTGGGGTGACCTTAGGTCAGCATGGTTAACCAATCGTTTTAATTGGGGAGTTTGTAATTGTCAGAACTTGTTGGCATCCACATGGCGGCTTTCAATCCAGCGCATTGTGCCGGAGGAGGAACGCATGGCAACCGTGTGGGTGTGGATGCCATTCTTATCAAAACGCACCCCGCGCAGCATATTGCCGTCGGTCACGCCCGTGGCTGCAAAGAGCACATCGCCCTGGGCCATTTCTTCCATCGAATAGGCCTTGTCCGGGTCGGACACACCCATCTTGGCAGCGCGGGCTTTCTTTTCCGGCGTATCAAGGATGAGACGCCCCTGCATCTGGCCGCCAGTGCAGCGCAATGCGGCAGCGGCGAGAACACCTTCCGGCGCGCCGCCAATTCCCATGTAGATGTCGATACCGGTAACTTCCGGGTCAGTGGTGTGGATGATCCCAGCCACATCACCGTCACCGATCAAACGAATAGAAGCACCAACGGAACGGATTTCTTCGATCAAATCACCGTGGCGGGCGCGGTCCATCACACAGGTGGAAATTCTTGACACGTCCACGCCCTTGGCATCCGCCAGCGCCATGATGTTATCCTTGGGGGATGCATCAATGCTGATCAGACCGGGCGCATATCCCGGGCCAATGGCGATCTTGTCCATATACACATCTGGCGCATAGAGCAGTTTGCCGCGCTCGGCGATTGCAATAACGGCAAGGGAGTTGGGCTGGTTCTTGGCGCATATTGTCGTGCCCTCCAGCGGGTCCAGGGCGATATCGACTTCCGGGCCGCCATAGCCCACCTCTTCCCCGATGAACAACATCGGCGCCTCATCGCGTTCGCCTTCACCAATGACGATACGACCGGAAATTGGCAGATTGTTCAATTCGGAGCGCATGGCGTCCACGGCCACCTGGTCCGCCTTTTTCTCATCGCCCTGGCCCCGTTCACGCGCCGCAGCCACAGCCGCGGCTTCGACCACTCTCGCCATTTCCATGGTGAGCATACGGTCCATCTGGCCATGTTTCTTTTTTGATGAGAGCGACATAGGGCGTTCCGATTCGTTGGCGATTGTGGTTTGAGTAGCTTGATTTCAGAGGCCGGTAAAAAACGCAATGTATCACTTGTCAACGCGGTTAAATACCGGGGACACTGGTTCGCAATATCTGAGATCGAACACCGTCCGCATTGACCTGATTTCACAGGATATTACAGTCCAGGCCTCACACTATTTTCAGCACGCCCAACACTTTGGAGGAACAAGTGCCCCCACGTTTCATTTTTTCCCTAATCGTTTTGACAATCGCCCTGCTGGCTGGCCCGATTTTCTCAAACCAAAGTGCCGTGGCCCATGCTGAAGAACCGCTCAGTGGCGGTATTTCTCCAAAGACATTTCTGTTTATTCGCAGGGATAACAACCAAAGCCGACGGTACAATCTGCAATGGCTTTTTGAACGCGAGATCTACGGCATTCACACGGTAGGCAGCAGTGCCGTGCGCATTCGGGTTTTGGCTTTGCTGACACCTGATCTGATGGGAAAAGGCTCCGATATGCCCTATGTCATCGCGTATGAAGGCGGGAACATAAACAGCCCGGCAAGCGGATTCGGTGGTGATCTGGTGATCACATCCAACTTTACGCTGGAAAAAACCAAAGACCCACTGGTCACCACCTATGGGTTGAATGTGGATGGTGAGGGCATTTCGGCCCGTCAGATTCATCCGGATACGGGTTCCGAACACAACAATCACAACATCTATTGGCTACGCGACGTCTCGTCGTCAAAAATTGTGGCACAGCAAAGTGGGTCCGGCTCAAATCGCCTTTACCGTGTGCTGTCGATCATGATTCCCGCCTTTGTGAAGATTCCAGGCGATTATCCGGCCCGGTTTCCCATGGGAGTCTATGGCTGGTCTCATTTGACGACAGGTGGCACGCCACCAGCCATCCGCCGGTTGAGCATATTCGACGGGGGATTCAAGACGAGATAGTCAGCATTGGCACGTTTCAGCGGTTTGCTGAAATGTTCTAACCCAGCGTTTCGATGCGGATCATCTGGGCTTCGCCAACCAGCCGACCGTCTTTTTGGACCCCTTCAAGAGCATTCTTGATCGCCTGTTCCGTGGTTTCATGGGTCACCAGAATGATGGGGGCCTGCTCGGAGCTGGCAGTCCCTTTGGCACGGCGCTGCACGATGCTTTCCAACGAAATGTCCTGTTCAGCCATGCGGGTTGCAATGGCTGCCATCGTGCCAGGCTTGTCCAATACATTGAGGCGGATAAAGTAGCCGCCTTCGTGGGATCGCATCGCCGAGCGCGCATGGGGGGTCAGGCTGGTGACCGGCTGACCAAGCACCGGACCGTGCTGATGGCCTGGACGTGCCTTGGCAATATCGCAGATATCACCGGCCACGGCTGATGCAGTGGCATCACCGCCAGCGCCCGGGCCAGACATCATGAGCGACCCCACGGGTTTGGCTTCGATGGATACAGCATTGGTCACCCCGCCAATTTCTGCGATGGCAGAACCCAGCGGCACCAGCGCGGGATGGACACGACTTTCCACACCCGATGATGTTTTGGTGGCCACGCCCAGCAACTTAATGCGGTATCCCAGATCGCGGGCGGCTTCGATATCCTCAATGGAAATCTTGGTGATGCCTTCCAGATAGATGGCATCGGGGGCTATGCGTGTCCCAAATGCCAGGCTGGTCAGAATCGCCAATTTATGCGCCGTGTCATTGCCTTCAATATCGAATGTTGGATCGGCTTCGGCAAAACCTAGTGCTTGCGCGTCCTTGAGACAGTCGTCAAACGACATGCCCTCATCTTCCATGCGCGTGAGAATGTAATTACAGGTGCCGTTGAGAATGCCAAAAACGCGGGAGACACTATTTGCGGTCAGGGATTCGCGCATGACTTTGATAATCGGGATGCCGCCAGCGACTGCCGCTTCATAATTGAGCAATACGCCGGCTTGTTCGGCAAGCTCGGCAAGTTCAACACCATGGGCGGCCAGAAGCGCCTTATTGGCCGTCACGACATGCTTTCCAGCTTTCAATGCGGCTTTGACAGCCGCCAGAGCCGGATCGCCCTCACCGCCCATGAGTTCCACATAGACATCGATATCATCGCTGGACGCGAGTGCGACCGGATCATCATACCAGGTGTAATTATCGGTTGAAAAACCCCGGTCTGCGCCTTTATTGCGCGCATTGACGCCCGTGATGGTGATGGCCCGTCCACAGCGTTCGGCCAGTTCTGCGTCCTGACTTTCAACGATCTTGACGAGTGCCGCCCCAACGGTACCCAAGCCCGAAATTCCCAATCGAATGCTGTTGCTCATGGTCGCGGATTATCCCTGTCGTGCTGGCCATTTGGCCCATATCTGCGCGGGCAGCAATGCCTTGTTTCGCCGCGCTTTGCAATCAATGCAGGCCAGATTGATCGGCATTGCAGACAGGGATTTTGTGTTTTGGATTGGATTTACATGGCAGCGGCATCAGGCTGGCCAAAGCTATTGGATTTCGCGGATTCCGCGCCTGTAGATCGCCTCATTGGGCTGGCTGGAAAGGCGTTCGCCTTCCTGACTGATGCGATTTAGTTCCTCGGCCGTCTGGACTTTCTCAGCCTCGCTTAGATGTTGCGTTGCCCCGGCAACGGGCTTGCGCAAGTCAGGATAGTCTCCAGATTTTTTCGCGCCGGGATTGGGCGTATAGGCGGGGGCTGGCGTGAACACGGCTGTTACCGGCGACAGGTCCGTATTGGCTGACGTGCACCCGGTGAGCCATGCGCCCAGAAGCGCAATTACAACGCCTGACCTTATGTGAAATTCGCGAATATTCATGGCAAACTCATCTATCACAAATGTGTCACGAGAATGATAATGCGTGATCCGGCCCGTTTGAGCCTGTCATGGCAGGTGCGGTCAAAAAAGAACCGCAGACCCGATTGGACCTGCGGTTCTTTTTTTCATCATTTCAGATCAAACGCTTAGATGTTTTTAAGCGCCTGTTCCAAATCAGCAATCAGGTCTTCCGCGTTCTCGATACCAACCGACAGGCGGATCACATCTGCGCCCGCGCCAGCAGCCGCTTTTTGCGTGTCATCCAATTGGCGGTGTGTGGTGGAAGCCGGATGAATGATCAGCGAACGGGTGTCGCCGATATTGGCCAGGTGGGAGAAAATTTCCACGTTTGACACAAGATCGATACCGGACTGATAGCCCCCTTTTACGCCAAAGGTGAACACAGCCCCTGCCCCATTGGGCATGTAACGTTTTTGCATCTCGTGATGTTCATCACCTTCCAGCCCGGCATAGGAGACCCATGCCACTTTGTCGTGACCCTGCAGGAATTTAGCGACCTTGAACGCATTCTCGCTGTGGCGCTGCATGCGCAATGGCAATGTCTCGATACCGGTCAAAATCTGGAATGCGTTGAAGGGCGAAATTGCCGGCCCCAGGTCACGCAGGCCCAAAACGCGACAGGCAATGGCGAACGCAAAATTGCCAAAGGTTTCGGCCAGAACCATGTCATTATATTCCGGGCGCGGCTCGGTGAGAATGGGGTAGCGGTCGTCTTTTGACCAATCAAACGTGCCGCCATCAACAATGACGCCACCCATGGAATTACCGTGGCCACCCATGAATTTGGTTAGGGATTGCACGACGATGTCCGCACCGTGCTCGATGGGGCGGCACAGGTAAGGCGTGGCCATGGTATTGTCCACGATCAGCGGAATATGGTGTTTGCGTGCCACTTCGGCGATGCCGTTGATGTCCATGACCACCCCACCGGGGTTCGCCAGACTTTCAATGAAGATGGCTTTGGTTTTGCTGGTGATTTGAGCCTCAAAGGCAGCGGGCGTAATGTCGTCGGCCCAACGCACATGCCAATCAAAGCTCTTGAAGCTTTGTCCGAACTGATTGATCGACCCGCCATAGAGTTTGCGCGAGGCAATGAATTCGTCACCCGGCTGCATCAGGGCATGCATGACCAAAAGCTGTGCGGCATGGCCAGAAGCCACTGCCAGCGCTGCCGTGCCGCCTTCCAAAGCCGCCACCCGCTCTTCGAGCACGGCGGTGGTGGGGTTGGTGATGCGGGTATAAATATTGCCGAATGCCTGGAGGCCAAACAGTGAGGCGGCGTGATCAACATCATCAAACACAAATGACGCGGTTTGATAAATCGGGGTGATGCGGGCACCGGTGGCCGGGTCCGGCTGGGCACCGGCGTGAATGGCAAGGGTGTCGAATCCAGGTTCGCGGTTGCTCATTTTCAGGAGTCCTCGTGGCAATCGTTTTGCAATGAACAGTCGTTATCCACCAATGCTGCGATGGCGTCAAAGGCCGATGTCGGTTTTGGTGAACCGCAAAAGGAAATGATTTTGCGCGTTTTGTCCGTCAACCAGATTGAACTTGCTCAAATGACGATTTGTCCAGACCAATGAATCACTTAGGCGCATTGGCTTGAAAATTGATTCAAGATTATTCCGACAGAAGATAATGCTGAAAGCCGCGCTGTAGCTTGGGCTTGCGGCTGGAAATCGTGCGTCTGTTGAAGCCTGCCCAGCCTATCTCACCGCTCAGGCGGGCATATTCAATCTTCGGGCAGCGGTTTTGAATGACTTCAATGCCGGCCATCTCCAAGCTTGCGGCCACCGCATCATCGCGAATGCCAAGCTGCGCCCAGACCACGGAAGGTAATTTTGGCATGGCCATGATTTCCATCACAATGCTTGGCAACGCATCTGCATGACGAAACACATCCACCATATCAACCGGCTCCGGCAGGTCGGCCAGGCTGGCATAGGTCATCGCACCGGCAATTTCCGTACCTGCCCTGCCCGGATTGATGGGAAATATCCGATAGCCCTTTGCCACCAGATATTTTGCCACAAAGAATGAGGGACGCACCTCATTGGCACTGGCACCAATGATCGCGATTGATTTGACTGAACTCAATATGCTGCGCACATGTTGGTCCGGGTAAAAATCGTGTTCCTGCACTATTCGTCCCGCCAAACAGCCGGGCGATCTTCGAGGAAGGCGCCGATGCCCTCTTCTGCATCGGCTGCCATCATGTTCAGTGTCATGACTTCAGCGGTATGTGCATAGGCGTCTGTGAGGTTCATTTCCGCCTGCTGGTAGAATGCCTGCTTGCCGACCTTGAGCGTGTGGGCGCTCTTTTGGGCAATTTTTCGCGCATATTGCAGGGTTATCTTTTGCAGGTAGTCCACCGGCACAACCCGGTTGATCAGGCCAATTTCACGGGCATGACTTGGGGTAACGGCTTCGCCGGTGAGCAGCATTTCCATGGCATGTTTGCGGTGCACATTGCGCGACAGGGCAACCATTGGCGTTGAACAAAACAGGCCAATATGAACGCCGGGCGTGCAGAAAGTCGCGTCTTCACTGGCAATTGCCAGATCACATGAAGCAACCAATTGACACCCGGCAGCGGTTGCAAGGCCGTTGACTTCTGCGATCACCGGTTTGGGGTGGGCGACGATGGTTTGCATGAGTTCGGCACATTGCAGCATCAGGGCTTTGAAGTAGGCATGCCCGCCGTCGGAATCCTTGCGGTGGCCGGTCAGTTCTTTCAAATCATGCCCGGCACAAAACAGATGTCCGTTGGCCGCCAATATGATGACGCGCACATCGCGATCGTCGCTGGCTGCATCCAATGCCGATTTCAAGGCCGCCAGCATCGCTTCAGACAACGTGTTGGCGGGCGGGTTGTTGAACACCAGCCGCAATATGCCGCCCTCAAGGCGTTGAGTTGCCAAAGGTGCCTGGTCCAGCGCTTCTGGTGTTTTGATGTTGAGAATTTCAGCCATCTTGTCGTTCCACGAAGTAAACGTTTGCCCCATGACTAGATTGTTGCAAATCTCGAAGCAAGGAGCCGCGCGCGGTTGATATTTGGAAAATGTGCAGGGAGAAAGATATGAGCGAACCTGTTTTGCTTGAGAAAGACGGGCGCATTGCGCGCATCATTCTCAACCGGCCTGAGGTTCTCAACGCGATTGATGACGATCTCCCGGCCTGCCTTGCCCAAAAGGTGGCGCTGGCCAATGCCGACCCGGACATCCACGTTATTGTCCTGTCTGGTGCGGGCGAAGCATTCTGTGCCGGGTATGATCTGGCTTACTATGCCCAGGCGGCTGAGGGTGATGGGCGCAAACTGACCCAGGACATGCCTTGGGATCCAATGAAGGATTATGCCTTCATGGCGCGCAACACTGAGCATTTCATGTCCTTGTGGCATTCCCACAAACCGGTGATTGCGCAAATCCACGGATATGCGGTTGCTGGCGGGTCTGATATTGCCCTGTGCTGTGATCTCATCGTGATGGCAGAAGACGCGCAGATTGGCTATATGCCCGTGCGGGTCTGGGGATGTCCGACAACCGCCATGTGGACCTATCGCGTTGGCCCGGAACAGGCCAAGCGCATGTTGTTTACCGGAGACAAGATTGATGGCCGCGAAGCAATGCGCATTGGATTGATCCACAAGGCGGTCCCGCAGGAAAACCTGGAACGGGAAACCAACGCGCTGGCGCACCGCATCAGCACCGTGCCGACAAATCAATTGATGATGCAGAAAATGGTGATTAATCAGGTGGTTGAATCCATGGGACTGGCACAAACCCAGCGTCTGGCGACTGTTTTTGACGGCATCACGCGCCACTCCCCAGAAGGCATGAGCTTCAAGCATCGCAGCGAGGCCCATGGGTGGAAAGAGACTGTGCGCGAACGCGACAACGGCACCTATGACTGGACCCGCAACCAACCAATCAATCCGAAAGACTGAAATTTATGCCCGACACCAAAGCGCAGCCCGTTCTGGGCGTTAAGGAACTCAATACCTATATTGCCGAGGTCTATCCGCAGATTATTGAACAATTCCCCCATTACCGGGTGACTGCAGTGGAACCCGAACGTGTCCTCCTGGAACTGGGCACGGATGAAAATCACATCAGAGCGGGCGGCACGATTTCTGGTCCCACGCTTTTCGCTTTTGCAGATATGGGCGGTTATGCCTGTGTTTTGTCCCATGTGGGGCGTGAAGCGCTTGCCGTCACAACCAATTTGAACATTAATTTCATGCGAAAAGCCGAGCCCGGCGTTCTGGCCGGAGAATGTCGCATTCTCAAAATGGGCAAGCGGCTGATGGTGTTTGATATTGCCATCACACTAAAAGGCGATGATGCGATCATTGCCCATGCCACGGGCACATATGCCATTCCGCCCAAAGGTTGAATTTCTGCAACGGCGAAACAGATTGGGGCGCAGTGGCTGTAATTGGTGGCATAAACAAACAAGGTCCGGCCAAGAACTCGGGCCGGACCTTGCTGTCGTAAAGTTTGGGGAACTTTACGCGCCCTCATTGAAGCTGCTGTTGGGCGACAGCAGGGATCATCTCAATTGAGCATCAATTTCTTACGTTACGTAAGCTTTTGTGTCAACGCTGTTTGATAAAAAAATTCACGCCTGGTGTTTCGCAGCCCCGCCTACCCTTTTTGTTGGGTGGCCGAGAAGCCTGGATGGGATGAAAATTGTGCGGTATTATAATACCTATTTTCTAATCCATTGTTTTGTATATCTTTTCTTGAAAGAAAAGAAAAAATAGCATTTGACGTTTCAATCTGGCTGGCCTAAATCACCGCCAACGGTTTTGACTTTTGGCAAAACCTTGTCGCTGGCAGCTTTTGTTGCTGATGCAAAAATTTAAAATACAAACAATTCAGGGCATACCCTACATGAAAACCTTCTCGCAAAAGCCTGCGGAAGTAGAGAAAAATTGGATCGTCATCGACGCCGATGGCGTTGTTCCAGGCCGTCTCGCTTCTTTTGTGGCAAACCGCCTGCGCGGCAAGCACAAACCAACCTTCACGCCCCATGTGGACGATGGCGATAACGTCATCATCGTGAATGCGGACAAAGTTGCCTTCACCGGCAAGAAGTTTTCCGACAAAAAATATTACTGGCACACCGGTTATCCTGGCGGCATCAAAGAGCGTACAGCTCGCGCCCTGCTGGAAGGCCGTTTTCCAGAGCGTGTTATGCAAAAAGCCATTGAGCGCATGATGCCCGGCGGACCGCTTTCACGCCGCCAAATGAAAAACCTCTATGTTTATGCTGGTCCTGACCACAAGCATGAGGCTCAAAAGCCAACAACCATCGACATGGCGTCGCTGAACCCTAAAAACAAAAGGAGCGCCTGATCGTCATGGCTGAAATTAATTCCCTTGAAGAACTTGGCAGCGCCCTGGGCAATGCACCTGTGGCGGAAGCCGGCACAGATGCAGCTCCTGTTGCAGCCTCTCCTGCCGCGCCGCTTTACGAGCGCAAGGTCGACGAACATGGCCGCGCTTATGCCACCGGCAAACGTAAGGACGCGATTGCGCGGGTCTGGCTGAAACCAGGTTCAGGCCGCATCATCATTGAAGGCGTGACCAAGAGCCGTGCTGTTCGTGCGAAAAACCGCAAGGAAGGCACGAAAGCCAGTAAAGAGCGTGATTTCACTGAATATTTCGCCCGTCCCGTGTTGCAGATGGTGGTTAAGCAGCCACTGGTCGCGACCGGTCGTGAAACCCAGTTTGACATCATTGCAACGGTTTCTGGCGGCGGTTTGTCTGGCCAGGCCGGTGCTTTGCGCCACGGCATTTCCAAGGCTTTGACTTATTTCGAGCCAGAACTGCGCGCGACACTGAAATCTGGTGGCTTCCTGACCCGCGACAGCCGTGTTGTGGAACGTAAGAAATACGGCCGTGCAAAAGCCCGCCGTTCGTTCCAGTTCTCGAAGCGTTAAGGCTCGACCAACATTCACCTTCGGGTGTATCAAAGGCGGGTCGCAAGACCCGCCTTTTTTTGTGCAATGTGGAACAAACCAAATGCAGTTTGACTCAGAGTCAGTTTGGAAAGCACGGGGTCGCGGGTTCGCCATGGGTGTGGCGTCCCGGGGCGGCATATTGGTTCACCTCACCGGCCAGGTCGCCTGGAACAATAAAGAGGTTGTTTTGGGCAAAGGGGATGTGGCTGAGCAGACACGTGTCTGTTTCACAAACATCAAAGCTCTGCTGGAAGAAGTTGGCGGAACCATCAATGATATTGTTTCGCTGACCACCTGGTACACCGCCGCTGACCAGCTGCCGTTGATTCAATCGGTGCGCAATGAGTTTTTTGAAACTGGCTCTGAACCGGTTAGTAATTCAATTATGGTAGCCGGATTGGGCCACCGGGACTTTCTGGCTGAACTCACCCCAGTGGCAGTTGTTCCAGAACATCGATTTATAGAGCCGCAAAGGTCCAGGACATGACCCTCGAAAAATACCCCGGCATGGACAATGCCTTTACGGCTAAGAGCCTCCACGACAAGGCGAGCGACCAGACCTACGCTGGTGCGCTTTCCTTCATGCGGCGCAAATATACGACCGATCTGACCGGTGTGGACGCGGTGGTGATGGGTATTCCCCTGGATACCGCCACATCCAACCGCCCCGGCACACGGTTTGGCCCGCGTGGGGTGCGCGAAGCATCGGCAATCATGGACAATGACCCGCAATATCCCTTTGGCGCATACATTTTTGGCGATATGGCGGTCATCGATTATGGCGATGTTTATTTTTACTATGGCTGGCAGGCCCGGGTGCCGGAAATCATTGAAGGCAATGCCGCCCATGTGCTTGCGGCAAAAAGCAATCCTTATTTGCTGTCGATTGGTGGCGACCATTTCGTCACCTATCCGCTTTTGAAAGCCCATGCAGAAAAATACGGCCCCTTGGCGCTGGTGCAATTTGATGCCCATCAGGACACCTGGGACGATGAGGATGGCGCGGTTGACCACGGGTCGATGATCACAAGGGCCGTGAAAGAAGGCATTATCGATGTGGACCGGTCCATTCAGATCGGCATTCGCACCCATGCGCCACAGGATTACGGCATCGAGATCATCGACGCCCTCACCTGCCATGAAATCGGACCGGCGGAAATCGCCAAGCGGGTTTACGACCGGGTGGACGGCCACAAAGCCTATTTGACGTTTGACATTGACTGCCTCGACCCGGCCTATGCACCGGGAACAGGGACGCCGGTATCTGGCGGGCTGACTTCTGCACAGGCGTTGGCGACATTGCGACACCTGAAGAAGCTTGATGTTGTAGGGTCCGACATAGTTGAAGTCTCTCCCGCCTATGATCATGGGGACATAACGTCTATCGCTGGCTCAACCATCGCCTGTTACATGCTGGGCAATCTTTGGGAACGACGATTTCGCTCTTAAGAAAATGATTCAAGGTGTTGGCAAGTTGATTCCGAACACCACTCCCAAGTAGTTGAGAATACGAGATAAGTTATGAAACCGAAAATCTATATCGACGGCGAACACGGCACGACCGGTCTGCAAATTCTGCAGCGGCTGCAAGGTCGCGATGACATCGAATTGCTTTCCATGCCGCATGACGAAAGGCGCGACCCGGAAGCAAGGCGGCGGCTTTTGAACGCAGCCGACATTGCCATTTTATGCCTGCCCGATGATGCCTCCCGCGAAGCAACCGCCATGGTGGCCAATGGCACCACACGGCTGATAGATGCTTCCACCGCGCACAGGACCGATCCCAACTGGGTTTACGGGTTCAAGGAACTTGACCGCGAGCAGGTTCAAAAAATTGCCGCAGCGCGGTTTGTGTCAAATCCCGGCTGCTATCCAACCGGCGCTATTGCCCTGATCCGCCCCCTCACCATGGCAGGCTTGTTGCCAAAGGATGCCCTGATCACCGTCAACGCCGTATCCGGCTATACCGGGGGTGGCAAAGGATTGATTGCGCAAATGGAAAATGACGGACCGGATGGGATAGATGCGCCGCTCTTCCTCTATGGCACTGGATTGACCCACAAGCACGTGCCGGAAATCAAGGGCCATGGATTGCTGGAAAATGAACCTATTTTTTCCCCCAGTGTGGGACGTTTTCCCCAGGGTATGATGGTTCAGGTGCCGTTGCATATGGCACAATTGAACGCGGCGACCCGCCAATCTGTTCATGCCGCACTTGAAGCACATTATGGCGACAGTCCCCATGTGCGCGTCGTGCCGCTTGCTGAAAGTGACGGGGTCGTGCGGCTCGATCCAACCTCACTTGCCGGTGAAGATACGATGGACCTGCATGTGTTTGGCAATGATACCCAGATCAATCTGGTGGCCCTGCTGGACAATCTTGGCAAAGGCGCGTCTGGCGCGTGTGTTCAATCGCTTGATTTGATGATCGCATGACGGGTTCATTGGCAAACCATTGCGCCCTGCGCCGATGCGGGAACTGACACGGCCATGAATGACCTGTGGCGCGGGCTAAGTGAGGCCGTCAGGCTGATTGTGTCGCTGGACGCTGCGCTGATCGAAATCGTGTTGCGCTCGCTTCAGGTAACCGTGTCAGCCGTGCTGATTGCCTCCCTGATCGGTCTGCCGCTTGGTGCGCTGATTGCGGTGAACCGGTTTCGGTTTCGCCGCGCCACGATTGCATTGCTCAATGCGCTGATGGGCCTGCCCCCGGTGGTGGTGGGGCTGATCGTTTATATTCTCCTGTCGCGATCTGGACCCTTTGGCGTTCTGGGATTGCTGTTCACGCCGACCGCGATGATCATTGCCCAGGTGATCATCATCACGCCGCTGATTGCGTCCATTGCTCATCAGGCCATCCGGGATTTGTGGGCGGAATATCATGACCTGCTCATTTCACTGAACACCACCAAACGCCAGCGCATGGCAACCCTCATCTGGGATTCTCGGCGATCCCTGCTGACCGCATCCCTTGCAGGCTTTGGGCGTGCCATTGGCGAGGTGGGCGCGATTATGATTGTGGGCGGCAATATTGATCACGTGACCCGGGTTTTGACTACGGCGATTGCCCTTGAAACCGGCAAGGGAGATTTCGGCCTGGCTTTGGGTCTTGGATTCATTCTCATCGCGCTGGCGATTGTGATCAACCTCACCATTCATACGATCTCTCAAACAGAACGGGGGGGCAGATGGTGAGCGATCTACTTCCTGTGACAGCCAAAGGCGCGGTTGTCCGCAAAGGCGGCAAGACCATTTTGGGGCCGATTGACCTGGCGATTTCCGGCAAGGGCACAACCATTGTCATGGGGCCAAATGGATCTGGAAAAACGACCCTGTTGCGCCTGCTGCATGGCCTGGACCGTGCCCGTGATGGCTCCGTCTCCTGGAATGGGGCCCGGGAAGACGCCCATGCGGCGCAGGCATTTATTTTCCAAACACCAAAGATGATGCGCCGGTCTGTGCTTGATAATATTGCCTACCCTTTGCGGGTGCGAGGCGCATCGCGAAAACAGGCGCGTATAAAGGCTGAAGACTGGGCCACACGAATTGGTCTTGGGGACGCCCTCAACCGCGATGCACAGGCCTTATCCGGTGGCGAACGGCAAAAGCTGGCACTTGCCCGTGCGCTTGTAACCGAACCGGCCATATTGTTTCTCGATGAGCCGACGACCAATCTTGACGGCGGTTCCACCCGCGAGATTGAGGATATTCTCTCCCAGGCATTGGATACAGGAACACGTTTGATAATGGCGACCCACGATATTGGGCAGGCCCGGCGTCTGGCCGATGAAGTAATATTCATCCATCGCGGCACCATGAGTGCGCACCAGCGAGCAACAGCATTTTTCGAAGCACCTGCGTCGCAAAGCGCGGCTGCCTATCTGCGCGGAGACATTGTCGAGTGAAATATTTCTTGCTCACAATCTGGTTTGGGTTCCTGCTTCACAGCGCGCCCCTCGCCCAGGCTGAGGAAATGCGGTTGGCAGTGACAACATCATTTCACAATTCAGGCCTGTCGAAACTGTTGTTGCCAAAGATCAAACGCGACACGGGCATCGACGTGCATCTTCTGGTCGTGGGCACTGGTCAGGCATTGAAACTTGGGCGGGCGGGAGACGTGGACGCCATTTTGGTTCATTCGCGGCTCGCAGAAGACGCTTTCATTGCCGATGGCTTCGCCCCTTACCGGCGGGAAATCATGTATAATGACTTCGTGCTGGTCGGACCGGAAACGGACCCAGCCAACATCCAGAATGCCACCAGCGCCGCACAGGCTTTTGAGCGGATCTGGAAAACAAAATCACCGTTTGTCAGCCGTGGCGACAATAGCGGTACGCATTTAAAAGAGATGGCTTTGTGGGCATCGATGTCATCGGACACCTCCAGTTTTACACCTGATTGGTATCGCGCAGCCGGGGCTGGCATGGGGGCCACGCTCAACACGGCCAGTGCCATGAACGCCTATGTCATGAGCGACCGGGCGAGTTGGTTGAAATTTGCCAATAAGGGTGCGTTGAAGCTGCATTATTCCGGCGATCCGGTGCTGTTTAATCAATATGCCTATTTGCCGGTGAGTGACGATAAGCATCCCCATGTGCAAGGCGCGGTTGCGCGCAAGCTGGAGAACTGGCTTGTCGGCTCCGTTGCGCAAAATTTGATTGGAAATTACACAATCAACGGCCAGCACCTGTTTACGCCCAATGGGCAATAGGCCGGTTCAACCTTACACCCACTCATATTGTGTGAAACTCAATCGTTGACATTTCTGCGACCGGATTGGACCATAAGCCAGTTGGGGCGGGATATTGGAGAATACCGTAATGTCAGTTGCAGATATTTTGGCCGCAAAGGGTAACGAAGTCATCAGCGTTGCTGAACCAAGCACCTTGCATGAAGTCACAACGGTCCTCGCCAAGCATAAGATTGGCGCTGTGATCGTGCTGGAAGATAATGGCGATGTGTGCGGAATCGCATCGGAACGCGATATTGTCCGGCAAATCGCCGCCAACGGGCCCGAAGCGCTGGGCGACCGTATTGATTCGTGCATGACCCGCAATGTGATCTTTTGTGAGAAGCGCGATTCCATTGATACGATTCTGGAAAAGATGACCAAAGGCCGGTTCCGCCACCTGCCAGTTATGGAAGATGGCAGTCTCGTTGGGTTTATATCCATCGGCGATGTGGTGAAACTCAAGATCGCCCAGACCGAGCGGGATGCAGAAGAGTTAAAGCGTTACATTGCGGGCTGATGTCCGCAGGTTTTTCGGTTCATCCCTTTTCAACCATCCAGTTTACCTGACGGCCCACCACATCGGACAGGCCGTCTATGCGCCGCTGAAGGCGTTCTCCTTCGAAGTCTGACATTTCAGCGGGCACAAGCAGCGCCACCCGCTCGTCGCTTGAAAACAGCTTGATGTTGGGCAAAACGCCGGGCATTGCGGCTGAAAAGAGATAGGCCACGCGAAACAATGCGCCCAGAAGTCTGGCGCGATGGGCTATCCGCTCGGAAGCGATTTTCGCGATGTCGGGACTTAAATCTTCGCTCACCAGTCCTTCATGGCGATAATAGCTCGACAAGGCCAGATAGGCCCGACCGGGGTGGCTGACCCCAACAAAATTGGCGTTGGAGATGATGTTGACGGCCTGATCGCCGCGATACTCAGGATGGGACCGCCAGGTAATGTCCGCGAGCAAACAGGCAGCCTTGCGGTAGCGCGCTTCGTCCTTGGTTTCTTCCACATCAAGGGCACGAAACGCCTGTTTGGTCCATTCAACAAGTTCCCTTGCGTGAACGGGAGAACGGGCACGCAGCACGGCCATTTCTTCTGCTGCAACTGTCAGCGGATCGGCCTTTTGAACCTTGGCTGGCAGCAGCGAATACAGATAGCCTTCACGCACACCCAGACCGGAAAATATGATTTTTTCAGGTTTCATCACCCGCATGATTTCCAGCAGAAGCGCTGCCCCATAGGGCAAAAGCGCGCGGCGATTGTTGGAGATGGCACCCACGCCACGCATTTTCGTGTGATCGCCATTGACCAGGCTTTTGCAAAGCTTGCGCGCCTCTTCGTAGCTGATTTCGTAATGGTGCATCACGTGCAATGGATAGTTGCAGCGCGCCATGTGCAAGCGGCCAATGGCACGCCAGGTGCCGCCGACCGCATAAAAAGGATCGCCTTTGGCCTCCATCAATACAGGATTGTCCTTGAGAGATTCGCGGGCGATTTCTCGGGCGCGTTTGGGAGACTCACGGCTCTCATCCTGCAACCGAAGGCCGCCCAGGGGATAGGTTAGCCCCTGCCCCACGGGTTCGGAATCAATGGCGGTGAATTCAACGCTGCCGCCCCCCATGTCGCCGCTGACACCTTTGGCATGTTTGAACCCACAAACAATTCCATAGGCCGCATATCGGGCTTCTTCCTCGCCGGTCAGAACATGAATTTCTTCGCCCAAAATCTCCTCGGCCGCGGTTACAAAGGCCGGGCCATTTTCCGCTTCACGTGCCGCAGCCGTGGCCAGGGTGAAAATTTCATCGGCACCGGCCTGATGCGCCAGTTTGCGAAAACGCTTTAGGGCAAACAGCGCCCGCTCCACGCCGGTTTCGTTCAATCGCCCCGTATGAGCGATTTGCGACCCCAGACCACACAACACTTTTTCGTTGAACAATGGGGTGGGAGAGCGGGACAGGCCTTCATAGACAACCAGCCGCACAGAGTTGGAACCAATGTCGATGATCGCCACAGGAACCAGTTTTCTCAGCCGCCCCTGCGCCCGCAGGATGGAGCGCAAAGTTCGCGCCATCAGTCTTCTCCGCCCACTTTCTTGGCCAGTTTCCTAGCCTTTTTCGACACCAGCATCGCCTGGGGATCGCGAATGGTTTTTGGCGCATCCTTCTTAAGCGATTTCCCCCGGCCAGACAGGCTGGGATTGGTCATGAAATATTCCTGCGCACTGAACGGTTTTTGCCCTTCCAGTGGCTCGATCTTGCGCGCGGTTCCATCCGACAATATTTCCCAACTCTGCTGATTGTCCATCAAATTGCCGAGCATGATCTGATCTAAAACCTGTTCATGCACAGTTGGATTTTCCAGCGGGACCAGAACTTCGACACGGCGATCAAGATTGCGCGGCATCAAATCGGCAGATCCGGCATAGACGAGCGCTTTTTTGGACGGCAATCCATACCCATTGCCAAAACAGAATATGCGGCCATGTTCCAGAAACCGGCCAATAATCGATTTCACTCGGATATTGTCAGACAGACCCGCCACCTGCGGGCGCAGGCAGCAAATGCCGCGCACGATCAGATCAATTTGCACGCCATCGCTGCTGGCTTCGTAAAGCTCCATGATCATTGCCGGATCAACCAGCGAGTTCATTTTCATCCAGATATGGGCCGGCCGCCCCTGGCGGGCATGTTCGCGCTCTTTGCGGATGAGTTCCACAATATGGGCGCGCAGGCTGTTTGGCGAAACCAGCAGCTTGGTCAGCCCCTTCGGCACGGCATATCCGGTGATGAAATTAAACACCCGCGCCACATCCAATGCGATGTCGGGATCGTCGGTAAAAAATGACAGGTCGGTATAGATACGGGCATTGGTGGGATGATAATTGCCGGTGCCGATGTGGCAAAAATTATTCAATTCACCGCGTTCGCGCCGCACCACCAGCGACAATTTTGCGTGGGTCTTCAATTCTATAAACCCATAAACGACCTGCACGCCCGCCCGCTCCAGATCGCGGGCCCAGCGAATGTTGGCCGCCTCGTCAAAACGGGCCTTCAACTCCACCAGCGCCGTGACCGATTTGCCGTTTTCAGCAGCTTCGATCAACGCCTGCACGATGGGGCTGTCGCTGGATGTGCGATAGAGAGTTTGTTTGATTGCCACCACATCGGGGTCACGGGCCGCCTGCTGAATGAAGCGCACGACAACATCAAACGACTCGTAGGGATGGTGGACCACCAGATCCTTTTGGCGGATTGCGGCGAAGCAATCGCCGTTGTGTTCGCGAATACGTTCGGGAAAGCGCGGATTGTGGGGCGGATATTTCAACGCATCACTGCCCTGTTTCACAATCTCGGAAAGATTGTCCAGTGCCAGCATACCGTCCAGCACCACCACCTCAGAACTGCTGACTTTGAGTTCTTTCATCACAAATGTCCGCAGGCTCTCAGGCGTATCGGATGTGAATTCCAAACGGATCACCAGGCCACGTCTGCGCTGTTTCAATGCGGATTCAAACAGGCGCACAAGGTCTTCCGCCTCTTCCTGAATTTCGATGTCTGAATCGCGCACCAGGCGGAACATGCCCGACTTCTTGATGACGTATCTTGGAAACAGCCGGTCAATGAAGAGACTGATGAGTTCTTCAACGCTGATGAAACGCTGGGCGGTTTCTGTCGTTGGCGGTTCCATGCGCAATTGCGGCGGCAGGGCCACAAATCTGCGCAAGGGCTCCGGCAATCGCAGCAATGCCGTCATCGGCTTGCGGTCCGCCTCCCGCTCCAGTTCGAGAACCATTGTAAGGCCCAGATTGGGCATGAATGGAAACGGGTGGGCAGGATCAATGCAAAGCGGTGTGAGCACCGGAAATACGGAAGACAAAAACTGCTCTTCGGCCCATTCACGTTCGCGCGGTTCAAGGTCATCGCTCTTGAGCAATTCAACGCCATGGGCCTTTAATTCGCCCACGACCGTGTCAAACACGTCGATCTGGCGCATTTGAAGGTCCGCGATTTTGCGGGTTGCGTTGTCAAGTTGTTGTTGCGGGCTTTGCCCATTGTCTGACAGGGCGACCACATTTTCGCGCACTTGCCCGGCAAGACCGGCAATACGCACCATCAAAAATTCATTGAGATTGTCGGCGGAAATCGACAGGAAGCGCAGCCGCTCCATCAGCGGGTTGCCTGGATTGCCCGCTTCCATCAACACGCGATTATTGAACTGTAGCCACGAAATCTCACGATTGATGAACAGCTCACCCGGTTCGCGTTTTGAGATTTCGTCGCTCATGCAACTTTTCCAATCGAATTATCGGCACATTGACTGGTGGTTCCAGCAATCCACCAGGGTGAATGGGCACCTTGTAGCACGACTTTGCTTACAATCCGTTTTCTGCAAGCGCCTGCATGGCTTCGGCAGCAAGGGGAATTGTCACCGGTCGTTTTTGTGCCAGCGACTGACGATCAATTTCAGCCACCAGCGCCTGACCATAGGCCAGTGACCGTTCCATTCGGGTGCATAAATAGTCCAGAACCGTCAGCTCAACATTCATCTGCCGGTCGGAAAACAGTTTTCCCATAATGCCCCACAGCAATGCATCATCGGGTTCGTTCAGTTCAACAATGTGAATGAGTTTCAGGCGCGACTGCAGGTCTGGCAGCGCCACGCCCCAGGCTGCGGGCCAACGGCGGCTGGTAAGCAACAATGTGCCCGAAACGGCGCGCACGGCGTTGATGAGATGAAACAGCCGGGTTTCGCTGAACGCACCCTGGACAATGTCTTCCACCACAAAGTTTTTGCCCTGGGGTAATTGCTGCTCCTCGCCATCGTCGCGCCCGGAAATAAATTGGGCATCGGAACGGGCCGCCCAAATGTTGGCGAGATGGGTTTTGCCCGCGCCAACAGGACCAGCCAACAAAACGATGGGTGTGGGCCAATCCGGCCATGCGTCAACAAATTTGACGGCTTGCCGGTTGGCATCACTAACCACCAGGTCGTCACGGGCCTGTGCAGCCTCCAGAGGCAGCAAAAGTGGCAACTGGCCGCTGTTCTTACGCTTTACCAATGAACACCATTCCCAAATTTCACGCTGCGTCGTTGTCCCGGTCGAGATAGAAGTCGCTTTGCAGATATTTGCTCAGGGCAAATCGTACCAACACACCAATTGCTGCGGCCACGGGCACTGCGATGAGCAAGCCGGTAAATCCCATTAACACGCCGAAGGCAGAGAGAGAGAACATCAGCCAGACCGGGTGTAGCCCGACACTCCCGCCAACAAGCTTGGGCTGCAAAAAATTACCTTCCATAAACTGGCCCAACGCGAATATGCCCGCGATCAGCAATATCCACGTGTAATCCGGCCAAAACTGAACAATGGCCACGCTGATGGACAGGATCAGTCCGACAATCGACCCCACAAATGGGATGAAGCTGACCAGCCCGGCAAACATGCCAATCAACAAGCCAAAATTGAGCCCAGCCAGTGTGAGGCCGATGGCGTAGAACAGCCCCAGAATGAGGCACACCGACCCCTGCCCGCGCACGAAGCCCGCAATGGCGCCGTTGATATTGCCCGCGATCTCACGCAATTCGTTGCGATGGCGCAGCGGCAACCAGCCATCGATGCGTTCCACCATGTGATCCCAGTCCAGCAACAGGTAAAACGCAACAATGGGGGTAATCACAAACAGAGATATTACATCCACCAGCGCCTTGCCGGAACTCCAGATGGAGCCAAGCAGTTTGGTCAACCATCCCGCGCCCTGTTGCAGCAGGCCATCCAGATTGCCCTGGATCTTGTCGGCACTTTCACCAATCAACCTGCGTAGCCATGGATTGTCGGTATCCACAATGAGGTTTTGCAATCGCGAGACATAGGAAGGCATGCGCTCAATCAAACCAGCCAGTTGATTTGACAAGATGGGCACGAGAACGATCAGCGCCAGGACGAATGTAATGATGAAAATAAGCAGGATAAGACAGGTTGCGAGCAAGCGGCTGGCCCCAATGGCCTCCAACCGGTCAGCCACCGGGTCCAGCAAATAAGCCAATGCCATGCCCGCGATGAAAGGCAACAGGATTGAGCGAAATACCAGCAAAAACAAAACGAGAAAGACAAACGCCGCCAGCCAAAAATAGATTTGGCGGCGCATGGTCATTGAGAATGCCAACCCGGTATCGTTCAACTCAGCGCCATCCTGCACGATCTGGGTTTTGGCAGGCCGTTTGCGCGCAGCTTTGGCCCGTGTCGATTTGGCCGGTGGTTTGGACTCTTTGGTCACTGTTCAGATTCCTCAACTGGCGGTTCTTCGCTCGGCTTGTCGGCGGAAAACAACGCCATGCCCTGAATGATATAGGCTATCGTGGACAAGGCTGTCAGTAGCCCTGTGATGTAAATCATCACCAGCTTCAAAATCGGTGCTGACAGTTCAAACGCGAGCAGGCCTAACACAAGTGCGGCCAGAACGATCTGGCTTAGGGTATTGAGTTTCGACACCCAGATCGGTTTGATCGTCACACTTTGTGCAAACAGAAAAGCCAGCATGACCCCGGCGACAATGAGCAGGTCGCGGCTGACAACAAGAATGGTCAGCCACACCGGCAATTGGTCAATCAATCCCAGCACAACGAATGTGGAGACCAGCAGAAGCTTGTCGGCAATTGGATCGAGGACCGTGCCAAAGTCGGAACGCTGGTCGAGGATACGCGCCAGCATGCCATCCACTGCATCGGAGATTCCCGCAGCCACGAACAAATAGAACGCCGCCGTTGTGTGGCCCGTGATCAGTGCCCAGACCACAATGGGTACGGCCAGCACACGTCCAAGTGTGATCAGATTTGGTATTGTCAATTATGTGTCCCGGTCCGGCGCTCGGATGGGCGTATTTTGCCGATCTCACCGGTAAATGGCAATAAGAGTACACTTTGTCAGTTTACTGCTATTTTCAAACCACCAGCCCCGACAAATTCCGGTGATCCGAATTGACATCACCTGGCCTTGAGCCAAAGGTTTGACTCCTGCGATCTAAGGAATTGTCCCGATGAAAAACACTTTCAAATATCTGGCAGCTGCACTTGTACTGTTTGCGCTTGTTCAAACAACGGTGCAAGCGCTGGCTAAAGAAGAATGGGGCACAGGAACAGATCGTCACGCAGGCTATTATTACCCCAAGCCCCAATCGGAAGAGACCTACACGTCCAATCTCACGCCGCTTCCTGGATCAGGGAAACGCACTCGAATTGGCTTTACCGTTGGCTTGAACGCCCAACAAAACAAGCGCGGGTTTCGCCCCGGATATCACATCTTTGCCAAAGGCGCGGATTCTCAAAAGATCATCATCGTTGCCACCGGCGACAATGAATACAACACGCTGTTTCGTTTGCGGGCCTTGATGGCGTCCCTGAGCGCCGAAGCACGGGCCTCACCGCTATTTTCCAAAGCCCGTTCGCCCGAAAGCCTCAACTTTCTTGATTTGATGAAATTGATTGGCGTCAAACGGGTGACCATCTCCGATGGCGCAACGATTGCCCATCAAATCGACATAAAGTGAACCCGTACTCAAATACATGAAAGTTGTTGGTGGATTGTTGGTGTGAACTGACGTTCAAAGCGAGACGCGATTGGGCCAAGCCGCTATAGAAGCGCCATGAGCAGCGATGAACACAACAACCCTCCCCTTTCCTACGCGGATGCCGGTGTCGACATTTCCGCCGGCAATTCGCTTGTGGACACCATCAAACCGTTGATCGCCGCAACCGTGCGCTCCGGTGCCGATGGGGCGTTGGGAGGATTTGGGGGCGTATTTGATCTCAAGGCGACCGGCTATAAAGACCCGCTGCTGATCGCCGCCAATGACGGTGTTGGCACAAAACTGAAAATTGCCATTGATACGGGCCTGCACAACACGATTGGCATCGACCTGGTTGCCATGTGCGTCAATGATCTGATCGTGCAAGGCGCGGAACCGCTGTTCTTTCTCGACTATTTCGCGACGGGCAAACTGGACAATGGTGTTGCCGAACAGGTCATTTCAGGGATCGCCAGGGGCTGCACCGAGTCCGGATGTGCATTGATTGGTGGTGAGACCGCTGAAATGCCCGGCATGTACGCGCAGGGCGATTATGATCTGGCCGGGTTTTGCGTTGGTGCTGTTGAGCGCCAGGAACTATTGCCGCAAAAGGTCGCCAACGGTGACATTCTTTTAGGACTGGCCTCCAGCGGTGTGCATTCAAATGGCTATTCACTGGTGCGGCGCATTGTTGAACGCGCCGGTCTTGATTGGGCTGATCCTGCGCCCTTTGGCACCGCCACGCTGGCCGAAGAATTGCTCACCCCTACCCGTCTTTATGTGAAATCCCTATTGGCTGCCCTGAAACAGACAGATGGCATACGGGCGTTGGCTCATATTACCGGTGGCGGGCTGCTTGAAAACATTCCGCGCGTCTTGCCCGATGATCTTTGTGCACATATCGACCTGACCGCATTGCGCCCCTCACCGGTGTTTGGATGGATGCAACAGGTGGGCAATATTGATGAACGGGAAATGTTGCGCACCTTCAACTGTGGCGTTGGCATGGTTGTGGTTGTGAAACCTGATGCAGTTGAAGCTGTCACCGACATTCTGAATTCCGCGGGAGAAACCGTAAGCGTGATCGGGGAGTTGAACCCAAGCAAGGGCGAACCCGTGGTGTTTGACGGTGCCGTAGAATGGAACTGATCCTTTGACCAAGCTCAAGGTTGCGATTTTGATTTCCGGTCGCGGCAGCAATATGGGTGCCCTGGCGCGGGCTGCGATGGATCCAGACTATCCGGTTGAAATCGTACTGGTTGTTTCAAATCGGCCCAATGTGGCCGGTTTGGATCTGGCCATAGAGCACGGGCTGACAGTGCGGGTCATTGATCACACGGAATACGACACACGCCGCGCCCACGAAGCCGCTGTCAATGAAGCACTTGAAGCGGTTGGTACGGAACTGGTTTGTCTGGCTGGATATATGCGCATTCTGGAAGAAGAATTCGTCAACTCCTGGAAGGGCCGGTTGATCAATATTCACCCCAGCCTGTTGCCCGCCTTTCGCGGGGTGGACACCCACGAGCGCGCGCTTGAAAAAGGCGTTCGCATCCACGGATGTTCAGCTCATTTTGTCACCGCAGAGCTGGATGGTGGTCCGATAATCGCCCAGGCGGCCGTGCCCATTACTCCCGGTGATACGGCTCAAACGCTGGCCGAACGGGTTTTGGATGCCGAACACATGCTTTACCCCCACGTGGTGGCCCTGATTGCGACCCGGAAAATTCGCTGGGCCGGGCAATCGGTTGCCCATGCCAGGGAAGTCGGCGTGAAAGACCTGGCATTCATGCTGCCCCTGCCCGGTCAAAACTAAATCAGTCCAACCGTTCAATGCGCACTTTCGTGTCGTGAAATGCCGCTCCCCCATGGGGTGCACACGTATCGGCACTGGTGAGTGTGTTAATGCCTTTGCCATCTTCATGGGCGTGGTTTGGATACAGGCCTTCCGCCACCAGAACCCCGCGCTTGAGGCCTTCAAATATCTGCACATGCACAATCACCGCACCGCGCTGGTTGATGAGGCGAACCTTGTCACCATCCGCCACCCCCTGCTCAGCCGCATTGTCAGGGCGGATCATGACGGTCGGGCGTTTCTCGCGTTTTTGCGAACCGGGTGTTTCGTTGAAAGTGGAATTAAGGAAAGAGCGCGCAGGCGACGTGACCAGGCGGAACGGATGCGCCGCATCGACCGTTTCAATTATCTCCCAATAGTCGGGCAATGTGGGCGCTTCGATAACCGGTCCCTGCAGGCCCATCGAAGCCGGAGGCGCGCCCCAGGGCACATTAAACCAGTCTGCCTTGAGGTGAAACTTGCCGTCTGAATGTCCAAAACCATTCACATAATGGCTGTCTTCAAAGGACGGCTGACAATCGATCCATTTATTCTTGCGCAATTCGTCCAGTGTTCCACGGCCGCTGGTTTGCAACAGATCATCAATCAATTCATTTGCGGTCCTGCCGAATCCGGCATTATGGGATACGCCCAACCGCTTCGCCAATTCTTCGACAACAAATAAATTGCTTCGACAATGCGCCGGGCCATCAATCAGTTTGGGGCCAAGAATAATGTGCTGATGCCCGCCGCCCCGGTATATATCGTCATGTTCCATGAACATGGTGGCGGGCAGAACAATATCCGCCATCAGGGCGGTTTCCGTCATGAACTGTTCATGGACAGCAACAAACAAATTATCGCGGGCAAAGCCGCGTTTTACCAGTTCCTGTTCGGGGGCAACGCTGACGGGATTGGTGTTCTGGATCAACATCGCCGTCACATCAGGACCGCCCTGCAGGGCTTCCTCGTCGCCGGTCAGCACCCTGCCAATCTTGGATTGGTCAAGTGTGCGGATCGTTTTGTCCTGCAAGGCAGTTCCCTTGATGTGGGCACTGTTCAATCCGAAAATATCCGCATTGGTGTGCATGGCACCGCCGCCTTCATATTGCCAGGCACCCAGCACCGTGGCGATGGAGGCGGCTGCATGCATGTTAACGGCACCATTGCGCGAACGGGTGAAGCCATAGCCAAGTCGCAAATAGGCGCGCGGACGTTCACCCAGCAAGGCCGCAAATGTTTCAATTTGTTCAACCGAAAGCCCGGTTATGTCAGCAGCCCATTGCGGTGTTCTTGATTGCAAATGTGATTCAAGTTCGCCTGGCACATCGCTGTAACGATTGAGGAATTCGCGATCTGCATTGTCGTCACGAAAGAGGCAATGCATCACGGCGCAAGCCAAGGCACCATCGGTGCCCGGTTTCAGGCACAGGGCCAGATCGGCCTGTTTCATGGTGTCATTGTGATAGACATCAATCACGACAATCTTGGCGTTGCGGTTTTTGCGCGCTTTAACGGCATGGGTCATGACATTGATCTGGGTCGAAACGGCATTGGTGCCCCAAATCACCACGCAGTCTGACACTGCCATTTCACGGGGGTCCGGCCCGACCAATGTGCCGGTAGCCGCCGAAAAACCGGTCCAGGCATTGTTGATGCAAATGGTATCAAACTGGTTCGACCAGCGCTTTGCATGGCGCAAACGATGGATGGAATCGCGCTGCACCAGCCCCATTGTCCCCGCATAGATATAGGGCCAGACGGTCTCGCTGCCGAGTTTCTGTTCCGCCTGAACAAACCTCTCGGCAATTTCATCAAGGGCAGCTTCCCAGGAGATATCGGCCCAGTTGCCACTGCCTTTTTCCCCGCGTCTCACCTTTGGTTTCAGCAATCGGTCGGGGTGGTGAATGCGTTCGGCATAGCGCGCGACTTTCGCACAAATCACCCCATCGGTGTAGGTGTTGTCAGCAGCCCCGCGCACCCGGCCAATGGTGGTGCCATCAATCACTTCCACATCTAGCGCACAGGTTGACGGGCAATCGTGGGGACATGCGGAATGCAATGTCCTGGAATTCACGGGCTTGTTCATCTGGCTTACCTATTCACGTGTTCAAAACACTGATAGCAAGCCCTACGCTTCGCGCCAAACACAGATATGCGCAAAATGCTGCCACACGTGGCTGAACCGGGGAATTTGGTTCACCATTGCGGTGCGACATCAGGACTTTGCAGATGAATTACCGACACGCCTATCACGCTGGCAATTTTGCAGATGTGTTCAAACATATTCTGCTGACCCGTTTGATTGCCTATCTCAAGCGCAAGGACAAAGCCTTTCGCGTTTACGACACCCACGCCGGAATTGGCTTCTATGATCTTGATGCGGAAGAAGCGCAGAAAACCCAGGAATGGAAATTGGGCGTGGGGCGTGTTCTTGACGCCAATCCGCCAAAGGAAATTGAAGCCTTGATCAGCGACTGGCGTGCTGCGGTGGCCGCGTCCGGTGAAGGCCGTTATCCGGGATCGCCTGCCATCGCCCGACACCTGTTGCGCAAACAGGACCGCCTGTCGCTGTATGAACTGCACCCGGAAGATTTTCCGGTACTGGCAGGCAATTTTTCCAATGACTATCAGACCCGCCTACTCAACCTGGACGGCTGGCTGGCAGCCGGTGCCCATATACCGCCCAAGGAAGCCCGTGGCCTGATGCTGATTGATCCGCCATTTGAAGATGGTGATGACTTTGACCGCATGATTGACGCTCTCAACAAAGCCCGCAAGCGATGGGCGGGCGGCACTATCGCACTTTGGTATCCGGTCAAGAGGCGCAGCCATACCGACGAATGGCTGGAAACCCTTCGCCTGCTGAAATTTCCTGATCTGATTGACGTACAATTGTCGATTCGCGATCCAAGAACAGCCACCACACTCAATGGGTGCGGCATGGTGATCGCCAATCCGCCCTACACCCTGCGCAGTGAGCTGGGCATGTTGATGCCCTGGCTGCGGGATACGCTGCGCGAGGAAAAAGGCGCTGATTTTCGGATTCAGGACTTATCTGCGCGGTGAACACAAGCGGGATTAACTTGACCGAAAACGCGCCATGGGAAATGCTTGTTGTGAGATTCCATTTGTTCGAAGTCGTTTCATGATTACTGCGCTAAAGAAGTTTGGGTTTTTCGTGCTGGCAATGGCCGGTGTGCTGGGCGCGCCTGCCCCCACAAGTGCCGGTCCGCTTGATTTGCTGGTCAGTCCGTCATTTCCCCAATGCCACGACGAAAAAGTGCTGGGCAAAATCGTTAAACGGTTTAACTGGGCGGAAGACTACAACTGGAAGCGTGGGTTTTACCTCAAGGATATTGAACGGGTGCGCGAACGGGTCGTTCAAGATGGTGAACACCGGTTGATTCCACGGCGCTATTGCCGTGCTCATGCACAATTGACCAATGGCCGCCATCCCACCTTGTATTACCTCATAGAAGGTGGACAGGGATTTGCAGGCAACAGTTTCAACGTGGAATTTTGCCTGGGTGGATATGACCGCTGGAACGAATATGACGGCTCATGCCGTGTGTTGCGTTACTGATCAATCCGTCGCTCCACACCCTATTGATTTTTATTATATTTGAAGGACTTGCCCCATGAAACTCCTTTACGCGGCTGCGTCTCCCTATGTAGCCAAGGCCGCCATGGCCGCCCGGTTTGCCGGTGTAGATATTGAGATTGTCAATGTGGACGCCACCAATGGTGACCCGGTGTTGAACGCCGCCAACCCGCTTGGCAAAATTCCCTGTCTGGTCCTCGACAATGGTATTGGCCTTTACGACAGCCGCACCATAACGCGCCATCTGGATCGGGTGAGTAATGGCAAGCTGTTTCCCACCAATGCAGACGATCTCTTGGGGGCCGAACTGATGGAAGCCCATTGTGACGGCATAAATGATGTGGCGGTGGGGTATATATATGAAATGCGCTTTCGCCCCGAAGAAAAGGTATACCAACCCTGGCTCGACCGCCTTTGGGGCAAGGCGGAAAATGCGCTGGATGCCCTCAAGGGCAACCTGCCGCCTTCGGGGTCCGATGCCCATATCGGCAGCATTGCGCTGGCATCGAGCCTCGGTTACCTCGATTTGCGGTTTTCGGGAAAATGGGAAAACGGGCGTGACGAATTGGTCGCCTGGGCAGCAGAGTTTGCGCACGCACATCCCCAGCTAAAAGAATTATACCCGCACGCTTGAACTTTGCCGTCAGCATAACCAGCTAATGCCGATAACCTGTGCGTGTGTTGGGGACGCACAAAGGCGCACAAAATCATTATTCGGATTGCTTAATGCTGACCTATCTATTGTTCTCGCTCGGCCTGCTCATGCTTGTTTTCGGGGGAGATTGGCTCGTTAAGGGCGCAGTGGCGATAGCAGAACGGTCGGGCATTCCGCCATTGGTCATTGGCCTGACAATCGTTGCATTTGGCACATCCGCCCCGGAACTAGTTATCTCGCTGAAAGCCGCCCTCACCAATCAGGGCGGCATCGCTGTTGGCAATGTGGTTGGTTCCAACATCGCCAATGTGTTGTTGGTTCTTGGCGTACCGGCGCTGTTTTCCACCATTACCGGCAGCGAAAAGGGCATGAAAACGACCCTGTCGTTCCTCATTGCCGTAACCATCATGTTCATGGTGATGATGTATTACGGCCCGATCAACCGGTCGGACGGCTTGATGCTGCTGGTGGCGTTGGGCCTGTTTCTTTCCCTGCAATTTAATGCGGCGCGCCGACATCAGCATGAAGTTGACGATTACCATGATGAATTGGGAGAAATTCCCACCAGCATGGGCGTTATTTTGTCCTATCTCATTGGTGGACTTGTGCTCTTGCCAATTGGCGCATCCATCGCGGTGGATTCGGCTGCCGACATTGCCCGCGCCTGGAATGTTTCGGAAGAGGTGATTGGGCTGACAATTGTTGCGATCGGCACCAGCCTGCCGGAACTGGTGACGGGAATCATGGCCGCGCGCCACAACAACACATCCGTTGCCGTGGGCAATATCATCGGTTCAAATCTGTTCAACATTGCGGCAATTATGGGCGTGACAGCCACCGTGGTCGACGTGCCTGTGGGTACGCATATCCTCAGTTTCGACATGTGGGTCATGCTGTTTACAACGATATTGCTGATTGCATTGCCGATATTCCACCTGGAGCTGCGGCGCATGGCCGGGCTTGTGCTGACCGGCTCCTATGTGGCTTATCTTGTGATAACTGCTGCGTTTTAGAGCCGGACTTTTAGTGAGGGGTGGATTGGGAATGAACAAGACTGCGTTAGTCACAGGAGCAGCGGCGCGCGTTGGTGCCGCCATTAGCATGGAACTCGCCCAGGCAGGCTACGCGGTTGCCGTGCATTACAATCGCTCATCAAGCGGCGCTGAAAATGTCGCCAGGGAAATCAATGCGGCGGGTGGCACGGCCATGGCCATCGGGGCAGACCTGACGGACAGTGCTTCGACCCGAACGTTGATTCAACGCACCTGCGAGCAACTTGGGCCACTGGGACTGTTGGTCAACAATGCCTCCATTTTTGAAGAAGACAGTCTTGAAAGTCCCGACGACGAACTTTGGGATCGCCATTTCGCAATTCATGTGAAAGCGCCGACCCTTCTTGCCGCCGATTTCGCTGCACAGATTGGCGAAAATGAAGATGGGTTGATCGTCAATATGATTGACGAACGGGTGTGGAAACTGACCCCGAATTTCATGTCCTACACTTTATCAAAATCTACTTTGTGGACTGCGACCCGAACCATGGCGCAACGGCTTGCACCCAATATTCGCGTCAACGCCATTGGTCCTGGCCCGACCCTGCCCAGTTCACGCCAGACGCAGGCACAGTTTGATGCCCAGGTGGACACGCTGCTGCTCAAACGTTCGCCAGAGCTGGAAGCATTTGCCCGTACAATTTTGTATTTTGCCGCCACCCCGTCTGTGACCGGCCAAATGATCGCGCTTGATGGGGGACAACATCTGGCTTGGGATACCGCAGACCAGCGCGGCCCTGAATAGAACAGGGCTGGTTAGAGCCCAACAAAGCCCATTTTGCGCATGCAAAAGATACCTATTCACGAAAACGCCCATTAAGGTTGTCGGTATGAGCGATTCATCTTCTGATAAACCCACAAGCGCGTCCACAGACGCAGTTGCCGAAACCGGACGCGCAAAACCGCGCGATTCCGGCGACGTGATGTGGGAGGAAGTGCCCACCAATTCCGACAAGACCGGCGCTGAAATCATTGCTGAACTGGTGCCGCGACTGCCCAAGAAACCCGGCGTCTATCGCATGATGAACCGGGCGGGTGATGTGCTTTATGTGGGCAAGGCAAAAAATCTGAAAAACCGGGTTCAAAACTATGCCCGTGGGGTGGGCCACGGCGGCAACCGGACCGCACGCATGATTGCCGAAACTGCCCATATGGAATTCGTGACCACCCACACGGAAACCGAAGCGCTGTTGCTGGAAGCCAATTTGATCAAGCGGCTGCGCCCGCGTTTCAATGTATTGATGCGCGACGACAAGTCGTTCCCTTACATTCTGCTGTCCGGCGACCATGAAGCGCCGGGCCTGTTCAAACATCGCGGGGCGCGCTCGCGCAAAGGGGCTTTTTTTGGCCCCTTCGCCAATGCCGGTGCCGTCAATACAACCATCAATGCGTTACAGCGTATCTTTTTGATTCGCACCTGTACGGATTCGTTTTATGCCAACCGCACCCGCCCCTGCCTGTTGCACCAGATCAAGCGGTGCTCCGCCCCCTGCACCGGCGAGGTTTCGATTGAAGAATATTCCGAACTCGTCAAACAGGCGAAGGATTTTCTTTCAGGCAAATCGCAGGAAGTAAAAACGCAATATGCATCACGCATGCAAGCAGCTTCCCAAGCGCTGGATTTTGAAACGGCGGCCGTTTATCGCGACCGGCTTTCTGCCCTTTCCCATGTGCAGAGCCATCAGGGTATCAACCCGCAAACAATCACCGAAGCAGATGTTTTTGCGGTTCATCAGGAAGGTGGGCAGTTCTGCATTCAGGTATTCTTCTTCCGCACCGGGCAGAATTGGGGCAATCGCGCTTATTTTCCCCGGGCCGATAAATCATTTGATGAAGCGGAAGTTCTCGAAGCGTTTCTGGGCCAGTTTTATGACGACAAGCCTGTGCCGCGTCTGGTCCTGTTGTCCCACGACATAGCCCAGTCCGAACTGCTGGCTGAGGCCTTGAGCGCCAAGGCTGGCCACCGGGTAAGTGTGAACAAGCCGCAGCGGGGCGAAAAGCGCGACATCATCAAGCAAGTTGCCCAAAATGCCCGCGAAGCTCTGGGCCGCAAGATGGCAGAGAGCGCCACCCAAACCAAATTGCTGGGTGGGCTTCAGGAGGTGTTCGGGCTGGAAAAACCGCCGCGCCGCATTGAAGTCTATGACAATTCGCACATCATGGGCACCAATGCGGTGGGTGCCATGATTGTGGCGGGCGCGGAAGGTTTTGTGAAAAACAGCTACCGCAAGTTCAACATAAAAAATGAAGACCTCACACCCGGCGACGATTTCGGCATGATGCGGGAAGTGTTTACGCGCCGCTTTGCACGGCTTTTGAAAGAACATGGTACGGAGATTGACGCCAAAAGCGGCGATGACGACACCCTGCCCCCCTGGCCCGATCTGGTCTTGATCGATGGTGGCGCGGGCCAATTGTCTGCTGTGCGTGGCGTGATGAAAGAACTGGGACTGGACGGCAAGATCAATCTGGTGGGCGTTGCTAAAGGGCCGGACCGGGATGCGGGACGGGAACGTTTTTTCATGCCGGGCAAGCCCGATTTCTCCCTGCCGCTGCGCGATCCGACCTTGTATTTCATTCAAAGATTGCGCGATGAAGCGCACCGGTTTGCAATCGGCACACACCGGGCGCGGCGCAAAAAGGAAATGGTCAAGAATCCGCTTGATGAAATTGAAGGCATTGGCCCTGCCCGCAAGCGGGCCATATTGCATCATTTTGGCAGTGCCAAATCTGCCAGCCGTGCGGCGGTTGAAGATTTGATGGCCGTCGAGGGCGTTTCGGAGGCGATGGCACGGCGAATTTACGATCATTTCCAGAAAAGCTGAGCCCTTCTGCTTGCGATGGGGACCGCAGGTTCCCATATGCCAGTCTGCAATTCACACCAATGGATATATTATCATGAAATCTGCCAAGCAATATCTTGAAGAAGCCAACAAGCTTGTGACCCGAATTTCAACCGAGGACGCCATCGCGGCCCATAAAGCCGGGAATGGCACATTTGTGGATGTGCGCGATTCCTCCGATATCGCAAAATCGGGCACGATTGCCGGTGCTGTGCGTGTCCCGCGTGGGTTTCTGGAATTTGCTGCCGATCCCGACATGCAGTTCCACAACCCGGCCCTGCAAAAAGATGCCAATCTCTATCTTGTATGCGGCGCAGGCGGACAGGCTGCCCTTGCTGGCAGAACATTGCAGGACATGGGCTATACGAGCGTCACGAATGTGGGCGGATTTGGTGATTGGAAAGAAGCCGGCGGTCCGGTTGAAGACTGATCGCGTTTTTACGTGACAACGACCCACAAGGCGTAGGCACAAAACACAACAAGCGCGCAAAATACGGCGAAAGATCCCAGGTCTTTCGCCTGTTTTGCAAATTCACTGCGTTCAGGTGACAGGCGGTCTACAACCAGTTCAACCGCAGTATTGAGCGCCTCGATACTCACCACCGCCAAAAACAGCCCGCCCATGATGGCGAATTCGTGCAGGGCAGCGCCGGTGATGGCGAAAACCAAGATTACAAAGGCCAGCAAAACCAGTTCGAGCCTGGCTGCTTTCTCACCAAACAATACCCGCGCTCCGGCCATGGAATATCCAAAAGCGGCCAACACATGGGCCAAGCCGGTTTCTCCGGTTCCCTTTTTCTCAAAGTTCTGCATGGCTGTTCCAATGCTGACAAACACCAGTGGCATTGTCCAAGATGAGTGTTTCAAAGTTGTTTAAGTCGCTTCGTGCGCAACAGAGATCACCGAAGTTTGCAAAAATGTAAGACTAATCACCCATCAGACGGTTGAATTTGTCGCGTCGATGGGTTTTGTCATGAGTATGAAAATATTGAACGAACCCACCAGAGAAGCAGGGCCCTGGAGCATTCCAAACCTGCTGACATATGCCCGCATTCTTGTCGTTCCTCTGGTCGTTTTGTGTTTCGATCTTGAAGAGCGCGGGAAATCCAGCGATGCGGCCAGGTGGTGGGCTGTGGGCCTGTTCATCTTCGCCAGTGTGACGGATTTTTTCGACGGATATCTGGCGCGTATCTGGAAACAGACTTCATCGCTGGGCAAGATGCTGGACCCCATTGCCGACAAGCTTCTGGTGGCCGCATGCCTGTTGTTGCTGGCGGCGGACGGCAGCATTGCAGGCTGGAGCATCTGGGCGGCAATTGTTATCCTCAGCCGTGAAATCCTGGTGTCAGGCCTGCGCGAATATCTGGCGGACCTGAAAGTTGCCCTGCCCGTCACCCAGTTGGCGAAATGGAAGACAACCTTGCAGATGGTGGCCATGGTATTTCTGATTGCCGGTCCTGCGGGGGACAAACTTTTTCCCTATTGCACCCAACTTGGCCTGATACTGTTGTGGATTGCCGCTGTCGTTACACTGATCACCGGGTATGATTATTTCCGTGCCGGGCTCAAACACGTTATCGAGGAATGACTGATGACATCGCAGACCGTTTCATTGCGTTATTTTTCCTGGGTTCGCGAGCGCGTGGGCGTTGAGTCGGAAGCCGTCGATCTGCCCTCCAGTGTTGAGACTGTGCATGATCTATTGGAATGGCTGAAAACGCGCGGAGAAGGTTTTGCTGCGGCGTTCGAATTTCCTGACATTATTCGCGTGGCGCTGGATCAGGAACATGTGGAACACAAAGCGACCATTGGCAGCCCCCGTGAGATTGCACTTTTCCCACCCATGACCGGCGGCTGATGCCATGACCGTTCCATCTGAACGCATCACCATTCGCGTTCAACACGACGATTTTGATGTCGCGCAGGAAACAAAATTACTCACATCGAAGCGCCACGATGTTGGCGCAGTGGTGACGTTCACCGGCTTGTGCCGTGGCGAAGGCGACAGTCTTTCGGCGCTGGAACTGGAACATTATCCGGGCATGGCGGAAAAACAGCTCGCAAAAGTGGTTGATGCGGCGTGCGGACGGTGGCCCGTGGACGGGGTAACTGTGATCCACCGTGTGGGCAAAATTGGCGTTGGCGATCAGATTGTGCTGGTGCTCGCCACAAGCCGCCACCGGGATGCAGCATTTGAGGCGGCGCGGTTCATCATGGATTTCTTGAAGACCGATGCACCGTTTTGGAAAAAAGAACACGGTGCCGATGGCCAGTCGAAAGGCTGGGTGGACGCGCGCGAAGCCGACGAAACGGCCAAGGATCGCTGGCGCTGAGTGCGGCCTGCCATCTTATGAATTAAGCCGCGCGGAGCTATGTTAGGTCTATATCGGCATGAAAATGTTCGCGAAACGGCGCCGCCGTTGGTGGCAACACGCGGGGCGATGTATAATCCTCGTGGCGCAATTGCCGCCTGATTGCCGACCACATGCTGCGGTAGGCGTCAACGAATCCCTCATCGGGTTCAGGAAGGTCATGTTTGATGAGCTCGTGGAGTTGCGGCAGCGCATGATAGGGCACCATGGGGAACATGTGATGTTCCACATGGTAATTCATGTTCAAATAAATGAACCGGCTGATGGGATTGATCAGCACGGTGCGGGTGTTCAGCCGATGATCGAGCACATCTTCCGCCAGCCCGCCATGTTGCATCAATCCGGTCAACACATGGTGCCAGGCACCATAAAATCGCGGTAAGCCTATAACCATGACCGGCAGGATCGACACCATCGAAATCGCAAGAGCAATGGTCGCCGCATAGATTGCACACCACCAGCGGGCCACATGGAACACTTTGCGTTGTTCGGGTTTTGGAATGTATATGGCCTGGGCCTCGGTCAGGTTTCCGGTTGCGTTGATGACCATGGTTTTCAAACCGTCAATCACGTCCAGAATGCCTAAAAAATTGACCGCCACGCGGAGCAAATCCGGTGGGCGCATCATGTTGATCTCGGGATCAATACCCACAATGATTGTATCACTGTGGTGGCGTGAATGGCTCCATCGCCAGCCTGTTGGATTGCGGATCATGCAAAAACAGGCGATTTGATAAACTGCCCGGTTCATCCAGCGTGTCTTGAAGGCTGTGCCATGGCCACATTCGTGCCACCGGGAATCTCCAGCCGAACCGTATAACACGCCATAGGCGAGCCAGAATGGCGCTGACCACCAGCTGGGCCATAAGGCAATGCCAATGCCTGCAAACAACACCATCAAGCCAAGCCAGAGCAGCGTGTCGCGAATAGCGGGGCCGTCCTTGCGTTCCATCAATTCGCGCAATTTTTCCCGTGGTACATTGGTGTGATACCACTGGGCGGCAGCCAGCCCCCGTTCAACGGCCTGCCGGGCGCTTTCACCGGTCAGGGAATAATCGCGTTTTGCCAATTGCTGCATGGGCACCTCCCGATGCCAAGAGTGACACAGGTGGGCAAAATCTGAAAAGCCATTCGTTCAGCCAAGGCACAAAAAAGGGCCCGCCCTGGTTGGGCGCGCCCTTCTTTAAATTCAATTTGGATATGTGCTGCGACTAGCCGGCGATGTCGCGTTCAGCAAACCAGAACGCAATTTCACGGGCTGCACTGGTTGGGGAATCGGAACCGTGTACGGAGTTTTCGCCCAATGATTCAGCGAAATCCTTACGGATCGTACCTTCAGTAGCTTCCGCGGGGTTGGTTGCACCCATTACATCGCGATTGTGTGCGATGGCATTTTCGCCTTCCAGAACCTGAACAACCGTTGGGCCGGAAGACATGAATTCTGTCAATTCACCGAAGAAGGGACGTTCGCTGTGTTCTGCGTAAAAGGCTTGCGCATCACGCAAGCTCATGTGGACACGTTTGGAAGCCACAACACGCAGGCCAGCTTCTTCAAGACGGGCTGTGATTGCGCCGGTCAGGTTGCGTTTTGTTGCGTCGGGTTTGATCATTGAGAAAGTGCGTTCGATTGCCATCGAATTGAATCCTGTCAGTTAAGGAGGGGGTATTTTGCGTGGCTATAGCCGAGTGCCGGATGCGGGGCAAGCTGGTACAGCACGATATGACTTTTAGCTTGGACTTTGCCCCTGCCTCAATCAGAGACTCATGCCCAATACGCGGGAGATTTCCGTAAGGGAGCGCCCGGACTGGTCCCTCCAGACATTGAAGGCCTCCTGTACCTGCGCCATTGCCTTGTTGGACGTTGGAGGTTTGTCGATGATGTTTTCCGCTTGCAGACGCACCACCACATCACGGGACAGAATGAAACCATCCCGGCCCATGAAGCGCAGAAAATACTGGGGCGTATTGCCGCCAAGACGGCTGCCGCGCTTTTTCAGCATGGACAATAGCCCTACGAAGTCTGTCGAAGGCCAGTCCGCCAAGATTTTGCCAGCGCTGCCGCCTTCCCTGGCCAGTTGAAGCATGAATTGGGCATTTTCCTGGACGGATCGGATTTTGGCACCGTAACGCACGATGCGTGTATCACTGACCAGCTTGTCGAAATCGTCTTCATTCAGGGCGGCACATTTGTGCACATCGAAACCATTAAACGCGGCTTCGAAACCGGGCCACATGTTTTCAACGACCTTCCAGGTGAACCCGGCCTGAAAAATACATTTGGTGGCCGTTGCCAGCCAACGGTCGTCGGTAATCTTCGCGAGATATGAAGGGGATTCGGGCGGCTTTAACATGCTATTGAGTTCATCGGTGCCGCCCTTGCGTTCGGCGGCGATATCGAAGAGCTCATCAAAACTGCGCATATGGTCTGTATCCGACGGTATTCATTCCGCTGCAAGCGGCAGGTTTTGCTCGGCATAAGCCTCACGGGTCTGGGGCGTCTTGATGTCCAACAGGCTGCCGGCAATCTGGGTGCGCAAAATCTGGGCTGTGCCACCGCCAATCGTGAACATACGCACATCGCGGTACATGCGCTCTAATGGTTCCTGATCCCCATATCCGCGCGCACCAAACATTTGCAGCGCATCATTGACCACGCTGATGGCATTTTCCGAAGCAAATAATTTCGCCCGTGCGGCCATTGTCATATCGGGAAAGGCGCTGCCATTTGGTCCCCTTGACCTGGCAGCTTCATGCAACATCAGCCGGGAGGCATGAACGCGGGTGTCCATATCCGCCAACATCCACTGCAAGCCCTGGAATTCCGCCAGGGGGCGGCCAAACTGATGGCGCTGTTTGAGGTGATTTTTAGCATGATCCAGAGCGCCAGCGGCAATACCCATTGCCACGGTGCCCGCGCCCACGCGCTGGCTGTTATAGGCGTTCATGAGTTCAGCAAAACCACGCCAAAACCCTGATGGAGGCATCAAAACCATCGTCTCATCGACTTCAAGATTAGTAAAACGCAGCTCAGCTTCCGGCATACCACACAGGCCCATCGTGCGTTCATGGCGGACGATTTCAAAACCGGAAGGCAAATCATTGTTAGATGGATTGCAGGCCACAATGAAGCCGCCAATGCCCTTGTGTTGGCCTCTTTCATCCAGAACCTGCGCAAAAATGAGATGCAGCTTTGAAACGCCGCCACCGGTGATCCAGTGCTTGGACCCATTGATAATATATCTGTCGCCCTGCTTGCGCGCTGTCGTTGCCATATCCTTTGCGGCACTTCCTGCCTGGGGTTCGGTGATGCAAATGGCCGGTTTGTCGCCTGCTAAAACATAAGGGGCACAAAATTCCTTCTGTGCCTGGGTGCCATAGGCCATCACCGCACTGATGGCGCCCATATTGGCCTCCACCACGATGCGGGCAGACAGTGTGCACGCCTTTGCGATTTCTTCGATGATCTCGACAACTTCCAGAAAAGAAGCCCCCTGCCCGCCCAGCGATTTTGGGATGGTCATGCCCATAATACCGGCTTGTGCGAGCTGCTCTACATTTTCCCAGCAATATTGGCGGGTCTGATCCCAGTACCCTGCTTTTGGCGCGAAAGCCTCGGCGAGTTCGCGGGCCTTTTGCAAAGTGTCTTGCACTGATTCATTCATGAAGATCTCTCCACTTCACGGAAAAGTGTACAGGATTGCAAATCCATTACAATCGAATTAAAATGGGATAAATCTTCAATTAAGTTGTATTTATGCAAACGCGCGCACTGGCCACATTACTGGAAATCTCCAGACAGGGTTCTTTTGCAACCGCAGCTGAGCATCTCAACATGACCCTGTCTGCGGTATCGATGCAGATGAAGTCTCTTGAAGCCCAGCTTGGTGTGACGCTTTTTGATCGGTCGTTTCGTCCCCCAAAGCTCACCTCGCTGGGGCGGTCCGTGTGTGCCCATGGGGAAAACATGCTGGCCGCAGAGCGGGATCTGCTGACCGCCTGCGTGCCCAATGATCAACTGGTTGGGAATTTCAAGATTGGTTTCGTGCCCACCGCCAGCGTGCGGCTGTTGCCGGAGTTTCTGATACGGGCAAAAGAGCTTGCGCCAGATGCCCGGTTCAATATTGAAACGGGATTGTCGGAAGTCCTGGAAGCGCGGGTGCTTGCGGGGCACCTGGATGCGGCTGTGATCACCTCTTCAGCCAACCTCCATTCTCGACTGACAGCCCGGTCGTTGAGGCTGGAGCGCCTCGCCTATGCAGCGCCCCAATCGATGCAGGCGCATGATGCCACGGCGCTGTTCGGCACAATGCCGTTTTTCCAGTTCCTGCCGCAATCCGGTGTGGGCGAGATCATCGCTGCCCATGTACGCACCCATATTCGCGACAAACGCAGCACCATCGTGCTGGACAGTGTTGAGGCGATCATGGAATGCGTCAATATGGGCATCGGCTTCACCCTGCTGCCGGAACCGGATATTTTACGCTACGCCACCAAAGACGTGTGCCTGCTGCCCGACGGAGCGCAGCCCATCTTTCGCGAACTCGTGCTGGCGGTGGCCCAAAAAGGCAGTACGGCAAACCGGATTGACCAGATCGCCGCACTGTTTGGCAATACAGGTGGTGATTAGGCAGCAATCACCGTGTTGCGGGCCATGCCGTCATACACGTCCAACAAGCGATTGAACCAGTTTGAGACTTCGCCTTCTTTGGGCAATGCCGTGTCACCCTTTGTGATGCGCAACCATTGCAGGGCACCAAAGACGGCATAGTCGGCAAACATGGGCGTTTCGCCGCAAATAAACGGCTGTTTCTTGAGTGTCAGTTCAAGCGGCACCAGCACTTTTGCCAGATCTTCCGGTGTTGACGCCATTTTGCTGGCGAAGTCTTCCAGGCTCATGCCAAACACTTTTTCTCTGGTGGCACGGAAGAACACCTGATCTTCCGGAGCCAGGGCGTTATAAATATCCATCAAACACATTTTCACGACCACGGGATGGACCTGAGTCTGTGCCCAATTGATCAACAGGTTGGTCATCGCATCGGCTGCTGCTCCCTCTAACAGGCGCGGTGTGTCGGGATATTGCGCATCGAGATATTTAGCGATTTCCAGACTGTCTTCCACGACAGTTTCGCCATCACGAATGACCGGCACACGGCGGCTGTCGCCATTTTCGATCGTGGCAACTTTTGTGAACGGCAAGGGAACAGAATCGAAATCCAACCCCTTGTGCGCAAGGCTCATGCGGGTTTTCCAACAATGGGGGCTGAAGACAAGCTCTTCGTTTGCGCCACACAGTTCATAAAGTTTAATAGTCATAGGAATCTTCCTGAAATTACGTTTAGGTGCGCCTACCATGGCGGCACGAAGGGCAAAAGACGATGCTGGATCACATAAATGCGTTTGTGGGCAATTGCCATCTGCTGCGTAGTCCACGCCTATCCGCATTGGTCATGGCCTGATGAGTTCGCAATCCGCCGGTGACACCCAGCGCAAAACCCGAATCGATGCATTTGGTGCCACCAGTCTTGTGCTGTTTTCCGCTCTTCTTGGGCTGAATCAGGTATTAGTTAAAGTGGTCAATTCAGGGCTACAACCGGTGTTTCAGGCCGGGTTGAGATCGCTCGTGGCCCTGCCAATTGTGGTGATTGTGGCACTGGTGCGCAAACGCAAACTGTCTTTTGTCGATGGCAGCCTGATCGGCGGATTGATTTGCGGCACCCTGTTTGCCGGTGAATTTATTTTGTTGTTTCTGGCGCTGGATTTCACGACCGTTGCCCGCACATCCATCTTTTTCTACACGATGCCGTTTTGGGTGGCGCTGGCGGCGCATTTTCTCATACCCAATGAACGGCTCACCCCGGTGCGCGTGGCCGGGCTTGTGTGTGCCATGGCCGGTGTTGTGCTGGCCCTGTCCGACAAGGCAGCCCCTGCGTCGCAATATGCGTTTTATGGCGATCTCATGTGCCTGGCCGGTGCGATGATGTGGGCTGGCATTGCGCTTAGTGCGCGCATTACCAATCTGTCGAAATCAACACCGGAAATGCAACTCGTCTATCAATTGTGCGTTTCGGCCCCCATTGTCTTGATTGTTGCTCCCCTGTTCGGCCCGTTCATCCGCGACCTTCAACCTTATCATCTGGCCATATTTTCATTCCAGGTTGTGGTGGTCGTTTCATTTGGATTTGCGTTCTGGTTCTGGTTGCTGGCCCGCTATCCGGCATCGGACATGGCCAGCTTCGGGTTTCTCGCTCCGGTATTTGGCGTGTTCTTCGGCTGGCTGATCCTGGGAGAAACCATCACATTGACCTTGGTGGCTGCGTTGGTTCTGGTGGCCATTGGCATACTTTTGGTCAATCGAAAGCCCAGTTCGGCCCCCTAATGACGGTGGGAAAATTGTAACACCTGCGTGAGATTGGACGTGTAAATTAGATATTTGTTGCTGAAAGACATATAATATCAGAGCGACGAACCGCATTTCGCAGCCAAGCCAGATCGAGAATCACGCTCATGCCTGTCTATAAATATCCCATGCCGCTCGCCTCTGAGATCACCTCGCACTCAGATTATCTCAACCGGCGCACCTTCCTGACTGGCATCGCCGGGGCAACTGGCTTGGCCATGACCCCGTTTTTGGGAGAAGGTTCGGCCCACGCTGCGCTGAAAGCAGGCAAGAGCGAATTTTCAACCGATGCCAAACCCACCTCCCGCCAGGACATCACCACCTATAACAATTTCTACGAGTTCGGCACTTCGAAATCTGACCCGGCCGCCAATGCCGGCACGCTGACAACGCGACCATGGACGATTGAAGTTGATGGTATGGTGAACAATCCCGGCACGCTGGATATTGATGATCTGCTGACCAAGTTCCCGCTGGAAGAACGCATTTACCGGTTCCGCTGTGTGGAAGCCTGGTCAATGGTGATCCCCTGGGTGGGCATTCCACTTTCCGCCCTGCTCAACAAATTCGATGTTCAGGGCAGTGCCAAATATGTGGCTTTTGAAACCCTGGTGCGCCCTGAGGAAATGCCACAACAGCGCTCGCTCTTCCCGCCGCTTGAATGGCCCTATGTGGAGGGTTTGCGCCTGGACGAAGCCATGCACCCACTAACGATTATGGCCGTGGGTCTCTATGGCGATATTCTACCAAACCAGAACGGCGCCCCTGCCCGGCTGGTTGTGCCGTGGAAATATGGGTTCAAGAGCATCAAGTCCGTCGTGAAAATGACCCTGACCGAAAGCGAGCCACCCACATCCTGGAACAAGGCTGCGGCGCGGGAATACGGATTCTATTCAAACGTAAATCCGCAAGTGGATCACCCGCGCTGGTCACAGGCAACCGAGCGCAAAATCGGCGCAGGCTTGTTTGCCTCCCGCGTGGATACGCTGATGCTGAACGGGTATGCCGATCAGGTCGGCTCGCTTTATTCGGGGATGGACCTTAAGAAGTTCTATTAGCAAACTCAGACCCGATTCCTGAATCGATCTTAAGTATGGTGCTCGCTTCCATCATCAAACGCGCCCCCACCTGGCTGGTTTATCTCGCGGGCTTTATTCCTGCGATTTATTACATCTGGGCAGGTGTCACAAATCAGTTGGGTGCTGATCCCATTGCCACGCTTGAAAATGCGTTGGGCGAATGGGCGCTTATCATGTTGATTGCGGGCCTTTCGGTCACACCGCTTTTGCGCATTTTTGGCGTCAGTCTGGTGAAGTTCAGACGCGCCATCGGCCTGGTTGCCTTTGCCTATGTGGTGTTGCACTTCACCACCTATCTGTGGCTGGACCGGCAATGGGATTGGGGTGCTATTTGGGGGGATATCCTCAAGCGCCCCTATATTACGATCGGCACGCTGGCGTTTTTCCTTTTGTTGCCACTGGCTTTGACTTCGAACAATCGCGCCATTTCAAAATTGGGCGCTCACTCGTGGCGAAAACTTCATCGCCTTGTTTATCCCGCTGCTCTGTTTGGCGCAGTCCATTATGCATTGCTGAAAAAAACCTGGCAGTTGGAACCTCTTTTATATGTTGCAGCGGTGGTGGCCCTGTTGACCTGGCGCTGGGTTGCCAAATCCAAAAAACGGCGGCAAGCGGAACTGGCGGTTTCTTCCTGATCTGCAATGGCGGCTTTTCGCTCGTGAGGCCTTGCGCTTCTCCCTTGCTTCGCGCACAAGCCGCACATGCTGAAAGTCAATGATCTCACATTTAGAATGCAGGGCCGATTGCTGCTCGAAAACACGTCCGTTGTGGTGCCAATGGGCGCACGGGTGGGGTTTGTCGGGCGCAATGGAACGGGCAAAACCACCCTGTTTAAACTCATCACAGGTGAGTATGGGCCAGAGACCGGCAGTGTGACCGTGCGGCGCGGAATGCGCATTGGACAGGTCGCGCAGGAAGCGCCGGGCAACGACAAGTCGCTGCTGGAAACCGTGCTGGAAGCCGATGTTGAACGCACCGAGTTGATGGCGGAAGCGGAAACCGCAACCGACCCCAATCGCATTGCAGATATCCATACCCGTCTCTCAGACATTGAGGCCCACAGCGCGGAGGCGCGTGCCGGGGCAATCCTGCATGGACTTGGATTTGACGCGGAAAATCAGGCTCGGCCTTGTTCCGATTTCTCCGGCGGCTGGCGCATGCGCGTGGCGCTGGCGGCGGTGCTGTTTTCTGAACCAGACCTGTTGCTGCTCGACGAGCCCACCAACTATCTGGACCTGGAAGGCACGCTTTGGCTTGAGAATTACATTGCCCGTTACCGGCACACCGTCATCATCATCAGCCATGATCGGGATCTGCTCAACAAGTGCTGCAACTCGATCGTCCATCTGGAGAACCTGAAACTGACCGCCTATAAAGGCGACTACGATTTCTTTGAAAAAACCCGTGCGGAGCGCATGGCATTGCAATCAAAAATGAAGGCCAAGCAAGACGCAAAGCGCGCCCATATGGAAGCCTTCATCAATCGGTTCAAGGCCAAGGCCTCGAAGGCCACACAGGCGCAAAGCCGCGTTAAGGCACTGGAAAAAATGGGCACCATTGCCGCTGTCGCGAACGATGATGTTGCTCCGTTACACTTCCCAAGCCCGGAAAAAATACCGGCCTCACCGATTATTAACCTGGAAAAGGCTGCCGCCGGATATGAGGCGGACAAGCCGGTGATTTCTAAGATGGATCTTCGCATTGATGCCGATGATCGCATTGCCCTTCTGGGTGCAAACGGCAATGGCAAATCAACTTTTGCCAAGCTCATCGCCGGGCGTCTTGCCCCCCAGGGTGGCCGCGTGACGCGCGCCGACAAATTGCGCGTGGCCATGTTTGCCCAACACAATATGGACGACCTGCTGCCCGAACAAACGCCTGTGGATCACATTCGCAAACTGGTTCCCAACGAACCGGAAGGAAAACTGCGGGGGCGTGTGGCGCGCATGGGGCTCGGCACGGAAAAGATGGACACCAAGGCCAAAAACCTGTCAGGCGGCGAGAAAGCCCGTCTGCTATTGGGGCTGGCCACATTTCACCAGCCGCACCTGCTTATACTCGATGAGCCGACCAACCATCTTGATATGGATAGCCGCGATTCCCTTGTCATGGCACTGAATGAATATCGCGGTGCGGTTATCCTTATTTCCCATGACCGCCATCTGGTGGAAGCAAGTGCCGAACGCCTTTGGCTGGTCAATGACGGCACAGTTGGCCCCTATGAGGGCGATCTGGAGGACTATCGCCGCCTGATCCTGCGCGGACCGGGATCCCCCTCATCGCGCAACGAAAAGGCGGCAAAGGTAAAAGCCAGCGCACCGGAACCAAGCAAGGAAGAGAGACGCAAACAGGAGGCGGCCAAACGTGGCAGCCAATCTGATATCCGCAAGCGCATCGGCCAGCTTGAGGCCATAATGAAAAAGGCGGAGGAAGCCATCCGCAAGCTGGACAAACTTCTTGCCACCGCATCCACCGAGCGGGACGCCAAACGCATTCGCGATCTGGCGACCAAAAAGGCAGAGTTCGAACGGCGGCTGGTGGAAGTTGAAGAAGAATGGCTGCTGCTGAGTGAAGCGGTGGCATAAAGGGCTTGAATGCCAGAACCGGCCACGCCAATGGCGGGACCGGCCCTGTTGATGGCAAATGCCTGAAATCAGCTGCTTCAAGATTGCTTTGGAAGTCCGGACTTGATCACGCCGCAGGCCACGCGGCCGCCCGCGCCACCTATTGGCTGGGTGATGTGGTCGTCGGCTTTTTCGTGGATGATGAATGTTGAACCATCGCCATCCAACAAGTTGTTTTCACCGGATGTCAGCGAAACCAACGTGCTGAATGCTTCCATTTCGCCCGTACCATCAGCGCCCACAAAGATATTTGGTATGTCGCCGGGCTCCGGCCCTTTTGGGTTAAGCAGACCATGGGCACCTTCCTTTTTTCCCACATGGCCCTTGGCGCTTTTAAACCCCGTATGGGCTTCGCAAACACCATGGCTGTGCAGATGCAAACCATGTTTACCGGGCGTGAGGCCTTTGACTTTTACATGAAACAGCACGCCACTTGGCGCCTGGGACAGCACTGCCTGTCCAATTTCTACGCCATCAGAATTGAACAGAATTGCCGAAGCTCTTTTGGCAAGATCACCGGCATTTGCAGGGCTGGTGGAAAGTACGGTGGCAGCCAGTAGAGCGATGAATGGACGTTTCATTTCATATCCTCGTTTTGGTTAGATGCGATACGCATTGGGAAAACGAGCGAAGTGCCAGCATTATTCAATGACAGGGTGACGCATGACAAAACGACGCTGGGTCGAATAAATTTGAAGATCCGATAACCTTCTGAAATAAAATGCTTTACCGGCAGAACATGCCTACCCGACGAAACGCCCTCACCGCGTCGGCGGGATTTAAAGAAGGGCTGCTTTTTCGAGTAAGAAGGTTCGTTCCACGGTGTTGTTGGACAATTCAGCCGCTTTCGACAGGCTTTGTCTGGCCTCATCAGGCCTGTTGGCCCGGGCCAATAAATCACCACGGGCGGCGTGATAGGGTTGATAGGATTGCATCTTCTCAACGCCTTCCAGTTCTTCCAGCATTCCCAAAGCCTTTTGCGGAGAATCGGCATAGGAAATCGCGATTGCGGAATTGAGCCTGACTATAGGCGAAGGCTGGATGGCATAGAGCACCTCATAAAGCGCAACAATTTCGCTCCAATCCGTTTCTTTCCATGAGGCGCTGTTTGCATGCACCGCGCTGATGGCGGCCTGTAACTGATAAGGGCCGATATCGTTTTTGGGCAAGGTTTGCTCAAGGATCGAGATGCCCTCATCAATTTTTTCGCGGCTCCACCGATTGCGATTTTGCTTCTCAAGTGAGATCAAATCGCCCTTCCCGCTGGTCCTTGATGCGCGTCTGGAATCATGCAGCAACATCAGCGCCAACAGTCCTGCTGGCTCAGTTTCGCCCGGTAATAATTCGTGCAACATGCGAGCCAGCCGAATGGCCTCCTGGGTCAGATCAACCCGCAACAGGCTGCTGCCGCTGGTGGCCAAATAGCCTTCGTTGAAAATCAGATAAATCACGCTCAAAACGGAAGCGGTGCGCTGGGGCAGTTCTTCCTTGTCGGGCACTTTGTAAGGGATGCCCGCAAAGGCGATTTTTCGTTTCGCGCGGGTAATGCGCCGCTGCATCGTTTCGGGTTTATCCAAAAATGCACCGGCAATTTCTTCCGTGCTCAATCCGCCCAGGGTGCGCAATGTCAACGCAATCTGGCTCTTTCGTTCAAGTGTTGGATGGCAGCACGTAAACACCATTTCCAGCCGACTGTCTGGAATGGCGTCCTGCATCACTTCATCCATGGTGCGATTTTCCAGGCCCAACAGATAGGTAATTTCCGCCTGCTTGTTTGAGAAGTTCCGGTCGCGGCGTAATTTGTCCAGCGCCTTTCGACGGGCCACTGTGATCAACCAGGCCGCTGGCGATTGCGGCAATCCATTTTTGCGCCAGTGTTCGATTGCCGAAAGTGCGGCATCCTGCAGGCAGTCCTCGGCAAGCTGAAGATCGTTTAACCCGCTTGCCAGGCACGAAAGTATGCGCCCCCACTCCTCCCGAACGGTCTTGTCGATTGTCTGTTCAAGGGTGAGCGGGGGAAACACTTTTTGATCATTCCAATTGGCTCAGGATCAATCGTCCCACACCACCACAGGGCGCACTTCAATGCGCCCATGGGCCGCTGATGGGATCATGGCTGCGTATTTGACGGCCTCATCAATATCTGCGCAATCGAGCAGATAATAGCCGCCCAATTGCTCTTTCGTTTCAGCAAAGGGGCCGTCGATGGCTTCAATCTTTTCATTGCGCACGGAAACGGTTGTTGCAGTTTCAATTCCCTGCAAGGCATCGCCGGCAATAAACTTGCCATCGTCCTGAACCTTTTGTGTGAAGTCGCCATAGGCTTTCATGAATGGGCCGAACTCAGCTGTGCCCGGTTTGGGGCCTGAATTCGGCGCGGAATATATGAGACACATAAATTGCATGGTGATTTTCCTTTCATAAGCCAAAAGCACAATGCTCTTGTACCTATTAGACGAACGGGGACCGCCAATACCGACACTATCAGCAAAATAAATTTCCAACAGCGCGGGGCGGGGCTTCCAAAGGCAATCACAAATCCACCCGCCTGCCCCACCTCGCGGGCCTTACGAGGCGCTCCGTACCAAAACAGATTTTGATCTAGGTGTTGTGAACTTTGGCAGCTATCTTGCTGCCATGGACACGATTTTACAACTCAACGACTGGATGATGAATACGGGTCGTCGCTCTGGCGATCCGATAAAGGTTGTCTCCCAACTCTGTTCAACTTTAACCAATGCCGGGGTTCCACTTTGGCGGGTGAATATTGGTCAACGTTTTGCAAACCCGCTACTGATTGCCTGGGGCATTATTTGGACACCTGACGGCACCGAGACCTATGACGTGACCCATGCGCGCATGCTGACTGACGGCTATATTGGTTCCGCGTTTGAATATATTTCGCTGCATCAACGCCCCTTGCACAAAAGCCTGCTCGGGCTTGACCCTGAAAAAGATCATGTCTCCTACATCGAATTTGCCCAGGCTGGTGGCACTGATTACTACGCCACGCTGTTGGACTATGGCGATGGCTCGCAGCACGGTTGCACATTTGCCACCCAGGCTGCCGATGGATTTACGCCCGAACACCTGGCGATGATTGAATCCACCAAAACCGGTCTGTCCTGCGCTCTGGAGCCGATGACAATGCGCAAGTCGACCCAAAGCCTGCTGCGCACGTATCTGGGCAATGGGCCTTCTGAGAGCGTCTGGAACGGCACCATCCAGCGCGGAGAGCGCACAACTCTGGATGCGGTTGTCATGTTCACGGATCTGCGCGGATTTACAGCACTTTCCGATGTGGCCAGCGAAGAAGAGGTGTTTGACGCACTGAATGGATATTTCGATGTGGTTGTGCAGTCAGTCACCGAAGCGGGCGGTGATGTTTTGAAATTCATGGGCGATGGTATTTTATCCATTTTTGCAATTGAAGGATCGGCGGATCGCAACCTTCAATGTTGTCAGGCCGTGTCAGCCGCCAAAGGCGTGCTCACGGGGCTTGAGCAACTCAACGAAGCCCGCACCAATGGGGACAAACTTCCCCTTGATGTGGGTGTTGGCATTAATGTGGGCCAGGTCAGCTATGGCAATATTGGCAGTCCGGGCCGGCTTGATTTCACGGTGCTGGGAGGTGCCGTCAATGTTGCCAGCCGGGTCGAAGGGCTGACGAAGTCTATCGGAGACCGGGTTCTCGCCACGCAGATGGTGGCGAAAGAAGTCCCTCACCTGTTCACCTCGCGGGGGCATCACACTGTGCGCGGCATTCATCACCCCATTGAAATTTTTGGGCTGTTAGAAGCAGTTGTATGAAGATTTCGCGCTTGTGAGATTTCAAATTGAGCGGGGAACATGACATAGTACGGCGCATCTGACCGGATTGACCGATCCCTATATTCCCATTGGCCGCACTTGAACGCAATTCTTGAAAACTTTGATACGCTGACACTCGTGGTCATCGCAATTTTGGCGTTGCTCACATCCGCAGTGCATGGCGCGACCGGGGTTGGCGGCGGGTTTTTATTGTCCGCCTTGCTTGCCCCCATTGTGGGTGTTGCCCCCATCGTGCCCGTCGTGAGTGTTTCCCTGCTGATCAGCCACAGTTCGCGCGCCATTTTGAACATTGAAAATTTCGATAAATCAGCTTTTCTGGCCGTTGCTGTTCCCGCAGTTCCCTGTATCTGCGCCACAGCCTTTTTGTATGGGCGCATGTCGTCCAGCCTCATCGCGGTCATATTGGGGTGTGTTATTTTGATTTCGATTCCGGTGCGCCGATGGGCAAAGGCGCGCCAGATAAAGGCCAGCCGCCGCACACTCCAGGGCGTGGGAGCGATTTATGGCGGGTTGGCAGGGGTTTCAATCAGCCCAGGCATGATCCTTGTGCCGTTCATGCTGGGCCACGGGCTCACCAAAGAGCAATTTGTTGCAACCATGGCTGTAATTGCGCTGCTGGCAAACGTCATTCGCGTTGGTGTTTTTGGTGCAACAGATTTGTTGAACAGCCAATATATACTCATCGGCGTCCTGTGCGGGATCATGACAATTCCAGGCAATTGGATTGGCCGCACCGTTCTGCGGCGCATGACCAATGACAGCCATTCCAGATTTGTCGACATTCTTGTTGTTCTGGGCGCGCTGAATTTCTTCTGGCTGGCCGTACGATAGTTGATCGGAAGGCAGCCTTCGACAAGCAAATGCGCAAGGCGCAATTGGCGGTCTTACCTATAACCCCATTGACCTGACCGGGCCGGTAAAGCTCGCGGCAATCAGGCCATAGCCCATAAGGATGAGAATGAAGCCACCCGCCAGGGCAAGGCCGTGGCCAATGCGGTCAGCCATGCCAACGGCGCCGTCCAGAAGACTGACCGCAAGCTTGCGTGCCTGAACCGACAGGATTGCCAGCGCCGACACGGTGATTGCAGTGCCCACGGAAATGGCGGCCACCGCCAACACACCCACCATCGGGATTTGCGCGAACTTGGCGAACACCAACACCAGCACCGCACCAGAACATGGACGAAACCCGATGGACATGATGATGCCCAAAGTGGCGCGCCAATCGGTTGCTGTGTTCACCTGTTCTGCCGTTGGCACATGGGCGTGGCCACAGCTTGAACACACCCCATCTGCATTGACCGAATGATCGTGGTGGTGGTGATCATGGTCATAATGAGACTTTGCCCGAGGCCACCAGTTCAGCCCGCGAATGCCGCGCCAAAGCAACATCACCCCAACACCCATTACCAGCACATAGGCCAGACGCTCACTCCAGGCGACTGCGATCTTGGCGTCTTTGGATAAAAAGCCGAACACATAAAACAAGCCATAGACCAACAGCACGGCCATCACGCCCTGCATCAGGGCGGCGGCAATCGACATCAACACGCTTTTGCGAATTTGTTCCGGCTGCGCCAGCAAATATGTGGACAGGATCACCTTGCCATGCCCCGGCCCCGCTGCATGAAACACGCCATAAAGGAATGATCCCGACACGACAGCAAAGCCGGTGGATACGCCTGCTGCATCAGCAAAGGCGCTCAAACTGGATGTCATGGAAGTGTGGAACGCACGCTGTTCGGCATATATCCAGGAGATGAACGCCCCATAGACGTCTCCCCCATACATATAGACCAACGCCGCCAAAATCATCAGCACCGGCAGAATCCAAACCATCGGGCGCATGAGTTTTTGCCCGCGAGGCTGATCGATTACTTGCATGAAACGGACACCCATTCGGCAAAATTCTTGCCCAGATCAGAACCGCCCGACTGCGTCTTATCAAGGCTTCCGGCAAAGGCGACGACATCATCGTCAGGGTCCGCTGCGCGCAGATCCCATGCACATCCTTGTGCCGGTGACGCCAGTTGAACGGCCTCCTTGCCTTCCTTGTGCAACATGGCGATGTAAAATTCATCGTCGTAAATCGCATAACGCAGGGGCTTTTTCTTCACATCAAGGGCGGCTTTGAACGGCACATCGAATACCGCATTGAACTGACGCTTATCCAGGGTGGCACTGACAGGCACAGCCTTGCCCAAATCCGGCACAGCGCCTTCAGCATCGAATTTTGTGAAATAGGCGATTTCATCAATATTGCCGAGAATTTCCTTCAGCAAAGCGTCCATCTCTTCCGGCTCAGCCGTGCCATTGCCGTTTTTGTCCTGCCCTTCCAGGGCATAGGCGGAGAAAAATTCATCAAATTGCCAGTGGTAGCGCATGCCCGTCACCTGACCGGCTGGATTGAATTGTACTGTCACATTCATGGTGACAAATTCATGGGGGTGGGCCGTCGCCTGTTGTGGAACAAGACTTGCGACCGCCAGCAAGGGCAGAAATAGAAATTTGATCATTTAGGTAGTCACCATCTGGATTACGACAAATCACCAAGAACGCTACTCTAACAATTTTACTGTGAATGGCGAAGCTGAATTTGTTTGGTGGGTGATTGGGGCAAAGTGATGGAATTTGCGACGAGTCGTGGGGTCAATTTTCTGTCAGCTCTGCGCCTTTTTGACCCATTTGCCATCTTCCTGTTGCCAATAGGTCAAGCTGTGGCCTGCCGCCTTATCTATTTTCCAGCGTTCGCGCGCGCCGGTGACAGCATCCTCATCATGGCCATCAAACATATAGATGGCGCGTTCGTATTCATCTATTGTGCCGGGCACGGCATTATCGACAAGAAAGCGCACCTGCGCGCTGTTTTCATTTGCCGTACTGGTGGTAATCCAGATCGGTTGAGACTGTGATTCAACGCCGTTCTTGCCCTGGGCAGCGTGGGGCAAAAAACTGTCTTCTTTGAAAGTCCATAAATGTTCATCCAGAGCATCGCAGCGGTCCTGCGAAATGGTTTGAACAATTACTTTCCACCCCCGCCCAAGCGAACGCTCCAGCAGGTCAGGCAATGCCTGCTCCAGTTTCATTTCGGTAAGGTGATAAAACACAACTTCTGTCATCGGGAGACGCTAGGGTTACTGAGCCATTTGCACAAGATTGCATGGCCGCTTTGATCATGCTTTCATCCGCCCGGAAAATCTGTTGGGGAAGCAACCCATGATCAAATCTGTATCTCTTCTATTATCAGCGGTTTGTGTCAGCGGCATGTTGGTGATGCCTGCGGCCTCCCAGGAAGCCAGGGCCTGTGCGCTGGAAGACGGCAAGATGGTGTGCGCCAAGGATACCAAGGACACACAGGCCATCTTTGCGGCCATGGCAAATCCGGCAAGTCTTGCCTATTTTGAAGACCTTCGGCGCGCCCAATTGGTGACAATCCGCCGCGACAAACGTGAAGCGTTTCGCCGGTCGCTTGAACGCAATCACCGCGCCATGCGCACCCACGCAAGGCGTCAGGAACGCAAATATCGCAGGGGCAAATTAAGCGCAGAAGAATATCAAGCCGTCCGCAATTCCTACAATCAGGGCATCATGACCTATCGTTCCGCGTTCAACCTGTATCGCGAAACCATCTGGTTCGACACGCGCTCCCCTACCCAGTGATTGGTGTGACCGGCTGGATTTGTGGCGATCAGTCTTCGTAGTGATCGGCCACAAGCCTGTCCAACAAACGCACACCAAAACCGGACGCCCAGGATTTGTTGATCTCGGTTTGAGGCGACCCCATGGCGGTGCCAGCAACATCGAGATGGGCCCAGGGCGTATCACCCACAAAGCGTTTCAAAAACTGAGCAGCCGTGATGGAACCGGCATAACGTCCGCCGGAATTCTTCATATCGGCAAACTTTGAATCGATCAGCTTGTCATAAGTAGCAGACACCGGCAGACGCCACACCCGCTCCTCGGTGACCTCGCCAGCGCCAGATAATTGCTCTGACAATTCATCATCATTGGAAAACAGCCCGGCGTGGTGATTGCCCAGGGCAACCAGAATAGCGCCGGTCAGTGTGGCCAGGTTGACCATGAATTTTGGTTTGAATTTCTTGTTACAGTGCCAAAGCGCGTCCGCCAGCACCAAACGCCCTTCGGCATCGGTATTGATGATTTCGATTGTTTGGCCCGACATGGAAGTGACGATATCGCCGGGGCGTTGGGCATCGCCATCGGGCATGTTTTCCACCAGCGCAATAATACCCACCACATTGGCTTTTGCCTTGCGCGATGCGAGGGCGTGCATAAGCCCTGTAACGGCTGCTGCGCCACCCATGTCGCCTTTCATATCTTCCATGCCGGATGGGGGTTTAAGAGAGATGCCGCCGGTATCGAACGTCACGCCCTTGCCCACAAATGCCACGGGCTTGTCCTTGGGCTTGCCGCCTTTCCATTGGATGATCGCCATGCGGGCCGGATTGCGTGAACCACGGGAAACGCCCAGAAGCGCGCCCATTTTCAACTTTTCCATGGCCTTTTCGTCGAGAATTTCCACATCACAGCCCAGTTTTTTCAACTGACCGGCCCGTTTGGCAAATTCGACCGGGTTCAACACATTGGGCGGCTCGTTGACCAGATCCCGCGCCAGCATCACGCCACCGGCCACGCCCTGGGCGTTTTCCCAGGCCTTGTTGGCGCGGGTGGCAGATTTCAGATGAACAGAAATGCGGGCTGCTTTTTCTTTCGATTTGGCATCGCTTTTTGTTTTGTAGTGGTCGAAGCGATAGGCGGCGAGTTGCAGCCCCATGGCGAAATCGGCGGCCTGTTCCGGGCCCACCGGATCTGCCCCTTCAGGCTGTTGCAGCATGATTGCAGCCTTTGCTGCGCCGTTTAGTGCGGCAAAGGTAGTGCCACCAAGCTTTAGCCAGGAATATTCGCTCAGATCGGCAATGTTACCCATGCCAATGACAATCACCCGGTCCAGTTCAGACCCTTCCGGCACATGCACGGTGAGTGTTTTGCCGAAGCCGCCCTTGAATTCAGATGCCGCAATCGCCTTTTGCACGGCTGCGCCGGCGGCCAATTCAACCACACTTTCCGGCAATGTGCCGTCTTGGCCGCACATGACGGCCACAACGCCTTTTTTGGGCGGTTTGGCAGAAGAAAAACTGATCTGGGGAATGGTCGGCATGGTTGCTCCAAATGTTCGGCATTTTGGTGCGCAGGCTGGCGCACACCCAAGTTTCGTTGCGGCGCATGTGCACCATTTTCAAGCCACGGACAATCGCTGTTGAATCACGCGATGTAAAGGTGGGCAGATTTACCGCCTTTCAGTCGAGCGTTGAGGAATTTACCTGACAGTGTTGCACAGGTTCACTAGCGGGCCCCAAAAAGAAATTGTTAACCGTGTTTGTTGGCCGCTTTTTAGCCATTGCGAGTCCTTAATGAACTGCGAACAAGTTTAACGATTGACGGGGGTCCGGGGTGGCTGTGCTTACGGAATTCTGCCCATCGGTTGCCTGGCACCCCAAGACTGCAGAATGGAACGTTTGATGGGCTTTGCCCTGCTCCAGCGCTACATCTTCATGAAAGCACTGTGGTCGACACTTGCGATCACCGTGGCTTTGACGGGCGTTGTGTGGGTGGTCCGCGCGGTTCAACAGGTGGATGTATTGCTGTCTGATGGACAAGGCATCATCACCTATTTGCAGATGACAACTCTTGGCGTCCCCACACTTGCAGCTGCGGTGGCACCGCTGGCACTGATGATTGCCCTGATCCGCACGATCAATTCGCTCAATGAAGATTCAGAACTGGTCGTCATGCACGCATCTGGCGCTCCCAGACGCACCCTGCTGAAGCCTTTTCTCGCGGTCGCACTTCTTATCGGCGTATTGGTCTATGTGCTGTCGCTTTGGGTCGGCCCCAGTTCCATGGCCACCCTGCGCGGGTTTATCACGGAAGTTCGTGCCGATCTCGTATCGGTGCTGGTACGTGAAGGTCGTTTTCAGGACGTGGGCAAAGGTCTGACCTTCCATGTGGGCGAGCGCGAACCGGGCGGCATTCTCAAAAGTGTTTTTGTGTTGGATGGGCGCGACGAGAAGGAAACCTTTACTTATCTTGCCCGCCAGGGGGCCGTGACGCGGGAAGCCGATGGCACCTATCTGGTGTTGCAGGACGGGCAAATCCAGCGTCAAACAGCGGACAGTGAGAATATTTCCATCATCCGCTTCAATTCATACGCCTTCAACCTGTCCAGTTTTTCGGGCTCCAAAAAGGTAGTGCTGCGCAGCCAGCTTGAATTGCCAACATCGCAACTGATCTCCCCTGACCCGGAGCTGGAATTGTATAAACGCGCGCCGGGCCGGTTGCGCGCAGAGCTGCACACCCGGCTGACCAGCGGCATCTATCCCATGATGGTGGTCATGATGGTTTTGGCCTTTCTGCGCAATCCGGGGTCTCACCGCCAGGGCAATCTGCTGGCAGTCATTGCGGTTTCGCTGATCACAGTTGGTCTGCGTACGGCGACAATTGTGGGCGAAAGCGGCCTGCGCTCCAACCCTGCCATGTTGTTTTTGGTTTGGGGCGTTCCGATTTCTGCCATTTTGGCCGCCGCCTACATCGTCATTGCCGATATTGATCTGGTTTCGGCGCGAATCCAGTCGCGTTTCAACGAACGACTCGCCGCCGCCCTTTCCGGTGCTGCGAATCTGTGGCGGGGAATGCGGTCACGCCGCTGGGTCGGATTAAGGGGGGCTGGCGAATGATTGGCGCAACCCTTGGATTTTATCTTGCGCGGGTATTTATGCGCAATGTGCTGCTGGTTTTTGGATTGTTCTTCTTTTTGATCATCGTAGTTGATCTGATTGAACTATCACGCGATCTGCCCAAGGTTGAAGGGGCAGGATTGGCTGACATTTTCCCCATCGCACTTTATCGCGCACCGCGGCTGGCGGAGAATGTGTTGCCGTTTGCAGTCATGTTTGGGGCATCGGCCTCCCTCTTGTCACTCAACAGTAAACTCGAACTCGTCGTCGCCCGCGCATCTGGGGTTTCAGTGTGGCAATTCCTGATGCCTCTGGCGCTGACGGCCGCCCTGCTTGGGGCAGTTTCAGCCACAATCTACAACCCTGTATCCTTGTCAGCGGTCTCCGCCTCCCGGGCGGTGGAAGCGGCACTCTTTGGCCGGTTGAAAGGCAATTTTACCAATAAAACCAGAAACTTCTGGATGCGCGTGCCGCAGGAAAACGGGGATATTGTGATCCGCGCCAGGGTTGCTCAAAACGCCGCCACCCAACTTGATGCGGTATCCATGTACCGATTTGCGGCTGATGGAAAAGCGCTGGACCGGATTGATGCCGAAAGCGCTCGGTTTCGCGTTACAGGCGAGCGGTTCAACACTTATACGCTGACAAATGCCATCGTTACCGTGCCAGGCGAATCCGGGCGTGAGGTTGCGCGCATGGAAATCAAGGTTGATCTGACCCTGAAACGGCTCGAAACCCAGTCCGTTGAGGTTTCAGAAATTCCGTTTTGGGATTTACCGGCACAGGCAGCGGCGGCAATTGCGGCCGGGCGCAACTCCCTGCCCTATAAGACTCAGTTTCAGGCCATGCTTTCCCTGCCATTATTGTTTGTTGCCATGGTGTTACTGGCCGCAACCGTTTCGTTAAGGTTCGCGCGATTTGGACAGAGCGGAAAGGCTATTGCGGGTGGCATTATTGCGGGATTTGTGTTGTATGTGGCGTCGAGACTGGTGATTACTTTTGGGAGCAATGGGCTGGTACCTCCGTTTATCGCGGCATGGTCCCCGGCTTTGATAGCAACATTGATCTGTATGACAGTGCTTTTGCACCAGGAGGACGGCTAATGAGTCGCCCTCTTATGGTAAAAGTGCGCGCCCTTACCCAGGGCGTGAACAGGTCTGTGCGTCCTGAATTCTCCCTATTGTCCACTGTGACCCGTTTGGCGGCTTCCGTGGCACTTGTCGGTTCAATTAGCGTGGGCGCCCTGCCTGTGGCCGGACTTGTGCTATCGACTCCTGCCAAGGCGCAACAATTGCGCCAACGCGACCCCAATGCACAATTGCTGCTGAAAGCTGATCAGCTGATCTATGACAATGATGCGGAAACAGTCACCGCCGTTGGCGATGTGCAACTGGACTATGACGGCTACAATGTTGTTGCTGAGCGCGTCACCTACAATCAAAAAACCCGGCGGGTGAAGGCGACAGGAAATGTCGAAATCATCGAGCCGGATGGCAACAAGATTTTTGCTGACGAAATTGATCTGACGGATGATTTTGGCGTCGGCTTTGTGAATTCCCTGCGGGTGGAAACAGTCGACAATACAACATTTGCTGCTGAAAGTGCTGAACGCACGGGCGATGACGTAACCGTATTCAACCAGGGCGTCTATACGGCCTGTAAGGCGTGCCCCAGCAGCCCGGAAAAACCGCCACTGTGGCAAATCAAAGCTCAAAAAGTGATTGTCGACGGCAAGACCAAGATCGTTCACTACGAAAAAGCGCGGTTTGAATTATTTGGCCGCCCAATTCTCTACCTCCCCTATTTCAGCCACGCAGACCCTTCTGTGAAGCGCAAGTCGGGCTTTATTTTCGGTAATGCCGGATTTGATGAAGATTTGGGCTTTTGGTATCGCCAGCCCTATTTCTTTGCCACCGGCGCCAACCATGACCTCACCGTGGCTGCCACCGGTTATACCAATCAGGGATTGCTGTTGGATGCCGAATGGCGCCACCAGTTGGAGAATGGTTTCTACACGTTCAAGGTTGCTGGCATCGACCAGCAGCAGCCGGAAAATTTTTCAAGCCCGCCCGATACTGACCAGGACGAACGGGGCATGATTGGGACTACCGGCAGGTTCGATATCAATCCCCGCTGGGCATTTGGCTGGAATTTGCTGGCCCAAAGCGACAAGAACTTTTCGCGCACCTATGGCATTTCCGGGTTCAGCGCGCAGGAACAAACCAACGAAGTCTATTTGCGCGGCCTGCATGACCGCAGTTATTTCGATGCGTCGGTTTACCAGTTCCTGATTCAGGACGACCTGATTACCGATGCCAATGAGTTCATTCGTGAAGATGAACAGGCCATTGTGCGTCCCATACTCGATTATAATTACGTCAAGACCGGCCCTGTGACAGGCGGTGAAGTTTCACTGGATTTCAATGTCACCAGTCTGGAGCGCGACGAGCTCGACGAGACAATTCCTTCCAGTGGCGATGTGCGCACCAATGGATTTGCCGGCGATACAACCCGCATCAGCGCGGACCTTGCCTGGAAAAAAACATATACCACAGCCGCTGGTTTGATGCTGACCCCTTCCCTGTCCTTGCGCGGCGACTGGACAACGACAGACGGATTTTCAAATTCGGAAACGCTTGAAGATGACGTGGCGCGCTTCATGCCCACAGCCGGTTTCCAGGTGGCCTACCCGCTGCTGGTTCGCGGGGCCTATAGCAGCCATGTGTTTGAACCGCTGGCGCAGGTGTTTGTGCGACCGGACCTTAATGATGATGGCGTCATTCCCAACGAAGATGCGCAAAGCCTCGTGTTTGACGCATCAACGCTGTTTGAGCGGGATAAATTCTCCGGTTATGACCGGATTGAAAGCGGCACGCGGGCCAATGTGGGCATTCGCTATGCAGGCACGTTTAACAACGGGCTGGCGCTGAACGGTATATTCGGCCAGTCGTTTCATCTGGCAGGGGAAAATCCCTATGGGCGCGAAGATGATCTTGCCAATACGGGCGAAGATTCTGGGCTGGAATCTGACCGTTCCGATTATGTTGGCTCTTTGAGCGCAACAATGCCAAGCGGGTTTGGCCTCAATCTTCAAGGGCGCTTTGACGAAGAGGATTTCGGACTGCGCCGCGGTGAATTTTCCATGAACTATGCCGGTTCGCGGACAAAGCTCTCAGCCCGTTATGCCTTCATTGATGCGCAGCCGGACGCCGTTTTGGAAGAAGATCGCCATCAGATTGGCGCATCCGGCGAATTCAAGATTGACGAGAACTGGTCCATATTCGGCTCGGCTGAATATGACTTCCAGGATCAGTTATTCGTTCGCGACAGTGTGGGCATTTCCTACTATTGCGATTGCTTCACACTGAGCATTGCGTTTTCGGAACAAAGAAACTCCGGGGGTGATCTGGACCGTTCCGTTGGCTTCAAGGTGCGCTTGCGCACGCTGGGTGATTTCGGGTCAACCGTTTCAGGCGAAGCGTTTGAAGATTTGCGCAACAACACATTGTTCAGCAACAACTAGACTGTAATCGCTTCCCCTATCCCAGATTTGGAAAATTCCGTTCCAATAATCCCATAGCGGTTTCAATATTGCGCCGGTTGCGGGCCGCTGCGCCGGGTTCGTCCAGCCTTGGAATGATCCACCCCACATAGGTGAGCGCGCGCAGCAGCAAAAACAGATCAAGGTGCTGCATGTCCAGTTCCCGAACGGACAAATACCCTTTCAACAAGGCCGCTTGCAGAGTGGGATAGTCTGGTTCTGCCCCATATTTGCCAAGCGTTGTTGCGATATCAAAAAGGCGGAACCCAAAGCCGCTGTCGTCGAAATCGATAAAATGTATCTTTGCCCCGTCAATCAGCACGTTTTCCCTCACGAGGTCTGCATGGATGAGGCCGTAATCCAGTTCCTGTTCCAAATCGGTAAGCTGGTGGTTGAGGGCGTCTCGCGCAGCAACCAGCAATCCCGCCTGATCGTTTGTCAGGGTTGGGTTTTCCCAAAATGGCCCCCAAACGGGCGTGTCACCCACCAAACCATTTCGGTTCCATGCATGGCGGGCAAAGCTCTGGGGCGGATGCCACTGGGCCCAGGCCATATGCATTTTTGCCATTTCCTGCCCAAGCGCGGCGAACAGGCCTGCCCGGTCCTGCGTCATTAGGGGAGCGGTCGCACTTCCCATGGGATCGCCCGCCAACCAGGTCAGCACATCTGCCTGAACCCCATCCACGGTGTGGAGAAATTCGCCTTGGGCAGATTTGACCGGTGTTGGCACCGCAAGTCCTGCATCTGCCACAACGGCCATCATTTGCAATTCCGAGCCAATTTCCCGGTCGCTTCGATATCCGGACCTGTGCAAACGAAGGGCATATGTTTTTGCCCCGTCTGTGACCTTGTAAACCTGGTTTTCCCGCGCAGCGGCAAGTTCGATCTGCCCCCCTTCAAGCCCCCAGAACCTGGCGGCGCGCTCGACGAGCTTCTTCATATCTTTAGAGGTGCCGTTAAAAGGACTTCATTGAGCACATCAAAAAGATGATCGGCATGCTCGATGGTGAAAGTCATGGGTGGTCGGATTTTCAATGTGTTCTTGTGTCTGCCCAGACTGCTCAACAAAATACCCCTATGACGCATGGCGTTGACCACACGTTGGGTGAACTCCGTCGCGGGTGTTTTCGTTGTTCGGTCAAGAACCATCTCAGCACCAAAAATCATGCCACTGCCCCGAACATCAGCGACAAATTCAAATCTTTCCCGAAGTTCCAACAGTCTTTTTTGGGCATGTTCCCCCACCACCTGGGCATTTCGAACCAGATCGCGCTCTTCCAACTCGTTTAACACCGCCATGGCTGCGGCACAGGAAACCGGGTTGCCGCCAAAGGTATTGAAATATCGAAACGATTTTCGAAAAGCGGCAATGATGTGCGGCGTTGTCACCACAGCTCCCACTGGATGGCCATTGGCCATTGGTTTTCCCAAGGTCACCACATCGGGCGAAATGCCTTGCCTCTGATGCCCCCAAAAATGCGATCCCACACGACCAAATCCGGGCTGCACCTCATCTGCGATGAAAATTCCACCCGCTTCATGAACTGCATCCACCGCCGGTTTCAGCCATCCTTTGTGCAGGTTGGGAAAACCTTCATTGACGAAATAAGGACACAGGATCATCCCGGCAAATCCGTGGGCAGTCGCCTGCAATTCACGGATTTTCCCGCGCACGCTTTCCGCAAAGGCTTCCGCGTGTGGCTGGCCTGCTGTGCCTGCCTGGGGGCGATAGGAATCCGGAGAGGGCACGAATCTGACCCAGTCCCCATCACCGGTGCCGGGCGCATTGTTGCGTGAAAGCTGGGAAACCAGTGCGGTGTTTCCGTGATAGGTGGCATCGGTGGCGATGAACCCACGGTTTCCGGTGACGGCCTCACCCATGCGCAGGGCGATGTCATTCGCCTCCGACCCGGTGCAGGTGAGAATCGCTGTCGACAGATCTGGCTCAAACGTGGCTGTGAGCCGTTCAACGTAATCAAGAATGCTTTCATGCAGATAGCGGGTGTGAACGTTCAGAGTCGCTGCCTGCTGTGCAATCGCTTCCACCACTTTGGGGTTGCAATGGCCCACATGGGGCACATTGTTATAGCAATCGAGATATTTTCGCCCTTCAACGTCCCACAGCCACACGTCCTCGCCGCGCACGATGTGAACAGGTTCGTCATAGAACAAAGGTGTATTCGGCCCCAATAACTGCTCACGGCGGCTGAGCAAGGCATTTAGATGTGGATTATCCATAGTATCGCAACTACCGCGATAAACCCGGCCGCGCAATTGGGGATTGCCCTTGCAACAAAAGCCCGTGTGCGCCCTCCATTTGCTGAAAGCCTTAAACAGCACCCGGTGGGGCATTCATGAACACTTTGGTGGTGTTAACCCACACCTGCCCCATTGAGGCCGACGGCCACGGTTTAACCAAAATTGGCAAATAGTTTTCCCCAGTTGGGGCTGTTTGTGTTTGTATTGTATTTGCAGTCAAATTCGGCTTTATCATGGGCGGAGACTGTGGGCAGACCCCGTTGATTATTTCGAAGATTGTGACCCAGGAAGGGTTGATATGCGATTAGCTGCACTTTCGGCAATTTTGCTTTCCTGCGGGGCTTTGGTCGCCTGCAGCCAGTCCGGCAATTCCACGCCAACGGCAGATGCCTCCCAGGCGCTGGTTTCTGACCAGCCGCTCGTGACCGGTGTTCCGGAAATTGCGCGTATCAACAAGGCAGGCGGCACCAAGATTGCCGTTCTTGTCAACAATACCGCCATTACGTCCAATGATATTCGCCGCCGTGCAGCATTTGTTAAATTGCGCCGCATGAAAGGCAATGCCAACTCGATCGCCCGTCAGGAATTGATCGAGGAAGCCATGAAAATGGAAGAAGCCAAGCGCATTCGCACCGTTGCTTCCCAGGCCCAGGTTGATGCGGCCTATGTGAATTTCGCAAAACGCAACAAGATGCCGGTTTCTGCTTTGACACGGGTGCTCAACCAGCGTGGTGTGACGAAGCGTGGATTTGAGCAATTTATTCGCTCCCAGATGAGCTGGCAACGCGCGGTGGCAACGAGGTTGCGCGCTGAAGGTAAATCCGATTCCGGGCCAAAGCGCCAGCAGGCCTGGTTGTCTGAACCGGGCACCAAGTTGCAAACAGAAAAAACCTATACTCTGCAGCAAATCATATTCCTTGTACCGGCTTCGAAAAAGAAACTCCTGGCCGCGCGCAAAGCCGAAGCAACGCGCTTTCGCACCGGCATTAATGGGTGCAAGAGCACCAAGGTTGCAGCGGCTGGTCTGAAAGATGTGGCGGTACGCGAGCTTGGCCGTGTGCGTGAAGCTGAATTGCCCCCGCGCTGGGCCAAACATGTGAAGAACACCGGCGAAGGCCAGCCCACCACCGTATTGGGCACCGAAAAAGGCGCTGAACTGCTGGTGGTTTGCAAAACCCGCGAAATTCAGTCCGCCGCTGGTGGCGAAGGCGATGCATTTGCCGGTGGCAGTTTGCAAACGCGCGCCTCGGAACTTGAGAAGAAATATTTGGCCGAGTTGAAAGAGCGCGCCATCATCAAAGAGCGCTAAGCGCACTTTGTGGCAACCAATATCGTGCCCGCACCCAATCCCCTGCCCGTTTTGGTCTCCATTGGTGAACCGGCGGGCATAGGGCCGGAAATCGCACTGAATGTGTGGTGCAAACGCGCGGAACTTGCGCCCCCCACATTCGCTCTGGTTGGCGATCGCGAACATTTGGACCGGCTAAGCGGCATGATGGACATGCCGGTTCGCCTACACGTTTGCGACACGCCCGACGAATTACGCACAGCCGTGATGCCTGCCAATTTCGATCGCGCCCTGCCGATATTGCAAACCAAAAACCGCCTGTCGGCGATGCCGTCCAAACCGGTGGCGGGGGATGCAGCCGGTGTGGTCGAAGCCATTCAGACTGCGGTTCAATGGATCAAAGATGGCCACAGCCGGGCATTGGTCACATTGCCGATCAACAAGAAATCGCTCTACGATTCCGGTTTTGACTATCCCGGCCATACGGAGTTCCTGGGTGCATTAGCGGCGGGTTGGCCCGGCCAGACCCATGAGCCGCGCCCGGTCATGATGCTGGCTGGACCAAGTTTAAAGGCCGTTCCCGTCACCATCCATATCCCGCTGTCACACGTGCCAAAGGCGTTGACCACCGATGCCATCGTTTCGACCATTGAAATCACGGCCCGGGATTTGACCTTGCGGTTTGGCATAAATTCACCGCGCATTGCTGTTTCCGGCCTCAATCCACATGCAGGTGAAAATGGGGCCATGGGCCACGAAGATGCCGCCATTATTGCGCCTGCAATTGAACAGGCAAGGATCCAGGGCATTGATTGTGTTGGCCCTCTCCCCGCTGACACGATGTTTCATGACCGCGCGCGCGCCGGTTATGATGCTGCGGTGTGCATGTATCACGATCAGGCGCTGATCCCGGCCAAGGCGCTTGCCTTTGACGACTCGGTCAATGTCACCCTTGGCCTGCCATTCGTGCGCACATCGCCGGACCATGGCACCGCATATGACATTGCAGGCACCGGACAGGCCAATCCGTCGAGTTTCCTTGCGGCCTTGCGCATGGCTGACGACATGAGCACGGGGATCGCGGGTTGAGCCACATTGATGATCTGCCACCGCTTCGCGATGTGATTGAGCGCCATGGACTGGCGGCGAAAAAAGCGCTTGGGCAAAATTTTTTGCTGGACCTCAATCTGACCATGAAAATCGCCCGGTCGGCTGGTGATCTTACTGGCGTGACCGTGCTTGAAATCGGCCCCGGTCCAGGCGGTTTGACCAGAGCGTTATTGGCAAGCGGCGCGGAACGGGTTGTGGCGATTGAACGCGATGAGCGTTGCCTCCCCGCTCTTGAAGAAATCAATGAAGCCTGCGGTGGCCGTCTCACAATCATCAGCGGCGATGCGCTGGAAGTTGACCATGGTCGCGCACTTGCCGAAGCCGGTGCGGAGCCAGGCAAAGCGCGCATCAAAATCGCTGCCAACCTTCCCTATAATGTGGCGACACCGCTTTTCACCGGCTGGCTGGAAAGTGCCAAATGGCCCCCCTTTTGGGACTCCATGTCCTTGATGTTTCAGCGCGAGGTGGCGCAGCGGATTGCCAGCGAACCGGGCGCAAAAAACTGGGGACGGCTTGGGGTGCTTTCCACATGGCGCAGCCACGCAGAAATCGCGTTTGAACTTCCCCCGGAAGCGTTTACGCCTGCACCGAAGGTCACGTCGGCGGTGGTCCTCGTTTCTCCCAAGCAGGCCCCACTGGACGTGCCTCAAAAAGCACTGGAAATGGTCACAAAGGCCGCCTTTGGACAACGGCGAAAAATGTTGCGGCAAAGCGTCAAATCCATCGGCGGCGAGGACTTGCTGATCGCCGCTGGAATTGAACCAACCCAGCGGGCGGAAAACCTGACGATGGAAGATTTTGTCAATCTGGCGCGGGCATATGTGGCCACAAAATAGCCGATGCAAACTAGGTTTCGTCAGGAATATCCTGATCCAGCAAATCGGTAACGAATTCATGCAAACCCAGCCGCCGGTCACGCCTTAGGCGCTCAGCCTTCAAAATGGCCTGCACTTCGCCAAAGCTGCGCTGCAAATCATCATTGACGATGACATAGTCATATTCGTGCCAGTGGCGCATTTCTTCGCGAGAGTTTTCCAGCCGTCTGGCAATCACTTCGGGAGTGTCTTCGGCACGGCGCAACAACCGGTTGCGCAATTCGGCCATGCTGGGCGGCAAAATGAAAATGCTGACGATATCTGCCCGGGCCGTGTCAAACATTTGCAGCGCCCCCTGCCAGTCGATGTCGAACAGCATGTCACGGCCATCGGACATGGCGTGCTGCACCGGCTCCAGGGGGGTGCCGTAATAATTGCCATGCACCTGCGCCCATTCCAGCAGTCCGCCGGTATCGCGCATGACTTCAAAATCGCGTTCCGAAATGAAGTGATAGTGCTGCTTGTCAATTTCGCTTGGGCGCCGGTCACGGGTGGTGACTGATACGGACAATTCCAGATCAGGCTCGTCGCGCAACAGGTTTCGGGCAATGGTTGTTTTCCCCGCACCGGAGGGCGACGACATGACAAGCATAAGCCCGCGACGATTGATTGAACCAGCCCGCGACTGGGGCAATAGTGAGGCGGTGGTTGGATTAGCCATCGGTCTATTCCACGTTAAGGGATTGTTCGCGGAACTGATCGATTGTCGCCTTCAGTTCCATTCCTAGATTGGTGATCGATAGCCCATTGGCCTTGGAGCACAATGTATTGGCTTCGCGGTTGAACTCCTGGGACAGGAATTCCAGCTTACGCCCAATGGGGCTGCCCGCGGCCAGCATATCTCTGGCAGAGGCCACATGGGCATCGAGTCGGTCGATCTCTTCGCGAATATCCGCCTTTGTCGCCAGCACTGCCGCTTCCTGATGCAATCTGTCGCTGTCGACCCCATTGCTGTCGGTGGCAAGGTTTGAGATTTGAGCGGTCATTCGTGCGTGTATGGACGCGATGCTGGCCGATGGATCCAATCGAGCCAGGGCGGTCAGTCGTGCGATCTCATCCACATGATCGTTCATGAGTGCTGAAAGTGCGGCCCCCTCCTCAAGCCGGTGGGACGACAGGCTTTCCAAGGCTTCATCAAGACCGGCACAAATCGCTTCAACCAGTTGCGCGCGTTCTTCTTCATTTACCGGACTTGCCGACATTTCCAACACGCCGCGCAAACTCAATATCTGAGCCGCAGATGACGGGGCCGTATCGGTTGCGGCCTGGACAGCGTTCAATCCATCAAGGACAGCGTCCAGCGCGGCCTGATTGATCGTGGGAACGGCAGCGCCGGATTTTTCGTCAATGGTCAAAGAGGCCTGAACATTGCCGCGCGACAGGACCGTGGCGAATTGCTTGCGAAATGCGGATTCATGCGGCTCGAACCCCTGCGGCAGGCGCAACCGCACATCGAGCCCCTTGCCGTTGACCGCGCGCAATTCCCATGTCCAGTCCGCATTGGCGACTTTGCCTTGACTGCGGGCAAAACCTGTCATGCTGCGCAGGCTCAATTTCCGTTTTCCTGCGTATCGGTAGTGGCGGGCTGCAATTCTTCGTTGCGTTTGGCTGCTTCAGCCTCTTTTTTGCGTTGCGCCTCAATCTTGCGCCATTTTGCAACATTTTCGTTGTGGCCCTTGAGCGTTTTTGCAAATGCGTGGCCGCCGGTACCATCGGCCACAAAGAACAACTCATCGCTCACATCGGGGTTGGCCACGGCGCGCATGGAAGCCAGTCCCGGATTGGCAATCGGCGTGGGTGGCAGGCCTTTGATATGATACGTGTTGTATTGGGTTTTGCGGTCGATTTCCGAACGGCGCAATCCGCCGCGGTCTTTGGGTTTGCCGCGACCGCCCCAAATTCCATAAATAATCGTTGGATCCGTCTCCAGCCGCATGCCCTTGCGCAAGCGGTTGATGAACACCGCCGCCACCCGTGGACGTTCACTGGAAACACCGGTTTCCTTTTCCACAATGGAGGCAAGAATGACGAGTTCTTCTGGCGTTTTTATGGGTAGTCCCTCGACCCGGCCCGCCCAGATTTCAGCCAGCGCCTTTTCCTGCGCCTGCCGCATGCGCTGGACGACCTGGGCACGGGTTGTGCCGCGCGGGAAGGAATAGGTGTTGGGCAACAATGAGCCTTCAGGTGGTTCTGGCGGTATGTCACCGACCAGCGTTTCATCAAAGGCAATGCGTTCCATGATCTTGTAGGAGGTCCAGCCTTCCGGGAATGTCAAAGAATATTCGATGGCGCGGCCTTCGGTGAGTTCCAGCATCACGTCCTGCATGCTGGCACCGGGGGCAAATGCAAATTCACCGGCCTTGAGCGCGCGGGATTTTCCAGCCGCCTGCACACCGCGCAGGAAGATGCGCAAAGGCCCCTGTCGCCGAATAATGCCCTGATTTTCCAGGTCTGGAATAATGGATGCAAATGATGCACCTGAAGGCACCACATAGGTCGTGCGCGCCTGCAAGGGCCCGGCAGCGGTAAATTCCGTCTTGCCATACCAAATGGCCCCAACGAAGGCGATGGCACCCACGAATGCCAGGGTCATCAAAAAATTAAAGAAACGCACCAACACGCTTCGCGCGCTGCGCGAACGCCTTGGCTGATTGGGAATTTCCTGGGGCTGCAACGCCTCACGCGGCGATTGCAGGACAACACGGTCATTGGACCCCAATGGAGTCCGGCGTCCATATTCGTTTTCGTTTGGCTCGTCCGTCAAAGACTGAATTCCTCACCGTCCGGCCTTTTCAAGCCTGATTGATACTTGCCGAACACCCATGGCGCTTGGCCAAACAATGCACGGAATCACGTGCGATGCGCGCTTTTGTAAAACCATACCGTTCCACCGGAACCCGCACAACAAGCAGCGCCTCTAACGCCAGGCAAGATGCAACGGGAAAACAGCCAAACTTGGGCCTGCCCCTGGAAAGCCCAATCAGACCTTACGGAATACCAGCGACGCATTGGTTCCACCGAAGCCAAACGAGTTGGACAGAACCGTGGTCAGTTCCTTTGCCTTGGCTTTGGCGGGCACCAGATCGATTTGAGTTTCGGCATCAGGCGTTTCAAGATTGAGCGTGGGCGGCACCATGCTATCGCGCATGGCCTGGAGACAGAAAATCGCCTCAACAGAACCGGCGGCTCCCAGCAAATGTCCAATGGCGGATTTTGTCGAGGACATGGACAGTTTCGATGCCGCATCGCCCATCAGGCGTTCCACCGCCCCCAATTCCATTGTGTCGGCCATGGTGGACGTGCCGTGGGCATTCACATAGTCGATTTCGGCAGCATCAATGCCAGCCCGTTCGAGGCTGGCGGCCATGGCGCGATAGGCACCTTCGTGATTTTCCGCCGGAGCGGTGATGTGAAACGCATCGCCGGACATGCCGTAACCGATGAGTTCGCCATATATTTTTGCGCCGCGGGCCTTGGCGTGTTCGAACTCTTCCAGAACCACAATGCCTGCGCCCTCGCCCATGACAAAACCATCCCGGTCCGCGTCCCATGGGCGAGAAGCTTTTTCCGGCGTATCATTGAACGATGTCGACAATGCCTTACAGGCGGCAAAACCCGCCAGTGACAGGCGGCAGACGGGGGATTCTGCACCACCGGCCACCATCACATCAGCATCGCCCAGCGCAATCATACGCCCGGCATCGCCAATCGCGTGGGCACCGGTGGAACAGGCGGTCACGACAGAATGGTTGGGGCCTTTCAGGCCATGCATGATGGACACATATCCGGAAGCTAGATTGATCAAACGGCCAGGAATGAAGAACGGGCTGACGCGCCGCGGGCCGCGTTCAGCCAACAGCAGCGAGGTTTGTTCAATGCCTTGCAAACCACCAATGCCGGAACCAATAAGCGTGCCGGTAGCACACATTTCATCTTCTGATTTTGGATGCCAACCGGCGTCATTGAGCGCCTGAGTGGCGGCGGATACGGCATAGGAAATAAACGGATCAACCTTGCGTTGTTCCTTCACTTCCATCCAGTCATCGGGATTGAAATCGCCATCGTCCGTATCGCCCATGGGCAATTGGCAGGCAATTTTGGCAGGAAGATCATCCACCTGAAAGTCTGTCACCTGTTTGGCAGCATTCTTTCCAGCCAGAATATTCGCCCAGGAAGTTTCGGCATTGCCGCCCAAAGGCGACACCATACCAATTCCGGTCACGACAACACGTCTCATAAGCGCTCTCACATATCGAAGGTGGAACGATCAAACAGTCATCAAAAGATGGCAGGGATTTTGACCGCTTGAATGCACACCCGCAGGACATGCAGGGGGCGGGCAGCGCCCGACCGGAGCGGTTCCGGTCGGGGCAAAACCTAATCAGGCTTTGTTTGCGTCCAGATAGTTGACCGCATCGGCCACCGTCTGAATTGTTTCGGCGGCGTCGTCGGGAATTTCCACGCCGAACTCTTCTTCAAACGCCATCACGAGTTCAACCGTGTCCAGGCTGTCCGCGCCTAAGTCATCAATGAATGACGCATTGGAAACTACTTTGTCTTCCGTCACACCCAGATGTTCGACGACAATCTTTTTAACACGTGGTTCTGTATCGCTCATGATTGGTTCTCCAAATAGACCAAAAAATTCGTTGGACCCTAACTAGTTAACGCGACCGCGCTTATCAAGCGCAATTATTGCCCTTGCCATCAGAAGGACATTTTCAACAGATTTGTGGCCCAAAAAGCCTAAATCATTGCCATTCCGCCGTTCACATGCAGGGTTTGACCGGTGATGTAGCTCGCTTCGTCGCTCGCCAGGTACACAACAGCGCTCGCCACCTCGTCGCCAGTGCCCAGTCGCTTGGCTGGAACCGTGCCGAGAATCGCTTCTTTTTGCTTCTCATTGAGCGCATCAGTCATGGGCGTTTCGATAAAACCCGGTGCCACACAATTGACCGTCACTTTGCGGCTGGCGATCTCCATGGCCAATGATTTGGACATGCCGATCATACCCGCCTTGGAAGCACAGTAATTGCCCTGCCCGGGATTGCCGGTCACGCCAACGACTGATGTGATGTTGATAATGCGGCCCGCCTTGCGGCGCATCATGGGATAGACCATGTCGCGGGTCAGCTGGAATGTGGATTTCAGATTGATGTCCATGACCGCATCCCAGTCTTCGTCGCTCATGCGCACAAACAGGCCATCGCGGGTGATGCCTGCATTGTTGACCAGAATATCGACGCCACCGAGTTCAGTTTCAGCTTTTTCGGCCAGTGCCTTAACACTGGCAGCTTCGCCAAGATTGGCTGGGAATATGTGGGCGCGCTCACCCAGTTCGGCTGCAATTTCCTTGAGCTTTTCCTCACGGGTGCCGTGCAGCCCCACGGTTGCGCCACAGGCATGCAAAGCTTTGGCAATGGAGACACCAATGCCCCCGGATGCACCGGTTATGAGAGCTTTTTTTCCGCTCAGATCAAACATGGGGATCTCCTGAAATGCGAGTCAGATCAGCGCGTTGCAAGGTGGCGCTGATAAAGTGAGTCGGGCGCGGTGCGCCCTTCAATCAACACATGAAGTCTTTAAGAAGATGATTCAAGTCCGAGCGCTTCCAGCGCTCTCATCACATCATCTGGTGTACCCACCGCAATGCCGGTCAAATCACGTTCAATGCGGCGCGCAAGGCCGGTGAGCACCTTGCCAGAGCCGATCTCCAAGATGGTGCCGACGCCGTTTTGGGCCATGTAGAGCACCGATTCTTCCCAGCGCACACGTCCTGTCACCTGCTCGACCAGGCGCTTGGCGATGTCATCGGGGTGTGAAATGGGATCGGCCAGCACATTGCATACCAATGGTACGATTGTGGGTTTGATATCCACTTCGGCAAGAGCTTGCGCCATGCGTTCAGCCGCCGGTTGCATCAGTGCCGAATGGAAGGGTGCGGAAACGGGCAAGGGCAATGCCCGCTTGGCACCGGCTTCGGTTGCAGCCGCCATGGCCCGCTCCACCGCTTCCTTGTGGCCGGAAATGACCAACTGGCCGCCGCCATTGTCATTGGCAATCTGACAGGCATTGCTGTCCTGGGTGGCGCTTGTGCAAATTTCTTCAAGTGCGGTCTGTTCCAGGCCGATAATGGCCGCCATGGCACCCACGCCCACGGGCACAGCAGCCTGCATGGCCTCACCGCGAATGCGCAACAGGCGCGCGGTATCAGATACGGACAACGCACGGGCAGCAGCCAATGCAGAATATTCGCCAAGGCTGTGGCCCGCCACATAGCCTGCATGGGTTACTGCAAAACCACGTGTTTCCATGGCTCGCAATGCCGCCAAACTGACCGCCATTAGTGCCGGTTGGGCGTTTGATGTGAGCGTCAGCTCATCCTCAGGCCCCTCCCACATGATCTTTGACAGATCCTGGCCCAGCGCATCATTGACTTCTTCAAATACGGCCCGGCTCTCGGCAAACTGGTCGGCCAACGCCTTGCCCATGCCAACAGCCTGTGACCCCTGCCCGGGAAATGTGAGTGCAATCATCTTGAAAACCCTGAATTAGAGACGTGGGGGCTTGGTTGCGAGAAAATGCGGCGGGGGTCAAGGGTTGGGCAGCTAAAGTGCCTCAACTCCTGTTAGGCCTTACTTGTCTTCACAGACCAAGTTGCGCATACAAATTCAATTGTCACCGCACACAGTGCCAATTGTTTATCGCCAATGCTGGCGCATGATCGGGCCAAGCCGCGCACAAATTGGGTTATTTGATGAATATCACACTCCCCAGTGAAGAAATTATTGCCATCCCTGAGGACATAGGGACACTAGAACAGATCAAGGAACATGTGGAAGCGGTTTGCGGAATTACCAAGTTACATCAGCGGTTGTTTGCCGGTGATGTGGAAGTCGTTGACCAGCTCCTCTTTGACACTTTGCCACATGACCAGCCATTACAACTCGTGATCGCCATTGGCGATCGCTATTGCATCAGCCGCGCCAACCATGATCACGGCCTGCCCTGTGCCAATGATTTTGTCCCAATTCAGTCGACATTGGCGCACCGCGACATCGCAGCGCTAACTGCCCCACCGGCCATTGAGGTGGCATTGATGGGCCAGACGGATACCGGCAGAGACCTTGCCGAACCATATCTTTCAGCGTTTCAGGCAGATCGGAAGTCGCGTTTGACCCGACTGGCTCAAATTCGTGCGCAACTTGATGACGGGCCTGTCGTTTTGTCCATGTTCAATTGGGGCTATCGGCACATGTTTGAAAACTGGGTGGTCTCGTGCGAGCGCCGTAATATCAACAGCCGAAGCTGTACGTTAATCTTCCCAACCGATGCACAGGCAGACGTACTGGCGCGCAGAATGGGGTTCCAGACCTATTTTGACGGCCACTCCTATGGTGAAATCCCCGTTGAAGCCAACCAGCAATTTGGTGACGAGGACTTTCGCCGGATCATATTTGCAAAGATCGCCATGGTTCAGGACATGCTGGAAATTGACGGGGACTACATCCGACAGGACATGGATATGGTTTGGTATCGTGACCCACGGGATGATTTGCAGAAAACCGCCGACCGCGAAAGCCTCGACATGATGTTCATGTATGATGGCCCCGGCGTGATAAACCAGCCGCTGAACTATAATTCCGGTTTCATATATCTGAAAAACAATGCGTTCACCCGCTATGCGTGGGATCAGGTCTTCACCAATTACGGGCAAATTCTGGTTGAAGGTAAGGAGCAACGCCTGATTAATACGATCGTCAGCTACCTGCGTGAGAAAGGGTTGCGCACGGCTCAGTTAGCCGAAATGGAATATACCAATGGCCATCTGCTGGTGAATGGGGGAACCGTCCCTAAAAGCAGCATTCTTGCCCACATGAGCTGGACTGCCAATATTGAAGTCAAAATCCAGAGTATGAAGCGACTGGGCGTTTGGTATTTGTGAACTGCGGTGCCCTTAGAGTGCTTCAAGCTTAGCTTGAATCACTCTAGATTTAAATTTGTGCTCACGCTGTCAGGCTTCGCCTTTCACTGCGCAGGCGCGGCGCAATACACCGGGTCGGCATATGCCTCCCAGAGTTTCCACTTGAGTGAAAAACGCTCTAAGGCTGTCCAGCGTACCGTTATTGAGCAGCAGCGCGCAATCCGCTGATGGTCGCCCTTGGCGAAATGCCTTCAGGATCGATCATCAGTTCCAGTAATGCGCCTCTTGGGGCCTGCGTAGCCCTTTTGAAAGCCGCCTGAAAGTCTTCGGTGCGTTCAACCCGTTCGCTGTAGAAGCCAAATGCGCTCGCCAGCGCAACAAAATCCGGGTTGACCAAGTCAGTGGCGCTGACCCTGCCTGGGTATTCGCGTTCCTGGTGCATTCTGATTGTTCCGTAAGTGCCGTTGTTGAGCAATAATATGACGGGCGCTGCGCCATATTGCATGGCGGTTGCGAGTTCCATGCCGTTCATCTGGAAATCGCCATCTCCGGCGAAACACAGGACAAAACGAGACGGATCAACAAGTTTGGCGGTGACCGCTGCCGGCACCCCTGCCCCCATGGAGCCGGCCTGGGGACCAATCAGCCGCGCCACCTGGCCTGCTTCATTTGGGCCATAGTAGAGATACCGCCCCGGCCAAATGGCAAAGTTGCCTGCCCCATTGGTGACAATCGTATCGGCGGGGATGGTTTCGCGCAGATGGGCCATGATCACACCCATATCAACGGTGCCCGGTTGTTCTGCTGGAATGAGCGCTTTTTCCCATGCCGTGCGCGCCACAATGGTGCGCGCGCCCCAGGGAGAATTCTGGACCGGTGGCTGGGCGGCGAGCGCCGACAGGGCAGCATTGGGACAGGACATGACTGCCAGGTCGGCCTGAAACACCTTGTTCAACTCGGCTTCCGAGATGTGGATATGGATCAGTTGTTTGTCAAAATGGGCCGGGTCAAACAGGCGATAGCCGTCTGTCAGCGTTTCCCCAAAGCGCACATTGATGGCGATGATCAAGTCGCTTTCACTGAGAAAAGTGCGGATTTCCGGTGCCAGGCCAAACCCGGCGTCGCCGATGTAATTGGGACTGCGATTGTCGATCAGATCCTGACTGCGGAAGGTGACAATGACCGGCAAATCATTATCTGCCACAAATTTTTGCAGCGCTGCACGCCCGGCATCATTCCAGGCAGCACCACCCACGACGACAACGGGCCGCTGGGCAGCCGCCAGGCGTGACATGATGGCCTGGGCCTGGGACTCGACAATTAGCGGCCGCACCGGCTGCACCTTGCCGCGGGGCACCGCCTGGGTTTCCTGCACCAGCATGTCTTCCGGCAGCGCCACCACTACCGGGCCGGGCCGGCCCGAAATTGCCATGGAGAAGGCGCGTGAAATGAGTTCAGGCACACGGTCGGCATCATCAATTTCCACGACCCATTTGGCCATTGTGCCAAACACGGCCTTGTAGTCGAGTTCCTGAAACGCCTCCCGCCCCCGCATGGATGTTTCAATCTGACCAACAAACACCACCATGGGCGTTGAGTCCTGCATTGCGGTGTGGATGCCGATGGAGGCATTGGTGGCCCCTGGCCCACGGGTGACAAACAGGATGCCGGGATTGCCTGTCAGCTTGCCATAGGCTTCCGCCATGAACGCGCCGCCACCTTCATTGCGGCAATTGATGAATCTGAAGGAATTGGACACGTCATACAGGGCGTCCAATACGGCAAGATAGCTTTCGCCCGGTACGCCAAAACCCATGTCCACATCCTGGGCAAGCAGGCATTCAACGAGCAGTTGGGCACCGGTTCGTTTGGTCATCGAGTGATCCTGGGCAATTGGAAATGGACAAAAAAATACCCGGCGAGCATAGCCCGCCGGGTATCAGATACAATATCAGTTTGGGTGTTTAGCGCACTTTGACTGTTTCGAACTTGCCGTCTTTTACAACGAGTTCTTTATAGGAACCAGCGGCTTCGCCAACTTCGGTGAAGGTCACGTTGGACGCGCCTTCATAGTCGACCTGACCACCGGACTTGAGGATATCAAGCGCCTTAACCAGCTCACCTGGGAGAATTTTCTCTCCTGGTGCGTTGGCAACATCCATCATTTTGCCCTGAATTGCAGCACGGTCTGTGGAACCGGCAGCCTGCATTGCCAGGATCATCAACGCGGCAGCATCATAGGATTCTGGCATGAACGGACCATCATTTTTGGCCAAACCACCAGCAGTTGCCACTTCCTTGAACTTGGCAGCGCCGTCGGATTCCGAACCCGGCAATGTGCCGATTGTGCCTTCAAGGTCTTTGCCGATTGCGGCGATCAGCGAATCGCCGATCATGCCATCTGCAAGGATGAACTTGTCGAATGCACCCGTGTCGAGCGATGTCTGGATGATGCCTTTGCCGCCCTGATCCACATAGCCGAACACAGCAAGATGTTCTGCTCCAGCTGCAGCCAGTGCGCCCACTTCTGCGGAATAGTCGGCTTTGCCATCTTCATGGGCTGCGCTGATGGCAATGGAACCGCCTGTTGCCTGGAAAGCAGCAGCGAAAGATTCTGCAAGACCCTTACCGTAGTCGTTGTTGGTGAACGTCACAGCAACCTTGGTGATGCCCTTGTCTTTGAGAATGTCGGCAAGCACCTGTCCCTGACGCGCATCGGATGGTGCGGTGCGGAAGAAAAAGCCCTTGTCTTCAATTGTAGACAGCGCAGGCGATGTGGCCGATGGAGAAACCATGGTGACGCCATTTGGCACGCCCACATTGTTGACGATTGACGTGGTCACGCCGGAGCAATCCGCGCCCATGATGCCCACAACATTTTCAGCTGTGATCAAACGTTCTGCAGCCGCAGTCGCAGCAGCGGCATCGGTGCAGGTTGAATCACCGCGCACCGGAACAATGGTTTTACCGTCGAGCACTTTGCCAGCGGTTTCAGACATTGCCAATTCAGCGGCAGCAGCCATATCTGGGGTCAGCGATTCAATAGGGCCAGTAAAGCCCAAAATCACACCCATTTTCACTTCGTGACCATCTGCAAATGCAGCGCCGGTTAGGCCTGCAAGAATGGTCGATGCCAAAAGCAGCTTTTTCATAATTTAGTCTCCCGTTCGCCCGAATGGGGCAGTTTATCCAGATCCATTGTTTGGATCATTTCAGTCGTTCCAGCGGGTATTCTCAACCATTTATCCATTCCAGATCAACTGGAGAATGAATCATTTAATGACTGGGTTAATCCGCCGAACTTAGTTCTGCCTGGTCCTTTCCGGCAGAATTCCTCCAGGAGAGTAACGCATCACGAGCAGCATCACCAATCCCAAAATCATCAATCGCATATGTTGGGCTGAATCCACCAGATGCGCCCGCAGCCCGCTGTCATCTCCCAGCCACGCTGTTCCGTTTTCCATCAGCCAATTGCCGGCCGGTTCCGCCTCGATCCAGACAAACCAAATGATGAAGGCTCCCAGAACGGAGCCCAGATTATTGCCTGAGCCGCCAACGATCACCATAACCCAGATCAGGAACGTATAGCGCAGGGGCTGATAGGTGCTTGGCGTGAACTGGCCATCCAGGGTTGTCAGCATGGCGCCGGCAATGCCGACCACCGCCGAACCCAATACGAAAATCTGCAGATGCCGCCGGGTGACATTCTTGCCCATGGCAGCGGCCGATATTTCATTGTCGCGAATGGCGCGGACCATGCGGCCCCAGGGCGATGCCAGCGCCAAAACGCATAGCGCCAGGACGATCAACAAGACCGACAGAAACAGGCCGGAATAGCACAGTTTGACGAAAATGCTGGAGCCTTCGACCACCAGTTGGCGCAACCGCTCCGCCCGGGCATCATCACTCAGGCCGCTTAGGGAGGATGAATTGAACCATTCTACCCAGCTGATAAAGCGCGGGCTTTCCTGAAGCGATAATTCATAGGGAACCGGGCGCTCAAGGCCGGTAACATTTTTCACGCCCCGGGTGAGCCAATCTTCATTCTTCATCATTGCGATGAGGATTTCGGAAATTCCAAGGGTGGCGATCGCCAGATAGTCAGAGCGCAAGCCAAGCGCAATCTTACCGATGATCCACGCCACACCGGCAGCAAACACACCGCCAATGAGCCATGAAAACAGGATCGGCAGGCCAAGACCGCCCAAATAGCCAGACTTGGCCGGATTGTCGGACTCAATGGCAAGGACTGCGGGATCAAAGACATTTCGAATGGTGATATATCCGCCAACCGCCAGGGCGACCATCACAATATTCTTGGCCCAGCCCGCCCGCATCTTGCGGCTTAAAAATATCATCGCTGCTGCTAAAATCAGCACCATGACAAGGGAAACCAGAATTCCCGTGCCGCCAGCCTGCCAGGCAGAATAAATGATCGGCTGGGAGGTGAGCATGGCGGCCACGCCACCAACAGCGGCAAAGCCCATGATCCCCACATTGAACAAGCCCGCATATCCCCATTGGATATTCACGCCCAGCGCCATGACCCCTGAAATAAGGCAAAGGTTGAATATGGCCAGAGCCACGTTCCACGACTGGAACATGCCAACCCCAATCAGCAAAATTCCGATGATGCCGAAGCCTGTCATCGCGCGCAGGGCATTGCTCATATCACTTTGCCTTTCAAAAGCCCGGTCGGTCGTACCAGCAGCACGACTACGAGGATGATGAATGAAACCGCAAACTTATAGTCGGTGGACAGCAATTGAAGCAGCCCTTCCGGCGCATAATCAGCGGGCAGCAGATAGGTGAACAGCTTCTTGTAGGCATAGGTCACAGTGACTTCCGAAAACGCCACAACAAAGCCACCCAGGATTGCGCCAACCGGGTGCCCTACTCCGCCCACGATTGCGGCTGCGAACATGGGCAACAAGAGCTGGAAATAGGTGAAAGGTTTGAAGCTTTTATCGAGGCCATACAGCACACCGGCAACCGTCGCCAAAGCCGCGGCAATGATCCATGTGACAGTCACCACTTTTTGGGGAGAAATCCCCGACAGCAGCGCCAGGTCTTCATTATCGGAAAATGCCCGCATGGATTTGCCCGTGCGGGTGCGGTTGAGGAACCAAAACAGTGCCGAGACAAGAATGATGGCCACAATGATGGTCAGCGCCTGGGAAGATTTAAGTGCCAGCCCTTCGTTCAGCCCGGTGGCGTTCTTGAACGCCCGCGCCTTGATGATGAAGCGCTCGCCATCCATGAAATTCTGGTCGTTAGGGCCGATGATGAAACGCACCAGGCCATTCATCAGGAACATAACGCCCACGGACGCCATGACCATGCGGATCGGCACGGCTTTGATCTCACGATAATGCCGGTACACAAACCGGTCGGTCAGCAGCACCAATATGGCGGTAATGGCAATACCAAACGGCAGCGCCAGCAAGGCTGTTGGCAAAGGGCCAAACGAAATGCCCCAGGATTGAAACAACCATGTGAACAGGATCACAGCCATTGTGCCAAATGCCATGAGGTCGCCATGGGCGAAATTGGCAAATCGCAAAATGCTGTACAGCAGCGTGATGCCCAATGCACCGAGCGCGAGTTGGGCACCATAGGCTATGCCGGGCACCAGCACGAAATTGGAGAACAGGACGAAGGCGTTGAGAAAATCGATCATGTCTATCCGCCCAGAAAGCTTTTGCGCACTTCAGGGTCGGCCAACAGGGCCTCCCCCGTGTCAGTAAAGCGGTTTTCGCCCGTGACCAGCACATATCCGCGGTCCGCGATGTTCAGCGCCTGACGGGCATTTTGCTCAACCATCAGAATCGCCACACCGGTTTCGCGAATTTCAAGAATACGGTCGAATAATTCATCCATCACGATGGGCGACACGCCAGCAGTCGGTTCGTCCAGCATCAATACCGAAGGTTGCGTCATCAAGGCACGCCCGACTGCAACCTGCTGGCGCTGACCGCCTGAAAGCTCGCCTGCCATCTGGCGGCGCTTTTCTTTCAGGATTGGAAACAGCGTGTAGATTTCTTCCATCGTCCCGGTGAAATCATCGGTGCGCAAAAATGCGCCCATTTCCAGATTTTCTTCAACGCTCATGCCGGTAAACACGTTGGCGGTTTGCGGCACAAAGGCAACGCCCTTGGCAATCCGGTCCTGGGGAGAAAGGCGGGTGATGTCTTCACCGTTGAGAACCACACTTCCTTCACGAATGTCCAACATGCCCAGCATGGCCTTCATGGCCGTGGATTTGCCTGCGCCATTGGGGCCAACGATGACGGCGATTTCACCCTTTTCCACGCCCAAAGAACAGCCTTTGAGAATGTCAGCGCCACCATAGCCACCGATCAGATTTTCGGCTTCCAGATACATCAGACGCCCCCTGCTTTGCGCTTGGGCTTATTCTTCAATCCCCGGCCCAGATAGGCCTCGATGACCTGTTCATTTGACTGGACTTCCTGGGCTGTCCCCTGCGCCAATACAGTTCCTTCTGCCATGACGATGACGGGATCACACATGCGGGATATGAAATCCATGTCATGTTCGATCATGCAAAAAGTGTAGCCGCGCTCTTCGTTCAACCGCACGATGGCGTCCCCGATTTCGCCCAGCAAGGTACGGTTGACGCCTGCCCCCACCTCGTCGAGCAACACAACCTTGGCATCCACCATCATGGTGCGGCCCAGTTCAAGCAGCTTCTTTTGCCCGCCAGAAAGATTGCCCGCGCGTTCATCGATCAGATGGGTGAGCTTGAGAAATTCCAGCACATCCAGCGCGCGATCGCGAATTTCAGCATCCTGTCGGGCGACCTGGCCACGACGGAACCAGGAATTCCATATCTGCTCTCCCAGTTGGTCACTGGGAACCATCATCAGGTTTTCGATCACGCTGAGCGTGGAAAATTCATGGGCAATCTGGAAGGTGCGCAACATGCCCTTGGCAAACAATTCATGGGGCGGCAGGCCGGTCACATCTTCGCCATCGAGATAGACATGACCTGATGTTGGCGGAAAGAGCCCGGCAACAATATTGAACAATGTTGTCTTGCCAGCGCCATTTGGACCGATCAGACCTGTGATCGATCCCTTCGCGATGTGCATCGACGCATTATCAACAGCGCGCACGCCGCCGAATTGCTTGGCCACAGATTCGATGGTGATCATACGATACGCTTACTATACCCCAGCCGTTCAAACGGCATTTCATCAACTTGATAAAATTGTTGGCTCGTGGCCTATAGCAAGGCGAATGGAACATCAATCGCCAATTGTTCAGCGGGAAAAAGTGTTTTCCACAGACGGTGCGGCAAAATCGGATTTATTCTTCTTGGCTGCAGCAAAATTTCGCAATGTGAGCAAGATTTTTAACTCCGGCATTGAAGCGGTGGCCGGCTTTGATCTGGATGTGTCACAGGGCGAGAGGGTGAGCCTGCTGGGACCATCGGGGTGTGGAAAATCCACTTTGTTGCGCATTCTGGCCGGGCTTGAAACAGCCAGTGGTGGTGATGTTATTTGTGCAGCCCGTGACAGGGGCGCATTGGGATTTGTCTTTCAAAATCCAACATTGCTGCCCTGGAAATCCGTCTTCGATAACATCTGGACGCCGTTACAATTGCAGGGCCAATCCCGCGCCGCGTCGCGGGACCAGATCATGCGCCTGCTGCAACAGGTGGAGCTTGATGGTTTTGCTGATGCCCTGCCCGCCACATTGTCTGGCGGCATGCAAATGCGGGTGTCGATTGCACGCGCCTTGGTGACCGACCCTGACATATTGTTGATGGATGAGCCGTTTGCGGCGCTGGATGAAATGACCCGCCACCGCCTGAACGACCTTCTTCTGAAACGTCAGGCCCGTGATGGGTTTGCCCTGCTGTTTGTCACCCATAGCGTGTTTGAAAGTGTGTATCTATGCGACCGGGTGGCGGTAATGACACCGCGCCCCGGAAGGTTGTTTGGCAGCGTTGATACGTCCACGATGTCTGAACGCAATGCTGATTATCGCACTTCGCGAGGCTTTATCGACAGGTGCCGCGCTGTCAGCGATATGCTGCGTGGAGCGGCACCCCAGTCATAATGGGCGCAACTAGTTGGGCAATGGCACAACGAAGGTTTTTGCCGCCCCAGCGGGCAATGGTTGCAGCGGGGCAATCGCGGTTGGAGCGACAGCCGCGCTGACAGTCTTCTTCGCCGCATTTGGCGTTACCGGGCTTGGAGCCAGCGCGACAGCTGACGCAGTTGTGTTCGGCACAGGAATCGGTGCCACCGCAATTGTGGGGGCAGCGGGCGCAGCTTTTGCAACAATATTGGCAGGCGCGCTGGTTGTGCGCACGGATCTGCGCTCAGATTTCCGTATCGGGCTTTTGCGCTTTGGTGCGGCAACCGCCCTCACAGGGGCTTCGTCAATGCCCTGGGGCTGATAGTTCAGCGTTGGGTCAGACACATAACCAACCTGTTCAGCGCCGGGCAAAGCCGTGCTGGAAATTCCGCCGGGACCGGCATTCCATGAAACGGCAGCGGGCTGTTGCACACGGCTGGGGTCGGCTTCAATGCGCAAACGGCGCATCAGGCTGACCAATTGCTGCGTTGTTACACCACCACGGCACACGCGCAGACGCACAGACATTTCCGGCTTCTTGGAATTCTGCGTGAAAATGCCCCAAGGCTGGTATCCATTGCCGCGCAGGTGTTGCCATCCGTAAATACAGCGCACCCCACCCCCGGCATTGCCGATTGCATAGCCAAACGGGCCATAGGGGTTTGAATTCAACTGATTGGAAAAGCGCATTTTAACGCCAGGAATGGCGCGGTTCATTTCTGCACGGATCGCACTTTGCGTGGTCGGAGCCACTTTCAATATGGCCCCCTTCGGCTTGGGCCATACTTTGTGGAGCACCATGCGAACCTGGGCATTGTTTTCACCAACGGTGGAATGGTCGCCGCGATAAATGATGTTTTGTTGCACACCATTTGCAAAGCGGGTTTCATTCACCTCAATGACATCCTGCCCCCCTTCCGGCAGGCGCATAAAGGCTTCCTGCACCGGACGCTTTTGCGACAAGGTGTGTTCATAGGCGCTCGACTGAGCCGCGCCGAACACAGAACCGGTCGTGGTCAGATCAGGGATCAGGGCCTGATTGCAACCGGTCAAGGCGAGTGCAGCGACCGATACAAATGCCAGGTTAGGCATTTTGATTGTTGTTGCTGTGTTTTCAGTAGTCATCATATTCCGCCCCATTTGCCGGGTATTTCATTTTGGTGGTGCTGTGTGCCAATCAAATCGTCAGCCTTTAGCCCCCATCCACTTTCTCGTTCATCTTGCGGGTCACACTTTGCAGCCCACGACGGGAATCGCGTGTCGACAATTGCTGGTCGATCAGAGCAAAGATCTGATGTGCGCTGTTGAGCCTGCCCGTATTGTAATGGGCCCAGCCCCGCATGACGGTCAGATCACGGGGTTCAGGAGTGAGTTTTGCCCGGCTGTCCAATGCGTGGATTACCGCTGCATAGTCCTGATTGGCGAAGGCCGCCCTGGCGCGCTGGGTCAGCAGTTCCAGATCGATAACCCGGCGCTGTTTCTTGGTCAGCTGGCTCGAGTTGGCGATTGTCAACGCCAGGTTGGTCTTCCCTGCCCGCAATGATGCGAGCGCCCGTCCATAGGCGGACGGATTTGTGGATTTTCCACCGCGTGCGACTGCGGCTGCAAAGGCCCGTTCAGCTTCGGCAGGCCGCTTGGCGCCCATCAGGCACCAGCCGCGCATTTCGTGGTCAGCCGATTTCAGCGGGCCGAACTGGCGCAAGCGCCGGCTTTCCTGAAGACATTTGCCGAATTGTTTGCTGGATTGAAGCTTGGCAATGCGACCGCGCAAACGTCCAGCCTGGGTCGCTGCCCGCGAGCGACGTGAAACGCGCACCTTGCCCTTTTTCCTGGCCGCAACGGTATATTTCAACTTGGCAACTTTTTCGTATTTTCCGCCAAACTGAACCTGCAACGCAGAAAAAGCTGTGCGATTTTTTGCGCGCACTTCCGTCAGCGCTGCGCCAAAGGCCGCGGTCTCGGTTTCTTCCCAAGCAATGGCTTTGCCAAACCATGCGCGGGCCGCATCAAGCTGGGCCACATTATAGGCATACCAACCCAGGGCTTCCGCCCCTTCCCCGTTTTTCAACTGGGATGTTTTGGCCGCATAGGTGGCCAGGAATTCCGGGTCGAGTGCCACGGGCTTGGTCTGCAACAGATTAGGCGCATAAATGCTGATGAACAGCGCACCAATTTCAGGCGAAGTATCGCGCCAGGCATTGGCCAGCGAAGACGCTTTGGCCAGATCGCCAAGGCGCATGGCGCTCATGATAGCACCTTCGGTCGCTTTGACGTTCTTCTCGCCCTTCATGGCGATTTCGAACCATTTTAGAGAGTCAGCCCAATTGCTTTGACCAAAATTCGACCAGGCCAGCAGCACCGCATCGGTTTGCGAACCTGACTTGATGACGCGCTGGGAAAACTTCTCAACCCGTTCCTTCAATTTGGGCGCAAACGGTACACCCAGTTCAGCACTGCGGGCCAAGGCACCACGAATAATCGCGTCTTCGGTTTCGCCTACCAGACCTTTATCCTGAGCCAAAGTCGGATTGGCGCGCAGCAAAGAAAGCGCCTGATCGCTGGTCAGCAAAATAGCGGCCTTTTGCATTGTCGCGCGGCGTTCTTCGGCACTTTTCGCAATTGCCAGCGCCGCACCAAAGGCTTCTGTGGCTTCCTGGGGACGCTCTTTTTGGGCATAGGCTTCGGCCACAAACCAGATGACTTCGATGTCATCACCGGTGAGCAGTCCTGGATTGGCGTTGGCGCTGGCAATCACGCCATCCCAGTCTTTCGACTTCCAGGAATTGGCAATCACACTGCGGTTTTCACGCTGTTCCAGTTTGCTGATCAATTCGTGGGACGGCACGTAACCGGCCACTTGCTTTGCCATTTCGCTCATCTTGGCTTTGAGCGTGGAGATATCCCCCTTTGCATAGAGATCCCAAAGGGGTTTTTCCTCGCCGGAATCATCGGCAAATATATTCTCTGGCTGTTTCCAGTTTGGGTATAATCCCTTCAGCCGACGAATTTCCGACTGGACGCGCTGTTGCTCGCCGCGCACGGCATAATAGCGCAACGCCGATACGTCAGGACGGGCCCCGTTGACGAAAGTCGAGCCAAGATTTGGGCGCTCAACAATCGGCTGCGTGTTCAGTGCTGCCACCTGGGATATGATTTCCCCGGCTGGCAGTTCCTCGGCAATCGCACTGGCGGAAGCTGCCAGCGCCAATGCGGACGCGATCAACAGTGATTTAGAACGCAAGATGCGGCGTTTAGTGTGTGGGGGCGTTACCAGCATTGTGGATACCTTTGCTTCGTCGCAATCACCGACAGCAGATGCAGGCTGGCGGGGTAATAATGTTTATCGAGTTTGGTGCGCAGATTGGCGGGAAAAGCTGTGCCATCAAGTGCGCAGTCTACAACGGCAGCCACAGCCTTATATCCCAGGCCATCAAACCGGCCTTTGGCGCGATTCCTTTTAATATCAACCTGTTGCAGGCCACGTGGGCGCTGCACCCAGTTTTTCTGCAGGCGCATGAGCGGTTCTGCACTGCCCGTACCTGCCCAGGCCAGGTAAAGCGGCACACGAATGGCGTTATAGGAGAATTGCGAACCGAATTTTGCCGATGTGGAAACATCCCCATTGCGGCGGCGGATTGTTGTCCAGTCCGAGGGAAGTCCCGCACGGTTGGCACTGGCGTGGTACAGCAATTTGTCGCCGCTTTGACGCAGGCTCAGCCAGCTCTTCTCGCCGGTGATCTGGGCGATGCGCTCAAAGGCTGGATAAACCCAATAGGACAGGTTTACCACATCGCGGCCCGAATGGTGATCGGCAGTGAAACCAAACACCGCAGGCATGATGATCTTGCCATAGACTGCGTCCTGGCGAAAAACCTTGCGCAGGGATTTCAGAATCGAATAGGCCTGTTTGGTATATCCATCCCCAAAGCCTGCTTCGCCGGCTTCCAACAACGCCCAGGCGATGAGAATATCGCCGTCCGAGGCATTGTTTTTGTCACGCACATGGACCAGGCGGCGCGGGGTCCATTTCCAGGCAAACAGGGCGTCTTTACGTACACCCAGTTCGGATTTGGTAAATCCCCAGATGCGTTCAAATGCTGCACGATCATTGGCAGCAACCGCCATGATCATGGCAAACCCCTGCCCTTCGGAATGGCTGATGCCCTTATTGGCTGTATCCACAACGCGACCGCTATTGCGTATAAACCGGCTCTTATAGGTTTCCCACAAGCCCGCCTTATCCAGCGTCCCGGCAACCGGATTGGTGACCGCATGAGCGTTCGACCAAACTGGTAAGGTCAAAGCAGCGCCCAGCAATAATCCCCCTAGCAGCGAATTAGATTTCCTAAGCAGCATTGGTTTCGTCCCCCTCTTTGTCCACCTGGACACCGAGCGTCGACAAAAGACGCGAGGTTACGAACCCACCGACGAGCAAGCCTGACAGCATGAGCAGCGTGTAGATAAAGTGGTTGTTGGAGAACCAGCCCGCGACGATGAGATGCGCATTGCGCAAGGAAAATCCGCGAACCTGCACAAAATTCTGCGCTGTGATCGTAGAGGTTACTGTGCGGTCAATGCCGTTGATGGCAACAGTTTCGCCGGTCACCCTTGCCAGAACAGAAGGTTTGGAAAGCAGCGACACGCCGGATTTCAGGGCCAGTTCATTGCGGCCCGTCATGACCGTCCACACCCCTTGATCATCATTTGGCGACAGGCGCTGGGACAACAATATGTCGGAGTTTGGATTGGTGATCATCGGCGTTTCAGTTTTGCGAACGCTGTTGAGACCAAAGGTCGAAGACACGAGCTTTTTAACCTGAGCCGAGAACCCCAGATTTTCCGGCAAGGCTTCATCCGTGACCTGATCGCCATTGCCCCAACTGTCGAGAATGTCGCTCGACGGTTGCGCAATTGCCACCTTCAATGGCGCAGCAGGCTTTACAACCGACGACCCGAAACCCGTCTCGTTTGCGGAAACTCCAGCCGTCGTCGTGTAGTCGATACCGGCTGAATTCCACTCGGTGCCCGCCACTTGCCGTGTGGGGTTCAGATCAAGCCCCGGTGCCCAGGCGGTTTCAAAGGCACTGCGGTCAATGCCTGTGATTGATTGGGCAATCTTGCGCGGCAATTCGGGATAAGCGCCAATGATGATGGCGTTTTTCTGACTGTCTTTCGGCGCGCTGTAGCTGAGTTCGAAGTCCAGCGGCACGCCCGCTTTCACCGCAATCTGGGTGGCAAGGCTTGCCGCTGCCGATAAATCGCCCCGGCCCGGATTGGGTACGGAAATGAGCGTGGGCTGCGCCTTGCCTGCAATAATATAAGGGAAACCGGATGTGACGGTTCCGGCCAGATCCGGCAGTTTGGCCAGGTGGGCCAGTCGCGGGAAACTCAAGGTTGATTTGCCTGAAATCACAAACCGCTTGGTGTCGCCGATTTGAGCACGCGGCGCGCATTCGCCGTCTGTGGATTTTGCCAGCTGCACCTCAAGTTCAACTTCATTGGTGCCGGGGCGAAATGCGGAAAGCGGCAAACGCAACATCTTGTTTTTAAACACATGACCGGAGGCCTTGCTGAGCGCAAAGCCGGTCACGGTGACGCCGTTGACGCGGATGATAAATTTGTTGTTGCGGTCCAGCCCAGCCGAATAGCCAGTCGCCAGGTGCATTTCCGCCTGATTATAGTCGGCGGCGAAATAGTCTGATGGCAAGCTCACCTGCATGGATTTGCGGAACAGGCGACCGTCAAATTCTTCACTTTGGAAACCGAGATTTTCAAAGGAAACTGCCTGACCTTCGGCAACCGAATTGCTGCGCGCGCGCGCGGCGGCCTGCAAGCCCTGGGCACTGCCCCGCGCGGTGCGTTTGGGGAAGGTCATGGCCAGCTTTTTGCGGAATTGCGCCTCTTCCATCGCGGCATCGGTTAGCAGGATTATGGCAACCCGCTCATCCCCGTCCCGCGACAATATTTGCAGCGAAGAATTATCACGCACCGCTTTTGCATATTGTGGTGCAATGGCCGCCAGCTGCTGTGATGTGCCGGTGAATATGTCGAGGCCCGGGCCACGGCCCTGCCCGTCGGCAACTTCCACCAACGCATTTTGAAAATCGGCGTAAACCGCCGTGTGTTGCGCCAGCAAAATAGCCCGCCCCACATGGTGAGGGTCGGACATGTCACCAGACATGACACGCAGGCGGATTTGCCCCCCCTTGCTGCGCGCAAGTGCTGCAATGGCATCAAGTGAGTTAAGGGCGCTGTTGCCCTTGCCGAACACAAAGCCAGTGCGTGTGGGATCGATATCGGTCCATAATTCATGGGTGGCATCAATCGAGCAATCAACCCGGTGGCGCTGACGTGCCAACACGCGCACCGAATTATAGCCCGGCACCAAAATGTGGTTCGGCACGTTGAACGACAATGTGTGGCTGCGGTTGGGCGATTGTATGGGCCGTTTTCCAACCATGACGCCATTGACTTCAATGGCAATGTTGGAAGCTTCAGGCATCACCGAAACAGCATTCTTGTAAGCCAGACGGAAAGTCACAGGGCCATCCAATTGCTGGCGGGCAATGTAGACGGGCCATTCCTTGGCCGCCGTTTCACCACCCAGGCGCAAGCCCTGCTCATTGGCTGGCAGGTGGTACAAAACCCGGTCCAGGCCTTTGTCCTTAACCACGGAACCGGTGGTCAACAAAGCGTCATTGCGCGCATCCATTGAATGGGCGATTGACGGGTTGCGCTTGAGTTTGCGCAACACTTCCAGTGCCATTTCCGGTTCTTTTTCAATCACGCCTTCCTGGGCGAAAGCGGATAGGTTTCCCAGCGTTCCGGCCAGAAGTGTGGAGCAAAGTAAAGTGGTGAAGAACTGCTTTTTGGACACAATCGTTTCCGTTTCAAAAGGCTAATTTGGGGCGTTAATCAGGCAGGTGGCCGGGCTCAGGATGCCCGCACCAGGGGTGCAACCGGGGCCTCTTCGGCCTGTTTTGCGACAACCGGTGTTGCCGGTGTTGCCGGTTTGCGCCGCGACCCGCGCAGGGCGTTGAGGGCATAGCCCAACCCCCGGAACGTCTGGTAAATCGACCAGAACAGGAACTCGAATGTGCCGGAGGATACACTGCGACCGGTATGGCGGCGGGTGCGGATGGTCTCAAGCGTTTCGCTGTTGGGATACAGGATAGACGCAACCGCACGGCGATCTACTGCGCTTAACCCGGCAAATCCCACACCATAGGACGGGCCCTGCTCGTCGGTTGACGACCATTTCATGGCGACCTTGAGCGGATACCCATTGCCGCCGGAAGAACCGGTGTGCAGCACAAGTTTGGACACGGCATCATTGCGCGTGTTGAACGGGATCATGCCTTCCAGTGGGCGCAGACGCATGCCGCCGATGGAACAATCATCCACAATCACCGGATATACAGCACCACCGGTATGCAAGTCACCACGGCGTTCAGTTGTCAGGCGATAGTGGCGGCGGCGCTCACGGCGTTCGGACACCACACCCAATGCAACACCACCAATGGCCAGGTTAAAGACACTCCACAGCGTCACAATGAGCAGCAACTCGTTGGAGGTGCCTTCAAAGGCGATGCGCCACAGTGCCCACCCGGTCGTTGCGGCAAGGAAGCCGAACATCGCGAAATAAGGCCATGCCATTGGAGAAAGATAATTCTCTTCCAGAGTTTCACCCTTGGCAGTCACCTGAAATGAAGGGGCACGCGGGTTGATGACAACGGAGGCAATCGATTTTGCCAGATAGATCGACTGAACATATTCATACAATTCAGAAATCCAGGGCCAGCGCACGGTGCCATAGACCATGTTCTGCACGACCACATTGGAGATGAGGAAGAACATCGTATAGGCGATGAATTCCTGCAGGGACGCATTGTAAATCTGGAGATCGAAGAACACGTAAAGGGCTGGCGCAATCATGAATGTCATGCGCGACAATGGGAACAGCCAAAACAGGGGGCTGGACGTGTAAGCCACGCGCTGAGACATGGTCAAACCCTTGCGGAACATGGGCTTTTTCAGCATCAGGATTTGCAGCATTCCCTGGCACCAGCGCGCACGCTGGCCGATAAATGCAGAGAATGTCTCCGGCTGGAGACCCGCAATCATGGGCCGGTCCACATAGAGTGAATTCCACCCTTTTGTGTGCAGTTCCAGCGCCGTTTCACAATCTTCCGTAATCGACTGGCCGGAGAACCCATTGGTGAGTTCCAGGGCGCGACGGCTGAGCACAGCAGCAGAACCGCAGAAGAATGTGCCGTTCCATTTGTCCAGGCCCTTCTGGATGACGGAATAGAACATCTCGTTTTCAGACGGCATGCGCTGGAATGTTTCCAGGTTCTTCTCAACCGGATCGGGATTGAGGAAGAAATGGGGTGTCTGAACCAAAAACAGATGGGGATCGCGCTGGAAATGTCCTGCGGTGTAGCGCAGGAAATCCCGTGTTGGCGCGTGGTCAGCATCGAATACGACAACCAGATCGCCATTGGAGCGTTCCAGCCCGGCGTTCAGATTGCCGGCCTTGGCGTGCTCGTTACGTGCACGAGTGAGGTATTGAACACCCAGTTCTTCGCAAAATGCCTGCATTTCGGCGCGGCGCTCGCGGGCTTCACGGGCTTTGGCCGGGTCGGCATCATTACATTTTTGATCCGTACCGCCATCGTCCAGCAAAAAGACGTTCAGCTTATTTGCCGGATAATCAAGATTCTTGGCGGCGGCCAGCGTCGTGCCAACCAATTCCAGATCTTCGTTATAAGAAGGCACGAACACATCAACGGTAGGCCATTCCTCTGCCGGTCCCATCAAAGGCGCGTCTTTGCGCTCAATCGGGTCGGACACGATGAAAAAGCTGATGGCCAACATGGATACGGAATAAAGCTCTGCGGCAAACAAGAGGAAGCCAAAGAAGAAGTTCACCGGATCGCTGATGGGCGGGAGCGTGGATGTGAAGCGCCAATACATATAGCGGAACACAATCGCAGCAGCGATGGCCAGGAACATGTGCATCCAGGCACCGCGCAGTTTCAAAACGCGGATCATCAACATGACGCCCACACCGGCAAGTCCAAATGTGAACTGTGCGTTCAATCCCACCGGTTGAGATGCCACGACCAGGATCATGCAAAGCAACCCTGCCCACACCCACATTACAGCTTTTTTGCGCATGGATTAATTCCCCTAACCCGCCTTCAATTCATGGCACCGCCCAGGTGCTTCAGCCAACGTGGTAAGCGATTAAGATTAATGGGGAACAAAAAAGCATGGTTAACGAACGCTAACGAATTGCGTTGTTTGGGTTTTTGGGGCTGGGACGAATGCCGCCACAGGCCTCAATCACGGCCCAACGTGTGGGGTTTTGCAGCAAACCCATAAATTTGGAGCGTTTGCGAAATATTTTTCAAATTTGCGGCCAAAATTGCACGATGGCGCAGTTGGCGGCCTTTACTCTTATCATCAAAGCGGCAAACTGAACGCCACTCGCGGTCCTTTGACCCCGATGCTATTTCAAGGAACCCGCGCCCGTGACACGCCCCTCTCCCGACAAACATGCCCCCCGGCCAGCACCTTGGGCCGATATGGCGCCCCAGCTTGTGGACGTGGCCATGGGACGCAAGGCGGCCGATCTGGTTGTTCGCAATGTTCGTTGGGTGAATGTTTATTCCGGCGAAATAGTTGATAACACGGATATTGCCGTGTCGGGCGGACGCTTTGCCTATTGCGGGCCAGATGCCAGCCATTGCATTGGCAAAGGAACGGAAGTCATTGACGCCAAGGGCCAATACGCAGTCCCTGGCCTGTGCGATGCCCACATGCATGTGGAATCAGGCATGGTCACAGTTACCGAGTTTTGCCGCGCGGTCATTCCCCACGGAACAACGTCGATGTTCATCGACCCCCATGAGATTGCCAATGTGTTGGGCCTGGAGGGTGTACGGTTAATGCATGACGAGGCTATGGCCATGCCGATTAACGTGCATGTGCAAATGCCTTCTTGTGTGCCCTCTGCGCCCGGGCTGGAAAATGCAGGCGCTTCACTGGGCCCGGACGATATTGCCGAAGCGCTGACCTGGGACAACATCATTGGCCTTGGTGAAGTGATGGATTTTCCCGGCGTTGCCGCCAACACGCCGCGCATGACCGGTGAAGTGGCGGCAACCATGCGCAGTGGGAAAACCGTTGGGGGGCATTTTGCCTCCCCCAATCTCGACAAAAGCTTCCACGGATATGTGGCTGGCGGACCTGCTGACGATCACGAAGGCACCCGCAAGGAAGATGCAATTGCCCGGGTGCGCCAGGGAATGCGCGCGATGCTGCGGCTTGGTTCCGCCTGGTATGATGTGGAAGCACAGATAAAGGCGATTACCGAAGACGGGTTGGACCCGCGCAATTTCATCCTGTGCACCGATGACAGCCATTCGGGCACGCTTGTAAATGATGGACATATGAACCGGGTAGTGAAGCACGCGATTGAATGCGGTGTACCGCCCGTTACGGCCATTCAAATGGCAACTCTTAATACAGCCCAGCATTTTGGGCTGGAGCGGGAACTGGGATCAATCACTCCAGGGCGATTGGCGGACTTTCTGCTGGTGGATGACTTGGAGGCATTAGCCATCACCGACGTTTATGGGCGCGGCACATGCCTGGCACAAGCGGGCAAGATGATTGGCGATCTGCCTGCATACGCCTATCCCGCCAGTGCTAAAAACACAGTGAACATGAAGCGCTCATTAGTTTCTGGTGACTTTGACATAACCGTACCAAAAAGTACAAATTTTGTCACAGCAAATGTGATTGGCGTGATCGAAAATCAGGCCCCGACCAAAGCCCTCACCGCCACATTGCCGGTTGAGAATGGCATCGTTGCTCAAGATGGCGCGCAGGACATCTGCCAGATCGCGCTGGTGGAACGCCACCGGGCGACTGGCGGCGTGGTCAACGGCTTTGTGAGTGGATTTGGATACAATGTTCCCTGCGCGCTAGCTTCAACCGTCGCCCATGACAGTCACCACATGATCGTCGTGGGCACGTCAAAGGAAGATATGGCACTGGCCGCCAATCGCCTGCGGGAAGTGGGTGGCGGCGTGACCTTGTTTGCCTCCGGCCAGGAGCTGGCCATGGTGGAAATGCCCATTGCCGGGCTGATGTCAGATCAGCCTTCCGCCATTGTGGCAGAAAAGGCAGATCGCCTGGTTGCTGCCATGGCCGAATGCGGTTGCACCTTGAATAACGCCTATATGCAGCATTCCCTGTTGGCGCTGGTGGTCATTCCGGAATTGCGCATATCTGACATTGGTTTGGTCGACGTGCGGCGCTTTGAAAAGGTCGACCTGTTTGTGTGAGCTTGTGCCAATCAAACCAAGTTCAACGCCATGAACGATCAGGTTAAGGGGCTGGTTCTCACGTCACTGGGCGTGCTGCTGGTGGTGCCGGATTCGCTATTCGTGCGCCTGATTGATGCTGAGCCCTTGGTCACCGCTTTCTGGCGTGGCATGTCTTCTGGCCTGTTGATACTGGCATTTGTAATTATTTATCAGGGCTTTAGCGGCTTTCGGGCGGTGTTCAAAACTGGTTGGCCGGGATTGATCTATATCTTGCTCATCGGCTCAACAACAATCGCCTTTGTCCAGGCTGTAACGCATACCAGCGTGGCCAATGTGGTGTTCATTTTTGCCTCCATGCCCGTGTTTTCAGCCATTTTCAGCCGCCTGTTTTTGGGTGAACCCATATCCAAGCGCATCGTGCTGACCATGGTTGCGGTGATGTTTGGTCTGGGCGTCATCGGCTGGGGCTCAACCACCAATGAAATTGCCTCCTGGCAGGGCGACCTTTGGGCGCTGTATGTTTCAGCTGCATTTGCAGCAGCGCTGACCGCCGTACGTAAGGTCAAAAATGTATCGATGATCCCGGCCATTCCGATTGCTTATATCTGTTCTGCCCTCATCATCAGTCTTTTCAGCACCCCTTTGCCTGCCTTGGCGCAGCAATGGCCCTTGATTTGGGGGCACGGGCTGTTCATTGCAGCAGCGACTTGTCTCATGACACTGGGGCCACGCTACATCAGCTCAGCGGAGGTCTCATTGCTGGTACTGCTTGAATCTGTGCTGGCGCCCCTGCTGGTCTGGGCTGTCATTGGGGAAAATCCGGGGTCTTACGCGCTGATCGGCGGTGCCATGGTAATTTTCGCGCTGGTGGTTTCTAACATATACGCCCTGCGCGCACGGCAGCGACAGCGATTGGCGGTGCCCGTTTGACCTCTGCTCTCTTATCTTGGCACCTGACGGATCATTGCAAGGAATTACGCTTATGAAACCCTCCCCCAACACCCCTGCCCCAAGTGATGCGGAAAGCCGCAAGGCCGTTGTGCCAGTGGTTTGTTATCCCATTGACAGTTTTCCGGCCTTTGACGGTGCTCCATTTGAGGCCGCCAAACAGGGCATGGAACTCATCGAAACGGTCATCGTGCCGCCGCGCGATGCCCGCACGTTTGTGGTGCCACAGGGCCATTTCTGTCGCATCACCTGCCCGGAAGGGCCCCAGGTTGGCGATCTCAATTTGTGGAATGCCAATGACCTCAACGAGCGGTTTTTCAGTGGCAAGACCCGCGCCCTGCATGGCACCCATGTGGGTCGGGGAGATCGTTTATGGAGCAATCTGCCGCATCTGCGCCCCATGGCGACCATCACCCACGATACGCTTGACTGGTATGGCTATGACGCATTTGGCGGGGGTGTGCATGATGTGATCGGCACACGCTGCGACCCCTATACCAATGCTATTCTCAACGGCACCGACTACCATTATTGCTGCCATTCCAACCTCACCCGCGCTTTAACAGACCATAGCGGCCTGCCAATGGCGCAAGCCGAACTGCATGTGCATGATGTTCTCAACGTTTTCATGTGCACCGGCTTTACCCGCGACACCCAGCAATATTTCATGAAAGCCAGCCCGGTGCGCCAGGGCGATTATCTGGAGCTGTTTGCCGAAATCGACCTGCTGGGCGGCCTCTCCGCCTGCCCCGGCGGCGATTGCAGTGCCAGCCATTCCAGCGAAGAAGCCCAATGCCACCCGCTGGGCGTCGAAATCTATAAACCAAAATCACTGCCCGCCGGATGGACCCCACCCCAAAAAGCGCCCTATGGGGGTGGACATGGGATGGGCTGAACGGAGGTTGGTTTAAACGCCTGTAGAAGGTCATTCAGGCACTTTGCGAAAGCACCACACCGGGCTTTGAATCGTATGCCAATACCGCCAACTTGTAAGTCGTGGCACTCCCATTGGGAGATACCCGATGGATGGAATCGCGCCCGCGAAACGGAGCCAGCGCGCGTGGCGCAACGAGTGTTGATGGTAGACAGTGAATCGGCATAGGGATGCAGTTCGTCTTTACCGATTTTATGCATGTTGAATGCCTGAAAATCTGCGGCATCTTAAGGTGTATTCATAGGCGACCGCGCGACCTTAAAGTTAAGCGTTGTCCTGCGGGGCTGGAAGAATTCATCGCTGGCTGGCGGATGGATTGGCATGTTTCGATATGGGCATTTATTTGACTAACGAGCTGAAACAGGATGAATTTCGATACTCAGGGGAGCTAGCGCAATATAATTGCCCAAACGGGGAACCAAACATGCGAAATATTATCACACTGGCCCTGTGCCTTTGTGCGACACCTGCGTTTGCACAGAATACACATGTTGAATCCAAGCAATTTTCATTTCGGCTGCAACCTGGTCAGCAAATATCCAATGCCCTGACTTGTAACAACGGGGAGTTGATATCAGGCGGGTATAATCTCGATAACAAGAATCTTGATATTGAGATTGACGAAAACTATCCAACCGACAGTTCAGGTTTGAAACACTGGCGCGCTGGTGTGGTGAACAAAGGAACCGGGATTGCGGTAGGTTCCTATGACATCATGATCCTGTGCAGCGAAGGCAAGTCCATATCGTCCACACCGCCCAGCGGCACTATTTATCTCGATTACGTGACACACCAGATTGTCAAACCAAATGGCACAGTAGACGTGCACAATATCTATTCCGTTGCACCGGATGGAACTTCTCTGACTGCACTGACCTCATCGGACACGGCCAAGGAATTCGACAATCAGGCTGCTGCTGTTTCACCCGATGGGAGCAAGATTGCCTTCACCACCATGCGACACCGCGAAGAGCCCGCCCATGGCAACCATTCAGAGATTTATGTGATGGACCCCGATGGCTCCAACCAGACCAGACTGACCTTCAATCAGGGGAAGGACGATGCCGGGCCGCGATGGTGCGGTAATGACCGTATCATATTCAGCCAGAACGGTAATATTATAGAAATGGATGCCGCCGACACCGATGGTGATGGCAATGGTGACAACGCTATAACGGTGCTCGATGCGTCAATTGAAGATACAGAATATTTTGATGTGGATTGTGCGCCGGACGGCTCAAAAATTCTGTTTTTGAAAGCGGCTGCTGGATCAACAACAGATATTATTGTCGCCAATCGCGATGGCACTTCACAGGTCAGCCTTGGCGGTGCATCCGAAATTAACGAACTGCCACGATTTTCTCCAGATGGCACTAGAATCGCTTTTGGCAGCATGCGTGCCCAACCCCATTCCGGCATCCGAGATATATTCACCATGGATGCGACTGACACCAATGGCGATGGTTTGGGCGACAATCTCACCCGATTAACGATCAGCACACAGGATTCCGGCAGTTCCAATCCGTCATGGTCACCGGATGGAAATTTCATCACATTTTCGAAGTCCGACAATGGCGGTTTCTCCACCTATTATGTTGATGTGCAGGGATTAATCATCTCACCCCCCATAGCCGCCGCCCCTAACAACAAGTTTCCCGCCGACTGGCATTAATATGCGCATCATCATTGCCGGAAAGCCTTGCATTATGTGCAAAACCGTCTAAACACCCCCTCGCACACGAATGTCGGGCTTCCGGCTGGTGGCTGAACGGATGGGGTTCCATTTGGGGAACCAGGGTTGCATCGCTTCCCGTCCTCCCGTGCTTCCGCTCTCGACATACTTGGTCGCACCTTTCCTGCTCATGTATTGAGCTGACAAAGGTCGATGAGGCTAGGCGCTGGAAGCTTGATGCATACACTCGAATGTACACATTGGGAAAGGTGGTCACTATGGCCCTTTACGAACATATCTTTATGGCTCGCCAGGACGTTTCGTCCCAGCAGGTCGACGCGCTTGTTGAACATTTCAAAGGCGTGCTTGAAGCGAATGACGGTTCGGTCGGCAAGATCGAAAACTGGGGCCTGAAAACCCTGCCTTACCGTGTCAACAAAAACCGCAAGGCGCATTATGCGCTGATGAACATTGATGCCCCTTCTGCTGCTCTGGCGGAAATGGAGCGTCAGATGCGCCTGCACGAAGATGTGCTGCGCTATATGACGGTGCGTGTTGAAGAGCATGAAGAAGGCCCTTCCGCCATGCTGCGCAAGAGCGACCGGGATGACCGCCGCGGACCACGTGGTGGTGACGATCGTCCACGCCGCCCCCGCGAAGACCGCGCCCCGCGCGCCGAAGCTTAATTTAGGAGACCTGATATGGTTGCCATCGAACAAATGCCCACGCGCCGCCCTTTTCAGCGCCGCCGCAAAACCTGCCCTTTCACTGGCGAAAATGCCCAGAAAATTGACTATAAAGACGTCAAGCTTCTGCAGCGCTACATTTCCGAACGCGGAAAAATCGTGCCTTCGCGCATCACCGCCGTGAGCATGAAAAAACAGCGCGAACTGGCAAAAGCCATCAAGCGCGCCCGTTTTCTGGCGCTGATCCCTTACGTGATCAAATAAGATTTGCACCTGATGTTCAGGTGATGAAAAAATTGCCGCTCCCGCATTTGGCGGGGGTGGCAAACCAATTAAAGAAGCTGGCCCGCGCGAAATGGTTCGCCCGGCCCTAACTGTCAAACAGGTTTTTGTGCGACAGGACAGCGAGACACATGTTATCTAAACCGATCCTCATTGCGATTGCCCTTGGCCTGTTAACGGTGGTGTTGTTCATCAGCCCGTTGCAGTTTGGCGGACTCGGTTTCATCCTGGCACCATTTATGAGCCTGCCCCTATTTGTCTCCGTGCTTGGTTTTGGCACGGTGACGGGCATCGTGTCCGCGTTAATTGCGGCCATCGCCATGGGCGTAATTGGCGGGCCGCTGGCCGCCTTGCTGTTTTTTGCCTGGCAATTACTGCCGCCGCTGTGGACCGGCTACATGGTTGGGCTGTCGCGAGACGATGATGGCCCGGTGGAATGGTTTCCGCTGTCTACGGTGTTGTTTCGCATATCGCTTTTGTGTGGTGGCCTGATGTTCATTGTTGAAGTGTCAACAGGATTTGTGGCCACCCAATTGCCCATCATGTTGAACGATATGGTGGAACAAACCAAAGCTGCCGGTGCTGCTGGCAACGCGGAGTCGGTTCAGCAATCGCTGGACTTCATCACACGTGTGGCGCCCTTCACCCTGCCAGCAACCCTGATTGCGTTTCTGGCACTGAATTTTCACCTGGGGTCAAAAATTGCCCGTGGCCAGGGCTGGATGCTACGCCCACGGGACTTTCTGCCAGAAGCAGTGGGATTGCCAATGACTGCAATTGGCGCGTTCTCTGCGGCCCTGCTGTTGGCCGTATTTGGCACCGGCATTTTGGAAATTGGCGGCAAAATGTTCACAGGCGCTTTGGGCGTTGCGTTCATCTTTGTTGGCCTGGCCACGTTCCATGCGCTGTTGCCGGTGTCCCCGGGCCGTTCGGCCCTGCTGATATTTACCTATCTGATCCTGCTTTTCATCACACCAGCGATTTTCGGCTTCGTGATTTTGGGCATTGTCGAAACCTTGTTTCAGTTGCGCGCGCGGCGTGCGGCTTCACCCCCTAATATTCCAACAACATAGAAAACACTCAAAAAGGACCAAACCAATGGATGTCATTTTGCTAGAGCGCGTCGCCAAACTCGGCGGCATGGGCGACACAGTTACCGTGCGTGACGGATATGCCCGCAACTTTTTGTTGCCCCAGGGCAAAGCTCTGCGTGCCAATAAAGCCAATATGGCGCATTTCGAAGCCCAGCGCGATCAGCTGGAAGCCCGCAATGCCGAGCGCAAGAGCGAAGCGGAAGGCGTTGCAGCCAACCTCAACGGCAACACCTATGTGGCGGTTCGTTCTGCTGGTGAAACCGGCCAGCTTTACGGTTCTGTTGCAGCCCGCGATATCGTGAGCACGCTTTTGGAAAATGATTTCACCATTGGCCGCAACCAGGTTGAACTGCGCTCGCCAATCAAAGTGATCGGCCTGCACACGGTTACCATTTTGCTGCACCCGGAAGTTGAAGCAGAAATCATCATGAACGTTGCCCGTTCTGCCGACGAAGCCATCCGTCAGGCTGCCGGTGAAGACCTGACCAGCCGTGATGCATTCGACGAAGATGATGCGGCCGAAGAAGATGAACTGAGCATCGACGATGTGTTTGATAACCCAGATGATGTTGATCTGGGCGATGATGCTGATGGCGACGACAATGGCGAAGAAGCCGCAGCTGAAGGAGAAGTGGCTGCCGAAGCTGTTGAGGAAGAAACACCAACTGCATAATATTTGATCCGCAGGCACGATCCTGCGATTCAATGCAGACTTTCTATACGGGTCGCAACGTCAGTTGCGGCCCGTTTGCTTTAGGAGTGCGCGTTTCTTTGACTGTGCGCCAGCAAGCGTGAAAAAGTTTCGTTTAGGGCCAATTAAATGTGCTTGAGCCATCGAATCGGCACCATGTGTGTCAAGACTTGAGGGAGAGAATCAGATAATAAATTTCAAATTCGTCACCAGCCTGTGAACAGTGCGGAGAACCGCATAATCAACACGAAGTGTGCATGGCTGGCGCTATCTCCGGCAAGAACTATGGGTCATATGTGATCCGGGTTCGCTGGGGCGAACGAATTCATCGGTGCGGGGATACAAAGTGGCAGAAGCAGCGCAGAATATTGTACAGGGCCCAACGCCCTACCGGGCAGCACCGCACAATATCGAAGCAGAACAAGCTTTGTTGGGCGCGATTTTGGTCAATAATGATGCCTTTTACCGGGTCTCAGATTTCCTTGAGGGCGACCATTTTTACGAGCCTATTCACCGGCAGATATACAAGGTCACCAGCGAGATGATCCGCGCTGCCAAGCGCGCTAACCCTGTGACAATCAAGACTTTTCTGCCTGAAGATGAGCGCATCGGTGATATGACTGTGGCGGTTTATCTGGCCCGTCTTGCAGCCGAAGCAACAACCATCATCAACGCAGAAGACTATGGTCGTTCAATCTATGATTTGGCCACCCGGCGCAATCTGATTGGCATTGGCGAAGATATGGTCAATATCGCCTTTGATGCGCCGGTGGATATGACGCCCCATGTGCAGATCGAAGATGCCGAACGGCGGCTCTTTGAACTGGCGGAAACCGGCCGCTACGATGGCGGCTTTTCCGACTTTGGCAGCGCCATCAACAGCGCCGTGGACATGGCCAGCGCCGCCTTCCAGCGCGATGGGCATTTGTCCGGTGTCTCCACAGGGTTGGCGGCAATGGATTCCAAAATGGGCGGGTTGCAACCGTCCGACCTGATCGTCCTTGCGGGACGTCCCGCCATGGGCAAAACATCCCTGGCCACCAATATCGCCTATAATATCGCCGAGGCCTACAAGCCAGAAATTCAGGCCGATGGGACGTCAAAAGCAGTCAATGGCGGTGTGGTCGGGTTTTTCTCACTGGAGATGGCAGCAGAGCAGCTTGCCACCCGTATCATCGCTGAGCAGACCGAAATTTCGTCGTCAAAAATTCGCCGGGGTGAGATCAACGAGGCCGAGTTTGAAAAGCTGGTGAGCTGCTCGCAAACAATCCACCGCATTCCCCTGTTCATTGACCAGACGGGCGGCATTTCCATTGCGCAATTGTCGGCGCGGGCACGGCGTTTGAAGCGGCAGCGCGGGCTTGATGTGTTGATCATCGACTATATTCAGTTGATGCAGGGCAATAAACGTACTGACAACCGGGTTCAGGAAATTACAGAAATCACCACCGGCTTGAAGGCGCTGGCCAAAGAATTGAACGTTCCCATCATTGCCCTGTCACAGCTTTCACGACAGGTGGAAAACCGTGATGACAAACGCCCGCAACTTTCTGACCTGCGTGAATCAGGCTCCATTGAGCAGGATGCGGATGTGGTGTTGTTTGTGTATCGCGAAGAATATTACCTGCAAAACAAAGAGCCGGATATGGATTCGGCTGAATATGCCACCTGGCGTGACCTGTTGGACAAGGCGCGGGGCAAGGCCGATGTGATCATCGCCAAACAGCGCCATGGCCCCACCGGCACCGCCAACCTGGCCTTCCAGGCCGAGTACACCCGCTTCACCGATCTTGTGGAAGACGATCACCTGCCAGAACGGTTTGACTGAGCCTGTGACCATGCCCGAACCCATGCCTGCTGAGCCCATTGACGAGCGGATTGCCGGCGGTCGGCTGACCATTGATCTCGACGCGCTTGCAGCCAATTATCGCCATCTTGCCAAGTGTGCTCAACCTGCGACCTGCGCCGCTGTGGTCAAGGCAGATGCCTATGGATGTGGCATAGAACCGGTGGTGACAAAGCTTACAAGCGTTGGGTGCAGCACATTCTTTGTGGCCGTTCCAGCCGAAGGAGCCAGGGTTCGTGCTGCTGCGCCAGATGCCAATGTCTACATTCTCAACGGCCTGTTCCCGCACGCGGCAGATTATCTGATTGGCCATGACCTGCGCCCGGTCCTCGGCAGTGTTGTGGAGATAGAAAACTGGGTGGCGGCGGCTAAAACGGCAGGACACGCCCTGCCCTGCGCATTGAATTTCGACAGCGGCATGAACCGGCTTGGTCTGACGATTGAAGAACTGACACGGATTACCTCCCTGCCCCACCTGATGGATCATCTGGATATCCAGCTTTTCATGACCCACTACGCATGCGCCGATGATGCAGGGCACCCGCGCACGGATTTGCAAAAAGAGCGCTTTGAACAGGCCGCAACCCTGTTGCCGGGCGTTGCCTGTTCGGCTGCCAATTCAGCCGCTGACTTGCAGGTTGCCGGACACCAGTTCGATATGGTTCGCGCAGGCGTTGCCATGTATGGTGGCGAAGCGCTCAATCATGTGGCAAATCCAATGAAAGCCGTTGCAACGCTTGAAGGGCGGATTATTCAAATCAGAAAATCCAAGGCCGGTGATGCGGTGGGATATGGCGGCAGCCAAACGCTCATCCGCGACACGCGCATCGCCTATGTGTCCGTGGGATATGCCGATGGCTATCACAGGGCGGCCAGCAATATGGGCGTGCCCATGCGCGCGGTTGCGCCCTCGGTTCGAGCGGCGTTCAAAGGCACAGCCGTTCCCGGCATTGGCCGCATTTCAATGGACCTGATGGCATTTGATGTGACCGATATTCCAGAAAACGAGATCGCAGCAGGAGACTGGCTGGAGCTCTTCGGCCCGACCATTCCCGTGGACGACGTGGCACGGGCAGCAGGCACGATTGGTTATGAATTGTTGACCGGGCTTGGTGCACGTTTTGCCCGCCGCTATCTGGGCGGTGCGGCCTGATGGCTAAAACCCGGATTGAATTTGTTTGCCAGAATTGCGGCACCACCCATCCGCGATGGTCCGGACGGTGCGATTCCTGCGGCGAATGGAATTCGCTGGTTGAGGAAACGGGCGCAACCGGCGTTGCCTCCGGCCCCGGACGGGCGTTGAAAAAAGGCCGCGTCATGAAGCTGGAAGCTTTGGATGGCGAGGCCGACGAAGCACCGCGCATTGAAACCGGCGTTGCAGAACTCGACCGTGTGACCGGCGGCGGGTTTGTCAATGGTTCGGCACTCCTGCTGGGCGGTGATCCGGGCATCGGCAAATCGACCCTGCTGATTCAGGTTTCTGCCGTATTGGCCAAGCGCGGCCATGGGGTGGTTTATGTTTCCGGCGAGGAAGCGGTGGCGCAGGTGCGGCTGCGGGCCCAAAGACTGGGTGTTGCAGGTTCGCCAGTTCAATTGATTGCCGAAACCAATGTGGAAAATATTGTCAGCACGCTGGAAGCTGGAACAGCGCCCAAGCTGGTTGTCGTGGATTCCATTCAAACCTTGTGGACCGACACTATTGATTCCGCGCCGGGCACCGTCAGTCAGGTGCGCTCTTCTGCCCAGGCCATGATCCGCTATGCCAAACAGTCGGGGGCCACGGTTATTCTGGTGGGTCATGTCACCAAGGACGGGCAGATCGCAGGGCCGCGCGTGGTGGAGCACATGGTTGACGCGGTATTGTATTTTGAAGGCGAAGGCGGCCACCATTTCCGCATCCTGCGCACGGTCAAAAACCGTTTTGGCCCCACCGATGAAATTGGTGTGTTCGAAATGTCCGATGCCGGGCTGCGAGAAGTTGCAAACCCGTCCGAACTTTTTCTTGGCGAGCGCCAGGGCCCTGCGCCGGGCGCTGCCGTATTTGCAGGAATGGAAGGCAAACGGCCCGTATTGGTGGAAATTGAAGCGCTGGTCGCACAATCCACGCTTGGCACGCCGCGCCGGGCCGTCGTTGGCTGGGACAGTTCCCGCCTGGCCATGGTGCTGGCCGTGCTGGAAGCCCATTGCGGCGTGGTGCTGGGCGGTCACGATGTGTATCTCAATGTTGCAGGCGGCTACCGAATATCGGAACCTGCCGCCGATCTGGCGGTAGCAGCGGCTTTGGTTTCTTCATTGATCAACAAACCATTGCCGGAAAATTCCGTGTATTTTGGTGAAGTGAGCCTATCTGGCCATTTGCGGCCTGTTTCACAGGCTACCGGACGCTTGAAAGAGGCGGGCAAGCTTGGATTTGAACAGGCAACTTTTGCGAAGGGCAGCGAATCGGTGAATGAACCGACCCTGCGGCTCAACACAATCACAACTCTTGCAGATCTTGTGGTTGAGCTGGCCGCAGGGGCACCAGAAAGCTTGCAGCGCGACGATGATACTGGCACATAGTGCGCAAAATACGCGGAAATATTGAGACCAATGGCGATTACCCTTCTTGATGGAATTCTGATCATCATCATGCTGATCTCGGCCATCCTGGCAATGATACGCGGGTTCTCCCGCGAAGTGCTGTCAATTGTATCCTGGCTGGCGGCGGCTTTTGCGGCAGCTTCGTTTTTTCAATTGCTCGCTCCTACGGTCAGCGAGCTAATCCCCAGCATCGCGTCAAACCCGCTGGTGGCCCAGGCAATTGCAGCGGCGTGTATATTCCTCGTGGTGCTGATTATCGTCAGCTATCTGACCATGCTGCTTGCCGATTTTATCATCGACAGCCGCATTGGCGTTTTGGATCGCACGCTTGGCTTTATTTTTGGTGCGGCGAGAGGCGCATTGCTGGTCATCATCACTTTGATGGGATTCCTGTGGCTGGCCAATGACAACGAGCCCGAATGGGTCGCTAATGCAAAATCACGACCCATGCTGGAATCAATTGGCACGGGCATACGCGACGCTCTTCCGGAGAACCTGGAACAAGTGATCCAGAAATTCTTCGGCAAAGAAGGCGAAACCCCCAAAGAAGGTGAACAGGATTCCGATCAGAAAACCTGATCAGACCCCCTCACCCATGGAGTAGTGATCCTATGGATCCGGACAAATTTCAGGAAGAATGCGGCGTCTTTGGCGTCTATGGAAATTCTGACGCTGCTGCAATTGTGACGTTAGGCCTGCATGCCTTGCAGCATCGCGGCCAGGAAGCGGCGGGAATCGTCACCTTTGACGGTTCCACATTCCATGCCGAACGCCATATCGGGCTGATTGGTGACACCTTTACCAAGCCAAGCGTGATTGCGCGTCTGCCCGGCCATATGGCAATTGGGCACAATCGCTATTCCACCACGGGCGGCGAAGGCATGCGCAATGTGCAGCCGTTTTTTGCAGACTTTTCCGGCGGTGGATTTGCCCTGGCTCACAATGGCAATCTGACCAATGCATCCGCCATGCGCGATATGTTGCAACGCCGTGGGGCGATATTTCAGTCAACATCCGATACGGAAGTTATCCTGCATCTGATTGCCAACAGCGACGAGACCAGGCTGGTCGACAAGCTGCTCGATGCCGTCAAGCAGATTGAAGGCGCGTTTTCGCTGGTTGCCATGTCTGGCAAAAAGCTGATCGGCTGCCGCGATGCGCTTGGCGTGCGGCCCTTGGTTCTTGGCGATATTGATGGCTCCTATGTGTTCGCATCTGAAACCTGCGCTCTGGATATCATTGGCGCGCGCTATGTGCGCGATGTGGCACCGGGGGAAATGGTTGTGGTCACCGAGACCGGCCTGGAAAGCCATTTCCCGTTTGAAAAAAGCCCATCGCGGTTTTGCATTTTCGAATATGTCTATTTCGCCCGCCCGGATTCCAACGTGCAGGGCGAAAATGTTTATCATGTGCGCAAGCGCATTGGCGAAGAATTGGCACGTGAAGCCAATGTTGATGCAGATGTGGTGGTGCCTGTGCCGGATTCCGGCACCCCGGCGGCCATCGGCTTTGCCCAGGAATCGCAATTGCCGTTCGAACTGGGCATTATTCGCAACCACTATGTGGGCCGCACATTCATCGCGCCAAGCGACAATATTCGCCACATGGGTGTGAAGCTCAAACACAATGCCAACCGCCGCCTGATCGAAGGCAAGCGGGTTGTGCTGGTGGATGATTCCATCGTGCGCGGCACAACCAGCCAGAAGATTGTCGCCATGGTGCGCGATGCAGGCGCGCGCGAGGTGCATATGCGCATCGCCAGTCCGCCCACGGTGTCCGGCTGTTACTATGGTGTGGACACACCGCAAAAACAAAAGCTCCTCGCCTCACGCATGACAACCGATGAGATGGCGGATTTCATCAAGGTCGATTCCCTCGCATTCCTGTCCATTGACGGGCTCTATCGGGCGGCGGGGGAAGCGGGCCGCAATGGCGAAATACCGCAATTCTGCGATGCCTGCTTTACCGGTGAATATCCCACCCGTCTGGTGGATCAGGAGGGTCTGGGCGATCCTGAAACAAATGTGGTGCGGCCAATTTCCCTTCTATCCAACGGCAGGTAGAAATGGCCGCTCCAAAAAAGTTGCTCGAAGGCCGGATTGCCGTGGTCACCGGGGCATCGCGCGGTATTGGCTATCACGCGGCCTTGGGGTTGGCGCAAGCGGGTGCCCACGTCATCGCCCTTGCCCGCACGGTGGGCGGGCTTGAAGAACTGGATGATGCCATAAATGCCCATGGGGGCAGTGCCACGCTTGTGCCCCTCGACCTGACAGATTTCGATGCAATCGACCGTTTGGGCGGGGTCATCCACGAACGTTATGGCCGTCTCGACATTCTGCTCGGCAATGCCGGCACTTTGGGCATCACGACGCCTTTGGCGCAAATGAAACCGTCTGTGTTTGAGGAAACCTTTGCGCTTAATGTGACCACCAATTACCGGTTGATCCGTTCACTGCATCCACTGTTGTTGCAGTCGGATGCCGGGCGGGCACTGTTCGTCACATCTGGCGCGGTTACCAGCCGACGCAGCTATCTTGGCCCCTATTCTGCCTCCAAAGCGGCGCTGGAAGTACTGGTGGAAACCTATTCAAAGGAAACCAAGCAGACGCAAATCCGGGCCAATCTGCTCGATCCGGGCACCATCCGAACCAAGATGCGCGCCCATTACGCCCCCGGTGAAGACCCGATGACGGTCACGCCGCCAGAGGAAATTGTGGCAACCATTGTGAAATTGGTGGCACCTACCCTTACCATAACCGGCGGCCTCTACAGCTTTCCTCAAGGCGAATGGGTGCGCAATTAGACGGCATTTAATTGAAGTTTGCCGTGCCAGCTCATACATTTATTATGCTCACCTGATATATGGTGGTTGATTATATGCTCAAAAAGCATATGTATCTTCGAATAGATTTCAAATGCCGGGATTTTGATGAACGTAAAAACACTCTGTCTCGCCGTGCTCAACAGCGGTAACAGCACAGGATATGAGATTCGTAAACTCGTCAGCGAAGGCCATTTCAGCCATTTTGTTGACGCCAGTTTCGGCTCGATTTATCCCGCGCTCAAATCGCTGGGCGATGACGGCCTGGTGACTTCACGCGAAGAACAACAGATCGGCAAGCCAAACCGCAAGGTTTATTCCATCACCGAACTGGGCCAGCGCGAATTCCTCGATGCGCTGACGAAACCGGCTCAAAAAGACAATTTCAAAAGTGAATTTCTTCTGCTTGCCATGTGCGCGGAATTGATCGAACGCGATCTTGTGGCCCAGGCAATCGACAGACAAATCGAATATTTGGAAGATGAAATTGCGAGCATTGATGCCGAGGTTCGCGAGGTGAATATGGTGGGCGCTGACTGGGTTGCCGATTACGGTCGCACATGCCTTGGGAGTGGACTGAAATACATAAAAGAGAACCGGGGGGATCTCGAAAAAATAGCAGGAACCGGGCTGGCTGGCCGTCAGGTTCTCGCTGCAGAATAGGAAACCCTCATGAAATTACGTGGATCTCATTTGGTTTCGCTTGCAATTCTGGCTGCCGTTGGCGGCTGGATGGCAACGGGCGAATTGATATTGGGCGGCCAGGCAGACCCTGATGCCAAGACGATTGTTGAACGTGAAGCGGAGCGCGAAACACAAGTCTTTCGCGTGCGTGTTCAGGAACTCCAGCCTTCCCAACGCCCTCGCCTATTGTCCATTCGCGGGCGCACCCAGGCCAATGCCATGGTGAGCGTGCGCGCGGAAACCGGCGGCACGATTTTAACGCGCGAAGTGGAAAAAGGACAGCGGGTTGAGCCGGGCCAACTGCTTTGCACGATTGATGAGGGCGTGCGTGGCACAAACCTCGCCCAGGCAGAAGCCCTTTTGGAACAGGCAAAGGCCGATTACGAGGCCAATCAGAACCTGGCCAAAAAAGGCTTCACCACCCAGTCACGGTTGCGCTCGCTCAAGGCGGCCTATGACAGCGCGAAAGCAAGCGTCGCCTCTGCCAAACAAGACATGAAGCGCACTGAAATTCGCGCAACCGTCGCTGGCCAGGTGCAGGAACCCTTTGCCGAACCTGGCGATAATCTCAGCCCAGGCGGTGTGTGTCTGACATTGATGGACACGGACCCAATGTTGTTTTCTGGTCAGGTGCCGGAACGCGAAGTTTCCAATGTGCAGCCGGGCATGAGTTCACTGATCAAGCTGGTTTCCGGCGAGGAAGTGACCGGTAAGGTGCGCTATATCTCCCCGATCGCAGACGCCAATACGCGCACGTTTACGGTGGAAATCGAACTGCCGAATTCCAACATGGTGGTGCGGGACGGTATTACAGCCACTGCAGCCATCTCCCTGCCATCTGTCACGGCCTACCGGGTGGACCCCAGTTGGGTCACGCTGGCAGACAATGGCGAAGTGGGTGTTCGGGTTGTAGACGCTTCCAAAAAAGTGAGCTTTGTTCCCCTGACCATTTTGGCCCAGGATCAGGATGTCTTGTGGGTCACAGGACTAACGCCCGGCAGCCGGGTGATTACGCTTGGTCAGAATTTTGTGGCAGGCGGGCAGTTTGTTGAGCCTGTCAGCCCTGAACAGATGCAACAGATTATCAAGGCGCGCGAAAATGAAGAAACGCCTGCGCCCCAAGGCGATGACGCCACAGGAGTGAGTTCATGACGGGTGCCCTTGCAACCATATTGAGCCGTCCCAAGACCGTTCTTGTCATGATGATGGTCATGGTGATTGCGGGCGCGCTGTCCTATGTCACCGTGCCCAAAGAGGCCAATCCGGACATTGATGTGCCGGTCTATTTTGTTTCGGTAACACAACAGGGCATTGCGCCCGGTGACGCCGAACGCCTGTTGGTGCGCCCGCTGGAAAGCAAACTGCGCGGTCTCGACGGGTTGAAGGAAATCACTACCGTTTCAGCCCAAAGCAATGCCACGGCTATTCTGGAATTCAATATTGATACCGACAAGGACAAGGTTCTCGCCGACATTCGCGACAAGGTGGACCAGGCAAAGTCCGAAATGCCAGCCGATGCCGATGAACCAATTGTGGCCGAGACGAATTTTGCCCTGCAGCCCACCATCATCGTCACCCTTTCCGGCCAGGTGCCGGAGCGGACATTGTATCAATATTCCCGCCGGTTGAAGGATGAGCTTGAGGCAATTGGCACGGTGCGTGAGGCGACCCTTTCTGGCAATCGTGAAGAGATGCTGGAAGTGGTTCTGGATCTGGCAAAACTGGAATCCTACAACATTACGCAGACCGAATTGCTCAACGCGCTTTCCCAGAACAACCAGCTTGTGGCCGCCGGTTTCATTGAAAGCGGCAGCGGCCGGTTCAACGTTAAAGTGCCCGGACTGGTCGAAACCGCGCAGGATGTTTACGCCATTCCCATCAAGCAAAATGGGGAAGCGGTTGTAACGCTGGGCAATGTTTCGGAAATTCGCCGGACCTTCAAAGACGCCAGCAGTTTCACCCGTGTGAATGGTGAACCGGCCATTGCGCTTCAAGTGGTGAAACGCATCGGCACCAATATTATCGAAAACAACATCGCCGTTCGTAAGGTGGTTGAGGCTTATTCGAAGGACTGGCCGTCAACGATCAAGGTCAATTATCTGCTCGATCAGTCCAGCTTCATTGGCGAAGTTCAAGGTTCCCTGCAAGCTTCCATCATGACTGCGATCATGCTGGTCATGGTGGTGGTGGTTGCGTCTCTTGGCCTGCGTTCTGGCCTGTTGGTGGGCTTATCCGTGCCTGTCTCATTCGCCGTTGGTTTCATGATTGTTGGCCTGGCTGGCATGACCATCAACATGATGGTGCTCTTCGGCATGGTGCTCACCGTTGGCATGTTGGTGGATGGCGCCATTGTGGTGACCGAATATGCCGACAGGAAACTGGCCGAAGGCATGCCGCCACATCAGGCCTATACTCGCGCGGCACAATTAATGTTCTGGCCGGTTGTTTCGTCCACAGCCACCACATTGGCGGCATTTTTGCCACTGCTTTTGTGGCCGGGTGTGCCAGGCGAATTCATGTCTTATTTGCCAATCATGGTGATCATCGTTTTGACCGCATCACTGATGACCGCTCTCATCTTCCTGCCAACGGCAGGTGCACTGACGGGTAAGATTGCCCATTGGGCGGGCCAAAACGCAGCCTGGTTGACCACGGCTTTGATATCGGCAGTTCTGGTTGGGTTTGCAGCATTCATGTTGACCCAGGCTGTCGTTGCCAACGTAATTGGGTTCGGGCTGGACACCATTCTTGGCTTTGCCACCCGTGTGACCGGCAGTGAAGCCGGTGCCAATTATGCGGCCAGTGCGCTGGCGGCAATTGTTGGCCTGGCTGTGGCAATCGCCCTGTTCCCGCTGGTTTCCAAATATCTGAGATGGCGCGAAAGCAAAGTTCCCAAAGAAGATACGACAACGCTGATGTTCACCAGTCAGCGCCCGCTTGAGATCAACAAGATTGACGGGCCGATGTGGGGATATCTGTCAGGCCTCAAATTGCTGTCGGGCAATATCATTGGCAATCTGATCGTTATTGGCGTCATTGGTTACATCACCGTTTCTGTGTTTGGTATTTTCGGCAGCAAGAGTGCCGGTGTGGAGTTCTTCGTGGACGAAGAGCCCGATGTGGCGATTGTGCTCGTCTCTGCCCGTGGCAACCTTTCTGCACCCCAGGTTCGCGACCTTGTCGGCGAAGTCGAAAGTGTCATCTTGAGCATTCCCGGCATCGAAAATTCGGTCATGACCGCTACCGCTTCCGGCGGCCAAAGCGGTGGAGGTGGCGGTGCGCCACCGGCGGTTCAAAACAAAGCCGCCGATGTGGTTGGCGAGCTTCAAATCGAACTCACAGATTTCTGTTGTCGTCGTCGCGCGGTGGAAATATTCCGCGAAATTCGTAAAAAAACCGCGCCTATTCCCGGCATCAAGGTCGAAGTTCGCAAAATTGAAGGCGGGCCACCGACCGGAAAAGATGTGCGGCTTCAGGTCAAATCCACAAGCTATGAAGATGTCGTGGCAACGATCGCCCGCGCCCGCTCGTTTACTGATACGCTAGCCGGTCTTCAGGATATCGAGGACGGACGCCCCCTGCCCGGCATCGAGTGGGAACTCAATGTGGATCGGGTGGAAGCAGGCCGCTACAACGCTGGCATTGTGGCAATCGGTTCCATGGTGCAATTGGTCACGACCGGTGTGCCCATTGGTAAATATCGCCCGGACGATTCAGAAGACGAGTTGGATATCCGCGTACGCCTCCCCGAACAGGAACGAACGCTGGATACGCTGGACAAGCTGAAACTGCCCACGCCAAGCGGTCAGGTGCCGCTGGCCAATTTCGTCAAAAGAACACCCAAGCCCAAAGTGAGCTCCATCACCCGAAAGGATGGTCTCTATTCAATGGAGGTTCAGGCCAACCTGATCCCCGAATTTCAAGAAAACGGAAAAGGCATCACGCCCGACGATAAGGTCGCGCAAATGCAAACCTGGCTCGACAGTCAGAAATGGCCATCCAGCGTTCAATTCAAATTTGTTGGCGGTGATGAAGAGCAAAAGGAATCCGGTGAATTCTTGATGAAAGCCGCCGGTGGCGCATTGTTCCTGATGTTCATCATTTTGGTGACCCAGTTCAATTCGTTCTACCAGACAATCCTCACCCTCTCGACAGTGGTGCTGGCGATTGTTGGCGTGTTGATTGGCCTGATGGTCACGGGACAGAAGTTCTCCATCATCATGACGGGGACAGGCGTTGTGGCGCTGGCAGGCATCGTGGTGAACAACGCAATTGTTCTCATTGATACGTTCAACCGGTTGCGCGCCGAGGGTATTGAAACCCGCGAGGCGGTGTTGAAAACGACTGCACAACGTTTGCGCCCGATCATGCTGACCACAATTACGACGATCCTGGGTCTAATTCCCATGGCGCTGCAATTGAACATGAACTTTTTCGAACGCACGATTGCCTATGGCGGCATTACGTCTGTTTGGTGGGTTCAACTGTCAACGGCGATCATTTCCGGCCTGGCATTTTCCACATTGCTGACGCTGATATTCATTCCAAGCATGCTGGCAATGCCCGCGAATATTATGGCGATCTGGCATTGGATGTTCGGCACAACGGCTCAACCCTTGGCATCGGCCGGTGTTTCGCAAAGCCATCAGGAGCTGGAGGAGATCGGGTCCATGGTGCGTGAGGCGAAAGCATCAGTGCCGGTGAAACAACCTGTTCAGCGCCATCCGGAAGATGCGAGCATCATGCCGATGCCGCGGCATTACGACAATGATTCGTCACCACCGTCCTTTGCCGACGCTGCGGAGTGATCTGCCTTTTTGTCGGCGGCGGTGCGGGCATTCCATTGGCGAATACTAAATGGCAGCGTGGCCAGATAGGCGACGCTGCCGAGTATCAAGAATTCCCAGGGGAAGCTGAAAAGAAATATCACCAGCATCAACAGGCCAATCATGACCGGCAAAACAAGATTGCTGGATATGCTTTGCCCTGCCCGCTTGCCGGACCATGTGGGCAAATTGGACACCATTAAAAAGCCGACAAATAACACATATATCGCCGTCAATACGGTGGTCGCCATATCATTGGTGACGCCTACCAGGCCCAGATAGACGGGCAGCAGAACAAGCAAGGCTCCGGCGGGCGCGGGCACGCCTGTAAAGAAATCCACATACCATTTTGGCTGGTCAGAATCTTCCAGCATTACATTGAAACGGGCCAGCCGCAGGCATCCGCAAATGGCGAATATCAATGCGACGATCCAACCGAAGGCCTTGGCGTCCTTGAGCGTCCACATGTAGATGACCAGGGCCGGAGCCACGCCAAAATTCACGAAATCGGCCAGGGAATCCAGCTGCTCACCAAATGAAGACGACGATTTCAGGAACCGTGCCACCCGGCCATCCAGGCCATCCAGCACCGCTGCAAATAATATCGCGATTACGGCAAATTCGAAACGCCCTTCGAAGCCAAATCGGATCGCAGACAGGCCAGAGCAAATGGCCCCCAGCGTGATGAGATTTGGGACCAACATTCTAAAGGGCACATCGCGCAAGCGCGAAATTGGAACCGCATCGACCTCATCGTCGGGAAAGAAAGCGGGCGGAGATTCCGATGTGACTTCCTTGGAAGGTTCATCTTTTTGTGGGACAAATTCTGGAAATGGTGGCTTCATCAAATCGTCCGGGGTGTCGGGCTGGACGTGCGGGCACCGGATTTTGCAGCAAGCACAGTTTCCCCGGCAATCATGGTCTGTCCAAGGGCCACGTTTGGCTCAACACCTTCGGGCAGAAACACATCAACACGAGACCCAAAGCGGATCAGGCCGAAGCGACCGCCCTGCTCCACCGCATCTCCCTCATCTGTCCAACACACGATGCGGCGCGCAACAAGGCCGGCAATTTGCACAACGCCGACGTGACCCAAGGGGCTGTCAATCTTCAAGGAATGGCGCTCGTTCTCGCTGGATGCCTTGTCGAGGTCAGCGGATAGGAACTTGCCTGGCTGGTGGTGCGACACCAATACGGAACCGCGAACCGGGGCCCGGTTCACATGACAGTTAAACACGTTCATGAAAACGGTGATGCGCATGCGCGCTTCATCACCAAGGCCCAATTCTGCCGGTGGCACGAATGGTCCCAGCGACGACACAACGCCGTCCGCCGGGCTGACAACCAAATCATCACTGACCGGCACAACCCGTTGCGGATCACGAAAAAACAGCGCGCACCAGACTGTGGCGATGAGCCCGATCCAAAAGAAGAACTGCCCCAGCAGACCCAGCAACAGCGTCACCACCGCAAACAGGGCAATGAACCGGTAGCCTTCGCGGTGAACAGGCACCAGCGCCGAACGGATGGAGTTGGCTACAGACATGGTTCGATACCCTTTGAGCAGATTATCGCCGCTATGCGGCGGATGGTGATGGTTGTTGCGTTCCACGCGAGCCGTGGCATGTTTTGTCTCAAATGCAGAGCATAGTTCACGGGTTTACTGGGTGAAATATGTACACCACTCCACCGTCTGAAACCACTGGATAAAGCGCGTTTCATTTCATGGGAACACCTAATCGCGGGGTGCGGGCGTTGGTCACAAATTGCTTCAAAGCGCGGGCTTTGCCCCGGCCGCGGCAAATAGAGGGCCTGTAATCTCTCGCACCAGCTTGTTCCTGATGCCCTCGGCAAATCCATCAAAATCCTCCACCTCCATCAGGAATGCGCCCGCACCGCCAATGACGAAACGGGTGTAGTGAGCGCGCAAATCAATGCGGGCAAGCGTGCCCAGATCATATTCCACCGAGTGAATGATCAGGCCATTGACAGTGATGCCCTGGGAAACTGCCGCATCGCGTGCACCGCTGGGATTGCGACCGTCGGCGGTGCCATCTCCCGACACATCGATGACTTTCCGCTCCCCGTCAAACCGGTTGGATTGCAGGGAGTGTACTGCGAAGTCGATTGCCCCTGCGATATCTGTAAACCCGGACAGTTTACGCGGCATGGCCTCAATTTCCCTTGCCAGGACACGCATCTGACGCCCGTTGAGAACTTGCCGCCACGGGACCGCCAGCACTTGTTTTCCTGGACCGGACCATTGCACAATCGCCAGGGCCATCCCCCCAGCCCCCAGGCTTTCAACGGCTGAAATGACACGCCCATCGCGCAGCGCGTGGGCGATGCCAGAGCGCTGGAGTTCATATTCTGCCGCATCAACACTGGTGGAGGTGTCGAGCGCCAATACAAGTTCCAGCGCTACTTTTTCCTGCGCCAGTGCCGTTGGAGAGTGAAGGGGCAAAACGAAAGCGATTGCGCAGGCGGCAAACCATACACGCGCAATACGCCCCGACGTCATTCGGCGGGCTCGATGGGCGGGTGGCGCACAACCAGGCCACGTTCATCGGCCTCTTGTGCGGCCCGCAACAATTGTTCCGCCTCCGAGGCTTCCAATTGACGGTTCCACATGGCGGCATAAAGCCCGTCTTGCTTCAACAACACATCGTGACAGCCCCGTTCCGCAATCATGCCATCTTCCAGCACGATGATCTCGTCGGCATCGATAACCGTGGAAAGACGGTGGGCGATCACGACCGTGGTGCGATTTTCCGAGACGATATCTAGCGCCGTCTTGATTTCCATTTCGGTCTGGGTGTCGAGCGCCGATGTTGCTTCATCGAGGATCAAAATGGGGGGGGCCTTGAGCAATGTGCGGGCAATCGCAACACGCTGTTTTTCACCGCCGGACAGTTTCAGCCCGCGTTCGCCAACCGGCGTATCAAAGCCCTGGGGCAGGCGTTTGATGAAATCGCCAATCTGCGCACGATTGGCCGCTTCAATGACTTCCTCTTCCGTGGCATCCATCCGCCCATATCTAATATTGTAGGCGATGGTGTCATTGAACAGCACCGTATCCTGCGGCACCATGCCGATCATCTTGCGCAGACTTTCCTGCTGGACATCGCGCAAGTCCTGATCATCAATGGTGATGGCCCCCTTCTGGATGTCGTAGAAGCGGAACAACAGACGTGAAATAGTGCTCTTGCCCGCACCGGAAGGCCCAACAATCGCCACCGTCTTGCCTGCGGGAACTGCAAACGACACGCCTTTGAGGATCGGGCGGTCTGATTCATAACGAAAATCAACATTTTCAAACTTGATGCAGGCGTCCTGTACTTTCAGTTTTGGGGCCTGGGGTTTGTCGACCACTTCAGGTGGCACGTCCAACAGATCGAACATTGCCTCAATATCGGTCAGTCCCTGCCTGATCTCGCGATAGACGAAGCCAATAAAGTTCAACGGAACGGAAAGCTGCATCAGGAACATATTGATGAGTACAAAATCACCGATGGTCTGTTCACCGCGTTGCACAGCCAGTGCCGACATGATCATGCAGGCCAGCATCCCCACGGAAAAAATAAGCGTCTGTCCAAAGTTGAGCCAGCCAAGGGAAGTCCAAGTGCGGGTGGCGGCGCGTTCATAGCGGGCCATGGAGGCGTCAAAGCGGCGCGATTCCATTTCTTCATTGCTGAAGTATTTGACCGTCTCATAGTTCAGCAGGGAATCGATGGCTTTGGAATTGGCGTCCGTGTCGGACTCATTCATGTCGCGGCGAATTTGAATGCGCCAGTCACTGGCACGAATGGTAAACCAGGAATAAGCCCAAACCGTCACCGCAATCACAGCCACATAGGTCCAGCCGAAATAGACCGCGAATATGACCGCATAAAGCGCAAATTCCAAAATGGTGGGCAGCGTGTTCAATATCGTGAAACGTACGATGATTTCGATGCCCTTGGTCCCGCGTTCGATGATCCGCGACAAGCCGCCCGTTCGCCGCGCCAGATGAAAGCGCAGGGACAATTTGTGCATGTGGACAAATGTTCGGTCGGCCAATTGGCGCACGGCATGTTGGCCCACGCGGGCAAACAGGGCATCGCGCAACTGGTTCAGCCCGGTCATGACAATCCGGGCGACATTGAACCCCACAACCAGCATGATTGGTGTTGTCAGTGCCAGGGGCAGCCAGGCGATTTCCTGATCCAGGCCGTCCAATGCGTCTGTTGCGTATTTGAAAAAGAACGGAACAATCGCCGTAACCAGCTTGGCCAATATCAGAAACACGGCCGCATAAAGCACCCGCAATTTCAAATCAGGTCTGTCTGATGGCCACATATAAGGCCACAGGTTTTTCACAGTCGCCAGTGTCGACTTGTCGGTTTCAGCGACCTTCGAAGTATCAGTGGACAAAAAAGTGCCTTACAATGGGAGACAAGAATTAGCTGCAATCAGATTTGCAGCATGAATTTAGAAATGCGTGAGTGGTGTCAGAAATAGACCTCAGCAATTGTTCGTTAATCTGGTAGCGCGACCGTGGTGGCACTGTTTCAACCGTGATCAGCCCCGCCTCCCCCAGCACTTTCAAATGCTGTGAAATCGTTGACTGAGCCAGGGGCAAAACGTCAGTAATTTCCTTACAGCCACAACATTGGTGTTTGGCAATATGCATCAAAATCTCAATGCGGGCCGGGTTTGAAAGGGCCGCAAACACCACCGCCATTTCCTGCGAACCCCGTGTATTGGGATCTGCAAGCGTCGCATCCTGACTGGAATTTGCCATTGCTTTCCCGAATCCTGCCCATCATTAATCGTAATTATACGATGAAGATAGGTGCTTGCGGTCGGCTATGCAAGATCAGGCTTTGAAATGTGGTCTCACACGCACCGCAAGGCCAGCCGAAACGGCGCGTCACTGGCGCATACTCACTCCTGGGAAGCGAGTTCGGGGATCTTGAAAATCTGGCCGATATATATGCGGCTTGGATTGCGAATTTGATCCCGATTGGCATTGTAGATGGTGGTGTAGCGAATACCGCGCCCATAGGTTTTGCGCGAAATTCGCCACAAATTATCGCCCGGTTTGATAATCACAGACGTGCCGGTGCGGATGACGTCTTCCTCCGGCTCTGCATCGGCGGCTACAACCTTGGGTGCTTCTTCAACAGCACTGGATTCCACCCCTGCCAGCGTAGTTGTGGCCGGAGACATGGATGGAGCCTTAGCTTGTGAGGCAAGTTTTGGTGTGGCTTTGGCAACCGGAGCTTTAGGGCTTTGGTCTTCGCTTGCTGGTTTCACCTGCGGTTTGGCGGTATTTGGCTCTGCAACTGGTTCGGGAGCAGCACTGGGTTGCGGCGCGGCGGGCTCGGCTTTGGCAATAACGATTTCCTGGGTTGGTTCTGACTTCACGACATTGGGCGTTTGGGCCACGACCGGCGCGGTTTCAACTTCGTGAATCAACGGCACCTCTGCGCGGCTGATCACCTTGCCAGACCGGCCATCAATCATATCTGCGCGCACGGTGTGTCTTCCCGGCTTAAGCTGGAAATTTTTCGATAACAGAAAGCGACTGTCGGCTGTCCCGTAGGTCAGACCCACCGGCTGATCGTCAATATAGACACGTACCGCCGCACCTGGCTTGGCAGCACCAGCCACAAACACGGTTCCCTGCTCAATCTCCACAGCTTCAACTGCGACCAAAACTGACGGGCTTACCGGTGCTTGTTCAGGTGCGAGACTTGCCGTTTCTATGGGCTGCTTTTTCTCAAGCGCAGGTTTGGCATTTTCTGTTGGCGGTTGTTTTTCCGCAGAAGGCTCGGCGGCAGGTAAAACGGGATCAGCAGGCGCTTCACTGATGGCTGCGGTTTCAGTTGGCGATTCTGTCGTCGTTCTTTCGGGTTTAACCAATGGTTCTGGCGCCGGTTCTTGGACCGGCTTTGGCAATTGTTTGGCCACCTCGTCAGGCTTTTTTGTTTCAACGGGTTCCGGTTTGGCTTCCAGCGCTTTCGGCTTGATCAAGATGCGGCTTGCCGCCCCGTCTTCCGTCACCAGTGCGAGCAAATTGCCGCCTGCTTGCCGGGGTATTTGAATAATACCTCCCTGGGCGGAACGCACCGGATCTTTGCCTTCCAAAGTGGACAGCAGGTTCAGCGCATGGCTACCCGGTTCCAGCGTGCTATCGGGCAACGCGACGAAATCACCGGACGGACCGGCCTGTGTTTCAGCGAGTATGTCACCCTTGCCATCGATGACCTGGACCTTTGCGCCTGGTTCGGCCTTGCCTGCAATCAATACCGATCCGTCTTCTTCAACACGCATGATGTCGAATGAAGGTGCCTTTGGCGCTGGCAGTGTTTCGCTGGACGGCGCTGGGTCAATCTTGGCAGGCTTTGCCGGCTGGCTTGTTTCAGGCGCAATGGCTGCTAATTGACTGGTGTCGGCAGCTTTTGGTTTCTCAGGCGCCTTGCCGGGTGTAACGGGAGCGGTTGCTACCGGTTGTAAGTTTGAAGAAAACGAATTCAGCAAGTCCGGGCTGATCAACCCGGAATATACCGCCGTACCCGCAACGGCGATTGTGGCCGTTCCACTCAACAAAGTTGCTGCAATCCAGTTAGTGGCCATATCGCCCGTCCATTGTTGCCCCTGCTACGCAATTGTTTGAAAATTGCCCTGTGCCAATTACAAATGCGGCATGGCAAGACTGTGTTTCATCAACAGCGTATAGGTGTAAATTAGCATTGTTGCCGTGAATTTGCACCTTTTACGGCGCTGACTTGGGTAAAACCCCCGTGTATGTGAATTTCGCTGTTGACCAGATGCGCCCTGCATCCGCCATAAGTGGGGATGAACAAGCAACACATCAACAGTATTTGCGTTTATTGCGCATCTTCGCCGGGCACAGACAGTGACTATGTGGACACCGCCTATGAATTTGGCACCCTGCTCGCCGACGCCGGAATTCGCCTGGTCTATGGTGGAGGGGACCGGGGCCTGATGGGGGCTGTGGCCCGCGGAACCCTGGCCAAGGGTGGTGCCGTTTTGGGCATCATTCCGGAATTTCTCCTCGACAAGGAACAATCCCTGGGCACATCCGATCTGGAAGGTGTCGACATGCGTGTTGTGCCCGACATGCACACGCGCAAACACGCGATGTTTGAAGAGGCCGATGCCTTTGTTGCCCTGCCGGGGGGTATCGGCACGCTGGAAGAATTGATGGAAATTCTGACCTGGTCACAATTGCAGCGCCACACCAAACCAGTCGCGGTTTTGGACATTAACGGATTTTGGACCCCCTTTGCCGACATGCTGGACCGTATGGAGATGGCAGGGTTTTTGCACAATCCGTCCCAGGCCCGGCCAAATATCATTGCCGATGTGAGGCAATTGATCCCCACTTTGCAACGGGTCTAACGCTTTAGGGATTAACGGGCCTTGTCCCGAAGCAAATCCCACGAATAAAGTGCCAAAGCGGCCCATATCATGACGAAGGTAACGCCCTGCCAAAAGTCCATGTCTTCTTCGAACAGTGTGAACGCGATGATGAAGATCATGCTGGGCGCGATATATTGCATCACGCCAAGGGTCGCTAAGCGCAGACCCTTGGCACCAAATGCATAAAGGATCAGAGGAATGGCGGTAACCGGACCAGCAACGAGAAGAAGCCAGCCTTCATTGTTGACCAAATCAAGGTGCCCCTGCCCTTTGGAGGCCAACCACAACAGGTATCCCGCGGCAATTGGAAACAGCAACACAATTTCCATCATAAACCCCTGGGTCGGTCCGACCGCCACCGTCTTGCGGAAATATCCATAGGCGGCAAACGACATGGCAAGAACGAGGGACACCCAAGGAAACACCCCACCGGCAACCGTGCGCAGCAAAACGGCCGCAAACGCCAATGCAACAGCAAAAGCCTGAAACCGGGTCAGCCGTTCGCCGAGTAATGCCCAACCAAGCAATACCGTCAGCAATGGATTGATATAATATCCAAGCGCGGTTTCAGACGCGATGTTTTGGGCAATTGCCCACACATACAACCCCCAATTGATGCTGATCAGCCCCGCGGTCAGCGCCATCATCAATACAATGCGGCCATTGGCGAAGAGACTGCGCAATTCACCCAGCCTGCCTTGCAAGGCAATCACGAGGCCCGCAACCGGCAATGACCACACAACGCGATGTGCGAGCATTTCGACCGGCGGCACGCCTTCGGTTGCCTTGAAATAAAGCGGCAGGAAACCCCACAACAGATAGGCGCTGAATGCGTAAAAAAAACCAGCGCGGGAATCGCTCGATCTGGCCTGGGGCGATGCAGCACTCAATGGGATGCACCAACTTTCACCAGCCGGTAATTCAAACTGTCGATCAGCGCCTGAAAGCTGGCATCTATGATGTTGTCGGACACACCAACCGTCCACCAGCGTTCGCCTTTTTCATCGATCGATTCAATGAGAACACGGGTAATCGCCTCGGTGCCGCCATTGAGAATGCGCACCTTGTAGTCGGCCAATTCCAGCCCTTCGATCTGATCCTGATAAGCGCCCAGGTCGCTGCGCAAAGCCCGGTCCAATGCGTTGACCGGACCATTGCCCTCTGCCACCGAAAGCAGCCTTTGGTCGCCCACATTCAATTTAACAACGGCTTCCGAAACGGTAACGATTTCACCCATTGCGTTGAAACGCCTTTCGACGGTGGTGCGGAAACTTTCCACTTTGAAAAACTCCGGCACGGTGCCCAGTGTGCGACGCGCAAGCAGTTCAAAGCTCGCTTCCGCTGCTTCATAGGCATATCCCTGCGCTTCGCGCTCTTTCACCAGGGCGATCAAAGTGTCGAGTTTGGGATTGTTCTTTTCAACCTCGATACCCCGGCGCGAAAGCTGGTCGAGAAAATTCGATTTTCCACCCTGATCGGACACCATCAAATTGCGTTTATTGCCAACGCTTTCCGGGGGCACATGTTCGTAGGTTGACGGGTCTTTCAAAAGTGCAGACGCATGAATGCCCGCCTTGGTGGCAAAGGCCGAAGACCCCACATAAGGCGACTGGCTGTGGGGCGCGCGGTTCAGCAATTCATCAAACATGCGCGACAAACGTGACAGGTCGCGCAGTTTTTCCTTGGAAATCCCGATGTCAAATTTGTCGCGATAAACCGGTTTGAGCGCCAGCGTTGGTATCAGGCTGATAAGATTGGCATTGCCGCACCGTTCACCAATACCATTGATGGTGCCCTGAACCTGGCGCGCGCCAGCTTCAACAGCTGCAAGCGAGTTTGCCACCGCCTGATCCGTATCATTATGGGCATGGATGCCAATATTTTCGCCCGGTATCTCGCGGCACACTATTTCGACTATCTCGCGCACTTCGGCAGGTTGTGATCCGCCATTTGTGTCACACAATACAACCCACCGGGCGCCCGACTTGTAGGCGGCACGGGCGCAAGCCATGGCATATTCGGGATTGGCCTTGTAACCGTCGAAAAAGTGTTCACAGTCCACAAGGGCTTCCTTGCCCGCCGCCAGCGCGGCATTGACCGAAGCTTCAATATTTTCGATGTTTTCGTCATTGGTGCAGCCCAGCGCCACACGCACGTGCAAATCCCAGGCCTTTGCCACAAAACAAATCGCCGATGCCGATGATGCTGTCAGAGCGGCAAGGCCAGGGTCGTTGGATGCTGAAACCCCTGCCCGCTTGGTCATGCCAAAGGCGGTGAACGTGGCACTGTTTGTGCGCGCTTGCCCAAAAAACGCCGTGTCGGTTGGATTCGCGCCAGGATAACCACCCTCAATATAGTCAATGCCAAACTCATCGAGCATTTGGCAGATCGCCATTTTGTCTTCGAGGGAAAAATCCACGCCGGGGGTTTGTGCCCCGTCGCGCAAGGTGGTGTCGAACAATGTGATGATTTGTTTGGTCATTTCTTTCTTGCCTCACGTCTCTCGCGGACGAACTTGATGATCTCGGCTTCACGATCATTGATGTGTTTTTTTACCCTGGCGGCCATTGCAACCGCACTGTCATTCAGTGCTGCCAAATCCTGTTGCAGGTCTCGCTGGAGTTCCTGCAATTTAATTTCGCTTTGGGGACGGCCCTTGAGCAATTCATTCCGCTGGGCCTGATAGGCTGCCAATTGGGTTTGCGTTTGCATCCGGAGATGATTGGCTGACCGCTGAATATTGCCGTTCATGTCCAAACGTGCCGCCTCTTTGATCTGCTGCTCAATTCGTTCCAAAGACTGGCCATCCCCATACAGGACGGGTGCATCGAATTTATCCAGGTTTGTCGTGGTAATGTTGACATTAAAGCTGGTGTGGCCCGGATTGGGCACGGTTGACCTGATGGCCCAATCACCCAGGTTTTGCTGGACGACGGATGCAGCATAAGCCAACAGCCCGGCGCCAAGCCCTATCGCCACAGCGACGACCACCCATTGGGACCGAACCGTGCGGCCACGCTTTTTCCTTACCTTGAGAACATGGCCACCGTGACGGCCAAATTCCACCGCCGGATTGTCTACAATATCTTTTGAGGCATTGCCCAAACCGATGTTCACCGCACCACTTCCCAGGTTGTGATGCGTTCGCCGGTTTGTGAATCTTTTGAATCCTTTAGCTGTATTCCCTGAGCCAACAGTTCATCGCGAATGCGGTCCGCCTCACCCCAGTTCTTGTCGGCGATAAAGGCGAGGCGTTGCGCGATCAGCGGCTGTATTTCTTCGTCGGTTAGTTCGACTGCCCGTATCTTCCAAGCTCCAGGAAATATTGTTGTCACCGTCAGTCCATCAGCAACGAGCTCTGCAATCATTGATTTGCTTGACTTGATGTTATTGTTTGCCGAGAAGGCCCTTAAGGAATTAAGTTCATTGCGCAGCCGCTTTGTAACATCTAGCGAGACGTCTAAACCGATCGAGAGTACACTGAATCTTCGTTCGTCCAACAATCCTAAGAATGACATATCACTGTACCATTGAAGAGCGGCCTTGAGACCATAACCCGACACGGAAACTCTTAGCTCTCGCAGGTGTGAAATCGCTCCTGGTAAATTCAGATCATTTGATAGCTCAGCAATCAGTTCAGAAGATACCGGAGGAAGGCGGTCGCTGAAATCATCTGAGAATGATCCATTGTCGAATAAATTATTTTCTTCAAATACATGACTGACCAGAGCGGTTCCTTCTCGAAGTTCTCTGAAAGCCTGCGAAAGGCGACGACTAGTGAAATCGATTGGCTCCCGATAATGCGTCATTAACATCGCCAAGCGAACGGCATCGCCAGGCCATGCATGCCCACCCACCTTATCGGTTTCAAGCACCTCGTTGACGGTGTGGAAATTACCGAGAGATTTCGACATTTTCTCACCTTCGACCTGCAAAAATCCGTTATGCATCCACACATTGGCCATCACGTCTGTGCCATGGCAGCAGCGCGACTGGGCGATCTCGTTTTCATGATGGGGGAAAATCAAATCCAGCCCACCGCCGTGAATGTCAAACGTCTGACCAAGATAGGCTTCGCTCATGGCCGAGCATTCAATGTGCCAGCCGGGCCGCCCGTGAATCACGCTTCCGTTGAAAGTGCCATCCCACCCTGGTTCGCTATCGCTGCTTTGTTTCCATAGGACAAAATCGCCTGGATTTTCCTTGTGGGATTCCACAGCCACGCGGGCACCCGCCTGCTGATCTTCCAGCTTGCGATTGGAGAGCGCGCCATAGTCGCCCATGGAATTCACGCGGAACAGCACTTCCTTGCCGTGCCCGCCTTCGGCGATATAGGCATGGCCCTTGTCCAGCAAGGTCTGGATCATTGAAACCATATCGGCTTTGCCGTCTTCGCGTGGCAACACAAATTCGGTCGCGCGGGGTTCGTGGCTTGGTTCAAGGCAGCCAAGCGCGCGCATGTCGTTTTGAAACTGATGCGCCGTTTTTTCCGTGACCCGCCTTATGGCCTCATTTAGCGGCAGGTCAGGAAAATCACGCACGGCGCGGGCGTTAATCTTATCGTCCACATCGGTAATGTTGCGCACATAGGTGACGTGGTTTTCGCCATAGATATGACGCAACAATCGGTACAAGACATCAAAAACGATGACCGGACGGGCATTACCTATATGGGCAAAATCATAAACCGTTGGGCCACACACATACATGCGCACATTGTCGGGATCGATTGGCACGAACCTCGCCTTTGAGCGCGTGAGCGTGTTGTACAGGTTCAACTGCGGTTCCTGGGGCAGATTTTCTTCGGCCACGGCTTCTTCATCCTCTTTGGCGCACCTGAACGGGGCGCAAACAAATATCCCGGCTGGCCGGATGTTTGTTTCTCAATTTGCAAAAGGACGTAAACAACCGGGCCAGCAATGTCGCTAGCAAATAATGATCTCACAAATGCAAATGGCTGATTTCGCCATAGCAGAGTTCTCGATGATCAGTTGATTGTTCATGTGTTTCTTATCGTCGTTTGTCTGTTCAACGTCAAGATGGGACATCAATGCCTGTTTCAAGAAAACGCGCGCACGAACAGGGATAATGCCAACAGGGCCATAATGATGCCGATGATGATATCGAGAACCATCCAAGCCTTTGGATTCCTAAAGGCCGGCACCAGCCAGATCGCGCCATATCCAAGCGAGAAAAACCACACAAATGATGCCGACATTGCACCGATGGCAAAATACATCCGTTCAACGCCTGGATATTGCCCCGATACGCCCCCAACAAGAACCACCGTATCGAGATAGACATGGGGGTTGAGAAAGGTGAAGGCCAGCAATGTGGCAAGGGATTGGGCCAGCCGGTTCCCCACCGTATCAGCCGGATCGAGGCTGGAGGAAACAAAGGCCCGGCGAAATGCCGATATCGAATACAGGGTCAGGAAAATCGCACCACCAATCGTGACGTAGAACAGCAGGGTTTTGTTGGATTGAACCAGCGTCCCCATGCCGGCAATGCCCAATGCAATGAGTGCAGCATCAGAAAGGGCAGCCACCAGACACAAAATAAAAACATGCTGTCGCAAAAGGCCCTGGCGCAGCAAAAAAGCGTTTTGCGCGCCAATTGCGATGATCAATCCGCCGCCCAGCAAAAAACCCTCGAATGCTGACAACATTTGCCGCCCCCTTAAAACATCGACAATTGTGTATCGTCGTTCGATGTATCGGCATCGGTTGCGGCAATATCAACCCGCTCCTGGATCGCTGGGGAATTATTGACCACTTTGTTCACCGCATCGCCTACGGGCACGAGTTCGAAATAGTCGTCATCTATGGGGGTGAGCAGGTCTGCCACATCTCTTGGCTCCTGGGACCGGCAGTCCAGCCAACGGGCAAAATCTTCGCGTTTGATGACAAGTGGCAAACGGTGGTGAACCGGAGCAAATGTCTCATTGGCGGCGGTGGTCAATATGCAGCCGGTGTCGATCTCACTGCCATTGGCATCGGCATAGGTTTCCATCAAACCGCCAAAGGCGACAATACCACAATCCCTGGGGCGCACCCAATAGGGCTGGCTCTTGCGCCCTTTACCAAACCGTTTCCATTCATAAAAACCGCTTACTGGTATGAGCACACGCCGGTGACGCATGGCAGTTCTGAATGAAGGCTTCTCGGCGGCGGTTTCGCTGCGCGCATTTATCAGCAACGTAAATTCGGCCGGATCTTTTACCCAGGCGGGCACAAGTCCCCAGCGAACCAATTGCGCCACACGCTCCCCGCCATTGGTTTCATGGACAACGGCAATCGGTTGTGTCGGTGCAATGTTGTAGCGCGGTGGCATTTGCGGCGACATGTGGGTCGGCCGGATCAGTGAGAAATACTCAAACAGTTGCTCCCAGGGCACCATCAGACCAATTCTGCCACACATACCAACCCGCCACTTTCCAACCTTGCCGCCTTACGCCTATACACGCGCCGATGAGACAGGCGAAGGGTGCAGGCTGAATTTTTGACGGATCGACATTATCCCAAATCGCCGCTTTTGGCCGCTTGCGTTGCAATTTGGCGCAATGACAGGGTTTTGCTGGCCATGCGCTCAGTTCCTCCCAACCCGGACAAATGGGCCATGCCCGGCGGTCTTGTGGAAGTTGGGGAAACTCTGGAAGCCGCAGCGATCCGCGAAATCCGCGAAGAAACCAGTCTCCACATCCAGCGTCCCAAGTTCATGCGATATATTGAGATCATCCAAAACGATGCACAGGGGCACACGCAGTTTCATTATGTGCTTGGCGTATTTGTTGCCCACGCCCCGGCAGGAACGGCAATTGCTGGCGACGATGCTGCAGATGTGGGCTGGTTCACGCTTGAAGAAATAAGCGATCTCAACTGCACCGCGCGGACGCTGGAACTGACCAGCGAAAGCCGCCGCGTGTTGTTTGGAAACGACGAACAAGCAAATGTCGACTTATCGAATTGAGCAAAAGGCCTTTTCGTCGGCACGGCCAAGCGCTATGTCTTGCCCATGAGGTATAAAGTTCCCCACATATTGGCGGCAGGGCTGCTCGTGACCTTCGGCATATCTTCTGCCGGTGACGCGATTACCGCAAGGGCGCAGACAACGGAGCAGACAACGGAACAGGCAGCGGACAAGGCACAAACAGCCATCCAACCGGCACCAAATCAGCCGGAAATCGACGAAACCGCCCCTTATGATGATAAATTGCTTCGACTGGCGGAAGTGCTTGGGTCAGTGCACCATTTGCGCGCGATTTGTGACGCTGGTGAAAAAAACAAATGGCGCAACATTATGAGCCAGCTGATTGAAGCGGAAAAGCCCGGCCCCCAGCGCAAGGCACGTATGATTTCGCGCTTCAACCGGGGGTACAACGCTTTTCGCGAGACCTATGCCAATTGCACCCCATCTGCGATTGTTGCTGAAAAGCGCTATCGGCAGGAAGGCCTGCAACTCACCGCACAAATATCAAATCGGTATGGGCGTTAACCTTTTCTAAGCGTTTGCGCATTTGGCGGTTTTCATCCGCGCCTCTGCCCGCTAGTTTCAAACCAACAATACCGGGGTTTCCCCAAAGGGCGTAGAATACATGCTGCATGAGACGAACGAAAATCTGGACGCGCTGATTCGAGAAGAAAAGCACCGGGTGGCATTGGAATTCTTTCAGGAAGCATGGAACAACGCGATTGGCGAGGGAATTGAACCTTCGATACTCGCTGACACCGCCATCATTACCGCCCTTACTCAGCTTGGTCATGCCGAGGGCGAAACGCCCGTTTGCAAGTTGATTGAAAGTCTGCCGGATCGTCAGGTCTCCGGCCATTTTGTGACAAATCGCAGCCTGCAATAGCTGCCTCTCAAAGCACCCCTCCATTTGTCCCTGAGCAGGTTCGCCTGTCACAACAGACCCCGATCGCTGGAAATTCCATTTTTCCAATTGCATTGGGCTGTGCTATTCTGCGCGCCCAACTGTTTGTTCTGGCACCTGGTTCTCAATGTTGAAATCCACAACACTATTCGCTTTGGTCGTTTCAGCCGCCTTTGCAGTGCTGGCAACAGATGCCGCGCAGGCGGCGCAAAAGGTGAAGACCAAGAAGATTGAGCTTCAGGCGGAACAAGCTTCCCCTCCGGCCGGAGACGGCATTGAAAAAGAGGAGGAGGAGCAGACCGCGGAACCCGTTGAAATCCCGACGGATGAATTGCCCGATGTGTCTTCCGATGGCGGCCTGACACCAAATACTCAGCCCGCCATTGAGCCACCGGCCGAAACGCCCGACATCGAAACCGATTTTTCAAAATTGCCTGAGCCTGTGCAAAGAATGCGTGAATTGCTGCTGGAAGCTGCTCGTTCCGGCGAAATTGAGAGACTGCGTTCGCTGATCGGAATTGGTGAAACCGCAACCACTCTTTCAATCGGCGGGCTTGAAGGCGACCCTATCGAATTTCTGAAAGAAGCGTCCGGCGACAATGAGGGTTTTGAGACACTGGGAATTCTGGTGGAACTGCTGGAGACTGGATATGTCCATCTGGACCCCGGTGGCGAAGGCGAAATATACGTATGGCCGTATTTCTTTGCTGTGCCGTTCGATGATCTCACCCCGCGCCAGCGCGTTGAGTTATATACGATCCTCACAGCCGGGGACGTTGAAGACTCCACCAATTTTGGCGGCTATATTTTCTATCGGGTCGGTATTAAGCCGGATGGGCAGTGGTCATTTTTCGTGGCTGGCGACTGAAACCGATAACAATTGGAATATTGCATGACGAAGGTTGCTGAACTGACAGACCGCGCGCTTATTTCGATTGGTGGGGCGGATGCTGAAGATTTTTTGCAAAATCTTATTACCTGCAATGTGACCGGCATGGACGAAGGCGCCGCCACATTTGGCGCATTGCTGACACCCCAGGGTAAAATCCTTTTTGAATTTTTCGTTTTGCGGTTAGGCAGTACTTATGTGTTTGACTGTGCGGCATCGTTTCAAGCCGACCTGATCAAGCGCCTCACCTTCTATAAATTGCGTGCAGCGGTTGATATTAGCGGTTTGGACGGACAGGTTTTTGCAAGTTGGAACGGAGACGATCTGTTGGGATTTGCCGACCCGCGCCTTCCAGCACTTGGCCACCGCGTGATCGTCACGGACGGGGCAAATATGGCCACAACGGCAAATCTGGATGACTACAAGTCACACCGTATATTGCTCGGTGTTGCTGAACTTGGCGAAGATTTTGGTGCCAGTGAAGTATTTCCCCACGAGGCCATGATGGACCAGTGGGCAGATGCGGGAATTGATTTCAAAAAGGGATGCTATGTGGGCCAGGAAGTTGTTTCCCGCATGCAACATCGCGGCACAGCGCGCAGCCGTTTCGTTGGGGTTGCCAGCGGGGATGGTTCACCGCTTCCAGAGCTTGGCACTCCCATCACAGCGGACGGCAAGACATTGGGAAAATTGGGGGGTAGCACGGTTGGAAACGGACTTGCGCTGTTGAGACTTGATCGTCTTGAAAAAGCTGTTGCTGCCGGTGGCAAAATCCTTGCCGACCAATCGGAAATCTCGGTGATCGTTCCCGCGTTCTTTCAACCAACGGCAGCCTGATCCGTGAGCGGTCTTGACGGTCAGCGCGCATGGCAAAGAATGCTGTCGGGTCGGCGGCTTGATTTGCTCGATCCATCCCCCCTGGACGTGGAGATGGAAGACATTGCCCACGGCCTTGCGCGTGTTGCCCGGTGGAATGGCCAGACGACAGGTGATCACGCTTTCTCGGTCGCTCAGCACTCGCTGATTGTGGAAACAGCATATGCTCAGCTTGAACCAGATTGCGACGCCACGGGCAGGCTCTATGCCCTGTTACACGATGGCCCTGAATATGTGATCGGCGATATGATTTCACCGTTCAAGGCTGTCATGGGGGGCGCTTACAAGGACATTGAGGCACGGCTGCAAGCTGCCATTCACATGCGGGCAGGACTGGCCGGTGACATGCCCGAACGCACCCGCAAACTGATCAAACAGGCGGACCGTATTGTCGCATATTTTGAAGCCACCCGGCTGGCCGGATTTGGACGCGAAGAAGCGGCCAAATATTTCACATTGCCCGGCACCATCAAACTGGATGTCAGCCTGTTCGTACCCATGGCGACAATAGAGGCCCAAAACAGGTTTCTCACACGCCTGCAAGACATTGAGAGCACAAGGTGAGCTGCGTTCTCGTCTCACCCCTTTCAAAGCTTGAGCAGCGCCTTGATGTATCCGGCGCGCGGCATCTGTTGTCACTGACCGGACCGGGGCGGGAAATGCCCACACCTGATGGTTTCGACGGCAAATTTCTGCAACTGGTGTTCAACGACATTTCGACAGTCCAGGAAGGACTTGTTGAGCCAAGTGCCGCCCACATTGAACAGATTATTGAGTTTGGGCAGGCCTGGGACCAAAGCGCCCCTCTCCTCGTCCATTGCTGGATGGGGGTAAGCCGTTCCACGGCAGCTGCGGCCATTTTGGTGGCCAGTCTGCGCCCACAGATTTCATGCACGCACATTGCGCAGGCCATCCGCCGGGTTTCTCCCATGGCCACACCTAATGCGCTGATGATTGAACTTGCTGATACGCTTTTGAGCCGTGATGGGGAATTCATTTCGGCAATCGCCGCCATTGGCCGGGGTGAACATTGCCATGAGGGCATTGCCTTTGAACTGCCGCTTGATCTGGAGGTGACAGCTTGAACGATGCAACCGGCAAACTGGCAATCGGCCTGAATGCGGTGGTGGTGGCAGTGGAGCCGAAAAACCCGCAGGTTCTGGTGGTTGATGGGCGCAGTTCCACAACACCCAATCTGCCCGCCTTGCCATTTGGTCCTTTCCAGCCCGGCATTCACAAAACGCTGGAACTGGGCCTGCGCAGTTGGGTGGAGACGCAAACGCAATTGCGGCTGGGCTATGTGGAGCAATTATACACATTCGGCGACCGGGCGCGGCTGCGCGCTGGAACACAATTGCCGACCGACACCATTTCAGTGAGCTATGTGGCACTGGTGCGCCGACCCGACACGCGACCGGGACACCCGCAACTGGAATGGTCTGACTGGTATGAGCATTTTCCCTGGGAAGACTGGCGCGGCGGGGAACCGCATCTTCTTGGGAAATCCCTGTTGCCCGCCCTTTTGGACTGGGTGCGGGAATCGCCTGACAGCAGTTCAGAAGGGAAAGGACTGAACCGCCAGACCCGGTTTCGCCTCGCCTTTGGGTGCACACTGCCCAAAACGGGTGACGCAATAATCGTCAATTGGGACGATGAGCGGGTGCTCGAACGCTACGAACTCATGTATGAAGCGGGGCTTGTTCAGGAGGCAATAAATGACGGGCGCCACCGCGCGTTGCGTGCCCATTGCAATACCGGACTGGCCATGTCGTTTGACCACAGGCGCATTTTGGCAACGGCCATTGCCCGATTGCGCGGCAAGCTGAAATATCGCCCGGTGGTTTTCGAGCTAATGCCCCCGCGGTTTACGCTCACCGAGCTGCAACGCGCGGTGGAACAGATATCAGGCCGAAAAATCCACAAGCAGAATTTTCGCCGTTTGGTGGAAACCGGAGAATTGGTGGAGCGCACCGGTGCCACATCGTCACAAACCGGCGGTCGCCCTGCGGCGCTCTATCGCTTTCGCCGGGCTGTCCTGCAGGAACGCCCTGCCCCGGGACTGCGTATTGGCTCTAGCTGATCGAAATATCCAGACCAAGGTCAAGCGTTGGTGCGCTCATGGTGATCTTGCTGGTTGAAATAAGATCGACACCGGTTTCCGCAATCGCCTTGATCGTATCGAAATTGACATTGCCAGACGCTTCAATGGGCACACGGCCATCCACAATGGCCACGCCTTCGCGCAATTGATCAAGGCTCATATTGTCCAACATCACCACATCGGGGCCTGCTTCCATGGCGATTTTCAATTGTTCCAGCGTATCAACTTCCACTTCGATCTTGATGAGATGACCGGCGAAACTGCGGGCAGCTTCAATGGCCTGTGCCACGCCACCGGCAACTGCAATGTGGTTATCCTTGATCAAAATTGCATCATCAAGACCGTATCTGTGGTTTGATCCGCCACCGCATTTGACTGCGTATTTTTCAAAAGCCCGCAATCCGGGAATTGTCTTGCGGGTGCAACAGACTTGCGCTTTCGTATGGGCGATGCGGTCGGCAAACTGTCTTGTGTAACTGGCAATGCCCGACAGGTGACAGATGTAGTTGAGCGCCACTCGCTCAGCGCCCAACAATGCACGGGCGTTGCCGGAAATCGTTGCCACATCCGTTTTGGGCGACACCTGATCACCATCGCGTAAATGGGCTTCGAATTTTAGTTCTGGATCAAGCGCGGCAAAGGCGGCGCGCGCAATGTCCAACCCGCATATGATGCCCTCTTCGCGAGCATTCATAACGGCAATGGCGGTTGCATCCGCGCCAATCGTTGCGTCACTAGTCACATCGCCCGCCAGCCCCAGATCTTCCAGCAATGCAGAACGCACAGCTTTGTCAACCAGCAAGGGTGGCAGTTTGGGCAGGTTTGGGGCGGAAAGATTTGTCATTGGGCCACCTCACCGCTTGCCGTGGCAGCCGTTTGAGCACGTCCTGTGAGTTCCAACGCAATCCGGTTTGCCTCTTTCAGTGTGATGAAGCTGCGTTTGGCCATTTCAGGATTTTGCTCCGGGTAATCTGATCGATAATGGCCGCCCCGGCTTTCACACCTGATCAGGGCAGACACCGCAATGAGCTTCGCGGTAATCAGCGCATTTTCAAACCGCTGATAGATATTGGCATCTTCGATATCCATAATTGTATTGAGACCTTCGAGCATGCCATTGGGGGTGCGCACAACGCCGAAATGGGCGCTCATGGTTTTGCGCAACAAGCGCATCTGTTGCGTGTCTTCCAGGGGTTCGGAATCTTCATAGACGGATGATTCTTCCGACCAGCCGTTCAACCTTGGTGCTGGCAACAATCCTTGCACATCCTCGGCAATGCGCGCAGCGAACACCACAGCTTCCAGCAAAGAGTTGGAAGCCAGCCTGTTTGCCCCGTGTGCCCCGGTGGACGTGACTTCACCACAGGCCCAAAGGCCATCAAGCGACGTGCGCCCATTGGCGTCGGTCAATATGCCACCCATGAAATAATGCGCAGCGGGCACGACGGGGATCAGTTCTCTGGTCGGGTCCACCCCAGCATCACGACAATAGTTGAATACGGTTGGAAACTCCTCGGCGAACGTATCGCCGATGGCTTCGCGGCAATCCAGATAGGCTCCGTTACCCGCCTGTACCTGTTGGAAAATTCCCCGTGCGACCACATCACGCGGGGCCAGTTCGGCATCGCGGTGCAATGGCACCATGAACCTTTCACCCGCCTTGTTGACCAGCGTTGCACCGTGACCGCGCAGGGCTTCGGTCGCCAATGGTGCCGGGTCTTTGTCCACGTCGACCGCGGTTGGATGGAATTGCACAAATTCCATATCCGCCACAACGGCTCCCGCGCGGGCTGCCATGCCGATGCCACCGCCCCGCGCCTCTGCCGGGTTGGTCGTCACTGCATATAAGTGCCCCACGCCACCGGCTGCCATGACCACGGCCTGGGCAGGCAGATGCAGTTTATTGGGGCCATTGCCCGCATCGTCACGCGCGATGACACCTGCTACATTCTTGCCCTTCTTGATCAGATCCTGAACCACATAGCCTTCCAGCACACGGATTGAAGGCGTCTTGCGTACGGTTGCCACCAAGGCTTCCATAATGGCGCGGCCGGCGCGGTCGCCTTTCACACCGACAATGCGATTTTGAGTATGTGCGGCTTCGCGGGAAACGGCCAGACGGCCTTCCAGATCCCGGTCAAACGGCACGCCATATTCCAACAAGTCGCGAATGCGGTCGGCTGCCTGGCTGGCCATGAGGGTTGCGATTTTGAAATCAACAATTCCCGCGCCTGCTTCCATTGTATCGGCCACATGCTGAGCAACGGTATCACCGTCGGATACAGCTGCGGCAATTCCCGCCTGTGCCCAGGCGGAAGATGCGCCGCGACCAAGGGAAGCGGCCGTCAACACCGTCACCGGCCGCGGGGCAAGTTTCAGTGCACAGAACAGGCCAGCCAGCCCTCCGCCAATGATCACAACATCATCATCACCGGTCCAGGAAACGGGGCGCAAAAAGGAAAGTTGATCGGTCATGTGAATGTCCAAAAATAACTAGAAAAGTTCTTCGCCGGTTTTTCTCACCGGGTCAGGAAAATCGCGGAACAGCGCAAAGGTGACAGATTCAATGCGCGAATTCACATCAAAATGCATGGCTTCCGTGTCACCACTTCGCGTGGCTGCCATGGAAAAAGCCTCATCAAGCTGGGCCAGGTCACGCAATTCAATCATCACATGAAATTCGCCCAACTCTTTGGGACCAAGCCCAAGCTTGCGGCGCATCAGACGCCAGGATTCAATCTTTCCCTGGCCCTTCAAATATTCCATGAAGCGCCGCAAATCGTCGGCAAATTTCATGTCACTCGTTCCGCTCTTCAGGGTGAAAAAACCGTGATAGATATCCATTGGTCCGTCAGTTTTTCAAATTGACCATGCGCTCAACGGCCTTGCGGGCCCTGGCCGCCATCAGCGGATCAACGACCACTTCCTCTTTCATGTCCAACAGACTGTCGAGAATTTTGGGCAGCGTGATGCGCTTCATATGGGGGCACAGATTGCACGGCTTGATGAATTCAACACCGGGTGCCTGTTCCTGAATGTTGGACGCCATGGAACATTCCGTCACCAGCAGCACTTTGGCACCGGGCTTTTGTCCAAGGGCGAAATCAATCATGCCCTTTGTCGAGCCGGTGAAATCCGCAACAGCGGTCACCTCGGTGGGACATTCAGGGTGGGCGATGATCTGGATTGCCGGGTCAATATCCTTATAGGCCAGCAATTCTTCTGCGGTGAACCGCTCGTGAACTTCGCAATGGCCTTTCCAGGTCAGAATTTTCACATCGGTCTGTTTGGCCACGTTTTGCGCCAGATATTCATCGGGAATGAGCAACACCTTGTCGACGCCAAAACTCTCCACAATCGCCACGGCGTTGGACGAGGTGCAGCAAATATCGCTTTCGGCCTTCACATCCGCAGATGTGTTTACATAGGTGACAATGGGCACGCCGGGATTGGCCTCGCGCAACAAACGCACGTCTTCGCCGGTAATTGAATCGGCCAGTGAACACCCTGCCCGCATGTCGGGAATGAGGACAACTTTCGATGGATTGAGCAGTTTCGACGTTTCCGCCATGAAATGCACACCGCATTGCACAATAATGTCGGCTTCAACCTTGGTGGCTTCCATGGCCAATTGCAGAGAATCGCCGGCAATATCGGCAACGCAGTGATAGATTTCCGGCGTCTGGTAGTTATGCGCCAGGATTGCTGCATTACGCTGCTTTTTCAGGCGGTTGATCGCGTAGACATAAGGCGCGTGGACTGGCCATTCGATTTCAGGAATATGATGGCGCACTTTTTCGTAGAGCGGCGCGGTTACGCGGGCCACTTCATCGGTATATTCCAGTGACGGTCGCTCAATGCGTTCGTAGCGATTGCCGTTTGACAGTACGATGTCTCCCCCCTGCTCCGGCAGGATGGTTTGGCTTGCGAGTGTCATTGTAACGTCTCCTGGAATTCAAGTTTCCGCCCGTTTGGGCGATATCTTATACTCAATATGAGTATAAGGGGCGGACAAAACAAGCCCGGAAGCTTCCGGACCTGAATTGATCTTAGAACATCACCAACTGGGGTGCAAGTTTGCCGCAGTTTGGATGTGCCGAACTTCAAACAAAATTGACACTGACTTCACCGAAATCGCCAAATTTGGCAGAAACTGTCTTGCCTGCCTCTGCTGGAACAACGGCGGTGCAGGTGCCGGTTGAAATCCAGTCCCCGGCCTTCAGGCACTGGCCTTTGGTGGCAAGCTGTTGGGCCAGCCACACCACTGAATTGACAGGATCGCCCATGACGGGTTGTCCATTGCCGGTCTGCTTGACTTCCCCGTCCAGCATGGTTTCCACCACCGTATTGGCAAGATCCTGATTTGCCCAATCCTTCACTTGCGGGCCAATCACAAAGGCAGCGTTTCCACCAAAATCCATTGTTACCCCCACACCATTGGCATAGTCGGGATTGCCGATACAGCGGCCAATCACTTCGATTGCGATGTGCACATCTGCGACAGCGGCTTTGGCGGATTCAACTGTGATCGCCTCCCCGTTGGCAGGGAAATCCCGGGCCATCTTGAAAGCATATTCCGGTTCCACGGCGCCGACACAGGGTGTCTTTGCCAGGTCATCGCCGGAATTTAATACGCCCGCCTGCGCCATGGGGCCATAGAACGGGCTGTCGATTGCAAATCCTTCCTGGGCGGCGGCATTGGTTGCACCCACCTTCCAGCCAACACTGGGCGAACCAAGTTGAGCAAAGGCCTCGCCCTGAATATCCATGGCATCGTCACGAGTTGGTGCGGGTTGCGGCCACGCCATCATCGTCTGCTCACCACTTTTGCGTGCTGCCACAATCTTTGCGGCCATTTCTGATTTATTCATTGTCATTTCCTGACTGATGCGAAATTCTCATCTTTCATATCAAAAATATTCATTCGCGCGCCATTTGTTTTGTGACTAATAGTGAGCGAGAAAATTCCAAACGGACAATGTGGCAAATGAGCGGACTGGCTAAAATATCTCCCAAGCAACGCTGGAATCCGCCGGTGTGGCTTATCATCACCTGCGGTTGCCTCATTTCATTGCTGGCATTTGGTCCGCGTTCCGCCATGGGACTTTTCCAGGAACCGATTCTTCAGGACCGGGGATGGGGCAGCGCTACATTCGGGCTGGCCATTGCCATTCAAAATCTCGCATGGGGTTTGGGACAGCCGATCTTTGGTGCCCTTGCTGACCGTTTTGGTGCCTATAAATCCATGGTCCTTGGCGGTATCATCTATGCGCTTGGCCTTTACATTATGGGCCAGGCGGAAAGCCCGATCTGGCTGCATATTGGGGGCGGTGTGCTGGTTGGGCTCGGCGTGGCAGCAGGATCTTTCGGCATTATCTTGTCGGTGTTTGCCCGCAATGTGTCAGCCGAAAAGCGATCATTCGTATTTGGCATGGGCACGGCTGCCGGGTCGGCTGGCATGTTCTTGTTTTCGCCTTTGTCTGCGGAACTTATTGAAACATATGGCTGGTCAAACTCATTGGTAGTCCTCTCAGCCATCATGTTGTTGATTCCGGTGCTGGCTGCACCGCTATATGGTAGTGCGAAAGACGCCAAGATTCCGCAGGAAAACATTGATCAAACGATTGGTCAGGCATTGAGCGAAGCCTTTGCCCATAAAAGCTATCTGTTGCTCATTTCCGGCTTTTTCGTTTGTGGCTTTCAGGTTGCGTTCATTACCGCGCATTTTCCAAAATACATTTCAGACATTGGCATCGACGCCTATTATGCCGTTGTTGCTATCGCCTTGATTGGCCTGTTCAACATCATCGGCTCGCTGGCTTCCGGCGTGATCGGGCAAAGATATTCAAAGCCGTCTCTTTTGGTTTGGCTTTATCTGAGCCGGTCCGTGGCGGTCACCGCCTTTCTGTTATTGCCCCAGACGCCGCTGTCTGTGGTAATCTTCTCAATTGTAATGGGCCTTTTATGGCTTTCCACGGTCGCGCCCACCAATGCGCTGGTGGCGATCATGTTTGGCACCCGCCATTTGGGCACCTTGGGTGGCGTCGTGTTTTTCTCCCACCAGGTCGGCTCATTCCTGGGGGTCTATTTCGGCGGTGTGCTGCGCGATGCCTATGGCAGCTATGACGTGGTTTGGTGGCTTGGCGTGGCGTTGGGCCTGTTTGCAGCCCTGGTGCACATGCCCATCAAGGAAGCCGCCGTTGACCGCTCTGCCCCTGCCCCGGCTGCCTAAATCGGAATTTTGAAAATCGAACAGGTCTGGGTGCCGTGGGCATAGAGTTTGCCTGCCGCATCGGTCAGTCGGGCCTCCGATGTGGCCAGTTGACGGCCGGGGTGAACAACCTGTCCCCGTGCGGTCAACGGGCCGGTCGCGGCAAACACGGGCCGCACGAAATTGATCTTCAAATCCACCGATGTGCTTGCATAACCAACCGGGCACAGGGTTTGCACGGCACACGCCAATGCGGAATCCAAAAGGGTCGCGATGAAGCCGCCGTGGACAGTGCCCATGGGGTTGTAGTGATCTTCACTGGGAACCCCAATGAAAGAAACCATGCCCTCTTCGACTTCGTGCATCTTGAAGTTCAATGTTCGGCCAATTGCCGGGCCAGGCAATTGGCCGGCACAAATGGCCTTCATGCAGTCAAGGCCGGAAAGTTTGGCGATTTGCTGCATCGTGATAATATTGGCCTCAGCCGGTCCTTGAGCAAATGCTGGCCTGTTTGAATCACTCATAATTTTCCTTCCAAATTCCCGTTGACGGCACATGCTCCCAAGAGGCGCTGGACCGCGCGCACAAAACTGTCCCGTTCCGCCGCCATTTTCATTCCACGAGGTTCCATCACATTTCGGTTCAGGAAATAACCGGTCAATGCAAGCCCGGCGGCAATGTCGTCCCAATCAGCGGTCGACGCGCGCGGGATGTCTGTTTTCAGCAAAAATGACGGCAATCTCAGCAGCTTATCGGCCCATGGCATACCTGCATCTGCACTTACCGCGCGGCCTGTCCTGGGCGACACATAGGTTAGATTTGCGACAACGCCTGTGGCGGCGCAGGCTTCAAGATCCAACCCAAAGCCAAGTTCATCGAGCATAGCCAATTCAAATTTGATCAGCAGTTCAGCGGCAATCGCCGGGTCTTCCAGATTGTCCAATACTACGAGAAACCCGTCATACAGGCCCGCATGGACTTCCCTTTCGGCCAGCAAACGCAGATGCGAGACCATTGTTTGCAGCGCATAGATGCCATGGGCGGTTTCCATCAACCGGGCCGCACGCAATGCCAGGGGCTCGACGCGCAATTGTCCCAGATGCCCTTCCAATCGGGCCCGCCATGTGGCGGTGATGCTGTTGCCGGGTTGCAGAACCGGGCGCATGGTGCGCGACCGTCCCCCATGTACCAAACCAAGATGGCGGCCATATTTGCGCGTCATCAGTTCTGCAACAACGGATGTTTCACCGTGTTTGCGGACCCCTAAAATGACTGCATCACCTGTCCATTCCATGGAAATGCTTTCCCATCTCCCAGTCTAATTCACAGCGGGTCTAACGTGGAAAATCGAGACCCATCTCACGATAGCGCTCAGGATCGTCGATCCAGTTTTCGCGCACTTTGACAAACAGGAACAGATGTACTGTCCGCCCCATCATTTCGCTCAATTCAGCGCGCGCTGCCGAGGATATCGCTTTGATGGTCGCGCCGCCCTTGCCGATGACAATCTTCTTGTGCGCGCTGCGCTGAATGTAGATCACCTGACTGATTTTCAGGCTCTTATCCTTCAGTTCTTCCCAGCCTTCCACTTCCACGTGGGCGCTATAGGGCAGTTCCTGATGCAGGCGCAGGAAGATTTTTTCTCGGGTAATTTCCGCCGCCAATAATTTTTCCGGCAGGTCCGAGACCTGATCAACGGGATAAAGATAGGGACTTAGCGGCAATTGTGCGGCGAGATGATCCATGAAATCTTCACAGCCATCGCCTTTGAGTGCCGAGATCAAAAAGGTCTGATCAAATTTTGCCCGATCGTTTGCAGCCTTGACCAGCGCGAGCAGTTTTTCACGCGGCACCCGGTCGATCTTGTTCAACAACAGAATCTTAGGAAGCCGCACCTGATCAAGACCATCGAGAATGCGCTCCGCATCGCCTCTGATTCCCCGCTCTGCATCGATCAATACACAGACAATATCTGCATCCTTGGCGCCCCCCCAGGCTGCGTCCACCATGGCACGGTCGAGGCGGCGGCGCGGCTGAAAGATGCCGGGCGTATCGGCAAAAATGATCTGGCTTTCACCGCGCATGGCAATGCCACGGATCACCGTGCGGGTGGTTTGAACCTTGTGGCTGACGATGGAAACCTTGGTGCCAACCAGCTTATTGATCAGTGTTGATTTACCAGCATTGGGCGCACCAATGAGCGCTACGAACCCAGCGCGCATTTGGCCGTTGTCCGGCTCTAGTGGCGTATCAGTCATCAGCGCGCTTCCTCAATTTCACCATTAGAGTTTTCAATCCAGGCCCCTTCGCGCAGCAATATTTTACGGGCTGCGGCCTGTTCGGCAATTCGTTTTGACCGGCCATTGCCGGTGGCACTTTCAATGCCGCTTATCGTCACCTCTACGGTGAAAACGGGGTCGTGGTCCGGCCCTTCCCGCGACACGACCGAATAATTGGGCGTATTGCCATTTTGCACATGCGCCCATTCCTGCAATGCCGTTTTGGGATCGCGGGTGGCGGCACCGGACTGATGCACCCGGTCTTTCCAGAACCGGGTGATGAATGCATTTGCAGCAGCCAGCCCGGCATCAAGATAAATCGCGGCAATCAGGGATTCGACCACGTCGGCGCGCACGCTTTTCATACGCTTGCTGGTGAGCAATTTGCGATCAGCACCAGCAAAGATAAATTCGTGCAACTGAAGTTCGTCGGATATTTCCGCGCAGGTGTCACCACTCACCAATGCATTGAGACGAACGGACAGTTCACCTTCGCGCGCATTTGGAAATGTTTCAAACAATAATTGTGCAACACACAGGCCCAGAACCCGGTCACCCAGGAATTCAAGGCGTTCATAGTGGGAGATTTCGTGGTCTCCCGGTGTTGCACTTGAATGGGTCAGTGCCCTGATGAGACGTTCATGGGTGCTGAATTTGTGGCCAATGCGCTCTTCAAGCGCTTCGATTTTCTTCTCGCTGAACCCGTTGTCCGACACCCTTAAAGACCTTTGAAAATTCTGCTCCAGCGCATCTGTGTCGGCCATTGCCAAATCTTCCAGGCGGGCGTTTCGTTGTCGAGAGACAAAAAGATGATCTGAGCTTTGCCGACGAGGTTTTCCTCCGGCACCATGCCCACATCAAACCGGCTGTCGGCTGAATTGTCACGATTGTCGCCCAGGAAGAAATACTGGCCCTGGGGGACTTCAAATACCCGCGTATTGTCAGGCAGATTGCCTGGTTCAATATCGATGGTTTCATAGGTGGCGCGATTTTCCATCGTTTCCACAAAGATGGGAACGGAAATGCTCTCGCCACGGCTGATCTCTGTGAATACGCCCTTTTGCGCGCGGCCAACGGGGCGACCATTGACGAGCACGACACTGTCCTGCAATTGCACTTTGTCTCCGGGCAGGCCGACAACACGTTTGATGTAGTCTTTGCTGGGGTCCGGTGGGTATTTAAAGACAATCACATCACCGCGTTCCGGCTGGCTTGCCCAGATGCGGCCGCTAAACAGATTGGGCCCAAAGGGAAACGAATATCGGCTGAAGCCGTAGGAGAATTTCGACACGAAAATATAGTCCCCGATCAACAATGTCGGCTTCATGCTGCCCGATGGAATGTTGAAGGGCTGGAACAGGAAAGTTCTCAAAATCAACGCCAGGATCAATGCCTGAATGACGACCGATACGGTCTCGCCGATTGTGCTTTCTGATTTGGTCTTGGATTTACTGGCCACGAACCGACTTTCCGAATTTGAATAGGGCTGAAAATGCTGGGCTGCTTATGCCGAGTGGCAAGGGCAAGAGCAAGGCAAAAAGGCCTTCACCAAAAAGGCGCAAATTTCCACGCCTGCCAGACCTTACCCTGTGAGCGAGCGAACACGGCGAAAAACGTCATGGAACATCGGCTCTGTCAGGCGGCCCGTATTGGTGTTGTAGCGGGAACAATGGTAGCTGGAGACCACATGATATCCTGCCATTTGATGTTCAACATTGTGGGCAAATGGCACTTGCGAAAGCCGCGTTAGAAGCGCGCGCGCCGTGCTGTCGTGGGAAATCTTGCCCAATGTGACCAATACTTGCAGTTGTGGAAACCGTTTCAAGGTTTCAATCAGGAATGGGCGGCATGTGTTGATCTCTTGTCCCACCGGCTTGTTCTGGGGGGGCACACAGCGCACGGCATTGGTGATTGCGCAATCAACCAGTTTCAGCGAATCTGAAGGGTCGGCACCGTACCGGCCTTCGGCGAATCCGAACTTGACCAGCGTGTCGTAAAGCAAATCTCCGGCCCAATCGCCTGTGAAGGGACGCCCGGTACGATTGGCCCCTTTCAGGCCCGGTGCGAGGCCAACAACCAGCATTTTCACATTCGCCTCGCCCCCATGGGCCTCATCCGGCATCCAGGTGGGCACGGGCGCATTGTGATAATCCGGGCTCTTTTCCCGATGGAATTCGCGAAAATCCACGAGTCGGGGGCACAGGGGGCAGTCCCGCCCCGGTTCGCTGCTGCTGTTAATTACTCCGGCCATTTGGCGTTGATATGCAGTTGGCGCTCAAAATGCCAGATGCCGTTTGAAACTATCCTCAAGCATAATCTTCCTCTTCGTCATCATCATAGACAGGGGCGGATTCGCGGGCTGGTGTTTCCCGTCCAATCTTGCTTTTGAGACTATTGAGATCAACGAAATAGTCGGCCTGACGCCGCAAATCGTCGGCAATCATCGGCGGTTGGCTTGATGTGGTTGAAACGACACTGACCTTCTTGCCCCTCAATTGGAGAGCTTCGACCAGACGGCGAAAGTCGCCATCGCCTGAAAACAAGACGAAATGGTCTGCATTGGGCGCGAGTTCGAGGGCATCGACGGTCAGTTCAATATCCATATTGCCTTTGACTTTGCGCCGCCCGCTGGCATCGGTGAATTCCTTGGCGGCTTTGGTGACGACCGAATATCCATTGTAATCCAGCCAATCAATCAGGGGGCGGATTGACGAATATTCCTGATCTTCAATCAGCGCGGTGTAATAGTATGCGCGTAGCAAATATCCGTGCTTTTGGAAATGCCGCAGCAGCGCCTTGTAATCAATGTCGAACCCCAATGCCTTCGACGTTGCGTATAGATTTGCCCCATCAATGAGGAGAACAATTCTCTCGCGTTCATCAAACATGTTTATCAATCCATTATCTGATCAAAACCGCTGGCATACACGGGTTTCAATATAACCTTGCCAGCGATGTGAAACGTTGAAATTTGGCCGTTCTGTTGGGTGATTACGTGGTGGCGACACGATAGGTTTCAACCTCACATCCTGCAAAAGTGAGCAGGATGTGATCCAGACAAACAATTTTCTTGAAAAAGCCATGAAACTGGCTTATCGCTTCGCGCCAACACCCAAGACATTCAAGCTGGAGCAACGCATGGCCCGCGTAACCGTCGAAGACTGCATTGATAAAGTCCCCAACCGCTTTGAGCTTGTTCTGCTGTCGGCACACCGCTCGCGCCAGATTTCTGCCGGTTCGCAGATTTCGGTTGAACGCGACAATGACAAAAACCCCGTTGTTGCCTTGCGCGAGATTGCAGACGAGCAGCTTTCCCCGGAAGATCTCAAAGAGGATCTCATCCACTCGCTGCAGAAGCATGTGGAAGTTGATGAGCCGGAAGAAGTTGCAGAACCAGCTGTGGCTGAACCCATGATGGCAATCGAGCATTCAGAGACTCCCGTGCCGGACGCCCCGGCACCGGTTACCTTTGACACGCTTTCCGAAGACGAACTCCTTGCTGGTATCCAGGGACTGGTGCCACCGGAAAAAACCGACGATTTTTGATCTCGGATCAAAACATGCCCGGCCAGACAATTTTCTGGGGGCATGACCCAAAATAAAAAAGGCCGGTTGCGAAATTTCGTAACCGGCCTTTTTGGTTTCAGTGCGTGACTTGCGGTACGCCGCTGCATCTCTACATTAAATAGTTGTGGACCCAGTATGCGTTTGGCAATTGGGGCTTCATTCATGGGCGTTGGAATCGTCTTGTATAGATGCGCAATAGGCATTTGCGGGCAATAACGCCACCATTGGCTGGCTGTAATTTTGATTTGGGGTAAGTGCACGCATGATGCGGCAAAACGAATTGGTTGAGCGCGTTGCGGCCTATACAGCTGACGTCGATGAGATGTTGCTCAATCGGGCATATGTGTATGCGATGCACAAGCACCGGCACCAGGTGCGCGCATCGGGCGATCCCTATTTCAGCCATCCCCTGGAAGTGGCGGCGATTGTCACCGATCTGAAACTGGATCAGGACAGTGTCGTTGCGGCCCTGCTGCACGATACGATTGAAGATACAGACGCCACCCGCAAGGAAATTGACGCCATGTTTGGCGACAATATTGGCCGCCTGGTGGATGGGCTTACGAAATTGAAACGCATTGATCTGGTTTCCAAGAAAACCAGGCAGGGCGAAAACCTGCGGCGGCTCTTGCTGGCGATTGCTGATGATGTGCGCGTTTTGCTGGTCAAGCTGGCTGACCGGCTTCACAACATGCGCACATTGCATTTTGTGCCGGAGGAAAAACGCCAACGCATCGCCCAGGAAACCATGGACATATATGCCCCGCTTGCGGGGCGAATGGGGATGCAAAGCCTGCGCGAAGAACTGGAAGAACTGGCTTTTCAGGCGCTTTATCCGCAGGGCTATAGCCTGATTCACGAAAAACTGGCGGATCTGCGCAAAGACAGCGGAGACGTGATTGTCGAGATCGAAAAGACCGTGGTCACCAGTCTTGCAGATCAGAACATCGAAGCCCAGGTAATCAGCCGCAACAAACGCCCCTATTCCATCTTTCGCAAGATGGAACGAAACAGCATCAGCTTTGAACAATTGTCTGACCTGATCGGCTTTCGTGTGATCGTAGACGAGCCAGAGGATTGTTACACGGCTCTTGGGGTGGTTCATCGCCAGTGGCCCGCCGTGCCGGGCCGGTTCAAAGACTATATTTCAACGCCAAAACAAAACGATTATCGGTCCATCCATACGACTGTTGTGGGGCCGTCCTATCAGCGGGTGGAAATGCAAATCCGCACCCATCACATGCACCAGATTGCCGAGCATGGCATTGCAGCACATGCGCTCTACAAGGACGGCATATTCTCGCCCAGTGACCCCGGCGCGATGCACAGCGCAGACAGCGCCACAAATATCGACACGGAAAGCCGCTCCTACAGCTGGTTGAAGCGGACTGTTGAAACCCTTTCCGATGGCGAGCATCCCGACGACCTGATCGAACACACAAGGCTGGAACTGTTCCATGATCAGGTATTTTGTTTCACGCCCAAAGGGCGATTGATTGCCCTGCCCCAGGGCGCAACGGTGATCGATTTTGCCTATGCAGTGCACACAAATGTGGGCAATTCCTGTGTTGGCAGCCGGGTCAATGGCCGCGCAGTGCCGGTGGTGACCAAACTGAAAAACGGCGATGAAGTGTTTGTCATTCGTTCTGAAAATCACGTACCGCCCCCTGCCTGGGAAAATGTAGCGGTCACCGGCAAGGCACGGGCCGGCATCCGCCGCGCCGCCCGAGAGGCACGAACCCAACAATTCTTCGACCTTGGTGAGAAGATTTTGGTTTCAACGTTCCAACGCGCGGGGCACAAATTTTTGCATAGTCAGATGGAGAACGTGCTTCCCAAACTGGCGCGCGCATCAGTTTCCGACGCCATTGCAGCCGTTGGCAGTGGCGAATTATTGCCTGAACATGTGCTCACGGCTGTTCATCCTGATTACCAAAAAGAACGCAGCGAAACCAACAAACCGGCAAGTGGCGAAGGTTGGTTTAATCTGTCCGGCGTTGCCAACATCATGTTCCGCCTGCCTGGGCGGCGGCGCGACAAATATGCCGAAGCCACCAAAAAACTTACCCAGGCCATCCCCATTCGCGGGGCGGGTGGTGACACGCCGGTGAAAATTGATCCCGAATTTGGTGCGGTCCCAGGCGACCGCATCGTTGGCATTTTAAAGCCCGGGGAAGGTGTAACCGTCTATCCAATTCACGCAGAAGCGCTTCAACAATTTGAAGATGATGCCGACAACTGGATTGATTTGCGCTGGGATATCGACACGGAAAACCCAGAACGGTTTCCGGCGAAACTGGAGATCACCGCCATTAATGCGCCGGGCACATTGGCTGAGATCGCCGATATTATTGGGCGCGCAAATTCCAATATTGCAAACATGTTCCTTTCATCTCCCGATTCGGGCCTTACAAAGATGGAACTGGGGATTGATGTTTGGGATGCCAAACATCTCAATCGCGTCATCCGCGACATCCGCTCACTATCAGTTGTTACCCATGTGCAACGAAAAACTTGACGTTGACCAATTGCGCAACCACCTAATCGTCACAAACCCGATGTTAAGAGACATGGGGTACAGTTCGAGGGCTGAACGGGATTCAACAGACTTTAACAAGCTGAATCCAGATAGATTGAAGTGCCGCGTATGTTGTTGAAAAGGCGCAAGCCTCCGACATGGTTTGAATATTTCCGCATCTCCCTGTGGCCCCGCCGGTCCTGGATGAGATCGGGTCAATATGTCACCAAACGGGTGCTTCGGATCACTGCATCGCCCCATGCGGTTGCAGCGGGCGTGGCGGCAGGTGTGTTCACATCCTTCACGCCGTTTATGGGATTTCATTTCGTCATTGCAGCGCTGGTAGCCTTTTTGGTGCGCGGCAATATGATTGCCTCGGCGCTGGGCACATTTTTTGGCAACCCGCTGAGTTTTCCGATCATCTGGGCAGCGACCTATGGCTTTGGCCGACATGTCCTGGGATATAATACCGCCGATGGGGATGCCGTCCCTCCCCTGGGCGAGGCGATGTCACAGATTATAGATGCATGTTATGCGCTCAATGGCGGCAAGGTGATGCAGGCGATTAACGACATATGGGAACCGATTTTGTACCCGATGATGATCGGCGGATTCATCATCGGCCCGCTTGTTGGTTTCATCGTTTACATGATCACCAAACGCGGCGCTCTGCTGTTTCGCGAAAAGCGCCGCAACAAATTGATGGCGAAGGCGGCACTGATCCGTGACCGCGCCCGCGCTGCATCGGAAAACAAAGCGATGTCCAACCATGGTCAAAGTGCATGATCATCGGGCTGGGCAGTGATTTAATTGATATCCGCCGGGTTGAGAAATCTCTGGAACGGTTTGGTGAGCGCTTCACCCACCGCATATTTACCGAAATCGAACGCGCCAAGTCCGAGCGCCGCAAAGAACGCGCCGCGTCCTACGCCAAGCGGTTTGCGGCCAAAGAGGCTTGTTGCAAGGCGCTGGGCACTGGCATTTCCAATGGGGTTTTCTGGCGTGATATGGGCGTGGTCAATCTGCCCGGCGGACAACCCACAATGCACCTGACCGGTGGCGCACAAGAACGATTGCTTGCCCTGATGCCGCCCGGTCTTGTCCCCGTGGTTCACTTGACGATCACCGACGATTATCCTCTGGCGCAAGCCTTTGTGATTATCGAAGCGCTGCCCGCATCGTAATGGAAGTTGGCCGGCCATATCCGGCATAGGCCTCAACCCCGGTCACGCAACAAGCGACCCTTCTCCCGGTTCCAGTCCCGGTTTTTCTCGGTCTGGCGTTTGTCATGGACCTTTTTACCCTTGGCCAGGGCGATCTGTAGTTTAGCCAGCCCGCGCGCGGTAAAATACAGTTTCAGCGGCACGACCGTCATGCCATCGCGGGCGATGGATTGGGACAAACGCACGATTTCGCGGGCCGACATCAACAATTTCCGGCGGCGGCGCGGTTCGTGATTAAAGCGGTTGGCCTGAAGATATTCAGGGATGTGGCAATTGATCAGCCACAATTCTCCGTCTTCAAAACTGACATAGCTTTCGGCAATATTTGCTTTGCCGGTGCGCAGGGATTTCACCTCCGTACCGGTGAGCATAAGCCCTGCCTCAAAAGTGTCCTCAATGGCAAAATTATAGCGCGCCTTGCGGTTCTCAGCGATAATTTTGCCGGGTTCGTCCGGCTTTTTCCTGGGCGCCATGGAAAGGTATGTACCTAGTTGGTGAGGCCCGCATGGACCAGTGCTGCATCGATCACAGATTGGGTTGATGCCTCAATGGGAACCAGCGGACTGCGCTGTGAATTGTTCATTTTGCCCATGACGTTGAGCGCATATTTTGCGCCTCCTGGATTGGGTTCAATGAACAAGGCGTTGTGCAGCGGCAACAGACGATCCTGCAAAACCCGTGCTTTGGCATAATCATTATCAGCCATGGCTCTTTGAAATTCTGAGCAAAGTGCCGGGGCCACATTGGCGGTTACAGAAATACAACCGACACCGCCATGGGCGTGAAAACCCAGTGCTGTGGCATCGTCACCGGTGAGTTGCACAAAATCATGGCCGCAAGTGGCGCGTTGTTCGCTCACACGCTCCACCTGGGCGGTGGCATCTTTCACACCCACAATGTTTGAATGGGCATGGGCCAGCTCGCCCATGGTTTCTGCGGTCATGTCGATAATGGAACGGCCTGGAATATTATAGATGAACAGCGGCAGGCTCATGCACTCGGCTATGGCTGCAAAATGGGCTTTCAGGCCACGCTGGTTTGGCTTGTTGTAATAGGGTGTGACAACCAAAACACCGTCGGCGCCGACTTTTTCTGCGTGTTGCGCAAAATCAATGCTTTCAGCCGTATTGTTGGAACCGGCACCGGCCATCACCGGCACACGGCCATTGGAAACGCTGACGCAAATTTCCACAACGCGCTTGTGCTCGTCGTGGGACAAAGTGGGCGATTCCCCTGTGGTGCCAACCGGCACAAGACCATTGGTGCCCTGCTGAATTTGCCATTCCACGAACTCGCCAAAGGCTTTTTCGTCCACTGAACCATCATCAGCAAAGGGGGTAACAAGCGCGGTTATGGAACCGTGAAAACTGGACATCGTCATTCTCTCCTACTTCCCCGGCATTGGAACAAACAAAAAATTGAACCCGTGCGGGGAGCGTCTGCGTATGCGGGACACAAATGGCCCACATTATTGCTGCTCAATTGGCGCGACCATAAGACCGTGCCCGTTCGTGAGCAAGCGCGAAAGGTGCAATGCAACCAATGTTCGTAACCATTCGTTAACGCGCTCGAAACCTGTTTGAGGCAAACTGTTTGATCAATCGACAATCCCCTTGGTTTGCGAATTTAAACCGTTCGAGAACGAGAAGTTCAGTTATGCGTATTCCGTTATCTCTCCCAGGTGCGTGGGCCCGCGCCACCACAGTTACAACCAGCATTGCTGCGGCAACTTTGATGCTTGCAGGAACAGCAACCATTGAACCCGCTTTTGCGCAAAAAACCGGGTCGATTGGCAGCTATGCGAGTTCGGCAGGCCTGGCGCGTGTGGCCGGTGGTCGTAGTCTGGCTGACATCAAGCCCGCGTCCAAAACACTTAAACTTGGGCTGAATGCCCTCGACAAGAACGATACGGCCACAGCACTGCGCGCGCGAAGCGCCCTGAGAGCCGGTACGCTTGAGCGCAAGATCATGGCATGGGCCATTGCTGTGGATGGCAATAATGTGCCGGCTGAAACACTGGTTTCGATCATGAATGATCTGAGCCACTGGCCGCGGCTGCGATCAATGCGGCTGAATGTGGAAAAGGCGCTTGCCAAATCCGGCGGCTCAGAAGCCCTTCGCATCGCGTTTAGTCAATCGCTTCCCGAAGACATTGATACGGCCATCAAGGTTGCCCGTGCCTATGCCAGTGGTGGCGACAAGGCGCGCGCCCGGCAGGCAATTGCCTCCCATTGGCGCGCATCAAAGCTCACCAAGTCCCAGGAAGCTACAATTCTTTCTCGTTTGGGCAATGTGCTGACCCGCGACGACCACCGTGAACGGGTTGAATATCTGCTGGGCAAAAACCGCCTGCGCGCGGCGCAGCGCATCGCCGGACGCGCCGGGATGACCCGCCTGGTCAATGCACGTGTTGCGGTTCACCGCAAACAGGCCAACGCAGCTAAAGCGCTGGCAGCTGTGCCTGGACAACAGAAAACCCATCCGAACTATTTGTTCAGCAAGGCTAAATATCTGCGCCGCAAGGGGCAGATTTCCAATGCGGCAAACACGCTTCTATCTATAGATACAAGACAGGTGCGCGGCGCGGCCTCTGATGAATTGTGGATTGAGAAACGCATTCTTTCATCGGATTTGCTGGAAGCGGGTAAAAGCAGGCTTGCCTACAAACTGGCCTCACGAAATGTGGCTGGCAGCCCGCGGCGCTGGCTCGACGCAGAATTTTATGCCGGGTGGATTGCCCTGCGCAAACGCAATGCCCCCAAAGTGGCAATCCGGCACTTTGAGCGGCTTGTTTCGAAAGCGGGAACACCGCTGAGCAAATCTCGTGGGCATTACTGGTCCGGGCGGGCGTTTGAGGCGATGGGACAAAAATCGTCTGCAAACACTGCCTACACACGCGCGGCACGGTATGACACGAGTTACTATGGCCAATTGGCGGCTCTGAAACTTGGCCGCAAGGGCATTTCGATTTCCCGAGCTGGCGCAAGTGCGCAGGACCGTGCCAGCTTTGCCCGTTACGAATTTACCCAGGCGATTGCAAAGCTTGAATCCGCCGGCCATCCGCGCCGGGCGCGCACTTTTTACCGCCACCTTGCCGGACAGATGAAAAACCCTGGAGAAATTGCTCTCCTGGCATTACGTGCGGAAAAACGCCGCGACTACCAATTGTCGCTTCAAGTGGGCAAACGTGCCTTCATTCGCGGCATGGATGTGGACACCCTCGCCTGGCCACTGGGCGCTATCTCCAAGGGCACGAAAACCAGCGGCCCCGGATTGCCCATGGCCTATGCGATTGCCCGCCAGGAAAGCACGTTCCAAATCGATGCCCGTTCTTCTGCCGATGCGCTGGGCCTGATGCAATTGTTACCCGGCACGGCCAAACGTGTCGCACGGGGACTTGGATTGAAATATTCCCGCCGCCGCCTTGTCACTGATGGCAGTTATAATGCGCGTTTGGGAACGGCCTATCTTGATCAGCAGATGGACAAGTTTGGTGGGTCGTTCATTTTGACCTTCTCTGCCTATAATGCAGGCCCGCGCCGCGCTAGCGAGTGGATTGAACGGTTTGGAGACCCACGCGGAAAGCCGCTCGATTTCGTGATTGACTGGGTGGAGCAGATCCCGTTCTCGGAAACCCGCAATTACGTCCAGCGCGTGATGGAGAATTATCAGGTCTATAAAACGCGGATCAAAGGTGAGCGGCTGACAATTGACCGTGATTTGCGGGCCGGACGCAGCTAGTGTCCCCATAGCAATTCGCTATCCTTCTGTTTTAGCTTGGTTTCTCAATGATCATGCAATTTGTCTTCGACTGACAAAACTATGGACCCCTGCCCGCGCGACAGCTAGGTTCGGCACGACTATTCGATTGACCATCTGATCAGGTTTATTTGCCACTTGTCCCAAACCGATACCAAATCCACCGAAGGGCTGGGCTATTCCAAACGCCACACCCGCGCCTCTGCCTTGGATGGCACTGTGTTAAACGGGGTGCGTTTTGACCTTCAGCACCCGTCTTCATGGCGGCGCTCACGCTTGCCCCAAAACAAAACCCCCTTGCTGTGTATTCCAAGTGAGTTGGGCACAATCGCGGAATACCAGAATTTGGTGAATGCGATGGCGCCGCATCCCGGCGCGCCCAAGACCATCTTCATGTATGACCAGCGCGGGCGGGGCACTTCGAGCGAAGGGGCGATAAAAGATTCCAACACGCTGACTGATGCCAACGACCTCATCAGTTTTTGCGATGCCCATGGGCTTCACCATTGCGATGTGCTTGTCACGGGCCGCTCATCGTTCAGCATGTTTTTAACCGGGCCAAACCGCCCTTCCCTGTTTCGACGTCTGGTGTTGAACGAGGCAGCCCCTGAATTTGATGCCGTTGGCATTGCCCGCATGGGCATGGCTGAAAGGCGCGCCAATTTGCCGCCCACATGGCAAGAGGCCGAAGCCCAGGTAAAGCGATTGAAACAAGATGAGTTTACTGGAATTTCCGATGAGGACTGGTACTTTCTCACCCATACCAAATGGCAAGACAAGGATGGCAAGCCCGGCGTAACCCACGAACCGACACTGAGCAGGTTGTCGAATTCGGAAAATTTTGACAGTCGGCAACCGGAAGTCTGGGCCGAGTTTCGGTTGTTCAATAATTGTCCAACGCTTTGGATCGAAGGCGAAAATTCTTCTCTTTTGTCCGAACAGATTTCAACGAAACTGACACGCCAGCAAAACCGGGTGTCGACCATCAAGGTTGCCGGACAGGGCCATGCGCCTTTGTTACATACAGGGAAACTCCCCGAAACGATCTGCGACTTTTTGGGCGCTGAAGTTTCGTGATCTGACAGGAAAACAAATATGCGAATCGTGACCTTTCAATCCGCAAACCAAACCGGCCAGCGGCTGGGTGTGTTTGAGGGTGATATTCTCGTTGATGTAACGGAAGCGATGGGCACCCATTCGCTCAAACAGATATTGGCGGACGAACGTCTGTCCGAAATGGAAACTGCTGTGGCGGCACCATCCAGCCTGCCGGTGACGGACTACCGTTTGGATTTGCCGCTTCCAGATCCGGGCCGCATCTTCTGCATCGGGGTGAATTACATGAACCGCAATGAAGAATATAAGGACGGCACCGCGGCCCCCACCAACCCGTCTGTGTTCATGCGCGGGCCGCTTTCATTTGTGCCCCATGGCCGCCCCATGGTCATCCCACCGGAATCAGAGCAATTGGACTATGAGGGCGAGATCGTGCTGGTAATCGGAAGGCCAGGCCGCCGCATCACACAAGCCAAGGCGATGGACCATGTGGCAGGCCTTACCATCATGAATGAAGGTACAATTCGCGACTGGGTGCGCCACGCCAAATTCAATGTGACCCAGGGCAAGAATTTTGATCGCACCGGCGGCATTGGTCCCTGGATCGAGACTGATCTTAGCCTGGTTGATGTCAATAACATGCAGGTTGAAACACGGGTGAATGGGGAATTGCGTCAGAGCGATACCACGGCCTCAATGGCGTTTCCCTTTGCAAAGATTGTCGAATATCTCTCCACATTCACAACGCTTCAGCCCGGCGACCTCATTGCCACCGGAACACCAACCGGCGCGGGCGCGCGGTTTGACCCACCCATATGGCTGAAAGAAGGTGATGAGGTTGAAGTCACCGTGGAAGGCGTTGGATCGCTGGTGAACGGTGTGGTGGCTGAACAGGTTTAGAAGCCTTTTTAGCTAACACAGTCACCATTCAACTCACTATTCGACTGCAATAAATCCGCCTGACTGACGTTGCCAAAGGCGCGCATAACGCCCGCCCTTGGCCACTAGCTCGTCATGTGTCCCATCTTCCACGATCCGTCCCTCTTCCATCACGATCAATCGGTCGAGGCTTGCGATAGTGGACAGGCGATGGGCAATGGCGATGACCGTTTTGCCGTGCATGAGATCAGCCAGACTTTCCTGAATCGCGGCCTCAATTTCAGAGTCCAGCGCTGATGTTGCTTCGTCCAACAGCAGGATGGGTGCATCTTTCAGAAATACGCGGGCCAGAGCGATGCGCTGCCGCTGTCCGCCGGACAGTTTTACGCCTCGCTCGCCCACGAATGTTTCGTAAGCCTTGCGCCCCTTTTCATCACGTAAATGGGCAATGAACTCGTCTGCGCGCGCCCGTTTGGCAGCGGATTCCACCTGTTCGAAACTGGCGTTCCCCTGACCTATGGCAATGTTTTCCAATACGGAGCGGTGCATCAAAGACGTGTCCTGCTGAACAAGCCCGGTCGCAGCGCGCAGGGACGCCTGGGAGACGGATGCGATGTTTTGGCGATCGATGGTGAGCGCACCGCCATCCACATCATGAAAGCGCAAAAGCAGGTTCATCAATGTGGACTTACCGACACCTGACTGGCCCACAATACCCAGTTTCTGACCGGCTGGCACATGCAGCGAAAAGTCATGAATAACCGCGCCGGTGCCCGGATAGGAAAAACTGACGCGGTCAAACTTGATGTCACCTTTTTCAACGACCAAATCAGGGGCGTTGGGCACATCACGGATTGTTGGCTCCCGGGCGATGAGTTTGGCGGAATTCTGCGCTGTGCCAAAATTGCGAAACAACCCGTTCAACAGGCCCAACAAACGCCCCATCAACAGGTTCAGCCGCAGGCACAGGGCCAGCACAATTGCGACTTCTCCCGCCGTCAGCGCTTGAGTGCTGAACAACCAAAGAGCCGCAAATCCGATCACCACCAGCATGCAGCTTGAGACGATCTGAAACGAAATTCGCATGGTGGCGATAGAGCGCGTGTAAAGGCGAAATACGCTCAAGACGTCAAACCATGCCGATTTGATAAAACCATCATGCTCAGCTTCTGCGGCATGCAGTTTTATGGTGCGTATGTTGGCATATCCATCGACCATCCGCCCGGTAAGTTCGGCGACCGCCTCGGCGGTTTCGCGGCTGCCATCGCGAATAGCGGGAATTGAATAGCGGGCAATTATTCCAATCACCACCAGCCAGAACCCAACAGGAATCGCCATGCGCCAATCGAGACCGGCGGTTACCACCAATGTGGTGAGCGCAAAAACCACGATGAACCAGATGATTTGCAAAAGGCTGATTAGAAAATCACCTGCTGCCTGCCCTCCTTGCCAGACCTTCGAGGCAACACGCCCCGGCATTTCATCATCGAAGAAAAAGACGTCTTGCCGCGACACTGACAAATGCGACTGCCAGCGCACCATGGTGAAAAACTCTGGCACAACGACCTGTTCTTCAATCACGGCCGTGCCTGCGGCGACGATGGATCTGACCACCGCAACCAGAAAAGCCATGCCGAGCAGGATATAGAAATTGTTGTTGAATATGGCGTCTGGCGGGCCGCTGTTCATCATATCGACGATGGCACCGACAAAGGTAAACAGCGTCGCTTCAACCAAAGCGGTGATCCCGCCAAGTGCCAACATGATGGAAAATGCAACGGGAGTTTGGCGGGCAAAATGCCAGATGAAGCCCAGCCCTGACCCCGGCGGTCTGCCGGGATAGGAACGCTGGAACGGCTGCGCGAACTGCTCAAACAGGCGAAAGAATCTATCCATTGGCCGCCAAGTTGCACATCGTATCCGGCATTGTCAGCACCTTATTCCGCAGCTTCTGTCGAGAGCCCGCTTTGAATGAAGCCACCGGACTGACGCGACCACAGGGACGCATAAAGGCCATCGTGCTTGACAAGTTCGTCATGCTTGCCTTCTTCCACGATTTGCCCCTTATCCAGCACGATAAGCCGGTCCAGATTGGCAATCGTTGACAGACGGTGGGCAATGGCCAGCACTGTCTTGCCCTCCATCAGATTGAACAATTGTTCCTGAATGACGGCCTCGACCTCGGAATCAAGCGCTGACGTGGCCTCGTCGAGCACCAGGATTGGCGCGTCCTTGAGGAACACTCTGGCGATTGCAATGCGCTGGCGTTGTCCACCGGACAATTTCACACCCCGCTCGCCCACCTGGGCATCATATCCTTTGCGTCCATCGGTATCTTCCAAATCCAATATAAACTCGTGGGCATTGGCCTTCTTGGCAGCAGCAATCACCTGTTCGTCGCTCGCATCGGGCCGCCCATAGGCGATGTTTTCCCGCACGGAGCGGTGCAGCAAGGAGGTATCCTGCGTTACAACCGCGATCTGCGAACGCAGGCTGTCCTGGGTGACATCGGCGATGTTCTGTCCATCGATCAATACAGCGCCGCTTTCGATGTCATACATGCGCAGCAAAATGTTCATCATGGTGGTCTTGCCCGCGCCAGAACGGCCAATCAGGCCGACCTTTTCGCCGGGAGCCAGTTTCAGTTGCAGCCCGTCGATCACCTGACCATGTTTGGAATACTGGAAATTCACATCGTCGAAACTGACTTCACCAGCCGTCACATCCAGCACCGTTGCCGACGGTTTATCAACCACGGAACGGGGCTGCGCGATGGTGTTCATGCCATCTACGGCCATGCCCATATTTTCAAATAGCCCAGCCATTTCCCACATGATCCAATGGGACATGCCGGAAAGGCGCGTGACCAATGCAGCCGCAACAGCAACGGCGGCCACCGTGGCGCTGCCATTGAGCCATTGGTTGATGGCGATCACACCAACCGTGAAAAGCAACAGATTGTTCAACAGACCAAGCAGAACATGCATGCCCGTCGACAGGCGCATTTGCGGATGCACGGTGTTGAGGAAACCTTCCATACTGCCACGGGCATAGTCGATTTCGCGTCCCGCATGGGCGAATAATTTCACCGTGGAAATGTTGGTGTAACTGTCCACCACGCGCCCCGTCATCAGCGACCTTGCATCGGCCTGTTTGCGCGAAATTTGCGCCATACGCGGCAGAAAAATGCGCATGGTAACAATGTACAGAACCAGCCAGACGATGAAGGGAAGCATCAGCATGATATCGAATGATGCCACCAGCACGAGCGCACCCAAAAAATACACGATCACATAGGCAAAAACGTCAAGAATCTTCATGACCGTTTCACGCACGCCAAGGGCTGTTTGCATGACCTTGGTTGCCACACGACCGGCAAATTCATCCTGATAGAAGCCCATGGACTGGCCCAGCATATAGCGATGCGCCTGCCAGCGGATGATCATCGGGTAATTGCCAATCACCGTTTGATGCAACACCAAAGACCACAACAGACGCACAGCCGGCAACAGGAGCAGCGTCACAACACCCATCCATATCAGCGTGGATTTTTCCTGTTCCAGAAAGGTTGCACGATCGGCGTTTGCCAGCCAGTCGACAACGTTGCCCAGATATCCAAACAGCACGATTTCAAGTAAAGCGGTGATCATGCCAAGGCTGGCCATGATCAACAGAGCGGGCCAGATGCCCTTGGAATAATACCAGCAGAATGCAAACAGGGTTGCGGGCGGCTGAGTGGGCTCATCCGTTGGGAACGGTTCAATACGGTTCTCAAACCAGGAGAGTATTTTTTCCATTGGCTTGGCTTTCATTCAGACCGGCCATGACCGGATACGGCACACAGTTTGTCTAGCAATCAGCATCAATCTTGCTTGCTTGTGTGGCGTTCTTGTGTGGCGTTGCGATGGCGCATTTGCCATTGTGAAGCCAAATCGCTTCTCCAATGGATTTACTCCCGTGACCCGCAAAAGTACAGCGCCAGGAACTGTGACGAATATCAACGCCCCGCACGGGATTGGTCTGGCGCTTTATCAACCGGACATTCCTGGCAATACGGGCACTATTTTGCGCATGGCCACGTGTCTTGGCGTCACGGTGGATGTGATCGAACCAGCCGGATTTCGGTTTGATGATACGAGCCTGAAACGGGCGGGACTGGATTATCTGGAGCGCGCCACACTGGTGCGCCATGCAAACTGGGAAGCATTCTTGAAGGATGCGAAGGCCAATGACCGACGCCTGATATTGCTGACCACAAAGTCACAAACCGCCTACACCTCATTTGAATTTCTGCCGGGCGACGTTCTGGTGTTCGGGCGCGAATCTGCTGGTGTCCCTGATGATGTGCACGAGACCTTCACACACCGCCTGACCATTCCCATGGCGCAGGAAGGACGCTCTTTGAATGTGGCGGTCAGCGCAGCAATGGTGACCGGAGAAGCCTTGCGGCAGGTAACGGGTTTTAGTGCCTAGAGCGAGTTCCTAAAGCGGTTGGCGCATGTGAATGTGTTCGATACCGGCATCATCAAAAGGTTCGCCGGTTATCTCGAATCCCATGGACTGATAAAAGCGCGTCGCATGGGTTTGGGCATCCAGCGCGATGAACTTGCCCACCGCGCGTTGGCGCGCAGTCTCAATGAGGCTTTTAACCAATTGGCGGCCCAACCCCTGCCCTCTGGCCGATTTGGCAACCGCCACACGCTGTATCTTCGCCACATCGCCAAACTGGCACAAACGGGCTGTACCAATGACGCTGTCCCCATCCAACACCATAATGTGATGGGCATTGGTTTCGTCGTGCTCGTCGATTTCCAACGCGACTGGAACGCCCTGCTCTTCGACGAAAACCTTGTGACGCAGGGCATAGCAACGCTGACGTTTCTGGGAAGTATCTGCTGTTTGAATATGCATTGTTGAGCGACCTGCTGCACTTTGTCATCGGCTCAGTGGCCATTGCCTCACCTTGTCAAAAGGGGCTGCAACATGTCAAAGCTGGCGTTGAAATTTTCAACTGCCAGAGCGTCCCCACATGAGAGACAGACACAGCCTTCCCCCCGGATTGCCGAACGATATTGAAGACAAAAAAGCAACGGCCACGCGCTGGTTTGCAGCTTTACGGGATGACATTTGCGCGCGCCTGGAAGGACTTGAGGACAAGCTGGCCGGACCGCTCAGCGACCGTGAGCCGGGCCGGTTTGTGCGCACTCCGTGGGACCGTGACGGGGGAAAAGGTGGCGGCGGCGTCATGTCCATGATGTCCGGGCGCGTGTTTGAAAAGGTCGGCGTTCATGTGTCGACGGTTTATGGCGAATTTTCAGAGGAGTTTCGCAAGCAGATGCCCGGCGGCAATGAGGATCCCAGGTTCTGGGCCTCTGGCGTGTCGCTGATTTGCCATCCGCAAAATCCCCATGTTCCCGCCGTTCACATGAACACACGCATGGTGGTGACCAACCGCCAATGGTTTGGCGGTGGCGCAGACCTGACGCCTGTTCTCGATGCCCGGCGCACGCAGGATGATCCTGACAGTGTGGACTTTCACGCCGCCATGCAACGGGCCTGTGATGCCCATTCGGTTGCCGACTATGAGGAGTTGAAATCCTGGTGTGATGACTATTTTCATCTCTTCCATCGTGATGAACCGCGTGGCATTGGCGGCATATTTTGCGATTATATTCACAGCGGCGAAAAGCTGGACCAGTGGGAAGCCAATTTCGCATTCATTCAGGATATCGGACGCGAATTTGCTGCTGTTTATGAAATGCTGGTGGCGCGGAATATGGAAACACCCTGGAGCGAAGAACAGCGCGACGAGCAATTGATCCGCCGGGGACGCTATGTGGAATTCAACCTGTTGCAGGACCGGGGCACAATTTTTGGATTAAAAACCGGTGGCAATGTGAATTCCATTTTGTCCAGCATGCCACCTGTTGTGAAATTCCCTTAAAGCGCGTTTCGCCGTGGGCGGTCTGCTCACGCCATCACGAAAACAGGTATTCTACCTGTTTAGCAGGTCATCCTTGCTGAGCTTGAAACCGCTGTCGATCCAGCGATTTTGCACTTCATCCAGACGCGCGGCAATTTGTGGTCCGGGCGCCATGCCCAAGTCCAGCAAATCCTGACCGCGCAGCGGGAATTGCGGTTTTTCCCAACCATCCAGCCATTTGAGCTGGCGCTTGTATTTACCCAAAGAGTCATCGGCACGGGCGATGGCCAGCTTCAGGCAATCGGATACCGCTGTGATATCATTTCGATACAGCCATTTGTGAAACTCGCCCTTCGACAGGCTCACATCTGGCACGGCTGTTGCCGCCCAGGTCTCCAACCGATTGCGAACCAGATTTGACACCCGAAGCCTTTTGCAAAGTGTCTCAACGGAATCCCTGTTGGGTGCAATGATTGACATGAGCCGAAGGATACTGTCCTGGGACCAGCCATTATCGCTTTCTGCGGACACGAGACCGGGCAGAAAATCGATGCCCCATTTTTCTGATTCCGGCAGGATACTGGTCAGCACGCCCGTTTGGCGCATCCACAAGATGGCTCGGCCAGGGTCCGGCGCGGCCAGCAATTTGGACAATTCCTGCCACACTCTTTCGGGGCTTAAGCTGCTCAGATTGTCCTTTTGCCGCGAACAGGCTTTCAACCCTTCCGCATCGGGTCGAAATGCGCCGTACCAGGCAAAGAAACGGAAGAAGCGTAAGATTCGCAAATAATCTTCGCGGATGCGCGTTTCTGCATCGTCGATAAACCGCACCGTCTTGGACATCACGTCTTCAACGCCATCCAAAGGGTCATAAACAGTTCCGCCGGCATCCACATAAAGCGCATTGATTGTGAGGTCGCGGCGCTTGGCGTCTGCAAGCCAGTCGCGGCCAAAAACTACCTGGGCATGGCGACCATCGGTTTTGATGTCTTGGCGCAACGTGGTGATTTCAAAAGCCTGACCTGCGATCACAGCCGTGATTGTGCCATGGTCGATGCCGGTTGGAATGACCTTATGGCCGGCTTCCTGCAAGATTTGAGCCGCCTGGGCCGGTTCCAGTGTTGTTGAAATATCAACATCTCCGATCGGATGTCCCATCAACGCATTGCGCACCGCACCCCCGTTTACCCGCGCTTCTTCGCCCGATTGGGACAAAAGAGCGAGCACGGTTTGCACCGGGTCTGCGCGCAACCATGATTGGTCGATGTGAGAATAATTCATTTCATTCGCCATAGAGACGTTCCCGCACAACGTGGATAATGCCCGCAGTAATGCCCCAGATGCGGCGTTCAACCGGCGGACTGTCCCGTCCATCTTGATAATACATGGCGTAGAAAAACCGTTCTTTTTCCTGCCAGATACGGCTTTCCACCCGCGCATTGTCAGTGTCCATCAAAAACTTCAACGGCACATCGAATATTTCGGCCACCTCCCCCGCGTCGGCGACCAGGGGTTGAGGTGCTTTTTCCAACGATATGATCGGGGTTATGCGAAAGCCGGAGCCTGAATAGTAAGGGCCAAGACGGCCAAGGATTTCCACATTGTGCTCTTTCAACCCCACTTCTTCGCAGGCTTCGCGAACCGCCGCCTGCTCGGGAGTTTCACCGGATTCGATCTTGCCGCCGGGGAAGGCAATTTGGCCCTGGTGGGTGGAAAGATGGTCTGCACGGCGGGTCAACAATACATGCGGACCGCTTGCATGTTCGCGCACGTGAATGAGAACGGCCGCATCGCGACTGGCGCGAGAGCGCAGGCTTTCTTCTTCCCCCGCATTCAACAGGTGATCGCCGCTGATGGCTTCCAGCCGGGCCCTGCGCGTGGCCACGCGGTGGCGAACCCGGTCGCGGAAATCTGCAAGACTGGCATCAAACCGGGGCGCTGCAGCGGGTTGGGATGTCACATCCATCGGGTAAAACTAGGCGCTCAGTTCGGCGAGTTGATCAGCGGCCATCACCGGAAACACTTGCCCGTTGGAGCGCAGCGCAAACATGGTTTTGCCGCCGACTTCAATTTCCTCACCATGGGATATCAGTTCATACATGACGGGGCGGGCAAGCAGCGCTTCAAGGCGTCCACGCACCAGAACATAGGGCTTTAGCTGATCGGTCTTGCCGATAATTTCAAAGCGAATCGGATTGTCAGCTCCCGCCTCCACCAGATCGCCCACATTGGTTCGGAAAGTCAGTTTCTGGTTTTCGCCCTCGCCTACGGCATTCATTTCCACGGCAACAAATGGCGCATCTTCCACACGGATGCCCACACGTTCCACGGGGGTTACCAGATAGGTTTTGCCATCTTCGTCCTTGCGCAACACAGTGGAAAAAAGGCGCACAAGCGGCGCGCGGCCGATTGGTGTGCCCATATACATCCAGGTTCCGTCACGCTTGATCTCCATATCGAGATCACCGCAGAAATCCGGGTTCCATTTTTCCACCGGGGGCAAACCGTCACCGGCGTGTTTGGCGCGTTTGACCAAAGCCTCAAGGGCCGCTGTGGGGCTCTCCTCGATGTCCGGTCTTTTGTCCATTTTTCGCTCCGTGCTTGTTATTGGCTTGCTTAGCAGACATTTTGGTCGCATCACCGCATGTCCGCAAAGTTGGGCATAGTCACAAAATCGTGGCTATTGTGTCATGGGATGCCGTGACAAACTAGTACAGCCCGGTTGGGCGTGCTGACGAATTGATCAAGCAGAAGGTAAGCTTTCAACCCATGAGCGCAATGAGCAAAACGCCCCTCACCGATGACAAAGACATTGTCGCCGCCGCCGAACAGGCTGTGGAGAAAATCAAACTGGCGCGAGACGGCATCGGCACCGTCATTTTCGGCCAGGAAGATGTGGTTGAAAACGCGCTGATCACCATTCTTTCCGGCGGCCACGCCCTGTTGGTGGGTGTGCCCGGTTTGGCCAAAACAAAGCTTGTGGAAACCATGGGGATCGTTCTTGGTCTTGATTCCAGCCGCATCCAATTCACCCCAGACCTGATGCCCTCGGACATTGTGGGCTCTGAAATTCTGGACCAAAACGACGATGGCAAACGCTCCTTCCGTTTTGTCAAAGGGCCGATTTTCACCCAATTGCTGATGGCCGATGAAATCAACCGCGCCAGCCCGCGCACCCAATCGGCCTTGCTGCAATCCATGCAGGAATATCATGTGACGATTGCCGGTGAACGCCATGACCTGCCATCGCCTTTCCACGTGCTGGCAACGCAAAACCCGCTGGAGCAGGAAGGCACCTATCCCCTGCCCGAAGCCCAGCTTGACCGCTTCCTGATGCAAATTGATGTGCGATATCCGGAGCTTGAGGCCGAACGCCGGATTTTGATGGAAACAACGGGCGCGCAGGAAGCACCTGCCGAAAAGGTACTCGATGTGGCCAGTTTGATGGAAATTCAACACCTGGTCCGCCGCATGCCGGTGAGTGAATCCGTGGTCGAAGCCATTCTTGGCCTGGTCCGGTCGGCCCGACCTGAAGAGGGATCTTCTGAGGGCGCTGCACGGCATATTGCCTGGGGTCCAGGGCCGCGCGCGTCCCAGGCGCTGATGCTGACGGTGCGCGCCCGCGCCTTGCTGGATGGTCGCCTCGCCCCCTCGGTTGACGATGTGGTGGCGCTGGCTGAGCCGGTTTTGCAACATCGCATGGCGCTCAATTTTGCTGCCCGTGCCGAAGGCATTGGCGTTCGACAAGTGATCGGCGAATTGAAACAGACCTGGATGTGAGGCTGGCATAGTGGCCATCAACATAGGATCTGCTGCCCCCCATGATGCTGCACAAGATGTGTTGGCGCGGGCCCGTGCACGGGCTGCGCTAATACCCGATCTTCTGGTGCAGGCTCGGCAGATCGCCAACACCGTCACCAGTGGCTGGCATGGCCGCAAGAGGCGCGGTTCGGGCGATGCGTTTTGGCAGTTTCGGCCCTACAGTTCTGGCGAGAGCATGGCGCGAATCGACTGGCGGCGCTCGGCGCGTGATGATTCGGTCTATATCCGTGACCAGGAATGGGAAGCCGCACACACCGTTTGGGTTTGGGCCGATGAATCTCCTTCCATGCTGTACCAGTCGGAAAATGCCACGGTTTCAAAACAATCCCGGGCATTCGTATTGGCTTTGGCTTTGGCAGAAACGCTGGCGCGTGGCGGTGAGCGTGTTGGGTGGCCGGGGGAAACCAACCCGATTGCGCACCGCAATGCTGCCGAACGCATCGCTGCGCAATTGAGTGTCGTGGGCCCTTCCGCCCCTAATACACGCCAAAGATTTGATGCCATGAGATCGCGCAGTCAGGCTGTGCTGTTTTCCGATTTTCTCGCGCCAATAGACGAAACGCTTGAAGATATCGCGGGACTGGCCCAACGCGGCATTCGTGGAACATTGGTGCAGATCATCGATCCGGCAGAAGAGACTTTTCCCTTTTTGGGGCGCACCGAGTTTCGCGATCCTGAAACGGCGAGAAAAATCACCTTTGGCCGCGCGGAATCCGTCAAAAGCGAATATGCGACCCTGTTTCAGGCCCGCAAGGAACGTCTTGCCCGCCGCTGTGTAAAATTTGGCTGGCACCACATTGTCCACCATACCGACCAACCCGCATCGCGGGCTTTAGTGGCCTTGCATTTGCGCTTGAGCGAAGGTGCCGGAGAACTCACGGCATGACCTTTGGCGCACTGAGTTTTGCTTCCCCTCTTTTACTTGCCGGGCTATTGGCCCTGCCGATTATCTGGTGGTTGCTGCGGCTCACACCGCCACGCCCACGTGAAGAAGTGTTTCCGCCCACACGCATTTTGGAAGAGATTGGCAAAAAGGAAGAAACGCCTGCCAAAAGCCCGTGGTGGCTTACATTGCTGCGCCTATTGATGGCTGCTTTCGTCATATTCGCCCTGGCGGAACCTGTATGGAATGCACCCGACCAACCCCTGCGACGGGAAGGAAGCCTGCTGATCCTGTTTGATGATGGCTGGACAACCGGCCAGGACTGGGAAGAGCGCAAAGGAACGGCCGAACGGCTTCTCACCAATGCCGAGCAGAATGGGCAGCCCGTGGCAATGATTTATGCCAGTGACGGGGCGAAAGCCGATGTCACCGCCCAGCGTGCTGAAAGCTGGAACAGCCGGTTGAGCGCGGCGGTGCCAACGCCTGCCAGCGTTGATCTAAACGAGATTGCCAGCAAAATTTCTGACACTGCCGGGCAATTTACCTCCATCGCCATATTGAGCGGTGCCGTGGTTACGGCAGGGGCACCGGAATTGAAAACGGCACTTGAAGCATCGGGCGCAGACGAGATCGCCGTATACCTGCCCACAAATGCCCCCCTGGCGCTGGTTGGTGTGGAGAACACACCGGATGCCTTGTCGGTGAATGTGGAAAGACCCGCCTGGACTGGTATGGGGCCACGCATTGGCACGGCAACCGCCTATGATGAAAAAGGCCGTTCGCTCGCCAGCGTTGCCTTCACGCTTAATGCCGGTGAGCCTTCCACGGTGGCGCAATTCAAATTGCCGGTCGAATTGCGCAATGAAATCGCCCGTGTTGGCATAGATGAATCGAAGACCGCAGCTATTCAATTGCTCGATGAACGTTTCAGACGCCGCCGGGTGGGCCTGCTTGGCGGCGGGAATGCGGACAGCCAGCAGCCCTTGCTGTCGCCGCTCTATTATATCTCGCGCGCGCTGAAACCATTTGCGGAAGTGCGCGAACCCGATGGTGGGGACAATCTGGAAGCCATCAAACGGCTTATCAACGAACGCATTTCAACCATGGTCCTTGCCGATATTGGCGTATTGCCCGGTGAAGCGACACGGGAATTATCTGACTGGGTTGAACGGGGCGGCATGTTGATCCGCTTTGCGGGTCCACGCCTTGCGGCTGGAGATGATGGACAACTGGTGCCTGTTGAACTGCGCCGGGGCGGACGTAGCCTTGGCGGAACACTGACATGGGGCGAAGCACAACGGCTCACATCATTTGGTGAATCCAGCCCGTTTAACGACATTCCCGTGCCCGAAGATGTGACCGTGACACGCCAGGTTCTGGCCCAGCCCGATATCGATCTGGAGGCGCGGACCTGGGCAAGTCTGGAAGATGGCACACCGCTGGTGACCGCCAGCCAGCGCGGCAAGGGCTGGATTGTCCTATTTCACGTCACTGCCGACACCGGCTGGTCGAATCTGCCGCTCTCGGGTACGTTTGTGGACATGTTACGCAGGCTGGTTGCCGTCTCCAATAATTCCGTCGCTGCCGATCAGGCGCGCTCGTCTTCGGCGGGAGTTGTTGAAAATGGGGTGGAACCTGCAGAGACCCTGCCTCCGCTCCAGGTGGTTGACGGTTTTGGTGTGTTGACCAATCCGTCGAGCGAGGTGCGTCCTTTGGCAACTTCCGGCCCGGATGCATTTGTCGTATCGCGTAAAACACCGCCGGGATTATATGGTTCCCAGGAGGCATTTGTGGCATCTAATCTGTTTAATGAAATACAGGGACTGGAGCGCGCTGGCGCTGAAGATTTCCCGGCCGCATCACGTATGCTTTCCTATATGGAAAAAGCGCCGACACTTATTAAACCATGGCTGTTGGCACTGGCGCTGATCCTGCTGGCACTTGATTGCATTGCGGTCTTATGGATGGCGGGGGCGCTGAGATTTCTGACACCGGCGGCAAAACTTGCTTCCTTGATTTTGGCTGCATGGCTGATCATTCCCACACATCCGTCAATCGCCCAGACATCCGGCGCCACCGGAACATCAGATTTCAAATATAGTCTGCGCACCCGACTGGCCTATGTAAAAACCGGCGACACACGGGTTGATACAATCAGCCGCAAAGGATTGCAGGGGCTTACACGCTTTATTGCTGAACGCACATCATTGGAACCGGGCGACCCCGTGGGCGTCGACATCGCCACCGACGAGCTTGCATTCTTCCCCCTGCTCTATTGGCCCATCAGCATTGACCAACCCGTGCCCAGCGAAGCCGTGATGGCGCGGATTGATGCATTCATGAAAAAGGGTGGCAGTGTCCTGTTTGATACCCGTGACCAATTGTCCGGCGGTTTTGGGGGGACACGAACTTCCGGTGAAGTGCTGAAACTTCGTGCGATCTTAAGCACGCTGGATGTGCCGCCGCTGGAACCCGTGCCGGAAAATCACGTGCTTACCCGCGCATTCTATCTGCTTGGCATATTTCCAGGCCGTTATCTGGATGGCAAATTGTGGGTTGAAGCTTCGCAACTGGACGAAGAATCTGCATCCCAACGCCCTGCCCGTCCCGGCGATGGCGTGTCGTCAATCATGATCACGTCCAACGACATGGCTGCAGCATGGGCAGTTGAAGCCGATGGGTCGCCATCGCTTCCCGTGGTGCCGCCAAACCCACGCCAGCGGGTCTATGCTTACCGCACCGGCGTCAACATCATCATGTACACGCTGACTGGTAATTATAAATCAGATCAGGTGCATGTTCCCGCCCTGCTGGAAAGGCTTGGACAATGAACAGCCTTTCCCTTGCCTTTTCACCCTTACTGCCATGGCCTTTGATCATTGCGATTGCTGCCGCAGCCGGTCTGTTGGCTTTGTATGGCGTCCTGCGTAAAATTCGCGGTTCATTCCTGCGACTTGTCGCGTTTGCAGCACTTGCGCTGGCGCTGTTTAACCCAACGATTGTGAGCGAAGAGCGTGAAACGCTAAAATCAATCGTTGCTGTTGTTGTGGACGAATCTGACAGCCAGTCGCTGGGTGGTCGTGATCAGCAAACCGCATCTGCTCTTGCCGAATTGAAAGAACGTCTGGCACGGTTTCCTCAGTTCGAGGTTCGGGAAGTATCGGCCCGTAACAATGCGGCAGATGTAACGGATGCATCGACCGCACTATTTGGCGCACTTCGAAGCGCGCTTCAAAATGTGCCACCGGAACAGGTTGCCGGTGCGATATTCATCACCGATGGCCAGGTGCATGATGTGCCCGACAAATATAGCGATCTGGGTTTCAACGCGCCCGTCCATGCCCTGATCACCGGTGAAAGCGACGACAAGGACCGGCGTATCGCGATCCAGAAAGCACCCCGGTTTGGCATTGTCGGCAGCAGCCAGGAGGTCGTCTATTCCGTTCAGGATACAAATATTCCAGACGATAATGCGCCCATCGAAGTTCAGGTTCTCATTGATGGGGAGTTGGTGAGCATTGATCAGGTGTTCCGCAATGAAGAATCCAGCTTCTATTTTGACGTGCCCCATGGCGGCAAAAACGTGATTGAATTTCGGGTTCAAGGCGTGGAAGACGAAATTACCCTGGTCAATAATCAGGCCTTTACCGTGCTTGAGGGCATACGTGAAAATTTGCGGGTGCTGCTGGTGTCCGGGGAACCCCATGCTGGTGAGCGCACCTGGCGAAACCTGCTGAAATCCGATGCATCTGTTGACCTTGTGCATTTCACAATCTTGCGTCCGCCGGAGAAGCAGGACGGGACGCCCATAAACCAATTGTCACTGATCGCATTTCCCACACGGGAATTGTTCATTGAGAAAATCGACGAATTCGACCTGATCATATTCGACCGCTACAAGCGTCGCGGCGTGCTGCCAGTTTTGTATTTCGACAATATTGCCCGTTACCTCACAGATGGTGGCGCCATATTGGTGGCCGCCGGGCCGGAACATGCGGACATTGCCAGCATTCATCAAACACCGCTTGCATCCGTGCTGCCTGCCGAACCAACCGGTGAGGTGAAAACCGGGCCTTACCGGCCTCAGGTTTCAGATCAAGGACGCAAGCACCCAGTGACGCGCAGTCTTCCTGGCCTGCAAGTCAAAGGCAGCGAGTTGGAGAACGACTGGAGCCGCTGGTTCAGGACAATCGACACAACCAATCCCCAGGGTGAAGTTGTGATGCAGGATGAATCCGGCTCTCCATTGCTGGTTCTCAACCGCCCCGGCGAAGGGCGTATCGCGATGCTGATGTCTGATCATGTGTGGCTATGGGCGCGGGGTTTTGAAGGTGGTGGTCCCCACACGGCCTTGCTGCGCCGCGTTGCCCACTGGCTGATGAAAGAACCGGAGCTTGATGAAGAAGCACTGACAGCCACAGCTGTGGGCAACCGGTTGCAGCTCAAGCGCCAAACCATGGGGGAAACTCCCAGCCCCGTGCGCCTGATCACGCCAACCGGCGAAACCGTCACGGTTGAACTGACGCCCCAATCAGACGGCCTCTATACTGGCGAATATGAAGCCATGTCGCTGGGTCTATATCGCGCTGCAAGTGACGAATTGACCGCGCTTGCCCATGTGGGGCCGGCCAATCCGCGTGAATATTCCAAAGTGGTCTCCACGCCGGAGGTTCTGGCCCCCATTACCCGGGCCAGCGCAGGCGCAGCGTTGCGGGTGACCAAGGAAAATACCGCCCGCTCACTTCCCCGCATCGTGCCCGTGCGCGGTTCCGGTTCCACATCCGGTTCCGACTGGATCGGACTGCGATCATCAAACGCCAGTGTTCTAAAAGGTGTGAGCCAGTTGCCTCTGTTTTCCGGATTGCTCGGACTGGGCATTTTGCTGTTATTGCTTGCAGGCATGTGGGCGCGCGAAGGGCGTTAACGCCATCAGGTCAAAGCGCCGGAATATCCGGCAAGACCTTTGTCCACCAATTCGCAGGCCAAAATGCGTTGAGGATCTGTGGGACGCGGCAATGAAATAAGCCCCGGCGCAATTTTGGCAAAACCAAATGGCGCGTAATAATCATAATCGCCCACCAACACGATCACCGGTGCGCCGTCTGATTGGGCCTGTTCTTGCGCGGCTTCGACCGAGCGGTTCATTAGCGCGCGGCCAATGCCCTTCGATTTATAGGTCGCATCCACAGCTAACGGACCCAGCATGAGCACCGGCCTGTCGCCCCAGAGCACCTGTGTCTGGCGGACAGTTCCGATAATATCTTCGCCGCTTTGCGCGATAAAAGAGAGGCCCGGCTGGGCCACCCTGCCCTCGCGAAGTGCAAATGCGGCGCGCGCATACATGCCCGGCCCGAAGACCTTTTCGACAAGGTTGGAGATGGTGGCTTGGTCGGCGGGAGTTTCTTCCCGCAACTGAAACGTGAAATTGGAAACAGACATTTTGAGCAACTTTCCTGGCTCAACCGAAAAGGACAATCATGAAAATTGTTCGCAGCTTTTCGGATTTGGGGAAGCGCCTTGGGCGCGACGAAACTCACCGCTCCGTTTCCGGGCGGTGCAAGATCAGGTTCGTCGTCGCAAAGCTGTCTGTTTCATAAATTTTCCGTATCACGCAGATTGCCGGCCTGTCCAGAAACATTTCCCACCCTTGTTATTTCGTTCCGCCACGGCCATCTAGGGAGAACGACATGATTTTGACGTGATGGAGACTTGGTGTGGGATTGCTAGTTGAAGGCAAATGGGTTGATCAGTGGTATGATACCAAGAGTTCAGGCGGCAAATTTGTGCGCAGCGATGCGGGTTTTCGCAATTGGGTAACGGCGGATGGATCAGCTGGCCCAAGCGGTGAAGGCGGCTATAAAGCGGCCTCGGGGCGGTATCATCTCTACATCTCCCATGCCTGCCCCTGGGCCAATCGGGCTGCCATATTTCGCAATCTGACCGGCCTCGCCGACCATATCGATTTGTCGGTTGTCGACCATTTTATGGGCGATGAAGGCTGGACCTTTGGCGAAGCAGAGGGGTTTGAAACGGCTGACAAAATCAACGGCTTTTCGCGCATGCATCAGGTCTACACGGCAAGCAAGGCAGACTATACAGGCCGCGTTACCGTGCCCGTGTTGTGGGACAAAGAAACCGCCACCATCGTTTCCAACGAGTCGTCGGAAATCATTCGCATGTTTAATTCCGCGTTTAATGGCGTGACCGGTAATCGTGTGGATTTCTACCCGGAAGAATTGCGCGGTGAGATTGATGAGGTCAATGAACGCATTTATCACACGCTGAACAATGGCGTTTACAAATGCGGATTTGCCACCACACAAGAGGCTTATGAAGACGCCTTCGCCCCCCTGTTTGATACGCTGGACTGGCTGGAAGAACGCCTGTCCACACGGCGCTACCTGGTTGGTTCACGCCTGACCGAGGCCGACTGGCGGTTGTTCACCACCCTGGTGCGTTTTGACCCGGTATATGTGGGGCACTTCAAGTGCAACAAAAAGCGCATTGCGGATTATCCAAATCTGTCGAATTACACGCGCGAGCTGTATCAGTGGCCCGGTGTCGACGAGACGATTAATATGGAGCACATTAAACGCCACTATTACGGCAGCCATGAAACAATCAATCCAACACGGGTTGTGCCAACCGGCCCTGAAATTGACTACACATTGGCGCATGACCGTGACCGCCTCAAAGCCGTTTAGGGTGCGATATGGCAACTGAGCCGCGCCCGGCATCAAAGGGCGTGTTTCGACTGGCTCATATTTCGGACGTGCACCTTGGCCCCATGCCGGATGTACGCAAGCGCGAGCTGATGTCCAAGCGACTGACCGGATATGTCAACTGGCAGAGAAACCGCGCGCGCATCATGCAGGACAGTGTTCTGGAAGACCTGTTGGCGTCGATGAAGTCCCAAGCGCCCGACCACATCATCGTTAGTGGTGACCTGGTCAATCTGGCTTTGGACAGTGAAATCGACCGTATGGTGGAATGGCTGGCAGCGCTGGGTCCGCCCGACAAAGTATCGGTCGTTCCCGGCAATCATGACACTTACGTGGCCGGGGCGTTGCGCCACATTCGGCGCAAATGGCAGCCTTATATGAGTGGTGATGGTCACGTGGCCCAATCAGCCGTGTTCCCCTATACCCGCATTCGCGGGTGTGCGGCGATCATCGGCGTAAATTCGGGGCGTGCCACAGCGCCCTTGATGGCTACCGGTTCGTTTCGTGGCATTCAGGCCAACGCCCTGCGCGACGAGCTGGATGATCAGGCGGCGAAACATTTTCGGGTGGTGGTCATTCATCACCCGCCGTTTGAAAATGCCACCCTTTGGCATAAACGATTGGTGGGGGCTGGCCGGTTTCGTGAAGTCATCAATCATTCGGGCGCGGAACTGATCCTGCATGGCCATACCCACCGTGCAACGTTCAACACAATTGATGGCATGGACAGGCCTGTGCCAATTGTCGGCGTGGCGGCGGCAAGCCAGGCACCGTTGGCGGACGCCACACTTGCCCATGGCAAACCCGCAGCGCGCTACAACCTGTTCGACATTTCCGACAGCACAGGAGGATGGAACTGCCACTGGCAGGAATTCGGCTTCATGCATGGGGAGAGCGGCATTCGACATCTGTCCTCCCGCACAATCTGGCGCGATGGGCAGTTTGAAGCAGAGAAGAATATTTAGAGCGCGTCCGGCACCATCAGCAAAGTCGCTGCAATCAGGACAGCAATAGTTACCGCCGCTCCGGCCACAAACCAGAACATGCTGCGCCAAAACCCGTTTGATTTTTGAACAGGTGCGTTCGCCAAGTTTGAAGTTGCGTCACTGGGTTCAGATTTCTGGCTCTGCCATTCGCCATCCATCATGCGTTCGCGTTCCAAAACACGTTCAGCCACATATTCGCTCACAATATCAGCCATGCGATCCATTTCGCGGGTCTCGGCCAAAACAATGCGGCCGCCGCGCGTATCCTTCAAGAAACGGTAGCTGTGCTTGTCATGCCCCATGGCGACAAATGAGGTCATGTCGATCCACAGGCGAGGTCGATCCCCTTTGCTAAGGCCGAAATCAAAACGCTGGTCCGCGTCATCAATATCATTGAACACCGGGCGCAGTTCGTCTGCCAGAAGGCTCAGCCGGGCCGCCTCGGCTTCTTTGAGTTCAACCACAACGTCTTCGCGGTCGGCATCGCGGTTCTTGACTGTCCGCAGCGCATCTTTGAGGGTGCGATGAAGTTTTTCGTCATTTACCAATGCGTCGACTTTATCGGGGCTATCGCTCATGGTTTTTGTCATCCCTCTGCATCCAGCTGCGCGTTGACCGGAATTTACCATGCCCGATCGCGAAGACCAAACGGTAAGAATTCGTTTTAAAACAAGTACTTGGATACAAGCTTGTCGCGTTTGTAAACATCATCAAAGAATTGCGGCACGCCTTCATCGTCTATCCAGGCTGTGAAATAGGCCAGGTGAATGGGCATCCGGTTCTTGAAATTTACCCGGGTCTGTTTCTTGCTTTCCAAAATTCCCCCAATCTTGCTGGGGTTTAGACCACCTTGAATCTGATACAGTTTGCGGGCGAATTCGATTGGTTTGTCCACCCGGATGCACCCGTGAGAAAAGGCCCGGCCCGTGCGCGAGAACAACGAGCGCGAGGGCGTGTCGTGGAGATAGACGCTGAACTTGTTTGGAAAAATAAACTTCACCTGCCCAAGGGCATTTTTCGGGCCGGGGCGCTGGACGATACGATAGGGAAATCTTTTTGACGAAACCGCGCTCCAATCAATGGTATAGGCGCTGATTTTTTGAGCGTTGCCGCCCCACCCGCTGTAAAGATCATAGTCACGGGCTTCCAGATAGTTTGGATTGTCGCGGATCTTCGGCAGCATTTCCTTGCCGGCAATCGATCCCGGCACGGTCCATGTGGGGTTGAATTCCGAATAGATGATTTCATCGGAAAACATGGGAGACTGGTGAAAGGGTTTGCCAACGATCACGCGGCGCTGGTCCACCACCTTGCCGGACTGGACGGTGAACATTTCAAATCCCGCCTGATTGACCAGAATATGATTGCGCCCAAGGCGGCGCGGCAACCAGCGCCAGCGCTCCAGATTAATCGCCAGTTGGTTGACGCGATCTTCGGCAGAAACGCTCATCGCGCGAAACGTTTGAGGACCAGCAACTCCATCAGGTGCCAGGCCGTGGCGGCGCTGAAAATGGGCCACCACCTCTTTCAAACCATCATCGTATAGTTCCAACTGGCTGGCGTTGAGGGTTTCATATCCACGGGCAGCCAGGTTCTCGCGCATTTCCACAACCCGGGCATTGCTCATGCCCGGTTTGATGGTGGGACCGTCCGAAACTGGTTTCCAGCCACCGCGCAGCAGCAGCGAGCGGTAGCCAGAAAGCATTTGCCGCAACTGCCCATATTGAGGGTGGTTGGGGCGTAAAGTGGTCAACATCTGGTCCGCGCCGGTTTCGGCCGCGCCTTCCAGCCATTGCTTTGAATTTACTTTCTTGCGTTTGATCACGATATTCGGGTCTGTTACCGACGGCGTAGTGACGCCGGAAAACAAGTCCTGCCCCAATGTCAGGAACGCATGGCTCATGGCCAGTTCCAGGCGGGCGGCATCCCGGTCATTGGTAATTTCAGAAAAGCCTCTCAGCCCGGCAAGATATTCCTGGGGGTCCAGCCCATCGCGATATGAATTTGCAATTTCGTCGAACAAGACCTGACCGGCGCTGTTCAAACCACCGCTTGCGACCCATATCGGCTGAAAGCCCCTGCCCTCATAGGCCTTGCGCAATCGATCTGCCGGGAACGACCGGCCTGACCACTCAATGGCGTCGCGCAACAATAATGTATTCAACTCGCCACCAATATCGGCTTTGGCCATGGGCGGCAGAGCAATCAATCCAATACAAAGGCCGAGCGCTGCCGTATTGGACAGTCTGGATACGGTCATTTTCATTTCTAAAATTCCATATGCACAGTGATTCTTGATTAAACTATCACTGATTATGGAACTTCCCCAAGGACAACTTGCCTGCGGATGGTTTAACCGGTCCGCGCCAATGGCTCCGATGTTACAATTGGCTTAGGATCGCTTGTAAAACCGTTTTGGGTGCCTCTTCCGCTGGCGAATGCCCTACCCCATCAATCAAATGGATTTCGGCCTTGCCGTGAAACGCATCCGCCTGATTAACGGGCAATACGCGGTCTTCGCGCCCCCAGATCAGGATCTTGGGCACATCAATGTCCAACACATCGTCAATGGGCAAAACACCTTGTCGGCCGTTGGACGACATGCCGTTGGCGATTTGCACAAGGGCATCCACTGCACCGGGGCGCTGACGTGCTTCATATTGAAAATCCACAACCTTTTGCGGCAAATTATAAGCAGGACCGAAAAACGCGCCCATGACCGTGCGCAATTCATCGCGGGTCGTGGCAGCAGCCCATTGCAAAAGCAGCGGATGATTGAACTCCTCGCCATAGCCACCTGGGGCGAGCAAGGTGAGGCTGGCAATACGTTCAGGAGCCAACAAGGACAAAATGCTGGCAATGGCACCGCCCATCGAATGTCCCACGATATGGGCCTTATTGATGCCCCGCTGATCAAACTCCGCAATCAGCGCGCGGGCGGCAATTTTTGGCGGTCCAAAATCAGGAAAGTCCAGGCTTTCGCCATGGCCTGGCATATCAAAGGCAAAGGTGGGTGCTTTAAAACTGATCTGCGTTTGCAGTCCCCACCATTGCCGGGCAAGGCCGCCAAATCCATGGAGAAAAACGACAGGCACCGCGCCGGTTGTGCCGCCAGTTTTGCCGCTGGTCGTACCAATGGCATCACCGGCGCGGTTATCGATGTTAACGCATCCAAGTTGCACTAGATATCTCCGCCAAGCGCACGGTTGGCCGCTGCAACAAGCGCTTCAAGGGAAGCGGCTACAATGTTGGCATTGATGCCCACCCCAAACCAGCGTTTGCCCGTGCGGGTGTCTTCAACTTCCATATAGCAAACCGCATTGGCATCACTTCCCTGTTGCAGAGAATGCTCTGAATAATCTGCAACAGAAATCGACAGATCATATTCCGCATTCAGGGCATTTACGAACCCGGCAACCGGCCCATTGCCACTGGCGCGGATGGTTTTTTCCTGGCCCGTATCGCGCAATTGAACTTCGACAATGCGGGACCGTTCGTTGTCTTTATCGGTGAAACTGGCGTGATCAATATATTTTAAACGACCGTCTGGCTGGTCCACATAACGTTCCAGGAAACGCTCGTGGATGCGCGATGAGGGAACTTCCACGCCCTCTTCATCGGTAATGCGCTGGACATCGTCTCGCATTTCGATCTGGAGATTGCGGGGCAATTTCAGCCCGTAATCGGTATCCATCACATAGGCCACGCCGCCCTTGCCCGACTGGGAGTTGATGCGGATGATCGCCTCATAGCTGCGCCCCACGTCCTGGGGGTCGATGGGCAAATAAGGCACCTCCCAAATATCGCTATTGGCCTTTTCAATCGCCTTCATGCCCTTGTTGATGGCGTCCTGGTGGCTGCCGGAAAAAGCCGTATAGACAAGCTCACCCACATAGGGATGGCGCTCTGGAATGCGCAATTCATTGGCATATTCGTAGACGGCTTTGATGCGTTCAATATCGGAAATATCCAATTGCGGATCCACGCCTTGCGTCATCATGTTCAAGGCCAGAGTGACCAGATCAACATTACCGGTGCGCTCTCCATTGCCAAACAACGTGCCTTCCACCCGGTCTGCACCCGCCATCAGGCCAAGTTCGGTGGCGGCAATTCCGGTGCCCCGATCGTTGTGGGGGTGCAATGAAATCAACACGCTGTCACGGCGGTCGATATTACGGCACATCCACTCGATTTGGTCGGCGTGAATGTTGGGGGTCGACATTTCGACCGTGGCCGGCAGATTGAGGATCAATTTGTTTTCAGGTGACGGGTCAATTTCCTCAATGACCGCGTTGCAGATGTCCAGGGCGAAATCGAGTTCGGTTCCCGTGAAGCTTTCGGGCGAATATTCAAACCGATAGCTGTCCTTTCCACCTGCCGTGGCAGTTGCCATATCAGAAATCATTTTTGCTGCATCGGTGGCGATGGTGCGAATTCCATCACGGTCCTGAGCGAACACCACACGGCGCTGCAATTCGCTGGTGGAATTATAAAAATGCACAATCGGGCTCTTGGCCCCATCAAGGCTTTCGAATGTGCGCTTGATCAGCTCCGGCCGACACTGGACCAGAACCTGCAAGTCCACATTGTCCGGCACATTGCCCTTTTCCACGCACCAGCGCGCAAAATCAAAATCCGTTTGGCTGGCGGAAGGAAAACCGATTTCAATTTCCCGGAAATTCATATCAAGCAGCAACGCAAACATGCGTGCTTTGCGCTCATGGCCCATGGGATTGATCAGCGCCTGGTTGCCATCGCGAAGGTCAACCGAGCACCAAATGGGCGCTTGTGTAATTGTTTTTGAAGGCCATTCCCGGTCAGTCAAACCAACCTGGGGGTATGGGGTGTATTTGCGAGCGGCATCCATCATCATGGGACCGTCATCCTTTACATTTGTTCAAACCGGGGATTGCGCAAAACGGGCGTGCCGGTTCAGGAAAATTAGATGGTGATTTGAAGAAGGCTTGAAACTGGCGGGAACTTTCTCGACCGCCGGACGCCTCCTTCAGACGCGCACACCCCGACGGCCGCTTGTAAGCAGCAGGCTCAGGAGCAATAGTGTGGTGCGGATAATCATGGCTTTTGTTTACGTGCAATTTCTGCAGTTATCAAGACGGCTGAACCAACTGAATTCTGGGCCACAAATATTGCCAAAATCCTACTCCCACTTCTTTTTGCTGCTGTTTGTGGCGACGGTGTTCTCCACCCCGGCATTTGGCAAGACGTTGTATTTCGTGAGTTTGATCAAGCTGAAACCCGGCTATCAAAACCAGTATGAAACCTTTTTGGAAAAAGTTGCCCCGGTGTGGAAACGCCACGGCATGCGGGTTTTATACCGGTTGAAAGTCACACATGCCGGGGATCGAGCGGTCAAGATATTCGGATTTCAAGCTGATGAAATTGCGTTTATTGAAATCGCCGATGGTCAGAATTTTTCAAATTACATCAATGATCCAAACTACCGGCACATCAGATCTTTACGTGTCGACGCCGCCGAACGGCTGCTTATCTTAGAAGGTGAAAAGTGGGCAGGACCGCTGGGCGTTGCGCCTGCGCCCAATCAACTTGAGATCGTTATGTCGACGCTGGGTCCAGCGCAAAGATGTGGCCTTGGCCCCGCCGAGATGATCAGCAGCCTTGAAATTTATTTGCGCGCACCGGTGGTGGGAAGCGGGTCGCGCGGCTTGACCACATTGAAATCCGTGTGCATTTCAAAACCAACCGGCACAGCGCCCAGGCCCAATGGCTTTCACGCCGTTCAACTGCGATAAAGCCCACAAGCAGGCTCAGCAAAAAGCTGCTTTGCGCCCCTATTTCATAGCACCAAACAGTGTTATCTGGGCTGCGCTCAACTCAAGGTTTGGAACAAACAATGATCACAGTATTTGGTGTTGGATATGTGGGTCTCGTACAGGCCGCTGTCCTTTCTAACTTTGGAAACCAGGTGACGTGCATTGATGTATCGAAGGAACGCATTGAGTTGCTGAATAGTGGCGGCATGCCAATATTTGAGCCGGGGCTGGAGCGCATGGTGCGCGAAAACCTCGAAGCCAAGCGGCTATCGTTCACGCTTGAAGCCGATGACGCCGTGCGCACCAGCGACATCATTTTCATCGCCGTGGGCACACCCCAGTCCCCCGACGGTTCTGCCAATCTGGAATATGTGCGCGCGGTTGCACGCACGGTGGGCAGTTTGCTGGTCAAGGACACCATTGTTGTCAACAAATCGACCGTGCCCGTGGGCACTGCAGATGCCACGAAACAAATCATTGATGAATGTCTTGCCGAACGCCAGGTGGATATTCAGGTTGATGTTGTGTCAAATCCCGAATTCCTGCGCGAAGGTTCTGCATTATCAGACTGCCTTCATCCCGAACGGATTATTTTGGGAACCGATTCAGAAAAAGCCATTTCGGCTCTCTCTTCCCTTTACGCTCCCATGGACCCCAAGGGCGACAGCATTTTGGTGATGGACAGCCGCAGCTCTGAATTGAGCAAATATGCAGCCAATTGCATGCTCGCCAATCGTATTTCCTTCATCAATGAGATGGCAGTTATCGCAGACCAGCTTGGCGCAAATGTAGAGCATGTGCGCCGGGGTATTGGCAGCGATGCCCGCATCGGCCCCGCATTTCTAAACGCCGGTATCGGGTATGGAGGATCATGCTTCCCCAAGGATGTGCATGCCCTTATTTACATGGCCAATGCCGCTGGCGTTGAGCCGATTCTACTCAACGCCGTCAACCAACGTAACATTGCCCAAAAACAATATTTGCCGAAGATCATTGACCGCCATTTCAAGGGCGAAATCATGGGCAAGACATTTGCCCTGTGGGGGTTGGCGTTCAAGCCCGATACCGACGACATGCGGGAAGCCTCATCCCTGGAACTGATTTCTTTCCTGTTGGAAAACGGCGCACAAATTAACGCCTATGATCCCAAGGCGATGGACGATTGCCGCCATGTTGTGGGGGACCGCGAAGGCCTGACCTATTCCACGTCCGCAGACGCGGCTTTGGAAGGTGCTGACGCGCTGATTGTGGCCACGGAGTGGAACGTGTTCCTCAATCCAAATTTTGGCACCCTTGCAGAGACTTTGACTGACAAGGTGATTTTTGATGGACGCAATGTCTACCGCCCCGAATTGGTGCGCGAACACGGGCTGACCTATTATTCCGTTGGACGGCCGTAAAGTTCTGTCAGCTTTGCTTCGAGCAAGTGGCGCTGAACTTTGCCCGTGGTTGAACGGGGAAGATCAGACCCTTTAATGATCAAGACCTGTTTGGGGCACTTGTAGCCCGAAAGATGTGCCTGACAAAACGACATCACTTCGTCTGCCTTCAGGTCCGGCTTTTCCGGCACAACCAGCAATACCGGCACCTCGCCCCAGCGCGGGTCGACCTGGCGCACGGCGACCGCTTCACTTACCGCAGGATGGCGGGAGACCACCATTTCGATTTCAGCGGGATAGATGTTCTCGCCCCCTGATTTGATGAGATATTTGACCCGATCCACATAATCGATGGTGCCATCGGGGTTTCGACGCATGACATCCCCCATGTGGAACCAGCCATTGCGAAAATCATGGGCGTTGGTTTCATCCGCCTGCCAATATCCGCTGAACAGGGTTGGACCGCGCAGCGCCACTTCGCCCGGCTCACCATCGGGCACGTCATGGTCATGCGGGTCGACAAGACGCAATTGGCAAAACGCACTTTGCCGCTTTGGCAGGCTCGTGGGGGCAATGCCCGGTTCAATGAGGCTTCCGCTTCCCGGTGGTAATCCCGTTTCGGTTGCCCCAAATGAATTTAGATAGGGCACGCCCAATGTGCGCGTCACATGGGCTATTTGCTCTGCGGGCACCAGATCGGCCATGGCACCACAAACCCGCGTTTGCTGAACACGAACCCCGCCCTTTTCATCGCAATATTGGGCAAACTCTCCCACCATTCCGGGCATGAGCACAAACCAGCCAATTTTTTGCGTCTCAAGCAGTTCCACCAGCCTGTCCGGCTGATAGCCATCGACCACATGAACGGTGCCGCCGCGCAATAATGTGGAAAGCGAATGGTCGGTGGAGGCCATATGAAAGAAAGGTGCCCACGCAACAAAACCGTCATCGTGCTCCAATGCCAGATCCGAGGTGAAAGCGGCCGAACGCGCGATCATGGCGCGGTGAGAAATCACAGCCCCCTTGGGCATGCCCGTCGTGCCGCTGGTATATAAGATGACGAGCGGCGTTTCACCGGGCGGGGAATGGTCGGCGTATAATTCAATGTCGGCATCGGGCATTGGCAAATTTGCGCTTAATCCTTCCAATCGAGCGACAGCAAGACGCTCAATGCCAAGGCGCTCAACAGTGTTGGCCAATGTTTCCTGGGCAATGACAATCGACGGGCTGACAAGGTTGATACAATGGCGCAATTCTGCATCTGCCAGCCGCCAGTTCAGTGCCGCGATGATTGCACCACACCGGGCCGCCGCCAATTCCAACTCAAGATATTCGCTGCAGTTTCGCGCCAGCAGCCCGATCCTGTCTCCCACCAAGATGCCCTGGCTTTTCAGGTATTTTTCCCACCCGATGCTGCGGCGCGCCAGGTCGAGATAAGACAGGGAATGCTGCCCTTCTGTTACCGCGAGGGCATGGGGATTGGCCTGCACACGGGCGGCAAAAACATCCCACAAGCTCACCTGCGATGAAGCTTCAATCGAGGCCTGAACTGCCCGACTGTCCGGTGATGACATGCGTTGTTCAACCAAAATTGATCGGCCTTATTTTATTGAATCTTCAAATTGATACACACGATTAGCCGCCTGTTCCAGCCGCCGTTAACCATCCAAAGCAATTGAGGCTCGCCAGATTAACCAATTCTGTTATCTTGTTAACGCTTCGTTAACTTGCACGCAGGTGGGCGAAGGGTGTTGGTACAGTCGATGCGGCAGAATGTGGTCTGCCTGGGGACTATGGAAGGGACACATCATGAAAAAGATATTTGGAACAGCAACGGCATTTTTCGTTCTTGCTGCACCTGCTTGGGCACAACAATTGCCACCGGCAAATTCAAAAGCGGGTCAATGTTATGCAAAAGTGCTGGTGCCTGCAGCTTACAACAATTCGGCAGAGGAAGTGTTGATTCAGCCGGCGACAACCAGTTTCAAGAAAACACCCGCCGTGTTTCGCGAAGTTGAAAAGCGGATATTGGTCGAGGAAGAAAGCTTTGAACTGGTCCCCGTGCCACCCGTATATGAAACGGTGACGGAGACTATCCTCGTGGAGCCGGAACAGGTTGTCAAAACCGTGGTTCCTGCCAGCTATCGCAACGAGACCAAAAAAGTACTCATCTCCCCTGCCCGCACCGAATGGAAAGTCGGCCGTGGGTCTTATGAGAAAATTGACGAAGCGACCGGCGAGATCATGTGCCTGGTGGAAGTGCCCGCCGTATATGATGATGTCGAGCATGTGGTTGTCGACAAACCCGCGCAGACAACGGAAGAAGTCATTCCCGCACGTTACGAAACCATCGAACGCCGGGTGATGAAAACGCCACCAACGACCCGCAAGAAGGTCATTCCAGCCCGCTACGAAACAGTCGTGGTGAAAGAACTGGTTGAACCGGAGAAGTTCGAAGTCGTCGAAACTGCGCCCAAATATACGACCATTCAAAAGCGTGAGCTGATCAATTCAGAAGCGGTTAAGTGGCGCCAAATCCTTTGTGAAACCAACACAACACCTGCTGTTGTGATGCGTATTCAAAAAGCACTTGTGGCTGCCGGATATAATCTGGGTTTCGAGCCTGACGGTGAGATGGGGCCTGGCACTCTTTCGGTCATCCGCAAATATCAGGAAGCCAACGGACTGCCCACGGGTGGACTGACATTGAGCACCCTGACCCATTTGGGCGTGAATACAGACGTTTAATTACAGACGTGTGACTCCAGAATTCAGCCGGCAGGAGAAGTGCCAACGCAATTCCTTCCGCTTTTCCCAATGGTTGATCACACCGTCTAAAGAAGGGCCTCGCAATAGATATTGCGGGGCCTTTTTTATGGGGCAATCACCGTGCGTATTTTGCCCCCCCGCGACTGGGCCAGGAGGGAACCAATGGCGCGTTTCCTTCCCCTATGACATAGTTGAGCCAATGCGATTTGGTGAGCGATACCCACAAGGACAATCATGCTTTTAGATGTGAACCTTCCCATCATTCTTCTGGCGGCCCTTGTTGCCTCGATCAGCCCTGGCCCGGCAACCTTGGCGATTGCGGGAACGTCCATGGCCTCTGGGCGGGCATCCGGCCTGGCTCTTGCCTTTGGCATCACCACCGGATCGCTCATGTGGTCAGTCGCGGCCGCACTTGGTCTTGGGGCATTGATGCTGGCCAATATTTGGGTATTTGAAGCGATCCGCTATTTCGGCGCGGCATATCTGATGTATTTGGCTTACAAGGCCGCCCGTTCGGCGCTGTCCAAACGAGAATTGGCAACAAAATCTTTTACCGGGGCCAAGCGCACGCTTTACGCAAAAGGATTGGCGCTTCACCTGACCAACCCCAAAGCGATCCTGTTCTTTGGGTCACTGTTTTCATTGGGGTTGCCGCCAAACACGAGTGCCCAGGATCTGGCTTTGGTCATTGCGGCAGTTGGGCTGCAAAGCTGCCTGGTATTTCATGGATATGCGATCCTTTTTTCTTCACGTGCCATGACCCGTCTCTACCTCAGCCTGCGACGTTGGTTTGAAGGCGTATTTGCCATCGGTTTTGGAATGGCAAGCTTCAAAATTCTGACTGCAAAATTACAGTCCTCTTAGGATGCCCTCCAAACGGACGACCGCAATGGAGATACATTCCGGTTGCTGCGTTGGGAGATTTTTCTGTCGGATGACTGGGTTTATTTCCAATACCCCCGAACACTATTACTGGCCCATTTCCCGGCCTAATCCCCCGGCCCAATCCGATTGAAACAAAAAAAGCCGCCATGTTCCATGGGAACACGGCGGCCAATATGGGCTTGCGACTGGTCCGGTGTAGCGCACCAGTATCGCGAATGGATCAGGCACACTAGCCCACCTGATCCTTATGGTTCCTGGCCATGGTGGTTTTGGCCTTATGATTTCCGGCTGGTTTTGATCTGACCTTTTTCCACACGTTTGGCGTGTTCAGTCATTTTGCCCTTGGCCAGCATTTTGGATTCTCCGAGCCAGTTTTCGCGTTCAGGCCTGCCGGGGAAACCAACAGAATTTCCAAGCCAGACCAGTTCGTCCTTGGTCATTTTGGCAACCTGGTCGAAGTGGAAAATGCCCAGCTTGAACATTTTCTTTTCAATCGCTCCGCCCACGCCATCGATCAGCGTAAGGTTGTCGGGTTTGCCGTTGCGGGCTGCTTTCAGCAGACCGCCTGGTGCCTTGCCCATATCACCGGCACTGGCCTTGCCCACGCTACTGCCCACATCGCCTTTTGCCACACGTTTGGCAAAGTCTGTGGTTTGTCCCTTGGCAAGCTTTTTGGCCTGACCCACCCAGTCTTCACGTTCAATGCGTCCGGGAAAGGCGAGCGCTTCACCAATGTCGACCTGTTCTTTCTTGGACCACTTGGCAATCTGAGCAAACTGGCTCACGCCCATATTGTTCAACCGGCCTTCATTTTGTGGACCGATGCCCTTGATCAGCTTGAGATTGTCGGGCTTTGCAGCAACGGCAGGCTTTTTGGCGGGTGCTTTTTTGACCGGTGTTTTCTTGGCAGCCGGCTTTTTCGCCACAAGCGGTGCCGGGGGTGTTTCTACCTTGGCAGGCTCCACAGGGCGCACAGGTGCGGTGGGTGTTGGCGGTGCCGGCATGACCGGCGCTCTAACAGGCTCCGGCGTGGGAGCAGCGACTGCGGCCGCAGTGGCCGTTGCAGCAACGGCTGGAGCAGACGCTTCTGCTGAACCGAACAACTGGCGCAGCAAGCACCCCACAATGCAACCCAATATGAAGGCTATCGCCATCAAAAGGACTGTTTGAACAATCAGATAAAACATTTCTTCAAATTCCTTTTGGGCAAGTTAGCTGGGTTTGCGCTTCTGTGATGTCCACCATCCAACGACAATGCCGAGGACGAATACGATCAGCAGAAACCAGAAATATTGTTCAATCAGGTACCACATGGCGTTGTTTCCATTGTTAAGTCGATTTCAGGTATCAGGCCCGCCCGGGGCAGGCCCAATGATTAGCCATCGCTGAGAATTTTAAATTCAATCCGGCGGTTCCTGGCCCGTGATTCCCGGTTTGAATTGGATGCGATCGGTTGAGTTTCGCCATATCCTTTGGCAACCAGCTTGTCGGTCTTCAATCCGGCTTTCGACATATAGTCGATGACAGCCAGCGCCCGCTCTTCGCTCAGCGATTGGTTATAGGATGCGCGGCCCACGGAATCTGTGTGGCCACCAATCTCGATGGACGTGTTTTCGCATTGGCGCAATCCTGCCGCCAATTTGTCCAACAACTCGAAGCTCGCCGGTTTGATGATGGCACGGGCAGTATCAAAGAGGATTTTTTCCTCGCCAATAATTCCGGCAAAATCCACCCTGCACACAACGGGTTCTGGCACGGGTTCTGGCTCCGGCGCTTTTTCAACAACGGGTTCAGGTTTCGGCTCTGGTTTGGGTTCTGGCTTAGGCTCAGGTTTGGGCAGCGGATAGGAAATTTGATCCCGCAGCTTGTAATTGCCCGGCAAGGAGGCCGCAATTTCACCGCGGATGCGGTCGGCGTCGGCCTCAGAGCCAGCGCGGCCCTGAACGAACACATTCGTGTCCGTGATGCTGCCACGGCTCTTATCGAGTTTCTCTACACCAGAAATGACGCCTGCAACCGCATTGGCGAAATTGTCCGGCGCACCACCACCCACGCGCTGGCGGTTGATCACCTTTTTCGCCAACACCGCTTCGGTAGCAGCTGCATAGGAATTGCCCAAACCGCGATTTGGCACAAAGCCTGATAACAGGGCCTGCTCTTCGCCACGCTCAATCGACCAGGTGAAAGGTGAAATCACCGGGGGTGATATGTTTTTGCGGCCCCATTTACCGTTCCCATCCAGTGATGCGGCCGCCATTTCAAGCGCAGCATCATAGTCATTGACCGAACGGGCCTTGCCCTCAACTGATAGGGTGTCATTGACGATATCAGCCCGCCCAGATTGGAATTTACTGATTAAACTCAAACCCTTGCGCGCGTTGCTGGACAAGGTTGCAGGTGCGACACGGGCAATGACCGTATTGTCAGTAATCGCCGCACCGGGGTTCAGTTCTCCAGCCGCTTGGCGGATGGATGACTTGGTTGCCTGGTCAGGCACGAAACCCGACAGGGTCACAGCGTCCCCTTCCCGGCTTGCGCTCCAGGTGTAATCCCCTTCGACAAGCGGCGGCAGAATGTTGGCAGAAATAATCTTTGCTTCGCCCGGCATGACACCGCTGGCATAGGCCTTTGCGGGTTCATAATCTGCAGAAGTTGCAGCCGTGCCGTTTATTCTAAGATTAAGGTTCGACAGGGCCACATCGCCTTTCGACAGGCGTGGCAAAATGCCGATGGCACCCGCTGCGGCTGCATCGAATGTGTCGGGTGCGCCTGCCGCAATCTGCATACGATCGTCGATTTCCACACCCGGCAAACGCTTTTTGGTCTGAGCCGTGATCGCGTTGCGCGATTCTTGGCTTGGTACGAACCCATCCAGCACAACTTTCTTGCCATCATAGACCGCACCCCAGCTATAGGGCTCGACGGTTGGGGGTACGATCTCTTCGCTCGCCAAACGCAAACCTGTGGGCAGGTCATTGGCAACCGCTGATTTTGCAGCTGCAAAACTGTCGCTATCCAGGGCGACACCCCGAATTGCGAAGTCTGTATCGCTCAGCGTCACTCGCGCGGTTGAAAAGTTGGGCAATTGCCCGATACCGAATTCGGTCGCTTTCACAAAACCCGCAGGTGCGCCGGCTGCAATTTTCATTTCATCGGAGAGTTGCGCATTGGGAACAGTTTTGCTGACAGCAGAATTGATCGCGGCTCGCGCCTCAGAATCCGGTACAAAACCGGTTAGTTTTACGGCATTACCAGAATAATCAACGGCCCAGGAATAGGGCGAGACCGTTGGCGGGACAATGCGTTCGTCCACCAGTGAAATGCCGTTTGGCAAGCCTTCTGAAACTGCATTTTTTGCAGATTCATAGCTGGCGGAATCCTTTGCGACCCCACGAATGCTCAATCCATCATCGGAAAGGCCCACCGATCCGGCTGAGAATTTGGGAAGCTGGGCCACGGCAAAGCCGGTTGCATTCATGAAATTCCCGCTCGCACCGGCGGCAATTCCCATACGGTCATCGATTTCCACTCCGGGCAAAGCGCGCTGGGCACCGGCGATGATTTCATCCCGCTCGGCATTGCTTGGCACGAATCCGGTCAATACCGCCTTATCGCCATTGAACGCGGCGCCCCAACGGTAGGGCGACATCGTGGCTGGCACAATATTGCTTGCTGAAAGTGTCATCCCCGCAGGCAATGTGCCCTGGGCTGCCGATTTGGCGGCATCAAAAGAACCAATATCCCTGGCAACGCCTTCGATTGTCAGCCCGGTATCGGACAGCGATACGGCACCGGCGGAGAAACGCGGCAATTGCTCAAGGGCAAAGCCTGTGGCTTCCCCAAATTTGGCAGGGGCCCCATCGGCAATTTCCATATTGTCGATGATTTCCGCACCGGGAAGCACTGAACGGGCCTTGGCAACAACGGCGCTGCGCTGTGCATTGTCGGGAACAAAGCCGTCCAGGGTTACTTTGCTGCCATTATATTCAGCCTTCCAATTATACGGCGAAGCGGTGACCGGCTCAATTTCGCTGGATGCCATCGCCATGCCAAATGGCAGCGAACCAGCGACAGCGCCAAGGGCCGCACTGTAGTTGGGTGTCGAATTTGCCTTGCCTTTTACCGTGAGGTTCAAATCAGAAAGCGATACGCTGCCCTGATCGAAGCGCGGCAATTGCTGCAAAGCGAAACCGGCGGCACCTGGGAAATCAATGGGCTGGCCGGATGCCAAACGCTGTTGGTCAACGATATTGGCTGATGGCAATGCGGCCTTGGCAGCATCAAGAATGGACGTCCGTGCGGCTTCATCGGGCACATGCCCGCCGATCTTCAGATCGGTGCCGTCATAGTCTGCATTCCACGTATAAGGGGTGACTGCTGGCGCCGTAATCGATTTCGATTCCAGGCTCGCGCCAGCGGGCAGCGCGCCATCAAGCGCTGTGTTTACAGATGCATAGGTGTCGAAATCACTGGCAATGCCAGACATGCTCAAGCCACTGTCTTTCAAAGACATTTCACCGCTGCTCAAACCAGACAATTGGGCAAACCCAAAGCTTGCCATATCCGCAAAACCATCAGGTGCCCCACGGGCAAGTTCCAGCTTGTTGGTGATGGTTGCCGCAGGCAAAGCCTGTTTGGCGGCATCGGCAATCGCTGTGCGGGATTGTTCATCTGGGGCAAATCCGGAAAGCTCAACGGCGTCTCCATCGCGCTTTGCCACCAACACATAAGGAGACTGGGCCGCCATGAGTTCGGCGCGATTGTCCACCACGCGCACATCATAGGCATCATCGGTCAAAAACTCGGCTTCCGCCTGGGCCTCTTCGCTGGGTGCCAGGCCGGTTACCGTCGCGTCGCGCCCATCCAGTTCCACCTTGGCCCAATTCTGGCCTGCGGCTGAAAGAGACTGCTCAGCTTTCGCCTTCAGATCATTTTGGATGCTATCCGTCTTCGACCACAATGCCAGGGCAGAAGCGATCGCCACAATAAACAGTCCAGGCCAGATCCACTTTTTCCAGTGACACATGCTGAGTTCTCCCTCAAATAAACCGTGCTCCGGCCCCGGTTCTAAGCTGCAATCAATAAAGCGATGGGTCAGTCTGGAAAGTGCGGCACAGTGCTAGATGACTGTTTGCGCCCGCGCATTTATTGCGCCGGTGCCTTGCCCCCATCATCGCGTATGCCGCTCCCCCGAGCGTAAGACCATCGCGGTCAATTATTTTCATAATTACCGAAACGTTAACAAATATCAAGCAGCAATAGGAGCTTTACGCAACGTTATTTTCATCGGCAAGTCGCTGAAATTACGCCATTAATAAGCACATCTTTTGTGAGGCGAATTCAACCGGCACCATGGCTGTGGAAGACGCAGGCATATGTGCAGGCAATATCGGCCAGAATAAAACCTGGTCACCCATGGCTCAAACATGGATCAAAACACAAAAAGCCCGGCAGTTACCTGCCGGGCTTTCCGTATTCAATCAGATTAACTGATTAGAATGTGCGGTACACGCGAACTGTGTACTGATTGTCGTCTGTGTCGTTGAAGCGAGCTTCTGGACGAATTGACAATCCGGGGACTGGATCCCACTGAGCGCCAATCGCGAAGAAATCTTCAACACCACCAGTGGATGCGTCAGCTTCTTCAACTTCAGAGTAAACAGCAGACACGGAGAATGTGTCTACGATCTGGTAACGAGCACCAACACCCCAAGCATATTCACCAGCGCCCTGAACAGTGTCAGTTGTGCCGTCTGAATCGCCAACGTAGAATGCGCGAACAGTCAGGTTGTCGATCAGGCTCAAAGTACCGGAAACTTTCCAGGCGCTTTCGTCTTCAGAACCTTCGTAGATGTACGAAGCTGCGATGTTACCCCAGGAACCGGAATATTTCGCGCCACCGTAGTAGTCGAAATCGATTGTGTCTGGGCCGCCATCTGCATCGTCACGAGCCTGAAGGCCAGCGCCGACTTCGAAGCCGTTTGAAGAGTAGGTGTAATCAAAGAAGATTGCCTGCTCAAAGCCGTAGAAACCATCGTTTTTCTCGATTGGCAGACCGTAGCCGTGGAAAGTTGTCTGCCAGCTATCGGAATAACCAAGACGCAGAGTACCGGAACCTGTAGCCAGGCTGATCAATGCGCGGTCGATGCCTACAGCACCGTCTGAAAGATCCTGGCTGAAGCCGTCATCGCCAGTACGTTCGTTGTCATCATTTTGAGTGACACCGAAGTCGGACTGCAAACGAATCTGCGAACGCAGAGTACCGTAGTCTGTTTCGTTACGAGCATCGATGTTGAAACGAGCGCGGATATCCCACTGATCGCTATCTTCATCATCGTCGCTATCGTTGAAAGAGTAGTCGGAACGTACGTAGCCGCTAAATGCCAGGCAAGTTTCTGTGCCAGGAATGTAGAAGAAGCCGTTGCCGTACATGTCGCAAACGCGAACGTACTCTACGGGCTCTGGCTCAGCAACAACAGCATCGGCAGCCTGAGCGCCGGTTACTGCCATCAGTGCAGCTGCAGAACCCAGAAGAAGGGTTTTGAGTTTCATGGTTGATCTCCAGTAAGAACCAATTTGAGATAGGGCAATCGCCCCGAAAGTGGGTCAGACACTTTTGCGCCCTATCCCTGAGTGCAAACTACATTCGCTGCCGCCGATGGCAATGGGAAGTTTCCACAATTAGCACCTGGTGCGTGTTTCAAAATACGCATGTTGCACAAATGACACGGTTTTGCCGTTTGGCGGGCGAATTCCGTTAACAAAGTGTAAAATCCCGTGATCAAATTGGCCCAATCACCCCACAGGACCGAGCTATACCTGCCCAAATTCGGGAATCACAGTGAGAATCGGCCAATATTGGTCGATTCCCGCGATTCCCAGCCAATGCCGTCAACAGCCTGAACGCAAAACGCCCGCCAAAAAGGCGGGCGCTGTATGCTTTGCCAGGTAGAACCGGGTTGCAGAGGATCAGAACAGGAAATCATCCTGGAACAGATCCTGCACTTCCACACCTTCCAGAAGCAGGGTGCCCAATTCACCAGCCTGAACCAAAGCGCCATCATTGGTGTCGCTGAACTCCAGATCTTCATAGGAAACGCCCAGACCCTTGAACCAGATGCGGTCTGTCAGGCCGCTGCCTGCCCAGAAATCCTCGATGACATCATTGCCAAAGGCAGCCTCCATGAGAAAGACGTCATAGCCGTCTCCCCCATTGAGAGTGTCGTCGCCTTTGCCACCCAACAGAGTGTCGTTATTGCCGCCACCATAAAGAACGTCATCCCCATCGAAGCCGACCAGGCGGTTGCGCCCGGCATCTCCTTCAATCTTGTCGGCATATTGGGAGCCATAGACCAGTTCGATATTAGTGAATGTGTCGCCTTCGGCTTCGCCCGAATAGCCGCCATTTGCCAGACTGAGGCTCACGCCCGAAGACGCATATTGATAGCTGGCAATGTCGGCGCTGCCTGCTCCACCATCCAGCGCATCTGCACCTTCACCACCAATCAACGTATCCTTGCCGGCACCGCCAAACAATTTGTCGTCGCCATCATTGCCCATCAACCGGTTGTTCTTAGCGTCGCCGGTAATGGTGTCGGCATATCGCGAACCACTGACAAATTCGATACCCACAAAGGTATCGCCTGCGGCTTCGCCTTCAGTGCCGCCGTTTTCCAGGTCAACCACAACCGCCGAATGGGCCAGCTGGTAGTCGGCTGTATCGGTGCCGGACCCGCCATTGAGGACATCTGCCCCCTTCCCGCCGATCAGCACATCATTGCCGCCGCCGCCATTGAGGGTGTCGTCACCGCGGTCGCCCGTGAGGCGGTTGCGGCCGGAATCACCGGTAATGGTGTCGCCCTGGTAGGATCCGCGCACATGCTCAATATTCTTGATCTGGTCGCCTTCGGCATTGCCGCCGGAACCCCTGCCGGTTTCCAAATTGACGTCCACTCCGGTTGACGACCAGTCATATTCCAGCGTGTCATTGGCCCCTTTGCCGCCGTCGAGCTTGTCGGCTCCCGCGCCACCAATCAACACATCGTCGCCCTCACCGCCTTTGAGATGATCGTTACCATCGCGACCGATGAGGCGGTTGTCGTTCTTGTCTCCGGTGAGATGATCATTGTGTGCGGACCCGTGCAGGTTCTCGATATTGACCAGCACGTCGCCCTTGGCATCACCGCCACTGGCTTTGCCTTTTTCAAGGTCGATTTTCACGGCTTTGTTTGAATTTATATAAAGCGCGTTATCGGAGCCTTCGCCGCCATCTATATAGTCAGCGCCCTCACCGCCTTCGATAAAGTCACGACCCCCATTGGCGTGGATTTCATCGTCGCCTTCGCCGGCGCGGATGAGGTCGTTGCCACCTTCGGCAGCATCAACCGCTTCCGGGCTGCCGGTGACGGAAACACTGTCGATGATGCCACCCAGACCGTCAGAGGCACCAATAGCAACAAAACTCAGCGCCGCTTCACCTGAGGCGGGGGCGCTAACCGTATAGGTTTTTGTCTGCCAGTCGAAATCCTTGCCCTTGCCGTCACGCGAAATTGTATCCAGCAGTTTACCGGCCCAATAGACTTCAACAATGTTGCTGTCTGCCTTGGTGCCGGGGCGCGCGGAATATTCAAAGCTGATTTCATATTTCTGTTCCGGCTCAAGGCCGTTCAGTATTTGAACAATGCCCGAATTGGCATCTCCATCGAGTTCCAGCACCGCTGTGCCATCGGCGGCTGTGCCAACTTTCTTTTGAACTTCGAACTGGGTGCCCTTGGTAGCCGTCCAGCCTTCAATTTCATCAAATGCGCCCCACTCGAAACGCCCTTTGTTGGGCAGGTCCGGGTGATTTTCAAATGATCCATTGGTGATCAGGTTTTCATTGGATGGCACGTCGCCCATCAGCACATCGGCACCTTCGCCACCGATAATCGTGTCATGACCCATGGTGCCCGCGGTGAGGCCGCCTGCGGCGTTTGCAGTCACAATTGTATCTGTACCAAGTTCCAACTCATCTGTTGGACATTCCAGGTGTTCCATTTTCGACCCTGCTTTACCCTGCCTAGCCCTTGGACGGGCTCTTTTCACGAAACCGGTTGTAGCAGCGAAGTTTCAACGCCCGGTGTTTTGGCGTGTGCAGATTTTCAGCAAGTTTATCCAGCCACGTTAAGGCCCGATTAAGCATCCCCCTGACGGGCGGGCCGCGCGGGCCGCACTTCACCACGCTTGCCTGGCGCCAACTAACCCGGCACCAACTAAGATGTGATCACATCCATGCATATTTCTTGGATTGAATGCCGCGTCTCACCTATATTCCGATATATTCCCGCAGACTGGCGAGCTATCTGGCCGCTGGTGCCAATTTATAAGGCCACCCTCAATGGCTGAAAAGGAGTTTTAAATGCCCCAGTCCATCAATCCCGCCACAGGCGCGGTTCAGTTTGAAGTTAATGAAGATACCGGGGCTGACGTTGAACAGGCCATTGCATCTGCCGCTACCGCTTTTGATTCCTGGAAACGGCTTTCTTTTGCCCACCGCACAACTGTGATGAACAAAGCCGCCGATCTGCTGGACGCGCGCAATGAAGAACTGGCGACAATGGCTGTCATGGAAATGGGCAAACGTTTGGCCGAAGCCCGGGCAGAAGTGACCAAATGTGCGTGGGTGTGCCGGTATTATGCCGAACATGCGCAGGACTTGCTGGCCGACAGTGACCGCCCCACCGACAAATCCAAATCCTATGTGCGTTACCTGCCCCTGGGCGCCATCCTTGCCGTAATGCCCTGGAACTTTCCGTTCTGGCAGGTTTTCCGGTTCATTGCCCCCACCTTGATGGCGGGAAATGTGGGCTTATTAAAACACGCCAGCAATGTGCCCCAATGTGCCAAGGCCATTGAACAGATTATGACCGATGCAGGCGCACCCGAAGGTGTTTTCAAAACTCTGTTGGTCGGCTCTTCCAAAGTGGAGGGCATTATCCGCGACCCGCGGGTCAAAGCCGTCAGCCTGACCGGCAGTGGCCCTGCGGGCGCTGCCGTTGGCGCACAGGCCGGTGATGAAATCAAACCCAGCCTTTTGGAACTGGGCGGCAGCGACCCGTTCATTGTCATGCCTTCCGCCAATCTGGAAAAGGCAATTGCAACCGCGCAAACCGCCCGCATGATCAATAATGGCCAGTCCTGCATCGCTGCCAAGCGCTTTATTGTACACAAAGACATCTATGACGCCTTTGCCGAAGCATTTGTTGCCAATATCGGCGCCATGAAGATGGGCGACCCCATGGCCGAGGAGACAAATATCGGGCCGCTTGCCACACGCGATATTCGCGATGAACTGGCCGATCAGGTGGAACGCTCCGTGGCGGCGGGGGCCACAATACTTGTGGGCGGCAAACCAGGCGATGGGCCCGGCAATTATTTCCAGCCAACCGTGCTGGCCGATATCAGCCCGGACAATCCAGCCGCCACCGAAGAATTCTTTGGCCCCGTGGCGCTGTTGTTCAAAGCACAAAGTGCCGAACATGCCTTGGAAATCGCCAACCATTCGCCGTTTGGCCTGTCGAGTTCGGTTTGGACCACCGACCGGGATGAGCAGGAGTTGTTCATCAATGAAATTGAAGCGGGATGCACTTTCGTAAACGCCATGTCGGCCTCCGACCCCCGCCTGCCCTTTGGCGGCGTGAAAACATCCGGCTACGGCAGGGAACTGTCCCGCGAAGGCATCCTCGCCTTCGTCAACACCAAGACGATCGGCATCCAATAAGTGCCACGCATATTAAGGCGAATATCACACACCGATGATGCAGCCTGCCCGAGCGACAGCTTTGGCAGGCTGTTGAGTATTTATATACCAATATTGGTGGTGATTGGAGCCAGACAATAGTCGCCATGGACAGCAATAGAACTGTTACGGATATGGGTTAGATGGCGGCTGGGGCCGATTTTGGTGTGTCGAACGTTTGTACGTTTGGGCACATGCGGGGCATTGCGGTCGTTCAAGCAGGGTCAAATATCATCCATCAGCTTCGGTAAAGCGGTCATTCAACTACAAAATCTCTGCAAAATTCACTGCTGCGCAGCCTCTCTGCCTCTCTGCCTCTCTGCCTCTCAAGAGGCACAAGTTTCACTGCTCATAGATATCGACAAACTCTTTGGTAATCCAAAATCTTTCGTATTCTTTGTTACCGTAAGCGTCAGTCCCTACTTCGAGACTCTTATGGTAGCGCCTTGGGAACTTTTTGATCGCTGTTTCATACTGCACCATAACCAAAACCGCATCGCTGTTTTGAGGTAATTCTTGGTCATCAAGCAGGTCGAGAAATTTTGCCTCTGGCTCGTTTTCTAGTACCGATTTCAAATCTTCCAAGACACGATTGACAATGCTAACCTTCCCTTTGCTCATTACAGCCTCGGGTTTCTTTTTGGATAACTCCCGTATCTCCTGCAAAAGACCTGTGAATATGCCTAACGCCGCGTGATATGTGGCGACTGTTTCATCGGTGGTGATGTGCTCAAAATCCATCACTTCTTTCCAACTTTTGTGGGAGGACCTGACCTAATCGAGGACAGTCTGCCATCTATCACATAAAACCAATGCGGAAGGTCGTATCGAACATTGTCGGAGCGGTAGCGTTCCGCCTCTTCCATATACTGCGATAAGACCATGGTCACATCGCTAGTCGATGGAACATCGTCTGGGTCAAACTGTTCAAACTCGTCGAATGGTTTGTATTTTTCGCCAAGAACCGTGTTGGCAGTTTCGATAACTTTGTTGATCAATTTCAACTTGAAAGGATTGACCGAATCCGAAGGGTTCTTTTTGGCAAGAATCGAGATTTCACTGTGAGCACCCTGCAACTGCCCGATAACCTTCTCAAGCTTTTCAACGTCTTCCTTCGTTTTCATACCACCTCCTTAGGGACACAGCCTGCGAAATTGAACATGGCTTCTGATTAGGACATCAATAGGGTGTCTTTGTTTGCTATCAAAAACTTCGACCATTTGCTCGATATCCGTATCGGTTAGACACACAATGGCCTTCCGTTGCCCTGACCATAGATCGATCGTCGCTTGTTGACGGGCCTTTTTTAATGGGTGGCGCGTGACGAACACCCCGAACTTACCAAGTTCTTCGTGAAGATAGCGATTCAACTGATCTACATGCTCACGATTGATCTCGGCAACGTTCTTCATTTCAAACGTGATCTGTCGAGAACCGTAATCATCCATGATCTCGCGCAAAAATTCATGGGTTCTACTGTTATAAAATATCAAATCCCTTATGCTGACACCGCTGTCGGTGCGAACCTGCTCTTGAGCAAAATCGAGGTGTGGATAGAGCAAAGTTGGCAATAGCTCGCCTATTGCCCGCTCATATTTCTGATCGGCACCGTTCTCCTTACCGGAAGGCAGTTTTTTGATCTCATTGAGTTTACGTCGTGCTGATAGAACAGGAATTTTTTTGAACAGAGGATCAATTTCACAATCTTCCGCAGTTCGTTCGCGCTCCTTGATGTATGCATCAACGATACCAAAATTCTCTCGATTGTAGGTAAGCACGCGAAGCCGGGTGAGCTCTTCCCCTTCATGTACGATATCATCCTGGGGACAGGACTCTTTGAAATAGCTGTCGTAGTTGATCCATGGAACATGCCTTAGCCAATGCTTAGGGACTACGAGCAAAGGTTTGCCTGTTTCGGGGTGAACCGGAACACAAGCGTTGACTGTTTCAAATGCCCTTTTGCCTGGATGATAGACGCACGGAACCGGTACTTCCACCATCGGAATGTTTTGCGCCGCACACTCTTGGTGTGTGTAATCGATGAGGTGGCTTTTTAGAAAAGAGCACGCAATGTCGCTAATGCGATCTTTGCTGATCCCATCTATGAAGAGCTGGATTTCTTCGAAATGCCGAAAACCGTGATCATGGTAGTATGGTATCTTTTTGAAGAGCGAGAGTACCTCCTTGGCTTTGTCACTTCCAATTCGCTTACCCTGTCTTGTCGCCGAATTGCCAAGACCAACTTCGTCACATTCTGACGCGAGAACCAGTTGTTCAATCGCTTCAGCCTCGTTTCCGTCCCGGAACAAGGCTCCAAGATGATTGAAGCCCGCCAATAGAATTTGATGAAGGCCGCTGTCCTGCATGGACGGTGATTTCCACAGCAAGAACGGGTCGACGTAGAGCGGGATATCTTCGTTAAGAAACGGGATTGCAAATCCCAACTCATGCTGTGGAATGTGAACTCCGTGATAATCCGTAAATCTCGGCCTTATCAGCAATGTACACTTCCTCAAAAACTTTCGTGCAACCTAATAATAAGTCTGTAACTTGTTGCACAACCGCTAATGCGTGCAACGCAGCAATAATACAACTCTTTACATCAGATCACAAAGGATGGCCAAGTATATTGTTGAATGGCTGCTTTCAAGAAAGGCAATGACTGCTGATACAATCACCAAACGTCCCCTTCCCCCCAATGCAGTCATCGTCAGATTTCCGCATAGCCGCCCCTCAAAGCACATCGAAAACTTGGGCTTATTGCGGTCTGTATTGCCTATGAGGGGTAATGGCGGAGCGGAAGGGATTCGAACCCTCGAGACGGTTCCCCGCCTACGCCCTTAGCAGGGGCGCGCCTTCGACCACTCGGCCACCGCTCCACCGCCGTGGTTACGGGAATTTTCAACGCTTATCAACCCAATAGATTGAACAGAAACAGATAGGAATATTTGACTCTTAAATGAGAACAAAATAGGAACATATGCCTGCACGTTTTTCGTAATCCGTCAGATATCAGCCTTCCGGTGAATAACGGGCACACAGGGGGCGCAATCAAATGACGGAAATGAGAGTGGCCATGATTCTGGACGATCTGAAAGGGCATATTGACCGCATCGAGGGGCGCACCAAACGGTTTGTCGCCGCCCAGGGTGCTCGCGAAACCCCTTGGCGGCTGGGCCATGGGCCGCTGGATGCGGCTCTGCCTGGGGCGGCTTTGGCCTATGATGCCTGTCACGACATTACCCCTTTGCGCAAAACCGATGTGCCCCAGGCGGCGGGGTTCATTCTGGCGCTGCTCAAGCGGTTGCCGCGCAGCGGGCCGGTGATCTGGTGCCAGACAGCGTTTAACGCGCGTGAATATGGGCGGCTTTATCCGCCCGCTTTTGTTCACGGACCCTTGGGGGCGGAGCGTTTTATTTTTGTCCAGGCACGGCGCGAAAAAGAGCTTTCGGTGATTCTTGAAGAATGTGTGCGCGTTGCCCGTGTTGCGGCTGTGGTGGGGGAAGGCCCGGCGCCGGATTTCACCCGCTCACGGCGGCTTACCCTGGCCGCACAGGAAAGCCGGGTGCCGTGTCTTATTCTCAATACGTCCGGCGATGTGGGGGCCAGTGCAGCAGCCACGCGCTGGCGGGTGGCCCCCATTGCCGGGCCACCGCGCGAGGATGATCCCCAGGGGCCTGGACAGCCCGCCTGGTCGCTCACCCTTGCGCGCGCCCGCGGCGGTGATGCTGCCGCCAACCCAACCCTTGCCACCCCTCTTGATCTGTTCTGGAACGATGCCACGCATACTTTCAATCTGGTTTCCGCAATTCGCACTCGACAGGTATTGGCGCACCCACCGCCAGCGCCAGCGCAGCGACACGGGGCTTGACGGGCCAGCGCCAGAAACCGAGGCGCAATTTGCGCAACACAAGCCATTCGTTCTGGTGGAACACGGGGTTCAGGGCACACGGATTACAGCGGTCAACGAACCTGCCTTTCAGGCTGGAGCACAGGTTGGGCAAATGCTGACCGATGCCCGCGCGGCCTGTCCGTTGATTGGTGTTGAACAGGCTGATCCAGAAGCGGATGAGGATGCGCTGCAACGGCTGGCGCTGTGGTGCACACGGTTCAGCCCAATTGTGGCGCTGGACCAAACGGCCCCCAAGGACAGCTTTGCCCGTGATTTTGGACTGTTCATCGACATTGAGGGGTGTGACCATTTGTTTGGCGGCGAGATGGCGCTGATGCGGCTGATCACCAACAGCCTTGCCCGTTTCGGTTTCACCGCTCAGCTTGCCCTTGCGCCCACCCCTTGTGCGGCACATGCCCTGTCGCGCTATGGCGAGGGATTTGAAAATGCCCTCACCCTTGAAGACGCGCTGCACCTTACCGCGCCCTTGCCGGTTGAGGCATTGCGGTTAGCCGGGGACCGCACGCTGCTTTTGCGCCGTTTGGGGCTGAAAACCATTGCCAGCGTTGCGCAAATACCGCGCCACGCACTGGAGCGACGCTTCCGGGCGCGTGAAGATGCGAAATCAGTTCAATTGCGGCTGGATCAATTATGCGGGCACATTCGCGAGCCGCTTGTTCCCCTGCGCGCGCCGGCCCCCTGGCGCAGCCATATGCCCTGCCCGGACCCGGCGCTGGACATCATTGCCGTGCGCTTTGCCCTGGGCGAACTGGTCAACCGTTTATGCGCGCGCATGGAAGAGGCAAGTGCGGGCGCGCGCGGCTGGCGATTGACGGCGTTTCAGGCCGATGGTGGCACCAGTTCTATTGCCATTCGCCTGTCACGCCCTTCGCGCCAACAGGGGCATATTTTGCGTTTGTTTGAAGAAAAGCTGGAAGCCATTGATCCGGGATATGGAATTGACGGATTTGTGCTGGAAGCCACCGATTGCGACCGCATCGATGCCAGCCAGACCACGCTGATGGCTGATGAACAGGCCGCCAATGAAGTTCTGGCGGCTGAAATGTCTGGCCTTGTCGACCGCCTGGCCAACCGCTTTGGGGCGCATAATGTCTATCGCGCAGCCCCGGTGAAAACCCATATCCCGGAACGGGCGTGGCGCATGGTTACAGCTGGCAATACGGTCACATGGGCTGAGGTGGAGGTGGAAACCGTGTTTCGCACATCGCCCCGGCCTTTCCGGCTGTTTGACACACCAGAAGAAGCAAAGGTTACCGCCGGGGTGCCGGATGGCCCCCCAATCAGCTTTGGCTGGCGACGCCAGCAGCGCCATGTTACCCGCGCCCGTGGGCCGGAACGCATCGCCCCGGAATGGTGGCGCGAAGGGGCGCGCGGCACGGCAATACGTGATTATTACGAGGTCGAAGACAGCGAAGGCCGCCGCTACTGGCTTTACCGCCAGGGCATGTTTGGCGGCCTCAACCCACCGGGCTGGTTCGTGCATGGGGTGTTTGGCTGAACCATGAAACACCCGCCAAAACATACGGGGGAAAATCCCACAATCGCGTTTTCCCCTTCCAATAAGGGCAGCAAGAAACATGGGCGCCCGCCAGGCGTGCATGGCAATGGTTATGCTGAACTGCAATGCAGCAGCAATTTCTCGTTTCTGCGCGGCGCGTCCCACCCTGGCGAACTGGTGGCACAGGCCAAAGCCCTTGGTCTGGCGGCCATCGGGATTGCCGACCGCAACACAGTCGCCGGGGTTGTGCGCGCCCATGCGGCAGCCAAAAAGGAAGGTCTGAAACTTCTTGTGGGGGCACGGATCGACCTTGTGCCCGAAGGCTTTTCGCCGCGCGTAAAAGAGGGGCGCAATGAAAAACTTGGCGAGAGCAAAATGGCCAGTGCGCCGCCTGCATTTTCCTGCCTGCTTTACCCCACGGACCGCGCCGCCTGGGGGCGTCTGACACGGCTTTTAAGCACCGGTAAAATGCGCGCCCAAAAGGGCGAATGCCATTTATGGTTTGACGATCTGCTTGGCGCATTGGAAGGGCAGATCATCATTGCCCTGCCGCCAGTTGAAGGATTGGGCGACGCAATTGGTGTTGCGGCACCACATGAAGATACGTCCGGTCTTCATAATGTGATTCAACTGCCTGAGATAATGATTCAAGAAAGTGCGGCAGGCCAAAACCAGAATCAAAACAATACATTCTCTCACATGGTGGAGAGTTTGAATCAGGCCAGCCCCGGCAATGTGTGGGTGGCAGCGCATATGCTTTACCGGGGAGATGACAGGCGGCGACTCAATCAACTCACCCAATTTTCACAGGCGCTTGGCATTCCGCTGGTGGCAACCAATGATGTTCATTATCACCACAGCGAGCGCCGCCCGTTGCAGGATGTGATCAGCTGTATTCGTGAAAAATGCACATTGGCCAATGCCGGATTCCGGCTGGCGCAGAATGCCGAGCGGCATCTCAAACCAGCAGTCGAAATGGCCCGCCTTTTTGCGGCCTGCCAGCAGGCTGTGGCGGCCACTTTGGAGATTGCCGGGCGGTGCCATTTCTCGCTTGATGAACTGTCTTACCATTACCCCCATGAGCCCGTGCCACCTGGCAAAACCGCGCAGCAGCACCTGGAGGACATGACCTGGGCAGGCACAAAGGTTTTTTATCCCCATGGCCTGCCAGAAGCTGTGAAGAACAGCATCATTAAAGAATTGGCGTTGATCGAAAAGCTCAACTACGCGCCCTATTTTCTCACCGTTCATGACATTGTTGCCTGGGCACGCAAGGAGAAGATTCTGTGCCAGGGGCGCGGCTCTGCGGCAAATTCGGCGATCTGTTATTGCCTTGGCATAACGGCGGTGGACCCTTCCAAGATCAATTTGCTTTTCGAGCGGTTTCTTTCGGAAGAACGTAAGGAGCCGCCCGACATTGATGTGGATTTCGAACACGAACGCCGTGAGGAGGTTATTCAATATATCTACCGCCGTTACGGGCGTGAGCGTGCAGCCATCGCTGCCACCATCATTACCTACCGCCCGCGCAGCGCCGTGCGCGAAGTTGGTAAAGTGATGGGGTTGAGTGAAGATGTCACCACCGCCCTAGCCTCCACCGTGTGGGGCTCATGGGGGCATGAAATTCCCAAGGATCACATCAACCAGGCCGGACTGGACCTCAGTGACCCGCTTTTGGGGCGCACAATTGAATTGACCCAGGAACTATTGGGCTTTCCCCGCCATCTTTCCCAGCATGTGGGCGGGTTTGTACTGACCGAAGACGCATTGGTGGATACTGTGCCGATTGGCAATGCGGCGATGGACGAACGCTCGTTCATTGAATGGGACAAGGATGATATTGACGAATTGAGGATCATGAAAGTCGACGTGCTGGCGCTTGGCATGTTGTCATGCATCCGCAAATGTTTCGACCTTGTGCGCGCCCATTACGGGCTGAACTATCATCTCGCCAACCTGCCGGTGGAAGACCGTGCGACCTATGAAATGCTGCAACGGGGGGATTCGCTGGGCACATTTCAGGTGGAAAGCCGGGCCCAGATGAACATGCTCCCCCGGCTGAAGCCCAACAAGTTTTACGATCTGGTCATCCAGGTGGCCATTGTGCGCCCCGGCCCCATTCAGGGGGACATGGTGCACCCCTATCTGCGCCGCCGCGACGGGCTGGAGACCATTGAATATCCCGAACCTGCACCGGAACATGGGGATCGTGATGAGTTGCGCAATATTTTGGGCCGCACGCTGGGCGTCCCCTTGTTTCAGGAACAGGCGATGCAGATTGCCATTGATGCAGCTAAATTTTCCGCAGATGAGGCCAACCAGTTACGCAAGGCCATGGCCACGTTTCGCCGTGCAGGCACCATTCACACATTGCAGGAAAAGATGGTCGGGCGGATGATCCAGCGCGGCTATGACCCGGATTTTTCCAAACGCTGTTTTGAACAGATCAAGGGCTTTGGCGAATATGGTTTTCCAGAAAGCCATGCCGCCTCTTTTGCCTTGCTGGTCTATGTCTCTTCCTGGTTGAAATGCCACTTTCCCGATGTGTTTTGCGCCGGGTTGCTGAATGCCCAACCGATGGGGTTTTATGCACCGGCACAGATTGTGCGGGACGCCCGCGACCATGGCGTTGAAGTGCGCCCCATCGATATTAATTTCAGCGATTGGGACAATACGCTGGAGGAGAATTTCGATGGCAACCATGCGGTGCGTCTTGGCTTCCGCCAGGCAGACGGGTTGCGTGAAGACGCCATGCGCGCCTTCGTGGAAAAGCGGCAAGAATTGCCAAATTTCACAACACTGGAACAAGTGCGCCGCCGTGCCCCACTGAGCATTGCCACCTTGGAAAAACTGGCGGCAAATGATGCGTTTCGCTCGCTGGGCATGGACCGCCGCGCCGGGTTGTGGGCCGTGCGCGGATTGGTGAGCGATACGCAATTGCCATTATTCGCCGCCGCCGATACGGACACTTTGGGGCCGGATGTGCCCGTTATTTTGCCGGCCATGCGCGAGAGTGAACATGTGGTCGCCGATTACCAAACGCACCGCCTTTCCCTGAAGGCGCATCCATTATCATTCCTGCGTGCCCGTTATACTAAAAGGCGCATGATCGTTGCCAGTGACCTGTGGCATATGCGGCAGGGCCAGCGCTGCACAATTGCCGGTGTTGTGCTTGTGCGCCAACGGCCCGGCACCGCAAAAGGTGTGGTTTTCATGACACTGGAAGATGAAACGGGTGTGGCCAATATCGTGATCTGGAAAAAAGTCATGGAGAAGCACCGCAAGATCGTCATGACGGCCCGGCTTGTGCAGATTGAAGGTGAGGTTCAGCGCGCAGGCGATGTCATCCATGTGGTCGCGCGGCGCATGGCCGACCTGACCGACGATCTGGACACACTTTCTGATGATATATTGCCGGAAACCGTTGCCCATGCCGATCATGTGCGTTCGCCCCTGCCCTCCCATTCCGGCGGCAAGCCGGAAAGCCGCAAACGACAGGAGCGGCTGGAGGCGGCCGGACGGGCCATCGATTCCATATCCAGCACCCTGCCCATACCGCTGGCCCATGCCGATGAGGCAAGTCGCGGGGGCGCGGGCAATGAATATTTGCGTATGAGCCGCGCCCAGCGCGAAGCCGCAGACCGCGCAGCGTTGAAAGAAGGATTACCGGTGGAAGTTGTGACGGGACCGGGCCGGGCACGAAAAGAACGCAAGCGCAAAAGCGTTTTCACAGCTCCCGCAAGGGGCAGCCACCCGCGCAATGTGCGGGTTATCCCCAAGAGCCGGGATTTTCATTAGCAACACGCTCTGAATAAGGGCTCTAACGTTCCAGGCTGATCACGCCAGTCGCCTGATTAATGCGCACATGGACCGTCGCTTTGCTGGACTGGATGCCATCAATATAGCGCTCCACCGGGACGGACAGGCGCAAGCCCAATGCAGCATCATAACTGGACGCGACACCCGGCACGTCCACAGATTGAAAGCCGGTGAATTTTTGGCCATCGGAGAGGATGCGACACCCGCGCAATCCAAGTTCATCATTTGGATCCGGGGCCAAAATGACCATATGGCTGGAACAACATGCCGGTTCACCGCCAGTGTCCACATGCACAATGCGAATGAGCCCATTGGCAAAAGTGCGGGTGGATTGCTCCCACGGCTCAACCACATCCGCCACCCCTGCCGGGCCATCACATTCCATGAGCGAAGCTTCGGCCATTGCCGGCCCCGCCACCAGGATCGCGCACAAAGTGATAAAACAACGCTTCAAACCAGAACAAATCATACCTGCACATTCCCCAAGTAAATCTTAGATTGCGCCCCACGTCACAGTGCGACAAACAGGACCGCATGACAATCAAAGCAATCCTTTTCGACAAAGATGGCACACTCGTCGATTTTGACGCCACGTTTGCGCCCGCGACCGCAAAGGTGCTGGACGAACTTGCCGGAGGCGACCATGACATTCGCGCACGGCTCGACAGTGCGATGGGGTTTGATCGCATGGCCTGTTTGATCGACCCGGATTCAGAGCTGGTCGACGGGAGCGTTGAAGACATCGCCGTAAAACTGATGCCGCATGTGGCAATCCCTGCAGATATCATGTCCAAAGACATGCTGATGCGCCTGGTGGATGAATTATACATCCGACATTCCGCCATAAGCGTTGTACCCTTTGACTTCCTGGTGCCCACACTTAACGCGCTGGATGGCCTGGGGCTGACCCTTGGAGTGGCAACCAATGATTCACAAGCAGGTGCCCACGCCCATTTAAGCGCGGTTGGCGTGTTGCACCGTTTTGAATTCATTGCCGGTTACGACAGCGGCCATGGCGCGAAGCCAGGGCCTGGCATGGTCGAGGCATTTGCCGCTCACCTTGCCATCCATCCAAGCGAACTGATTATGGTGGGCGACAGCGAACATGATTGCCGGTCCGGCAAATCCGCAGGCGCCCTGGCGGTTGGAGTTACATCGGGAAGCGCGCTGGCAAGCGAACTCAAAACCCATGCCGATTATGTTCTAAAAGACATCAGCGCCTTGCCGGAATTGGTGCAAAGCCTCAATCAGTAAAGTGTTTTGGCCTGTCTTTCCGGCAGGTTTGCATCATAGGTATTGGCATCAAATTCTGAAATCGCCGACTTTACCAATTCACCGGCGGTGGGAAGTGTGCGGGGATCAACATGCCTGGACACATCCCAAAGACCGGCGCGCTTGATCGCCCGGGCGCACTGAAAATACATCGTCTCAATGGAAATGACGACAACGGTTGCGGGCAATTTGTCGCCATGGACGAACCGCTGACGCAGTTCATCGTCAGTTGTGATCATTGCGCTGCCATTTATCCGCAAACATTCGTTCCATCCCGGAATCATCAACAAAAGCGCAATACGGGGATCGGCAATGATGTTGCGCAAAGTATCGAGCCGGTTATTGCCACGACGGTCTGCGAAGGCAAGCGTGGTGTCGTTGAGAATATGAACGCAGCCCGGTCCGTCGCCACGGGGCGAACAATCAAGTCCATCCGGCCCGGCGCTGGCCACAGCAAAGAACGGGCTTGCTTCAATCAAGCGGCGATATTCGCCATTAACCGCCGTAATCTCCTTGCGTATGGTCGCCTCGGCAGGCGCATCATAAAGCGCCTCAAGCTTGGCTATCGATTGCACCTGCATTTGGCTCATCCCGTTTCGACCGTTTGACTTGTACCGCGACTTTGGCTTAGCAAAGCATCAAGCGGTCGACCACCGACATTTCACAAAAATCAAGAAGAGCACATTGAACAAGCCATTCACCTTTTTTACCGCCTGGTTGCCGCTGCTGTTGAGCATCGTTCTTCCCGTTTGGGCCTATGTGAACTTCGACAGCTACATAGCAATTTTCCAGAACGAGCGGGCCGGTTTGATGGAATGGGAACACGCCCTGTTCCCGTTCTTTGCGGCCATAATCGTGATTGGCATATTGCTGCGGCACTTCGCAAAGCTGGACTGGCTGTTGGTCTGCTACCTTGTGATCATGACTGTCGGTTGCATCTATCTTGCCGGCGAAGAGCTTAGCTGGGGCCAACATTTGCTGCGGTGGGAAACATCCGAGCACTGGAAACAACTAAACAGTCAAAATGAAACCAACCTGCACAACAACAGCTACCTGTTGAATTTGTTGCCGCGCACAATTTTGATCATCGCAATTGTTCTTGGCGCAACGTTGTTTCAATGGATATTGAAAAACCGCCGGGAACTGATCCCTGAGCGGGCGCTGATTGTCTATCCACCTGCCACATTGCTGATGTGCGCCATACTGATCCTCGTGTGGGAGGTCATCATTCAAATTGGCAACAATGTGGATATTTCCGCAGTGCTGCCCCTGCACGATGGTGAAGTGCAGGAGGTCTTTATCGTTTGGGCGGTACTGCTCTATGCGCTGGAATTGCGCAAAAGGTTTGCGCAATCCAGCTCGTGAGATGGCGAAACGAACGCCGACCGGCACTTACATATTAGGATAGACCGGCCCTTCGCCACCCTGGGGTGGAACCCATTTGATATTTTGATTGGGATCCTTGATGTCGCAGGTTTTGCAGTGCACGCAATTTTGCGCGTTGATCACGTAAGTCGCGGTGGCATCCCCCTCTTTTGCGGCATCGCCCTTGTCATCGACCCATTCATAAACACCCACCGGGCAATAGCGCCGAGACAGGCCCGCATAGACATCGAATTCCGAACTCTTCTGCAAATCCGCATTCAGCAATTTGAGGTGCTTTGGCTGATCTTCCTCATGATTGGTGTTCGACAGGAACACGGATGAGGAGCGGTCAAAGGTCAATACACCATCGGGTTTTGCATACTCGATTGGTTCATGCTGGCTGGCCGGTTCGGTGGCTTCATAATCTGCCTTGGCGTGTTTCATCGTTCCAAAAAACGAGAACCCACCAAGCAATGATGTGCACCACATGTCAAAGCCGCTCAAAATCGTGCCCAGAACAGAGCCGTATTTCGTGACCATGGGTTTCACATTGCGCACGGGTTTGAGATCTTTGCCCACATCACTGCTGCGCCAGGCTGCTTCGTAGCTGGCCAATTCGTCATTGGCCCGACCATCTGATAATGCCTGCGCCACATGTTCTGCTGCCAACATGCCTGACAACATGGCATTATGGCTGCCTTTAATGCGTGGCACGTTGACGAAACCGGCAGAACATCCAAGCAATGCACCACCTGGGAAAGAAAGGCGCGGCACCGACTGCCAGCCGCCCTGGGTGATGGCCCGCGCGCCATAGGACAAGCGCTTGCCACCTTCCAGCAAGGGCGCAATTGACGGATGGGTTTTGAATTTCTGGAATTCTTCGAAGGGCGACAGGTAAGGGTTTTTGTAACCCAGGGCCACGACATAGCCCACATAAACCTGGTTGTCTTCGATGTGATAGATGAACGAACCACCATCCTGATTGTTTTTCAGCGGCCAGCCGAGCGTGTGCAAAACACTACCTTCGTCATGCTTTTCGGGGGCAACTTCCCACAATTCCTTGAAGCCCAGACCGAACTTTTGCGGATCGCTGTTGTCGCCCAGATCGAATTTTGCAATCAAGTCTTTGGCCAGTGAACCACGGGCACCTTCGCCGATGAGAACATATTTGCCGTGCAGTTCCACACCGCGTTCGAAATTGGGGCCCGGTGTCCCATCACGCAGAACGCCCATATCGCCGGTTGCAACGCCGATTACGGCTCCTGCGTCGTTGTAAACCACTTCGGCGGCGGCGAAGCCGGGGAAAATTTCCACGCCCAGCGCTTCGGCCTTGGTGGCCATCCAACGGCACACATTGCCAAGGGAAACGATGTAATTGCCATGATTGTTCATGAGTTTTGGCATGGCCCATGTGGGCAGCGGAATTTTGCCGCCCTCCCCCATGAGGAAGAACTTGTCCTTGCGCACGGGCACTTTGAAGGGATGATCTTCTTCGTCACGCCAGTTGGGGAACAAACGGTCCACGGCCACAGGGTCAACAACCGCGCCAGAAAGAATATGAGCGCCGATTTCGGCCCCTTTTTCCAGCACCACCACATTGATGTTCTCATCTACCTGCTTCAGGCGGATCGCGGCTGCCAGACCAGAAGGACCGCCACCGACGATCACAACATCAAATTCCATGCTCTCGCGTGGTTCCATCTCTTCGCTCATTTTCGGCTTCCTTTCGCCAAAATATCAAAATTTTTGTCCACCGCGATTGGAGCGCTCCAACGGGTGAAACGGTTGCGCGGTGTTAGACCATCAGTAAAGCGCGATCAAATGCTTTAGCGCCAAACACTTATTTCTGAGCCGTTCGTGAGCAAAGGTGCAATTCAGCGGACTGCCCCTTCTAGCGCGCTTTTTTGAATACACCGGTTCCTGTTGCAACCAATGTGCCCGCCTCGTCAATTACTTCACCCGCGGCATAGACGATAGATCGTCCCGCAAAGGTCACCCGGCCAACGGCATGGACCTTACCGGACGGCACACCGGCTAGGTAATTCACTGTCAGTGATACCGTAAAAACCTTTTGGCTTGCATCGGGCGACAGGGCACGGCTGGCGGAAAACCCACAGGCGGAATCCAATATCATCGAATAAATGCCGCCATGGAGACTGCCATGGCGGTTGGTGTGCCGGTCATCCATATCGAGATGGGTTTCTGTGCGGTCCGCATAGATGTGATTCACATAGCCCAGCGCGCGCTGGAGGCCGGTTTCATCGGCAACAATCTGCTCTGGCTTTGGGGGTGATGCGCTCACGCTTAAGCTGCCTTGCCGAGCTTGATGATCCGCTCAAGATGATAATCAACATCGCCAAACAGGTGATCGATCATGACAATGCGTTTTGCGTAATGGCCAACGGCATATTCCCACGTCATGCCAATGCCGCCATGCATCTGGATTGATTCCTCTGCGATCATGCGACCGGAACGACCCACCAGATTTTTGAGCGCAGAAATGTGCCAGTCACGTTCCCCGGCGGTGGCGTCCAAGTGCCCGGCAGCATTGATGACGCCGGATCGGATTTGCTCGCGTTCGGTCATCATGTCAGCCATGCGGTGTTGCAGCGCCTGAAACTTGCCAATTGGCACACCAAATTGCTTGCGGGTTTTCAGATATTCCAGCGTCAGGTCAATTGCCGCGTCGATGGCACCCAATGCTTCCGCACACACGGCCAGTGTGCCGCGCGCGACCACGTCATGGACAATGGAAAGTCCCTGCCCCTTGGCACCAATCATTGCGTCAGCGGGAACGACCACGTCTTTCAAGGCAATTTCTGCTGCACGATACCCGTCGATGGTGGGATATCCCCGTCTGTGGACCCCATCCTGATCTGCAGGCACGAGGAACAATGTCACGTCTTCTTCGTTTGGCTGGTCACCTTCGATAAGCGCCGACACCACCAGGAAATCGGCACTATCGCCGGAAATGACCACAGATTTGTTGCCGTTGAGAACATAGCCATCTGCCGTTGGTTTTGCCGTGGTGTGCACATGAGCCAGATCATATCTGCCGGTTGGTTCGCCATGGGCAAATGCCAGCAGGGTCTCTCCACCGATTACGGCTTCGACGATTTCCTTTTGACTATCACTGCCATGGGCAAGCGCCGTGCCACCCAGTAAATTTGCCAAAAATGGTTCGACCACAAGGCCCCTGCCGATTTCTTCAAACATCAGCGCGATGTCGAAACCTGTTCCACCAAAGCCACCATTTTCTTCTCTGAACAATGCGCCAATGAGACCAAGTTCGGCCATTTCGGCCCAGCTTTCGCGCGAAAATCCCAGCTCGGCAGCGGCATGTTCGTGGCGGGTATCGATCGGGTATTGTTCGCGGACAAAACGGCCGGCCATATCAGCCAGCATTTGCCGTTCCTGGGTATGATTGAAATCCATTGTCTTAAAGCCCCATCATCATTTTTGAAATAATGTTGCGCTGAACTTCGTTCGACCCACCATAGATTGAGGTTTTGCGGTGATTGAAATAATCCCCCGCAATCGGGTTGGCATAGTCGGGGCCGATGGGCTCCTCATTATAGCCAGCATCCAAAGCTTCAGACACAAACGGCATGGCGTAGGGCCCAAGCGCACGGCGGGTCAGGTCGTTGATTGACTGGCGCAACACGGTGCCTTTGACCTTGAGCATTGATGTCTCCGGCCCCGGAGGTGCGCCATCATTGTCCGCCTGGGTAATGCGCAAATTAGTGGTGCGCATGGCTGCCAGATCAATTTCGATTTCTGACAGGCGTGCGGCAAAAAACGGATCTTCCAGAAGTGGCTTGCCATCCTTTTGCTGGTCTTGCGCAATCTCACGTAAATAGGACAAACCGGCCATGGCGGCACCAACACCGGCAATGCCAGAGCGTTCGTGCACCAACAGATATTTGGCGTAGGTCCAGCCCTTGTTTTCCTCGCCCACCAAATTTTCCACCGGCACCCGCACATCTGTAAACCAGACTTCGTTCACCTCATGGGTGCCTTCCAACAAAATGATGGGGCGCACTTCAACGCCGGGCGTATCCATGTCGACCAGAATGAAGGAAATGCCTTCCTGGGGCTTGCCTTCTTTGTTGGTGCGCACGAGACAAAAAATCTTGTTCGCGTATTGACCAAGTGTGGTCCAGGTTTTCTGACCATTCAAAACATAATGGTCGCCATCGCGCTGCGCTGTCATTTTCAGAGAAGCAAGATCAGACCCTGCCCCCGGCTCCGAATAGCCCTGGCACCAAAAATCCTGGCCATCGGCGATGCGCGGCAAGTAATATTGTTGTTGTTCCGGTGATCCAAATGCCATCAACACGGGTGCCAGCATGTTCAGCCCGAACGGCACCTGACGCGGCCCGTTGGCGGCAGTCATTTCTTCATCAAAAATCGTACGTTCAATCGCATTCCACTCAAGACCGCCAAATGCCTTGGGCCAATGGCCCGTAAGATATCCGGCGCTGTTGAGAATGGCGTGCCATTCCACCATGTCTTCTTTTGTGAGGCGCTTGTGGTGTTTCACCTTATCCGCCAGACGCTTGGGAAGTTTTTCTTCCATGAAGGCGCGGACTTCTTGCTGGAAGGCCAGTTCTTCGGCGGTGTAATTTAAATCCATTTTCTCACTTCCTCGTCTCGAATAGGCGACCGGACCCAATAGGCTCACGGGCAACGATAATAGTCTACATGGCGGACGTGCCGCCATCCAACGCGACCGCTTGTCCTGTCATGAATGAATTGCGCGGATCGCATATCCACAGCATGGACCGGGTGATTTCCTCAGGCTCTGCCAACCGCCGCATGGGAACGCCGCGGGTTAGAAAGTCTTCGGCTTCCTTGCCACCGCCACTGGCAGCCAACAATCCGTCTTCCACCATGGGGGTGCGGGCAAAGGCCGGACAAATGGCATTAATGCGAATGCCACGCCGGGCATATTCCAGCGCCGCGGATTTGGTGAGGCCGACAACGCCAAATTTGGCCGCCGCATACATGCCAATAGTGGGCGCACCACCCAGGCCTGCAAGAGATGCCACGTTCAAAATGCTGGACGTGCGCTGGTGTTCATCAAAACCCGCTTCCATGACGGGGATCTGATGTTTCATGCCATAGAATACGCCCATCAGGTCCACCTGAAGTGTCATCATGGCCTGGGCGGAATCCACATCGGCAGTTTTTGCCGGATCGTGGCCAATTCCTGCATTGTTGATGGCCACATCCAGACGGCCATAGGTGTTCATGGCCAGATCAACAGTCTCCTTGCAATGGTCTTCTTCCGCGACACTTCCAACGAGTGTGGCCACATTGGCGCCGCGCTGCTTGAGCGATTTAGAAAGGGCGGACAGACCTTCGCCATTATAGTCCGACAACACAAGATTGGCCCCCTGCTCCGCAAACAGGGCTGATGCAGATTTACCGAATCCACCGGCTGCACCGGTTATGAGGATCGTCTGTCCGTCAAAAATCTTCTCACTCATGGTTCAGCCTTTACTGTTGAGCTCTTTTAGCGCCGCCTGGGCCAACCAGGGAATGGCAGCCCCCATCTGTCGGGCACGCTCCGGGTTAGACGCATTGCCATCCAAGGCACGTTTGTAAACACCCTGCAAAATCGCCAGAAAACGAAACAGATTGTAGGCCACATAAAATGACCAATTGCCAATTTCGCTGATGCCACGCCGTTCGCAATAGGTGCGCACATATTCGTCTTCAGTGGGGATGCCCAAGGCCTGTCGATCCAGCCCGGCAAGGCCGCGCGTGCCTTTGTCATTGGGCAAACGCCAATTCATGCACTGGTAAGAAAGATCGCCCATGGGATGGCCAAGGGTCGACAATTCCCAATCGAGCACCCCAATGACCTCGTCGCGGTCCGGCGCGAAAATCATGTTGTCCAGCCGGTAGTCGCCATGGACGATGCTCAATTGCCCATCATCTTCGGGCATATTTGCCCGCAACCATGCAATGATGGTGTGGACATCCTCATTGCGCTCAACTTCTGATGCTTCATATTGCTTGGCCCAGCGCTCTGTCTGGCGTTCGAAATAATTTCCCGGTCGACCAAAAGTTTCCAGACCGACCGCGATTGGGTCCACATCGTGGAGCGCTGCCAAAGTTTGGTTCATGGCATCATAAATGCGCGAGCGGGCCGCATTGGCCTCTCCCCCTTCGCCCAATTCCGCCAGTGCCGGATCCCAGAATATCCGTCCCTCAAGATGCTCCATGACGAAAAACTGGCGGCCAATTGGGGACGCATCCCCTTCCTGGGAAAGGGCCAACATTTTGGGCACAGGCACGGGCGTGTCGGCAAGTGCCTTCATGACACGGAATTCGCGGTCAACGGCATGGGCGGATTTCAACAATTCGCCCGGCGGTTTTGCGCGCAGGACATAAGCACCCGATTGGGCATCGATGCGATAGGTTGGATTGGATTGCCCATCGCCAAATTTCTGCAAGCCCTTGAAGCCTGAAAATCCGGCCACATGCTCTTCCAGCCAGGGAATGAGCACCTGTTCGTCGATGTAGTTCGGGTCGTGTGGGTCTGCCATATCCGATCAGCTTCCAGCGGTTGCTTTTTGGACCATCTTCATCACGTGATCATTGCCTTGCAGCATTTCACGCGCCTGGGACATGTCAGTGATTTCGTCCCAATGGCTTGCGATCATTTCCGGTGTCCGGTCAGGTTCACCAAAGAAAACGCCTTCGGCTTCCATCAGTTTGGCAATCGTGTATCCGCCCGCGCCAGCCAACAAAATATTGCGGCTGCCAGCTTCTTTGGATCCCAGATAGACCACGCCCGGCGTCACCCATTTGGGGTCCAGCAAGCTTAGCGCTTCTGGTGGGATCACGTCTTCGGTCATGCGGGTTGCGGCAGTTGGGGAAATGCAATTGACGTGAATATTGTTCTTGGCCCCTTCAATGTGCAGCGTGTTCATGAGGCCCCAAACGCCGGTTTTGGCCGCGCCATAATTGGCCTGACCGAAATTGCCGTAAATTCCCGATGTGGAAGTGGTCATAACGATGCGGCCATAATTTTGGGCCTTCATCTGGTTCCAGACCGCCATGCAGCAATTGGCGGTGCCTTTAAGATGGACGGCGACAACCGCATCCCATTCTTCCTCGGACATTTTGCCAAAGCTGCGGTCGCGCAGGATTCCTGCATTGTTGATCAGCACATCGATGCGGCCAAATTCGTCCATGGTGTTGGCCACCATGGCATCAACCTGGGCGCGGTCCGCCACATTGGCGCCATTGGCCATGGCTTCGCCGCCATTTTCCATAATCTCGCTGACAACGGCTTCGGCGGCTGCGCTTGATCCCCCAGTGCCGTCCCGCGCACCGCCAAAATCATTGACCACGACCCGCGCGCCACGCGCTGCAAATGCAAGCGCATGGGCTTTCCCCAGTCCATTGCCTGCCCCTGTGACGATCACAACCTGGTCGTCAAACCTGATTTCACTCATGAATTATTCCCCTCTATCAAGCTCGATATATCCGAGCCATTCGGCCGACAATGCTGGTCGGCTCTCACCTTCAATTTCAATGGTCACGCCGCGGGTGATCAAAATGTTCTTCGGGGTTTTTTCATCAACCGCACGGGTGATAAATTTGGCACGCACCCGTGCACCTGCCCGGACAGGCGAGGTGAAGCGAACTTTGTTAAACCCGTAATTGATCGCCATTTTGGTTCCCTCAATGGCGTGTTCACTGTCATAGCCCATGGCAGACAACATGGAGAGTGACAGGAAGCCGTGGGCAATTGTGCTGCCAAAGGGGGTTTCGGCTGCTTTTTCGCGATCAACGTGAATGAACTGCCAGTCTTCCGTCACATCGGCAAAATTGTCGATGCGCGACTGATCCAGTTCAAACCATCGCGAAAAACGAGGCTCTCCACCGACCTGGGATTTCAGTTCTTCAAGGCTGATTGTGGGACGATCATTCATTGTCGCATCTTTCCTGTTCGTGTGCAGCCTATCCCATGTCCGGGAACAGGCTGGCATTTCCGGTATCCACCACATAGCCCCCGTCGAGAGGCAATATTGTGCCCGTCACATATGACCCGCCGTAACCACACAGGAAAAGCGTGGCGGCGGCAATATCCTGCGTCCGACCAATGCGCCCCATGGGATTCATGGCAGCCGTATTTTGTGCGCCTTCCTGGCTGGCAGTTGCAAATGCGGTCATGCGGCTGGGGAACGGGCCGGGTGCGAAGGCATTTACGGTTATGCGTCTACTGGTGAATTCATTGGCCAAAATCTTCGTCAAATGGATCACAGCCGCTTTGGAGACCGAATAGGAATATGCCCCTTCGGCAATTGGTACGATGCCCATCACAGAGGCGATATTGATCACCCGCGCCGGATCGTCGTCGGTGGCGGCGGCTTCCAACAGGAGCGTGAGGTCGCGGGTCAGCTCAAACATGGCCGACACATTGACGCTCATGATTTTGTCCCAGGCCGAGCGTGGGAAGGTTTCAAAATCCTCACCCCAGGTCGCGCCTGCATTATTGGCGAGAATATGCAATTTATCCGTTTTTGCTGCCACTGCCTGCGCCAGCTCTTTGACGCCTGCCTCACTGGCAACATCAGCCCCAAGACCTATGGCGCTGCCCGGCGCATCCAGCGCGTTTAGTTCCCTGGCGACCGCTTCGCAGGCATCTGCTTTACGTGAAGCAATGATGACATGGGCACCGGCCATGACGAGAGCATGGGCCATCATTTTGCCAATACCGGTCGCGCCGCCAGTAACCAGCGCGGTTTTGCCGTGAAGACCAAACAGCCCTTCGTAAAACGTGTCCACCTATTGACCCTCCCCGCGTGTCGATCTGTTCCCGCTGCGCATTGACCGGGTCAACCACATTGGCCAACCACCGTATTTTTTGCTCAACAATGTTGTGCGTCCGCATTAAAAGAATCAGCCTAAAGCCGGTTTGGGACATTGACAACATACTCGGTAGTATGTTCCCATTTTATCGATTGGGGCAACGGCTAATTTGGAACCTGATGGTGCAGGCTGCACAAAATCGCATCGCAAATGCTGCATCTTCTCTCGAGGCGTCGCTTCGGGTGCGCAAGAATGATGAGCCATCACAAAAATCCGGCGCCAATTCACGGCAGGAAATTCTGCGCGCCGCCGCGCGCTGTTTCATGCAGCACGGCTTTGCGGCTGCAAGCATTGACGATGTGGCCCGCGAGCTTGGCGCGACCAAGGGGATGATCTACCACCATTTCCGGTCCAAGACTGATTTGTTCTTTGAAGTTTATCGCCAGGGCATGGCCATCAACTTTGCAGCCATTCGCCCCCACAGCGAAGGGGAGAGCAATGCATTGGACCGCCTCACGCTTATGGGATTGGCGCATACCATCGCATTGCTGGAGGAGCAGGCTTTTCAACGGGTTCTGGCCCAGGGCGTCGCCATGCACCAGCAGGGATCGACCACGGCCGCGCAACGTGAGGCACTGGTGGAACTGATCGACAGCCGCAACAGCTATGAAACCATGTTCCGTTCGACCATTGAGGCTGCAACAAAAGAAGCCGGGTTGTCGGTCAACGACCTGTCGATTGCATCAAAGAGCTTTCTTGCGGTGCTCAACAGTACTGTGTTCTGGTACTCACCGCGCCAGGACAACCCGAAGGCAGAGCGTGCGACCCTGGCCTTCGAACTCGTTTCCTACGCCTTAAAAGGGCTTGGGACCACCATGCCGGAAGCGGCGAATGAATTTTTGGAGCAGTATGAAAATGGCTGATAGCGTTATGGACCTTGGTGTCTCAAGAAAGGTTTCGGACTTGCGCGACAGGGTTGCCGAAATGATCCGCGATGAAGTCATGCCGGTGGATGAAGAATTTCTGGCAGAGGTTAATGTAGGCGACCGCTGGTCCCTCACCCCGCGCCAGCAAGAGATTCTGGCAAAGCTGAAAGGCGAAGCCAAGAAGCGCGGATTGTGGAATTTCTGGCTCACGGATTCCGACAGCGGTTACGGCTTGACCACCGTTGAATATGCCTATCTGGCCGAGGAAATGGGCAAGGCTCATCTGGGGGCGGAAACATTTAACTGTTCAGCACCAGACACCGGAAATATGGAAGTATTCGAGCGCTATGGCACGGCGGAAATGAAAGAGCGTTGGCTGAAGCCGCTGCTCGAAGGCGAAATCCGTTCCGCCTATGCCATGACCGAGCCGGATGTGGCGTCTTCCGATGCCACGAATATCAACATGTCATGTGTGCGCGATGGAGACGAATACGTACTCAATGGTGAAAAGCACTGGATTTCAGGCGCAGGCGACCCGCGCTGCAAGGTCTATATCACCATGGTGAAAACCGGCACGGATGATGACCCCAAGCACAAGCAACATTCCATGATTGTTGTGCCCGCCGATGCGCCTGGCATTGAGATTTTACGTCCCATGCAGGTGTTTTCCATGGATGATGCCCCCCATGGCCATATGCATATGCGATTTACCGATGTGCGCGTCCCCGCAGACAGCATTTTGCTGGGAGAAGGCCGCGGGTTTGAAATTGCTCAAGGACGCCTTGGGCCAGGTCGTATTCACCATTGCATGCGTGCCATTGGTCAGGCTGAACTGGCGCTCGAACTGATGTGCAAACGCTCGGTCCAGCGCGAAGCCTTCGGCAAGCCGCTGGCTCAGCTCGGGGCGAATTTCGATATTATCGCCGATGCCCGTATGGAAATAGAACAGGCCCGCCTGCTTTGCCTGAAAGCGGCGTGGATGATGGATCAGGGCGATGCCCGCGCGGCGGCTCCGTGGATTTCACAGATCAAAGTTGCAGCCCCACTTGTGGCACTGAAAGTAACTGATGATGCCATGCAGATGCATGGCGGCGTGGGCATTTCGCAAGATACACCACTGGCACGCCAATGGATGCACCTGCGCACCCTGCGCTTTGCCGATGGCCCTGATGCCGTTCACCGCCGACAGGTGGCGCGTGTTGAACTGAAAAAATACACTCAAATGAAGATGGGCTGACCGATGAAAGCCTTATTGCTGACAAATGACGGGTTCGCCCGCGAAAAACCAAACGACATTGTGTTGAAAGATCTTGCGCCCTTCCTTCAAATGGGAGAGCTGGATGAGCCGAAGCCGGGCGATGGTCAGGTGAAGATTGATGTCACCCTGGCGTCGATCAACCCATCAGATGAAATGTTCATTCAGGGCTTCTATGGCGTGCCACGCAAGAAGGGCAATGCGGCGGGCTTTGAAGGCGTGGGCATGGTGACGGAATCCGGCGGCGGCAAAATTGCCGATGGACTGGTGGGAATGCGCGTGGCGTTTGTCGCATCACCAAACGCACCGGGCACCTGGTCAGAATTTTCCGTTGCCGATGCCGCCACATGCATCCCGCTGATACCCGGCGTTCGCGACGAAGATGGGGCTGCAATGATCGTCAATCCGCTCACCGCGCTGGCCATGTTCGACATTGTCAAAGAAGTGGGTGAGAAGTCTTTCATCGTTTCGGCGGGCGCAAGCCAGTTGTGCAAACTGATGATCTCGGCGGCCAAAGACGAAGGCTATGCGCCAATTGCGCTTGTGCGCCGTGACGCCCAGATTGAGCCGTTGAAAGAACTGGGGGCGGCCCATGTGCTCAACACCGAAAGCGCGACCTTCGAGGCAGATCTAGCGGCCCTGATGCGCACGGAAAAACCGCGCGTGTTCCTGGATGCCGTTGCCAACCAAACAAGTGCTGCTGTGTTCAATGCCATGCCGAACCGGGGCCGATGGGTGATTTATGGCAAGCTGGATGAAGAATTGCCGACAATCATGCAGCCGGGCCAATTGATCTTTCAATCCAAACAGATTGAAGGGTTCTGGCTGACCCGCTGGATGATGGAGAAACCATTGGCTGAAAAAATGGCCGCAATTCAACAGGTTCAGGCACGATTTTCCAGCGGCGAATGGGCAACAGATGTAACCGCCATCGTGCCGCTTGATGAAGCGATGGACCGGGTGCCGGAAGAATTGGCGAAGCCTAACGGCAAGGTATTCATTGCGCCCTAGCTGGCGTATGGATTTCGACACCAATTAAGTGCGAAGTCCGTTATTGAAATTGGAACAGGCTGGGAGGCTTGTTTGAAAAATTGGGAGGAAAGAAGTTGGATTTCATCCAGCTGATTGTCAGCGGACTGGCGAGCGGATGCGTCTACGGACTCATCGCGCTTGGCTTCGTGCTCATTTACAAGGCAACCGAAGCGGTCAATTTTGCCCAGGGCGATTTCATGATGATCGGGGCATTTATTTGTCTGGGTCTCACCAATCAGGATTTCTGGGGGCTGAATTTCTGGCTCGCGGTTCCCATTGCTATCGTCATCATGGCGGTGCTTGGATATTTGTTTGACTGGGGCGTTTTGCGCTTCATGTTCGGCCAAAGTCAGGTTTCCATCGTTATCCTCACGATCGCAGTTGGGTTCATTTTGCGCTTTGCAGCGGGCACCATCTGGAGCCATGAACCGGTATCGCTGGAAACCCCTTTCGCCGGGCGTGATATCAGCCTTGGGGGTGTTGTGCTGGGCTTTGACGAGATTGCCATCATTATTGTGACCCTGTTGCTGACGCTGGCTCTGTTCATCTTCTTTTCGCGCACCAAGCTCGGCATGGCCATGCAGGCATCGTCGCAAAATCAGTTGGCGGCCTACTATATGGGCATTCCGGTCAAGCGCATCCAAAGCCTTGTCTGGGCCCTATCGGGTGCGGTGGCAGCAGTTGCAGGCATTTTGTTTGCCTCAAAGGGCGCGATTGATCCTTCTGCTGGCCTGCTGGGCATTAAGGCCTTTGCAGCAGCCGCCATTGGTGGGTTTGGTTCCTTGCCGGGAGCCCTGGTGGGCGGGCTGATCATCGGTCTCGTTGAACCGCTTTCGGCGCGCTATGGCGCGCCTGGATTTTCCCAGATCGCTCCTTATGGGATCCTGATCCTCGTCCTCGTCTTCCGCCCTGGCGGTCTGTTCTCACAGACCCAGAAGAAGAAGGTGTAAGGCCCATGCGTTTCGTCTTCAAAACCACCTATGATGCCGACATCAATCTGTTCAAGCACAAAACCCAGATGGGGTATTACTTCGCCCTGTTCGCGGCAGTGCTGGCATTGCCCTTGTATTTCGTGTGGACGGGCAATCCCTACCTGCTTGGGGAGATCACCGCAGTCTTGATTTTCGCCATTGTGGGCATGGGCCTGATGTTGCTCACCGGCCAAACAGGGCTTGCTAGTCTGGGCCATGCCGCGTTTATGGCGCTTGGGTGTTATTCGAATATCCTGTTGCTCAATGCCGGTGTGCCATGGCTTATTGCGTTCCCGCTGGCCGGTCTGATTGCAGGCGTTGTGGGCACAGTGATTGCGCTGCCCGTGCTGCGATTGCATGGGGTATATCTGGCTTTGGCAACATTGGCCCTGTCCATCATTGCCGGTGACATCATCGTATTGTTGGAGGCATATACCGGCGGCGTCTCGGGCATTGCGGTGCCGGACATTTCGATTTTTGGATATGAGATCAACAAATACGCCAACCCTTATGCGTTCTATTATGTGGTCCTGGCGGTGGTGTTCATCATAGCGCTGTTGTATCGCAATTTGTTGCGCGCGCCCACTGGACGTAGTTTTTCAGCCATCCGGGATTCTGAAATTTCGGCGCAGGCCATGGGCATCAACCCCACCCGCACCAAGGCGAAATCATTCTTCCTATCGTGCGTGGCCGCTGGACTGGCGGGGTCTCTGTTTGGGCATTCGGCGACCTATATTACCCACGAGACCTTTGACCTGGTCATGTCGATCACTCTGCTTTTGATGATCGTGATTGGTGGACTTGGATTTATCCATGGGGCTTTTCTCGGCGCTGTTGTGGTTGGCCTGATCCCGGTTCTGATTGCCAATGGCCGTTCGCTTCTTGCCACCACGTTTGGCATCAACATCAATATTCCCGGCCTGGAAAGTGCCATGTTTGCGGCGATCCTGATGGGCTTTATTCTGTTTGAACCGATGGGGCTTTATGGCCGCTGGCTGAAAGTGCGCACCTATTTCGAATTGTTCCCCTTCTACCGCAAGGACATGTTCCGTCGCCAGAAGTCTTATCTGAAAACGGAGCGCGTCCAATGAGCCACGCCCCCCTTCTGGACATCAAAAACGTTACTCAGAAATTCGGCGGTGTGGTTGCGGTTGATGATCTGACCCTGCACGTGAATGAGGGCGAAGTCTTCGCGCTTGTCGGGCCCAATGGCGCTGGCAAATCGACGGTGTTCAACCTTATCTCGCGCTTTTATACACCGGCGAACGGGTCCATCTCGTTCAACGGGGAGCAATTGCTCGACCTTGTGCCAGACCGGATTCCGTCGCTTGGCATTGCGCGGACCTTTCAAAATATCGAACTGTTTGAACAGGCGACTGTGTTGCAAAATCTGTTGGTGGGCAGACACCGGCACCGCGCAACCAATGTGCTGTCTGAATTGTTTTTCCTGCCTTCCGTTCGTCGCGAAGAGCGTCGCCATCGCCACGCGGTGGAACAGGTGATCGATTTTCTCGACCTCCAGCCCTATCGCGACAAGATGATTGCTGGCCTGCCATATGGCGTGCGCAAAGTGGTGGAACTAGGCCGGGCGCTGGCGACTGAACCAAAACTGCTTCTACTGGACGAACCGGCTTCCGGCCTGTCTGTGGAAGAGACCCAGGACATGGCGTTTTGGATTGAAGATATTCAAAAGCAAATGGGCATTACGGTTTTGATGGTGGAGCATGACATGGGGCTGGTTTCCGCCGTGTCCAACCGCGTGATGGCGCTGGCAGATGGCAAGGAGCTGGCAACTGGCACGCCCCAGGAGGTGCAGTCGCACCCCGCTGTCATTGAAGCCTATCTGGGCACGAGCGGTATCCAAAAAGGTGGGCAACAGGCAGAAAAGAGTTCTGCTGCCAAATCTGCCCCCAAACCGGCAAAAACAGCTGCCAAGAAAGCGTCCGCGAAAAAAGCGGTCCCAAAGAAGGCTGCCGCAAAAAAGCCAGCTGCAAAGAAACCCGCCGCCCGCAAGCAAGCCACACGTAAGCCAGCATCTGCCAGGAAGGGAGCGAAATCATGAGCACACCTTCTACAAATGTGGTTTTGCGGATCGACAATCTTGAATCCTATTACGGACCCATCATGGCCATTCGCGGCGTTTCCCTTGAGGTGCGCGAAGGGCAAATTGTGACCGTATTGGGCGCCAATGGGGCTGGGAAAACCACATTGCTGAAGACCATTTCTGGCGTCATGGATCCTGAAAAAGGCACGGTGAAACTCCAGGGCGAAGAGATACAGGGGAGTGAACCCAATCAGGTGGTTGCGCGGGGGATGGTGCATGTGCCCGAGGGGCGAGAAATCTTTCCGCTGATGACGGTGGCCGAGAACATCGCCATGGGTGCCTATACACGTTCTGACAAACAGGCGATCGATGAGGACACCGAGCTGGTCTACAGCTATTTCCCCATCCTGAAGGAACGCCGCATGCAGGCGGCCGGGACATTGTCTGGCGGCCAACAGCAAATGCTTGCGATAGGACGCGGGCTGATGGCGCGCCCCCGCATCATGTTGCTCGACGAACCAAGTCTTGGCCTGTCACCATTGCTGACCGAAGAAATATTCGGCATCATTCAACGGTTAAATGCCGAGCAAAAAGTTACAATGATGCTGGTGGAACAAAACGCAGCCGTGGCTTTGAGCATTGCCAATTATGGCTATGTGATGGAACTGGGGCGCATCGTGATGGCGGATGATGCCGCCACGCTTGCCGCGTCCAAGGATGTTCAGGAATTTTATCTGGGCATCAGCCAGGAAGAAAATCAGCGCGGACAACGGCGTTGGAAACAAAGGAAGACGTGGCGATAATTCGCTTGTCCCGGATTGGGATGTGAATTTATCGCGGGAGGAACAAGATGGACCAGATTGACGTTCAGCCGCCGGCCATCCCCAAGCAGCGAGATTGCTTTGGCATCAGTTGCAATGCGGACATGAGTGAAGGGCCGTATTACATCGACGGGTTCGACACGATTCCAAAACTGTTTGCCAGCCGTTGCAAGGAACTGGGCGAGCGCACGGCCCATCGTGAAAAAGACTATGGTATCTGGCTTTCATATTCCTGGAATGATTTTTGGACCCACGCCCGCCTTATTGGCCTTGGACTGGTATCGCTTGGGCTGAAGCGCGGCGATGTGATTTCCATCCTGTCGGAAGACAACAAGGAATGGATCTACACCGACGTGGGCGCGCTGTGTGTGGGAGCCGTATCATCGGGCATCTACACCACCGATTCAGCCTCGCAGCTTGAATATCTGATCAATGATTCCAAAAGCAAATTCCTGTTCATCGAAAATGATGAACAGCTCGACAAATATCTTGCTGTCAAAACCAAGATGAAAGGCCTTGTGAAGGCCATTGTCTTTGATCGTGAGGGGCTTCACGATTTTGAAGATGATGATGTGCTCTTCCTCGATGAACTGTATTCCCACGGGCGCGACTTTTTGAAGGAAAACCCGGATTTCTTCGAAGCCGAGATTGCCAGGAGCACACCGGACGACACCGCAATTCTGGTCTACACATCCGGCACAACGGGCATGCCGAAGGGAGCCATGATCGGCCATGGCAATATCATGTATTCCCTGTCATCTTCCATGAGTTCCGTGCCGACTTATCCCACCGATGAGCAGATTTGTTTCCTGCCGCTTTGCCATATTCTGGAACGCACATTTTCTGGCTTTGCGCCGATCGCATCACGCGCAACGCTGAACTTTGCTGAGAGCCCGGAAACGGTTTTTGACAATTTGCAGGAAGTCAGCCCGCACACGTTTGTTGCCGTGCCGCGCCTTTGGGAAAAGATTTATTCGCGGGTATCCATTTTGGTGGGGGATTCGACGCCGGTCCAGAAATGGGCCTTCAACATGGCGTTGAAAACCGGCCAGCAAAAGGCCGCCCTGGAACTGGATGGCAAGCCGGTTCCGGCAACATTGTCGCTAAAATACAAATTCTGGGACGCAATGGTGTTGAGCAACCTGCGCCGGATGCTGGGCATGGACCGGCTGCGTCGTGGCGGCTCTGGCGCTGCGCCGATCTCACCGGAACTGCTGACCTGGTTCCGTGGTATCGGCGTGCCCGTGCTGGAAGGTTATGGCATGACGGAATCGGCGGGTGTGATTTCAATCAACACCCACGAACACAATAAAACAGGCAGTGTTGGTGTGGCTGTTGATGGTGCGGAATTGCGCATCGCGCCGGATGGCGAGATTCAATATCGCGCTGCAAATGTGTTCCAGGGATATTGGAACAATCCGGAAAAATCTGCTGAGACCATTACAGATGATGGCTGGTTGCGCACCGGCGATGTGGGCTATCTCGACAATCAGGGCTTCCTGACGATTACCGGGCGGCTGAAAGACATTATCATCACCGCGGGGGGCAAGAACATCACCCCGGCAGAGATTGAAAACCGGCTCAAATTCTCGCCCTATATCACTGATGCGGTTGTGATTGGTGACAAACGCAAATTCCTGTCCTGCCTGGTCATGATCGACCAGGAGAACGTGGAAAAATTTGCGCAAGACCGTCGCATCCCATTTAACGATTTCGCCTCACTTTGCGCGGCACCGGAAGTGCAAAAGCTGGTCGGGGAAGTCGTTGAAGAGGTCAACAAGGAATTCGCGCGGGTCGAGCAGATCAAGGCATTTCGCCTTATTGACGTCCTGCTGACTGCCGAAGATGACGAACTCACGCCAACCCTGAAGCTGAAACGCAGCTTTGTGGAAGAAAAACACGCGGGCCTCATCGCCTCAATGTACTGACGATCAACCACACTAATCTTCATATCCATGGGAGGATACCAAATGAAATTGATGAAAAAACTCACACTCGCGGCCGCCGCAACAGCGCTGATGGCAAGTGCGGCTTACGCAGATGGACATTCAAAGGTTCAAGGTGTCACCGACACCGAAGTGCTGATCGGATCGAATAACGATCTGTCGGGCATTTTTGCAGCCTTTGGCGCACCCGCAACCAAAGCGGCCCAACTGGTGTTTGACGAAGCCAACGCCGCTGGTGGCATCCATGGCCGCAAAATCCGCTTTGTGGTGGAAGACCACGGCTACCAGATGCCAAAAGCATTGGCGGGCATGAACAAGCTGATCAATGGCGACAAAGTGTTTGCCATGCTGCTGTCACTTGGCACGCCAATGAACATTGCCGCATTCAAGCTGCAGGACGCCAAGGGTGTTCCAAACATCTCGCCGCTTTCTGCAGCGCGTCAGATGAACGAGCCCTTCAATCCCCTGCACTATGCGGGCACGGCTTCCTATTACGCGCAGATCAAAACCGGTGTGCCTTATCTGGCGAAAGAAAAAGGCGCGTCCAAAATTTGCGCCATGTATCTGCCCACCGACTTCGGTAAGGAAATCGTTGAAGGCGCAAAGGCAGCCGCAGAGGCGGATGCGGGCCTGTCATTCGTTTCCGAAACCACCCACAAGCCGGATGATGCGGAATTCGTTGGTTCACTACAGAAGCTGAACAGCGATGGATGTCAAATCGTTGCCATGGCTTTGGGCGTGCGCCAGGCCATCACGGTTTCCGGCACCGCAAAAAAGCTTGGGTTGACGGGCATGTCCTTCATCAACTCCTCTGCCGGTTTCCACACCGTCATGGCGAAAGTGCCCGGCGGCGTGACCGAAGGTCTGTATGCAGCTTCCGGCTGGGCTGATCTTCTCTCCCGCATGGACAAGCCCGAGGTTCAAAAATTCTTCAAAACCTACACGGAAGCCACAGGTGAGAAACTGCCAGGCACCGGCGCATTGCTGGGTTATTCAGCCGCGGGCACCTTGGTGAAAGCGCTTGAAGCTGCAGGCAAAGACCTGAACCAGGAAAGCTTCCAAAAGGGCATGGAAAGCCTGAACTACGAAGACGTGGTTTCCGGCAACACTGTTGATTACTCCGCAACCGACCACCAGGGCGCAGACGAGATCATCATTTCCGTGATCAAGGATGGTAACTGGCAGGAACTGACCCGCGTTAGCGAGTAAGATTTACCTGACGGCAAATTATGAAAGGGGCGCCACACGGTGCCCCTTTTTCTCTGTGAGGCCGATAAATGAGCGTTTTCCAATCACAAATAGTGACCGCAAACGGGCAGAAAATTCACACCATGATGGCGGGCGCAGAGGATGCGCCCGTGATGTTGATGTTGCACGGTTTTCCCGAATATTGGCACGCCTGGTCGTCGGTCGCCGAACAACTAATCAATGATTTTCGGCTGATCCTGCCCGACCAGCGCGGCTTTAACCTATCGTCAAAGCCCGATGGTGTTGAAGCCTACCATACCAAACATCTTGTTGCGGACATGATCGCGCTGATGGACCAGATCGCGCCCGGCAAACCCTTTATCCTGTGTGGCCATGATTGGGGCGCTTCTGTTGCCTATGCTTTGGCCATGCGCCACGCCACACGGGTGAGCCATCTCATCATCGCCAATGGGGTTCACCCGATCTGTTTTCAAAAGGCGCTCTATGCCGGAGGCGCGCAAACCGATGGCAGCCAATATATGAACGTGTTGAGCGCCAAGGGCAGCGAGGAACGCCTTTCGCGGGATAATTTCGCACCCTTGCTGAACATGTTCGAAAAATTCTCCGCCGCTCCCTGGCTGGATGAGAAGGTCCGTGATGCCTATTGTACAGCGTGGTCAAAGGAAGGTGCCCTTCCCGCAATGTTAAACTGGTATCGCGGATCACCCATGGTGGTGCCCAAAAGCGGCACACCAGCAAAAGCACTCCACATCACTGCGCAAATGGAAGCGAAATATCGCATTTCAATGCCGCATCTATTGCTTTGGGGGATGGATGATGTGGCGCTGTTGCCTGAGGCGCGGGCAGATCTTGGCCGGTTCTGTGACCGGCTGGAAGTCCAGGAATTCGGGAATGCCAGCCACTGGATTTTGCATGAACATCCGGCAGCTGTGGCCAAGGCCATCGCTGGCTTTTTGAGCCAGAACTGACGCCAAATACAGCCCGGTGCCAATGTGTGCGCTAAGTTACAAACCGGCTTCGCGAATTCGCTTATCCATATTTCCACGAGATACGGGGCAAATTACTTGCTTGAGGGAATGCCAAGATGGATATGCCGGCCTTTATCGAAACACTCAGCTTCATTCAGTTTTGCGGATTGGCGGGTTTTGTTGGTTACATCGCAGGGTTTGCAGGCCTGCAATTTGGTTTTCTTGATGGCAATGGTTGGGTCTATAGCCTGATCAATATTCTGGCCGCATCACTCGTTCTGGCAAGTCTGATGGAGCAGTTCAATCTTGCTTCCGCTCTTATTCAGATCAGTTGGATCGTCATTGGAATAGCGGGCATTACACTGCGCGGTTTACGCAAACGCAATGGATCTCCAGTCCACATTGCAGTTGGGTAAATGACTGCGTTAGGTGATGTCCGCATCTTTCAAAAATGCCTTGATGATCTCCACCAGCATTTCCGGCTGTTCCACACAGGGAATGTGGCCAGCGCCCTTGATCACTTCATAGCGTGAATCGGGAATAAGCTTGGCCGTGGCCAACACCAGTTCTGGTGGCGTTGAGCCGTCCTGATCGCCAACGATACAAATGGTCGGCACTTTCACCTCAACTGCGGCCATACGTAGATCGGAATCCCGCAGGGCCATAGCGGTGCCCAGATATCCATCCACCGGGGTGCGCAGGAACATGTTGGAATAGCCCGCCAAATCATCCGCGCGGTTCTTGTGGAATTCCGGTGTGAACCAGCGTTGCATATTGGCTTCCACCAATGCCTGCAGCCCCGCCTCTTTGACCATGCCAATGCGTTCGTTCCAGGTCTCATCATTGCCGATCTTGGCAGCGGTGTCACAAAGGATCATCGCGCGAACCAGATCCGGGCGCATATATAGCAATCCCTGGGCAATCATGCCGCCAACGGACAGGCCACAAATGACCGCGTTGGAAATCCCCAGATGGTCCAACAGCCCAGCCAGATCATTGACATGGTCGTCCATTTTGTAAGGCGCAGGCGTGACATCGGAGAGGCCGTGGCCACGCTTGTCATACATGATAATGGAACAATCGCCGACAAGACGCACAATGCAATCGCGCCAGATGCGGAAATCCGTTGCCAGTGAATTTGCAAATACGAGGGTTGGCTTGTCTTCCGGTGCGCTGATCACCTGATAATGCAGCGTAACGCCGTTGATATTGGCAAATTGCATGGGGCTGGTCTCCATATTCCAACGCGCAATCGCGATGGGTATCTGTGCGCCAGACCCGTGTTAACGCACCAGGGCCTTGGCAGTTGCGGACTCGGTCTTATCGAAAGATAGCAGCGCTTTGAAGCCGGTCAGATCAAAGTCCGGTTCTTTTCCGTCCGCCAGGCGGTAGATTTGTTCATAATACCAGCCCAGTTCGCCCCAGGCGTTGAGATCGCGCAGGAAGCTGATGGGGGATGTGGGGCTAAGCAGGCCACGGCCAATGCGTGTGCTTTCCACCATGTCATTGGTCTGCGTAATTTCACCAGACAGCAAGCGCGTGCCAACTTCGGGGTCCACACAGAACGGGCGGCCCAGGCCAACCATATCGATCTGATCTTCATCAATGGCGCGCGCCATGGCTGATGCCGTGCGGAAACCACCTGTCACCATGATGGGGATGGTGAGTTTTTCGCGCAGTTTGGGCACGAAGTCGATGAAGTATGCCTCACGACGGCGCGTGCTTTCGCGCTTTTTGGCATTGGCATTGCCATCGGATTTTGGGTCTTTGCGGTCAAAATCAATCATCCGCGGCTGTTCGTAATTGCCACCGGAAAGCTCAATCAGGTCAACGCCCTCTTCTTGCAACCAGAGAGCGACAGCTGCGCTGTCTTCATCTGAGAATCCACCCTTTTGGAAATCCGATGAATTGAGCTTTACGGTAACAGCAAATTTCTTGCCCACCGCTTTACGTGTGCGGCGAATGATTTCCAGCAGAAAGTGCGCCCGGTTTTCAAGGCTGCCGCCCCATTTATCCGTGCGTGTATTGGACAAGGGAGAGAGAAATTGAGAAACCAGATAGCCATGGGCTGCATGGACCTGAATACCATCAAAACCGGTTTGTTCCGCGGTTTTCGCGGCATGGACAAATCCATCGATGGCCGTTTCGATTTCCTCATCGGTCATGGGCGTTGGCTTGCCGAAACGACCATTGCCCATTTTCAGGCCCACATCAGCTGGGGCCTTGGGAATTTTGTTGATCATCTTTTGGGTCTGGCGGCCGGCATGGTTGATTTGCATCCAGATATGCGCCCCATCGGCCTTTGCTGCACTTGCCATATCGGCCAGCATGGCCAGCGCCTGATTGGATTGCTGGCCAACAATGGCGATGTTGCCGCCGCGTTCCAGATGCCAGCGGTCGACCAGGAAATTCCCGGTGATCAATACAGCAGCGCCACTTTGGCCCCAACGGCGGTACAATTCGATATGGCGTTCGTTGGCAAGGTTGTCGCCACCCGACAGCCCTTCGGTCATGGCGGCTTTGGCAATGCGGTTTTTCAGGAACGCACCACAAGGCAATTTCAGCCCTTCCGCCAGGATTTCCGTATCTGCTCGCATCACATTCTTACCGTTGTTGGAAAGGTAAACAAATTCTTACCGCAACATGGCAAATTGGACGAAAATAGAAAGTGGGTTTTAACTTTTGGGGTTAACGGGTGGCGCTGGTAAAAATACGGTTCCAGATCAATCATAGCGGTTACATTGCGCCACACTGCCACGATGCTGACAGAACCTGTCAGTATTGCCCGTTTGAAATTGGTTTGGCCCCTTCCATCGGCTGGCAACCCACCCCATATTGTCGCCATGGCTGATGGTAAGAAAAATTCTGATTCCCAAACCCGTGCTTCGGGGTTTGAAGAAGCACCGCAGGCGCCGTTTGAGGGAGCGCCCCTGTCCGGTGACGTGAGCGCCTGGGCAGATGACATTGCCGATGAAGCAGCTTTAGACCACAAGCTGGCCAGGCGCACGGCGGCTGAGTGGAAAGACAAGCAAGTCGCGCGTGCTGAAGAAAAGCAGACCCGTGCCAAAAAGGCCAAGGCTGCCGCCAAGAAAGCGTCCAACCCCATTGTGGGCGAAAAGCGCACCGGTGGCGGCACAATCATCGGCGGCACCAATGACGTGAAAGAACGGGTCGCTGCGGGCTTGAACCCGGTCGCGGGGCTCGACGTTTCTGCTGAAGACGCATTGGAAATGGCATCCACCTCCGGCGTCACAGCAACCGTTTCTGCGCTTTCTGATCTGATTGAACACGGTCGTGAAGAAATGAAGGGGGACATTTGGGTACCGCACCGGCCCGACCGTCCCGAAAAAGACCCGGATCAAAAGCCGTTTGCAGTGGTCAGCGAATTTGAACCCAAGGGCGACCAGCCAACGGCGATCAAAGAACTTGTGGGCGGACTGCGCAGCGAAGCTGGAAGCAATGAGGGCGGAGAGCGCACCCAGGTTCTGCTGGGTGTTACCGGCTCGGGCAAGACTTTCACCATGGCAAAGGTGATTGAAGAGACCCAGCGCCCTGCCCTGATCCTGGCTCCCAACAAAACCCTGGCGGCGCAGCTTTATGGCGAGATGAAATCCTTCTTCCCCGACAATGCGGTGGAATATTTCGTTTCCTATTACGATTATTATCAACCTGAAGCCTATGTGCCGCGCTCGGACACTTTCATCGAAAAAGAGAGTTCGGTGAATGAGCAGATCGACCGCATGCGCCATTCGGCCACCCGCGCGTTGTTGGAACGAGACGATGTGATCATCGTCGCATCTGTCTCCTGCATTTATGGTATCGGGTCGGTGGAAACCTACACCGCCATGACCTTCCAGATGTCGATTGGAGACACGCTGGACCAGCGCCAATTGCTGGCCGATCTGGTGGCCCAGCAATATCGTCGCCGCGACGCGGACTTCCAGCGCGGTTCGTTCCGGGTGCGTGGGGACACAATCGAGATTTTCCCGGCTCACCTGGAAGACCGGGCCTGGCGCATTTCGCTGTTTGGCGATGAGATTGAGAGCATCACCGAATTTGACCCGCTGACCGGCAAGAAAACGGATCAGCTGAAATCCGTCAAAATCTATGCCAACAGCCACTATGTAACCCCGCGCCCGACCCTCAATCAGGCTGTGAAAGAGATCAAAAAAGAACTGACATGGCGGCTTGAGGAATTGACCCGCGCTGGACGATTGCTGGAAGCGCAACGGCTGGAACAGCGGGTGAAGTTCGATGTTGAAATGATCGAAGCAACCGGCGCGTGTGCCGGTATCGAGAACTATTCACGCTATTTGACCGGGCGCAAGCCAGGCGAACCACCACCCACATTGTTTGAATATCTGCCCGACAATTCCATCGTCTTTGCCGATGAATCCCACGTGACCATTCCCCAGATTGGCGGCATGTATCGCGGCGACTTCCGCCGCAAGGCAACGCTTGCGGAATATGGTTTCCGCCTGCCTTCGTGCATGGACAACCGCCCCTTGCGTTTTGAGGAATGGGACGCCATGCGGCCCCAGACCATCGCGGTTTCGGCCACGCCGGGTGGCTGGGAAATGGAACAGGCGGACGGCGTATTTGCCGAACAGGTTATCCGTCCCACGGGCCTGATTGACCCGCCGGTGGAAATCCGCCCGGCGAAAAATCAGGTCGATGATGTGGTGGACGAAATCAAACAGGTCAGCGCTGCGGGATATCGCACGCTGGTGACGGTTTTGACCAAACGCATGGCGGAAGACCTGACCGAATATATGCACGAACAGGGCGTGCGCGTGCGTTATATGCACAGCGATATTGATACGCTGGAGCGTATTGAAATCATCCGCGACCTGCGCCTTGGGGCATTTGATGTGCTGATCGGGATCAACCTGCTGCGCGAAGGGCTGGATATTCCCGAGTGCGGGCTGGTGACAATTCTTGATGCAGATAAGGAAGGTTTCCTGCGCTCAGAGACATCGCTTGTGCAGACCATTGGTCGCGCAGCGCGCAATGTGGACGGCCGGGTGATCCTCTATGCCGATGCCATGACGGGCTCAATGGAACGGGCGATTGCCGAGACCGACAGACGCCGTGAAAAGCAAGTGGCTTATAACGAGGCCAATGACATCACCCCGCAGTCGATCAAGAAAAATATCGGCGATATTCTGGGCAGTGTTTATGAAGCCGACCACGTGACGGTGGATGCCGGGCTGGATGGCGACAAGGGTGCCCTTGTTGGCAATAATCTGAAAACCCATCTGGCGGCGCTGGAAAAAGACATGCGCGATGCTGCTGCCGATCTGGACTTCGAAAAAGCGGCCAATCTGCGTGACGAAATCAAACGCCTGCAAGAGACCGAATTGCTGGTGGCTGACGATCCGCTGGCCCGCAATGTGGGAATTGAAAACACTCAATCTTCCCGCGCGGCAAAGGCAAAGCGCGGCAAAGCGGGTGGCCGTGCAACGGATTCTGCTGCGAAAAACAAAAGTCTGTTTGCCAAACCCGAACTGGATGAAATGACGGTTGGCCGAACCGAAAAACCGGCCACACCGGAAGGCTGGGAAGCACCGCGCAAGACCTGGATGGAAGACACCCGCAAGGGCCTGTCAACCGACGGTGCCGCCCACGGCAAAGACCGCCCCCTGCCCCGCAGCACCAGCGGCAAACCAGGCCAACGCGGTGGTTTCAAGGCCAATAAGGGAAAGCGGTGAAGATGTATGATTTTACAATACGCAACCAAGTATCGACTTCACACGCGGCGTGACTAATTTGCCTTGCCAAAAATCAAATTGGCTACGACTGCGATCCTTCGAAATTCAACAATAGGATTTTGCCCCTCGGATGGGTTTGCGGTTGATGAGCAGGGACGATAGAATTTTTGCCTCCTCTTTCTCGTTAGCAGCTTTGAACAAATGATATATTGGTTCCTAAAAATGAAGTTTTGGGCTCTATCGCTTGCCATTTTGCCAGCGATTTTGTCGGTGCCCGCATTTGCTGACGATGACCACACTCCGATTGGCGAAGCAGTGAAAGAGCTACCGCTGTTTGATGCCCATATTCATTACAAACGCCCTGCCTGGGACCGTTTCCCTGTCAAAAGCGTCATTGAATTGATGGACAAGAATGGCGTGGCGATGGGGCTTGTATCGTCCACACCTGACGAAGGCACAATCCGGCTTTGGCAATATGCTCCCAACCGGGTCGTGCCGGAACTGCGCCCCTATCACGGCGATGTGGGATCATCGAATTGGACCAAGGCGCCGGATATGGAAAAATATCTGGCCGAGCGCCTTTCCAAATATCCCCATGAAGGGATTGGCGAATTTCACATTCATACCCTCGACACTTCTGACGAACCCCTGTTTCGCAAGGTGATCGGGCTGGCCAGAACCCATGATATCTATCTTCACGTTCATTCAGGCGCAGAGCCGATCCGCTGGCTTTACAGTCTCGATCCGGATGTGAAGATTATCTGGGCCCATGCGGGACTTGGCGAACCTGCAAGTGCCGTTCACGCCCTGATGGCGGATTTCCCACATCTATACGCCGATACGTCCCTGCGCGAATATGCGATTTTGGGGTCCGGTGCGGATGGCAAGCTGGATCCGCAATGGCGCGACATCATCATGACATTTCAGGACAGGCTGATGATCGGCAGTGACACCTGGGTCAACAGCCAGTGGGATAACTATTCCGCCATCATACAGTCGAACCGGCAATGGCTGTCTAAGTTGCCACGCAAGGTTGCCGAAAAGATCGCTTACCGAAATGCTGAAAAGCTGTTTAAGCGCACGATCAGCCGTGAATTAATCGGAACGCGCTGAACAGTACCGCCCCGCAAGGCCGTTCAGGCGGCGACGATTTTTAGTTTTGCCACATTGCTGCCGTCCCTTTGGCTGTCCGTCATGACTGCGCGGTTGCCTGAGGATTGTCCGTTCCAGGAATCAATCCACCTGACCAGTTTGTCACACGGCATGGCCGCAGAGAAATGGAACCCTTGGAGCATGTCGATGCCGCTTTTTGTTGCGCGCTCCACATCGGCCTGGGTTTCCACCCCTTCAGCGGTCGTCTGGCAGTCCAGTTTTTGAGCCATCATGGCGATGCAGGCAAGCATGTCTGCGGCGCGTTTGTCATGATTGGAACTGGCCATGAGGGAACGGTCAATCTTCAAACAATCCACCGGCAATTCACAAAAGCGCGCAATATTGGAATAACCCGTCCCAAAATCATCGATGGCTATTCTAAATCCCTGTTTGTGAAGTTCACAGATGGTGCCGCCCGCTGCAGCATCGCTGACGAACAGAGCATCTTCGGTGATTTCAATTTCCATATTGCGCGGATCAAAATCATGGCGCTTGGCAAGATCGGTCAGCCGTTCAACAAATTTAGGCGACGAAAAATGCTGCGAGCCCACATTCACTGCGACCGAAAGGTCAAGACCCGCGTCGGTCCAAACCTTGTGGTCTTTCATGGCCGTTTGAACCACCCAATCGCCCAGCTTGTTCATCACAGGCGAATTGTGAATGGCTGAAATCCAGACATTGGGCATTAACCGTCCAAAGGTCGGGTGCTGCCAGCGTACAAGCGCTTCAACTCCAGTAACACTTTGGTCGCATGCGGAAATCTTGGGCTGATATTCAAGCGTCAGTTCATTGGCCGAAATGGCAATCTCAACCTGCTTTTTCAGTTCAGAAGCCGACATGGTGCCGTTTTCCGGCAGATAGCGCTGTGCGCGGTTTTTGCCGGATTTCTTGGCGTGATACATGGCGATGTCGGCAAAGCGCATCAGGTCTGGCAGACTGGTGCCGTCCAGGGGGAAACGCGAGCAACCAATACTGGCTCCGCGTTTGACGATGTAACTCAGTTCCTTTGACGGCCTGGTCATCTCATCGCACAAAATATTGAGAAAACGATCGACTTCGTCACCCGTCACCAGGCCTGGAACAAGCATGGCGAATTCGTCACCGCCAATGCGCGCCACCACGGGGCTGCGCGTTTCGCCACGGCGCAATTCAATCTCCGCGTGCTGGCTCACCGCCACGCGCTTTAACTTGTTGGCACAATCAATCAGGAATTCGTCGCCGATGTCATGGCCGTAAACATCATTGATCTGTTTGAAATCGTCGAGATCAATGAAAACCAGCGCACCGCTTGCCTCGGACTTGTCGTCGGGAGAGATCATCTGTGACGCCAGGTCGATCAGCTTGTCCCGGTTTGGCAATCCCGTCACGCCATCGCGATAGGCCATCGCCACCAGTTTGTTATTAGCCAGCGAAATATGGTTGAGCATTTCATTATAGTTTTCGGTGAATTGGGAAATCTCAGCCACAGGAATGAAACCGTCAGGCACATCACTGCGCTGCAATTTGCGTTCACCAATGTTGGACTTCATGGCGGTGAGCAATTGCTCAATTGGCGACGCCAATGATTTCAGCAGGCCCGCAACCAATACGGCCGTGAGGACCAAACCAATAAACAACGCTGCGAAAATTCCCCGGCTGTCACGCAGCACCTTGGCGTATAATTCAGAAACGGGTTGCGGGATCATCACGCCCCAGCCTGGTCCTTTAACGGTGGTCAGACCGGCAATCATATCGTCTTTCAGGGCGGGTGAATAAAACTGTTCAACGCCGGTTTGGCCATCCATCATGCGCTTAACGGCGGAAACGGCTGCGATATTTTTACGTGCTTTTACCCAATCTGGATTGGGGTGCGACAGGATATTGCCAACAGGGTCGACAATGGCCGCATGGCCCTTTTTGCCAAAGGTGATGGACTTGCCGATTTCTACAAAATATCGCGTGGATACAACCGCAATGGCCAATTTATTGCCATGCTGCCGGACCCCAAGAATGATGTTATTGCCTTCAGGCCCACTTAATACCGGTGAAAATGCTGTTCTGCCGGCCCGCACGGCATTTTTTGCGACATTGAGAAGCTCTTTCGTCACTGCCATTTTATTGGCACCATCGCGTACATCTGTGCGCGCCACGACCTGGCCGGTGCTTTGGTCAACAATCAACACGCACATCAGGTTGATACTCGACATTAGTGCCTCAAGATTGGGCACTGGCTGTTTGTTCAAGAGCGCTACCGATACGGAATCAAACGTACCCACCAGGTCCGTGTGATAACGATCCAGCGCCATGGCCACATTTTGTGCCAACAGCAGATGCTGTTCCTTTACGTCTGCAAATTCACGTTCCAGACCGTTCTTATAGGACAACCAGCCAAAAATGGCTGACGGCACCAAGGTGGCGATGAGGAATGCCAAGACGAGTAGAGTTCTGATGCGCATGCGAATATCCCTGTTCGCATCAGCATGGATGAACCCGGTAGGCATTGAGTTAACTGCGTAATTTCGATTGACCCTGGAGTTAACACCAGGTTTCCGCACGTCTAAAAATTGTACCGAAAGCCGAACCGTCAGGCCACATTACTGGCCACATTACTGGTAAGCTGGGCACTTTCTTCGCTTTCGGCCAGTGGCTGATATTCATACAAATGCGGCGCTGCGCCATTGGTACGCACAAACAGCGCCATCCATTCGCTCATCACGGCGGATGGCATTGGTTTGGAGATGAAATAGCCCTGCATTTCGTCACAGCCGGTGGTACGAAGGAATTCACATTCGTGTTCGTCTTCCACCCCTTCAACAACGACCTTAAGCCCCAGACAATGGGCCATCACCGTGACCGCACTCACCATGGTTGCATTGGCATGGTTGGCATGGACATTGGAGACGAAAGACCGGTCGATTTTGACCACATCGGGATGCAGGCGCTGCAAATAGGTCAAAGAGGCCTGACCCGTGCCAAAATCATCCAGCGCGATCAACACGCCCAATTGTTGCAGCCGCTTCAACTGAGGGGCCGCGACTTCAACATCCGCCATCTTCGAAGTCTCGGTGACTTCAATCTGCACTCTGGACGGTGAGAACCGCACGGATTTGATGGCGTCAAAGACTTTGTCCATGAATTCGATGTCGGAGAACTGGGTCGCCGAAATATTGATGGAAATTTTTGGCAGTGAAACACCCGTATCATCCCAAATCTGCATCTGTTTCAATGCAGCCTGCAAAACCCACATGTCGATTTCAGCAATCAGGGAAGACTGTTCGGCAATACCGATTATCTGGTCAATGCGAACGCTGGAAAGACGGCGGTTGGTACAACGCAACAGGGATTCTGCCGCCGACAGAGCGCCGGTTTTCAAATCCACGATGGGCTGGAAAAACAATTCGAACTCATCACGCTGGAGTGCTTCACGAATGCCCGCTTCGATATCGAGACGGCGCTGGGATTCCTGAATCATTTTCGCATTGTAGAAGCTATAGCCGTCGGCTGCGCCCTCTTCCTCCGCGCGCCGCATGGCAACGCCCGCATTGCGGGTCAAAATGGCAGCCGTGCCGCCATTGTCCGGGAACATGGCGATCCCGGCGTGGCAGGAAACATAAACATCCTGTTTGTTGACAATGAACGGCTTGCGCACGTCTTCCAAGAGGCGGTTGACCAGGCGCGCAACGTCTTCACGGCTGTCGATCTGAGAAACGCTGATCAAAAACTCACCCGTGCTGGCCAGCGAAATCAGATTGTGCCGTTCGTTCAAACGGCTTTCAAAACGGTGTTTGATGGCGCGGGTCAGGTCTTCCGACGCGGCCTCACCTAACGCTTCCAGGAGATAGCTCCATGTCGCCACGGAGATTTGCACCACTGCCGATGGCTGGCTGCGCATTTGAGACAAGTGAAGGCTGCGATCAATGCCCGCCATGAATTCGGAAATATCCGCCACCAGTGCAGAAGAAGGTGAAGGAAGAGACGCCGATTGCGTGGCCTGTGCCCTTTGGACAATTGGCAAACTCTTCTGTTCGGCCCCGCCACTGGCGCTAATCACCTGGGCTGCCTGAGTCTGGTCCAAGCCTTCGCGCCAAAGCACATTGCGGTTTCCGCCTGCGGTTTTGGCGTGATCAAGCGCCTGCTCGCAATGATTGATATGGGTGTGGGCCGCGATGGCTGCACCGGTCCCGCTGGCAATCCCCAGGCTGATGGAAAGCGATGTGTCACCGGGAAGCAGCTTGCTGCTTTGGCCAGACACCTGATTGCGCAGTTTCTCGGCCAATTCGCAAGCTCTTGCTTCGTCACAGCCTGGCAATGTGATGCAAAATTCAACGCTGCTGTAACGCCCCACAAAACCTGTTTCGCCTGCAACGCTTTTGAGACATTCAGCAACACCGGCAACGACCTGATCTCCCGCCGCAATGCCATGGTGTTCGTTGATTGTCTGTAGTCGGTCAATATTGACCATGAGGGTGGCAACGGGTTTGTCCTGATCCGATTTACGTTCCAGTTCGTTCGTCAATTGCTGGAAATAGGCACGGCGATTGAGACAACCGGTGAGAACATCGTGGCGACTCACATAGGTGAGTTCCCGCCCTCGTTGCGCTGCTTCTTTTTCCACAAGGCGCAATTTTTCAGAGACCTTTTCCAGCTCCTCACGATCACGCTTGGTGCGGGTCATGTCGGTCAGCGTCACAATTGCGCCAATGACCTTATCCTTCTCGTCGGCGATCACCGTGGCATTGACGTTGAAATTGTGAATAGCACCATCATGGGTGCGCAGGCTTAGAGCCCCTTCACGCATTTCGCGATTTTCGCGGATGGCGGTGTGCCAGGGATATCCACCAGCTTGTGCCCGGCCATCTCGCATTCGCCAGGACATCGTGTTGATTTTACGCCCTAATTCTGGCTCATGCCCTTTGCCACAGATGGCGGCGAAGGATTGATTGACGAGCAGAATCCGTTCTTTTTCGTCAAGAATGATTACGCCTTCGCTTAGCGTATCGAACGATTTTTGAACGCGCTCCGGGATCACACGACCGGGATCAAGTTCATGAAGAGTGCGGCGCAGGATGAAGAAATACCCGGCAAATCCGGCCCCCATCAGATAAAGGAGGAAGAGAAGCAGTGTTACGGGAATTCCCAGCAGGCGGCTTCCGGTTGTCGCAGGCCCAAAGGACAATTCAATCGCCCCTTGCAACCCTTCCGCGCCATATAGTGGCACCGTCACATGGGTCGGCGTGGATTTTCCATCCTCACTGGCCACCCAGTGTTTTTCGTGATCGCCCGATGATACGACAATGGAACCATCGGCAAGCCGAAACGCGCTGGAAAATACATCATCATTGCGTTCGACGATGGCTTCCAGTGTATCACGCAATACCACATCATCATTGCGGTTTGCCGCATTCGCCAATTGTACGGCGATGGATTCCGCCACTTTGGCACGGGATTCAAGTTCTGCGCGATGACCGTCCGGCATAAGACCCATTAAATAGGCCGTCAGCGCCAGGGCAAGCGTAACAGATACCAAGCCAAAGCTCAGCCAAAATGTGGGCTTGAATCGTTTCATCAGGCCGTTTCCTCTTTCACGCGGGCACGTGCGTCTTGAACATGACTCAACATCATCTCAACATCGGTGTGTTCTTCATCCTCATTCTCGTCCTTGCGTCCGGTGACGATTGAAATCGGATCATAGCGTCCCCAGGCTGGCATTGCCGACATGAGCGCCGCGGCAATTGCACCACCTCTTAAAATAAACGTCACGCCACCCACCGACAGGAAGGAGCCAAACGCGAACGTCACTTTAGCGGCCGCAACGTCAATAAAGTGTTCAGGTTGGCGCAACTCTTCGCCGGTTCGTTCCAAATCCCGACTCAAGGCCGATTGATCGACCTGGGTAAATTTATAGTCAAACAGGGATGGCCTTTCCAAAATCGGCTCATCCGTGCCATCAACACTGACGTCCACTGGTGCAGGCGGCGCGATGGGTTCTGGCTGCGGCACGGGCACGATGACTGCGGGCGCCAATGCCGGAGCAGCGGGCGCACTTGGTAATGCCGGAGGTGGAGTGCCAGAATCGCCCTCAACCACCGGGCCTGAAGTCGTTTCCTGTGGCTCCACTTCCAGTTCGGCCTCTTCTTCTTCCGGGTCCGGCTCAGGTTCCTCTGGAGTTGGCCCAGTAGTGGGCACGACTGGCCCACCTGTCCCCGGATCTGGCTCAGGGTCGGGATCAGGAACGGGTGGTGTCCATGTGGTGTTGATGATAATCGACATTGCCGCAGGCGCAGGGCTTTCACCCCCACTGCTGTCTATCACCGTGTAGGAAAAACTTGCCGCGCTGACAGGACCAGTGGGATTGGGCGAAGGGGTATAGGTGAGAGTGGTCAGTTCAGCCGGGCTTAAGACAGTGTTTTCTGTCACGTTCACACCATTCGAATGGGTCAGCGCGCCGCCATCCAAAGACAAGCCCGTCAGCCGTACAGAAGCAAGACTGTCCCCCTCTTCGTCGCTAAAGCCAAACTCACTGATGGAAAAGATGTAGGGGCCGCCTTGATTGACCGTCACCGCACCGCCTGTAGCCACGGGTACGTCGTTGACCGGGTTCACCGTGATATCCATGGCGGCAGAGGCTGTGCCCACGCCGCCAGCATCATCGGTCACCGTATAGATAAAGCTTGCATTGCCCGTTGGATTGCTGGACGCGCTATAGGTCAGGCTGGCCAGTTGGGCCAGCGTCAGTGTGGTATTCTCCGTCACCAATGTACCGCCCGAATGGGTCAGTGTGCCCCCGGCCAGGGACAGGCCTGTCAGGGTGACAGAGGCGAGGCCATGGCCTTCTTCATCGGTAAAGCCAAACTCACCGGCGGCAAACACATGGGTTTCGCCCTCATCCACAGCCACCGCACCACCGGTGGCGACAGGGGCGTCATTGATGTTGCGAACATCCACGCTGAATGACTGGTTATCAACCCCGCCGCGGCCATCGGACACTTCGACATAGACCGTATAGAGATTGTTGAAATTGGAATCGGTGGGGTTCTCAAAATCAGGTGGGGTAATGAAACTCAACACACCCGTATCGGCATCGATCGTAAACTTGTCTCGATCAAGCCCACCTTCAATCGAGAATGTCAGATCATCGCCGTCAGGGTCTGTTGCCGTTACAACAGCCGCCATGGTCTGATTTTCATCCACTGTTGGAATAACGATAAATGCACCACCATAGGATGTGATGACGGGGCCGTTGTTTGGCCCTGGCGTGCCATCGTCACCAATCAGGCGAAACAGAACATCGTGATTGTTCTTGGGGTTGCCATTGTCCCTGTACTGCGCACCGTTTGCGTAGTCATCATCTTTCTCCACTGCCAGTTCAACCCTGTCTGGCGGCAGGTCTGCAGACACGATGAAGAAATAGGTTTGACCGGAATTCAGGGTGGCCGGGGTGTTAAATGTAATCGAAGTCCAGTCGTAACTCGTACCAATGCCACTAATTGGAATGAAACCGGTTGCAATGTCTGCCCCGGAAAATGTTTCTCTTATTGAAACGATGACATTTTGAGGAGGTGTACCATTGTCTTTTCGCAGCACCAATTCGATTTCACTAACATCATAAGTTCCGCCACCTGAATCATGGGAAAATGTCTGACCGATGATGCTGTTGAGGCCAATTTCCTCATCATCGGAAATGTCATCAAAATCTACGTCATGTTCCTCGAGGACGACCGGAGCCAATGATCCAAACCAACGATTGCCCAAGGAATAGGAACTGGCCTCGATTGATCCGGTGTGCAATTCCAAGTCCCAGTCACCGCCCAGATCGCTGTGGCCGGTCACATCATCACTGGCGGCAATGTCTGCGCCAGTCAGTTGCGCAAGAACATCAACGGCATTTCGACCAAGCTCTCCGCCACCAAAGTCACACCCATAGATCAGGATATCGCCGGTTTCCGCCAGTGCATCGCCAATAAGGGCCAGTTGAGCTTTGTAACGCTCGCTCATGGAGCCGATTGTGAGATCAGCCGTTCCAAGCTGTAGAGCACCTTCGCTGCCGTGACTGATCAGATGAACCGCATCAATATCGGTTCTGAATGCCAGGGCTTCCGCGATCTGGCTGATGCCATCGCGGCCTTCATCGAGCAGAATGATTTCCGTGCCACTCGGCAGAGCTGCAACCAAGGCATCCAGATTGGGCACATCGTGGGCGATGAAGGCAATCTCGACACTCGTGCCCACCGGGTCCGGCAATGGACCGCTATCGGCCAATTCGATGTCGGAAATGATTGAGAGCGCAGCCGGTGCAGGCGCATCGACCGGTGCCGAGCCGAATTGCGCTTCAATGAAGGCATCGGCCAGGCTTTGGTGCGTGGCTTCGTGCACGGCATCAGTGGCGGTTTCGACGGCCGCCGCATCCAACAGAATGCGCGGCTCAAGCGGGCGCATCAACGGGCGAGAAGGCGCAAGGGGGGCGTTAACAGCAGCCGCCGCTTTAGTCCTTCCCCAACCTAATCGCTTCATTACCCTTACCACTTCACTGCGCAATGTGCTGCGGAGTTAGAGCTGTCGAATGATCAACCCGGTGGAATAATGCAGCAATTTGCATTGCAGGCCGTTAATTCAGCAGCTTAGCAGCCCAGAATGTGGGATATTGACTAGTAGATTGTTAATTTTTTTCGACAAATCGCGTGCGCTTTTTGCCGGTGGCCATAGCGGCAAAATTTATCGAGCCCGGATCGGCCCCAAAATTGGCCGATCATCCGCGCGCGATTCTGGGCGCTACGGGGCAAATTTGCAGGAACGGCTGGAATCTCAGTCGGTGAGCGTTGTCGCAATGACCGAGCGCGCCAGCAGTGTTTTGTGGACCGGGCATTTGTCGGCGATTTCGAACAATTTTGCCCGAGCTTCCTCGGATATACCGCCTTCAACGGAGATGCGTCTTTCAAAACGGTCTATTCGGGTCTGGGATGCCTTCCTTTCGTCATCGCATTCGGCGCAGTCCTGTGAATGGACCTTGGCATGGGATACTTCCACGCTGATGCGCCCCATATCGATTTTCTTGAAATCGTAATACATGCGCAAGGTCATGCCGGTGCAGGTCGCCAGGGCAATGGACAGGAAATCATACGGAGACGGGCCGGTGTCCAATCCGCCGTAACTCACCGGTTCATCTGCAAACATCCGGTGTTTGCCAGCCAATACGGTCTGCTGAAACTTGCCCTCGCGGGTTTCCGTTACACGAACGCTCTCAACACTTTCAGCGACCCGGGGCGTGTCGGCTGGCAGATATCGATTGGCCCACCCGGCAATTACGGATGCCGCATAGGCGGCATCTTCGGATTTCGACAACAGGTGGTCGGCCATATCCAGCGATACAAAGCTCTTGGGATGTTTGGCGGCACCAAAAATGGTCGACGCATTTTCAATGCCCACTGTTTGGTCGATGGGCGAATGCATCACCAGCAAAGGCTTGCGCAATTTCGCGATACGCTCTTCCAGTACAGTGGAGCGAACATCGTCAACAAATTGTTTTTCAATGGTAAATTCCCGCCCGGCCAGGGACACTTTTGCGGCCCCTGCTTTCTCGATTTCTTCGAGGCTGGAATGAAAATTGTGCAGAACGTGCCCGGTATCTGCGGGTGCGCCAATAGTGACCACGCCCTTCACTTCGGGAATGTCCGCAGCGACGGACAAAACCGCTGCTCCCCCCAGCGAATGGCCAATGACCAAACTCGGCGCATCGTGGTTTTGGCGCAGATAATCGGCGGCGATCAGCAAGTCCTGGACGTTTGAGGAAAAATTCGTGTGGGCAAACTCGCCTTTTGATGAACCAAGGCCGGTGAAATCAAAACGCAATACGGCAATGCCCATGCGGGCCAGTTCAGCAGCGATTGCCCGTGCAGCCAGGATGTCCTTGGTGCAGGTGAAACAATGGGCAAACAAAGCCGTGGCGCGCACCGGACCAGCGGGAACGTCCAGACGGGCGGCAAGCATATCGCCATTGTGGCCGGGGAATTGGGTTTTGATTGTGGTGGCGTTCAAATGGGTCTGCATGGGCGACTGACTCGTGGTTGGTCTTTTGATATTTTTGTGCTGCCAGATTGGCAAAGTTAATCAAAGACGCAAGGGGCAGGCATTTTTCACAGAACACATGTTTGTGTGCTGTGGGGGGCAATGGATTGAAGATACAATCAAATGGGAGTTTGATCTTCAACTCCCGGTTGCCCAAACTAGGCGCAACACACTCTGGTGCCGTTACAGGATTCGCAATGAACAAAACCCATATCTTCAACTTGTCCCAGCTTGAAGACCGGAAACCCGAATACGCCCTGGTCGGCAATGTGGATCTGGTTGTTGTGCGTTTCGACGCGGAAGTCAGCGTGTTTTATGGGCGCTGCCTGCACCGGGGGGCGTTGATGTCGGATGGCTTTGTATCCGGCAACAATTTGATTTGTGGCGTACACTATTGGGATTACCGGCTGGATAGCGGTGTATCAGAATACAACAATTCTGAAGTTTTGCCCAAATTCAGCGTCTTTGTGGACGGGGATGATATTCTCGTAGACGCCGATGAAATCGCAGCCTGGGAAAAAGCCAACCCGCAACCCTACAAGCGCGATAAATATCTGGGACTTTATGCCGACACGTCTCATGGCACAGATGAAGAGCCGCTTAATGGTGTCATTCAGCAATATGCCCGGGATGGCTTGAGCAAAACCGGCCACCATGGGCGTGTGGACGCCATGGGGGTGCCGAGCAATAAATTGCCCCAGTGGGACGATATTCAAATATTAACCGCCCAATTGCACAAGCCTCCCCTGTTGGATGACGATGCGGTGGGCACTGACGTTGTCATCGGGCCCAATGCTCAAAAACCTCTGCGCCTTAAAATTCCGCTGCTGGTATCCGACATGTCCTATGGGGCCTTGTCGGAACCTGCGAAAGTGGCTCTGGCACGGGGTGCCGAACTGGCGGGCACGGGTATTTGTTCGGGTGAAGGGGGCATGTTGCCCGAAGAGCAGGAAGCCAATTCACGTTATTTCTACGAACTGGCATCAGCCCGTTTTGGGTTTGAATGGGACAAGCTGGCTAAAGTTCAGGCGTTCCACTTCAAAGGCGGACAGGGCGCAAAGACCGGCACCGGCGGCCATTTGCCCGGCAAGAAGGTTATTGGCAAGATTGCCGAGGTGCGGGGGTTGAAGGAAGGTGAAGATGCCATATCCCCTTCCCGCTTTCCCGAATGGACCGAGCCATCGCAGATCAGGGAATTTGCAGACGAAGTGCGCGACCGCACTGGCGGCATTCCAATCGGCTATAAACTCTCCGCCCAGCACATTGAAAAAGACATTGATGCGGCTTTGGAAGTTGGCGTGGACTACATCATTCTCGATGGTCGTGGCGGCGGCACGGGCGCGGCCCCGGAAATCTTTCGCGACAACATTTCCGTGCCGACAATTCCTGCACTGGCACGGGCACGAAAGCATCTGGATGACGCCGGGCGCAGCGATGTGACGCTGATCATCACCGGTGGATTGCGCACATCGTCGGATTTTATCAAGGCACTGGCCATGGGCGCAGACGCGGTTGCGCTTTCGAATTCTGCCATGCAGGCCATTGGTTGTATTGCCATGCGGGCTTGCCACACCAACAATTGCCCGGTCGGCATCGCCTCGCAAAAGCCCCATCTGGTCAGCCGGTTGGTGGTGGAGAAATCAGCCCGACAATTGGCCAATTTTTTCGATGCCAGTGTTGAATTAATGCAGGTGATGGCCCGCGCCTGTGGACATGATCACCTGTCAAAATTCAATATGGACGATCTGACAAGCTGGAAAGAGGACATGGTCCGGTTAAGCGGTGTTTCCTATGGAGGGGTGGCATGAACGCGGCAGAAGCAATCCTCTATTCAATCGAGTTATGGGCCTATGCTGGTCTCATTGTTGCTGTTCCCTTTTTGATTATCGGAATTGACCGCATCGACGAAGATGCGCGTGGCGCTTACATATTTCGCCCTCTGCTGATCCCGGGGGTTCTGCTGGTGTGGCCGCTGGTTCTATGGCGCTGGGTCGTCCTGGAACTTGGCAAAGACAATTGGCGCAAACGCTACACGCCGCCTCGCAAGACCCATGGTGTGGCTGCCATCGCCATGGCACTGGCCGTCTGTGTAGTGCTGACATTGGCCTATCAGGCCCGCCAGACATGGCCCACGGGCTTTGAACCGAAACGAATTTCTCAAAGCACCGGAGCCGACCAATGAGCGTCAAATATGTACCGGTTCAGTGGAATTCGAATAAGTGGAAATACAATTTCATCATGCTGGCCGCAGTGTTCAGCTATTTGTATATCTACATCAATTTTGGGCCGCAGATTCAAACCCTGGAAGGGCCGCTAAACGTTCAGGTTCATAACGCCCGCGCCTTTGGCAGTTGCGCATTTCTCATGCTGACTGTGATCTTGTGTATCGGACCTTTGGCGCGGCTGGATGAACGTTTCCTGCCCTTGCTCTATAACCGGCGTCATTTCGGGGTCATGACCACTTTTGTAGCCATCACCCATGCCAGCTATATCATCAATTGGTATTTTGCCTTTTCGAAAAGCAACAAATACGCAGCCTTGCTATTTGCCAATACGGATTATGGCCAGGTGTCCGGGTTTCCATTTGAAGCATTTGGCATTTTTGCGCTGTTGTGCCTGGCCATACTGGCGGCAACGAGCCATGATTTCTGGCTGAAATTTCTCACCCCGCCCGTGTGGAAATCCCTGCATTATCTGATCTATTTTGCCTACGCCGCCATTGTTGCCCATGTCTCGCTGGGTGTTTTGCAGGACCAGCAGAACCATGTGTTTACCGTTGTGTTCCTGGCGGGTGCGTTTGCCGTGGTTGGCTTGCATGTTCTCAGCTTTTTGAAAGACCGGCGCGAAGGCGCTGCTTCAGCAGGTTTGAACGATGATGCGGTGCGGGTTTCCAGCGTGGGTGACATGCGCGAGGGTTTTGCAAAAATTGCGCTTTTGCCAAATGGAAACCGGGTTGCTGTGTTCCTCCAGGAAGGCAAGCTTTCGGCAATTTCCAACGCCTGTGCACACCAAAACGGGCCATTGGGCGAAGGGCGTGTCATTGATTGCCTTGTGACATGTCCGTGGCATGGATTTCAGTATGACGTAACCAATGGGCGCTCCCCTGCTCCGTTTACGGAACTCATTCCCACCTACAATCTTGAACTGCGGGGCAACGATATCTGGGTGCACACTGACGCAAATCCGCCTGGAACATTTGTCGAACCCGTCCCCGTTCCTGCCAATCTGGAGGCTGTGAAATGACGTCCCCAAACGAGAACAATTCAGACACGCCATTCTTTGTGGGGTATTTGAAGATACCGGCCGATTTGAAACGGTTTTTGATTACGGCAAGCCTGGCGCTTTTGGCTGGATTTCTGGGCATGGGCGTTTTGCTGGGTGCCACCCAGGACGACCCTGGGGCTGCCGGGTTTCGATTTGACTATGGCCGGCAAACCGTCACCGGCGTTGTGGAATCAACGCCCTATCCGTTGATGCGGGTCACACAAGGCAATGAACACATCAAAGCGGGCCACACATTGATGATTACCGGTCAGGGCAAGAATGGCGTGATGGCGCGGGTGCGCGCCTTGGAAGGCCAACTGGCCACGGCGTCAGGCATCCTTCTTGAACGGGGTGAATTGGATATGTTGCAGCTTCGCGGCGGCAAGAACGGACTGGCGGCGGCTGAAGGTGAAGGCACCGCCCCCACATTGGAAACCGAAGCCCTTGGACGCTGGAAAATGGCCGGTGAGATTTGTGACGGAAAATGCCTTGCAGGCGCCATGAATCCCGGACGCGGATTAGCTCACAAAGCCTGTGCCAATTTGTGCATAATCGGGGGCATTCCCCCCGTCTTCGTGTCCAGCAAGCCGGTTGCGGGCACCGAATATTTCATGGTGGCCGATTCCCAGGGACAGGAACTTCCCAAGGGCGCTTATAGTCTGGTTGGCCAGTTCATCAGCCTTGAAGCAGAACTTGAAAAGCGCGGTGATATGGTTGTCATGAAGATCGACCTGGACACAGTGGAGGTGTTGCCATGAGGCGCGTCATTGGTCTGGCAATCGCCGGGTTTGCGGCTTTTGTGCTGTTTTACCTCTCGCGGTTTTGGATATTCAGCCTGTGGCCACGCGATGGCCTTTTGGGGTTCAAATTCTTGCCGCCCCAGGGCGGTCTTGTGGGGCGATGGCTGCGCGGCACCGATTTTTCAGCGTTTGAACTGCTGATTTGGGCCGTTTTAGCGTTCCTGTTGCTGACCCTGGTTCAAAAACTATGGGACCGAACTACGGGCTGATATGCCCATGCAGCGCGGCACGAAGAATGGTCAAAAGTCGCTAGAATTTGATATGTGCAATGCATCACATTCATGTGAGGTTCATTTTCGCTATGGTGTCCTCACGGTCGGGAACGGAAGCTCCAGTATCCAAACCCATTTTTCGGCCTAAACCGATTGCACAAGGAGAACCATCCAATGAAAATTTCTACCCTAGCCGCAATTGCTGCAATTGGTGCAGCTTTCACCTTCATGGCGCCATCTGCAGAAGCAATGCCGCGCATTGGAACTGCACCAGCAAACGCCGTTTCAGACGCCGGCACTGTGCAGCTTGCCCACGGTCGTCACTGCCGTATTCGGCGTGGTCACCGTTCCCGCTGCCGCCGCGGTGGGCGTCGCCACACTCACCGCCATTGCCACCGTCACCGGTGTCATTATCACCGCCATCGCAGCGGTCATCACGGACATCACCGTGGACGCCGTCGTGGCAACGGCGTGGGCATTTACCTTCAGTTCTAGGCCAACATAATGCCTTGAACTTTGGCAAAACCACTGACAATCTCAACGGGTCGGCCTGCGCCGGCCCGTTTTCAATTTGTGACACATCTGCTTGTGGGCAGCTCTCCTGCGCTTGACCTTACGTTTACGTCAATGTTAGCTCAAAAAAAGTCGGGCGGTCCGATCATTGGAGGAATCACCATGAAGAAAATACCATCCGCTGTTGCTGCCATCAGTGTCGCACTCAGCTTCGCCACCAGCGCCTTTGCCGCAGAACCCATTGTGGGCACGTGGAAGCGCAGCAACGGAACCTTGATCAAATACTCCGGCAAGGGCCCCACCTATTGCGGCAGCGTGCTGAACGGCAAATATAAAGGCAAATCCATCGGCTGCATGTCCGGCAAGGGCGGCAAATACAAGGGCAAGGTCAATAAGCTGGATGAAGGTAAAACCTATTCCGGCAAGGCTTCAGCCAAGGGAAACACGCTCAAACTTTCTGGGTGTGTTGCCGGTGGTCTGATTTGCAAAAGCGAGAATTTGAGACGCCAATAAACACCCGTGGCCTGTGACGTTAAGTAATGGCCCCAGCGCGCGGCGATTTCCTTCGCCGTGCGTTAACGCTTTTGAATGCCACATGAATGCCCTCCTCAGTATTGGTTCACCCGTGAAATGCGAGTTTTCGTTCACACACGGAGAGAACAAAACATGTCGCAATATTTCACCACCATTATCCTGGCCGTTGCTGTTGGCGGCATTCTTGTTGTTCAGGCCTTTAACCTCAGCGACGACGGCACGCAGGATATTTCTGCCCACAACCGGTTAAAGCAGTGGCACAAGCTGGAACGTGAGCGCATCTGCAAGACCAATCCGCAAATGTGTGAAAACCTTGGCACACCAGCTAGCGGCCCTGTCGCCTCAGGCCTCGACGCTGCATAGCGCGGCCGGATGGTTACCAAACGCATCCAGAAGCGCGTTGCCCCGTGCCCAACCAAAAATGGCGTCATAAATTGGCAGGAATGATGTGGTCCGATCAAAGATTGGAACATGCCAATTTGCGATTGCGCAGTTTAGGGCTTGGCGATAAACGTAACCATGACATTACACCACACACTCCATACATCGGACGACCTTCAAATCGTCACCCCCAAAGCACCGGCTGAACGGATTTGTTCAACCGCGCGCGAAGCTGTTGAAGCCCTGGAAGAATTGTACGAACTGAGCACCAGTTTCCTGCGCGAAAAATTCCAGCTTTCACTGTCCGAAAACAAAACCCTGGCGCGTTACCGGGCGTTCTATCCGGAACTGAGAATGACCATCAATTCTCATACCCGCGTCGATTCACGGCTGGCCTTTGGCTATGTGGCCGGCCCTGGCGACTATTGTGCCACCATGACACGCCCTGCCCTGTTCAGCGATTATCTTGAAGACCAGATCAACCTGTTGATGCGCAATCATCAGGTGCCCGTGTGTGTCGCCATGTCAGATACACCCATTCCGCTGCATTTCGCGTTTCTGGAAGGAACCCATCTGGAAGGTTCCATCGAGGAAAGGCTCGAACGGCCAATGCGGGATATTTTTGATGTGCCCGATCTTGCCTCCACCGACGACAAAATCGTCAATTCCAAATTTGATGTGGCGGCCGCAGAGGAAATTCCCCTTGCGCCTTTCACCGCCCAAAGGATCGACTATTCGCTGCACCGGCTGGCCCATTATACCGCCACCTCTCCGCAGCATTTTCAGAACTTTGTGCTGTTCACCAATTACCAGTTTTACGTGGACGAATTTGTCGACTTTGCCCGCAAGGCGGTGAACGATCCAGATTCGGGATATGTGGAATTTGTCGAGCCGGGAAACCGTATCCACACACTGGGCAAGGAAGCCGATACGCCCCCGCTGGCCCGGCTCCCCCAAATGCCCACCTATCATTTAAAGCGCAAAGACCGCTCTGGCATTACCATGACCAATATCGGTGTGGGGCCATCCAATGCGAAGACGATTACCGACCACATCGCAGTGTTGCGCCCCCACACCTGGCTGATGCTTGGCCATTGTGCGGGATTGCGCAACAGCCAGCGGTTGGGCGATTATGTGCTCGCCCATGCCTATGTGCGCGAGGACCATGTGCTCGATGACGACCTGCCGGTCTGGGTGCCGGTTCCGGCTCTGGCGGAAGTACAGGTGGCTCTGGAGAAAGCCGTTGCCAGCGTCACCGGTTTTACCGGCTATGATCTCAAGCAGGTTATGCGCACCGGCACCGTGGCCACGATCGACAATCGAAACTGGGAATTGCGCGATCAGACCGGGCCGGTTCAGCGTCTGTCTCAAAGTCGCGCTATCGGGCTCGACATGGAATCGGCCACGATTGCGGCCAACGGCTTTCGCTTTCGTGTTCCCTACGGCACCCTGCTTTGCGTGTCCGACAAACCGCTGCACGGTGAATTGAAGCTGCCCGGCATGGCTACGGATTTCTACAATACCCAGGTGCGACAACACCTTGCCATTGGCATTCGGGCGCTGGAAACGCTGCGTGAAATGCCTTCCGAACAGCTCCATAGCCGCAAACTGCGTTCGTTTTTCGAGACTGCATTCCAGTGAGTCTGCAACGTCTTGTTGTGTGGCTGTCGAATACGGCCATTGCGGTTCTGTGCCTGTTGCTGATTGGCGGATGGCTGCAAAGCCTGCACCCGGCATTCGACAGCCTGTCCCATTTCCGGCTGCATTTGGCCGTGCTCTTGGGAGTTGTGGCATTGGCCCTGTTGGGCTTTCGGCGTTTCAAAACCGCGCTTGCCGCGATTGCCATCGTGCTGATTTCCCTGGCGATGTCCCTGCCCTATCTGCCCGGCATGGCGCGGGGGTTTGCCAATCCCACCCATACCAGAGACTGGAACAGGTTGACGGTTGTTCAAATGAACCTGCGGTTCAATAATCGGCAGCTCAATCGCGCGATTTCCGTATTGCGGGCCGCCGGTGCCGACATATTTCTGCTGCAGGAAGTGACCCAAACGACGGCCCCGGTGTTGGAGAGCGTGAAGGACACCCACCCCTACCAGCTTGCCTGCCAAATTCCTCTGGTGGGAAGTGTGGCTATCCTGTCGCGTTTTCCGTTTTCGCCAAACTCCAGTCAGACTTGCCTGAGATTTGATGGCTATGCTTCCGCTACGTTCGAAATTGGTGGCAGGCCGGTGACTTTTATAAGCATTCATTCCCGCTGGCCATGGCCTGCGGGACAAAGCGAGCAGTTTGAACGTTTGGAAAACGAATTTGGGGAGCTGACCAAACCGGCGATTATTGCCGGTGATTTCAATGCCGCTCCGTGGAGTCACGTGGTCAATAATGTGGCCAAGATGGCCGGGACCACCCCTGTGTCCGGTATGAAGTTGACCTGGGCACCGCGGCATTCGGTACACAATCGACGCCGGAAAATGCCGCTGCTCGGCGACGTGGTCAATAAGCTGCTGGCCGGCATGAAATGGACCTATGAAAAAACCAGTGATGCAGGTGGATTTCTGCCACTTGATCACATCATGCATTCGGCCGAATTTGCCCCGCTCACCCGTGAAGTGCTGGGCGATGGCGGGTCTGACCATTTGCCGGTCAAAACCGTTTTCGTCTGGAAATAACCGGCGCCTTCACGCTGTGGCCTAACTTATCCACAACACCACATTCTCCCACCCTTTGAGCGGCAAACTAGGGCACAATGGCATGATGAGCAGTTTGACATCATCTGGAGACACTCCGCCAGCGCTGGCGGAATTGTTGAGCTTTTACCGCGATGCGGGCGTGAACACGCCTATGCTCGATGCACCGGTGAACCGGTTTGAGGAGTTTGAGCGACAGCAGGCCAAGAAGTCTGCACCTGTCGCAACTCCAACCCCACCATCGCCCGTAAATGACCGTCCAAATAGCAATGCTCAACGCGCAGACGGGCCACCAGCAATGGCTGCTGCTCCCATGGCCAACAGCGTTATTCCCAATGACGCTGCCATTGAAAGCGCCAAAGCACTGACCAAATCTGTGTCCACACTGGAAGAGTTGAAAAAAGGCATCGAAGCCTTTGAAGGATGCAACCTTCGCTTTTCCGCGCGCACCACCGTTTTTGCCGACGGGGATCCCGCATCGCCGCTTATGTTAATCGGCGAGGCCCCTGGGCGCGATGAAGACGCGCAAGGAGTGCCGTTTGTGGGACGGTCGGGCCAATTGCTGAACAAGATGCTTGGTGCCATCGGCCTGGAGCGCGAAAGTGTTTACATCACCAATAGCATTCCGTGGCGTCCGCCCGGCAACCGGGCACCAAGCCCGGCAGAAACGGAAATCTGCCGTCCGTTCCTCGAACGGCACATAGAGCTTGCTGCCCCTCAGATCATTGTCCTGATTGGCAGCTCGCCCGCCAAGACTTTATTGCACACAAACTCAGGCATTATGAACCTGCGCGGCAAATGGACGGTGATGAATGTGGGCGGTGAGGACATTCCTGTCCTGCCCACTTTGCACCCAGAATATCTGTTGCGAAAGCCTGCCCACAAACGCCTGGCCTGGGCGGATTTGCAAATGCTGCAGGAAAAACTCAAAGACCTGAAATAGCCGTCACGAGATATTTCGTTCCAAGACAATAATTTCGTTTGGCGTCTCGCTAACGTTCGACTAAAGGGACAATCAGATGCCGTATTGGGCCTGGCCCAGTTGGCATTATCACAGGCACCCGGTCCCCAGCGCGGGATGGTCGGGAATTCGTTCAGGACATCGCCATGGCCCGGCAAGTTCTCTCCATTCTGGCACTGTTGAGTGGCATGATATTCCTCATGCTTGGCGGTGGCCTGCAAGGTATTGTCATTCCCGTGCGTGGACAGATCGAAGGGTTTACCCCTTTCCAACTTGGCTGGATCGGCACTGGCTGGGCGATTGGCTTCACCCTTGGCTGTATTGCCGTGCCCCATTTGGTGCGCCGTGTGGGCCACGTGCGGACATTCAGCACACTGACCGCGCTGCTTTCCGTATCCATGTTGGCCAATGGCCTGTTTGTGGAAGCAAATTTCTGGATTTTGCTGCGCGCCCTGTCCGGCTTCTGCTTTGCCGGCTGTTACATGGTGGCGGAAAGCTGGCTCAATGAACGGGTGAGCAATGAAATTCGTGGCTCCATGTTTTCCGTCTATGCCATTGTCACCATGGTCGCCATGGCCGGGGGGCAATTTTTGCTGGTGATCGCGGAACCAACCCGCGAAACCCTGTTTATGATCGGAGCCATCCTGTACGCCTTGGCGGTGGTGCCCACGGCGGTTTCGAAAGCCCAATCACCGGCTCCTCTGACCACCGTCAACCTGGATGTAATTGGCCTGTTTCGCACCTCGCCTGCCGCTGCGGTCGCCGCTTTTCTGACCGGGATCATCACGGCAGCGTGGACCAATTTTGGCCCTGTATTTGGCCAACAGGTCGGGCTGTCGAGTGCTGCAATTGCGACCATGCTGGCCGCAGCCATGCTTGGCAGCGTTCTGTTTCAATATCCACTGGGCCGCCTTTCCGACATGATCGACCGCCGCTATGTCATGGCAATTGCAGGCTGTATTGGCATCATGACCGGCACGACCATGACAGTGATGTCGAGCAGCGGCGAATACAGCACCACATTCTACATCGCCGTTGTGGCCTATGGTGGGGTGATTTATTCGATTTATTCGCTTGCTGTTGCCCACGCCAATGATTTTGCCGAGGCGAATGATTTTGTGAAAATCTCAAGCGGCCTGCTCATCCTGTATGGTTTTGGCAATATGGCAGGGCCGCTTTTTACCGCGCAATTGATGGAAAATCTGGGGCCATCGGGGGTATTTACCGCCACAACGATTGCCCATGCGGCCTTTGCCGGATACGCAATTTACCGTTCTTTCCGCCGCGAACGGGCCGAAGAAGAAGATCGTACAGACTTCCAAACCGTTGCCTTGGCCAGAACGACAACGCAGGAATCCTATGCGCTGGACCCCCGTTCCAACGCAGATGCCATGGGTGAAGGTGAGGCGGATGAAATGCCGCCAATGCCGCCGCCCGTTATTATGGACAAGCTGGACTGAGCAAAAATTTGTAGATTCACCCGCGTGCGGCAAGAAACTTCTGGATCGATTGGGTTGACCAATTGCGCAGATGATCGGCGGCGTCGCGGAAGCTTGTCACGGCCTCGGCACTGAGTTCGTCTTTGGCGGCAAGTGTGTCCAATGCCTGCTGGGTGGCGGCCCGGGCTGCGTCCAAAATCTCGGGCGAATAATTGCGCAATTGAACGCCTTTCTCCTCCACCAGAACTTTTAACCGCGCCGCGTTTTGCCACTCGGACTCCCCCAATGCGCGGATGTTTTCTGCCGCGCAGGCATGTTCGACAATCGCCTTCAGGTCCGCTGGCAATTCGGCAAAAGCCTGGCTGGAAATCAGCGCCTCCCCTGTTCCATTGGGTTCATGGAATCCTGGCGCATAATAGAACTTGGCGGCCTTGTAGAAGCCCATGGCAAAGTCGCTGGACGGCCCCAGAAACTCTGTCGCATCGATGACGCCGGTTTGGAGTGCGGAGAGAATTTCTCCAGGTGGCAATGTGACAGGCGACGCACCAAGCAGGCGCATCACTTCGCCACCCAATCCGGGCATACGAATTTTCAAACCCTTGAGATCGGCAATCGTGTTGACCTCGCGCTTGTACCAGCCGCCCATCTGGAAACCGGTATTACCGGCCATGAACGGCTTGATGCCAAAGGGGGCGTAGAGTTGATCCCAGATCTGCTGCCCGCCACCGTGGTTGATCCATGTGATGTGTTCGATAGGGGTTAGGCCAAAGGGACCGGCTGTAAACAGGGGCGCTGCGGGTATCTTGCCGCCCCAGAACAATGAAGCTGTGTGGGCCATTTGTGCAGCACCACCGGACACGGCGGAAAACACCTCAAGCGCCGGGACAATTTCACCCGCCGCATAAAGCTTAACCGTCAACCGCCCGTCTGACAGGGTTGAAATGGCATCGGCCAAGCGCTGGGCGGTGACGCCCGGACCCGGTAAATTCTTTGGCCAAGAGGTCACCATGCGCCATTCAATACGCCCCTGCGACAAGGCTGGACTGGCCAATGCAACAGCAGGTGCCGCGCCTAAAAATGCAAGTGCCGAACGGCGGTTAGGGCCTGACATTATTTCTTCTCCCAAAGGGCATGAAAATGATGGACCGGCCCCGCGCCATGCCCGATCTGTAAAGTATCGGCATGGCTGATCGCGGCTGAAAGCCATGCCTTTGCCCGGTCAACGGCATCGTAAAGCCCGTGACCCTTGACCAGACCGGCTGCGATGGCTGATGAGAGAGAACAGCCCGTGCCATGGGTGTTGCGGGTTTTGACAAAAGGCGCGGTGAGCCATTGGGGTTCTCCATCGGGCAATAACAGGACATCGGCAGCTTCATCATCGGCCGCGTGGCCGCCTTTGAGCAATACTCCATTAGCGCCCAGTTCAAGCAGAGCCTGCGCCTGTTTTTCCATTGCCGGACGATCCGTGGCCATGTCGCATTTCAACAAGCGCGCCGCCTCGTGCAAATTTGGTGTGATCAGGTGGGCCAGCGGAAACAGCTTTTCAATCAGGGTTGAGACGGCGCTGTCCGCCAACAGGGGATCGCCGCTTTCAGCCACCATCACCGGGTCCAGCACAATCCAGGATGGTTGATGGCGCGACAGGCCCGCCGCCACGATTTCAATCACATCGGGCTGGGACAACATGCCAATCTTCACCGCCGCCACGTTCATGTCGTCAAAAACCGCGTTCATCTGTTCACCAATGAACGGGGGTGGCGCATCGTGAATTGCGGTGACGCCCAATGTGTTCTGGGCGGTCAGCGCCGTAATCACGCTGGCCCCGTAAACCCCAAGCGCGGAGAATGTTTTCAGGTCGGCCTGAATGCCAGCGCCTCCGCCGGAATCAGAACCGGCAATGGTGAGTGCAATTGGAGTCATGGGCGGTGTCTTTCGATAATCTTGGCCAGTTCCCGTGTGGCCCGTTCCACGTCATCCTGCATGAAGATGGCTGATATGATTGCCGCACCATCTGCGCCAGCCACCAAGACTTCAGCCAGATTGCTGGCATCAATGCCCGCAATGGCGCCGATGGGCAGATGAGCTGTTTTGGAACGAAACGAATTGGCGATTGACTGCCATCCGGCAATTCCAATATCGCTTGGATTGTCCTTTGACAGCGTGGCATAGACCCCGCCTGCGCAAGCATAGTCGATGACATCCGTGGGAGCCGCCAGCGCTTGTTGCGGCGATTTCAAGGTCAGCCCGATGATCTTGTCGCCACCCAAAAGCCTGCGCGCATCAACCGCTGGCATGTCAGACTGACCAATGTGAACACCATCCAGTTCGGCGGCCAGCGCAACATCGACCCGGTCATTCATCAGCAAGGGCACATCAAACGGTGCCAGCGCAGCTTTTAATGCACGGGCATTTTCAATCAGCGTTCGCGTGTCGCTGGTCTTGTCACGATATTGAAAAATTGTCGCGCCACCTTGCGCAGCAGCGCGGGCCAGATCAACCATGGAACGGCCATTAACACGGTTGGGGTCAATGATTGCATAGAGTGATATGTCGCAATCGTTCATTGAATTTTCACTTCTTTTTCAATGGTTTCTGTCGAAATTCCGTGCAATTGATCAAGCAGAGCAGGCACAAAACTACCCGGTCCGGCGCTGCTTTTTTCAGCATGTTCTCCCGCTATTCCAAACAGCGAAATGGCGGCGGTGGTTGCCAGAAGCGTATTTTTTTCCGCCGCACAAAACCCAGCCATTAGTGCGGTTAGCGCACATCCCATGGCCGTGACCCTGGCCATCATGGGCGAGCCGTTGGCCAGTTGGAGTTGCCCGTCCCGATTTGACAAAATGTCGGTGGATCCGGTGACCGCAAGCGTGCTTGCCGCGCCATGGACGTGACTTGCCACCGCCTGCGCCGTTGCGGGTGTGCCAAATAATGCGGCCCCCTCGCCCGCATTGCAGCGGATGACATCAGGCGACTTTGCCATGAGGTGTTGGGCCAATTGCAAACGTTTGGGTGATGCCTGAACGAATACGGGGTCCAGCGCCCATGGCTTACCCAGGTCAATGGCAGCATCAACGGCAATTTCCGCAGCCTGCCGCCGCTCTTCGTCCATTGTTCCAATATTGATTAACAGGGCATCAGCCATTTCTACAAAAGACGCGACTTCGTCTGTGGCTATCGTCATGGAAGGCGTTGCGCCTGCAGCCAGCAACACGTTGGCTGTGATCTGTTGGGCTACGCTGTTGGTGATGCAATGCACATGCGGCCGCCGGGCGCGAAACCTGTCGACGCAATCGGCAATTTGAACAGGTGTGATGATGGCTTTGTCTGGCAAATCCCATTCCCTCCGCCGGCACGATCCGGATCAGGTTCAAAGAGTTGGCGACACGCACCTCTCAGCCATTAATGGCACCTCTATGAGAACATCGCTTGTTTAGAGAATTGCCTGTGAACAGACAACCCCACGTTTGATTTATCAGCTTGTTGGCTGTGCCGTGGCAGACTGAATTGTTTGCCACATTGAAGACGGGGTTACCGGCATATCGATGTGGTCGATGCCATATTCGCGGTGCAGTGCATCCACTATGGCGTTCATCACCGCCGGGCACGCCCCGATTGTACCCGCCTCTCCCGCACCCTTGATCCCAAGGGCGTTGGTGGTTGATGGCACATTGCGGGTTTCAAAATGAAAGTCGGGAAAATCAGCCGCGCGGGGCATGCGATAGTCCATGAAACTGGCCGTCAGCAACTGGCCTTCGCTGTCGTAGACGGTTTCTTCCATGATGCACTGACCGATTGCCTGCACCACACCGCCATGGACCTGGCCTGCCAGCAGCAGCGGATTCACCGTGGCGCCGAAATCATCCACGATTGAATATTTGACAACTTCCGTCACCCCCGTGAGCGGGTCGATTTCAACCTCACAAATATGGGTGCCATTGGGGAAAGTTGCTTCCGCCTGTTTAAATTCACCGATTGCCGACAGGTCTTTATCTGCGGCGGCGGCCACATCGGCAAAACTGATCGTCCTGTCGGTGCCAACAACGCGGACTTCGCCTTGCAGCAGTTCCAGATCGCCAATGGCGGCTTCCAGCTTATCTGCGGCAATTTCCTTGATCATTTCTGCCAGGGTTTCGCTGCCGCGTTTAACAGACACGGATCCCAGCGGAATGGAGCGGGAACCACCGGTTCCGCCGCCATTTTCCAATTCATCCGTGTCGCCCTGGCGCACATCAATATCATCAATATCAATGTTCAGTGCTTCGGCTGCAAACTGGGCATAGGCGGTTTTGTGTCCCTGCCCGTTGGACTGGGTGCCAATCTTGATTGTGATCTTGCCATCGGCATTGAGTTCCACATGGGCCGGTTCGGACCCGGCAAAAGCGCAGGCTTCAATGTAGGTCGACATGCCAATGCCGCGAATTTTTCCATTGGACGCGGATTTCGACAGACGTTTATCGAACCCGTTCCAATCCGCCACCTCCATGCATTTGTCCATGTGGGCGGTGAATTCGCCAGTGTCGTAGGTGCGTCCAAACACGGTTTCATAGGGCAGGTTTTGTGGTTTGATCGCGTTGCGACGGCGAATTTCATCGGGCGAAATGCCCATATCGCGTGCGCACTGATCAACCAGACGTTCCAAAGCATAAATCGCTTCGGGCCGCCCCGCCCCGCGATAGGCATCTGTCGGCGTGGTGTTGGTGTAGACTCCGCGAATGTGGAATGCACAGGCGGGAATGTCGTATATGCCCGTGGCGATGGTTGTGCCCAGCGAAGGAATATAGGGACCGAAAGTGTGTAAATAGGCCCCCATGGCGGCGATGAGGTCCACATGCAAGGCCAGAAAACGACCATCATCATCCATGGCCATGCGCATGGTGACAACGTTGTCGCGACCATGGGCGTCGGCCACGAAATGCTCGCCGCGTTCGCACAACCATTTTACGGTTTTTCCGGTTTTTTTAGCGGCGATCAAGGCCAGGGGATATTCGCGATAGGGAAACACTTTCGTGCCAAATCCGCCGCCCACATCCGGTGTCACCACCCGGATTTGTTCTGGCTCAACGCCAATGCAGGGCGCAATTCCGCGCCGCATGCCATGCACACCCTGGGAGGGAACGGTGAGCGTATAACGGTCCTCTTCATCGGACCATTCAGCCACACATGCGCGGGTTTCCATATAATTACAGACCAGGCGGTTGTTGATCAGCTTTGATTCTGTGACCCGTGGCGCGGATTTGAATATGTTATAGGCCTCAGCGGCATTTCCCATTTCAACTTCAAACGCCAGATTGCGCGGTTTGTCGCCATAGACAACCGGTGAACCTTCACTCAACGACCCTTCGGTATCCACGGCCGCCGCCAGCATGTCATAGTCAACTTCAATGAGTTCGGCGGCTTGTTTGGCGGTAGCCACACTGTCAGCGACGATGAATGCCACCGCATCCCCCACGTGACGGACAGTATCCAGACACAAAAGCGGAATATCCTTGAGATCGTGCTGGGTTCCATCCATCTGGGTGAGCACGGTCTGGCAGCGCAATCCCTGATTGTCTTTCACGTCTTCGCCGGTGAGAATCAACTCCACCCCAGGCAGCGCCAGGGCGGCTTCAACATCTTCGATGCTGAATTTCGCATGGGCGTGGGGCGATCTTAGAACATGGGCGTGGAGTGTGTTTTCACGCTTCACATCATCCGTATACAGGCCGGTCCCGGTGGTGAAATTGCCGTCTTCGGTTCTGCGCACCGATTTGCCCATGCCAACGTGCTGACCAAATTTAGGAGGCGTGTGAGCGTTCATTGGGATAATTCCTGACTGATGGGCTGAAATAAGGAGCGCTTCGTGCGCGCCCGATGCGGTGACAATTTTCCATATGGGCCACAATTGCAAGCGCGCAAGGGCCGTGTTGCCAAGTTAGATTGTCACACATTCACATTGCAAGCCGTGATGGACAGGTTCACACTCAGTTTATGAATTGCAGATTGCGGAAATACGATGTCGTTTGAATCAAGAGTTGCGCGGTTCAATCTGCTTTCCGACAATCTGAAAGGTGCGCTGACTATTATGGTCGCTGCCCTTGGGTTTGCCATCATGACAGCGCTGATCAAGCTTGCTGGCGAGCGGTTGCACGTGACGCAAATCCTGGTGGTCCGTCAGATGATCATGGTGGCAATCGTGATGCCCAGCGTGCTGAACCATTTTCCTGGTTGTTTGAAAACGGCCCGGCTCGATCTGCAAATCATCCGCGTGTTTTTTGCCCTGATTGCCATGTTGTGCGGGTTTTATGCGGTCATCCACATGCCGCTGGCCGACGCCATGGCAATCGGGTTTGCCAAGAGTTTTTTCGTCACCATATTCGCGATTGTGTTCTTGAAGGAAGTTGTTGGCCCGCGCCGATGGTTTGCTGTGGCGGCGGGGTTTGTCGGCGTTTTGATCATGATCCGCCCGGGCACGGAAGGGTTTGACCCGATTTCCGGCTATGCGCTTGTGGGTGCGGCGGGCGCGGGGCTGGTGATGGTGATCATCCGCAAGCTTTCCCAGACAGACCGCCCCATCACCACATTAAGCTATCAGGCATTTTTGGTGGCCATCTGCGTTGCCATCCCCGCCTATCTCAACTGGATAACGCCCACCCTTTGGGAATGGGTCTTGTTGGTCGGCATCGGGTTGATTTCCTATGTGGCGCAAATGCTGAACATCTATGCCTATGGTTGGGGGGAGGCATCGGTATTGGCGTCTCTGGACTATATCAGGCTGCTTTATGCAACCTTTTTTGGCTGGCTTTTGTTTCACAACATTCCCGGCCCCTATACGCTTGTTGGGGCCGCTATCGTGATTGCCGCATCCCTTTATACGGTGCACCGGGAACGGGCGCGCAATCAAGAACTGGTCCGGTCCAAGGATGCGCGGGTTCACTCCAACACCTGAGCAATATCCCACGTGCCAATGGCGACTTGAACGCCTATTGGCTCATTTGGTGAAATGCATCCAGCAAGCCGCGCGAGGAAACGCTGGCCGTTTGTGCATCCACCTCCCCCTTGACGAGGGGCAGCAAAACACCGGCCAGTTCCTTGCCCAGTTCAACGCCCCATTGGTCAAATGAATTGATGCCCCAGATCGCGCCCTGAACAAACACCTTATGTTCGTAAAGGGCTATCAGTTGCCCAAGCACAAACGGGGTCAGTTTTGGATACATAAAGGTGCAACTTGGCCGGTTGCCGGGGAACACTTTGTGGGGTGCCAATCGCGCCACATCTTCGTGCGCCATGGCGCGGGACGTGAGTTCTTCGCGTACCTGTTCCAGCGATTTGCCCCGCATCAGGGCTTCCGTTTGAGCCAATGCGTTGGCAACAAGTTTCTCATGGTGATCTCCAACCGGGGTCACCGGGTTGGCGGCAATCAAAATATCCACCGGAATGATAGATGTTCCCTGGTGGATCAGCTGGTAAAACGCATGTTGACCATTTGTGCCCGGCTCGCCCCAGACAATGGGACCGGTATCACAATCCACCGGTGCGCCATCCAGCCGTACACCCTTGCCGTTGGATTCCATATCCAATTGCTGAAGATACGCTGCAAACCGCGACAGGTGCTGGTCATAGGGCAAGACTGCATGGGTGTCATATCCACATACATTTCGATGCCAGACGCCCAGCAGGGCCATGAGGACCGGAATGTTCTCACCAAACCGGGCAGTTTGAAAATGCTGATCGACCTCCCGTGCACCGGCGAGGAATTCATCAAACCTCTTGTCTCCGATTGCCAGCATGACCGACAGGCCAATGGCCGACCACACCGAATAGCGCCCGCCCACCCAATCCCAGAACCCAAAAGCCCGGTCGTCGCGAATTCCAAAATCCTTGGTCTTGTCCAGCGCCGTGGACAGCGCAACAAAGTGATCTTTCACTGCTGCTTCGCCAAGACGTTCCACCAGCCAGTTTCTGGCGGTGGCGGCATTGGTCATGGTTTCCTGCGTGGTGAAGGTCTTGGATGCAACTATGAACAGGGTCGTGGCCGCGTTGAGATGTTCCAGCGTATCGAGAATATCGGCACCATCCACATTGGAAACAAAATGCGTTCTGGGGCCATCGCAATAGGGATGCAAAGCCTTGCACACCATTGCAGGGCCAAGGTCTGAACCGCCAATGCCAATGTTCACGACATCGGTGAATTTGCCCCCGGAACCTGCGATCTCTCCACTGCGCACACCGCGACAATATTGGGCCATTGCGCTGCGCACGGCGATAACGTCTTCCACAATATTGTGTCCATCAATGCGGATCTCCTCATCGCCACGGCAGCGCAGGGCCATATGTTGAACGGCCCTGCCCTCGGTTGAATTGATTGCAACGCCAGAAAACAGATCGCTGATGCGTTGGCGCAGGTCGCTTGCGGTTGCCAATTCTTGCAGAAGAGCGATGGTTTGATCCGTCACATTGCATTTGGAATAGTCGAACAGAACCGCATCGCAACGGGCAGAAAAAGACTGGAACCGTGACGCATTGGCATCGAACAGATCAGCAATCTTTTGGTTTTGATTCTCCTGCTTGTGGGCAATCAGTTTTTCGATGATGGCTTTTGCAGAAGGTGTCATTACAGGGTCGCTCTCTTAATCAATACGCATTCAGTTTCGGGCCTTAACCAAATGCGGCGTTAGTATTCTGGTTAGGCTATTCATTAGCGCAGTCTTCACAAATGCACAGCACCCTAATGGCCTATGCATTGGAGCGGGCCCATGAATCTGAAAATCAACGCCTTTTTGAATTGTCAAAAAGGCAATATCGCAATCATGTCGGCCTTCGCCGCCATTCCGGTGATGACCGCTGTTGCCGGTACGTTCGACTATAGCCGCACTGCCAAGGTGCAGACAGCCATGCAGAGAGCGGCTGATTCCGCCGTGTTGGCGGCAATCGAGCGCAAGAACCTGAAATGGCCTGCTCGCCAGCGCCTGGCAAACCGCATGTTCATGACCAATGTGAACAATAATGTGTCACCGCGCCAGCTCACGGGCAGGCTGAGCGGCCGGAAGCTCCAAGACGGCGTCGCTGTTCGTTTTGACGCCAGCGCCACCGTGCCGACATTGCTGGGCGGCTTCTCGTCGGCATTTAGCGGTAAGATTATTGTCTCTTCCGCCGCGATTGCGTCAAAAAAGACCCGTTACCAACCTGTTTTGGTTGATGCTCAGGTGGTTGCCAGGTCGCGCACCAAGGAGCGCAGTAAAACAGGCAGATGACACGCCGGTGCACAAGGTTCATAGTCGGCCCCGCCAGAACTCAAGCGGAATGCCAAACAGACCATGCGAACCCAACAAGCTCCCCTTATCAAGCTGAAAAATTACTCACCAGCGCCTTATACGATTGAAACTGTCGATTTGCTGGTGAAACTTTCGCCCAGCGCCACAAAGGTGGTTTCGAAACTGGCTGTGAAACGCGCAACAGGCACAGCCAAGGACGCACCACTTGTCCTTGATGGTGACGAATTGGTGCTCAACTCCGTTTCGGTGAATGGCACCGGCCATAGCGCCCACAAGGCCAGCGATGATGCATTGACCATTCGCGATCTGCCAAAGGCTGACGGTTTTTCCATCACCATTGAAACCAGCGTTGACCCGGTCAACAACACGAAACTGATGGGGCTGTATCAAAGCCGTGGGGTCTATTGCACCCAATGTGAAGCGGAAGGTTTTCGGCGCATCACTTATTTTTTGGATCGCCCGGATGTTCTGGCAACCTATAAAGTGCGTATTGAAGCCGACCGTGAGGAATGTCCCATATTGCTGAGCAATGGCAATCCGGGACGCAAGGGCAAGTTGTCCGGCAATCGCCATTTTGCCGAATGGCACGATCCCCATCCAAAGCCATGCTATCTGTTTGCACTCGTTGCGGGAAAGCTGGACGCATTGAGCGACCGGTTCAAAACCATGTCCGGGCGAAAAGTTGCGCTTAATATTTATGTTGAACCGGGCAAGGCCGAACAGGCGGGCTTTGCCATGGATGCCCTTAAACGCTCCATGCGGTGGGATGAGACCGAATATGGCTGTGAGTATGATCTCGATGTTTTTAACATCGTTGCCGTATCGGATTTCAACATGGGTGCGATGGAAAACAAGGGGTTGAACGTCTTCAACGACAAATACGTGCTGGCCAATCCGGATCTGGCAACTGACACCGACTATGTGCACATCGAAGCTATTATCGCGCATGAGTATTTTCATAACTGGACCGGCAACCGGATCACCTGTCGTGACTGGTTTCAGCTTTGCCTGAAAGAAGGGCTGACGGTTTATCGCGATCAGGAGTTTTCCGCTGATACGCGCTCACGGGCGACCCAGCGCATTCAGCAGGTACGTGTTTTGAAAGCGGGGCAGTTTCCAGAAGATTCCGGCCCGCTGGCGCACCCCGTTCGTCCTTCTGCCTATCGCGAGATCAACAATTTCTACACGGCCACAGTGTATCAAAAAGGGGCCGAGCTGGTGCGTATGTTGGCAACCATGGTGGGTGCTGATACATACCGGAAAGCCACCGATTTGTATTTCAAACGCCATGACGGGCGCGCTGCTGTGGTTGAGGATTTTCTGGAATGCTTTGAAGACGCGAGCGGCCAGGGCTTGTCCCAGTTTGCGCGCTGGTACGAACAAGCCGGAACACCACAGGTTCATGTGGAGCGCAATTATGACCGCGCCCGCAAACAACTGACACTGACCTTTTCGCAAAAGACGCTGCCCACGCCAGGTCAGAAAACCAAAAAACCGGTGCCTATTCCCGTGCGCCTGGGCTTGCTCAAGAAATCCGGCGAAGAGATGCCGCTTGACGCCAATTGCGCTCTGATTGATGGCAATGTCTTGCTGCTGGACAAGGCCCGACAAAAAGTCGTTTTCACCGGTGTGCCTGAAAAGCCGGTCCTGTCCCTGCTGCGTGGGTTTTCCGCGCCCGTGTCCATTTCAACAGTGGAGTCCGTGGACGAACGCCTGGTTCGTGCAGCCCATGATCTGGACCCTTATAACCGCTGGGAAGCGATGAATGGGCTGGCGTTGTTTTCCATCATCAAAGGTGCGAAATCCAAATCACCAAACTCCAGCAAGTGGATCGATCAACGGTTTGTGGAAGCCTTTGCCAATACGGTGCTGGACGACACATTAGATGCCGACTTCCGGGCACAGGTCTTAAACCTGCCATCTGTTGCCGATGTGGCGCGCAATATGGGGCGCAATGTGGACCCTGATGCCGTTGCAAAAGCGCGTGGCCAATTACTCAAATGCCTTGGCAATGAAATTGGCGAGCGTGGGTTAAAGGCTTATCGCTCACTGAAACGGTCTGAAAATCAGGCCAGTGATCTGGAGGCCGTTGGCCTACGGGCACTGAAAAACGGATTCCTTTCACTGGCAGTTGCCAGCGGTCAAGAAGCGGCGACCAAACTTGCCGTATCCCAGTTTCGCTCTACCAAAAACATGACGGACAGATTAGCCGCACTCACCTATTTGACGCATTTTCAAGGTGACAAGACGCTGGCTAATGATGCGCTGGAAAGATTTTACAAGCGCTACAAAAACAACGATCTGGCGCTCGACAAATGGTTTTCGCTTCAGGCGACCATTCCTGGAAAATCGGCGCTGGGCCGCATGCGCAAGCTCAGCCGCCATGCACAATATACGCTCAAAAACCCGAACCGGGCACGCAGCCTGTTGGGCCCGTTTGCCATGGCCAATTACAGTGGTTTTCACCGCGCCGATGGCAAGGGATATGAATTTTTTGCCCGTCAAATCATGGCTCTGGATCGCACAAATCCTCAGATTGCAGCCCGTTTGCTGACATTGATGAACAATTGGAAAATGTTTGATCGCACGCGCCAAAAACATGCCCGCAAATCCCTCCAGTCTATTGCGCGCAGCGATGGGTTATCGCGGGATGTTCAGGAAATTGTGGACCGAATGCTCAGCTGACACTTTTGCTCTTGTCCAATTTCATAAAATTGGGGGTGGACATGGCGATTCGAGTGGATTCAAATGGACTGATTCGTTTGGGGAGGTCACAGGCGAGTCTCGGGTACCTGCGGATCGGGTAATCAAGTTCATGGGGTAATAATGGAGCATAGCAGCGCTACGCGCGTTAGCGGCACAATTTGGGATTCGCTGAAACATCGTTTCGGCGGAATCGACACCTCCACCTCTTCTCACTATCCAGCGGACCCGTTGCGACACTCGCAACTTTTTTCCATTCCGTCCTGGAGCCGTGTGCTTCAGTCGGAGGCGCTTCTGCGCCGCGCCATTCCCCTATTGATCGTAACACTGTTGGTGCTCGTTGCCGCCGCACGGGGCGTGGCAATGCTTTCCAATGCGAGCCAGACCGAGGGCAATGCCAAGCAGGTGATCGCCACATCTTCCGAACTGGCGGCTTTGTATCTGGCCTCCAACCCGGTGCTTGAAGCAGCCTTGAAAAGCCCAACGCTGGCGGAAGCCTTTCTTAAGGATGCCATGCCATCGGACTTTTCTACCCAGGGTAGAACCGCATATCTGGTAGATGGTGAAAAAAAGATCGTTGCGTCCACCGCGCAGGATGCACTCTATATCGGAGTGCAATTGAAGCGGGTACTCAACGGACACTATTTGCTGGAAGCATCGGCAGAAGATGCGGGCGTTCAAACGTTTGATCTGGACGGCAAACACACCGTCATCGGCAGCTATCGCAGGCTTGTAGACAGCACGCAAAACGCCATTGGCGGATTGCTGATTGTACAAACCCATGATGCGCTTTTCTCAATCTGGCGCAATTCGCTCAAGCTCAACATTATTCTGTTTCTGGCAACCAGCACGGTTATGCTGGTTATCTTATATGCCTATTTTTCCCAAGGCGCGCGGGCGCGGGAAGCCGATGCCGTCTTCATGGAAAACAGTGCCCGGTTCGATACGGCTCTTGCGCGGGGGCATTGCGGACTTTGGGACTGGGATCTGGCCCGAGGACGCATTGTATGGTCCCGCTCCATGTTCGAACTGTTAGGGATGGAAGCAACCGACCGGGTCATTGGCTATGCAGAACTATCTGGCATGTTGCACGCCGACGACCCGGACATCGCCATGTTAGCCAACAGCGCTTTCAACAGTTCGAAACGACAGATCGACCATCGGTTTCGGATCATGCATTCATCGGGCACCTGGGTATGGATGCGGATGCGGGCTGAACTTGTGTGGTACAAGGGGGCTGACCCGCACCTGATTGGCATCGCCGTTGATATCAGTGAGCAGGAAGCTTTCAAGCGCAAATCTCGCGATGCAGACATTCGTCTTCATGATGCGATTGAGAATATCTCGGAAGCGTTTGTGCTGTGGGACGCAAAAAAGCGTCTGGTCATGTGCAACAGCAAATATCAGCAATTATACAATCTGCCTGCCAGTGGCGTGGTCACCGGCACGCCCTATGCAGAAGTGATGAAACAAAGCCGCAAGCCGCGCATTCGCACCCAGGTCGCGACAACGCCGGCATTGGAAAACGGCTCCAAGACCTTCGAGGCACAAATTCAGGATGGCAGCTGGTTGCAGATCAACGAGCGCCGAACCCAAGATGGTGGTTTTGTTTCCGTTGGCACAGACATTACCCTGATCAAGCGCAATGAGGCAAAGCTGGTTGAATCCGAAGGCAAGCTGAAAGCGACAATTGCCGATCTGCGCGCGTCGCAAAGAAAGCTTGAATATCAGGCTCAAAAACTGGTCGAACTGGCCGATGACCTGAGCGAGCAGAAAAACAAGGCCGAGGCGGGCAGCCGGGCGAAATCTGAATTCCTGGCCAATATTTCCCACGAATTGCGCACGCCGCTCAATGCCATCATCGGTTTCTCTGAAATCATGCGCAACACAATGTTTGGGCCGCTGGGTTCAGAAAAATATGAAGAATACGCCGAAGATATCCACCATTCAGGCAGCTTCCTTCTGGGCGTGATCAATGATGTGTTGGATATGTCCAAAATTGAGGCCGGGCAATTTGAACTCAATCCGGAAACGGTCGATCTCAACGAATTGCTGAATGAATCCATGCGGATCATTCATTTTCAGTCGGAGCAGGCCGAATTGAGCGTTCAACAGCGCATCCCCAACGCCCTTACAGTGACGGCGGATCGCAGGGCGGTCAAACAGATCCTCATCAACCTGTTGTCAAATGCAGTGAAATTTACGCCCAATGGCGGCAAGATCACCGTCTCGGCGCGCAAGACAAAATCGTCGATTTCAATCCTGATCGCAGACAATGGCATTGGCATTTCTCCCGAGGCACTGAAGCGTTTGGGCAAGCCGTTTGAACAGGTTCAGGACCAATTTACAAAAGATCACAAGGGCAGCGGACTTGGTCTCGCCATTGCGCGTTCCCTGGCTCAATTGCATGGCGGTTCATTGAAAATCAAATCCGTCGAAGGTGACGGTACGCGCGTATCCGTGCGCCTGCCCATCGAATGCCAGGCCAGTCTGGAACTGGAAGAAGACGAGGAAATCGCAGCCTAAGAATTTTCAATGCGCCCTCGCCGCGATGCGTGAGGGCGGGTCAGGTTCTGGGAATTTTCAGTTGGCATTTCAGACCCCGCCCGGCGGACAGCAAGGCGAGTTCTCCCTTATGCAGTTCAGCGACAGCGCGAACCAATGACAGACCCAGCCCCACGCCACTACGGGTTCGGCTGCGGTCAAGCCGCACAAACCTGTCCTGCACCCGATCCACATCCTCCGGTGCAATGCCTTCACCATTGTCGTTAACGACGAGGAATAACTCGGTCGCGTCTGCATAGGCAGACAGGGTCAGTTTCGGCGTGTCATTTGTGGTGCCGTATTTCAGTGCATTCTCAACCAGGTTGACAATTGCCTGCACGAGCAATGCCTGATTGCCACGGACCAAAAGAGGCGGTGTAGCGTCCAACTGCAATTCGACACCCCGTTCCTCCGCTGTTGGTTCATAGAGCTCAAACACATCAACAAGCATTTGGGCGGCATCAAATTCTTCGTATTCCTGCGACCGTGCGCCGGATTCAATTTTGGAAATCGTCAGCAGCGCTTCAAAAGTCTCAATTGTCTGATCCGCTTCCTGGACGATCTTTTCCAACGCTACCTTGTCGTCTGTGGTGGCATTCGAATTCAACGCAGCGTCTGCCGTGTTGCGCAATCGTGTGAGCGGTGTACGCAGGTCATGGGCGATATTGTCAGACATTTGGCGGATGCCGCTGTTGAGTGTTTCCACCTGTTCAATCATCATGTTCAAATTGACAGACAGCCGATCAAATTCATCACCCGATCCGGAAAGCGGCAGTCTTTGGGATAAATCTCCGGCAATGATCCGCTGGCTGGATTTGGTCACCCTGTCGAGATGTCGAAGCGCACGGCGCCCCACGATGAACCACAACAAGAGGCCGGTGAATACGATGACCATAAGGGAAATGATGAAGGCCTGAAGAACGATGCGCCGAAAACTTTCAGCCTCACCGATATCGCGACCCACCAGCAATTTGAGATTTCCCGGCAAGGAAAAAACACGGGCGACCGCTTTCCGGGCCAAAGGTGGGCCCTCCTCAAATCGCTGATAGGAGAATGGTGGCAATTTCCAACCGTCTTGAGACAGCAGACTTCGGTCGAGATCGCGCACATTGCCGGCAAGTATGCGCCCTGTGGCATCGGCAACAATGTACAGGTTGGATCCGGGCCAGCTCGACCTGGTTTCGATCATGGGAATGATGCGGCGCAGGCCGTTGTTTCGGGCAGATCGGGCGATTTCCTGCACTTCCTCATCTACGGAAATCTGAAATTGCTGGATCAGCAGGCGGCCCGTGTTGAAGCTGATGTATAATACGACACTGATGGCCAGCAACCCAAACACAAGAGAATACACCAGCGTCAGCCGAACGGCAGTGGTTCTGGTGAATTGCTTAAACCATTCCATTGTTACGTGTCGTTTTCCGCTGACGGGTCTTCCAGAATGTATCCTTTTCCACGCACCGTGCGAAGCAAGGGCACTTGTCTGCCCTTGTCGATCTTTGAACGCAGCCTTGAAACGTGGACATCAACCACATTGGTTTGAGGGTCAAAATTGAGGTTCCACACGTGCTGCAACAACAAAGTGCGGGTAACAACACGGCCCACATTTTGCATCAGATATTCCAGCAGCTTGTATTCCTTGGGCTGGAGCACAATTTCCGCGCCACCCCGCGCCACCTGCTGGTCAAGCCTGGACAACACCAGATCAGCCACCTTGAGCGACGTCGCCTGTGGATCCGTCTTCGCCCTGGCGGCCAGGATTTCGATGCGGGCAAGAAGTTCTTCAAACGCATAGGGCTTGCTGAGATAATCATCGCCACCGGAGCGCAGGCCCAACACCCTGTCATCCACCTGCCCAAGCGCAGAAAGAATGAGCACAGGCGTATGATTGCCATCCTGGCGCATCTGCTCAATGACTGTCAGGCCATCCATTTCAGGCAACATTCGGTCAAATATCATCACATCCCACGGACCACCATGAACCTTGCCCAGCGCTTCAAACCCGCTCGCCGCATGGTCAACCACATGACCGCGCCCTTCCAGCGCAACAATCAATTGTTGTGCTTGCTGGAGATCATCTTCAACAAGAAAAATGCGCACGGTCTCTCCTTACCAACGAACCCCGAAACACCCATGTGGGGGAAGAAGCGGCTGCCCCTCCCCCACACGTAAGTTTAAATGCTCAACTTGCAAACTTTCACTGCAAAGTCCGTTAGCTTGCGTCGATGGGCAAGGCCACGAAGCGACTGCCGCGCTGTGATTTCAGCTGGAACAGAACCGCTTTTCGGCCGGATCCAACGGCATCTGCCAAGGCATCGCCCACATCGGCAATCTGTTGCACTTCCTGTCCGTTGATGGAGACAATCTGATCTCCCACACGCACGCCTTTTTGGGACGCACCGCTTGCCGGATCAACCGATGAAACGACAACGCCCTCACCGGTTGGTTCAATCGACAAACCAAGCTGGGCCAATTCGGTTGGCTCCTTTTGAACCAGCGCAGCTTTGCGCGCATCACCCGGCAGGACGCCCAGATCAACGGCAATAGTTTTGGCATCACCGGAACGGATGATGTCCACATTGATCTTTGAACCTGGCTTGTAACCTGCAATCACACGCGCCAACCGCTTGGGGTCTGCAATCTCCTGATCATCCACCTTGACGATGACATCGCCGGATCGCAATCCTGCTGTTTTTGCCGGGCTGTCTTCCTGGGCTTCTGAGATTATGGCACCGGCCGTATTTTCCAGGCCAATCGAATCGGCAATATCCTGGGTGACGGGCTGGATCTGCACGCCAAGCCAGCCTCGAACGACCGATCCATTTTTGATAAGATCATCGACAACGGCTTTTGCCGATTTTGCAGAAATTGCAAATGCGATGCCCACATTGCCGCCACTTGGCGAAAAGATGGCGGTGTTCACGCCAATAACTTCGCCAGACAGGTTAAAGGCGGGGCCGCCTGAATTGCCCTTGTTCACCGCAGCATCGATCTGAACATAGTCGTCATAGGGGCCAGAACCGATGTCCCGTCCACTGGCCGAAACGATTCCAGCCGTGACGGTGCCTCCAAGACCGAAGGGATTACCGACTGCGACAACCCATTCGCCCACTCTGCTTTTAGCATCGGCAAAGGCGACATAGGTGAACTTTTGGGTGGCCTCCACTTTCAATACGGCAAGGTCGGTCTTTGGATCTTTTCCAACCAGTGTGGCATCGACTTCCGTTCCATCGTGCAACACAACGGTGAATTTCGATCCGTTATCGACCACATGGTCATTGGTTACCACATAACCGTCCTCTGACACGAAGAAGCCTGAGCCTTGGCTCGTCGCCGGCCTGATCTTGCCTCGCCGTGATCCAAATTCATCGCCACCGCGGGGTGAACGCTCCAGGAAAGGGCGCAAAGGATGGTCTTTGGGGAGGTCGCGAAATCCAAACCGGGGGCCAGAGCGGTCTGACGCAGGGCGCACACTTGCTTTGACCCGAACGCTGACCACAGCTGGAGAAACTGCTTCCACGACATCGGCAAAGCTGGGTGCCTGGGGTGCGGTGACTTTCACGGCATCTGCATATGCATAGTGAGGCACAGCCATGGGCGAGAGCGCAATTCCCAGCCCAAGCGTTGCGGCGGTGACAGTTGAAAGCAAAGTGGTGGATTTTTTGAGCACTGACATTGATCGATCCTTCATCATCAAAATTGCAAGGCAAAGATGCCGTTGCTGGTCTAGATGAAGGTTGATTGTGCAGTTTGAAGGGCACGAAAATTACAATTTCGTAACAATAATGGTGGCTTAGCCAGAATCGGGACTCTAGTCCCGCTTAGACAGCATCTTGGCCAATTGCCGCTCTTCTTCCTCTGACAGGGTACTCGTTTGCGCAATTCCCCGGTTGCGAACGATGTAATATAGCGCTGCAAATGCGCCGATAAGCAGCAACAGGGGCGTGAGCCAAAGGATGATGGTGTGCCAAGCGACAACGGGATTCAGCAGGATAAATTCGCCATATCTATTCACAAGATAGGCGCGCACCTGTTTGTCGGTTTTGCCTGCCACAATCTGTTCGCGAACTATTGCACGCAGATCTTTGGCCACGTCAGCGTCGGATTCATCGATGGACTGATTTTGACATACAACACAACGCAGCTCGGAAAACAGCGCCCGCGCACGATCTTCAAGGCCACCCTCAAGCCGTTCCTCGGCAATCGCAGACAGACTGAGCAAAACGCACACTAAGATGGCTGCGGGAAACGCGCAAAGTGACTTAAGCCGCATTGGGTGCCACCTGCTTGTTTTTGGCTCGGTTTGGCGAGCCAATCCGCAGTTTGCGGTCACTCAACGACAACCCACCAGCGAACACCATCAGGATACTGCCAATCCAGATCAACAATATCTGCGGCTTCCACCAAATGCGAAGGGCCACCGATCCATTGGGTTTGACCTCGCCCAGCGAAATATAGAGTTGGGAGAAGCCAAATGTTTCGATGGCTGCCTCGGATGTTGGCATTTGACGCGCTGGGAAAAAGCGTTTGGCGGGGCCGGAATTTCTCACCAGTTCTCCGTCGCGATAAACTTCAAGCTCTGCACGGTCTTCCGTGTAATTGTTTTGGCTTTGAGTGACAAACCCCAGATATTTGATCTGGAAGTCACCCGCCTCCACAGTTTCACCCACTTTCAGCGCAGCCACAGTCTCTGTTTCATAAGATGTGACGGCCACGATGCCCAACAGCATCACGCCAACTCCGGCATGGGCAATGGCTGTGGACCAGATTGAACGCTTGAGGCCGACCAGTCTGGAGAGGCCGCGCGACAACCCAACGCCGGGCCATCCACTCTTTTGAAAGACCTCGGCAAATGAGCCAACAATGAGCCAAAATGCCAATCCAACACCCACCGGTGCCAGCCAGGGGCCGCCGCGGGTAAGCCCCATGGTCACGACCAGCGCAACAATACCGCAAATCAGCGCAAACAGCAGACGCTGGTACACGCCGCGTATATCAGCCCGCTTCCACGCCATTAATGGACCAAAGGGAATGAGCAACAGGAGCGGCAACATGAGCGGTCCAAAGGTCATGTTGAAAAACGGGGGGCCAACCGAAATTTTTGCGCCGGTCAGCGCCTCATAGACAACCGGGTACAATGTCCCCACAAGCACCGTGGCAGCGGCTGTGGACAATATGACATTGTTGAAGACCAGCGCGCCCTCACGGGAAATCGGTGCGAACAGGCCGCCCGCTTCCAGCCGCGAAGAACGCAGCGCAAACAGGAAGAACGCACCGCCCACAAATGCGCTCAGGATTGCCAGGATAAACAAACCGCGTGTGGGATCGGAGGCAAATGTGTGAACCGATGTCAGCACGCCGGAACGGACAAGGAAGGTGCCTAAAAGGGACAGCGAAAAGGTGATGATCGCCAGAAGAACGGTCCAGATTTTCAGCGCATCGCGCTTTTCCATGACCAATGCAGAATGCAATAGCGCTGTTCCGGACAACCAGGGGAGAAATGAGGCATTTTCCACCGGATCCCAAAACCACCAGCCGCCCCAGCCCAGTTCGTAATAGGCCCAGTAAGAGCCCATGGCGATGCCTGCGGTGAGGAATATCCAAGCAGCCATGGTCCATGGCCGCACCCAACGTGCCCATGCGGAATCCATGCGGCCTTCAATGAGGGCTGCAACTGCAAATGAAAATGTCACCGAAAACCCGACATACCCAATGTAAAGCATGGGTGGGTGGATGGCCAATCCAATGTCTTGAAGGATGGGGTTGAGGTCTTGTCCTTCCGGCACAGGCACCTGACGTTCAAACGGGTTTGATGTGAGAACAATGAACAACAGGAATGTCAGGATCATCCACCCCTGGACGGAAAGGACATTCGCTTTCAACCGTGCGGGGAGATTGTCGCCAAACGCTGCCACGCAGGCGCCGAACAGGGCCAAAATCAATACCCAAAGCAGCATGGAACCCTCATGGTTCCCCCAGGTGCCACTCAACTTATAAATGAAAGGCATTTGCGAATGGGAATTTTGCCACACATTCACAACTGAAAAATCGGACTGGGCATAGGCCCACATCAAACAAAAGAAGGAAACCGCAATAAAGCCAAAACTGGCCAGACTGGTTGTGATGCCTGTTGCCATGAGCTTCGCTGAGCCCACCTGCGCGCCCCAGATTGGCAAGATGCTTTGCACCAATGAAAGCGACAGCGCAACGATGAGCGCCACATGGCCCAGTTCAACGGTTACATTCACTGGTCACCACCTTTCCAGACGCCCTTCTCTTTCAATTTATCAGCAACGCCGGCTGGCATGTAATTCTCATCATGCTTGGCAAACACTTTGCTTGCCACGAATTCGCCATTTGGATGCAATGCACCTTCCGTCATGATGCCTTGTTTCTCACGAAACAGGTCCGGCAAAATATCGTTGAACTGAACGGCGATTTTTTCATCGCCATCACTCAACACGAATTTAACTTGCAAGCCGTCCCCGCGTTCGACGGACCCTTCCTCAACCAGGCCGAACAATCTGAAATTCTGACCGGCTGGAATATTGGCTTGACGCACTTCTGACGGACTTATGGCAACGCTGATTCCGGCGCGCTGGGCATATAGCATCAGGCCCACCGCAACGGTCAGCACACTTCCGATCATTCCAATCCACAAAAGCCGATTTTGACGACGAGTCAATTATTTGATCCTTCCGTTGTGGCCAATAGCGGCACTTTAAACTGGTTGCGCAGTTTCTCCAGTTGCGCGACTGCGGCATCGTCGCTGCGGTGTTCGTCCTGGGCAGCCTTTAACGCCAGTGCTGCTTCATGGCCGCGTTCCAGCACCATGTATGAGCGCACCAACCGCGTCCATTCTTCCACCGAGCCACCGTCTTCCGCCAATCTTTGCGCAAGGCCATTGACCATATTGGCGATCATTTCCTGGGTGGACCCATCGCCGGCGTCAGATTCTGCGGCAGCAGTGTTTTTCTGGTCAGCACCGCGCGACAGGATCATTGCGATCCGTTGTTGGGCAAATGGCGTAAATTCCGGTGAAGCTGGCTTTTGACCAGCGATGGCCTGCCAACGTGCCAGGGCCTGGGGAATTTTCCCTTCCTGTTCCAACGACAGGGCAAGATAGACCGCTGCTTTAGTCAAAGACGGGTCTTCGCCCAAAGCACTTTCAAACATTATTCGCGCGCGGGCTGGCACAATATTGCCACCAGCAATCGTCAGCGCTTCGGCAATTTCCACTTTGAGTGGCGGCGATTCGCCGTTGATGCGTACCACCTGTTCCAGCGCGCGCGCCCTTTTCGCCGGCTGGTTCAAGCGCCGGTAAACATCGGCGATCACCTGCCAGCCGCGGGCATCTTCAGGATTTTTCGCCAGGTGTTGTTCGGCAATCTTAACGAGATCGCCAATCGGGCGTTCGTTCAGCGGCAGGGCGGCGCGGGCGCTGATGGGAAAATCCCCCTGCCCGGGCTTTCCCACAGCAATATAAGTGCCGAACGATACGACCGGGATTACAGCCAGGGCAAATATGCTGGCCAGGCGCACAGACATGTTGGAGGCGGAGCGGGACGATTGCGCCCGTTTGCCGGAGCGCTCTTCTCTTAACAAACGCCTTGCGACTTCGGCGCGTTGAGCCGCCAGAACACCAGAAGGATCGCCATTTTCAGCGATATCGGCTTCAACCTGTTCGAGTTGGCTCTTGTAAATGTCTGAGGAGGAAACCTCGGCCTGCGTGTCTTCTGGTGTTCGCGCCAAAGGCACCAGCACGGAAATCACCGCCACGCCAACCAGACCAATCGATATTGCCCAAAATAACATGAGAACTTGTTAAACCATCAATTGGGTAACGCAATGCGGCACGTCATCACTAACTTGCGAGCCGAAGGCTTGATTAACGTGCTATTCAACAAGTTGCCAATCCCCACCTGGAATCCTGCAGGCTGTGGCGCGAACTTCCTGACGCACATCCTTGGCACGTGCTTCATGTTGAAAACGGCGGCATCTCTTTTGCCCCACCTTAAACAGTTGAAACGCTTCCACCCAACCGGAGGCTTGTTTTGTTTGATCTTTCCATTCAACGCGCATGCCAGCATCAGCATTGTTCAACGCACTGAATTCAGCCTGGGTTACTTTTCGCCGGCCTTCGGACCCCAAAAATTTGGCAAATTTGGTATCTGCCTGAAACGCCAGCGCTACGCCCGAACCTCCAGTGCCTGAAAGTGGCCCAGAGGTTTGCGCGCCGTCACGGGTGATTGCGCTACAGGAGGCGACAGAACACAGCAGAATGCCTGCACACAATATTCGCAATCCAGTCAGCATTCACAGGCCACCAATCAAACTTTTTCAAAACGTGTAATGCTATGAAATTGAGACCATTGGAAGGCCTATCCGCACGCAAAGTCCGCCCATTTGTGCGCTTTTGGTCAATTCAAAAGTGCCGCCATACTCAACAGCGATGTCCTTGACGATGGCCAGACCAAGGCCGGAACCGGCGCTGGTTTCGTCCAGCCGCTCGCCCCGTTTGATGGCGCGGTTGCATTCCTCTGGCGTCATTCCCGGACCATCGTCATGAATCTCAAAGATAAAATTGGTACCGCCCTTAGCCCCTTTGCTGGCAGGCAGGCCAATTTTGCTGGCAGGCAGGCCAATGATTTCAACCCGCGAGGCTGCAAAACGTACGGCGTTTTCGAGCAAGTTTCCGACAATTTCCTGCAAGTCCTGCTCTTCGATAATGATGACAGCCGATTGGGACTTTTGCGCCAGGACCAAATCGACACCCTCATTGAGCTTGGTAAAGAGCTTAAGCAACGGTTTGACGGTTGTGACGAAATCCGTGCGAGACATGAGCGTGCCGCGCTGGGCCGATATGCGCGCGCGGTCCAGATAATTTCTGATCTGAAGTTCCATTAGTTCCGCCTGGCTTTCCACAGTTTTCCAGGAAGATTTTGCCGGGTTTCGGCTTTCGTTCGCGACCACAGCCAAAGGCGTCTTCAGCGCATGGGCTAAATTCCCCACCTGGGTTCGGGCTCTTTCGGTCACCGATCTGTTGGCCCCGATCAGGGCGTTAATTTGAGTTGCCAGGGGTCTGATTTCCGCGGGATATTCCCGCGTCAGTTCAGAGGAGCGGCCTTCGCGGATATCTTCCAACTCATTGGCAGCTGATCGCAAAGGTCGCAGGCCAAAACGAATGGCGACCAAGGCAACAATGATGGTGCCAAGCCCAAACAGCACGAAAAACATGATCAATGTGTTTGTGAAATCCTCAACCGATTCCTCCAGGGAAGAACGGTTGCCTGCCACCACAACCTGATAAAGCGTTTCTTCGTTATCGCCAAAATAGAGTTGGATCTCCAAAACCTCCGACGCCACATCTTGCGCTTGCAGCGTGTAACTGCGGCGGAAATTGGCGTCCAATGGCGGAGAGCCTGCTTCGGCAAGCTGCAATGCGTCCCCACTTAGCGAAGCTGAATGAACAAGGGGAAGCGTGGATTTGTCGGCCAGAGAAACAGCCCAAAACCAGCCTGACAAGGGCGTTGAAAAACGCGGGTCGCCGAAATTTGGGGATGCTTGGATTGTTCCACCGCCCGAAACTTCCACGGCACCGATGACATTGTCCGCATGGGCATTGAGCAGATTGACGAATTCCTGTTCCGCATTCCGCTTATATATGGATGAAATCAGAAAACCTGTCGCCAAAAGCGCAAGACATATCCAGATCGTCAGGTAAAAAAGCAGCCTGGAGGATAGGGAAAAAGGTGTCGAATTAGCCACGCTGTTCAGACCCGATAACCGAGCCCCCGCACCGTCTCAATCACATCCGAGTGCAATTTTTTGCGCAACCGGCCCACAAACACTTCGATTGTGTTTGAATCCCGGTCAAAGTCCTGATCATACAAATGTTCAATCAGCTCTGTGCGCGAAACGATTTGCCCCTTGTGCATCATCAAATAGGCAATGAGCCGGTATTCATGGGAGGTCAGCTTGACCGGGCTGCCGTCCATTGTCACGCGCGATTGGCGTGTATCAAGGCGCACCGGGCCAATTTCTATTTCGGATGATGCATGGCCGGCTGCCCGCCTGATGAGCGCGCGCAGACGAGCGAGCACTTCCTCGGTATGAAACGGTTTTGCCACATAATCGTCAGCACCGGCATCGATTCCGGCAACCTTGTCGCTCCATCTGTCCCGTGCGGTCAGCATCAGAACGGGCATGGTGCGATTGTCACGGCGCCAGGCCTCCAGCACGCTGATGCCGTCCATATTGGGCAAACCAATGTCTAATATGACAGCGTCATAGGGTTCCGTGTCACCCAGAAAATGGCCTTCCTCGCCATCGGTTGCGCTGTCGACAACATATCCGGCCTCGCTCAGCGCATCCTTCAATTGTCTGTTAAGATCAAGGTCGTCTTCGACCAATAAAATACGCATCTGCTAAGCTCCCCAACCCAGTGGATTATTTGCGCACTACAATTGTGCGCCTTGCAGGAGGCCCTTTTCGGGATTTGACCAAAATCTGGATCCGGCAATTATTTCCCACCGTTCGAACGGAAACGACCCGGCCACGGTTGGAAGCGGCGACATTGCGCGCCTTGGCGCTACAGGCGTCGGCATGGGCAAAATGAGTCGGCAAGGCCGCATACGCCGCCGTGCCTGTCAAAAATACCATAAATAGGGTTCGAAGTGTTTTCATGCAGGTGAGATACCAGACCAAAGCTGAACCGCGCATGAATAGTTTTCGCAACCTGTCATTTATGCACTCCCGAACACAGGGATTTCCATACGGCGTTGTGCCCCTTAATCGCCGCTATGGTCAAGTCAGTGTCGCGTTGCGACCAACCAATGGGTGCCAGCGCAAGGCACGACAGATCAATCCCGGCGGTATCCGTCGTCCTGGCGCAGCTTGTCAGTGTCACGCATACGCTGAGCCATATCGAGACGGGCACGTGCGGCGCTCGCCAGCCTTTGATTGCGTTTGGCAATTTGATTTTCAACATGTCGGGCCACCGCATTCTTCTTAACAAGGTGGGAGGCGATCCGGGCCAGAAGACTGACCAGAATCGCCACAACGCTCCAGAAATTCAACGCAACAGGTTCATTGGATTTCAGACGTGGCGCTCAAGCGACCAAATATCGCAAACAAAGAGCCACCAACGGTTGCCAGTTGAAGCAGTGATTCCACCATCATGGATTGTGTTGCCTGATCGATTGGATATCCCAGCGCAGAAGCCAATGCAGCGCCGATGGCCACAAGCGACCCCCAAATCGTTTTCGACTGATACCAGGGCTTTAGATCATTCATAGGAATTTCCTTCATGGGTTGGATAAGACAAAAGTTGCTGCCGTCCCCGCTCCAATGGCGGCTGATAGCTGGGAAATGCGCAGGGTCAGTTCAGATTGGACCGTGCCAAAAATGTCCGTCAGCTCGGATTGGGAAAGTTCAAGTTCAGGCTGGAAAACTTCGCGTTCCAACGTATTGCCAGACCCATCCGACACTTCGACCCGGTATCGTTCAAATTCCTCACTGAGCGGAATTTCAATCGGCTCCCAGTCGTCACCATTGAGGCGATCTCTTCGTATCCAGTTGCTTTTCAGGCCACCGGAACTGGTCCACCGGGCTTGAACGTGAACAGGCGAGAAGGGTTTCAAACCGGTGATGCCAGGCGCGAAGGACTGCGCTTCAAATCCATCGCTATCCAGCGAGGAGCCTGAACGACCCACTCGCCAGTTCAGGGGCAATTGGCTGTCCCTTTGTGCATTCTCCAAGGCCTCAACGGCTTCGTTAAGCAGCACAAAATCCGATTGTTCGCTGACAATCGATGCGGCAATTTCCAACGTTCCCGCCTGGCCGCGCAACAATCCTGACAATTGCCAAACATTTTGGGATATCAACTGGGCCTGCTGAAACTGCAGAATTTCCCAGGCTCCCGTTTGCGTGCGAATGGCAGCTGCGTTGGCACCACGGAAAACCTGAACATCTGGTGCGGATGACAGAAGGCCATCAAACAGGCGCACAATGATTTTGGTGTGCCAGTCCCACCTTCCAGCAAACTTTGCGGGCGCTAAAGGCGCGGCGAGTTCTCCCAAAGAGGCGTTTTTTTCGATCACCTGATTGAAAACGAAGCCGTCATTGTTGGGAGAAGAATAAAGTACCATGCTGCCCGGCCACGGTTTGGCTGATACCGCAACGAAGTTGGATGCGGTTTCCCGGGCAAAGGTCAGGCTGGGCAGGTCCATAAAATGAACAAGCGGACGTTGTTGATAGCTGGGCAGTGACCGGTTTGCGTTGGTTCTTCCCACAAAAGCGGGTTTGGTTGAGAGTACCTGAAATGACTTGGCGAATATCTTGAGGTGGGTGCCCTCTTCAATCCTGGTAATTTTAAGCCGCTGGTCGGGCTCGCTGGAGCGGACAAATTCATCGCCCACCTGTATATCGCGTCGGTTCAGGGGAAGCCCAAATGTGTAGGATCTGCTGCCAGTCCACTTTTCCTGAAGCCAGTTTTCTGCAATCGGGCGCAGCACTTCATCTTCAATCACCATGGGCAGGGAAGCCGCTGCTCGTGAGCGGCCATTGCCGGTTTCACGCCGGATCACTGTTTCAGCGTTTTGATAGTCCAATTGCGGATCAAGATAGGTAATGCGCGCTTCATCTGGAAGTTCGGATTGTCTGGCGCTCTCCTGCGAAAACACCGGCTCATTGCGGGTATCCACAAGCTGCGTTTCGTCCAGCAGGTTTGCAGGCATTTCCCCGGCAGAGCGGAAGCGAAGCACGCCATTTTGCTCGTCGACGGTTATCCTGTAGAGGTCCAATAATCCTTCCAGCTCACCGCGTATGGTGCCGGACTGGCCAATAACATACCCGGCAATCACACCATCAACGGCAGTCACATCGAAATTGTTGACCCCAGCGGCGAAAAGAAGTTCCGCAATGAGATTTGCAATACTGACGCGACCCAATCGCCCGTTCAACCAGTGTCCGGTTTGCCAGTTTTCCCCATCAGACCAAAGCAATTCGTTGTTTGGAAATGCTGGATAGGGTCGCGCGTCCCAGGCCCATAGCTGGCTGGCCTCGAAATCGACCATTGCCCGCCCGTCTAGATTGCTCGCGGGATTATTTGCGCTGGAAAACAGAGGGTGGGTTTGATCCCAATGGGCCTGTTGAACATCCAGATAGGCAAGTGACATGCCGTCATCGCGCATACCATTTGAAAAGTATGGGGCTGCACTTTCAGAGGATTTACGATCCACAAAGACATTTGGTTGCGTTGCGCCATTATCGATGCCGGGACACCCAAATTCTGTAAAGGCAATTGGCTTAGACTGGGGTACCCAGGGGGATGGGGTGGCAACTTCCATACCAGCCACCCGGTCAAAATGCTGGTTCGACCACCAGTTGATCAAATCCTTGTAGCGAAATGTCCAGGGCTTACCGAACCCGTCTGTAATGGGTGTGCGTATCCCTTCGGCCCGGTCGCTGGGATTGCGATAATACCAGTGGAAACCTTCACCACCGGCAATCTGGCTGGACAACATGTTGCGGTCCGTCGAACTGCGCCCTTCATCAAACGTAGATCGTTCGGCGCGCCAGTCGCTGATCGGCATATAATTGTCGATCCCCACCGAGCTTATGGCAGATGACGCCCACATTGGATCGAGATTGAAAAATACATCTCCCGTTCCATCCTGTGGGTGATAACCAAAATATTCGCTCCAGTCCGCGCCATAGGTGATGGCAGTACCCGACCCCAATATCGAGGCGCATTCCTGCGCAATTGCAATGAGTTCGGCCACAAAGGGGAAATTGTTTGCATCATCGCGAACGCGGGTTAAGCCGGTCATTTCCGAGCCGATCAAAAATCCATCCACCCCGCCGGCAATCTGCGCCAGTCGGGCATAATGCAGCACAAAACGCCGGTAGCTCCATTCGTTCGGTTTAGAGGTCTGTACCCGTGCATTGGAAACATAGATGTCGCTGGCGGTGGATGTGCCAACGAATGCAGCGATTTGCGCAATGGCAAGCGGTGTCTGATCGGCCGTATTGGCCAGACCAATCGCCGGGTCACATGTGATCCGGCCACGCCACGGGAAAGCGGGTTGAAAGTCTGCCCCATAGGGCGACGGCAATTCATTGTCCGGTGGAACATCCATCATCAGGAATGGATTGAGGCTGACTTTCAGACCCCGGCTTTTGATTTCCTCGATCGCGCGCAGCACGCTGCCATCGCTGGGTGTGCCGCCATAGGCGATCCTGCCCTCATATTCGCTGACCTTTTCAGCCGCGCTACGCTGAGTTGGGCCCACATACCAAGGTTCGCCCTGCAACAATTGCCGGCTGGCAACCTCCACTTTGGGCTTGATGACACACTGACCGGCGCGCAGGTCGCTGCCAAACCACGCGACGACAAGGCTGATTTGTTTGAGGTTCGCACACAGCGCGCAAAGCTCATCAAGGGACGCGAGAAAATCCGTCTCGGCAATCTTTTGATTGGCATTGAGATAGCGATTCTCAACGCGGCTTACCCGCTCGACCACCGGTTGAGTGTCATACCCAAACTCGGTTGCGCCCGGTATCATGTTGACCGCATGAACATGCTTTTCGATCTGACCAACCGGCTTGATCACTTCAATGGATATCTGGGGTATGCGGTTGCCATAAGGCTCCAGGGGCAACCCTTCGAACACCACATAGGCAAGGCCGCGATAGGCGGGCGCGTTGCCTGCTCCCTGTTTTGCTTCAATCAAGGCGTCGGGCAGTTGGTATTGCGATCCCGTATATGTTCGAAATGTCAGTTCGCGCTGGTCAATCTCCTTCCCATCGGCCCAAATGCGGCGCACGCAGGCGATCTCCCCTTCGCACAAGCCCACGGCGAAATTGGCAAAATAGGCGTAGTTATTGACCGTGGTTTTTGGCCCCGAAAGGCCTTTACCACCCTGGGAACTGGATTGGGTGCTTTGAACTTCCTGGAGCCGGGTTGCCCAGATGATTTCACCGGACAATCGTGCCGACCCGTAGACTTTCGGTATCGGACTACCTTCTTGTGAGGAAAGAATATTGACATTGTCCAGGCGCGGGCCTTCCACCACCTGATCGCCGGGGCCGAACAATTTTTGGTCGATGATCGAGCCACCAATTGCACCAAGTGTGCGCCCGATAACTGCACCAACCGGGCCGCCAAGTGCGGTGCCAACGGCTGTACCAACGGCTTGCAGGACAACGGTGGCCATTAGCGAAGCTCACAATCTGACAAGGAAGGAAAACGGAAACAGGCCACGATGCGGCCAAGCCAGTGGCGGCTCAAAGCACTTTCAACGACGTTATTGCCATCATAGGCATGGATGAAGGTGCCCTCACCCGTTGCAATGCCCAGGTGTTTCGCAACGCGGTGGCGCTTCATTCGAAACAGCAGGACATCGGAACCAGACATTTTGGACAGCGGCACCTCATTGAAATGACGACGTCCCATTTCCCACAATAATTCCCGATTGCCTGTATCGGCCCACGCGCTCGAATAGGCGGGTGCACGTTCCGGCTCATTGCCTTGTGTTGCCCGCCACACACCGCGTACAAGGCCAAGGCAATCGCACCCGGCTCCCAGGGCTGATGTCTGGTGAACATAGGGCGTACCAATCCATTTACGCGCTTCCTGGAGAATGCGCGCCCGCTCTCGTTTTTCAGTTTTCATTGTTTATCCCGTTATTCGAACAGAGGGCCGCCGTCGTGGATTCCGTCTTCTTCGGCATATCCCAAGGAAAAATCATTACCGGGAATATGGGGGCATCCACGGAAATTGAGATGATTGCCGAATTTCGATTTGCAGAGTGAAAATGACTTGTCGCAGCCTGCGGTCACACGAAACGTATCTGCGACCTTCACTGCAAATGGCATGGGGCGCCAAAGCTTCAAATCAGAAGGATAAGTGGACGCAGACGCTGACAGATCACCGATCAATCCCGCATTTTCACCCGACAGCCATTCAACCCGGCCAAATGCAAACCAATTGGGTTCATAGGCCTGGATGGCACTGCAGGAAAATGTGAGGGAATCCGTCACATCTTCAACCACGCCTTCCATGGCAAAGGCATTGTTGTTCAAATCAACGCCGCAGCGGGCATCGCCCAAAAGCGCATCGCAATGGCGGGCAAATGTTCTGGCGGTTGACCGATCCAGTTTGGATGTCAGCCCCTTGAGTTGCGCCTGAAAGACGCCATCGAGTTGTTTGAATTCTCCAAGCAATCCGGTGCGCAGGTGGGCCCGTTCATCAGGCGATTGCCAGTTGACGGTCCAGACTTGCACCTCAGCGTCATCATACAATCCCGCCTGCAAGTCCCGCTCGGATATGGACAGACTGTCGAGTGCACCTTCGATCTCCTGATCATCGGTCGCCAGACCAAGCTCGCTTGCCGCTTCAGACGCGGAGAACCCGCTGCTGGCTTTGCAGGCGACATCTTCGATCAGCAGATCATGGTCATGGTCGGTGAAGCCCAACCTAACACCGTCATTGCGGGTCAGTATCCAGCATGTGCATACGGTCGTGACCGTTGCTTCCAGATGTTGCTTCAAACCTGTTGAAAGCTCTCTCATATCAGCACCTCAATCAGATTGATCGATGGCACATCACCGGCGCTGAATGCTTCCAGACTGATAGACAATTCATCAAAGGCAAATCGCACGGGAACATCGAATTCAAACCCAGCGGTCACGGAAGTAGCGGCTGCTGGAATGCTTGCGCTGTTGAACGTCACCATGCCCGTGGTGCTATCCACGTTGAAGTCAACGCTTTCCGTTTGCGCTGTTCCATCGACCGCGATCGCAATCGAACCAGGCACCGGCTTGCTAATGCGCCGGGCATAGGAATCGGCTCCATCCCCATAGCTCTTGATCAAGGGAAACATTGATGTTTCGCCATCGCCGGTGCCGATCAACTGATCCTGATCAGATGGGATCGAAAGCGGGGCGCAGGACTTCCAGTCCAATGGATCTCGAAACCGGAATGCGATGAGCGCTCCGCGGCGGGCTTCAAAGAACTCAACAACCCTGTGCAGGGCATCGAGGTCTTTGATTCCAAATCCCGCATCATAATTGCGGCGGCTGGCGGCCCAGCGCTGGTTGCGCTTTTCCTTACCCGAAGCCAGCGTGATGATCTCGGTTCTGCGTTGGGGCCCACCACTTGCGCCGAAGGCGATATCGGTTGGAAACCGTTCATCAGAAAACTCACTCAATTGGGGCATGACAGGTCTCCGTTTGAAACAAGGGGAACAAGACAGAGCATCACAGGGACCGCCGCCCCCGCTCCACTGTTCTGGCCAAAAGAGCCGAAATCTGGTTTTGCGACTTACGGAAGCCCTCAACATCTGGCGTTGAAATATTAAACGTCACGTGGGTGGTGGAAGCTGCACCACCCTGGACCTGCACACCCAACTTGCCGTTTGCATTGCGCGCCAGCGGCAAGATGGCCTCGGCGCCAGCCTCTCCCATGAGGCCCGTTTGATTGCCGGTTCCAAACAAAGTAGGCGCGGTCACGATGCCTCCATTTGCAAACGGTGTGACGTTTCCCAAGCCTGCGGAAGCGCTGGAAAAACTATTGCCAATGCTGCCAAACAGATTGTTGACCAGGCTGGATGTGGCGTTTTCGAGCGGTTTCAAACCAGCAGAAAGCGCAATGTTGGACATGCGCAAAGCCAGTGATTTCAGCGTATCCTCAAACGACTTGCCGTTTGTGATCGCCCCCTTGATTGTGCCACTGAATGCGGTGCCGAATCTCTTGGATTGCTTTTCCAGATCGCCCAGCGCGGAAGAAAAGCCGGACAAGTCGGCTTCGATGGGAATGATGACTTCGTCGATTTTTTCCAATTATGTCTCTCCTGCCTAAGGTTGATGGGTGGGCACGGCGTCGCGGTCGGGATGCTGCTGCATGGCATCGACCAGCCATTGCCGGGTGATCGACGGTTGTTCATTGGGGCGGTAACAATCGATGGCGGCTTTCAGTTCCGGCAGCGAGAGCTGCCAAAACTGGGCCGGTGACAGCCGTAACAGGCCAAATCCAAAAGACATGATCTGTTGCCAGGGAAAGGGCTCGTTAGTCTTTGACATCGGTTGCAACCGGTTCTTTTTCACCAGTTCCAAATGTTGCAGAAAGCAAATTGCTGACAATCGTTGCAAAGCCGACAGCGCCGTTGTCGGCCTGCATTTCTTCCACTTCTTCCTTGGTCAATTGGTAGCCGCCACCGCGCAGGCCAGCGGCGATGATTTCCAGCATTTCACGCGCCGACAGGACACCGGAAGAAAAGCGTTTGATCAGCGCGTTCAGGTCTTGAGCTTCAAACGCAGATTCCAATTCTGCGAGCGCGCCAAGGGTCAGACACAGGGTCCATTCCCGCCCGTTGAGACGTGCGACGATTTCGCCTCGGTGTCGGTTCGCCATCACACAACGGCCTCAAAAAGCATCGGGCCTGCCGATTCCAGCGACAGTTCAAACGTCACTTCACCCGTGTGCTCGCCACCATATTCCAGGGAGGTAATCTGACAGGGGCCAGTGACAGTGCCAAAGTCGGGGATAACAATTGACCAATCGACAATCTGTGACTGGAAGAACAATTGGCGTACCCGTTCATCGGATTCGGCATCTTTGAAAATTCCACCACCCGAAATGGAGGCCCGCTGAACACCGGCACCGGCCAAAAGTTCACGCCACCGACCAGCGCTGCCAAAATCGGTCACATCGACCGTCTCGGCATTGAATGCCAGTCTGCGAGATCGCATTCCAGCAACCGTCACGTAGCTGGTATCGTCGCTGTTCTTGATCTTCAAAAGCAGATCCTTGCCCTTTTGTGCAGTCATGATGGAACCCTTTGTTGTTTGAAAAGTTGTGACACTCCTCCGGACCGGTCCGAGGAATTTGCATTTAGTTGAGAGGTTCGGTCACTCCCCGAAATCTCATGACCCCGTGAACGTGCGCCGATTGGCGGTCGCGACGAGTTTCGGCATACTGGAAACGCAGGTGGATTAACTGATGGTCCTGGAGGGCGATTTCAGCACTGCCGAGCACATGTTTGAGGCGGTCCTGAATGCGGTAATCCTCATCCCCCGACAGGGCGTTGGACCACACGTGAATGAACAGCGTGATTGCCTCGCCGCCTTCGGTGGATGTGCTCCAGTCGCTCGTCGTTGTGCGTCCGACAACCACATAGGGCGGCTCTATTTTTTCCGGCAGCCGGTCATAAATCTTGGCACCACCCAACAGCGTCACGAGCTCTGCATCGGTGAGCAGCGCTTTGAAAATACCGGTAATCAGCTGAGAGACACTGGAAGTCATTGCAGGTACTCCTTCACACGGTCGCGCAAACGACCACCGCCTGATTGGTTGAGTTTGTCGCCTGGCAGAGTGCGAAGACGTATTTGGGCAGAACCGCCCGGCGTCAGCTCAACTTCGCCGCTGGTTTCCAAATTACTCGCCTGCAAAGCCGTTTCGAGGTCATCCAGCAATTGCTGAGCCCGATGCTCAAAACTGGCCGCCTTGGTAAGACGGGATGCACTGGGAAGACGCCGCTTAAATCGAAATGAGAGAAACATGTTCAGGCACTCCGTTCACGGGCTTCGCATTCCAGATAGCAACGCCGTTGATCTGGATCGTGAATGGTTTCGATCTCAAGGATCCGCTCACCAATGGTGCATTGCCAACCGGCTTCAACATCATCGCGGTGGCGCAAATGGATGATCATGCGCACCTCGTCCTTGTCCTGTTGCGCTTCCAGAAACGAACGGGCACGAACGGGCGTTAGCGCAGCCCAAACGGTTGCAACATTTTCCCAAGTTACCTGTATCCCACCGCACCCATCAGGCGTCTCAACGGGCCTGAGCAAGGTGAGCCGGTGTCGCAATGCGCCGGGGTCAAATTGTGCCCTCCTCATGCCAGACGCACCGGGCGATAGGCTCGCACAAGACTGTCAAAACCCGGTGGCAGGGACACAGGTTGCTGTTGTGGAGAGATCGCGCCGCGAAATTCGTACCAATGGGCAACCAGCAAACGAATGGCGTGTTTGAGCGTATCTGGCACCTCAACTGCCAGATCTGTCAGCCCTGCAATTATGTCGATTTCCAAACCATTGGCCGCCCGACCCATGTTGACGCCGTCCGAAAACCGCAATTGTACCGGCTCTGTGCCGCGCACCAGATCAAATTCATCCAGGCTCAATGGCGATGGTTCGCCTTCGGCATCATAGGCAATCACGGCAGAAATGGACTGTACCGGCGCAACCTTCAGCGTCACGCATCGGTCCTGGGAAATGCCCGATACATATTGACGCCAAAGCTGGGTAAGCAGTTTCTGACCGCTGGCAAATTCAGTGTATTGGCGCGCGGCGCGCAACAATTCCAACAGAAGATCATCTTCGTGGTCATGGTCGATGCGCAAGTGCGTTTTCATCTCGGCGATGGAAAGCGGTTCGCTTGCTGGTGGCGTGATCAAAGCAATGGTCATTTGGAAACTCCCTGAATGTGTTCAAGCCTTAAAAAAAACGGCCCCGGCTGCGGGTGCAGACGGGGCCGTTCGTTCGGCGATGGAAGCGCTGGCTTGTTAACGCTTCCCCAACAGGCGGGAGGAACCTATGCCGCGCCGAATTTGACGAGCTTGATGGCGTCGAAATCCTGAATGCCGCCACCCACACGTTTGGTGGTGTAAAACAGGACATAGGGTTTTGCGGAATATGGATCGCGCAACACCCGAACGCCTGTTCTGTCGACCACCAGATAGCCGCGTTTGAAATCGCCAAAAGCAATTGGCGTTGCATCGCTTGCAATGTCCGGCATGTCCTCGGCTTCCACCACGGGGAAGCCCATGAGCGAGGCTTTCATTTCCGCGCTTGCAGGGGCCTGCCACAGGTAGTTTCCATCTGCGTCTTTCAGCTTTCGCAATTCGGCCTGGGTGCGGCGGTTCATGACGAAGCTGGCATTTTGGCGATAGCCGGATTTCAGAGCGTAAATCGTGTCCACCAGAACATCAGCGCCGTTAGATGCGGCAAGCGCTCCGTCTTCTCCGGTGGGGACATAGCCGAGATTTCCCCAGGACCATGCGGTCTCATCCACGGTTGGTGCGGTCAGAAAACCGGTTGGTTTGCTCACACCATCGCCATTGATAAAGGCAGCGCCTTCCTGTTCGGCAAAGGCAGCCTCCACTTCATCGGCAATCCAACTGTCGAGGTCGATGGCGGAATCTTCAAGCAATGACGGCGTGGCCGCTGGCATGGCGTAGAGTTCCATTGTTGGAAACTGAAGCTCTGACAGACTGGGGGTTGCCGTTTGCGGGCGAGCTTCCGTCTCACCCACCCAACCAACGGCAGGTCCGGTCGACGCGAAAGGACGTTTGAACACAGAACCGGAGACCTGCCGAACCGTTGCAATCGAGCGAATTGGCGAAATCGCCGCCAGACGTTTGCCGATATCATTTGACAATTCTTCCGGCACGAGAAAACCGCCATCGGGGTCGGATCCGGCTGACATGGCTTTCTCTTCAAGCGACCGCAATCCGGATTCGTCGCCGTTTCGAATGTAGCCGTCAAACGACTGCTTGTGTTCCCAGGTGGCTGGGTGTTCAAGCGAATTGCCGCCCAGTTTAGGGCGCTGACTCTTGAGCAAAAGAGCGTCCAGATGGCGCTTTTGTTCGTCCACAGCCTGGTTGATGCGTGACATTTTTTCTTCTGTGACCACATCGACCGTCATGCGCTTTTCGAGCTGATCAAGACGCTCGTCATTGCTGCCTTTGAATTCTTCAAAGGCGTGCATGAAATCGTCAAAGGCAATGGCAATATCGTTGGAGGTGCCCATTTTTGTTTCCGGGGCAGGAACGTTTGAACTCTTTGTCATTTTCTGCTTTCGCGTAAGTTGTTGAGGCTTGCCAGGGATCGTGCAGCACCGCGGATGGTGCGGGCCAGATCGGTGGCAGATGAGTTGGCAGCGTCCTGCTTGCCTGCGATTTGAGCGTAGCCCTTTGCGATCACAATTCGGGCCTCGCTCCGTGTCAGCCCAGCATCTCGCGTGAGCCAGCGTTCGAAATTCCGCACACTTGGCAATGTCCGAGAAGGCGATTGCGGTGGGTGCGTCTTCACCTGTTGCACCCGCGCATCGGGCAGCATGGGGAATGTGACGATGGAAATTTCCCAAAGATCAACTTCGGTGATCGCGCGAACTCCCAGGCGTTTATCGGTGCGACTTTTTTTAGTTTTGAAACCAATGGAAAGCCCGTCTATGGCACCGGCGCGCAAGAGTTCCAGAACCTCGCGCCCTTTTGCCGATTGCTGCAGAATGCGCCCCTGGACAAACAAGCCATGGGCATCCTCGCGGATTTCTTCCCACACCCCGATGGGTTGGGCTGGATCATGTTGAAACAACATGCGAATACCCTGCTTGCCCCGCTGGCGCAGGGAAGCTGCAAATGCGCCACGTTCGACCTTGTCACGTCCAAGATCCACCTTGCCAAACAGGCTTGCATAGCCACTGAACGTGCCGTCATCTGCGACGTTCAATGCCTGCGTTTCGGCGCGCTTTCGTTCCGGGGGAAGTGTTTGATTGATCAGTGAGTTCAAGTTTCCGACTCCTTGTCGTTCTCTTGTGATGCGACAGGCCTTGGGTATCGCGGGCGATAAATTTGACGGGCCACGCGCTCCAGAACACCCAGCGTCCACCACGCGCACAGGCTTGCAGACGCGGAGCCAATCAGGGTGATTTCAAATGCCGATACCTTGTCGAGAACGCCCAGCATATCGGCGAGTTTGACGCCGGCAGCACTGCCGAAAATCAACCCGGTGACCACACCAACGCCCAGCCGCACGAAGGCTTCACGCTTGCCCCGTGGCAGCACATAGGCCACCGAAATCACCGACCCGGCTAAGGCACCAACAAATTTGGCCATCAACAGAGCAGGCGTCGTTTCTGCGATAATGTCCTGAAGTGGTGCAGGAACGGGTAATCCGAACACGGTGACTACTCCTCCTCGCCACGTTGGGGGGAATAGCCAACCGCCTGACGCTTTTCAGCATCGGTGAGGAAATCGGCTTCCCGCAGGCGTTTCCAGATCGCCTCCCGTTCTGCTGCCAGTCCTTCGACGCGATCTTCGTCAATGGCCAGACGAACGCCCTGTTCAAAATGAGGGCACAGCCAATGTGAAAATGAATCCAGGGTGCGGTTGATCAATGGCAGCAGCGTGTGCCGAACAAACGCCCGGTTCGCCTCCAGATAATTGGAATAGGTGTTGTCACCGGGGATTCCCAACAGCATTGGCGGCACACCAAATGCCAGCGCAATGTCACGCGCGGCCGCATTGCGGGCTTCGACAAAATCCATGTCTTTTGGACTATACCCCATGGCTTTCCAGTCCAGGCCGCCTTCGAGCAGAAGTGGCCGTCCGGCCCGCGTGGCACCGCTATAGCCCTCTTCCAGCTCGGTTTTGAGACGGGCAAATTGTTCATCCGACAATTGACTTCCGCCGCCGGATTCATAAACCAGCGCCCCCGAAGGACGGGCTGAATTGTCGAGCAATGCCTTGTTCCACTGGCTGGCTGAGTTGTGAACATCCAGCGCCATCAACGCGGCCTGAAGCGGTGCAAAACCGGCATCATCATCGAGCGGGTGAAACAGGGATATCTGCATCACAGCACATTCACCCGTATCGCTGACATGGTGGCGGCGTTTGTAGCTGCCCAATGTGTAGTCAAATGCCTCAACCCAGCCCGCTTTGTCGGTTCGCACAGTCACCCGGTCTGGCCGCAGGAGATGGAGTTCACGCGGGCCGGTATCCGTGCCCACCAGCTCCACATAGGCGCTTCCTGCCACCAGCAGATGGCCGATGAGTGCTTCAAAGAATTCCTTGCCGCTGTGCCGCCCGTTGGGACGCGCCAGCAGTTCCAGCATGGGGTGTTGGTCCAGTTCCTCGGCACCCCGATAGGCCAGCACTGGAATTGCGGCTGCCGTTTCGCTGATCAGCCGTGTGCATCGGTAGACGACCGGGTTGCTCATGAAACCGCGCCGCGCCAGGCTTGCATAATCGCTGTTGGTCCAGCGCGCCTGACCAATGCCTGACATGGCAAAAAGGCTGCTGAGCCCGGCTGATTTCTGTTCCGTTTGCGCGATTTTGGTCGCGCTTGATCGCGCCGGTCTGAACCAGCGAAAATAGTCTCTCATAAGAGTTCCGATCAGTTTGGTTATTGAGTTAAAGCGCCCGCGCCCGCGGGGTGGGTCGTTTGTCGATCATCAGATCGGTAAGTGCCCAAACCAGGGCATCAACACGGTCGGGAGATTTGCCCGAAGTCAAACCTTCCAGCCCGAAGTCACACATTTCATCTTCGAGTTCGGGCAGTTTGCCCACATGGGAAACAAGTCCGCGTTCATACAGATGCGCGACAGGTTCGGCGCGCAACCACTTGCCCCGCATGGCCTTGACCTGGCGCACGGGAATATCGGCCGCACAGTTTCGCAGCACACTTTCTGCCATGTCGCCGCCCTGATTGGTTTCCACCACGATGCGATCGGCCTGAAAGTGCCGGTACAGCGCGATTGCGATGGCTGACCATTTTTCCGGCGATACGGCCTGCAATGTCTGATCCCGCACCACATATCCGCGATCATCCGCGCCAAGGCCCGCCACGATAATGCCGCAGGCGTCTGAATTGGCATTGCCCGAAATGGGCGGGTCGATGGCCACCACCACACGCTTAAGCTGCGGGGATGTCACAATTCGTGCCCGCTCAAGCAAGTCGCGTTGCCAAAGGGCATCGGGTCGATCATCGATGATCTCCCCTTCCAGTTCTTGTCGGCCCAGTCTGGTATTGGCATAGGTGCCAACGATGCGCTCCAGAAACCCCTGGGCCAGCGCATGGGCATTTTCCTGGGTCGACATGCGCGACAGAACTGTTCGGTCATCGGCTATGATTTTTTTCAACAACGCGATGGGTCGCGGGGTCGTCGTAATCATTTGGCGCGGGAATTCGCCCAGCCGCAGGCCAAACTGCAACATGTTCCACGTTTCTTCCACATTGCGCCATTTTCCAAGCTCGTCGCTCCATGCGGCACCAAATTGTGGGCCGCGCAGGGCATCGGGATCATCGGATGAATAAAGCTGGGCAATCGCCCCATTGTCCCATTCGATGCGCCGCCGCGAGCTGATCCAGTTTGGCCTTGTGCGCATTGGATGCACCGCCAAAATGCCGGATTCCCCTTCCACCATCACTTCGCGGGCATCCCCATAGGTTTCACCCACCAATGCAATACGGCCGACCGGCTTGCGCACGAATGCCCGGTCCCCCGTGGCAAGGGCCCGCACCCATTCGGCGCCAGAGCGGGTTTTGCCCGCACCGCGCCCGCCCATGAGCATCCAATTGGTCCAGTCCGACTGGGTCGGCAATTGGGCGTCCCTTGCCCAGATTGGCCAGCGAAAGGCAAAATAGGACTTTTGTTCATCGCTAAGCGCCGCCAGCAGTGCCGCAACACCCTGTCGCTCACGCAAGCCCCGCAATAAGGCTCTCAAGTTGCTTATCAAGCGCCAGTGTATCTTCTGATCCCAATCCAGATTTTGGCTCTGCAAGTTTTTTGCCCTTTTCAGATGAACCGGTTTGCTTGTCATGGGCAGCGCGTATGGAAAGCGCTGCGATTGTTTCGCCCGTCTTGGCCATGGCGGCGAGCGCCCGCACCCGCTTTTCATCGAAACCGGCGTCAGCATTGCCCTGGGCCAATTGGTCCATCATGGCCTCAAATTGCTGCACCAGCCGGGTTTTGATCTCGCGAATGCTCACTTCCGCCTGCCAGTTTTCCATTGCTGCACAACGCTCAAGTGTTGCCTCGCTCAACCCGCTGAACTGGCTGAGCAAGTGCAACGGCACGCCCCAACCCTCAACAAGTTCACGCGCCGCCTCACGCTTCTGCAAAGAAAGCAAAGACATGCAAATTATCCTGAATGTAAGAATGTTCCCGAAGAGACCGCACAAACTTGTTAGCGCGGTGGCGGGTTCTGCGCCCACCTCTCCGATTATGTCCTAAGACTACACGACCACCGTTTCGGTGTCAATGACTATTTTCCTATTTAGGAAATTTTTCTTACTCTGCACCCGGAACCTTGCTTACCCAGTCCACCAGATGGTCTTCGTAGTCTTCGACGGTCATGCCTTCTTCGGAGACGATCTTGCCGCGCACGCTGGCACCGGATGTGTGGACTGTTTCTGGGGTTCCGCTGATCAGGGGGTGCCAGTCTGGCAAGTCTTTGCCTTCGTCCAGCAATCTGTAACCGCACGATGGGGGCAACCAGTGGAGTGACCCCACATCACCGGGCTCAAGTTTTACGCAATCGGGCACGATGGCAAAGCGATTGGCATAGTCGCCGCAGCGGCAGGTTTTTTCGTCGAACAGGCTGCACGCAATATTGGTGTAGTGAATTTCGCCCGTATCCCAGTCTTCCAGCTTGTTGAGGCAACAGCGGCCGCAACCATCGCACACCGCCTCCCATTCCTTTTCGCTCATCTGGGACAGCGATTTTTTCTTCCAGAACTCCGGCTCAAGGTCGGGCTTTGAAGCATTTACAATGACGGAAGATTTAGCGGCCAAAACTTGCCCCGGAATGATAAATGGTGGAAAACAATCGCAGCCAAGCAATAGCCTTGAGTTCGCACCCAACGCAAACTGGAATTGGAGCCCGCGTTACGCCCATGCGCGATCCGTTTGAAACACGAAAGAAATGGTCCCTTGGACATCTGCTGATGAATTTCGATTCATGGGTGGACGACGCCATGTATCGTTCCAAATCCAGCGGCGGTGAATTGTGGGAAAGCCTGACAATATTCTTCCGGCGGTTCCGCGTTACCGGTTTCAAGCGCAGCCTGGTGGAATTATCTTGCGAAGGCCTCACCCTGGGCGTGGTTGGTGCTTTGCTGATGTTGGCATTGGCCAAACCGGCGTTTGAAGAGACGGAAAAGAACTGGCGCACACGGCAAAATTTCTCTGTTACGTTTCTTGATCGGTTCGGCAATGAAATCGGCCGCCGGGGCGTTTTGCATAATGATGCGGAGCCCATCGATTCCATTCCTGACCACTTTGTCAAAGCCGTGCTGGCCACGGAAGACCGGCGGTTTTTTGAACATATCGGCATCGATTTCTTCGGCCTGTTCCGGGCCATGGTGGAAAATGCGCGGGCCAATTCAGTTGTTCAGGGCGGTTCAACGATCACCCAACAATTGGCCAAAAACCTGTTTTTGACCAATGAGCGGACGTTGGAGCGCAAGATCAAGGAAGCGTTTCTGGCGCTTTGGCTGGAATATAATCTGACCAAGAAAGAGATTTTGAAACTCTATCTCGACCGCGCCTATATGGGCGGCGGTGCCTTTGGTGCGGCGGCGGCTTCCGAGTTTTATTTTGAAAAGAACATTCGCGATGTGAATCTGGCCGAGGCCGCCATGATGGCGGGCCTGTATAAGGCGCCTGCAAAATACGCTCCCCATATCAACCTGCCCGCCGCCCGTGCCCGTGCGAACGAAGTTCTCACCAATATGGTGCAGGCGGAATTCATGACCGAGGGACAGGTGATCAGTTCACGCCGCAACCCGGCCAGTGTTGTGGAGCGGGCGCAAAAGGAATCGCCAGACTATTTCCTTGACCACGCATTTGAACGGGTCAAAGAACTGGCGGCAGGTTTCAGCACCGCCACACTGGTGGCGAAAACCACCATTGACCCAAGCCTTCAAAGTGCAGCGGAAGACGCGGTCATTTCGCACCTTCGCCAATATGGCAAAGACTTTCGCGCCAATCAGGCGGCTATGGTGGTGATCGAAAACGGCGGCGCGGTTCGCGCACTCGTGGGCGGTCGTGACTATGGCGAAAGCCAATATAACCGGGCCACTAAAGCGCGGCGACAGCCCGGCTCGACCTTCAAACCCTATGTCTACACTTATGCGGTGCAGCGCGGTTACAAACCAAATACAACCGTGAGTGGCCGCTCGGTGACCATTCGTGGCTGGACGCCGAAAAACTATGGTGGGCGCGCCTTTGGCAATGTCAGCCTGACCACAGCATTGGTGAAATCGATCAACACCGTGCCCGTGCGCATTGCCGCCGAACTGGGGCGCGGCCCGATTGTGGAACTTGCCGAAAGAATGGGTGTGGAATCGCCGCTCAGTGCCGAACCGGCCATGCCGTTGGGCACAAATGAAATGACAGTTATTGAGCAGGCCACAGGTTATGGCGTGTTCATGACCGGCGGCTTTTCGACCAACAGGCATTCGATCGTACAGATCAGCGATGTGGCCGGTAACCTGCTTTATGATTTCAAGAAAGACGGCCCAAAATCAACGCGCGTTATTTCCGAAGATGCCACCAAGGCCATGAACGTTATGTTGTCCCAGGTTCCCGAATGGGGCACGGCGCGTCGTTCCAAGTTGAGCGGCATCAAAACAGCCGGGAAAACCGGAACGACCCAGGCATATCGCGATGCGTGGTTTATCGGCTATACGGGCAATTACGTGTCAGCCGTATGGTTTGGCAATGATGATTACAGCCCCACCAACCGCCTCACCGGCGGACGGTTACCCGCCATGACCTGGAAAAAATTCATGACCTATGCGCACCGCGATATCGAGTTGCGCCCGCTGCCTTTTGTGGAAGTGGAAAAACCCCAGGATCCTGAAGAAGAAATTGAGGCCGATCCGGACAGGCCTGCCGACACGCCCGTATCGGTTCGCCGCCAGCGCCCTTTGCCGCTCAATACAGTACGCACATTGCGCAATCTGGAACTTGAACTTCGCAATGCGCCTGCGTTGAAGCCGGTCACATTGTCAGGAAAACAATTGTCGATTGGCACTGATCTGGTACAAGCGCCACCACAAACTGAAACCCGTTAAGGCCGCCACAAATCGTGCGCCCTCTTGATCCGAGACCATCTTGCGCCAGTTTTTCCAACTTTTCCTGGTAATTGTGCTGGGCATATCCGGCGGCGGTCTGCTGGCCTGGCAGTCCATTCAGAGCACCAACGGGTTCGGCGCTCTCAATGTGGGCGCATGGTCGTCCTGGCCTTCCTCGGGGGATGCGAATTCCGATCCCTATACCCGCGCCAAAGTTGCCTCCTATGGAGAAGTGCCATTGGGTGCAGCCGAAGGAATTGCATTTACGGCACCCACCGACGATGCGGGAGAATTACTCCTGCGCGAATGTTCCTATGAACTGGCGGGCAAGACACCTCCCGCCCGCATGTGGACACTGGCCGCACACGATCTTTCCGGCCTGACGTTAGATGCTGGGGGTGACCGGGCCAGGTTTCTGGTTTCAACCCAGATCGCCCGCCGGGCCGATGGCAGTCTGGTTTTGCATGTTGGCCCCCAACACGCTCCGTTAAACTGGCTCGCCACAAAGGGGCGTGGGCGCTATCAACTCGTATTGCGCCTCTATGACACGCCCATTACTTCCACCAGCGGTATTCTAGACACAAACATGCCAGCCATTCGAAAAACCGGATGCCAGTCATGAGACGGCTGATCTATCTGTCATTGGTCACAGCCATTCTGGGGCTGGTGGTGCATGTTTTGATCATCCTGTTGATCCCCTCATTTGCGCTGAAAGATGCCTGGGCAAAAATTGGCCTGGAGAGCGGCGATGGCTATTTCAAACTGGTGGAGCCAAAGAATATCAAGGACGCCCTGCTGCCGATGACCGACCCGGCATTTCAGATCGCCGCGTGCCGGTATGACCTGGCAGACCAGCCCATGCGCATTTCCGCCAGCGGAGATTTGAGGTTCTGGTCTGTCGCCGTTTTCGATCGTAACGGCCGCAATATTTACAGTCTAAACGACCGCACGTCGGTGGATGGCGCTTTGTCGCTGATCATCGTCAACGCTGTACAAATGGCCCAGATCCGTAAAGATGCGCCGGAAGAAATATCTGATGCTATTCTTGTGGAAGCAGCACGGCCCAAGGGCTTTGTGTTGATCCGTGCGCTCCAGGAAGACGAAAGCTGGAGCGGAGACGTTGCCAAGTTTCTAAAAGAAGCCGTGTGCGAAAAATATGAATTGACCAACCCTCAAATTGAAGAGGCCAGCTAGTTGGGCTTTGCTTCCACCCGGCCCTGCCCCGCAACTGGAACGGCAATTTCTGTAAAGTCATATCGCACACCGGTGAAAAAGATCACCTGGCATTCTGCCGGGCCCGCACTTTCGTTTGATTGACGGCGGGGCGAACGCAGGGCTTCAAATTCCGTAATATTGACGATATCGGCCATTGCTCATCTCGCAATTCATTCGCGCATCACTGTTGGTCTCACTACGGACCAGGACGACGGTTGAGCCGTGACTTTGGATTTTTATGGTTAACAGAATGCTAAGAATTTTGGGCGCAAGGTGGGGCAAAGCTTCACCGGACCAGTCTCATGCAGCCCGCAACACACAACACAGTACAATCCGCAGCGACAGTCGCCCACACTGCGCGCCATGAATCCGGCCAGCCTTCCCGCGACGAATTGCTGTTGCTGGCAACCAATCGCTTTTGTTTCGGCGACACGCCCGACCGGCTCTCGGTGGATCAGTACAAAGAAGCGTTTTATCTGCTGGTTGAGGATGTCATATTTCCAACCAAACAAGTGATAGCCCGTTCCTTGGCACATTCGCCTTTTGCGCCGCGGCAAATCGTCATTTATTGCGCGCTGGAACACATCGATATTGCCGCCCCGGTGCTGCAACATTCAAAGGTGTTGGGCAATCTGGATCTGTTGCGCATTCTCGAATTGAAAGGGGCAGAGCACGCGCAATCCATTGCAAAACGTACGGACCTGAGCGCTTCTGTCATGTCCCGCCTGCAGCGTTTCGACGACATTGCGATCAATGAACTCTTGTCCCAAAACGCCGCCAGCCTGACAGCTGAAAGTGAACGCTCCAGCGATGCGCTGTTTTCCAGGGCGCTCTCCAAAGATGTTGCACCTGCTGTTGCGATGGAAACAGAGAGTTTAGCCGAACCAGAATCAATTGAGGAAATCATGCCAGCCATGACCGCCGATGCCGCCCGTGGGGCGATACCGATTGCGGCTGAAGCGGATGAAGCAGTTGAGATTGAAGCCCGCTCATCCCATGCGGCCCGGCAAGCGCTATTGTCAGCCGCTTCGCGCGGCGCGCGGTTGGATGAAAGCGTGGAAGTCGTGGAAACCACGGACAATTCCCGACGGTTTCAGGCCCATGAATTTGGTGACATTTTGGAACGAGCGGCTGCAAAGGGCAGCCGACAGGGCGTTGGTATCCTGCTTGCACAACAACTCACGCTGGAGCTGGAAACCGCCTATCAGGTTCTCGAAGACGGTTCTGGCGACACTTTGGCGGTAGCGCTTAAGTCTTGCGACATTGCCTCGGCCCAAGCCAACCGGATTATGATGCTCACCTTCCCCGAACTGGGCCTTTCGGTTCACAATGCCTTGCGTGGCGTTCGGCTCTATGACCGGCTGACTGTGGAGTCCTGTCAAAAGGCCGTGGAAAGCTGGCCCAAGGCTGAATTGGCTTCAAGGCCTGCCCATGCGCCCGTATCAGAAGCTGCGCCACGGCGCGTTGAGCCGGGCGTGCATTCTACTGAAGGCGGTCAAACCCAGGAAGAACGTATCGCAGCCTTAGGCTGACCCCAATGCGATGAGACGTTTCTAGAAATCGAGGAATGCCCGCGCGGCCTTGTCTTCGATTTCAACTACCCAGAAATCCGGATCAAAGCGCGCTTCTTTTTCCAGCCGTTGGGCCACCTGTTCCCGGGAGACATGTTCAAGGGCAAGTTCGTGAACCCGTTGGTCGACCTCGTCCTCGCCGTAAGCCGATTGGGGGGCCGGAGCCCAAAGGTCCAGTTGACCTTGCAGGTTGTCGACAATCACAAAAACCGAGCCTGCCTGATCATGTCCCCGGCGGGCCACATGGGCAAAAGCTCCGCCGCTTTGTGAGCGACGGAGCAATGCTGCAACCCAAACCTGTGATGTAACCCGCATGGCGGTCAGCCTTGTGTATAGGCTCCGATTTCACGCAGTTTCTTAAGCACTCCATCGGAAGGCTCGCCGGTGATTTTCATTCCGTAGTCGAGTTGAAACCGTTGAATAGCCGTGGCCGTGTGCTGGCCCATTTTGCCATCAACGATCAGATCATCATAGCCATAGGCTTTAAGGCCAGACTGAATGCGGGCAACCAAACCGTTGACCGCATCCTCAACGGCTTGCGTGTTAACAGCCGCCTGTTCGGTGCTCGGTGTTTCGGTTTTGGCAACCTGTGCCGGCTTTGGCACGGGCACTTCTTTGGGACGGGCAGACGCTGACATCAACACCTGGGTCAACAGGCGCACAGTCGCCTTACCGTCCGGCTCCAGGCTGTGGTCACGCTGGAAATTATTGATCGCCTTTCGGGTGCGTGAACCGTAAACACCATCCAGTTTGCCGGTGTAATACCCACGCACGGACAAGGCCGCCTGCACTTCCTGCAACAATTCGCGCGATGTTGTTTGATCCAGCGATTTGAGCGAGGCTGTTTTGGTGCGGCTGGCCGGTTTGGCCGTGTTAGACGCTTTATCGGTGAGCGGACGCACGGCCTCCACATTGCGCGTGGAAAACATTGGCGCAGGGTGTTTGCCGGACTGAAACCACACCGCATTGATGGTGATGATTGCGGTCACAATAATGGAAAACAAGGCTCCGGCGCTCAATGCCGGGTTTTCAAGCACTGTTGCAACAATGATGTTGGGGCTGCTGTTTGTTTGATCGTTGAGACGGTCAGGCTGATACGCGTGCACGGGATTCTCCTTGGTTACCAACGAAAGTCTGGGAAGTTTTGATTTCTTGTTCGTTCTTGCGGACGGCCACATCAGAAAGTTTGACCAATCCGTCCTCACTACTGGCGGGCACCGGCTTTGGCGCGGCGCATTTGAGAGGCAACAAAATGGTCACGGTTGTGCCGCTGCCCTGGGTGCTCTTGATGTCGATCTCGCCGCCATGCAGGTCGACAAGACCTTTGACGACATAGAGGCCAAGACCGGAGCCTTCATGATTGCGGTTCAAGCCCACATTGGCCTGGGCAAATGGCTGGCCCATCCGGCTAAGGAATTCCGCTGGAATGCCACAGCCGGTGTCTTTGATCTTGATTTTAAGATTGCGCCCATATTGACGTGCGCTCACCCGAACATGTCCACCCGACGGGGTGAATTTGATCGCGTTTGAAACAACGTTGATCATCACCTGCTGGCAGGCACGGCGGTCGGCGGTAATTTCCGGCAGATTTGCCGCAACATCACACGCGATATCGACGCCGTTTTTCTGTGCGATGGGATGCAGCATATCCAATGTCGCATCGACAATTTCAACCAGCCCAAACTGCTGTGGCTGCATTTCATAACGCCCGGATTCCAAGCGGGAAACATTGATCAAATCATTGACGACATTCAACAAATGATGTCCCGACTGGCGAATGTGACCGATATATTCCGCGCGTTTAACCGCAGAAATTTCGCCCACAGAATCCTGCTGAAGGAAATCTGAAAAGCCGATAATTGCGTTAAGTGGCGTGCGCAGTTCGTGGCTCATCGTCGCCAAAAAATGCTTTTGGGCATGGCCATCATTGCGCGCTTCAGCCAATGCTGCCTGCAGGTCTTCTGCTTGTTCCTTGGCATCGGTAATGTCTTTCGACACCGCAATGAGGTCCACGCGCCCCGTGGTTTCATCGCGCTGGGAGCGGACTGAAACCATGGCCCATTTCCAACGGCTGGAACTTTGGGTCTTATAGCGCAGGCGCAGTTCACAAACTGCGGGACGACCGTTGTGCTCGGCATCCGACAGGGCTTTCAAAAACTTGATGCGGTCCTGCAGATGAACCCGCTCAAGAAAACCAGCGCCCATAAGGTCGAGTGGGGAAACCCCAAACAAGGGCCGTGCCGCTGGCGAGACAAAAAGTGTACCTCCACCGGATTCATGGCGCGTGACCAGTTCCGAGACGTTTTCAGCAATAAGATTGCGCTGATGTGTGGCTGAACGTACAGCTTCAGCCAGTTCTGTCCGGTTGCGCATGATGATTGTGCCCACCAGACCCACGCCGACCAAAAGGACAATCATGGTCGTCAGTTGAGCCAACGCTCCAACATCGCCCTGCCCGGCCAATTGCCCATGGGATGTCATATATTTGAAACCCAGCGCGGCAATGGTCAAAATCGTCAATACGGCGCTGATGGTTTTGTCATTCCAGGATATGGCAACCAGAATCGGCACCGTCACCAATGGCAAAACCGGTGACGCCAGACCGCCTGTATTTCCAACCATATAGAGTGTTGCAGCGAACAGGGTTGCGGCCGCCATCAATCTCGGCACTCGCAAATCGCCGGTTTTGGAGGCGATGGCCAAGCTTGCCAGGAGCAATGCAAACGAACCCGCCAGCGCTGGACCATAGGTCACTGCCAGATCGGGCCAAATCAGCAATAGCGGGCTAAAGACGATGAGCGCGAAACAGATCGCGAGCACGCCGCCCATGAATGTCACAAGCGGCCTGGCAGCTAAACTGCCAACAACAATGTTGGGAGGCAAGAACGACGATACACGTGTTACGGCCTGATCGGCAAATTCGGAGAAACGCAAAACCAATCCTCGAATGCACGTACTGTGCTGAAACTGGTTCCCAAGATGTCACAAGGCATTTAACGGAAAACTAAACATGAATTCGTTCGGGTCACAAAATGCTGCTAAACTGCAACAAATCGCGAGTTTTAACGTAGATGGTTACCCGTTCCTTACCATCCAGGGGCTGAAACGCTCCACCGGCAAGGGTCTTTGGAAGGCCGGGCCCAATCGTGAATGATCGATTAACGGGATCCTTCAATTTGGAATGGCTGCGGCAGGTTTTCGCGATTGCGCTTCTGCTCTTGAGTTGTCACGTCAGATGCATCATTCAAGGGGCGAATTCATGTTGCGAGATCTAGTGATGCAGCCTCCTTTGAAATCCGGTGTTTCAATAGAAGAGATTGTCGACAACTTCTCATTCCTCGATGATTGGGAAGATAAATACGGCTATCTGATTGAGCTGGGCAAAGACCTGTCCCCAATCCCCGATTCAGAACTCAATGACCACAACAAGGTTCAAGGGTGTGTCAGCCAGGTTTGGCTTGTCAGTGAGGCAGATGACAATGCGGTTCATTTCAATGGCTATTCAGATGCTCACATTGTGCGCGGGCTTGTCGCTGTGGCGCTGAGTCTGTTCTCCGGCAAACCGGCAGCAGAGATACTGGCCACCGATGAGCGTGAAACCTTTGCGGCCATTGGTCTGGATGAACACATCACGCCACAACGCGCCAATGGGTTGCGGTCCATGGTGGAAAGAATAAAGGCCGTTGCTGCACAACAAAATGCGTAGCCCCGTGCCTCTCCGTCCAGGCCGGTTGTCACGCATTCGATAAATCCGTCAGGCTTGCAATGCGGGACGGTAGTTTTCATCCCCCCAATGGCGATTGTTCTGGCGCGCGCCCTGCCCGGACACGGTTCCATAGTGGCGCGCCAGAAGGTTGAGCGCCGTGCGCAGCATCAGTTTTGCGGACCGGGGCGGCCAGCGCCGCTCACTTTCCACGGTCTGCAAACCTTTGAGATGAAAACACACATCCGTCACCACGCCCGCCAGTTCCGGCCCCACGCATTCGAGGGCCGCGCGAACACGGGCGCGGGCGTCAATGGCATTATCTGACAAATCACCCGCCGCGCCCCTTGCACCTTTTGACGGCTTGGCCACAAGGCTGGCATCCCAGTTGGCGGTAATGCGCTGGCCAAAATTACCGATGGTGAAATCCAGGCGCAAACGTTCGCCAGCGGCAAAGGCCGCCTGGTCAATCCAGCGCTGCCCGCCGGATTGTTTCATCATATGTAATCTGGCCAGCGGGCTTTCGTTCCAGTTCATCTTCACGTCATGCCGGCCAGATTCATGGGAAATGGTGAGCGAAGAAATTTCCCGGTGCTGGGCCTGATAGACTTCAACCTCATCCACCGCCGACACCGCTTTTGCCCTGAGCAGATGTTTGCGGCCCACTTCATTGATCTCGCAATGGGTATTGGACAATTCTATCAACCCACAATGGTGGGTAGACTGAATGCTTTCCAACTTTGAAAGCATTTTCTTGCCGCCCAGTGCCACCAGCAGCATCTGCCCCATGGCGGGCGCATCAAACTTGCACAGCTGCGCACGGCCATTTTCATGGAGAAAAGAAAGCAGGCGCAATCGGTCGTTTGGCTTATGTTTTGTCACAGGCTGCACTCCCCTTCGGCAAGCGGAGCACTGTCAGGGTCATAGGTCTTCATGGCGTGCAGCGCATCATTCAACAGCGCTTCCAATTGGCAGATCAGCAAATCGAAATCGAAGTCATCGCGCTTGTCTTCGACCAAAGCACAGGCATGGGCAACGGTTGTGCGATCGCGCTTGAAGAACAGACCAACTTCCGTCATCAGCAGGCTGAATGTGGTGTGACACAGATACATGGCGATTTGCCGTGCCAGTGCCGTGTCGGCGTCACATCGCGACTTTGCCTTCAGGCTTACCAGGGACACGCCCAGTGAGATTGAAATGGTGCGCAAACACAAACCACATACGGCATCGCGAAAGGCGGGCGGCTGTTTGGATCGTCGAACAGATTTCGACACCGAGTCGCCGCCTTCCTTTGCCACACGACGAATCGGCAGAATCTTGGCGGAGTGGTTCTTGCCCGGTTTGGCCAAGCCGGATTCACCTGGCAGTTTGCGCGGTTTTTCCGTGGTATAGTCGGTTTTGTAACTGTTGAGCATCGCAGGCTTCTCCCATTCAATTCATACTAGGAAAATAGTCCTACGTCACGATGCGGGGATAAGTTTTTGTGCCTGGATGTCGTTTTCCACCATGGGTTGAGTTTTGCTGCCCAACACTTAACGCCCATAAAATATTGGGCCTTAAACGTGAAATGGCGGGCGCTTAGGGAAGCGCCCGCCACTTGATAGTTGGCCTGTTAAATGCAGACCCAGTCTAAAAACACATAAATTAACCGCGGCGCTTTTGGCCCAGGCCCATTTCACGGGCAAGACGCGAACGCTGCTCAGCATAAGCCGGCGCAACCATTGGATAATCCGATGGCAGTCCCCATTTTTCGCGATACTGATCTGGGGATAGGTCATAATGCGTCTTCAGATGGCGCTTCAATGACTTGAATTTCTTACCGTCTTCGAGACAGATCAGATAGTCATGCCCAAGCGACTTGCGAATCGAAACAGCAGGCTTCTGCTTTTCTGCGACTGGTTCAGCTGCAGCGCCTGTAAGGCCTGACAAAGAAGTATGTACTTCCTGAATAAGGTTTGTCAGATCAGCCGCCGCAAGCGGGTTTTTGCTGACATAGGCAGACACCAGTTCTGAAGTCAGCTCTAGCAGCAAGGTTTGGTCTTGTTCTGTTTTTTCCATAAAGAGCCCCTTTTTGGAATTTAAAGAAAGAAAAACGTTACTTAACGTCAGTTAATGCGTTTTTCATGGTCCGGATAACGCGAATTTTACCTCGCTGCGAATCGTTTATTACCCAAACCGGGCTTTGTCAACGCAACGAGCGAACGAAGATTTAACTCTACATTACAAACCGTATCATTTGCCGTTAAATATTTGAACAAATATTGCCAAACCATCGTCGAATACAGGAATCCCTGGCAAATCAAAACCTGCGGTGAATAGACCGCATAAGGGATTGTAATCACCTGTGCGCACCGTAGACTTGGCATCGTGGCCGATTGGATTTGGCCCATTTTGATTTGTTCGTGGTATCGGTAAGCTTAAAATATGGCGAAATATATCGCACACGGCGTGTTTCTGTTCGCTTTGTGGCTTCTCATGTCGGGAATTTATGACAACCCGCTGATTGTAGGGTTTGGCGTAATATCAAGCGTGCTTGCCACTTGGATTGTCTATCGCCTGGATCTGTTTCCAACTGTCGATGGCGCACCATCACTTAATCCCTGGGCGCTGATCAAATATCTCTTCTGGCTGGTGGTGGAAATTGGCAAAGCCGACTGGGCGGTCACCAAAGTTATTATCGCGCCGGAAACCCCTAAGCGCCAGCGGCTCATTAAGGTGGCTGCGCGCCAGAACACAGACATCGGGCGGATGATGTTTGCCAATTCCATCACCATTACGCCGGGGACGATTTCAGTCGAAACCTATGAAAAGGAATTTCTGGTCCACGCATTGACCGGCGAGGCGGCGGACATGGGTGGGCTTGAAGCCATGGGCAAGCGGGTCTGCGACCTTGAAACGCCCACGCCTGCCAGAGCGTCGAAAGAGGCCGGCTGATGTTTGTGTTGCCCACCATCGCAATTGCCGTGTGCATGGCCATGTTGTTGTTCCGCCTGTTTGCAGGCCCCACCCTGTATGACCGGGTGCTGGCGTTAAACACATTTGGCACATGCACGGTGTTGTTGATCGGCGCTGTGGGTTTGTTGTTTGAACGGCCTGAATTTCTGGATATTGCGCTGTTGTACGCGCTGATCAATTTCGTTGGCACGATTGCCGTGTTGAAGTTCTTTCGCTATCGGCGGCTGGGCGACAGTTCCGAAGATGCAGACATGATCATGTCGCCAGCCAACAACAATGCCAGTGACAATGCTGGCGAAAGTGGGAGGAACACCTGATGGACCTTCTCATCGATATCTTGACCTGGGCAAGTTTCATCAGCGGCTCGTTCTTTTTGTTCATCGGGTCGCTGGGCATGATCCGTTTGCGCGATTTCTGGGCACGGTTACATGCAGCCTCAGTCATTGATTCAGCGGGGATTGGTTTGCTGTTCCTGGGCATGATGCTTCAAACCGGGTTGTCATTGATCACGGTCAAAACATTGCTGATCATTGGCTTCTTGCTGATCACCGGGCCGACCGCATCCCACGCGGTGGCCAATGCCGCGTTTTCTTCCGGCTCCCGCCCCCGCGATCTTGTGGAAGACGCTTCTTCTACAAAACCCACAGCAAAGAAACGCACTCCGCGCCGGGCGAAAAAGCCTGCCACCAAGAAGAACGGGAACGCTTGATGGAACTTGCGATCACCCTCTTCCTGTTTTGTGCGATTGTGGCGACGGCCATCGCCATTACGACCATTCGCAGCCTTTTTGCGGTTGTGATGTTGTCGGGCGTGATCAGCCTTTTATCGGCACTGCTCTTTGTGCTCATGGATGCTGTCGATGTGGCCTTTACAGAAGCCGCGGTGGGAGCTGGAATATCCACCGTATTGATGCTGGGCACGATTGCGCTGACATCGCGCACCCAAAAAGACATCAAACGCAACAATCTCATACCGCTTGCTGTGATCATTTTGACCGGGCTGGTATTGATTGATGGCACGCTTGATATGCCAAGCTTCGGCGCACCGGATTCTCCAGCTCAAACCCATGTGGGGGCGGCCTACATTGCCCGCACAGCCGACGAAATACATATTCCCAACATCGTCACCGCCGTGCTCGCCAGCTATCGCGGCTACGATACTTTGGGGGAAGTCACTGTGGTGTTTACCGCCGGGCTGGGCGTTGTCCTGTTGCTGGGTGGTATGGGCGCGCGGTCGCGCAAACGCCGCCAAGAGGAGGAAGGATGAAATATCACCTCATTCTTCGGGTCGTTACCCGCCTGCTGGTGGGCCCAATTCTGCTATACGGCCTATACGTCCAGTTTCACGGGGACTTTGGGCCGGGCGGCGGATTTCAGGCTGGCGTCATCTTCGCCGTTGCCTTCATCCTTTATGGAATTGTATTTGGATTGCGGGATTTGCGAAACCGTTTTCCCGATAGGGTAATCCATCAGCTGTTTGCGCTTGGCGTTTTGATTTACGCGGGGACCGGGTTTGTGTCCGTGTTCCTTGGCGCAAATTTTCTTGACTACAATGTCTTGGCTGAAAAAGGCTATGAGGGGCAGCACCTGGGCATTATCGCCGTGGAACTGGGTGTGGGCATCGCGGTGTTCGCCGTGATGCTGGCCATTTACTACGCCTTTGCGGCGCGCCCTCCGCGCATTGACGATAAGGATTGGTGAGCGGCATGGACAGGCTGTTAGACCCATCCTTCGTTCTGGGGCACATGAATTACTGGCTCTTCGTCGTATTGATGATGACCGGGCTTTATATCGTGGTCGCCCGGGGGAACCTGCTGAAAAAAATCGTTGGCCTGAACATCTTTCAGGCCGCAGTATTCATGCTCTACATCTCGGCAGGCAAAGTGCGCGGCGGCACAGCCCCCATACTCACTGACAATCCCGGCGAAGCTTATTCCAACCCCCTGCCCCATGTTCTCATCCTGACCGCCATTGTGGTGGGCATTGCCACCACCGCCCTTGGTCTGGCGCTGACCACGCGCATCAACGAGGTGTATGGAACGATTGAAGAAGATGAGATTCTCGAAATCGATCACCAGGAAACGGAACGCGAAGTAGCGGCCATTTTGGCAACCAGTGCGCAGGATTCAGCGAATGCTTGAGGGGATCGTTCAAAACGCGCCGCTGCTGGCTATCATGTTGCCACTGATTGCCGCCCCGGTTGCAGTGCTTTTTGGCAACAAGTCCGTTGCCTTCTATATTTCCGGGGCAACGCTGGTCTTGTCATTTGCCCTGTGCGTTTACATGGCGCTGCTGGTCAGCGATGGCAGCATTCTTTCCTATCACATTGGCGGATGGGCACCGCCAATTGGCATCGAATATCGCATCGATGCGGCCAACGCGATGGTGATGATTATTGTATCAGCCATGGGGGCGCTGGTGCTGCCCTATGCGCGCGCAAGCATTGAAAAGGAAATCAGCCCCGGCCATCACACCATGTTCTACGCCTGTTACATGCTGTGCTTCACCGGCCTCATGGGTGTGGCCGCAACGGGCGATGCGTTTAACGTGTTTGTGTTTTTGGAAATCTCGTCCCTGTCCACCTACGTGCTCGTTGCCATGGGTGCCCGTCAGGACAAACGGGCGCTGTCGGCAGCCTATGACTATCTCATTTTGGGGACCGTTGGTGCGACCTTCTTCGTTATCGGGTTGGGCTTCCTTTATATCGCCACCGGCACGCTCAACATGGTGGACCTTGCCGACAAGCTGGCCAACAGCCCTGACAACAAGACCATCCGTGCCGGGTTTGCACTAATTGTAATCGGGATGGGCCTGAAGCTTGCGCTTTTCCCGCTCCATCGCTGGTTGCCGGGTGCCTATAGCTATGCCCCCTCAGCGGTGTCTGCATTTTTAGCATCCACCGCCACCAAGGTGGCGCTTTATGTCGTTATTCGCTTCACCTTCTCGGTCTATGACGCGAGTTCCGGGTTTGAACGGACCACACTGGAATACATTATCCTGCCGCTGGCCATCACAGCGATGTTCACCGCTTCTGCGGTGGCCATATTCCAGATGAATGTCAAAAAACTGTTGGCCTATTCCAGTGTTTCCCAAATTGGATACATGTTGCTGGGGCTGACCTATCTCAACCAGACGGGTGTGGCAGCGTCCTTTATCCATATGTTCAACCACGCCATGACCAAAGGGGCACTGTTCATGGCTGTTGGTATGGTCGTTTGGCGCACAGGCTCTGCCCTGTTACCTAGTTTTGCCGGTATTGGCCGCACCATGCCGTGGACCGCAGCGGCGATAGTTGTCGCCGGGCTCAGTCTGATTGGCGTGCCCGCCACCGCCGGATTTGTTTCAAAATGGGTTCTTATGGCCGGCGCGTTTGAACGGGGCTGGTGGCCTGTTTCATTTGCAATTGTTGGTTCATCTGTCCTGGCCGTCATCTATGTGTGGCGACTGGTGGAAGTGATGTATTTTCAGGAACCGAAAGCCACAACCAAAGACCCGGTTCGCGAAGCGCCGCTGGCGATGCTCGTGCCCACCTGGATTTTGATTCTGGCAATCGTGTGGTTCGGCATTGCCGCCAATGCCCCGGTTGAACTGGCCCGCATTGCAGCGGACGGATTGCTGGCAGGTGGGTTTGACAATGGTCAAACCGTCATTTTGGGAATTCCTGGCCGATGATCGCACCTCACATTCTCTTGCTGTTGTGTCTGGCCATACCGCTCGTGGGATTTGGCTGGTGTTGGCTGTTCCGCAATTCGCCCAATATGCGCGATGGCGGCGTATTCGCCCTTGCGCTGCTGTTGGCATTGGCGGTGATTTCAATCTTCCGCGCCTTTAATGGGGGCGCTGAATTTGACCTGGTGCTTGTGCAATTCCAACCCGGCCTGTCGCTTGCATTAAACGCCGAACCGTTGGGCATTGTCTTTGCACTGGTAGCGTCCACATTGTGGATCGCAACCCATGTCTATGGTGTTGGCTATATGCGCGGCAATAATGAGAAGAAGCAGGCCAGTTTCTTTTCCTGTTTCGCATTTGCCATTTTCGCGACCATGGGCATCGCGTTTTCTGCCAATTTGCTGACTCTGTTTTTGTTTTATGAATTGCTGACGATCTCGACCTATCCCCTCGTCGCGCACAAGGAAACCGAAGAGGCACAAAAGGGCGCACGGGTCTATTTGGGCATCTTGATGGGTACGAGCATCGTGTTGTTCCTGCCGGGCGTTGTGTGGGTATATGCAACAGCGGGAACGCTGGATTTTGTCCAGGGCGGCATACTTGGCCCCAATGTTAAACCGGCCTTCGTTGGCATTTTGTTGGCCCTGTTTGCCTTTGGTGTGGGCAAGGCAGCGGTTATGCCATTCCACCGCTGGTTGCCCGCGGCCATGGTTGCCCCCACGCCGGTTTCGGCTTTGCTTCATGCCGTGGCTGTTGTGAAGGCAGGTGTGTTCACCATCTTGAAACTGGACGTCTACATTTTCGGCACAGACGTTCTGACGAAGACCGGCGCGTCGCAATGGCTGGTCTGGGTCGCGGGGGGTTCCATCATCATCGCCTCACTCATTGCCATGTCCCAGGACAATCTAAAACGCCGGCTGGCCTATTCCACCGTGTCGCAACTCTCCTACATTACGCTGGGCGTGGCGCTGGCGAATTCTTTGGGTGTGTTGGGCGGCGGGTTGCATATCGTCACCCATGCGTTTGGCAAGATCACGCTGTTCATGTGTGCTGGTGCGATTTACGTGGCCACCCATAAAACCGAAATTTCCCAAATGCGCGGATTGGGGCGTCAAATGCCCATCACATTTACTGCCTTTGGCATCGGCGCATTGAGCATTATCGGCCTGCCTCCATTAGCGGGCGCGTGGAGCAAATGGGAATTGCTGCTGGCATCGGCATCGGCGGGCCAGTGGTTTGCCATAGCCGTTTTGATGATCAGTTCGCTTCTTAACGTGGCCTATCTGCTGCCCATTGTCGTGCGCGGCTTCATGCCCGCGCCCGCTGGCGAAACCCTTGACGACACAGTCTCCGGATCCGGCTCCGGTTCCCGATGGGCACAGGTGCGGGAAGCGCCGGTATTGTGTTATCTGCCACCAGCCCTGACCGCATTTGGATGCATTGTATTGTTCTTCTATGCCGGCGACATCATCGGGTTCATGAGCCCAATAGTGACCGAAAGCGGGAGGTAGCAAAGTTAGTGGCAAAACCTGACACAAAAGACGAACGCCCGATTTCACCCACGGGCAGAAAGCTGACAGTGCTGGAACAGCCTGTTGTGATCAATCGAATGATCATTGGGCTCGCCCTGTTTTGTGCCTTGTTGTTCCTGGCCGATCTGGCTCACATTCGCCACGGAAAATTCGCGGTTGAAGATTTGATCGGGTTTTACGGCTTCTATGGGTTTGCTGCCTTTGCCTTCATTATTTTTGCCACCAAAGCCCTGCGGGCCGTCATTGGCCGCGATGAGGACTATTACGGCGACCGGGTGGTGGACGCGGAGGATTATCCGCCCACTGAACTTGAGTTGAAGGAATTCAGCGATGATTGAGTTCCTCACAGCGTTGCTTGAAACGCCTGTCCTGTGGTTTTTGCTTGGGGCGATTGTGCTGCCGTTCATACCGGCGGGCACCGGGCGGGGATTGCTCACTCTAGTCGTGCCGATCATCAGTGCCTGGGTTATCTGGACCGCGCCCCAGGGGCTTGGTGGCGCGGCCAGTCTGGCAGGCCTGGATCTGACCCTGATGCGGGTCGACAAATTGTCCATTGTGTTTGGCCTGATATTTTCACTGGCCGCATTTTTAGCGGCGATCTACGCATGGCATTTGCGCGACACGGTGCAGCAGGTTGCGACCTTGCTCTATGCGGGCACGGCCATTGGGGCGGTCTTTGCCGGTGATTTGCTCACCCTGTTCATTTATTGGGAAGGTACGGCACTGGCGTCCGTGTTTTTGATTTGGGCGCGCGGGACCGAGGGCGCTTTTCACACGGGCATGCGCTATCTGATCATCCAGATCGGCTCAGGCGTTATCCTGATTGCCGGTGTCGCCTTGCACTATACGCAAACGGGTTCGATTGAATTTACCAGCTTTACCGGCGAAGGGCCGCACAGTTGGGGCGTGGGCACCTGGCTCATCCTGTTGGCCTTTGGCATTAAATGCGCATTTCCATTGCTGCATAACTGGTTGCAGGATTCCTATCCCGCCGCCACTGTCACCGGTACAGTGGTGCTGTCTGCATTCACAACCAAGATGGCCGTCTACTGCCTTGCGCGGGGCTTTGCGGGCACGGAATTCCTGATTTATGTGGGCGCGATTATGACGCTGTTCCCCATTTTTCTGGCGGAGATTGAAAATGATTTGCGCCGTGTGCTGTCCTATTCGCTCAACAACCAATTGGGCTTCATGGTTGTGGGCGTGGGCGTGGGAACAGAGCTTGCGCTGAACGGCACCGCCGCCCATGCGTTTTGCCACATCTTGTACAAATCGCTCCTGTTCATGAGTGTTGGCGCGGTTTTACATCGCACCGGCACTTCAAAGGCCTCGGAACTGGGCGGGCTGTACCGCACAATGCCGCTGACGATGGTGTTTTGCATCATCGGAGCAGCATCCATTTCCGCCTTCCCGCTATTTTCCGGCTTTGTTTCAAAATCTCTGATCCTCAGCGCCACTGCCGACAACCAATATCCGATTGTTTGGGCAGCGTTGGTGTTTGCTTCAGCAGGCGTGTTGAGCCATTCGGGAATCAAGATTCCCTATTTTACCTTCTTCGCCCATGACAGCGGCAAGCGCCCGGCAGAAGCGCCCACCCATATGTTGATTGCTATGGGGCTTACTGCATTTGCCTGCGTATTCATCGGTGTGTTCCCCCAAACCCTTTATGCCCTGCTGCCCTACAGCGTGGATTATGTGCCTTACACCTGGGCGCATGTGCTGGAGCAAATGCAGCTGCTGGTGTTCGCATTGCTCGCGTTCGCATTGTTGATGAAATATGGCTTTTTCCCGGAAGAAAAGCGCGGCATCAATCTGGACACGGATTGGAGCTATCGCAAAATGCTCCCGGCGATTGTGGGCTTTTCCTGCCAGGTGATCGGAGCCGTGTGGAGTGAACTGATGCGGGGCAGTCACGCGGCCAAGAACGCCATTTTGGACCTGTTGAGCGGCTATTACGGACCCCAGGGCCGTGCAGCACAGGTGCAGTCGACCGGACTGATGGTCCTGTGGCTGGCAATTTTACTTGGAACCGCATTGGTGTTGAACCTGGTTATTCTCCCCAGTTGACGTTTAGGGCAATCAGCCCCATCTGCATGACGAACACGGCGGTGCCGACAAGGAGAATGAGAATGACGAAAATCAATAAATCGGAAGCCGAATGGCGCGAAACATTGACGCCCGAACAGTTCCATGTGCTGCGCAAGGAAGGCACAGAACGCGCCCATACAAGCCCGTTGAACCAAGAGAAGCGCGAAGGTCATTTCAACTGTGCAGGATGCGGCACACCGCTTTTCGACTCGACGACCAAATTTGAGTCCGGCACAGGCTGGCCCAGCTTCTACGCCCCGCTTGATGAGGCAGCGGTGAGCGAACATGTGGACCGGAAATTGTTCATGAAACGCACGGAAGTGCGCTGCGCGACCTGTGATGGCCATCTTGGCCACGTTTTCCCAGATGGGCCCCAGCCCACAGGATTGCGGTATTGCATGAACGGAATTGCCATGGAATTCAGCCCCAATGAGGATGATTGATTGACCTTTAAATTGCCACACGGCCCCGCCCCACGGGCCGAAATTCGCCCGCTTACCTCCATCCACCATGGCATCGAGCTGAGCGATAATTACGCCTGGCTAAAGGCGGACAATTGGCGCGATGTTATGCGCGACCCCGACCAGTTGCCCGCTGACATTCGCGCCTATCTGGAGGCTGAGAACACCTATTACGAAGCCGCGATGGAAGATACGAAATCGCTCCAGGACGAATTGTTTGATGAGTTGAAGGCCCGTGTAAAACAGGACGACAGCACCGTCCCTTCGCCGGACGGCGCCTATGCCTATGCCAGTAAATATAATGAAGGTGATGAATACCCGATATTCACACGCACCCATCGCGACGGATCGAATGAAGAAGTGCTTTTTGACGGACCTGTTGAAGCCAAGGAGCATGAATATTTTGCGCTTGGCCTGATGAGCCACAGCAGCGACCATAAACGTCTTGCGTGGAGTGTTGATACCAATGGTTCGGAATTTCATCATCTGAAAATTCGCGACATTGCAACTGGCAAGGATGGGACAGAGACGGTCAGTGATGTGGGCGGTTTTCAATGGTGTGCGGACAATGAAAGCTTCGCCTATGTCCATGTGGATCAGGATCACCGGCCCAACAAGGTGTTTTTTAAGCGCCCCGGTGAAGATGCCAAATTAATCTACGAAGAAAGCGATGCGCGGTTTTATGTGGGTTTGGGAAAATCCCTGGACGGCAAATACATCACCATCCACACCGGTCAGAATGACGAAGACGAAGTCTATCTGTTGCCTTCTGACAATTTGGACCAGGCACCCCAATTGGTGGCCCCGCGACGGGCTGGGCATGAATATGATGTCGAAGTGCATGGGCAAACGCTCTACATCACAACCAATTCCAATGGGGCTGCCAATTACCGGGTCGTTACCGCTGAAATCAACGATCCGCGTGAGGAAAACTGGCAGGAACTGATCCCCCATCGCGACGAGGTATTGATTGTCAGCGTTGCGCTTTTCAAGAACTACATGGTGCGGCTGGAGCGGGAAAACGCCCTGCCCCGCATTGTGATTCGCGAACTCGTAACCGGCGTAGAGCACGCAATTGCATTTGAGGAAGAGGCCTATTCCCTGGGCATGATGCCCGGATACGAGTTTGACACAGCAACCTTGCGCTTTGGCTATTCGTCCCCTTCCACCCCAAGCCAGGTTTGGGACTATGACATGAACACCCGCACGCGGGTGCTTCGAAAAGAGCAGGAAATTCCTAGCGGCCATGACAGTTCCAATTACGTGGTGCGCCGCTTGCAGGCCCCTGCCCGTGATGGAGAACTGGTGCCGCTCACTGTGCTTCATCGCAAGGACATGCCGCTGGACGGCAGTGCGCCATGCCTTCTTTATGGCTATGGCTCCTATGGGGCGGGCATGACCGCGGGGTTTGCCACAAACCGCCTCAGTCTCGTGGATCGGGGTTTTGTTTACGTCACCGCGCATATTCGCGGCGGAGATGAAAAAGGCCGCCATTGGTATGAACAAACCAAAAAGGCCGGCAAGCACAAAACCTTTGATGATTTTATCGATAGCGGACGGTATTTGGCGCAACAGGGATTCACGTCTCAAGGCTCCATCATTGCCATGGGCGGTTCGGCGGGCGGGCTGTTAATGGGGGCGGTTGTTAATCAGGCACCTGAACTATTCAGCGGGATTATCGCACAGGTGCCTTTTGTGGATGTGTTAAACACAATGCTGGATGCGTCCCTGCCCCTTACCCCCGGTGAATGGAGCCAGTGGGGCAATCCTATTGAGAGCATGCAGGAATACGAAATCATCGCGTCCTATTCACCCTATGACAATATCAGCCCGCAAGCCTATCCGCCCATATTTGCCCTGTCGGGGCTGACCGATCCGCGCGTTCAATATTGGGAACCCTCAAAATGGGTCGCCAGGTTGCGGGAGGTGACTCAAGGCGCATCGCCGGTGCTGTTGAAAACAAATATGGGATCAGGGCATTTTGGCAAAACAGGCCGCTTCGCCTATCTGGAAGAGGTGGCACTTGTTTATGCATTTGCCCTTAAATGCGCCGGCAAAGCCTGAGCTGATATTGAAATAACCCATAAAAAAGCCCGGTCAGTTTGACCGGGCTTTTGCATTTATACAGTGGCGACGATCAGGCCGTAGCTGCCTCGTACATTTGGCCCACATATTCCCAGTTAACGAGATTGTCGACGAATGCTTCGAGGTATTTCGGGCGCGCGTTGCGATAGTCGATGTAGTAGGAATGTTCCCACACGTCGCAACCCAGAATTGGGCTGGCACCATGAGCCAGCGGGCTTTCACCATTTGGCGCGTTGGTGACTTCCAGCTTGCCGTTGTTTACGGACAACCAGGCCCAGCCGGAGCCGAACTGGGTTTTGCCTGCATTGATGAAATCATCGCGGAATTTGTCATATCCGCCAAGATCGCTTTCAATGGCTTTTTCAAGATTGCCCGGCATGGACTTGCCGCCGCCATTGGGGGCCATCCAGTTCCAGAAATGCAGGTGATTGTAAAACTGGCCAGCCTGGTTGAAGAGCTTTGGGTCAGCCTTGAAGCTTTTCTGGACGATTTCTTCCAGGGACATGGAAGCATAATCCGTGCCTTCGATCATGGTTGTCATCGCATCAAGATATGCCTTGTGATGCTTGTCGTGGTGAAATTCCAGGGTCTCCGCAGACATATGCGGATCAAGGGCGTCATAGGCATAGGGCAGATCGGGAAGTTCGAAAGCCATTGGGGTCTCCATTCGTGTGACAGCCTGCAAAATAGGCAGGCCGTTTCGGTTAAATTCAATCAGCACCGCAGGGCAAAATCTGTTTCGTCAGGTGACCTGTGCATGTGCATATTGCCAATACAGTTCCCGCGCCTTTGTCGCAATTGGTCCGGGCTGTAAATCTCGGTCTTCAAATGTGGTAATGGGCATTACTTTGGAATAATTGCCGGTGGCGAAAATTTCATCAGCAGCGGCAAAATCCTGTACCTTCAAAGTTGTTTCATGCACCGGGGTATCATTTTCGCGCAACAGATTGATCACCCTGCTCCGCGTGATACCCGACAGGAAAGTACCATTTGCCGCAGGTGTAAAGACCTCGCCATCACGAACCATGAAAATGTTCGCCGTGGCCAGTTCGGCAACATTGCCCAAAAAGTCGAGAAGTATCGCATTGTCAAAACCACGGCCGCCGGCCTCGGTCAACGCGCGCGCGTTATTGGGATAAAGACATCCCGCCTTGGCATCGAGCGGCATGCATTCCTGCGTGGGGCGGCGGAAAGGGCTGACGGTTACACTGAACCCTTTGGGCTCCGGCATGGGGGTAACATAAATAGATATGATGAATTTGGTGGACGAAGCCAGGGGTGCCACGGCAAGCGGACCACCCTGTTCTGCATAATACATGGGCCGAATGTACAAAGCCGCGTCTGGTGCGAATTTGCCAACGCCCTGGCGGCACAAGGCTTCAATCTCTTCGGCTGATTTTGTGGGCTCCAGTCCCATGGCCAGCGCCGATTTGTTCAAGCGTTTGCAATGCAAATCCAGATCGGGTGTCACGCCTTCGAATGCCCGTGCGCCGTCAAACACATTCGACCCCAGCCAGAACGCATGTTCACGCGCACCGATCAGGGGAACATTGCCTTGGTGCCATTCGTCTTCGGTATAGGTCCAGGTTTCAGAAAATTCAGCCACGGTCGTCTTTCAATTTTAGCACTTTGGTCGATGTTCGTAACATTGCGCGATACGGCGCTTGACGCAATCTCCCTTGTGCGCTGCATTTGATGAAAGACAGGGAGAGCGATTTTGTATTCTGCTTATGTATTCGATGCCTATGGCACATTGTTTGACGTCCATGCCGCCGTGCGCGCCCATGCCAATGAGATTGGCGATGATGCTGCGCAGCTTTCGGAAATATGGCGGCAGAAACAATTGGAATATTCCTGGACCCGCACCCTGATGGACCGGTATCAGGATTTTTGGTTACTGACAGAACAGGCGCTGGATTTTGCTTTTGACAAAGTGCCCAGCGCCAACCGCTCTGCCCGTGCAGCACTGTTGGACGCCTATTGGAACCTGGCGTGTTTTCCCGAAGTGCCAAAGGTTTTGAAAGCGCTAAAAGACGCTGGAGCAAAGACTGCAATTTTGTCGAACGGTTCCACCGGAATGGTGGAAGCGGCGGTGACATCTGCCGGGCTGGAAAGCCTGATTGACGACGTGGTGTCAGTGGAGCGGATTGGCCGCTTCAAGGCTGTCCCCGACGTATACCGGATGATCACCGAAGATTATCGCATCTATCCCGATGCCGTATCCTTCCAGTCGTCAAACCGGTGGGATGTGGCAGGAGCGAATGCGTTTGGGTTTAGAACCGTATGGTGCAACCGGGGCGGCCAGCCAGAGGAATATCGCGACCTCCCGCCCGATCTTGTGCTTGCCGATTTGAACGGGCTGATCGGCGCCAAGGGGCAGCCAGTTTAAAAACTGGCATTCCCACTTGCTGGCAACTTGCCCATTCAAATGGAGCGAGCCTTAAAAGCCCCGCTTCAAACTGCCAAGAATTCCCCGCACCAGCGCACGGCCCAGCGAACTGGCAATTGAACGGGTGACCGATTTAATTGCGGCTTCCCCAACACTTTGGCGGCTGGAACGGCGCGAGCGACCACGGGCACGGCTGCCGCGCTTGGCTTGTTTCTCAGCATCTTCGCGCTCGCGCTCTTGCTCTTCCCGCTTGGCTTGTTCTTGCGCCCGTTTGGTCAAAATTTCATAGGCGGATTCGCGGTCGATACCTTCGTCATACTGCCCAGCCACCGGGCTCATATTGATGACTTCGCGACGCTCGCTTTTGGTGAGCGGTCCAAGTCTCGACTGAGGCGGTCGGATCAATGTCCGCTGCACCATGGAAGGCACGCCTTTTTTCATGAGTGTGGAGACAAGGGCCTCCCCCACGCCAAGATTTTTGATTGTATCGACCGCTTCAAAATCCGGATTGGGACGGAATGTATCGGCAGCGGTTTTGACCGCCTTTTGTTCTCGTGGCGTATAAGCCCGCAAAGCGTGCTGCACCCGGTTCCCAAGTTGGGCCAGAACACCATCGGGCACATCCAGCGGGTTTTGGGTGACGAAATAAACGCCAACGCCCTTGGAGCGGATCAGTTTCACCACCTGCTCCACCCGATCCACCAGAATTTTGGGCGCGTCATCAAACAGCAAATGTGCTTCATCAAAGAAGAAGACCAGACGTGGTTTGTCCGCATCCCCCACTTCCGGCAATTCCTCAAACAATTCAGAGAGCAGCCACAGCAGGAACGTGGCATAGAGCCTTGGCGACATCATCAGTTTGTCGGCAGCCAAAACGTTGATTGATCCGCGCCCATCACGGGTGGTGCGCATCAGGTCGCGTATATCCAGGGCAGGTTCGCCAAAGAAATGTGCGCCCCCCTGCTCTTCCAAAACCAGCAAGGACCGTTGGATGGCCGATACGGATTGTTTTGAAACATTGCCCAAACGGCGAGAGATTTCCTTCGAGCGCTCCGCCAGATCAGACAAAAGCGACTGAAGGTCTTTCATGTCCAATAGCAGCAGACCTTCTTCGTCTGCAATTCTAAAGGCGATGTTCAGCACACCTTCCTGGGCATCGGTCAGGTCCATCAGGCGGGACAGCAGCAATGGTCCCATTTCGGAAATTGTGGTGCGGATCGGGTGCCCCTGCTCGCCGAAAAGATCCCAGAAAATCGCGGGGAAATCCTGATATTGATAGTCTTCAAGGCCAATATCCTGGGCGCGTTTTTCAAGGAAATCCTTGCCCTTGCCTGCCTTGGCGAGACCAGACAAATCGCCTTTCACATCTGCACAGAAAACGGGGACGCCCGCGTTTGAAAATCCTTCGGCCAGAATTTGCAAAGACACGGTCTTACCCGTCCCCGTGGCACCGGTGATCAGGCCGTGTCGATTGGCCAGTTTCAGGTTTAGATATTCGGGCTGTTGCAGGGAGTCATCCGGTTTACGGCTGGTGCCCAAATAGATTTTGCCTTCTTCCAACATGGCGGCTGCTTTCAAACGTTTGGTCGGTTTGACGCCTTATAGAGCGGCCCAGGCGATGGCGCAATTCAACCTGGGAGATCGCTGCCCAACTTGTCCCGAAGTGGCACAGATTGCGGCTATTCAAACGGCACATTTCCTGCATCAAACCCAATGATACGACAAAAAGGCTTACCCATGAACAGACGCGATCTCATTGCAGGACTAATGGCTGCAACAGCGGGCGGCGCACTTGTGTCCCCTGCACGGGCAAACCTTGGCCAAAAAGCTGGTGCCATCGGCTTAAGAGGCAGTATGGACGCCTCTCGATTTGGCATCATGCCCGACACTTTTGATGATCAAAGCAAAGCGTTCCAGCAAATTCTGAACCGGGCTTCCAGGGAAAACAAACCCGTATTTCTGCCCTCCGGCAATTACATTGTTTCAAATATTGACCTGCCACCACGCACGCGCCTCATCGGCATCGCGGGCGCTTCCCGGCTGATTTACGGCGGCGGCGGCGCAATGTTCACCGCGACAGGCTGTGAGACGCTCCAGTTTGAAGACCTCGTTCTGGACGGCGCTAACCGCTCGATGGGAGACGAGTTCAGCGCATTATTGCTGGCCCGCGCCTGCCCTGACATCGCAATAGAAAATTGTGTGTTCCTGGGCAGTCTCGCCAATGGCGTCACCCTGGACAATTGCGGCGGCAGCGTTCGCGATTGCCGCATATCCGGCGCTGGCGGATTGGCGGCTCTTTATAGCGTCAACGCAACCGGCCTGGCGATTAAAGACAACAGGATCTTTGATTGTGCCAATGGGGGACTTCTGGTGCATCGGTGGACGGTTGGCGATGACAATTCCATTGTCACCGGAAACCGCATTGAACGCATCGCTGCAAAATCAGGCGGCACCGGACAATATGGCAATGGCATTAATCTGTTTCGTACAAACGGGGTAATCGTCGCCAACAACCACGTATCCGATTGTGCGTTTTCGGCAATCCGCACCAACAGCGCCAGCAACGCGCAGATCAACGGCAATACGTGTCTGCGCTCTGGGGAGACGGGCCTGTATGCGGAATTCCAGTTTGAAGGCTCATCGATCACCAACAACATTGTGGATGGCGCAACGAATGGCATCTCGATCGCCAATTTCAATGAGGGTGGACGGCTGGCAATCTGCGCCAACAACCTTGTGCGTAACATGAAAACCAAAGGCCCCTATCCGGCTGAGAATGCCGGATTTGGGACCGGCATCTACGCCGAAGCAGATACCAGTGTCACAGGCAATGTGGTTGAAAACGCGCCCAAATATGGCATCGCCCTGGGCTGGGGGCCGTATTTGCGCAATGTGGTGGCTGCAAACAATGTCATTCGCCAGGCCGGTGAAGGAATTGCCGTGTCGGTTGTGCGCGGTGCGCGCTCAACACTCATCACAGGCAACATGATTGACGGGGCAGAGCGCGGAGCAATTGTCGGTCATGAATGGGCAAAACCCGTGACGCGCGATCTGGCGGGCGGCAAACGCCAGCCCTTCCCCCATCTTCAAATTGAGCGCAATCTTGTGTCGTAACTGGGTCGCTCAAAACAGTGCAATCATTGCACTTATTTGATGCGCTCCAGAACAGACACATAATTGGCCACTGCTGCGCCGCCCATATTGAATATTCCAGCCAGTTGCGGCGCTTCCAGTTGCATGCCTTCCGGGGCCGTTCCACACAGCTGCATGGCGGACAGCACGTGCATGGACACGCCGGTGGCACCAATTGGATGGCCTTTCGATTTAAGCCCGCCAGAGGGATTGACCGGCAACCGCCCGTCCTTTGCCACTTCGCCTGACAAGGCGATGTTCGCGCCTTCACCCGGTTTTGCCAGTCCCATTGCTTCATATTCGATCAATTCAGCGATGGTGAAACAATCATGGGTCTCGACAAAGGACAGATCATCAAGTGTAAGGTTGGCCTGCGTCAAAGCCGTATTCCACGCATGGCTGCACCCTTCAAACTTCAAAATGTCACGCTTTGACATCGGCAGGAAATCCTGGGAGTGGGCCATGGATCGAAACGCTACCGCCTTGTTCATGGACAGCGCCGATTGCACATCGCTGATCACAACTGCGGCGGCACCATCAGACACGAGCGAACAATCGGTGCGTTTGAGCGGGCCAGCGACAAAGGGATTCTTTTCGCTTTCCGCACGGCAAAAATCATACCCGAGGTCTTTTTGCATCTGGGCAAACGGATTGGACGCGCCATTGTGGTGGTTTTTGGCTGCAATTGATGCCAGCGCATCGGATTGATCGCCGTATTTCTGGAAATAGGCTTGCGCGATCTTGCCAAACACACCTGCAAATCCAGCGGGCGTCTCGCCGTCTTCCGGCAGATATGATGCCTTGAGAAGGTTCTTGCCAATTTCGGGTCCGGGCGTTGTCGTCATCTGTTCCACACCGACCACCAAAACATGCCGGGCTTTGCCAGCCTCAATTGCCCTCACCCCCTGATGAACAGCCGCAGACCCTGTTGCACACGCATTCTCTACCCGTGTTGCCGGTTTGAAGCGAAAATCGTCGGACGCCTGAAATACAAGACTGGCGGTAAAGTCCTGAACAGAGAAGCCTGCGTTGAAATGCCCCAGCAGCACTTCATCAATCTGCGATGCCTCAAGGCCGCTGTCCTCAATGGCCTGTTTGGCAACGCCTACGATCAGACTTTCAACCGTCTCATCGGCCAGTCTTCCAAATTTTGAATGGGCCCAGCCCGTAATACATGCTGTCATGGTGCTCATCTAATCATTTCCAGAACTGGCTCAACCTAACCCTAAGACGGCCACAGTCCAAGCCAGAAGGCTGCAGGCGTGCCCAGCAATTGGCGTGGTGCTGTCACGTGGTTTTGTTCCGGCGCGGTCTTGCTGCGAACGAACATCGCTTGATTGAAAAATCTAATCGATTTAAAGTGACGCCAACAAGATGAGTTCCAAGGACACCTCCATGACAATCAAAGTCGCCATCAACGGGTTTGGCCGCATCGGCCGCAACACACTTCGTGCCATCATGGAGAACGGCCATAGCGATGTGCAGGTGGTCGCAATCAACGATCTGGCCCCGGTGGAAACCAATGCGCACCTGTTCAAATATGACAGTGTGCATAAGCGTTATGATGGCAAGGTGACGGTTTCCGGAGACACGATTGATGTGGGCGCTGGTCCCATCCGGGTCACAGCGATTCGTGATCCCAAGGAATTACCCTGGTCGGATGTGGATATTGCGCTGGAATGCACCGGAATATTCACCGCCCGCGACAAAGCAGCCATGCATCTGGAAAATGGCTCAAAGCGGGTTCTAATTTCAGCGCCCGGAGCCAATGCGGACAAAACGATTGTGTTTGGTGTCAACGACAATTCCCTTACCGCCGAGGATCTCGTTGTCTCCAATGCATCTTGCACGACCAATTGCCTGTCTCCGGTTGCCAAAGTGCTGAACGACACGTTCGGAATTGAAAAAGGATATATGACCACCGTTCACGCCTATACCGGTGATCAGCCCACCCTCGATACGGCCCATAAGGATTTGTATCGCGGCCGTGCAGCGGCGATGTCGATGATTCCAACATCAACCGGTGCCGCCAAGGCTGTTGGCCTGGTGCTGCCAGAATTGGCGGGCAAGCTTGACGGTTCGGCCATTCGTGTGCCCACGCCCAATGTTTCCTGCATTGATCTGAAGTTTGTTTCCGGGCGGGATTGCACCGTCGAGGAAGTCAATCAGGCACTGTTGGAAGCATCACAAACATCGCTCAAGGGCATTCTTGATTATTCTGACGAGCCATTGGTGTCGGTTGATTTCAATCATGACCCCCATTCGTCAAACGTAGCTGCGGCGCAGACACAGGTTACCGGCGGCAATCTGGTGCGCGTGTTGAGCTGGTACGACAATGAATGGGGCTTTTCGTGCCGCATGGCGGACACTGCCCTTGCGATGGGCAAACATCTGTAACCACAGATGCCGGACCGGGGCAGCCACAGATGATGCGCTGGAAAGTCCCATTGAAGAATTGGCAAAATTGGGAGATCCTCCGGGGCTGATCTCCCCCGTTGTGTTGCCATGAAATTCATCATTCGCCTGCTTGCAGTTTTGTTTTTCGTTTTCATTTTCCCCGGCCTTGCCCATTTGGCCTGGTGGTCTGTTCAGGACAGGCCAGCCCGGTGGCACGAGGCGGATTGGACGAGCGCTGGCATTTTTCCCAAATCACTGGATGCCAGTGAAGCTATTGTCCACGTGATGTCGGCCCGCACCGGCGGTCTTAAAGGAGCGCTGTCGAGCCATTCATGGCTGCTCATCAAGCCCGTGGGTCAAACCCAGTTCGATCGTTATGACGTTGTTGGGTGGGGACGCCCGGTGCGCAAAAACGCCTATCCGCCGGATGGACGGTGGTATTCCAACACGCCGGTCATTCACCTTACCCTAGAGGGCGAAGCGGCGAGCCGAGCCATTCCAAAGCTGGATGCAGCCATTGCCAATTATCCCTGGCGCAATCGTGGCGACTATTCCATCTGGCCCGGCCCTAATTCCAATACATTCGTTGCCAGTGTTTTACGTGCGGTGCCGGAACTCAAAGCCAGCACACCGACAACTGCCGTGGGCCGGGACTTTCCCTCAAACGGCGACTGGGTGGCCCGGTTTGACAACGGAACGATCCGGTTAAGCGCAAAAGGCTATGCAGGTATGACACTTGGGTGGCGCACGGGGCTGGAACTGAATTTTCTGGGCCTGGTTGCCGGGCTCAATCCAAGCAAACTAGCGATCTCAATCCCAACCTTTGGGACATTTTCGCTGTTCTAAGCGCCGCCAAACCATGTAGAGACACGCTGATGGTTTGTGGGAATAAAACTGGCTGGGGCGGCAGGATTCGAACCTGCGAATGGCGACACCAAAAGCCGCTGCCTTACCACTTGGCCACGCCCCAGCACATGCCGCTCAATAACGCGACCGCGGTTCTATAGGCCAAGCAGAGCGGCCCTGCAACAATGCAATTGAACTCCAGGCAAATTTGTCTGAAAAATCGACAAATAATGTGTGTCGCGCTTATTCGTTTCCAAGAATTAACGAAACAGATCCGCCCACAAAAGAACTCAAATGCACTTTAAAGACGTTGTTTGATGTCCTCGACAGCCATGAGCACATTTTCCGGTGTGGCTGGGGCATCAAGATTCGCCGTTAGCCGTCCTCCTGAAATGGAAGACACCGCATCGCGCAGGGCCAGCCACACCGATATGGACAACATCAATGGTGGTTCGCCAATCGCTTTGGAACGGAACACCGTTTCTTCCGCGTTGGGCTGGTCGCTGAGGATTTCCACATTGAATTGCGGCGGCACGTCCCGCGATCCGGGAATCTTATAGGTCGACGGCCCAACAGTGCGCAGGCGGCCTTCTTTATCCCACCACAATTCTTCGCAGGTGAGCCAGCCCATGCCCTGCACGAAAGCGCCCTCAACCTGTCCCAGATCGATATTGGGATTGAGCGACTTGCCGCAATCCTGAACAATGTCGGCGCGCAGGCAACGGTTTTCGCCCGTTAGAGTATCAATCACAACTTCAGCAACCGCCGCGCCATAGGTGAAATAGAAAAACGGGCGACCTTTCAGGTTTGCCGAATCCCAGTGAATCTTGGGGGTTGCGTAAAAGCCGGTGGCGGACAAAGAAACCCGTTTCATCCAGCAGAGTTTGGCCAGTTCGGCGAAAGTCATGGACTTGGCGCCATGGCGAATTACGCCCTGGCTAAATTCAATATTCGATGCTTCGCAGCTAAATTCCAGTGCGGCAATATCCAACATGCGCGACTTGATTTCCTGTGCCGCCCGATAGGCGGCTGCGCCATTAAGGTCGGACCCGGAAGATGCCGCCGTGGCTGACGTGTTGGGCACTTTTCCTGTCGTCGTCGCAGTCACTTTGACCTCGTCCAGGCCAATAGCGAAAACCTCGGCAACCACCTGCGCCACCTTGGTATAAAGGCCCTGCCCCATCTCCGTGCCGCCGTGATTGAGGTGAACGGAACCATCGGTATAGACATGCAACAGGCACCCCGCCTGATTGAGCGTGGGCAAATTAAAGGAAATGCCGAACTTGACCGGCATCATGGCCATGCCTTTTTTCAACACTGGATTGGCCGCGTTGAAGGCCTCAGTTTCCTGTCGTCTGGCATCGAATTGGGACAAGTCCAAAACCCGGTCCACCACGCGCCTGATACGGTTGTCCGTGACTTCCTGCTCGTAGGGCGTCAACGTGCCCGTGTCCGGGCCGTAATAGTTGACCGCCCGCACCTCATTGAGCGGCAGGCCCAATTGGCGCGAAATATCGTCCAGCATGGCTTCAGTGATCAACATGCCCTGTGGGCCGCCAAAGCCGCGAAATGCGGTGTTTGATACGGTGTTGGTCTTGACCGCAACGCCGGTAAATTCTGCATTGGCAATGTGGTAGCAATTATCCAGATGGGTGAGCGCGCGCGTCACCACTGGCCCGGACAGGTCTGCCACATGCCCCGAATTAGCGTAGGCATCGACCTTAAGCCCTTTGATGCGACCTGTAGCGTCAACACCGACACGGTATTGCGCATCAAAACCATGGCGTTTGCCCGTGGCGGCCATATCGGCATCACGCCGCATTCTGAAACGACAGGGCTTACCGCTCTTTTTCGCCGCCAGCGCAGCTATGGCAGCAATGATTGTCGCCTGACTTTCCTTGCCGCCAAAGGCACCGCCCATGCGCCGAACCTGCACATCTACCTGATGATTGCGCACGCCCAGCGCCATTGCCACATGGACTTGCACCTCGGTGGGGTGCTGGGTGGAGGACCAGACGGTCATTTCATCCACTTCACCGGGAATCGCATAGGCCACATGGCCTTCCAGATAGAAATGATCCTGTCCGCCCATGGATATGCGTCCATCAAACACATGTTCGGCCTGATCGATGGCGGTCGCAGCATCACCCAAATTCAGGCGTTGTGTGGGACAGGTCGTTTCGCCTGTTTCACGGGCTGCGGCGATGTCCAGCGCCGGTTGCAAGGCCTGGGTTTCCAACTCGACCAGACGTGCAGCGGCCTGGGCTTCGGCAAATGTATTTGCCACAACCGCCCCGTAGATCTGCCCCACATGCTGTAACAAGCCATCGGCAAGAATGGGTTCATCGGCAAAAATGGGAGCCGCTTCGTTTTTGCCGGGTATGTCGCGTGCCAACAGGGTCGTGACCACACCAGGGGCAGCTTCAACCGCACTCACATCCAGCCGGGAAATTGTGCCATGGGCGATGGGCGACATTAGAGGCGCGACAAACAAGGTGCCGGGAAGTTCCGGCATGTCATCAATATAGATCGCTTCGCCACGCACATGGCTGCGCGCGCTTTCATGGGGGTGGCCAATGCCAACCACTTCGCGTTCCAGCATTTGGGACATGGTTTCGTGATCAACGGGCGCGTGCTTGTTCATAGGGACATCACTTCCTGCTTCACGCCGCCAAGTTCGAGGCAAAATCTTTCAAACAGGTTGGGCGCAACTGTTGCGCGGTAGGCTGCGGACCCGCGCATATCATCAAGCGGTTGAAATGTATTGCTAATCTCTTTCTGCACCGCCTTTATGAGCGTCGGTGAGACACGACTGCCAATGGCGATGGCCTCGGCTGATTTGCAGCGATAGGGCGTGGCCGCCATACCGCCATAGGCGATGCGACAGGCGGATATCTGATCCCCAGCCATGGTGAATCTGAACGCTCCACAGACGGTTGAAATATCCTGATCGTAGCGTTTGGAAACTTTGTAGACACTGAATATTTGCTCGGGCGAAGGAAGTGGAATCTCAACGGCGCTGATGACTTCATCCGCCTTCAAAACCGATGTCCTATAGCCGGTGAAAAAATCTTCCAGTGGCAATTTACGTTTGCCCTGCGGCCCGGCGATTTCGATTTGCGCTTCCAGGGCAATTAAGGAAGGTGCCCCATCGCCAATAGGACTGGCGGTTGCCAGATTGCCAGCCAATGTCCCCATGGACCTAATCTGAACCGAACCAAACCGTCGGATTAATGTTCCAAATTCAGGCCAATTGCTGGCAATCTGTGGCAGTGCCTGTTCCCACGTCACCGCGCCGCCAATTCGCAGCACATCGTCGCGCTCAGCGATTTCCTGAAGCTCACCCACGTGGCGCGTGACGATCACCTTTGGCCAACGGGCGCGGGCATGGGCCACATCAAGCGCGCTGTCCGTCCCACCAGCCAGCAATATGGCATCGGGGTGGGCGCTTTTTAGTGCAATCAGTTCTTCCAGACGGGTGGGCAAGATGAATTCACAGTCGCCCGGCGTGCCCACGCTTGGCTTTGCAACCAGCGCGCCAGGCTCCGGCAGTTGAGCCTGTGTCTCTTTCGCTGCAGCCAGAGCCGCTTCAACAATGGGGCGATAGCCGGTGCAACGGCACAAATTACCCGCCAGCGCATCATGCACATCCTGCTCACCAGGGCCTGGATTTCTGTGCAGCAGGCCAGCCAGAGCCGAAACAATGCCCGGCGTGCAAAAACCGCACTGGGAAGACCCGTTTTGGGCCATATGTTCCTGAATTGGATGATCTGTACCATTGAGTACAGAAAGGCCCTCCACTGTAATCAGCGAAGCGCTCTCTAGTTGACCCATGAGTGCGATGCACGCATTCGTGGGCTGATAGTGCCGGGACGTGCCCGGCCCGTTGCTGCTGACCAGAATCGTGCACGCACCACAATCACCTTCCGCGCAGCCTTCTTTCGATCCGCGCAATCCGGCTTCGCCGCGCAGCCATTCAAGAACGGTTGTGTCAGGCCGACACTGCGCCTCAACAAGGGCGCCATTTAACATCAGATTTATTGATTTGCTCATGAAACAGAGTCTTGGCCTGTTTGCGATCTCCGTCAAGCGCCAATTAGCGCTGGTTTAAACCGTAGCCCAACCAGGAATCCTGCTCGGCCCGCAACCGATATAGCGGCGTATCATTGACCACCTGCACATCGCGATGGGTAATCAGTGTTCCTTTGGGAATATCGTTGAGAACCTTACCCTTGTCGAGCAGACCGACCGGGATCGCCCCCTCTTCCCGCGCTTCGTCGGCGCGCATGGCCCACGATCGGTAAGAGGTCTCGCCAATAAAATCGAGAATATCGCCAGCCTTGAGGTCTCGTTTGGCAAGCGCACAGACTTCTGCCACCGGCACCGGCAAAGGCTTCATGTCGCTTGTACCATATAGTACGGCGCGTGCTGCCGATAGGGGAACTTCAAGACTGGTGAGATGATAGGGACGGTAAAATGTGTAATACGGCCCTTCTCCCAGATGCAAATCGTTGAGCCGTTCGCGCACCCGTGGGTGGCTCATTTCCGCGATGACAAAGATACCAGGTGCAACGCCCTTACCCACGGTGAAATCTACGCAGCCCTTGGTGGACAACAATCCACCATCTTCAATAGGGCACAGGGTTTTATGCAGATCGTCGAGACCGCAATCGGGCCCATGCATGCCCGGCTTGTCCGGCATGAGGCCGGTCGCATTGGCAATGCAACTCATTTCCACCATGGTTTTAGAACCGTCGACAAATTCGACCAGCATGCGCGGGTTCATGTTGCGGCGCTCGGCTTCGGCGCGATAATCATCGGGAACCGCATCTATTTGAAACGCATTGTTCTTGCCTTTCCCCGCTGCCACCACGGGATATCCCAACGCGGTTACAAAATCATAGAGTTCCATGACCGAACTAGGCTCGTCCCCTGCCCCAACAGTGTAAACCACGCCGTTTTTGGCGGCTTTATCCTGAAGAATTGCACCAACGGTAACATCCGCCTCCACATTCATCATGACGAGGTGTTTGCCCGCATTAATGGTCGCCATGCCAATTTCTGCGCCCGCGGCGGGGCTTCCGGTGGCATCAATCACAACGTCAACAGCGCTGTGGCCAATTGCCTCCATTGTATCTGAAACAATTGGAATTTTGCCCTGATCAATGGCTTTTGAAATGGCTAAAGCGCTGTCGCAAACACGCCCGGCATCGCTGCCATACCCGGCAATATCGAGCGCTTTGGGTGCATTGACCAGTCTTCTGTCCACGATCGATGCAATGGCCATTCCCGGCATCTGGCGAAGGGCGGTTACGAGATCGGTCCCCATCTCTCCTGAGCCAATAATGCTCACCCGAATGGGTTTTCCCGCTTTTTCCCTTTCGGCCAGATCTGCGGCAAGGCCCGTTGCCGAAATGCGTGGTTTGTCCAGATTCTCAAGATGCCGCAAGGATTTCCCCAAAGTCGTGTCAATTTCGCGTCCGTGCAACATCACAGATTCTGCGTCGACACGATACCGCAGCCGTGTAAGTTGACGCATCTTTTTGCAACTTCAATAAAGATGCACACTCTTCCCGGCGGATAATCCGCCCAATTTAGGCAATGCCGCGTGTCCTCAGTAGATTTCAAGACAGAATTTGACCCTAAACATGGCCAGACCGTTGAACTGGTGCCCGGATTGAGCCGTATTACGGCGCCCAATCCGTCTCCCTTCACATTTCATGGAACCAACACCTATTTGCTGGGCGAGGAAGAGGTCGCTGTGATTGACCCTGGCCCCATGGATGACGATCACCTGGATGCCATAATCAAGGCGATTGGGGGGCGCAAAGTCAGCCACATTATCGTCACCCACACCCATATGGATCACTCGCCGCTGGCGCGGCCATTGCAGGAACATGTGAAGGCGGACATCTTTGGCGAAGGCCCACATCGCGCTGCACGGGCGCTGAACCTTGGGGAAATCAACGCACTGGATGCCAGTGCCGATCAGGATTTCAAGCCTGATCAGGTGCTTGAACATGGTGATATTGTCAAAGGCGATGGATGGTCTCTGCAGGCGCAATTTACCCCAGGCCACACCGCCAATCACATGGCTTTTTCATGGTTGGATACGGATTATCTGTTTTCTGGCGACCACGTCATGGCTTGGGCGACCAGCATTGTTGCGCCGCCTGATGGTTCCATGCGCGATTACATGTCGTCGCTTGACGTTTTGCTGGCTCAGCCACATCAAACCTATTTCCCCGGCCACGGGGGCCGTCTTGAAAACGCCCATTCATTTGTCCGTGCGCTGCGCGCCCACCGCAAAATGAGGGAACATGCAGTGCTTGATCAGGTCCGCAAAGGCCGGGCGCAGATTCCTGACATGGTCTCGGTGATCTATCGCAGCACCGACCCCAAACTGCATGGCGCGGCCGGTCTGTCTGTATTGGCGCATCTGGAAGATCTCGTGGCCCAGGGCAAGGTCACAACCGACGGTCCTGTGGCGCTGGATGGCAATTATGTGGTGGTGCAAACCTAACCCGCACAGCTAAGTGCCTTCCGCCAGCCCTTGCAAAGCCAGGTCCAACGCGCCCATGAATTCCTCAATGAGCGCCGCATTGGCACCCAGGTCGTGAGGCCCCCAGCGGGAACTGGAGCGCATGTCCACCAGGGTTCCATCTTCCTCTTCGATCAGGCGAAAAACCACATCGCTTGGAAAACCGAACAGGAACGAGGTTGCCACAGCCTCAAGATATCTCTCCGACTGCAGGGCATCCGCATCGGTTTCGCGACCGGTGGGTGCGACCTGTTGCGCTTCCACCTGGCTTGTACCGGCCTGCTCTGTCCTGCGGCTAGTGGGGCGATAACTTGGCAGCGCGGGCCGAAGGGGAATGCCTGCCGAGGTGGCAACCGGCTGGGCGACCAGTCCGGAACCTTCGCTGTCAATCGGTGCCTGTCCCGGTTCCGAATTTGCAGTCAACACCGTCCAGTCGCGCTCGCTGATTAATTCCACGATTTCCTTAAACACGCGCACTTCGCCCAGGGGATAGCGGCGCGCCGCCACTCTGGGATAGGCCTGTAACTGAAGCAGCCGTTGTTCTGCCCCCGGCACTTCAACTGAATTCATTTCATCGGTGCGCACATCGACCACGGTGTCATATTGGAGGGGGTCTTCCAGGTCAGTGGAAATGTCATGGAGCGGCGGCAGGACCAGCGCTTTCACGCCGCCATAGGCAAAAGGAATGATCAGCAGACCCGCAATAAACATGCCCTTGGCTGAACTGAGACCAGCCTTTTTGCCAAATGTCCAAAGGTCGTGGAAGCCTTTTGCCCCCAGCGCCAGGGCAGCCAGCAAGATGGCCACACCCACGCCCAGCGCCCAAAAGGTCGGGCGCGTTTCCATAATTCCCGTGCGGTGCCCCAATACAACAATTGCCATATAGGGCACACAAAACAGCGCCAGACGATAACACCAGGTCGCAGCGGTCGATCGTGGGCGCTCAATGCGCGCCAACCTTTCGTTTATTGTGGTCATCTAACCCCAGGTGCTCCCGCCCTTTTGGGATGACTGCAAGTCAGGCTGTTGGAAACGAGTAATCGGCAAATTGCTTACGCAGCTCGGTTTTCTGGATCTTTCCGGTTGCTGTGTGAGGTATTTCGTCAACGAACGCAACGTCATCTGGCATCCACCATTTGGCAATTTTACCTTCCATAAAGCCCAGAATATCTTCCCGGCCGGGGGTTTTACCTTCTTTTCGGATGCAGATGAGCAAGGGCCGCTCATCCCATTTTGGGTGCGCAATGCCAATTACGGCCGCTTCCTGCACGTCGGGATGTCCGACCGCGAGATTTTCAAGATCGATTGTGGAAATCCACTCGCCACCGGATTTGATGACGTCTTTAGCCCGGTCGGTGATCTGCATATACCCATATTCGTTGATATGGGCGACATCGCCTGTATCGAACCACCCTTCGGCATCGAACTGTTCTTTTCCAGCACCGCCAAAATAAGCTTTGGCCACAGCCGGGCCGCGCACTTTCAGCTTGCCGAAGGTCTTGCCGTCCCACGGACAAGGCACGTTATCATCGTCGGTAATTTTCATTTCCACGCCAAACGGCGCGTAACCTTGTTTCTCCTGAATATCCAGGCGGGCATCGCCTTCAAAATCCGCATATTCGGGCTTCAGCGAACCAAGTGTGCCAAGGGGGCTCATTTCGGTCATGCCCCAGGCGTGCACCACATCAACATCGTAATCATCCTGGAATTTCTGGGTCATTGCCCTTGGGCAAGCCGAACCGCCGATCACGACACGGTTCAAATACGGCAATTTCTTCCCGGTTTCTTCCAGATAGGCGAGCAACATCAGCCAAACGGTGGGAACAGCGGCGGTAAACGACACTTTTTCGGTGTCCAGCAATTCGTAAATGGAAGCACCATCCATCATGCCACCGGGATTGACGATCGTTGCGCCGGTCAAAGGCGCAGCCATGGCAATGCCCCATGCATTGGCATGGAACATGGGCACCACGGGCATAATAATTTCATTGGATGCGATATCGAGGGCATCGGGCAGCGACCCAATCAATGCGTGGATCACATTGGACCGATGGGAATACAGAACCCCTTTGGGGTCGCCTGTTGTCCCGGACGTGTAACACATGCCGGCGGCGGTGTTTTCGTCAAATTCACGCCAGGTAAAATCACCATCACTCGCGCCAACGAAATCCTCATAGCAAACAAGATCAAGCTTTGATTCCTTGGGCATGTGCGCCGCATCGGTCATCACAATAATCTTGCGCAGCGACGGCACTTTATCTGCAATCGCCTCAATGATCGGCATGAAGGTCAGATCGACAAAAATAGCCTTGTCTTCGGCATGGTTCATGATCCACGCGATCTGTTCGGGGAACAGGCGCGGGTTTAGCGTGTGGTAAATCGCACCAATGCCCATGATTCCATACCAGGCTTCCATGTGGCGAGCAGTATTCCAGCCAAGGGTGGCAATCCGGTCGCCCAGCTCAAACCCATCCCTGTCGAGCGCCTGGGCAAGGCGCAGGGCACGGTTGCGAACTTCACCATAATTGGTACGCACAATCGGCCCTTCCACAGAGCGCGATATGATTTCACGTTGGCCGTGCTGCTGCGCCGCGTAGTCAATGATTTTGTGGCACAGTAGCGGCCAGTCTTGCATTAGTCCGTGCATGGACGATCTCCCAATATTTCTGCTGGTAATATTGCGGCAAGCAGTAGTCGGGGACAAGTGAGATAAGCGCCTTTTTCAAACCGATTGCGCCCCAATGTGGCCATTGTTGCCTAACACGATCTTTCGTGGGAGCCGGGGCAGTAAAGAGGTTCCGCTATGTCATCGATCAACCGCGCACAACAGCCCGCCCATTTGGGGCAGTCTTTTAGCCCACATCAAATATCGCGCTTTAACATTCTGGCAAAAGAAGTCGCTGACCTTGAATCGGTATTGTCGATAGATGAAGCCAAAGACGCCAGTTTTTCAGGCTTTGTGAAAGCGGCACTTTCTTACACGGGCAATGAATATCTGTTTGCATTCCCACCTGAGAATTTTCCGTTTCTGGCACAAAGTGTGGCCGCAGTTCGCATCCGCTCCAATGCTGGTGATGTTGTGGGCTATGTTTATGAAGCGCAACCGGGTCAACTGCCCCGTTTCAAGCTGGCAAATCCCCGTGTTGTTGGAAAGACTCTGATCGAGTTTGCGGAGAACTATGCCGATATCCTCGATAAACTGAGCGACTTGTTGCCGTGTGGTGAGGATGGTTCAACGCCAAATTTGACCGTTGAACACATTCCAGGGGAGCTTGCTGACAACAACACGCGCACATAAGATTGAAAGCCTGACCCTCGTTTTAGGCTTTGAACATGTCTGCCCCCTTGTCCAACCTTCAGGCGCGCGATCTCGACGCCGTATTACACCCCTATTCTCCGCTGCATAAACTCAAAGAAATGGGACCAACGATCATGTCCCATGGCGAGGGCGTGTTTATTCATGACACCCAGGGGAATGAATATATCGAGGGCATGGCGGGGCTTTGGTGCACCGGCCTTGGCTTTGGCAATGAAGAAATGGTGGAAGCCGCCCGCGAACAGATGATGGCCCTGCCCTATTATCACCAGTTCGGTGGACGCGGCACGGAACCGGCCATTGAGCTGGCGGAGAAGCTTAAGGAGCTTTCACCGGTTGCCACGTCAAAAGTGTTTTATACCTCCAGCGGGTCAGAGGCCAATGACACTCAGATCAAGATGGTCTGGTATTATAACAATGCATTGGGACGGCCCAAAAAGAAGAAGATCATATCCCGCGTCAAAGCCTATCACGGGGTCACCATGATGGCGGCTTCGCTCACAGGTCTGCCCTATAATCATCTCGATTTCGACCTGCCGTTTGATGGCATACTGCATACGGATTGTCCGCATCACTATCGGTTTTCCGAAGACGGTGAGACGGAAGCGGAATTTGTTGCCCGTCTTGCCAAATCCCTGGAAGACCTGATCGAACGCGAAGGGGGCGACACGATTGCCGCCATGATCGCCGAACCGGTTATGGGTGCCGGTGGGGTGCTGGTTCCGCCATCGGGATATTTTGAAGCGATCCAGCCAATCCTGAAGGCCCACGACATTCTGCTGATTGATGATGAAGTGATCAACGGCTTTGGTCGTACCGGCGAATGGTGGGGGGCGCAGAGCCACGGCATGGTGCCCGATACCATTTCCTGCGCCAAACAACTGACATCTGCCTACGCCCCGTTAGGTGCAGTGATGATACCTGAATTCATGATGGATGCGCTAGAGGATCAGTCGCGCAAAATAGGCACGTTCGGCCATGGTTATACCTATGGAGGCCATCCGCTGGGCTGCGCGCTGGGTGTGAAAGCAATTGAAATTTACCAGCGTGAAAACATCGTACAAAAGGTGCGCGACCTCACCCCCGTGTTCGAAGCAGAGCTTGCAAAACTTGCCGATCATCCGCTGATTGGTGAAGTGCGCAATTCCGGCCTGATGGGCGCTGTGGAAATTGTTGCCGACAAAACGACGAAAGCCTCATTCGATCCCAAACTGGGCGTTGGTGCTCAATGCGCCGTATTCATCCAGCAGCGAGGGGCCATCTTAAGACCGATCGGAGATTCCATTGCTCTTTGCCCGCCGATGATTATTACAGAAGATCAATTGGTCGAGCTCATGGCACGGTTAAAACTCGCCCTGGATGATACTTATTCCTGGCTCAAATCAGAAGGCGCGATGGGTTGAGGCGGCTTATTCAAGCTCTTCTTTCCAACTCATATATTTGAGCAAGGGGCCGTCCGGCACGGGAACCACAATGGGAACCTCACCGGGAAAGGCGAGGCCGCTGGCACCATCCAGCGTAATGACATCGCCTGCATTAAAGCGATGCCCCGCCGAAGTGCAGGTGCGATTGTCGAGGTCGATTTTGACAGACATTGCAGCCGTAATGCAGGGCTTGCCCATGCCCCGCGCAACAACCGCTGCGTGGCTGGTCATGCCGCCCCGGCTGGTCAAAATTGCCTTAGCGGCATCCATGCCGGCAATGTCCCTTGGATCGGTTTCCGGGCGCACCAGGATGGCAGCATCGCCCTGATTGCGCGCGTTGACGGCATCGTCAGACGTGAAACAGATTTTGCCACATGCAGCGCCGGGAGATGCGGGCAAACCCTTCGCAAAGGGGCGCATTTGCTCCGTTGGCTGCGTGCGCGACACCAGCAGGCTTGCCAGTTCTGTTTGCGACAATCGGTCGATGGCATCGGATTTATTCAATATGCCTTCTTCCACCATCTCCACCGCAATGCGCAGCCCCGCATGGGCATTGCGCTTGCCGCTGCGCGTTTGGAGCATGTGTAGAACACCGGATTCAACAGTGAATTCAATCTCCTGCATATCGCTGAAATGACATTCCAATTGTTCCCCATATTCGAGCAATTGGTGGAATACGTCCGGCATCGCTTTTTCCATTGACTGGCCTGAAGACAATGCCTTGATGCGCGCCGCCTCGGTCAGTTCCAGCGGAGTTTGCAATCCGGCAACGACATCCTCCCCCTGGGCGCGGGGCAGATATTCTCCATAGGGTGCTTTTTCACCCGTCGATGGATTGCGGGTGAAATAAACTCCAGTGCAAGAGTTCTCGCCCCGATTGCCAAACACCATGGTTTGTATGATCGCCGCCGTTCCACCTTCGTTCGAAATGTTGTTCAGCTTTCTGAAATGCTTCGCCCGTTGTGTATTCCAGGAGTCAAAGACCGCGCCGATGGCCAGCAGCAACTGGTCTTCGGCTTTTTGGGGAAAGGGGCGCCCCGCGTCCCGTTCAAAATACGCCAAAAAGGCGCGCGTGGCCTGTTCCTGTGCGGCGGCCGGCAATTCCATATCTTCATCAACACGGCAATCGATGCGTAATTCTTCCAGCAATTCTTCGTATTCGTCTGAGTGGAAATCAAACACAACCAAAGCAAAATTCGTGACAAACCGCCGGTAGGTATCCCAGGCGAAACGTGCGTCACCTGTCTCCTTTTCCAGCCCGGCTGTCGCTTGCAGGTTCATTCCCAGATTGAGAATGGTGTCCATCATGCCCGGCATGGAAAGGGTTGCCCCTGACCGCACGCTCAACAAAAGCGGGCGGTCGCTGGCCCCCAGTTTGCGTGTCGACAATTCTTCAAGCTGGGCAACGGACTGGCTAATCTGGGGCATAAGCTGCTCGAGGATATCGCCTTCCCCGGTGCGGTGCAGGCTGCCGATCTTGGTGCCTATGATGAAAGCGGCTGGCACGGGCAGACCCAGTTGCACCATTTCAATGAGGCCCGCGCCCTTAGCCCCTTGCAGGTCTTTGTCAGGCCTTGCAGTGCTGTTGGCAGCGACGGCGAATATGTGGCTTTTTGGCAAAAGTCGCCCTTTTCATCTGCTTCCAGGCATTATGGCTTAACCGGCTTCACGAAATGATTCCGCTGTTTGCAGGTCTACCGACACAAGCTGGCTGACGCCCCGTTCTGCCATTGTTACACCAAACAAACGGTCCATGCGCGCCATAGTGATCGGATTATGGGTAATGATCACGAAACGTGTGTCGGTATCGGCACTCATCTGGTCCATGAGATTGCAGAAACGTTCCACATTGTGATCGTCCAATGGAGCGTCCACCTCGTCCAGCACACAAATTGGCGCCGGGTTGGTGAGGAATACGGCAAATATCAGCGCCATAGCGGTCAGGGCCTGTTCCCCGCCCGACAGCAGCGTCATAGTTTGAGGTTTTTTGCCCGGAGGCCGCGCCAGAATTTCCAATCCGGCTTCCAGCGGATCATCGGATTCCACCAATTGCAGTTCAGCCGTACCGCCGCCGAACAGGTGGGTAAACAGTTTCTGGAACTGCAGATTGACCTCGTCAAAAGCCGTCAAAAGACGCTCACGGCCCTCTTTGTTGAGGCTCTGGATGCCCTGACGCAATTGGCGAATGGCTTCGATGAGATCATCGCGTTCATTTACAAGATCATCACGCTGCTGGAGGATTTCTGTCTGTTCCTGCTCGGCGCGCAGGTTGACCGCACCCAAACGTTCGCGTTCGCCTTTCAAACGCTCCAGCTTGCGTTCTGCAGCTTCCACATCGGGCAGTTTGGCCTCATCTTCAACGCCGGTCATGCCCAGCGCCAGATGGGGTGCGCAGTCAAGCTCATCGGTAATGCGTTGCTCAACTTCGGCGCGGCGTTCCTTGGCACTTTCCACCCGTTCTTCGGCGCGGGCGGATTGTTGTTTGACATCCGACAATGCATCAAGCGCCTGCGCGGCCACCCGGTCGGCATCACGCAGATCGTTTTCGGTCGCGGCCAGGGCATCGGCGGCTTTCTTACGCTCAGCCTCGGCCTTTTCGATTTCAGCCACCAATCCACGCCGGCGCTCGGCAATCGTATCGGGAATGGCTTCTGCCTCGGTGATCTGAGCCGTGGTTTCTGACAAGCGTTCGCGCAACGAACGGATCTGACGGTCGGCATTCACCGCCCGCTCTTTCCAGGCAGTCGATTCCCGGTCGATGGCTGCCAGACGTTCTTCACGCAACTGGTTTTCGCGCGCCAGGCCATCATATTCAACGCGCGCCTCGGCAAGGGCTGCACGGTGTTGCGCGGTGACATTGCGGATGACCTGCGCCTTGCCCTCAAGCTCGGCAATATTGGGCAAAGCCTCACCTGCAGATTTCGCTTCTTCCACAAAACCCACAGCTTCCTCATAGCTGGAGGTTAGGCGCAATTTGGCTTCTTCCAATGCCGAACGGCGGTTCGACAATTCGCTGATTGAACGTTCCGCGATTGAAAGTTGCTTGCGGGTTTCCAAAAGGGCGGCCTGGGCCTGCTGGAATTCCAATCGCGCGGCGCGTTCCGTTTCGCGCACAGTCTGGGCCGCTTTTTGCGCAGATTCAGCAGCGCTTTCGGCGGTTCTTAGACGTTTGGTCGCTTCCACCGCTTGTGCATCCAACTGGAGAAGCTGGTTCTTCTGTTCAAGGCGGATCGCGGCGGCTGTAGGTGCTTCGGCAGATGCACGAAACCCATCCCAGCGCCACAAATCCCCTTCGCGGGTGACAAGGCGTTGACCGGCCAACAGGCTGCCTGCCAATTGATCGCCCTGTTCCTTGGTCACAATCCCAATCTGAGCTAACCGGCGATTCAGTTCGCCTGGACCCTTTACATTGGCACCAAGTGACACGACACCGTCCGGTAGTTTCGGGTCGCTGCTGCCATCAGACAGACTCCAAAACGCAGGTGCTGCGGCATCGGCCGGTACTTCCAGATCATCTCCAAGGGCTGCGCCAAGTGCTTTTTCATAGCCGGTATCGACCCGCAATTGTTCAACCACACTTTGGAACAGGTCTTGCTTGCCTGAATTCAACACCCGCGCCAGTGTTTTGGCCTCAGTATTGATGCGCTCCAATTCGGCCTTTGCAGCGGAAAGGGGTTCGCGGGTTGCGGCTTCCTGCTTGTTGCCGGCTTCTGCTGCGGCTTCGGCTTCACCCACCTGCTCTTGGGCATTGGCCACACGGATTTCGGCCTGAGCCAATTCATCGGTAAGACGTTGAACATCACTTTGCTCGCCGATTTTACGAACCATTTCAGCGATATCGGCGTCGACTTTTGTAATCTGATCCGCCAGACGCGACTTACGTTCGCCACCGTCTTTGAGGTTTCGCTGTACTTGCGAAAACTGGGCCTGATTGAGCGCAAGTTCCTGGGTGATTGTGCCCAGTTTTTGCTCGCTGTCAGACAATGTGCTGGTGGCCACTTCCAGCTTTGCGCTCAAATTGCCTTCACGTTCCTTGCGCGAATCTCGTTCACCGGTCAGCTGGGATTTTTCGCGTTCAAGGTGCGAGAGAATGTCGCCATTTTCCGCAATCATCTGCTCTTCGCGGGTGATATCCGCTTCCAATTGGGCGCGGCGCGACTGCAATTCGTTTAAACGGCGGCTGGCGCGCGCGGCTTCCTGGTCGAGCTGATCACGGGAAATCGTCACATGCTGAAGCGCGGCAGCTGCCTTTGCCTCCGCCTGGCGCAATTGGGGGAGCCGGGCGGCGATGATGGCCTGTGTTTTTGCAGCTTCGGTTTGCACAAGCTGGGTTTCGCCCACACGCACGGTGATTTCGGTCAAAGCCGTTTCGGCCTGTTTTAAGGTGAGTTTGGCGGCTGACCAACGCAGATGAAGAATCGTTGCCTCGGTTTTGCGGATATCGCCTGCAATATTGCGATAACGGTTGGCCTGTCTGGCCTGGCGTTTGAGGCTTTCCAACTGGGTTTCCAATTGGGCGACCACATCTTCAACCCGCTCCAGATTGGTTTCGGCTGCGCGCAGCCGAAGCTCCGCTTCATGGCGGCGTGAATGCAGGCCGGAAATTCCAGCGGCCTCTTCCAGCAATGCGCGGCGCGCCTGGGGCTTGGCGGAAATCAGCTCACCAATGCGCCCCTGCCCGATCATTGAAGGCGAACGCGCGCCGGTCGATACATCGGCAAACAGCAATTGCACGTCTTTTGCCCGCACATCCTTGCCATTAATACGGTAAACTGACCCGGATTCCCGCTCAATACGGCGCGACACCTGCAATTCGTCTGCATCATTAAACGCGGCAGGTGCTTCACGGGTGCTGTTGTCGAGGAAAAGGCCGACCTCGGCCATATTGCGCGAAGGCCGGTTGCCGGAACCTGAGAAGATCACGTCATCCATCGACGAGGCGCGCATGTTCTTGTAGGAATTTTCGCCCATCACCCAACGCAGGGCTTCCACAAGATTGGATTTCCCACAGCCATTGGGGCCGACAACGCCGGTCAGGCCGCGTTCAATGGCAAACTCGGTCGGTTCAACGAATGATTTGAAGCCCAAAAGGCGCAGTTTGTTAAATTTCATATCGGCAATCCCGTCTACCCCTGCGCATGCCTACGGCCACGCTTGAGGGCCGAAAACCGCGCCACAACATATGTGGCAGCGCAGTTCCGGTGGACTACCTATAGCACTACAGCGCCGCTTCGATTGCTTTAGACAGGGCGTCGACAGATGAATCCCCAAGTTTCTCGCCATTTACGAATACGGTGGGTGTTGCGCGCACATTAAAGTCCTTTACGGCTTTGTTGCGACCTTCAACCATTTTGGTCAGCAAGTCCTGGCGACCAAGACAGGCTTTGAAATCATCTTCGGTCATACCGGCCAGTTTGGACACACGCAGCAATTCCGGCACAGGATTTCCCTTGCCGCCCCATGCTTGCTGGCTGGCAAAGAGCGCATCAATCATGGCGTAGTAATTATTGTTGGGCGCGCACATGGCCAACATGAAGGCGGCTTCGCCACGGCGGTCGCCGTCAAACGGGAAAGGGCGCAAAATATATTTGGCTTTGCCCGTGTCGACATAGTTTTTCTTGATTTCCGGCAACACCGCTTCGTGGAAACGCTTGCAATGGGGGCATGTCATGGAGGCGTATTCAACGATTGTAACCGGCGCATCCGCTTTGCCCATGACAAAGTCTTCCAGGGGAAGATTGTCCATCAACCCAGAAACGGATTGTGCATTGGCAATTGAGGGAAGGCTCACGGCCGCAATAGCTGCCGTTGATGCAGTGGCACCCAATGCCAGAACCGAGCGGCGGTTCAATTTCATTAAATCAAAGTTCATTCTATGTATTCTCCAAGAAAGTGTTCTGTTTGCGCACTGGGGATTTGCACTTCGTAATTAGCATTTAAGTCCACATTCTTGCATCATATTGACGTGAACATGGCGGTTCTGTTCGGGCATTGTGACGCATTCATTGTGAACGTTCGCTGAATATGCCCCGCCCCATCCGGGAAAGAGACTGGCGCAATTCATCATCTTCAACGTGATCAAGCATTCGGCTCAGCCGCTGCTCGTCTTTGGCCCCTAATGCAGGCGGTGGCGGCATTTTTGAACGGGGCAGGTCTTTCACGGCAACCTGTTTCACCTGAAGACGGTCAACGGCGACAAATCCAAAATAGGCATTAACCCGCTCAATTACCGCGGTGCTGTCGTGCATCAAATATATCGACCGGGCACCTTCGCAAATGATGACCAGCGTTGCAGGCTTGAATTCCTCATGCGCTTCGACGTGGGAGGGCCATGCAAGTTTGTGAGGCTGCGAATATTGCGCATGTTGTTCACCGGCGATTTCCGGCCAGGCTGCAATCAAATCGATGGTCATGCCAGCGCGGCGCTCGATCACCGGATTGAGTATGGAAGACGCGATCTCACCAATTGCCTGTGAGCCGTATCTTCTAAAACCTTGTTTTTTTCTGGTGTCTGACAAACAACTGCCCCCATGAATGAGATGAGTAATGCCCTACTTGACTGGTACGACAGGCACGCCCGCCAGTTGCCCTGGCGTGTGCCCCCCGCTGACGGCAAGCTGGGTATATTGGCCAATCCTTATCATGTGTGGCTATCGGAAGTCATGCTTCAACAGACAACCGTGGCCACTGTGAAGGACTACTTTTGCAAATTTGTGGACAAGTGGCCCAATGTTCAGGCGCTTGCCGCCTGTGATGAGGACGATGTGCTCAAGGCCTGGGCGGGGCTGGGCTATTATAGTCGGGCGCGCAATTTGAAAAAATGTGCCGATACAGTCGTTGCGGAATATGGTGGCACATTTCCTTCAACCCAACAGGAATTGATTAAACTGCCGGGTATCGGTCCCTATACGTCTGCTGCAATTGCAGCCATTGCATTTGGCGAACGTGCCGCCGTGGTTGATGGCAATATCGAACGGGTGGTCACGCTGCTGGAAGCCAATTCAACGCCCATGCCGCAAGCCAAATTGGATTGCGCGCGATTTATGGAGCGCGAAACGCCTGCCCACCAGCCTGGGGATTTTGCCCAGGCCATGATGGATCTGGGGGCAACCATATGCACGCCACGCAATCCCGTATGCGGTTTGTGCCCGCTGTCCAATTTTTGCCGCGCCCGCGAACAGGGCACGATGAGCGAATTTCCCGTCAAAGCGCCCAAAAAGGCCAAGCCTGTGCGCAAGGGCGCAGCATTTGTGCTGGAAAGGCCTAATGGGGATATCTGGCTGCAAAAACGCCCTGACAAAGGGCTGCTTGCGGGCATGAGTGAAGTGCCCACAACCCAATGGAACTCCCGCCAGGATGGCGCATTGGGCCAAGTCTCAGCGCCATTTGACGCCAATTGGATATTGACCGGAAATGTGCGCCACACATTCACGCATTTTCATCTGGAGCTGGAAGTCTGGTACACCACTGGTGTTGACGAAAACCGGCCCATTGAGGCCGGTCTGTCTGGCTGGTGGTCCCCCATCACCCTGGTTCACAGCGAAGCGCTGCCAACAGTGATGAGGAAGATCATCGAATCTGCGAAGATCGGTTAAGCAGCTTCACCCAGGTTCTTGCGATATTGCTTGCGCAATTCGTCAATCGCTTCAAAACCGTTGCCGGTATCGATATGCCAAAATGTCCAGCCATTGCAGGCATCAAGACCTTGCACCTTGGCACCCATACGGTGAATGGAAGCGGCTTCGCCCTGATATTCCAGGGAACCGTCCAGGCGAACAACGGCCTGCCAGCGCTTTTTGGAATCCTGCAACACATTGCCAACCTTAAGCAGGCCGGTTTCGATGATTGCGCCAAAAGGAACCCTGGGTTCTGCGCGTTTGCTGGAGGTGACGACCAATTCTGCAGCGCGTGCGGGAACAACCTGATCGATGCGCGCAGATGCGGCATCAATATAGTCCTGCTCGCGTTCAATACCGACGAAATTCCGGCCCAGTCGCTTGGCAACCGCCCCGGTGGTTCCGGTCCCAAAGAAGGGGTCCAGCACAACATCGCCGGGCTTGGTTGACGCCATCAGCACCCGTTGCAACAGGGCTTCGGGTTTTTGGGTCGGATGAACTTTCTTGCCATCTTCGCCCTTGAGCCGTTCGCCGCCATTGCAGATTGGGAACACCCAGTCTGAACGCATCTGAACGTCATCATTGGCCATTTTCAGCGCATCATAATTGAATGTATAGGCCTTGGCGTTTTCATCCCGCGATGCCCAGATCATGGTTTCATGGGCATTGGTGAACCTGCGGCCCCGGAAATTCGGCATGGGGTTGGTTTTACGCCAAACCACATCGTTCAGAATCCAGAACTGCAAATCCTGAAGTATCGTGCCGACGCGAAAAATGTTGTGATAGGAACCAATGACCCAAATCGTGCCATTGGGCTTCAATACCCGGCGCACGGCCAACAGCCAGGCACGGGTGAAATCATCATAGGCTTTGAACGTATCAAACTGGTCCCAATGATCATCACAGGCATCTACGACCGACTGATCAGGGCGTTGCAATTCGCCGCCAAGCTGGAGGTTGTAGGGCGGGTCGGCAAAGACAGCATCCACGCTGTTGGCAGGGAGTGCCTCAAGCGCAGCCACGCAATCACCTTTGATAATGGTGTTCAACCAGGCTGGCTTTTTGGAAATGGCAGGCGACTTTGACCGCAACTCTGCGGGTGAGAAAATATGCATTGGAAACCCGTACGCAAAACAAAATCAGGTTGATGTTAAGGTTACCGAACAGGATGAAGATTTCTTTAAGCCCGTTGCGCAATTGGCCATGTGCCCGTAAGTGACGCCCTGTTATTGTTGAGATACTGCGCGGGGATTGTCCCATGGCCGACTGCAAACTTGTCATCTTTGATTGTGACGGCACGCTGATGGACAGCGAGACAATTGTTGCAGAAATCGAAACCGCAGCACTTGCTGAATATGACGTGAAGATTGAGACGACCGAATTTCTGCGCCGGTTTGCGGGCAGTTCTGAAGCAGTGTTGCGAACCTTTGTTCTGGAAGAGTTTGGCAGGCACCTGCCCGACGATTGGGACAAAGATATTTCTGAACAGGTCCAACAAAGGCTGTGGCGCGAAGTGAAGGCGGTTGACGGTGTGCATGAAATGCTCGACCGGCTCGATCAGCCCCGCTGCATTTGTTCCAATGCGGGGATGCGCAAACTCGAAATCGAACTGACCCGCGCTGAATTGTGGAATCGCTTCAGGCCGTATGTCTATTCTGCCATGGAAATTGACGGTGTCGGGTCCAAGCCAGCGCCAGATATCTTTCTTCACGCGGCCAGGGAATTCGAAACCGATCCCTCAAATTGTCTTGTGATTGAGGATTCTGTGTCCGGTGTATTGGGCGCAAGGGCAGCGGGAATGCGGGTGATTGGTTTTGCTGGCGCAAGCCACACCTATCCCGGACACGCAGACGTGTTGACCGAGGCCGGTGCGGAAACAGTGATCAAGCGCCTGGCAGACATTCCTGCCATCGTTGACGCCTTTTCATTTTGGGAAGGCGCCACAATTTAGTGCGCGCCTTATGGCGTGTTATACGGGCCTTCATCAAAACCAACAAACACGCGCACATTGGTGCGGCGGGGGGCTGGAATGACGACATTTTCATCGACAAAAGAGAAGGTCGTATTGGTTTTGCCAGGATCAATCGTGCCGGGTTGCCTGTACAACTTGGAATAAATGGTCTCGCCACCTTCCGTCACCGCAACGCGAATGGGCATGGTCAATGATCCAGGCTCACCCGATGGCCCCGTGATTACGCGGCCTCTGGCTCCAACCTTGATTTCCAGGTTCTGCCCGACATATTTGCACTCGCGGGCCACTTTCGTGATTGTCGCTTGATAACGCACATTATCGCTGTTTTCCGCGTCCTTGTTTTTCGGGACCACGCGAAATGTTTCCGTGCCCGCCCGCAACCGAACAGCAGGGCAATAATCCGTCAAACTGGTTCGTGTGTTTTTCAACCGGGTAACCGCGTTGGGGTTGGTGCCAGGCGTGGTGTTTGAAGCCGGCGTGTTTTCCTCGGTCGGCAGCGCATTGCTCAGCACACCGTCACCACCAGAGGTCTGACAGCCAGCAAGAAAGGCCAACGCGACCAATGCACCAACGGGTCCGCGAAGGACACGAGCGGGCGTGGTTTGGCCAATTGTATTGTTCAGATCATTCATCATTCAAACTCTACCTTGATCGACGTGCATATAGCAGTGAATTTTTTGTATTGCGAGAGGTTGCAGTCCACACACGAAATCGACTTGGAATTGGTGAGACACTCCACTAGGTTCCGCGCCGAGACGACAAACGTCACCAAATGCAAGTGAATCCTGAACATGCAGTATATAAGTACCCGTGGCGAAGCCCCTTCACTGGGATTTAGCGATGCCGTTCTTGCCGGCCTTGCGCGAGATGGCGGGCTTTATGTGCCTGAAAGCTGGCCACAGTTTGACGCCACACAAATTCGTGCCTTGCGCGGAAAACCCTATGCCGAAATCGCCAAAACCGTGCTTGCACCCTATCTGGGCGACGAAATCAGCGCCGCTGATTTTGGCCGGATGGTTGATGATGCCTATGCAGGATTCGCCCATGAGGCGACCGCACCTTTGGTGCAAACCGCGCCCAATGAGTTCATTTTAGAATTGTTCCACGGACCAACCATGGCGTTCAAAGACGTTGCCATGCAGCTTTTGGCCCGTGCGATCGACCATATTCTTTCGTTGCGAAAAACCAATCTCACCGTCGTTGGCGCCACTTCCGGCGACACAGGTGGCGCAGCCATTGAGGCCTTTCGCGGCCGCGACAACAGCGATATTTTCATTTTGTTTCCCAACGGGAAAGTATCAGACGTTCAGCGCTGGCAAATGACCGGCGTTGCAGATGCCAATGTCCACGCCCTTTCCATCGATGGCAATTTTGATGATTGCCAGGCGCTGGTCAAAGCGATGTTCAATCACCACACGTTTCGGGATTCGTGCAATCTCTCCGGCGTTAATTCGATCAACTGGGGCCGGATCATGGCCCAGATCGTATATTATTTTTCCGCGGCCAGTTCGTTGGGGTCACCGGATGTGAAGGTATCGTTTTGTGTGCCAACGGGGAATTTTGGTGACATTTTTGCAGGTTATGTGGCCAAGCAAATGGGCCTGCCGATTGACCGGCTGATCATTGCAACCAATTCCAATGATATTTTGACGCGCACCCTGGAAACCGCTCGCTACGAGACTTCCGGCGTCCATGCCACGAGTTCTCCAAGCATGGATATTCAAGTATCTTCAAACTTCGAACGTCTGCTGTTTGATGCCGGTCAGCGCGATGGCGGCAAGGTTCGCGCAATGATGTCGTCGCTTTCCCAATCCGGCGCTTTTCAGCTCACACCCCCCACCCATGAACGCATCAAGACAGATTTTGATGCCGGCAGAGCAGATGAACAACAGGTGGCCAGTACAATCTCGAGTGTTTTGGCGCAAAGCAATTACCTGCTTGATACGCATACTGCTGTTGGCGTCCACGTGGCCCGCCAGTTTGGCGATGCGCGCAGCCCCATGATCGTGTTGTCGACAGCCCATCCAGCCAAGTTTCCCGATGCGGTTGAAGCGGCCTGTGGTGTGCGCCCTGAACTGCCTTCACGCTGCAAGGACTTGATGAAGGGCAGCGAACGTTTCACACTGTTACCTAACGACTTGGCGGCGGTTGAGGCCTATATTGCTAAAAACACCCGCGCGCGGGCTTGATCTTGTCGTTCAGCAGGCGTTGGGAGGCGTCTTGATATATGGAATCTTCACCACCGCTTACGCACACAGCTGATACTGCCACAAGCCAACTGACGCCAAAGTCAGACCGGTCAAAACGCGAAGAAGCGTCTTCGCGCAATGTGCAGACCAGCATATTGGCCAATGGCATGACCGTGGTCACCGACCGGATGGCACATCTGGAAAGCGCTGCCCTTGGGGTGTGGGTGAAAGCCGGTTCACGTGATGAAGAGACAGATGAACACGGCCTGGCCCATTTGCTTGAACACATGGCCTTTAAAGGCACGAAGAACCGAACCGCCCGCGATATCGCCGTCCAGATTGAAAATGTGGGCGGTGATGTAAATGCCGCGACCAGTGCAGAAACCACCAGTTTCTATGCCCGTGTTCTCAAGGACGACGTGCCGCTGGCCATCGACATTCTGTCCGACATTTTGAACAATTCCCTGTTCGAAGAAGAAGAACTTGCCCGCGAACAACACGTCATTCTTCAGGAAATCGGTGCCTCACTGGACAGTCCTGATGATGTGGCATTTGACAGTTTTCAAAGCGTTGCCTTTGCGGATCAGGCGTTGGGTCGCCCAATTCTAGGAACGCCGGAAACCGTATCCGCTTTCAAGCCAAACCACATTCGCACTTATCTTTCAGACCATTACCACGGGCCAAACATGGTTCTGGCCGCTTCCGGCAATGTGGATCATGATGAAATTGTGCGCCTTGCGGAATCCCGGTTCAGCAGCTTTGGCGATACGCCCGTGCGCCCACCGGAAACATGCGTCTATACCGGCGGTGACATTCGTATCGCCAAGCCGCTGATGGAAGCGCAAATTTTGCTGGGTTTCGAAGGCCGGGCTTACCAGGCCCGCGATTTCTATGCTTCACAGGTTCTGTCCACCTTGCTTGGGGGCGGCATGTCTTCGCGATTGTTCCAGGAAGTGCGGGAAAAGCGGGGCTTGTGTTATTCGATCTATGCGTTCCATTCGGCTTATTCCGATACCGGATTGTTTGGCATTCATGCAGCAACGGAAAAGGCCGACATTGCCGAACTCATTCCGGTCATGCTGGGACAATTGAAACAAGCCGCCAACGACCTGCAGAGCGAAGAACTGGATCGGGCACGGGCGCAAATTCGCTCCAGTTTGATGATGAGCATGGAAAGTCCGGCTTCCCGTGCAGGTCAGGTGGCCAAGCAAATATTGCTCTTTGGCCGCCCGGTTTCCAACGAAGAATTGCTGGACCGGCTGGCGGCACTCAATATTGAACGGCTCAAGGATCTTTCAAACCGGCTGTTTACCGAATCCACGCCCACTATCGCTGCCGTGGGACCAGTGGAAACCCTGCCCTCACAGGCTGAAATTGCAGACGTTTTGGAAACTGTGGCTGCGGCGCGGCCGCAATAGGGACAGTTTGATGCGGCTTCTCAAGTTTTCAAACCGCCAAATAGGTCCAACACAATTAGAAACCCACCGGCTGTTATTGCGCCGCCCCGCCATGCAAGATTTTGATGCATGGGCACAATTGCGCCTTGCCAGTGAAGCATTCCTGCGCCCGTATGAACCCAAATGGAGTTCTGGTGAACTGAGCAAAAGCAGTTACAGGTTGCGAATGAGACGACAGGAAGCGGACATTAACAGTGGCCGGGGCCTGCCATGGTTTTTGTTTGACCGGGCCAACCCTGAAATTCTTTTTGGCGGGCTGACCCTGAGCAATATCCGACACGGCGTCGCCCAAACAGCCACCCTGGGCTATTGGATGGGGCAGCCCTATGCCGGGCATGGATATATGCGTGAAGCGGTGGATGCGATTGCCGCACATGTGTTTGAAGTTCACAATCTGCACCGCATTGAGGCGGCAACGCTGGTTGACAATATGCGATCGCAGAAATTGTTGGAAAAGTGTAAATTTCAGCGTGAGGGAATTGCCCGCTCCTATCTAAAAATAAATGATGAGTGGCACGACCATGTACTTTTCGCCCGATTGGCAAGCGATGTTTAGCCAGTTGAATTAACGTTTCACCAAAGGGGTTGTTTACGTTGCCAGGCCGCTCGCGTATCACGGCTGAGTGAACATTGATGCGTCTATGATACGGATAGAAACCTAAGACATGGTCAGGCAGATTCCAGGGCGCATATTCGGCTTATTGGCCGCGGTTGCGATATGGCTGATTTTCAGCTTACCGGCACTTGCGCTGGAGCCTGTTGATCTGTCGACGGATGACCGGGCAATCGATCTCAGCAAAGCCTATCAACGCTATACCAGCGGCGATGCCGGGATCACCGTTACCACGGCCCCCGATGCCGATGGCGTTATCAGCCGCATTGAGGTGCGATCGGAAGCACAAAATTCCACCGGCAACTGGATTGCCTTCGCTTTGGCGAACAAAAGCGACGAACAGGTCGACCGGCTCATCGTCGCACCGCATTTTCGCCTGGCAGGTTCAGGGCTGATCTGGCCCGATCTTGGCCGGGGGCGTATCGCTTCCATCACGCCCAGCGAAGGCTTTTCGCTGGATCGACAACCTGCAGATGATGCTGACATTTTCAGCATTACCCTCAATCCCGGCACAGTGGTTACATTTGTTGCCGAACTGGCCGATGAGCGGTTGCCGCAATTGACCTTGTGGGAACCCGATGCATTCAAGGATGCGGTGAACAGTTACACGCTCTATAACGGCATTGTGCTTGGAATTGCCGGATTGCTGGCGCTGTTTTTGACCATTTTGTTCGTTGTCAAAGGGTCGGCCATGTTCCCTGCTACGGCGGCGCTGGCATGGGCTGTTCTGGCCTATGTCTGTATCGATTTTGGCTTCATTATCCGCATTTTTTCGATCAATCCTGGTGATCTCAACATCTGGCGGGCGGGCAGCGAGGTGTTTCTTGCGGCAAGCATGATCGTATTTTTATACGCTTATCTCAATCTTAACCGCTGGAACACGCGCTATAATTATGTGCTGTTCATCTGGCTCATCGGATTGATCTCGTTGTTTGGTGTGGCGGCATTCACCCCTTCACAGGCGTCCGGGATCGCCAGGGTGTCTTTTGCTGCCTCGGCGGTTTTCGGACTGATTTTGATCATTGTTCTGGCCCTGCGTGGATATGACCGGGCAGTCTTGCTTACTCCCACATGGCTGTTGGTTCTGGCCTGGGTTGGGGCGGGCTGGATCACGGTTACGGGCCGCCTGGACAATGATGTGGTTCAACCGGCACTTGGCGGCGGGTTGGTTCTGATCATTTTGCTGATCTCATTTACGGTGATGCAACATGCTTTTGCCGGTGGCACGCTGGTGCAGGGGCTGGTGAGTGACATTGAGCGCCAGGCTTTGGCGCTGGCTGGCTCCGGCGATTCCGTGTGGGACTGGGATGTGGACAGGAACGAAGTTTTCACAGGTTCAGAAACGGAACGCCAGCTTGGCCTTAAACCGGGCACGTTGAGCGGTTCGCCAAATGCCTGGCTGCCGTTGCTCCACCCGGAAGACAGCGAGCGGTTCAAGTCTGTTCTCGATGTGATGCTTGCCCATCGCCAGGGCAAGATTGCCCAGGATTTCCGCCTGCGCGCGGGCAATGGCCAGTATCACTGGATGCATCTGCGGGCTCGCCCGGTCATTGGCAGCGATGGCGAGGTGCTGCGGTGTGTGGGCACGATCAACGATGTCACAGATCAGCGCGTGGCACATGAACGCTTGTTGCACGATGCCGTGCACGACAATCTCACGGGCTTGCCCAACCGTGAATTGTTCATGGACCGGCTGGAAAACGCGCTCATGCTCGCCAAGGCGGAAAGCAGCGTGCGCCCCACCCTGTTCCTGATCGACTTTGACCGATTTGCCCAGATCAATGAAGCTAAAGGTTTGTCAGTGGGCGATTCCATATTGCTCACCATGGCGCGACGCCTCAACCGCCTGTTGAAGCCCCAGGATTCCCTTGCCAGGCTGAATGGCGACCAATTCGCCCTGTTGTTGTTGTCTGAACATGACCCGGATCGGGTTGCGGTTTTTGCAGACGCGATCAAACGTGCAATCAAAGCACCCATTAATTTCTCAGATCAGGAAATCTTTGTCACCGCATCGATTGGCCTGTGCAGTTGGTCGCCTGATCAGGTTTCCTCAAGCGACATGGTCAAGAATGTGGAACTGGCAACGCTCCAGGCCAAGCGGGTTGGCGGCGATCGTATCGAACCCTTCCGGCCTGCATTCCGCAATCACCTCAACCCATCCATTCATATCGAATCTGAATTGCGTGGTGCGCTTGAGCGCAACGAGATGGAGATATTCTATCAACCCATCGTCCATCTGGAATCGCGCAGGCTTGCCGGGTTCGAAGCGCTGATGCGATGGCGTCATCCAAGGCGCGGGCTGGTATCGCCGACAGAATTCATTCCGCTTGCGGAGAAGTCCGGTCTGATTATTCCCCTTGGCATGTTTGCCATGGAAACCGCCGCAGACCACCTTTCCAAATGGCAGGGCCGGTCCAGCGATCTGCCGGTTTTCGTCAGCGTCAATATTTCAAGCCGGCAATTGCTGCGCCATGACCTCATCAATGATGTGAAAACCGTCTTGACCCGCAACAATATCAAGCCGGGCACATTGAAACTGGAGTTGACGGAATCGCTCATCATGGAGAACCCCGAACATTCGTCACAGGTCTTGCAGCGGGTGAAAAATCTGGGCGTTGGCCTGTCGCTGGATGATTTTGGCACCGGCTATTCGTCCCTGTCTCACCTCATGCAATTCCCGTTTGATACCATCAAGATTGACCGCTCATTTGTGACCGGTAACGGCCAGTCAACGCGCCCCATCATCCTCAGCTCAATGATCAATATGGCCCATGATCTGGGCATGGAAGTTGTGGCGGAAGGGGCTGAAAATGATGCTGATGCCGATGTGCTGCAAAAACTTGGCAGTGAATATGCCCAAGGATTTCTGTTTGGTGAGGCCATGACCGCGGACGCTGCCACCGAGAGCCTGAAGCAAAGCTATCCCCTGAAGAAATAGCGCTGACCAAACAGGTCGGTGCGATAAATCAAAAACGTGCCTCAGGCGTGGCCGGATGAGGACGAGAGGCTGGCCTCGTCAATTCCAATCGCAGCCAGGGCGGCTGCATATTGGCGCTCATGGGACGTTGCGAAAATCAGTTCCTGCGTGGCCGGGATGGTCAGCCATCCGTTTTGCGCCAATTCATCTTCCAGTTGACCACTGCCCCACCCGGCATATCCAAGACACAATATGGCCCTTTCAGGGGCAGACGGACCGGAAACGGTTTTCAACGCATCCAGTGTTGCCGTAACGCATGCGATGTCGCCAATTCGCAGAGAATTTTGAGAACTGTAGTCAAGGGAATGGATAACAAACCCACGCCCCTGTTCCACCGGCCCTCCACAAAATACGCTCACGTCACGTGCGCTATCGCCTTGGCATTGCTCAATACCCAATTCATCCATTATCTGGTCGAAGGATGGGCTGGCGACAGGCTGATTGAGAACAAAACCCATGGCACCCTGGGCATCGTGGCTGGAAACGAGAACCACAGCGCGGGCAAACCGGTGGTCTTCCATGCCCGGCATGGCAACCAATAATTGTCCCTTCAAATCAAGCTCGTTTGGCAATCTGCAGGTTCCCCCTTGCCCGTATCATATCAGCAGTTGATCGCACTTCAACGCGCCATCATGCTGTTCCCGATTGCGGGCAGAATTGGGTCACACGAATATGACCGGATGTGTGCGAGAACCTATCGAATTGGGAAAGTATTTCACTTATTGTCGATTCATGTCAAAATCTGTACAAAAATTCGCACTCACAGCCATTCTATTTGTGGCCGCCGCAACAAGCCAGGCTTTTGCCGATAGCAGCCCATGGACGACCATGGATGGGGGCAAGGTGCGGCTCATTGCTATGCCATCATCGGATGGCAAAGCCTTGCAGGCTGGTTTGCAGGTTGTGCTGAATGAGGGATGGAAAACCTATTGGCGCTCGCCGGGCACATCGGGCATTCCGCCCCAGGTAAGCTTTTTGGGGTCGCAAAATCTGGTCGATGCGAAACTGCGCTTTCCAACGCCCAATACCATCAAAGATATTTATGGTACGAGCGCCGGTTATGAAAAGAGCGTCACGTTTCCCATAGACTTCAAGCTGGTCCAACCTGGCCAGCCCACAACGATCAAGGCCAATGGTGTCTTGGGTGTATGTGGCGAGATTTGCGTCCCGGTTCAGTTTTCCCTTGCGCTGACCTCGCGCGGTGCCACAGGTTCCACTTTTGATGTGATTGCAGCGCTCAATGAGGGCACCTCCAACCTGCCTGACCCGGCATCGGACATGCACCAGATCAATGAAGTGCGTTTCAATCGTGAACAAGCCTCTTTGACTATCAAAACGACAGTTCCCGCTGGCACCAAAGAAGCGGAGCTTTTTTTGGATGCTCCTTATAATTGGTATTTGTCGCCAGTGAAATCAGTGTCGATTGATGGCACCACCGCCACCTTCAATGTGTCGCTCGCCAGCCTGCCAAAAAAAGCCAAGCCGCAGAAAACCAGGTTAAAGGCGGTCTTGCGGGCCGATGGCAAAGGCGTTTTTCAAAACGACATCCCCATTCTTTGACCCCATGCTTTGAATTGATCCCAGGCTCAATCGCAGTTGAGAATTGCCAGCTTGACGCGGTGATCGCGGCGTTTGATACATGATCCACATTACCAATTGTTAGGAAGAAAACGCATGACAATCTCTGTTGGCTCAAAACTGCCAGATGCCGAATTCACCGTGATGACCGACGATGGACCGGCCAAGTTGACCACTTCTGAGCTTTGCGCGGGGAAGAAAATTGTTCTCGTTGCTGTCCCAGGCGCATTCACACCCACCTGTCATGCCAACCACCTTCCCGGCTTCCTTGAAAATATTGACGCGATCAAGGGCAAAGGTGTTGACGAAGTTGCTGTCACCTCGGTCAATGATGTGTTTGTAATGGGTGGCTGGGCCGCCGCTTCCAAAGCAAATGGCAAGATCACATTCCTGGCCGACCATGATGCCAGTTTTGCCAAAGCCCTGGGGATGGACATCGATCTATCGGCTGCCGGACTTGGAACCCGTTCCAAACGCTATTCGATGATTGTGGAAGATGGAACGGTGACATCTTTCAATCTTGAAGAAAGCCCTGGCACTGCTGAAATCAGTTCGGCTGCGCAACTGATCAATCAACTCTGACAAGCGCTGATCGCGCGTCTTAAAGGCTCCCCTCATGCGAGGCGGAGCCTTTTTTGTGTCGCGGCCTTCCCGCTTTAATAAATGTCACCACACGCGATTTGGAGGCAGTTCGGGGTGATCAAAAATGAGCATCACCCGCGTAGCATGAGTTGCAATGGCACAAGCGTCTTAGTCCTTGAATGCCGCCATGCCTTGGCGGGCCAATTCATCGGCCCGTTCATTTTCGGTGTGTCCGGCATGGCCCTTGACCCAATGCCAGTTCATTTTATGCCGGGAAACGGCGACATCGAGGGCTTTCCACAGATCGTCATTCTTCACCGGTTTTTTGGCTGAAGTTTTCCAACCGTTCTTCTTCCACCCGAATATCCATGAAGTCATTCCGCCCTTCACATATTGGGAATCGGTATAGAGATCGACGATGCACGCCTCTTTCAACGCATTGAGGGCCTCAACAGCGGCAGTGAGTTCCATGCGGTTATTGGTGGTATCGGCTTCGCCACCACACAATTCGCGCTCGCGCTCACCAAAGCGCAGCAATGCGCCCCAACCGCCCGGCCCAGGATTTCCTGAGCACGCCCCATCGGTCCATATGGATACCTGTTTCATACCAGTCCAAACGCATTGGCGGTGGTCATTTTGCTCAATATCTGCAACCGCGCACTGAACTGTTTTGGGTCATGGGGAACCACCAGAGCACCGGCGGGAACATTGAGCCAATCATTGAGGCGGGTGAGCAAAAACCGCAGCGCCGCACCGCGGCACAATGTGGGAAATGCCGCCCGTTCAACCGCGTTTAAAGCCCTGCGGGAGGTGTATCCCGCCACCAGCGCTGCGCAGTTCTTTTCACTAAATGACAGATCATCGTTGAAGCACCAGGCGTTAACGGCGATCGCCAGATCGTAGCTTAGAAAGTCATTGCAGGCGAAATAGAAATCGATCACGCCGGAAAGCTTCCCGTCGAGAAAAAACACATTGTCCTTGAACATATCCGCATGGATGACCCCGCTTGGAATGTCGTTTGGCCAGTTGCGTTCCACATGCTCCATTTCGCTGGCAATCAATTGCGCCAGCCCTGGTTCCACTTCATCGGCCCGGTCAATCGCGGTGGATATGAGTTCGGGCCATCCAGAAGGGGCAAGTGCATTTGGTCGGGTCAAATCAAAGCCCATGGCGCTTTCGTGCAGTGCCGCCATTGTTTCCCCGGCCATGCGACACTGTTCCGGGGTCGGGTGGATGACTTCCATTCCTTCCAGAAAACTCACCATGGCGGCGGGTCTGCCACAGAGTTTTCCCAAAGCATTGCCCGTCTTATCACGAATGGGGTTCGGACAGGGAAATCCAGCCATGGCCAGATGATCCATAAGTCCCACGAAAAACGGCAGATCTTCTTCTGCGACCCGCTTTTCGTACAAGGTGAGAATATATTGTCCGGTGGAGGTATGGAGGGCGTAATTGGTGTTTTCGACCCCCCCGGCGATGCCCTTCAAAGACATCACCTTGCCCAGATCATAGTCCCGTAAAAATGCACTTAGTTCCTCGTCGGATACCTGGGTATAAACGGCCATTTATGCAGACCCGTTCACAAAGGCCATATCGGCAGCGGTCAGTTCCACATCGCGCAAATCGCGCATCACCATGAACTCTTCATCCTCCACCGTGGTTTCAGCCAGTGTGACGGATAGTTCATAGCGTTCGCGGAAAGCCTCGATAATATCGGAGATCAACACTTCCGGTGCGGACGCGCCGGCGGACAGGCCTATAGTCAAATCAGTGTCAATTTGTGCTAGCTCATTCCAGGGAATGTCATCGCGCGTGCGCACGAGTTGTGATGTGGCGGCCCCTGCCCGCTGGGCCACATCCACCAGGCGCATGGAGTTTGACGAATTGGGTGCGCCGACAATCAGGAACATGTCGGTTCCTGGAGCGGCGGCCTTTACGCTTTCCTGGCGGTTGGTGGTCGCATAACAAATGGATTCAGCGGCTGGCGCGAAAATCTCCGGGAAACGCTGTTGAAGGCGCAGGATGATTTCAGACGTATCGTCCACCGAAAGAGTTGTCTGGGTGACAAAGCCAAGTCCTAGCCCTTCAGGTGGCACAAAACTATCGGCATCTTCGACGGTCTCAATCAATGTGCAGGCCCCATCGGGCAATTGGCCCATTGTGCCAATAACTTCCGGATGTCCTTTGTGACCAACCAGCAGGACATGGCGGTCACGCCGGTTATGCAGCATGGCCTGTTTGTGAACCTTGGACACAAGGGGGCATGTGGCGTCCAGAAAAAACATATTGCGGGCCTGGGCGTCGGCGGGGACCGATTTTGGCACACCATGGGCAGAAAAAATAACCGGTTGAGACGTTTGCGGAATTTCATCGAGTTCCTCGACAAAAATCGCGCCGAGATTGCGCAACCCCTCCACCACATATTTGTTGTGAACAATTTCGTGGCGCACATATACGGGCGCGCCATATTTCTTGATGGCCAAAACAACAATCTGAATTGCCCGATCGACCCCCGCGCAAAACCCGCGTGGACCGCACAACAGGAGTTCCATTTTTTGTTTTTGACTGGTCAACGCGCACTTCTCCGCGATCTTTGTTGCGCCTTATTAGACGCTGGGAGTCCTAAGTTCCAGCGGTGAACGCACCGGAATGTGGACAGGCAAACAAACTCAGGCATCCCTCACCCGGCCACGCAAAAACATACCGCCCACAACCAGTAAAGCACCGGCCAGGCCGAACCAGGTCAGCGCATATTGCAGATGGCTGTTGGGAAAGGTGATGCGGGTCACACCGCCCAGCGGCATGTTGCCGGGATTGGCGACCTTGTCGTCCACATCCACAAAAAACGGCAGATATTTACGGTCCGCCGCTTCCTTCGTGCGCGCGATCATTTGTGCCAGTGATTTCCAGTAAAACACGTTCTTGGTCAGATCATTTTCCGGCACAAAATAATTGGGTTTTTGCGCCGGCGCCGTCCGTGCCAGTCCGGTCAGGCTGACATGGCCTTCCACCTGCCCTGCGGCGCGGCGCGCGGCATCCTTATTTTCAATCGCCACAAATCCACGATTGACCCACAAGAAACGGCCGTCAGCCAAGCGTAGTGGCGTATAGACAAAATAGCCCGGGCGGCCTTTGTGAGTGATGAAGAAATGGGCCTCGCTGGCGTGTTCAAACCGGCCTTCAAAATGCGTTGGCCGGTATTCAATATCTTGGCCCGTCTTCACCTTTTGCTCGATTTCTCCAAGGGACAAGGGCGCGCTTTTCAGCCCCGCCTGAACCCGGCTGATCAGCGCTTCTTTCCAGGCCAGTCGGTTCAACTGCCACGTGCCCAGGCCGGACAGGAAAATAACGCCGCCAACAATACCAATCAGCAAAATCCAGGAATTCCGGGTCATGAAGGATCGCTTGGTGTGTCGCCGGTATCCAGTTTTCCCTCGGCCGCCTTGTGATGATAGGTCAGCGCGATCAACACGCCCTTGACCATGCGCAGCGCAGGCAGGCCCAACACCAAGATGAGCGGCAGCCACAGCACCATATGGACCCAAAATGGCGCTCCATAATTCAATTCCACAAACAGGGCCAGGCCGAGCACAATGAACCCGATCCCCATGATGATGAACACCGTTGGCCCATCGCCTGCATCATTGAACCCATAGTCCAGCTCGCAGGCTGAACATTTGGATTTTACGGTCAGTAGCCCTGTAAACAGGGCGCCCTCGCCGCACCTTGGGCACCGGCCTTTCATGCCAGTAGAAACCGGATCCTGATGCGAATAGCGAATATGGGTGCGTGGTGACATGATGCTCCTTGGGATAAGAAAAAGGGGCAGCCTTCCCGTGAAAGCTGCCCCCCCAAATTCAGGTATCCTGACGGATGTTAATGGGCAATTGTTCCGCCCGCCGACGCCCAGATATAGACAGCGAAGAACAGGAACAACCAGACCACATCAACGAAGTGCCAGTACCAGGCAGCAGCTTCAAAACCGAAATGCTGCTTGGGTGTGAAATCGCCGCGCATGGCGCGCACGAGGCACACGGCCAGGAAGATCGTCCCAACGAGAACGTGGAAACCATGGAACCCGGTGGCCATGAAGAAGGTGGCACCATAAAGAGAATTGGAGAATGTGAACGGTGCCTGGGCATATTCCAGTACCTGAACCGCGCTAAAGATGATGCCCAAAACGATGGTGAGTGTGAGGCCCCAGATCAGGCCCTTACGATCCCCTTGCAGCAAGGCATGGTGAGCCCAGGTAACGGTCGTTCCCGACAACAGCAATGTGACCGTGTTAAACAGCGGCAAATGCAGGGGGTCGAGAACCTCCACATTGGCCGGAGGCCAGGTGCCGCCGGTATAGGCAACGCGCGCTTCCTGAACTGCTTCTGCGGGGAACAGTGCCGCGTCGAAAAACGCCCAGAACCACGCCACGAAGAACATCACCTCGGATGCGATGAACATGATCATGCCATAGCGCAGGTGCAGCGACACAACCTTTGTATGGTCCCCCGCATGGGCTTCGCGAATGGTGTCCGCCCACCAGCCATACATTGTGTAGATAACGACAATAAGACCAATGACGAAGACCCATGGTCCGGAAATACCAAGGGTGGTGACCGATGCGTCTTTCAAGGACTGCATCCAGGCAATGCCGCCAACGGCCATGATCAACGCGCCAATGGAACCGATCAGGGGCCAGGGGCTTGGATCAATAATGTGATAGTCGTGATTTTTTGTGTGCGCGTCGGCCATGTGGTCTCCAGCGAAGGCTTTCCAGTTGGTTGCTTTATACCGCGTTATTGCGAATTCTAAAGCCTCGAATTTGTCTTTTCACCAGCACCGGTTTCCCGGTCAGATTTCTGCAGCGCGGCGGTTTTGTCCGCCTGCGCTTCAGCGTCTTCATCCGGAAAAAAGGTGTAGGAGAGTGTGATTGTTCCCGTATCTTTCAACAGGGGATCATTGACGATGTCGGGATCGACGAAGAACACCACCGGCATGTCCACTTCTTCACCGGGGGCAAGCTTTTGCTCGGTGAAACAGAAACAATCGATCTTGTTGAAATAAACGCCCGCAGCGCCCGGCGAAACATTGAATGTTGCGGTGCCGAAGCTGGCTGTTTTGCCCGTGTTGCGGGCCATATAAGAGGCCTGGGATTTTTCACCAATGCGCAAGGTGACCTGGCGAACCTTGGGGGCAAACTCCCAGTCGAGGTCGCTTGAGATATTGGCGTCAAAGCGCACGTTGATTGTCTTGTTGAGAATCACATCGCCAGCCGCATCCGCACGCTGGGTTGTGCCACCATATCCCGTGACCTGACAGAACCACGCATAGAGTGGCACGGATGCATAGGCCATGCCCAGCATGCCGAATGTGAGGCCCAAGCAGACCCAAACGGTTGTGGCCACATTTTTGGGTGAGGAATGGTCTGTGGTGTTGGTCATCACTTGGTCCCCAGCGAGATTATGGGGCGGTCCATCAAACGTGGCCCGAATTTCACAACGGTTGCGGCATAAAAGATTGCCACCATGGCAAACAGGCAAATGCCGATTGCCACATTGCGGTTGCGGCGGGCCCGTTGTTGCGCCGCGGTCAACGTGACGCCTTCGCCTTTAATCAATTCTGCTTCGCGTGATTCCATGATCAGGCTCCCACCAGTCCGGCCAGCAGATAGCTGCCGGTTGTGCGTAATGCGATTGCGTCAACAATGAGCAAACCGAAAAGGGCAAACAGATAGAAGATGGAGAATGCAAAGAGTTTTTTCTCATGCAGAAGTTTTTCGCTTCGCCCGGCATCCTGCCAAACCTTGAAGGTCAACCAAAGGAACGCCGCACCCAAAAGTGCGGAAAGTACGCCAAAGGCCGGCCCTGCAAAGCCAAGCACCCAGGGTGCAACGCTCAATGGGGCCAATAGTGTTGAATAGGCGAGCATTTGATTGCGGGTTGATTTTTCACCGGCCACATTGGGCATCATGGGCACATGTGCATCGTCATAGTCGCGCATTTTCCACAGGGCCAGCGCCCAGAAATGCGGCGGGGTCCAAATGAAAATGATGGCGAATAGAGCAAGTCCCTCCAGACCGATTGTACCTGTGACACAGGCCCAGCCAATCATGGGTGGGAATGCGCCTGCCGCTCCACCAATGACAATGTTTTGCGGCGTCGACCGTTTCAGCCACATGGTGTAAATGACGGCGTAGAAGAAGATTGTGAAAGCCAGCAGGCCACCTGCGACCCAATTGACCAGCAGGCCCAGCGTGACGACCGACAATACCGACATGATCAGACCGAAATTCAGTGCCTGATCGCTCGTCACCAGCCCCTGGGGCACGGGGCGATTTGTGGTGCGGCTCATTACGGCATCGATATCCGCATCATACCACATGTTCAGGGCACCTGATGCGCCTGCGCCAATGGTGATGCAGATAATCGCAATCAAGGACAGAACCGGGTTTAGCGGACCGGGCGCGGCAATCAAACCGGCAACGGCCGTAAACACAACCAGCCGCATCACGCGCGGTTTCATCAACGCGATATAATGCGATGGCTCGGCCAGCGAGATATCTGAATGGTGCGATGTGTCGGTCATGGCCATGGCGGCTTGATGTTGCCTCTTATTTTTCAAATCCCCGCAATCGCGAATGTGCCATTGCGGGGACCAAGATCAACAGGCTCCTGCGGGTGTTACTTAACCCGGGGAAGCTGCTCCCACTGGTGGAATGGCGGCGGTGATGGCAATTGCCATTCAAGGGTTGTTGCGCCCTCACCCCATGGATTGTCACCAGCAACACGCTTTTTCATGAAGGCTTCGATGATGCCTGCAATGAAGATCAATACTGCGAATGCGGAAATATAAGACCCGATTGAGGATACATAGTTCCATCCTGCAAATGCATCGGGGTAGTCCACATAACGACGCGGCATGCCTGCCAGGCCCAGGAAGTGTTGCGGGAAGAAGATGATGTTCACGCCGATGAAGGTTACCCAGAAATGGGTCTTCGCCAGGAATGAATTATACATGTAACCGGTCATTTTCGGGAACCAGTAATACCAACCGGCAAACACCGCGAACACCGCGCCAAGCGACAACACATAATGGAAGTGAGCCACCACATAGTAGGTGTCGTGGAAGGAACGGTCGAGACCGGCATTGGCCAGCTGCACGCCGGTCACGCCACCAACAGTGAACAGGAAGATGAAACCGATTGCCCACAGCATTGGGGTGCGGAATGTAATCGAACCGCCCCACATGGTGGCAATCCAAGAGAAGATTTTCACCCCTGTCGGCACCGCTATCACCATGGTTGCAAACACGAAATAGCGCTGCGTGTTGAGCGACAGACCCACCGTATACATGTGGTGCGCCCACACGATGAATCCAACAGCCCCAATCGCGACCATGGCATAGGCCATGCCGATATAGCCAAAGATCGGCTTTCTGGAGAAGGTCGATACAATGTGGCTGACAATGCCAAAGCCGGGCAGGATGAGAATGTAAACTTCAGGGTGGCCGAAGAACCAGAACAGGTGCTGGAAGAGGATCGGATCCCCGCCATATTCGGCTGTAAAGAAGGACGTTCCAAAGTTGCGGTCGGTCAGCAACATGGTGATCGCGCCAGCCAGAACGGGCAGTGACAGAAGCAGCAGGAAGGCTGTGATCAATACGGACCAGGCAAACAGCGGCATCTTGTGCAGTGTCATGCCGGGGGCGCGCATGTTGAAGATGGTTGTGATGAAGTTGATCGCGCCCAAAATGGACGACGCACCGGCAATGTGCAGAGACAGGATGGCAAAGTCCATCGCAGGCCCTGGCTGCCCTGTTGTGGATAGCGGCGGATAAATTGTCCAACCGCCACCAACGCCGGAACCACCAGCGGGGCCGGGCATGAACACGGAAATGGTCAACAGCAGCAATGCCGGTGGCAACAGCCAGAACGAAATATTGTTCATGCGCGGGAATGCCATATCTGGCGCGCCAATCATGATTGGCACCATCCAGTTGGCAAAACCACCAATCAACGCCGGCATGACCATGAAGAAGATCATGATCAGGCCGTGGGCCGTGGTGAACACGTTATACACATGGGGGTCGCCGAAAACCTGCAGGCCCGGCTCCTGCAATTCCCAACGCATCATGACCGACAAGAAGCCGCCATAGATGCCGGAGAAGATCGCGAAGATCAGGTAAAGTGTACCGATATCCTTGTGGTTCGTGGAATAGAACCAGCGCTTGAAGAATCCGGGCTTATGATCGCCGTGACTGTCATGCGTTGCTGCGTAGGCCATGGGTCTTAGTCTCTCTTTATATTACGTATGCGAAGTGCTGCTTATTTGCTGGCAACTTCGATAAGTTTTTTGTTCTGCTTGATCGCTGCACTGAGCGCCTTGTTGGCTGCATCCACATCATCACCAGCCATGTCCTGCCAGACATCAAAATCATCTTCTGACACCACGCGAATGGCGATTGGCATGTAGGAATGATATTTACCGCAAAGCTCAGAGCATTGACCGTAGTAAAGGCCTTCTTTGGTCGGCTTGAAAAACGTCTCATTCAAGCGTCCTGGGATGCCGTCCATTTTGAGCCCAAAAGCCGGCATTGCAAAATTGTGGATCACATCACCTGCGGTGACCAAAACACGGATCACCTTGCCCACAGGCACGACCATCTCATTGTCAACGGCCAGCAGGTTTGGGTATTGCTTCAGGTCGGTTTTGCCAAGTGCCGTGCGTTCCGCCAATGCGGCTTCGGCGCTGCCAGCAATAACTTCGGAACCGATAGGACGGGTTTCAAAAGAAACCTCTGCATCACCCTGATATTCAAATCCCCAATACCACTGATAGCCGGTGGCCTTGATGGTCAAAGCAGGCTCTTCAGGTGGATTGAATTGCGCGGTCAGCAGTTGGAACGAAGGAATGGCCAGCGCCACGAGAATGGCGACAGGCCCAAGCGTCCACACGACTTCAACAGTGGTGTTGTGCGTCACCGTGGAAGGAACCGGATTAGAGCTGGCACGAAACTTGATCATCACATAGGCGAGCAGCCCCATCACGAACAATGTGATCGGCACGATGAAATACAGCGTCCACCAATCAAACGCGATGATATCCGCCATGCCCGGCGATCCTGCTGGCTGATGCCAGATCTGCCAGGGTTCGGGCTGGGCAGCGTTCGCACTTCCCAGTGCAAGTGCACCAAAAAACGCACCCGCAATCGCAGATGGCACAATCGAACGTGCATTTTTGAAAATTGGATTATTCATCCAGTACTCTCCGGGAATTCATGTTTATCCAGCATGGCCAAGCTCCTGTCCGGCCATTTGTGTCTTAGAACCATACTGACGCGCGCATCGCAAGGATGAAGGGGCATAATTCATGCGGCATTTTTACGAAAAACACACAGGAAATGACTTCATTCGCACTGGCGGGCAGCACATAACCGACTTTAGTGGTGTGTGCGCCCTTTGATAGCCGCATTCATGGGCTGAAAAAAAGCCGCAAACAACAATCTCTGCCGCGTTGAGGTTTTGGGCCTAACTTTCCAACTTCATAAGTCCAGCCATGCAAAGCAGGTTGCGGCCATAACAACGTTGAGGCTTTTGCTTGTGATCATGTTGGGGCACTGTCCCAATGACGTTGTACAGATGATTCGGTCCTTTTAACCCATGCGCACGATTACCTACCTTCTTATCGCCGGCCTCCTTACCCTCATGCCATTTTCAGCTTTGGGACAAACGGCAACGCCCAAGGCTCAAAAATACGGCGCCTGGTCGATTATATGCGACACCCCGCCCGGGGCCGCGTCGGACCAATGTGCTTTGATGCAAAATGTGGTTGCAGATGACCGCCCGGAAGTGGGCCTTTCTGTTGTGGTGTTGAAAACGGCCGACAACAAGGCGCGCATTTTGCGGGTACTGGCACCGCTGGGCGTTATCTTGCCCAATGGATTGGGGCTGAACATCGATGGCAAAGATCTGGGGCGCGCCTCGTTTGTGCGCTGCGTGGCCGATGGCTGCTATGCTGAGGTTATTCTCAAAGACGACCTCTTGACCACCATGCAAACGGGCACCAATGCGACTTTCATCATCTTCGCCTCCCCCGAAGAAGGCATTGGCATCCCTGTGGATCTGTCCGGGTTCAAAGACGGTTTTTCCAAACTGCCGTAACTCTGTCCTCTCCCCTTTTGGAAGTGATGTCATATGACCCTGTTGGTTGACGCCTTTGACTGTGACCGCCCACAGATTGAGCGGCTGCTCGGCACTGCACTAAGAAATGCCGATGACGGGGAGTTGTTTATTGAAAACAGCCAAAGCGAATCTCTCATATTCGACAATGGCAAGCTCAAAACCGGCAGCTTTGATGCACGGCAGGGTTTTGGACTGCGATCGGTTGTCGATGATGTGGTGGGATATGCCCATTCAGGAGAACTGACCCAGGCGGCCCTCAAACGGGCAATCGATGCCGTGGGGGTGGTGACATCCGGCCATTCCGGCACCTATTGCCACCCGCCCCGTGGCACCAATGTGCGCCACTATGATCCGATCAATCCGCTTGACGAACCGGGCTTTGAAGCCAAGGCCCGACTGCTGGAAGAAATTGATGCCTATACCCGCGCGCTTGATACAAGTGTGCGCCAGGTCTCCGTTTCGCTGACAGGATCCTGGCAACACGTGGAAATCCTGCGGGCTGATGGTCACCACACAAGTGATATCCGCCCCCTTGTGCGGCTCAACATTGCCGTGGTTGCCGGTGATGGCGACCGCCAGGAAACAGGCTCCAGTGGTATCGGTGGCCGACATGCCTTTGATCTGATCATCAATTCAAGCACATGGAAATCCTGTGCTGCCGATGCCGTGCGTCAGGCCCGTGTCAATCTGAACGCTATCGACAGCCCGGCGGGAACATTTGATGTCGTCCTCGGCCCCGGCTGGCCCGGCGTCATGTTGCATGAGGCCGTGGGTCATGGGCTTGAAGGCGATTTCAACCGCAAATCCACATCCGCCTTTGCCGGATTAATGGGCGAACAGGTGGCCTCGAAAGGGGTTACCATTGTCGATGAAGGTTCAATGGACCAGCGCCGTGGCGCACTCAATATTGACGATGAGGGAACACCTTCCCAGTGCACCACGCTGATCGAAGATGGCAAGCTTGTGGGTTATATGCAGGATCGGCAGAACGGCCGGCTGATGGGCACCCAATCGACGGGCAATGGCCGTCGCCAGTCTTATGCCCATGTGCCGATGCCGCGCATGACCAACACCTATATGCGTGGCGGCGACCACGATCCGGCTGAAATCATCGAATCGGTCAAGGATGGCATTTATGCCGTTTCGTTCGGCGGTGGCCAGGTGGACATTACATCGGGTAAATATGTGTTTGGCTGCACAGAAGCCTATCGAATTGAGAATGGCAAAGTGGGCGCTGCGCTCAAAAGCGCAATGATGATCGGCAATGGCCCGGCGGACATGCAGCGGGTGCGCATGGTCGGCAATGATATGGCGCTCGATCCCGGCATTGGCATGTGCGGCAAGCAAGGTCAGGGCGTGCCTGTCGGTGTGGGCCAACCCACCACGCGCATAGACGGGGTCACCATTGGTGGCACACAGGGCTGATTGCCCGCGCCTCAATTCGACGCTAGTTTCTTTGAAACTTTCCCCTTGCGAGAAACGCCATGCTTGACCGAACCAATCTTGCGAAATCCATTCAAAAAGACCGTGAAGACTTATCTGCTGCCATTCGATTGGCCGCCTATTTCGATCTGCACGAGGGCATTTGTAACCATTTCTCCGTGCAGTGCGATGGGCAGGAAGAACGCTATCTCATCAATGCCTATGGCTGGCACTGGACAGAAGTGACGCCTGAAAGACTTTTGTTGATAGATGGTGATGGCAAGGTGCTTGAAGGCTATGGCGAGGTGGAAGCGTCTGCGCGCAATATTCATATCGCCAGCCACCGGGCCAATCCGCGACATAAGGCGATACTTCACGTGCACATGCCCTATGCCACTTCAATTTCGATGATTGAAGGTGGGCGTTTGGAAATGGCGCATCAAACCGCGTGTCGTTTTCATGGGCGCATTGGGTATGAAAAAGAATTTGGTGGCCTTGCGGTCACCGAAGGTGAAGGCGAGCGGCTGGCCCGGGAAGCCAAGTCAAATGCCCATGTGGATTGCATGTTTTTGGCCAATCACGGCGTTGTCTGCTCCGGCCCCAGCGTTGCCCATGCGTTTGATGATTTATATTATCTGGAACGCGCAGCGCGCCAGCAGGTGCTCGCCCAGTCCACAGGACTGCCTTTGAAGCTCATCCCCCAGGAAACCGTTGAATTGACAGCCAAGCAGTTCCTGGCGGATTTCGACGCTTATTCAGCCGCACATTTTGAAGCGCTTAAGAGATTGGTCTGAGCCATGTCAGGATTGACCATTTATACTTTGAAAAGCTGCGATACCTGCAAGAAAGCCCTCAAATGGCTTGATGCAGAAAGCATTGCCTACACCAATCATGACGTGCGGGCCGATGGCCTGGATCGGTCGACGATTGCCTCAATCGTTGAAAATGCGGGTTGGGAAACGGCATTGAACCGGCGCAGCACCACATGGCGCGGGCTGGGGGATGCCGACAAAGAGGCAATCGACAACGCCAAGGCTATTGCGCTGATCGCAGAACATCCAACCTTGATGAAACGCCCGGTCTTTGTTGCGGGCAACAACGTCGTTGTGGGGTTCGACGCGAAAGCTCAGGCTGCCGTTTCCAGCCTGGGCAAGTGATTACGGGTAAAGGCGCCGCACATCCCATCCATTTGCAGATGGAGTGAAGACAAACCGGTCATGCAGGCGAAATTCGCCATCCTGCCAAAACTCGATTGATTCCGGCAAAATACGGAAACCTGACCAGTGGGGCGGACGGGGTATCGATTCTGTTCCATACTTTTCTTCAAAACCGGCCAATCGATCCACCAGCGTCTGCCGGTCCTCGAGCGGGCGTGACTGATCGGATGCCCAGGCACCGAGACGGCTTTGGGGATGGCGGGAATTATAATAGGCATCCGCTTCCGCGCCGGAGACTGTTTCGACACGGCCCCGCACCCGAACCTGCCGGCGACGGGATTTCCAGTGAAAACAAAGCGCTGCTTTGCCGCCGGTCAGCACTTCCCTGCCCTTGGCGCTTTCAAAATTGGTGTAGAATACGAACCCGCGTTCGTCGTGGCCCTTCAACAGAACCGTGCGCACATTGGGCATCCCATCCTCATCAACGCTGGCAAGCGCCATGGCGTTGTGATCATTGAGCTCGCTTTCCTTGGCCTCGGCGAGCCAGGTTTCAAAAATCGCGTGGGGGTCGACGGTGTTGTCGAGTTCCATGGGGTGATTCCTTTAACCAGAGCTTAACGCAATTCTTCTACCATCTTCGGTAGCGACAGGTGTATCTCGCGTTTCGCCCATTTTTGGGCTGGGGACTGTGTAATTTGTTTACTGGCACACGCAATATCGTGTCATCATTTGGACCAAAAAGCCGCAGGTTCGGTCAAACCGGACTGTGTCGGCATGTAGCCATCTTGATGATCTGCGCCGCAATGAGCGGCTGCGCCATAAATGGCAATTCCCTTCCCGAAATTACAAATGCTGACAAGCTGGTCACGGGGTCTGTGGCCGCTCAATCCAAACCCGAAGGTGTGGCTGAAACTGACGCTGAGATTATCAAAGCGATGGTCGCAGAAGCTGATAAAGCCTCTCACATGCAGCCTTTGGCATGGGCCAACCCACAAACCGGTTCGTCTGGTGCGATTGTGGCGATTGACACCTTCATGGGCAAGCATGGGCAAAACTGCAAAGGCTTCAAGACAAGCGTTTCCAGTTTCATGGGCATATCGTTTTACAATGGCGAAACATGCCAGATCAGCGCTGAAGAATGGGTGCTTTCCTGGTTCAAATCGGCTGACTGATTGCCGCCTGGCATCTTCAATACCGAAATTATGCGCAAGTAGCTGGCATTTCCGGCAAAATTCCCCATATATCGGCTGAAAGTTTCATGACCTTTTGATTGGGGTAAGTTTGGGCCATGGGTGACCCGTATCAAGTATTGGGTGTCGGTAAGTCTGCCAGCGAGAAGGAAATCAAATCAGCCTTCCGCAAGCTTGCCAAGCAATATCATCCAGATCAAAACAAGGACAATCCGCGCGCCAAGGAGAAATTCTCCGAGGTCAACAGCGCCTATGAAATTTTGGGCGACAAGAAAAAACGCGCCCAGTTTGATGCCGGTGAAATTGACGCAGAAGGCAAAGAGCGATTTTCAGGGTTTGCCGGTGGCGGGCATCCTTTCGGCGGTGGTGGTGGTGCTGGCGGCCGGCGCGGCGCGGGTGGCGCACATGGCTTTGGCGGTGCTGAAGACATATTGAGCCAGATGTTTGGCCAGATGGGCGCAGACCCTTTCGGCGGCAGCCCAGACGGGCGCCAACAACACCGGCCCCGCGCGGCCAAGGGCGAAGACCGTAAGATCAACCTGAAGGTTCATCTAAAAGATCTCGCAGCTGGCAAAGCGCCAGTGCGTCTTGGCCCCAACAAGACCGTCAATGTGTCCATTCCGCCGGAAGCGGAGGAAGGCCAGGTCATCCGGTTGAAAGGACAGGGCGTCGAAGGCCCCGGTGGTGCAGGCGATGCCCTGATCACGCTGGCCATATCACGCCATCCCGATTTTATCCGAGAAGGAAGCAATTTGCGGGTTCATGTGCCTGTGGAACTGGCAACTGCCGTTCTGGGGGGCAAAATTCGTGTGCCTACCCTGGAGGGGGCGATTGCACTGAACATTCCCGCCTGGTCAACTTCCGGCGCAGTGTTTCGAGTGCGCGGCAAGGGATTGCCCAGGCGCGACGATGGCAATGGCGATATTCTGGCGGTGCTTGCCGTGCAATTGCCAGACGAGCCAGATGCGGAGCTTGAAGCGCTCATGCGCAAGAGCCAGAACCACTCCTGAACCCCTATGAAGCGCTGTATTATGCGATGTGACGTTTGCCATGAGGCGGGAATGGCGAACCATAGCGCTTGAAGCCCTTCTGACCCTATGCCATACCCGCATTTGACAAGCAGGTTTGAATGTTACGATAGGTAATTCGGGTATGGACGTTTCCACAAATTTAATGGCGGGCAAGCGCGGTCTAATCATGGGGCTTGCCAATAACCGTTCGATTGCGTGGGGCGTTGCAAAATCATTGGCCGGGGCCGGTGCTGAAATTGCATTCACCTATCAGGGCGACGCCCTTAAAAAGCGCGTGGAACCACTGGCGGCTGAACTGGACGGCTGGGTTGTGGGCGATTGTGATGTGGGCGATCCTGCAAGCATAGATGCCGTGTTCGATGCCATTGGCAAAAAATGGGGCAAGATTGACTTCGTTGTCCATGCCATTGGATTTTCAGACAAAAATGAATTGATCGGCCGCTATGTCGATACGAGTTCCGAGAATTTCAACAAGACCATGGATATCTCTGTCTATTCGTTTACGGCGGTGGCGCAGCGCGCTGAAAAGCTGATGAGCGATGGTGGGTCGCTTTTGACTTTGACCTACTACGGCGCTGAGAAAGTGATGCCCCACTACAATGTCATGGGTGTCGCCAAAGCTGCGCTGGAAGCCAGTGTGCGGTATCTTGCCGTCGATCTTGGCAAGCAGAAAATTCGCGTTAACGCCATTTCTGCCGGGCCGATCAAAACGCTGGCAGCCTCAGGTATTGGCGATTTCCGCTATATCCTGAAATGGAACGAATATAATTCTCCTCTCAAGCGCACGGTCACCATCGACGAAGTGGGAAATTCCGCCTTGTATTTGCTCAGCGACCTTTCCACCGCGGTCACCGGCGAAATCCATCACGTGGATTCCGGTTACCACACGGTGGGCATGAAGGCCGTTGATGCACCTGATATTTCGGTGGTGAAGGAATAATCTTGGTGACCCAGCCGACGATCTATTTTGTTCGGCACGGCCAGACCGACTGGAATGTGGAACAGCGCCTGCAGGGCCAGATGGACATTCCCATCAACGACACGGGACGCGGACAAGCAGCAGCCAACGGGCGGGCTCTCGTCAACCTGATCGGTGATCCCAACAGCTATCGTTATATCGCCAGCCCGTTGGGCCGCACACGCGAAACCATGAACATCATTCGTGGTGAATTGGGCTTGCCGTTTGAAGGATATGAGACCGACGACCGGCTGCGCGAAATCTCGTTTGGTGATTGGGAAACTTTCACCTTTCAGGAATTGAAGAAAACCGAACCCGAACGTGTGGCACAGCGCCGCGCGGACAAGTGGAATTTCCGGGCCCCGCGCGGCGAAAGCTATGTCATGCTGCTGGAGCGGGTAAAGGCATGGTTGCCCTATGTGCGCGAAGACGCTGTTGTGGTCTGCCATGGAGGCATTTTGCGCGTATTGGAGCACCATCTCAATGGCACGCCAAGCGACGTTGTTGCCCAGGCTGCGATCCCCCAGGACCGCATTTACCGTTGGTCGGGCGACAAGGCCGAATGGTTGTGATTGTGCACCACCAATTTTTTGTTTTTCGGTGTAACGACCATCAAATTACACGTTGAATGAGCAACGTGGGTATTGAACCCGTGCGCTGGCGTAATCTGATGCGGTAAAATCGCTTTTCAAGCTTGCTGAATCAAGTTATCGGCTTCCAGAATTCATATCTGGAGCCGTCACCGTGTTCGAAACTCCCAAACCCAATCTTGGATCATCCGACCCCACCGTCGTTAAGTCGTGGGATGAATGGTCGCCTTTGAAACATGTGATCGTTGGCATCGCCGATGGCTGCATGATCCCGCCATCAGAACCTGCGCTGGACGCCAAGGTGCCGGAAGATTCCGACATGAAGGGCCAGTGGGGGCCGCGCACCCAGGACACGGTCGACAAGGCTAACGAGCAGCTCGACAATTTCGCCAAAGTGCTGCAGTCGCGTGGTGTGCGGGTGGACCGGCCAACGGCGATTGATTTTTCCCAACCTGTATCAACACCGGATTGGGATAACCCCTCTTCGTTTGGCTGCATGCCGCCCCGCGATGTGATTTTGACAGTTGGGAAAGAGATGCTTGAGGCAACGATGTCTTATCGTTGCCGTTTCTTTGAATATCTTTGCTACCGCCCGCTCATGCAAAAATATTTTGATGATGATCCAGGATTTCGCCATGTGTCTGCACCCAAACCACGGATGACGGATGCGTCCTATCGCATGGATTATCTGGCGGACACGATTGGTGTGGAAAAGCGGCTGGAATGGACGGCAGACAAATTCTTCGTCACCACCGAAGAAGAGCCGATGTTCGATGCTGCCGATGTTTTGCGCTTTGGCAAGGATTTGATTGTTCAGCATGGCTTTACCACCAATTTGAAAGGGATCGACTGGTTGAGACGCCACTATCCCGACCACCGGGTGCGGGCGGTGAACTTTCCCGGCGATCCCTACCCTATCCATATTGATGCGACCTTCACGCCCATTCGGCCTGGGCTGATTATCAACAATCCCGAACGTCGCCTGCCCGATGAACAACGCGAATTTTTCCACCGCAACGACTGGGAAATCGTTGACGCGGCACGTCCGGCCCACAATACGCCGCCGGCCTTGTGCTATTCCTCGGTATGGCTGTCGATGAACGTGTTGATGGTGGATGAAAAGACCGTTTGTTGCGAAGCAAGCGAAGTCAATCAAATGGAACAATTTGACAAGATGGGACTGGAAGTTCTGCCCATCCCGTTCCGTGATGCCTATGCATTTGGCGGCGCATTGCATTGCGCAACCACAGACGTTTTCCGCGAGGGCGATCTCACGGACTATTTCCCAAAAGGATGAATGGACGCCTTTCGCAGTAATGCCTTGTGTTAAAGGCGCACAAGCTTGCCGGTGGCGGCTGAACGTTTCACGGCCTCCAGCGCGATGAGGGTGCGCAAGCCCTCTTCGCCGGAAACGAGAGGTGGTTCGCTGCCTTCGATAACGCGACAGAATTGAAGGATTTGCGCATCAAGCGGATCGTGCATCTCAATGTCGATAGATTTGTTGTTGATCGGTTCCCACCAGCTGCGAGGATCGTTCTGGGTCCAAACCCTTCCCGTTGGCACTTCCACGGATCCATGGGTTCCGCCAATCAGGTAACAAGATTGACCGGTGCTGGGATAAGCCGGGTTTTCAGCCGCTGTCAGTTCCCAGCTCCATGGCGCAACGATTGTATCTGAAACGGACATGGTGCCCAGCGCGCCATTGTCGAATTGCAGGGTAATGGCTGCGGTGTCTTCAACCTCATGCCCGCGTGATTTGCTCGATTGCATGGCCTGAACGGCAGTAATTTCTCCGCACAGATGCCGCATTAGATCAATGTCATGGATGAGGTTGATGAAAATCGGGCCAGCGCCAGATTTTGTACGCCATTCCACCTGGAAATAATCGTCGGGCTTATAGAGCCAACATGCGGCCTGAACCGCAACGATATCACCGATTTCGCCCGCTTCGATGCGCGATTTTGCAGACTGAATGATGGGATTGTGCCGCCGGTGGTGTCCAACAGCGATTGGCACGCTCTTTATTGCCGCCTGCTCGACCAGTTCAGTGGCGGCCTCAACACTGGAATCGATGGGTTTTTCGATCAACATTGGCACACCGGCTGCAACGCATTGCAACCCCTGGTGCACATGCAACTGGTTTGGGGACGCAATGATGACACCATCGGGCTTCACCTGGGTCAGCATGTTCCCAATATCACCAAAATGCTGAGTTCCCATTTGATCGGCGAGCCCCACACTTTGCGGGCTGGGATCAACAATGGCCGCCAAATTCGTTTGGGGAAGCCGTGAGACGATTTCCACATGGCGTTTGCCAATCAAGCCTGCGCCAACAACAGCAATTGATTTTGCGCTCATGGGTTTGCCTCAATGCGAACCGCGGCAATCATGCCCGCGCGCTAATGCCCCCATTGGCGGCGCTCCACTCATAGGGCGCGCCGAGGAATTTCTCCACCTGCGAAAGTGTGTTGGCATCGAACAGTTTCTGCGCAGCCGCCACAGCCAGCACGTCTGGCCAGGTGGTGAGATAGTGCAAATCCATGCCATGCTGTTTCAGCATGTCCGGTGCATCCTTGAAGATATCGTAATAGAAAACGGAAAACGTATCGGTCACCGTGGCTCCCGCTTCGCGGATCGCTTCTGCAAACGATATTTTTGACCCCCCGTCAGTGGTCAAATCTTCCACAAACAGAACTCTTTGTCCCTCTTTGAGATCGCCTTCAATTCGGGCATTTCGGCCAAAACCCTTGGGCTTCTTGCGGATGTAGATCATGGGCAGACCCATGCGCTCTGCGATGAAAGCTGCATAGGGAATGCCCGCCGTTTCGCCACCGGCAATCACGTCAAATTTTTCAAAACCAGAATCCCGCAGCACAGTCGCCACGCCAAAATCACACACAGCCGAGCGAATGCGGGGATAGGAAATGAGCTTGCGGCAATCGATATACACCGGGCTCGCGAGGCCGGATGTGAATGTGTAGGGCTCGTCTGCGCGAAAATGAACAGCGCCGATTTCCCACAGCATTTTTGCGGTCAGTTCGGCAATGACTGCCCGGTCAGGAAAGGAATTTTGAAACATCAGTTTTTCTCCACTTCCCAGAAAACATCAAATCCGGGATCGAATACGGTTACAGGGCCAATGCCAGTTTCCACCTGGTTGGGGAACTCAATGGCCGCTTGCGATTTGGACAGGGTCATCATGCCGTCATTGACCGGCAGACCATAAAATGCGGGCCCATTGCGGCTGGCAAAATTTTCCAACTTGTCCAGGGCCTCTTCTTCTTCAAATACATGGGCCAGCAGGCTCATTGTGTTTGGGGCAGTAAAACACCCGGCACACCCACAAGCATTTTCCTTCAGATCAGTGGCATGGGGGGCGCTGTCTGTACCCAGGAAAAAACGGGCATCGCCGGAGGTCGCAGCTTCCCGCAATGCCAGCCGGTGGGTTTCCCGCTTGGCGACAGGGAGACAATAATAATGGGGGCGAATGCCGCCCGCCAGAATATGATTTCGGTTGATGATCAGATGATGAGTGGTGATCGTCGCGGCCAGATCAGGCCCGCCCGCACGTGCATAGGCCACGCCATCTGCGGTGGTGATATGTTCCATCACCACGCGCAGGCCCGGAATGCGGCGGCGCAACGGATCGAGAACCCGGTCAATAAACACCGCCTCACGATCAAATATATCGATCTCGCTATCGGTCACTTCACCATGGACACAAAGTGGCAAACCAATCTGCGCCATACGTTCCAGAACTGGAATTACATTTTCAAAATTGTGGACGCCGGAGTCCGAATTTGTCGTTGCACCTGCCGGATATAATTTCAGCGCTTTGACAATTCCCGAACGGGCAGCCGCCTCCACATCATCGGGGTCGGTTGCCTCGGTGAGGTAAAGGGTCATCAGGGGCTCGAAGCTGGATCCTGCGGGCAACGCATCCATGATGCGGGCGCGATAGGCCTTTGCATCGGCCAATGTCACTACCGGCGGCACAAGATTGGGCATGATGATGGCGCGGGCAAAATGTCGGGCTGAATGGGGCGCAACACCTTTCAGCATTTCGCCATCCCGCAAATGCAGATGCCAGTCATCCGGTGTTGGAATGGAAATGCTCGTTTGTGAATTACCCAATGTTCAATCACCTGTTTCGCAGGGCACGCCACGCAGCCTGGCCCAAAGCTTAGATATGTCATCTCTTTAAGGGGGCGATCGGTCAAGCGCCAGCGTTGAGCCTTGCGGGAGATTGAACATCCACATGCCAATGGGGTGAACACTTGGTCCCGGCCCAGCAAAGATGCCAGTTTATGCTTACAACCTGTGGAGTGACCTACCCTCCAGGTTATCCCCGTTGATTCTTATTGTGGCTCGGGAGATGTTCTTTGCCCTTGCGTCAATTGCATGGCAATGGGCACTCTGTAAACGATGGGGCGTTCCCGCCGGCACTAGCGGCTGCGAACGAGGTGATATTCATGGAAATCAACAAGCTGGAACTGTGGCAGTGCGCCCATAAGCTTGACATGGCGATGCGCGATTTGGGGATTGCCCAAATCCGTTACTCAACGGATCAAAGGGAACTGGCCGATGCAGTTGCCGTGATGGAAAAAAGCCGACTTGGGGAACATTTCAACCGATCCCTGAACACTTTGCCCGGCGGCAAGCTGATGTGGATTTCCGCCTATGACCGGGAGGGAAACATTGCAGCATTAATCGCCTGTCGGCTGGACGATACAGGCGAATGGTCATTGCAGCGATTTTTGCTGGAGCATTTTGGCCGTGTGATCCAGGGCAGTGATAGGGATGGTGCGGCAGAGCTTGACCCGGCCAGTTGCGCGTTTGCCGCCAACATTGCTGGCCGGTGCGTATATATCGGTGAGGCCTATTCGTCGAAGGAATGGCGTCGGCGGGGCCTGGCCACACTGTTGGTGAAATATTCTATTTTGATTTCGTGGGACGAATGGAAACCCCAGATTTGTTATGCGTGGATTCGTCGTCGCCAGATTGAAACGGGAACGGCCGCCCGTTGGGGCTTTACCGAAACCTACGAAACACCCCTCTTGTTTAAGCGTCCGCCGCTGGATGCGGATTGGAGCAATACGTTTTTTGTGGGGATTCGTCGCATTGGGGTTCATCAGATGATCCAAACGATACGCGGTCAGGCAGTTCCAATGGCATCGAATAGCAAACAAGAAACGTTAACCCCGCCACTGTTTTGACCGGCAGCAGCAGCCGCTCATAGACCATGGGTTCCTGCCCCACATGGCTGGAAACGAAATCATATACCGGCTCAAGTGTTTCCAGGCTAAAAGCCTGTGAACGCCCCACCACTTCGCCATAGTCCGGGGCAAATACGTTAGGGTTTTTTCCGCTGGTCCTGGCCCAGTCTTCACCAAATATCCGCGTTGCCATGGAATCACGCCCGCAAAAAAGCAGGTTGCTCATCGGCTTATCTTTGGTTGGTTTGCACATGAGCAATAGTTCAGGCGAATAGGGAATGAAGGCGTCATAATTCGCCTCCGGGTCGCGGCCAGCACGACGCCACAAGCGGAACAGCTCCTTGGCCTTTCGGTTGGGGCAGGACTTTTCCAGATCGGAAATGGGGAACACTTCGCTGGTGGTCGTCATTGCATGTTCCTGCCTTGAATCAAGGCTTCGTGGACAAGCGGCTGGCATTCCTCGATCAGAGTTTCCTTGTCGGCATCATCAAGCTGATCAAGTTCGGTATGGCCGAAGCGTTTGAACATGACAAAAGACACGAAGGTCGACAGCCCGAACTCTTTTACCAGGTTAGAAAACTCCGCGAAGCGCTCATCAATCGTTTCGCCCACAACGAATATGGATCCGGCATATTCCAGATATTCGACCACAGGATTGGTCCTCTTTTTAAATTAATCAGCGAATGCAGTTGACGCTCGCAATTGCATTTTTTCGTCTTCACGCTCCAGGAAACGTACATAAATATTTCTAAACAGCAAAGCGCGGTTGAGGGGCGATAGCTTTTGCCCAAACACACGCTCTTCCACATATCGCGCAATTTCGGCAGATCTTTCCCACACCGACGTGACCACAATACCCGGCAATCGCAATTCTTCGGGATCAACACGCAAGTCCAGTACGGGTGCATCCGCTTGCCTCTGCGCCGCGCCGCCAACCGGCCTTGCTCTCAACAAAGCACCATTGGCATCGCACAATACATCAAAACCATCGCGCAGCCACGCAACGGTGGTTTCAAGGGCTTCGGCAAGATCGGCTTCGATCTCAGTCTTGGCGATTGTATCGCCCCGATCCATATCAAAGACATCCACAAGCTGCACACCCATATGTGACATACGCGCCAGAATGCGCTGGGTCGGTGTTGCCGCTTTTCTTGATGCGCTGATCGATTTATTGGTCACGAAGTCCCCCACACTGTGCACCCCATGATTACCCCTAAGCGGCGGTTACTCAACCCCGATGGCGGCAAAATGGTTACTTCGAATTTTCCACCAATTTGCTTTGATGATTTGACGCGCAAGTCACGCAATCCTACAAGAAGCTGAAACAAGGGCCACGGCCCGTCAGGACGCCGCAAGCCTTATGTCACATAACAGTTTTGGACATCTGTTCAGGTTTACAACCTGGGGCGAATCCCATGGCATTGCCCTGGGGTGCGTTGTTGATGGGTGTCCGCCCGGATTGGTAATTTCCGAGGCGGAGATTCAAACCTTTTTGGACAAGCGCAAGCCGGGCCAATCCAAATACACAACCCAGCGCCGAGAGGCCGATCAGGTCAAAGTGCTTTCCGGTGTCATGCCCCAGGATGATGGCACCTGGCTGACAACGGGAACACCGATTTCGATGATGATCGAAAACACGGATCAGCGCTCCAAGGATTATACCGATATTGCCAAGCGCTATCGCCCCGGCCACGCAGATTTTACCTATGACGCAAAATATGGGGTTCGTGACTATCGTGGCGGTGGCCGCTCTTCGGCGCGCGAAACTGCAGCGCGCGTTGCAGCCGGTGCCATTGCCCGAAAGATCATTCCCGGCGTGACCATTCGCGCAGCCATGGTGCAAATGGGCAATCACAAGGTGGATCGAACGGACTGGGCCTGGTCGCAGGTCGATCAAAATCCTTTCTTCTGCCCCAGCGCCCGATCTGCGGAAAGCTGGGCTAAAGAACTTGATGCCGTTCGCAAGGCAGGCTCTTCCGTTGGCGCTGTTATCGAAGTGGTAGCCGAAGGTGTGCCTGCGGGATGGGGCGCGCCGATTTATGCCAAGCTTGATCAGGATATTGCCAGTGCCTTCATGTCCATAAATGCCGTCAAAGGCGTGGAGATTGGCAATGGTTTTGATGCCGCAGCGCTGACGGGCGAAGAAAATGCCGATGAAATTCGCATGGGCGCAGACGGGCCGGAATTCCTTTCCAACAATGCTGGTGGCGTTTTGGGCGGCATATCTTCGGGGCAACCCGTGGTGGCGCGGTTCGCGGTTAAACCGACATCTTCAATTCTCACACCACGCCAGTCGATCGATTCCGACGGGAAAGAGGTCGATGTTATGACCAAAGGCCGCCACGACCCCTGTGTGGGCATTCGCGCCGTTCCCATTGGTGAAGCGATGATGGCCTGTGTATTGGCCGACCATTTTTTAAGACACCGGGGGCAAAACGGATGACCAGTGATATGGAACGGGTGGCCGATGCTATTCGTGCATTCGAAAAAGGCGAGGTCGTTGTCGTTATGGACGATGATGACCGCGAGAATGAGGGCGACCTCATTGTCGCTGCGGTCCATTGCACGCCGGAAAAAATGGCGATGATCATTCGCCACACATCCGGCATCGTGTGCGCTCCCATGCCCGTGGAAGAGGCCCGGCGGCTAAATCTGGCACCCATGGTTGCCGAAAACGATGCCCCCCATTCCACCGCATTTACAGTTTCTGTGGACTACAAGCACGACACCACAACCGGCATATCGGCCGAAGAACGCTGTTCCACCGTGCGCGGACTGGCGAACCCAAATTCCGGTTCTGGCGATTTTGTGCGCCCGGGACATATTTTCCCGCTCGTTGCGCGCTCCGGCGGGGTATTGATGCGGTCAGGCCATACGGAGGCTGCTGTTGATCTTTGCAATCTGGCTGGCCTGCCGCCGGTTGGTGTCATCTCCGAACTCGTCAATGACGATGGCACTGTCATGCGTGGGCCCCAGATCGACGCATTTGCCCAGGAAAAGGGTTTGAAAACCGTCACGGTTGCCGATCTCATTGCCTATCGCCAGCGCCAGGAACGGCTGGTGGACCGGGTTGAAGAATTCGATATTGAGACCGGCTCCGGACCGGCCCGGGCGGTCACTTACAAGACCGAGTGGGATCCCATGCAGCAGCTTGCTGTCGTCTATGGTGACATCCGTGATGGTCGCGATGTGCTGGTGCGGCTGCATGTGGAAAATGTGATTGACGATGCCTTTGGCGGCTCCAACGCCTTACGGGACCATATGGACCTCATTGCCAAAGAAGGCCGCGGCGTTGTCATTTACCTGCGTGAAGGGTCGGTGGGCGTGTCCAGTTCAGGCATCCGGCATGATCGTGCAGAAGAAAACAATCCCGCTTTTGGGGATGAGGCGGAAGACCATGGCACGGCCAAAAGCCGCAAAGAAGAATGGCTGGAGATTGGCTTGGGAGCGCAGATATTGCGTGACCTGGGTGTCAGTTCAATTCGCCTGTTTGCCTCAAAGGAACGGTATTATGTGGGCCTGTCCGGGTTTGGCATTGAAATTTCAGAGACGATTGTTCGCGATGCTTAGAATTTTGCTTGCCGGATCATTTGTCCTCTTCTCCATAGGCGCTGGCCATGCCAATGAGTGGAGCATCAAGGAAATCGCCACACTGCCTGCAACCATTGAACGCCCTGCTGCGCCCGATGGTCTGCCGGATGGTGAAGTCGATCAACTGGAGTTTGGCGACATTCGCGCGACCTGGTACGAGCAACCAACCACGCGATATGCCCATGGCATATTGGGCGACAGCATTGAAGCGGGTGCATTGGTCGTTGAAGCGGAAAACGGCGAATTGAAGCGCTTTGTGCTGCCAGAAAATCAGGTTTTTGAAGACCGCACACCTCGCCTGGTGGCGCTTGATGGGTTTGGCAAAAACCATGTGGTGACGCTGCTTTCAGAACAACAAAATGGTGCCTCGATCGCTATTTTTGGTTTGGTGGAAGATGAGCTGCAACTCATTGCCCAAACGCCCTATGTGGGCAGAGCCAACCGCTGGCGCAACATCGCTGGCATTGCCGATTATGATGGCGATGGGAATATCGAAATCGCGGAAGTTGTTACGCCTCATATTGGCGGCACGTTGAAATTCTGGACCTGGCAGAAAGGTGCACTGACTCTGACCGCCGAAGACTATGGGTTTTCCAATCACTTCATTGGCTCCCGTGCCCAGGAACTTTCTGCCAGCGAGGATTTTGACGGGGATGGTGTGACCGATCTGGTGGTGCCCAGTGACAACCGTCGCACCCTGCATGTGATGAAATTCGAAGGCCCTGCCAGGGGAAAGCGCAAGCTGGTGAATTTTGATTCCATCACCCTGCCCGCACGGGTCTCGCAAGATATTCAGGTGCGCTGGGACGGAGAAAAAATCATACTGGGTGTGGGCCTGTCCGATGGTTCAGCTTTGGAAATCGTCCGATAGTCCCTGGCCAAAACGTCTGTTGACGCATCGTGACCTTATGTTGACCCGTTTGCCATCTAACGCGCACACTCACCGCCAAACCCGCCGGTGGGATCCAACGAAAGAGTAAGGTCGATGGCGACACATCTTTACACCCATGACATCTATGTTGAGCACCTTGTTCCTGAAGGACACCCGGAGCGTCCGGACCGGCTGCGTGTTGTGGCAGAGGCACTTGGGGACGAACGGTTTGACCGGCTTGTGCGCATTGAAACGCAAATGGCCGATGAAAGCGCATTTCTGCTTGCCCACCCCAACAGCCATGTGGATTTCCTGCGCGAACAACGCCCGCAGGAAGGACGTATCAGAATTGATCCCGACACGGCGATGAGTCCTAAAACCTGGGATTGTATGCGCCACGCCTGTGGCGGTGGCATTGCGGCTGTGGACGCCGTTATTGGCAAACAGGCGGACAACGCTTTTCTGGCTGCACGGCCCCCAGGGCATCATGCGGAAAAAACCACGGCAATGGGTTTTTGCTTCGTCAATACCGCCGCCATTATGGCCCGCCATGCCCAACAGAAACATGGGCTGGAGCGAATTGCGATCATCGATTGGGATGTGCACCACGGCAATGGCACCCAGGATATCTTTTTCGACGATCCAAGCGTGCTCTATGCATCCACCCACCAGATGCCCTTGTTTCCTGGCACTGGCGCCAAGGATGAAACGGGCGTTGGGAATATTGTCAACGCACCGCTTTCCCCCGGCACGGCGGGCGACATCTTTCGCGAAGCCTTCACCGAACGGGTTCTGCCCGCTGTGGACGCATTCAAGCCAGACATGATCATCATTTCGGCCGGATTCGATGCCCACCACCGCGACCCGCTGGGCAATATCAATCTCGACACAACGGATTTTGACTGGGCAACCGGCAAGCTGATGGATTTGGCCAGCCGCCATTGCGACAACCGTTTGGTGAGCCTATTGGAAGGCGGTTATGACTTGCAGGGACTTGCCGAATCCTGTGCAACACATGTAGGCCGGTTAATGAACGGCTGACACGCGCCATCGGGACAAAATTATGAGCGAAAATGACATCTCCAAACTAAGCTTCGAACAGGCGCTGGGGCAGCTTGAAGAAATTGTGCAGCAGCTCGAACGGGGTGATGTGGAACTGGAAAAGTCCATCGAAACCTATGAGCGCGGCGAAGCCTTAAAAAAACACTGTGCCGCGCTGCTGCAGGCTGCGGAAGACAAGGTTGAAAAAATTCGTGTTGGTGCCGATGGTTCGGCAAAGGGCAGCGAGCCTCTCGACGGCTAACGCCTGTTCCCCTTACTTATCTTCAAACGAGGCACAAGGCGCTGCTCATCTGAAGAGGTGCTTAATCAACGCACGGCCAGATAATCCGCAGCGGCAATCTGCACCAACCCTTTGATGCCGAGCAATGCACGGTCTTCCTGGGAGAGTTGTGCAATCGCCCGTTCAACCGCCTCCCCCATGGCAGCGGCAGAAAGTGCCGCGTTGCAGATATAGGGTAAGCCGGGTGTCGGGGCTGTTGCCCCTATTGGTTTTAAGTCCTTGGAAAAACTTTCATAGCGCTGCATCAAACGCCAGGAAACTGCATCGAGAAAAGCAATATCCGCACGCCCTTCTGCAACGGCTCGTGCTGACATAATGTGTCCGCCGGTCTCCAGGGATTTAGAAAACCAGCCCCCATGATCTTCCATATGCCGGCGCGCGGCACCATAGCCAGATTGTGAGAGTTCGGCATTGAAGGCGAATATGCCACCCAGAAATTGGGCGACATGGCTGCGCGTATCATCGGCACGGCAAACGAGGATGCTTCGGTAATATCCCGGCGGACAGCCTTCGACGCCATAGTCCGGTGTGCCCACAAGCTTAACCCGCCCATGCAATTTAGTGCGATAGGGCAATCCGCAGGTTTGGCTGAAAATCATTTCCGGTGAGAGCCAGAAGTCGAGCCCCTCACCTTCCTGGGAGAGCTTGGGTGGCGCATCAATATTGAGTGCGGTGAGATGGTGTTGGATTTCAGTCCAGTAACGCGCGTGGGCCAGTTCCAGTTCCGGTCTGGCATACATCGGCAAACTGGCTTTCACTTAGGCGGCCTTTCATAAAGCGGATGGGGCACCGGATCTTTGGTGCGCCAGAAATATTGACGCGCCACCTCGCCATAGGAGCGATAGGAATAACCGCCATTCTTGCGATCAAACTCGCCGCGACGCGAGCGGTATAAACTCGCCAACCGATACCATGGCACTGAAGGATGGGCATGGTGCACGGCGTGATAATTGTTGTTGAGAAACAAAAGCGCAAGGGGGCCGCGATCGTCAATAATCACCGAACGACATGCCAGCCGTTCTTCTGCCCGGTGTTCCAGAAAGGTTCTGATTTTCAGGATCGACATGCCCAGATAGGCCGCGCCCACATAAATCACAATGGAGAAACCGCACACATAGTGCAGCCAGGCAATGACCATGGAGACACTTAGAAGATGTGCTGCATATTGGCCGGCGATGTGGCGATCACCGCCCATCACATGGCGAAAATCTTCCTGATACAATCTGACCAGCCCGATCAATGGCCCAATCAGCATCCGCCCTGCCAAAGTGTTGTTGAAGCGATAGGCCATGCGCCGCAGCGGGCCAAATGTCGCCCAGACAGCCGGATCAAGATAGTTGCTTTCAGGATCATCATAGGGATCGGTCAGGTTGGGGTCACGGTGGTGGGCAAGATGGGTGTCGCGAAAACGGCCATAGGGGATGAACAGGCCGATTGCCGGAAACACAATCGCTTCATTCAGCCGCTGGTTTGAAAACGGGTGGCCGTGCAGCACTTCATGTTGAAGCGATGAATGAAACGCAATCACACAGCCCAGCACTACAAATACCAATACGGGAGCCAAATGCTGCGCATACAGGGTGATTGCCACATAGGCGACATAACATCCCATAATTGAAATCAAAGTTGGCCATTCCAACCGGTCTGCCAATGCGTGATTTTGGTCAGCGTTCAGGCGACCAGAGAAGACCTGATTTGGATAGGTGCCATCTTGGACTGCGGCTTTGATTCTCTTCATGCGGTTTCCCTTGTCGTGATTGTGCCCATTTTCACGTTCAGGAGATTTGTAGCAAGAAGGCAAATATGTTGTGAGACAGGTGTTTATTGCTTATTTTTCCATGTTTTGTTGTATTTTCACAAAAATTGCGTACTATCGCATCATGGACAAGCGAGAATTATCAACTGTGTTTCGCCACAGCCTTCGGGAAATTCTGGAGGGTGAAGAACATGGCATCGCGCCATTTTTGCGCGATACGGGCCTTGATCGGTCTGCATTGTCACAATTTCTGGACCCCAAACTAGATCGCCTGCCCCGTGCGGAAACATTGCGCCGTATTGCCGAAGCCCGTGGCATCTCGATTGATTGGCTGCTGGGCATGGAAAATGCCCGCGAGGGGCGGCAAGAACTGGCATCCAGTTTCCAGATTGAAAATGCCCTTACAGAAGACGGGTCATCGCCACTGGAACGGTGGCATTTGGAAGCTGAGGGACACAAATTGCGCTATGTGCCCTCCACTTTGCCCGACATGTTGATCCTGCGCCCGGAAAATCAGCAGGACGCCCATCCCTCAACGGTAAGCGCCGGTGGTGAGAACGTCATGGCGGGCCTGGAAATCGGTGACCGCGATATCGAAATCGCCATGCCCATTCAAACCATCGAACATTTGGCCCAGGGCAGCGGTATCTGGAAAGATACGTCCAATGCCTTGCGCCGCGCCCAATTGCACCACATGGCCGATGTGTGCGAAGCGCAATACCCGGCCCTGCGCATTCATCTGTTCGATGGGCGCAACACATTTTCTGCCCCCTTCACGGTATTTGGCAAATTTCGTGTGGCTTTATATGTGGGTGATTCCTATCTGGTTGTGACGGCAGTTGAGCAGGTGCGCACTTTCGTCAAACGTTTTGACCACCTGGTGCGCAAAACCATCATCGGCGCGGACATCGCCCACGGCACATTTCGGGCATTGGCTGAAGGTGTTGATACATAACATTTTCCACCACCAAAACTGCCCTTTGCCCTAACAGCGACAATTTGGCCGTGCTGTAAATTCAATTTCACACCTGTTTTGCCCCACAGGCACCTATATTATTTGTGTAATATTTGTGGCGATTTGCGATGTAAGCCTGTAAAAACAGGTACACATTTGATTGGTCGATTAAATACGGCAAAGCTCCTGGGCTAATTGCAAGGGGCCGTTTTGCGAAACGAGAAAGAGAGACGCTTTGCGCCCCCATACCCCCCTGTTGGACACCGTCTCTTCACCCGCCGATCTGAGAACACTTTCCGATGAGCAATTGCCGCAACTGGCGCAGGAACTGCGCGCCGAAATGGTGGACGCCGTTTCGGTAACAGGCGGCCACCTGGGCGCAGGCCTTGGCGTTGTTGAACTTACTGTGGCGCTGCACCATGTTTTCGATACTCCCCATGACCGCATCATTTGGGACGTTGGCCATCAGTGCTATCCCCATAAAATTCTAACGGGCCGCAGGGATCGCATCCGCACGTTGCGCCAGGAAGATGGCTTGTCGGGTTTCACCAAGCGCTCTGAAAGCGACTATGACCCGTTTGGTGCAGCCCATTCTTCCACGTCCATCTCAGCCGGTCTTGGCATGGCGGAAGCCGCGCGTTTGTCGGGCGAGCCTCGAAATGTGGTGTCGGTGATTGGCGATGGGTCAATCACTGCTGGCATGGCCTATGAAGCGATGAACAATTCAGGCGGCATGGACGCCCGGCAGATTGTCATCCTCAACGACAATGATATGTCGATTGCCCCACCAACCGGCGCGATGAGCCATTATCTGGCTCGTCTGGTTTCCGGCAAAACCTATTTGTCCCTGCGCGAGACCGCAAAACAACTTACCACTAAACTGCCAAAATTTTTCGCAGACAAAGCCCGCAAGACCGAAGAATATGCCCGTTCTTTCTGGACCGAAGGCACGATGTTTGAAGAGCTTGGGTTCTATTATGTGGGGCCGATTGACGGTCACAATCTCAGTGCTCTGCTGCCCATATTGCGCAATGTGCGGGACAGCCAGAAGGGCCCGATCATCGTGCATGTGGTGACCGAAAAGGGCAAAGGTTACGCACCTGCAGAAGGGGCCAGCGACAAGCTGCACGCGGTTGCCAAATTCGATGTGGTGACAGGCGAACAGGCCAAGGCCGTTCCAAATGCGCCTTCTTACACCAAGGTATTTGGCCAAAGCCTGGTGCAAGAAGCCCAGGACGATGACAAAATCGTCGGCATCACCGCGGCCATGCCGGGGGGAACGGGAATTGATATTTTTAGCGAAGCCTTTCCCGAGCGCACCTATGATGTGGGCATTGCCGAACAACACGGGGTGACATTTGCCGCTGGAATGGCGAGCGAAGGCTACAAACCTTTCTGTGCGATCTATTCCACATTCCTGCAACGTGCCTATGATCAGATCGTCCACGATGTTTCCATTCAGCAATTGCCGGTGCGGTTTCCCATAGACCGCGCCGGGTTCGTTGGTGCCGATGGTGCCACCCATGCGGGCTCGTTTGATGTGGCTTATTTGTCCTGCCTGCCGGGGTTCACGGTGATGGCTGCGTCTGATGAGGCCGAACTCAAACATATGGTGGCCACGGCAGCCGCATATGATGAGGGGCCGATCTCATTTAGATATCCGCGCGGCGAAGGCGTGGGTGTAGAATTGCCCGACCGCGGTTCCATATTGGAAATCGGCAAAGGCCGAATCGTGCGCGAAGGCACAAAGGTGGCGTTGCTGTCGTTTGGATCACGATTACACGATTGCCTGGCGGTCGCGGAAGATATGGACGATTATGGCTTGTCCACCACCGTTGCAGATGCCCGGTTCGCCAAACCGCTTGATGTGGATCTATTGCGCCGCCTGGCGCTTGAACACGAGGTGCTCATTACGATTGAAGAGGGTTCCACGGGCGGGTTCGGTGCCATGGTGTTGCACGAATTGGCCGCGCAGGGCCTGTTGGAGCACGGGTTGAAAATCCGCACCATGACCATGCCAGACATTTACATTGACCAGATGAGCCCGGCCGCCATGCTCACCCGTGCAGGCCTCGACCGGGGGGGCATCAAAGACACAATCTTTGCCGCACTTGGCCGCGCAGAGGCACAACCCGCACTCGCCTAACTTCAGTTCGTCAAACTCAGCTCCAAGACCAAGACTACGCCAATGCCAATCGCGCAGCGCAGTTCAGGTTTTTTTCGTATCGTCGATGATATTCATTGTGGCCACGCCACTATTGCCCAATTCGACAGATGCAAATGGACCGCCCTGGCACATGTTGCCAGGATCCTGGTGATCAAGAGGACCGGCCTGGGCAAACATTTCTGCGGCAAACTCTTCCGCATTGTCTTTGGGGCGATATCCAAGGTGGGAGGCGTTGGAATTATCCACCGTCGCCCGGTCATTGTTGGAGACCCCATACACCACGGAAAATCCTGTTACGGGGGTATCTATCGCGCGCTGCACCAATTGAATGAGATCATCATAGGACAACCAGGTTCCCACGGCGCGGGGGTTGCTGACCTGGGCGCATGACAGAATTCGCATGCACACGCTTTCGACCTGGCGCTTGTCCCAATACATGGAAGCCAAATCTTCGGCGAAGCACTTGGCCAGTCCGTAGAACGTATCCGGGCGGTGGGGCGCATCTGTGCCGATAAAATCTGTCTTCTTATGCATGCCAACGGCGTGGATAGAAGACGCGTAGACAACCCGTCTTACGCCATTTCGATAGGCCGCTTCCCAGATATTGTAGGCACCAATGAAGTTGGGCCCCAACAGGGTTTCAAACGGAGCCTCATCTCCGATCGCTCCAAAGTGGATCACCATGTCAGCGCCTTCCAACACAGCCACCATGGCATCAAGATCGGCCAGATCTGCCTGGACATAACGTTCGCCTTCGTAAAGCGATCCGATTTTTTCTGCGATATCCGTTGATACCAACTCGTCGCACATTTTGGCCAGCGGCTCGCGCAAATAGGAGCCAAGGCGGCCTGCAGCACCGGTAAGAACGAGTTTCTTCATGTGGATGACTTTCCAGGTTTCAATGTTGAAATTGCAGCAGCCAAACGATCCATGGCCGTGTTGAGCACATCTTCGCTGGCCGCAGTTGATATGCGAAAAAATGGCGACAGCTCATAGGCGCTGCCCGGTACTGCGGCAATGCCGGCGGCTTTCAAAATGAAGGCTGTGAAATCGGCATCATTTTCGATTTCTGAACCATCAGGCGTAGTCGCGCCTATAAACGCTTCACAACCGATATAGGCGTAAAATGCACCTCCGGGCGGGTCGAGGGTCAAGCCATCCATGCCTGCAATCCTGTCGACGACGAGGTTGCGCCGCGCCTCAAAGGCAGCACTGAAGCGGCGCACTTCGTCCTGCGGTCCGTTAAGTGCTGCCACGGCAGCCGCTTGCGCCACTGAACACGCGCCGGAACAAATCTGGCTCTGCACTTTGGTCATCGCAGCAATCAATGCCTGTGGTCCGGCACCATAGCCAATGCGCCAACCTGTCATGGCATAGGCTTTTGACACGCCATTGACGGTCAAGACCCTGTCTTTCAGATCGGGACACGTGGCGGCAAAGGATCGGAATTGAGCATTATCAAACAGGATGTGTTCGTAGATTTCATCGGACAATACCAACACGTGGTCGTGTTTCGCCAGAACGGCTCCCAATGCATGAAGGTCCGCATCCCTATAGACGGCACCAGCCGGATTGGATGGCAGGTTGAGCATGAGCCAACGTGTCCTGGGCGTGATTGCAGCTTCCAATGCCTCAGGCGTTAGGCGAAACCCATTGTCGGCGGGACAGGCAATGGTCACCGGCGTGCCGCCCAGGATGAGCACAATGTCTTTGTACTGGCCAAAATAGGGCGCGCAGAGCAGCACTTCATCACCGTCTTCCAACGTTGCCATCATAGCGTTGAACAACACCTGTTTCGCGCCATTGGAAACGATGATTTCATCGGCTGAATAGGCCAGTGCATTTTCACGCGCCAGTTTGTCAGCCACCGCGTTTCGAAGAGCAAGCGTGCCATTGGTTGGTGGATAGCGTGTTTCACCAGCAAGGGCAGCGCGATGGGCGGCCTCAATAATATGGGGCGGCGTGTCGAAATCCGGCTCCCCCAGCCCAAGGTCAATGATGTCTTCTCCGCCAGCCTTTGCCGCCTTTGCGGCCTGGCTGACCCAGGCAGAGGCCGATGGTTTGACCGGCTCCAGTCGCGAAGCAGCATAACGCATCAAATCACCGCCTTTTCAATGATTGGCTTGTTGTTGACGATGCGGTCAAAGTGGAACAGTGACATGTCCAAGCTGCGATATTCTCCGTGGACCATAAGTTCGGCAGTACCACGGCCCATGGCCGGGCTTTGCTGCAAACCATGGCCGGAAAATCCGTTGAGGAAATAGAAATTCTCGATCTCCGTGTGCGGCCCCAAAATGGCGTTGTGATCGAACGTATTATAGGCGTAATGCCCGGCCCATTCGCTTTGCACTTTGATTGCCTCAAATTGCGGTATGCGGGTGGCAAGAATTGGCCAGACGTGGTTTTGCCAAATTTCATGATCCATGGCGAAATCATCAAATTCGACGCCGGGATCGATGTCTGAATGACCACCGCACTGGTATGTGCCGCCACCGTTTTCGCGCACATGCACGCCGGAGGGGTCGATGGTGAGCGGCAAATCCCGGTCCAACGGTTTCTCGGCAGCAAAAATCCACGAAAAGCGCTTGCGCGGTTCAACGGGAATATCAATTCCCGCCATGGCACTTGTGCGCGCGGCGCGGGGGCCGGAAGCGTTGAGCACCTTGCCACACGATATGACTTCACCAGATTTCAGCGTGACAGTTTCCACGCGGGTGCCGGCCTTGTTCTTGTTGATGGCAACTACTTCATTGGAGACATATTCCACCCCCCGTTCGCGCGCAGATTTGCGCCACCAGTCAAACACCGCGGTGGCGTCCCAAAAACCTTCATCAACCAGATTGATTGAACCCAGAACAATGTCATCGACATTATAAAACGGATAGGCCCGTTTGATCTCATCGGCGGTCATCAATTGGGTGGCAGCACCTTCTGCAAGCTGGATTTTTTGATTGTCGCGCAACACATTGGCGAATGCTTCATTGTCAGCCAGATACATGTAGCCGAAGCTTCGAATGGTCAGTTCAGGCACGCGCTCATCATTGCCCATATAGCGCGGCAGATTTTTCACAAAGTCGGCAGCAAACTGCGAAATGCGAACATTGAGCGGCGTGGAGAATTGCTGCCTCATGCAGGAATTGGTGTGCATGGTGGATGCGTTTTCATAGCTTGGGTCTTTTTCGACAACGAGAACCCGGCCCTTAAATTCTTTCTGCTCGGTGATAAACCACGCCGCCGATGCTCCCATGATCGCACCGCCAATGATCACGATGTCATAGGTTGAATGTGCCGGTGTCTGGTTCATACCTGTGCCTCCCCATTGCGGATCGCAGCTTCGACTTCTGCTATTTCCTGTGCGCTCAAACCATAGTCGCGCGCAGCGGTTTCAGCAGAAATATACCCACGCATCAAATCGCTTTTGATGGCTTGTTTAGACCTTTCCCTGGGATCGCCATATCCAGCACCTCCCGGGAACGCCATGACCACTTTGCGGCCATGGGCGACAAATTGTTTGCCCTTGCCATTCATCTGGGTTCCATCGTCCTGGGCAATGGTCGTTTGCCCCCCCGGCAAGCCACCCCGGCGTCCCCGTGCGGGGTGGTCAACACGGTCAAACATGGCCTGAATGTCAAACTCATGCCCTTCGCGGGCACCAACTTCCATATATTGTCCCAGCCCGCCACGCTGCTTACCCGCTCCGCCGGAATCCGGGCGCAGTTCTTTACGCCAGATGATCACAGGCCCGGCATGTTCGGTGGCTTCCACGGGCATGGTCATCACGCCTGAGGGAAATGCGGTTGCGTTTAACCCATCATGCTGGGGGCGTGCACCTGCCCCCCCGGAATTGAATGTGAGCACTTCCGAACGCACGGCATCAGCGGGCGCTTTCGCATCGGTGCGCGGGCGCAAACTTACCTGAAAATTGCACAAACACCCTGCCCCTTCTGCGGGCACAACACCGGGCAGGATTTTGTCCAGTGCATCGTAGACTGTATCCGGCACAAAATGTCCCACGATATGGCGCAGCGCCACTGGAGCCGGATGAACCGCATTGACGATGGAATTGACCGGCGCTTCAATTTCAAACGGGGCCAGCGAGGCGGCATTGTTTGGAATTTCAGGCGCGATGGCGCATTTGAGCGCGTAACAAGCGTAAGCTTTTGCATAAACAAGCGGGCAATTAATGCCCTTCTTGTCGAGGCCGGACGTCCCCTCAAAATCGGAGATAATCCGGTCTTCTTCAATCGTGAGTTTGACCTTCAAGGTGATTGGTTTGCTGAACCCATCAACTGTCATTTCACCGGTGGCGGTTTCACGGGGCAAAGCTGCGATTCGTTCCAGCGTTGCGCGGCGGGAATTCTCCAGAATGAATCCGCCAATACCGTCGAGATCCTCCAATGCAAATTCAGCCATCATGTCGATGAGGCGGCGGTGGCCAATTTCGTTACATGTGGCCAGCGCATACATATCGCCGATCAGCTGGTCCGGCTCGCGCACATTGCCCCGCACGATCCGAACCAGCGTCTCGTCCACCCGCCCCCGGTCGGCGAACTTCATGATGGGAATATAGAGACCTTCTTCGTAAACGCTGGCAGCATCAGCGCCGAAGCCGCGCCCGCCGATGTCCACAATATGTGCGGTACAAGCAAAGAACCCCACATGTTTGCCCTTATGAAAGGACGGTGTGACCATGGTGATGTCATGCAGGTGGCCGGTGCCCTCCCACGGGTCATTGGTGATGTAGACATCGCCTTCGAAAATATTTTCCCGGCCAATGCGGCGGATAAAATGGGCCACCGCATCTGCCATGGCGTTCACGTGGCCCGGTGTGCCTGTCACGGCCTGGGCGAGCATTTGCCCCGCCAGATCGTAGACACCGGCAGACAGATCTCCCGCTTCGCGCACTGATGTGGAAAACGCGGTTCGCACCAGCGCTTGCGCCTGTTCTTCCACCACAGAAATCAACCGGTTCCACATGACCTGATAGGCGACATTTGAATGGGCTTTTGCCACGGTCTTAGCCTTTCACATTGATGTCGATACAGCCGTCTGGCTGGCGTTTTGCAACACGACTGCTGGGAACAATAATTGTCGTTTCATCTTCGGTGATAATGGCTGGCCCCAGAGCGGTGCTGCCATCTGTCATATCATCACGTTGCACCACACCCGCATCGACAAAACTGCTGACCGCGGCATCGAACATCTGGCGGGCACCGCTCGCTGGGGCAGCAGCTCCATCTGCAAGTTGCGCACTGCGCTCGACGATTTCCGGTGGTGTTGTGGCATTGACCGACCAAACGGTGATCTCAATGTCCATGCCCGCAACTGTTCGCCCAAACAGCTTGGTGTAGTCGGCCTCAAACAGCTTTTCGAACACCGCCGCATCGGGATGACTTGCCTGATCTTGGCTCAGCACAACGGGAATTTCCCAGCCCTGGCCCGAATAGCGCATATAGACTTTAAACTCGCTGAGAATCTCGCTGTTTGCATCGCATGTGCGCACAAACCCGGTCGCCTCAGCCTTCAAATCTGCGAGCAGGGATTTGATCTTGTCGCCGTCAAAATCTGACAAACGCATATAAACAGACCGGTTGGCTTCAAAGCTGAACGGTGCTCGCAGGAAACCGATTGCCGATCCCACGCCAGCCCCCGGCGGCACGAGCAACCGGTCGATCCCCAGTTTTTCGCAAAGGCGGCCGGCGTGCAACGGGGCCGCCCCGCCAAAGGCGATCATTGTGTAGTCGCTCAAATCTTCGCCATTTTCCACCGCATGTACGCGGGCAGCATTGGCCATATTTTCATCCACAACTTCGGCCAGCCCAAATGCAGATGTGGCCGCATCCATGTCCAATACATCGCCCAGCACATCGCTCAACGCTTTGGTGGAACTATCTTTGTGTAATTTGATGGTGCCTCCGGCGAAATTGTCCGGGTCCAGTTTGCCGAGCACCAGATCGGCATCGGTTACTGCGGGTTTTTCACCACCGCGCCCATAACACGCTGGCCCCGGTTCGGAACCGGCACTTTCAGGACCAACGCGGATCTGGCGCATGGAATCCACATGGGCCAGGCTGCCGCCACCTGCCCCGATTTCCACCATATCAATCACCGGGATGGAAATTGGCATTCCCGACCCTTTTTTGAATCGATAGGTACGCGCCACCTCAAACACCCGCGAGGTTTTTGGCGTCTGGTTTTTGATCAGGCAAATTTTGGCGGTGGTGCCGCCCATATCGAAGGACAGGACTTTATTCAGCCCATATCGTGATGCGATGTTTGCGGCAAAGACTGCGCCACCTGCGGGGCCGGATTCGACCAGACGCACAGGAAATTCCGCAGCGCTTTCCAGCGAGATTATCCCACCGCCCGAATGCATCAAGAAGATGTTGCAGTTCGCACCTTCGTCGCGCAGCCGACCTTCCAGACGCCCCAGATAGGATTTCATCAATGGCTTGATATATGCGTTTGCCACCACTGTATTGAAGCGCTCATATTCACGCATTTGCGGTGACACTTCCGACGACAGGGACACCATTACAGAAGGCAATTTTTGTGCAATTACATCACGGATCATGCGCTCATGGGCATCGTTGAGATAGGAATGAAGGGTGCCAATGGCGACGCTTTCAAAACCGGCCTCAGCGATGCGGTCGACAACGGCTTCAACTTCCGTCCGGTCGAGCGCAATGAGAATATTGCCCTTGGCATCGATCCGCTCACATACCGTATAGCGCATATGGCGCGGCAATAGCGGTTCCGGCAAATTCAGATTTAGATCATATTGCTCAAACCGGCTTTCGGTGCGCATTTCAATGACATCACGGAAACCTTGGGTGGTGATCAGTGCCGTTTTCGCGCCACGGCGTTCGATGAGCGCATTGGTGGCCAGTGTGGTGCCGTGGATGATTTGCACGATGTCGCCGGGACCAATGCCAGCCTTTGCACATACCTGGTGCATTCCATCGATGATGGCATTTTCGGGCGCCGCATAGGTGGTGAGAACTTTGGTGGAATAGGTGGCACCGCCGACTTCAAGAACCACATCGGTGAATGTGCCGCCAATATCGACGCCCAGTCTTGCTGCATTGGTTTTCATCGTGACCGCCATTCAGGTGCGCAGATTTGCCAGATTGTGGGCCATCGTGGCCAGATGATCAAATTAATGTATTTTCTATATGCGATAAATTTTTTTGATCTATTGGGCACGGTCGGCGCAGGTCTCAAAGGCAATTTCTGCGGCTCTTATGACAAATTTTGGCGCGCTCCTGGAATTGAACCGCGCTTCAAATTCCAACGGCGCGGGGGACCATTCATAGTCCACTTCAACCAGAGAACCGTCATCAAGGAATTTTTGCACCAGCACCTGGGGCAACAAAGCAACGCCCATGCCGTCGAGCACCATCTCAACACAGGCCGAGAGGCTGCTTGAATGCACGATGCCGTCCACCAACAACCCCTCGCCTTTGACATGTTCCGCCAACGCTCTTGAGGCGACCGTGTGTTTGGCATGGGTGATGATGGAGACGCTCAACAGGTTTTCAAGACGGGAATTGCCTGCCAATTTTCTGGAAAGTAATGGGGCGCATACCCACGCATAGGCATGGGTGCCCAAGGGCGTGGCGGGTTTGTCATTCGATTCATTGGATTTGCCCCCACGAGTCATGATGGCAAGATCAAGCTGTCCGGCGGTGAAGCTTCGCTCAATTTCGACGGACAAATTGACATCAAGTTCAACCGATATGGCAGGATATATGGCGCGAAACCGGCGCAGGAATTCGTGCAACCAAGTGCTGGCAACCAATTCCGTAACGCCCAAACGCATGCGATCTTCTATGAGATCATGCCGTTGCGCTGTTTCGATGAATTCTTCCGTCGCCAGCAAAATCTTTCGTGCAGCCTCCAGCAATAACTGCCCCTTTTGGGTGAGGCGCACTGACCCGGCATCGCGGTGCATCAACAGCACGTCCAGACTTTGTTCAAGGGCACTGATCCGCGCTGACACATTTGGCTGGGTTGTGCCCAACACGGTGGCCGCCTTGCGAAAAGTTCCCGCATTCACAACGCACACAAAGGTCTCCAATTGTTTGAGCGTTAATTTGCTTTGTATCATTTCTGGCTAGCCGATCAAAAATCCTGATACATTGACTATCAGCCACCGCCCCTGCGCTCCATAAAAATGTTGTGCCAAGGTGCTGTTCATCTTTGAAAAACCGTGTGGGCTGGACGATATGCCGCCCCAACGATTGTGTGACTTCAAATTGCCAACGTTCTCGCTTAGTTAGGCTCAACGGATAATTATTGTGAGACCGACGATGGCTGGCTTGCGCTACATGCTCTGGGCACTGATTTTTGTACTGGGTGCAATTCTTGCCTGTTCCACCATGACGTGGACTTTGAACAACAACCAAACGTCACAGCGGATACAGGCTGCCGTGGGCGGTGATTTTGTCGCTCAAAATGTGAACGGCCAGGCATTCACCCATGACGACATGAAAGGGCGGCCCCATGTGCTGTTCTTTGGTTTCACCCATTGCCCGGACGTTTGCCCCACCGCAATTTATGAGGCCACCCAATGGGTTGAATCCATGGGTGAAGATGGCAAGAAGCTCGACGTTTATTTCGCCACCGTTGACCCCACGCGCGACACTGCCGAAGTGATGAAAAGCTATCTGAGTTCGTTTGGCGGCGTGGTGAAAGGCATTACCGGATCACAAGAACAGATGGGCGTGTTGCAGCGCAAATGGCGCGTCTTTGCCGAAAAAGTGCCCCTTGAGGACGATGACTACACCATGAACCACACCGCCACGACTTTCCTGATGAAAGCCGATGGAAGTTTCTTCGGTACGATCGCCTATGGGGAAAACATCGATACGGCCCGAAAGAAGCTTGCCCGCCTGGTTGCTGCATCCAGCTAGGCTGCGCGTTTCGCCTGCATATACATGCACTTAAACGATCGCGGCGCTTTACAGGCTCTTAACCCTTTTCCTTGGTCGTTTTTCAACGCTCCCATGGCAATGTGCCCTCGTAGGGACGGGAAATTTGTCATGAAGAAAACCATTCTGGCGGCCATGGGACTGGCCGCAACTATCGCTTATGCCCCCAGCGCTGTTGCTTCCATGAGCTCAGTGCAGCGCGCGGCTATTGAAAAGATGCAAAGCAAATTGGGGGCAATCCGAGGCTCGATTGAACCCAATAATCACAACATATTCCTCACCATTGATATGATCGAACGGCTCAAGCCCATTCGCCCCGGTGATTTTGCACCAAAACCCCAGGGGCCACCGATGGCTGATCAGACACCGTCGGACACGGCTGGATTGGCTGATGCTGTCAGTCATGAAGTATTCGCCAACACGACCGGCTCGCTCCCCAATACCGACGATATGGATGCCATTATGGAAGCGCTGGACAAGAGGGCTTCCCAACCTCAATAAGCGTACATGGCCGCTTCAAAAATTCGTCTTGATCAATTGCTCACCCAGCGTGGCTTGGCGGCCAGCAGATCGCGGGCGCGCGACATGATCACCCGTGGTTGTGTAACGGTGGACGGGCGGCGCGCGGGTAAACATGGCCAGCAGGTTGCTGGCGACTGCACCATCAAAATTGACGATGAAGCCGCTGCCTACGTGTCGCGTGCCGCGCTGAAACTGATTGCCGGACTGGATGCGGCGCAATTTTCTGCCAATGGCAAAACCTGTCTTGATCTTGGGGCATCGACGGGCGGGTTTACCCAGGTTTTGCTGGAACGCGGTGCCCGCCACGTGAATGCGCTGGATGTGGGCCACGGCCAGATTACCGATAGCCTGCGCGGCGACAAGCGTGTGACCGTTTTGGAAAAATTCAATGCCCGCGACCTCACACTTTCTGACCTTCCCGAACCGCCTGAGATCGTGGTCAGCGACATGAGTTTCATCTCATTGCGGATCGCTGCTGAACCGGCATTGCGGCTGGCGCACAAAAAGGCCCTGGCTGTATTGCTGGTCAAACCGCAATTTGAAGTGGGCCGCGATGCGATTGGCAAAGGGGGATTGGTGACCGATACGGACCGCATCACCACGATGCTTGATGAAATAAAATCCTGGTTTGAAGAATTGCCCGGCTGGACGCTTTGCACTCTTGTCCCATCCCCCATAGAAGGTGGTGATGGAAACAAGGAATACCTGCTGTGTGGTCGAAGAAATGCCTGAAATAAAGATCACCTCATTGGGCGCGCTTGGCGATGGGCTTGGCCGCCTGAGTGACGGAACGCCAGTATTCGTGCCCTTCACCCTTGCCGGAGAAACTGTGAAGGCCGGTGGTGCACCACCGCATTTCGACCTTGAACAGATCATCACCCCGTCCGATGACCGCCGGGAACCGCCCTGCCCGCATTTTGGCAGTTGCGGAGGGTGTTCTGTGCAGCATCTCACTGAAACCGCTTATTTGGCGTGGAAGCGCGACATTGTGCAAAGCGCTTTCAACAAGGCTGGTATCAAAACTGAAATTCAACCGACAATTGCTTCGCCCGCCCATTCCCGGCGGCGGGCGGTGCTGACCGCCCAACGGCAAAGCGGTGATGATGGCTCGTTCATCGCACTTGGTTTCAGCGCCCGAGCCAGTGGGTCGCTCGTTGACCTGTCTGTGTGTCACATTCTTGAACCAGCGCTGGTGGATGCGTTTGCCAGTTTGCGCGATTTGGCAGCAACGCTGTTGCGGGGCGATGAAAGCCTGCAAATGCTGGTGACCCGATTTGCCAATGGCATCGATGTGGATGTGCGGCTGGAACAGGAACCAAATGAAGAAATGACCGCAGCATTCGTGCGTGGCTTTGCCCGCACCCCGTTCCTGCGCGCCAGTTTTGACGGTGCAATCGTGGTTGAGAATGCCAAACCGATTGCCCGCTTTGGCAATGCCGAAGTTGCCGTTCCGCCCGGCGGCTTTCTGCAGGCTGTTGAACAGGCAGAAGACCACATGGCCCGAATGGTTTGCGCGCATCTTAAAAAGACAAAGCGCATTGTCGATTTGTTTTGTGGCAGTGGAACATTTGCATTGCGCCTTGCCCAGTTCGCCAAGGTGCACGGCGTGGAAAAGGAAGCCCGGCCGCTGGATGCGTTGAAAAGCGTGGCAGGCGATGCCAGCCGCAATCCCGTGACGACCGAAATACGCGATCTCCATCAATTGCCGCTGACGGACAAAGAGCTGAAACGTTTCGACGGGATCTGCCTTGACCCGCCCAGGGCAGGCGCTGAAGAACAGATCGGCGAGATCAGCCGGTCCGATGTATCAAAGATTGCCTATGTATCCTGCAACCCCACCACGCTGGCCCGTGACGCGGCGCACCTCATAGACAATGGATTTTCCCTGGAAAGGGTGACACCGGTTGACCAGTTTGTCTGGTCCCACCACGTGGAAGTGGTGGCGCTTTTCAGCCGTTCGAAACCAAAAAAGCCACGTTCCATATTCCGCTAAAATCAGGCAGCGTCCGGCTTTTTGCTGCGCTGCATGAATGCCATAAAGGCATTGCGCGCTTCATCGCTTTGCAGCCGTTCGGCAAACAGCGCCCCCTCTTCTTCCATACGGGCGATGACCTCAGCACGGTCCCCCCGGAGCAATTTGCGCGAAATAGCCAATGCCTGGGGCGGTTTGGCGGCCAGCCGTGTGGCGGCATCCATGGCGCGGGTTTCCAGATCTTCAGTCTCGACAATTTCGTTGACCAATCCGGCCTCGAAAGCCTGTTGAGCCTGGAAGCGTTCGCCCATCGCCAGCAATGCGAAGGCGCGATGGCTGCCCATAATGCGTGGTGCGACCAGGCTGGAAGCGGCTTCGGGAACCAGGCCAAGGTCTGTAAATGGCGTTTGTACCCAGGCACGTGGGCTGGCAAATACCATATCGCAATGCATTAACATGGTGCAGCCTACGCCAACGGCCAGTCCATCAATGGCGGCGATCAGCGGTTTTTGTCCGCTGATAATCGCTCGCAGGAAGTCGATCACTTCCGTGCCCTTTTCACCGCCCATGGCGGCAGCCAGAAAGTCTTTGAGATCATTGCCGGAGGTGAACACTTCCGGCTGGCCCAATATCACGCTCACGCCAATGGACTCGTCCGTATCGGCGCCGGAAATTGCCGATGCCAGCTGCGCATACATGGTGCGGGTAATGGCGTTCTTTTTATCAGCCCGGTTGAAGCGGATAGTTTGTACTTTGCCTTGGCGGGCAATTTCGATTTCGGCCATTGTATCAATCCTAGCTGGCAAGAAGGGCGGCGCCTGCATCCAGCAGGCTGACCGCGCCATTTTCAATAGCAGTTTTCAAACTGGCAGTTTCACCGGTCAGATTGCCGGTGGCAAATCGTGCGATGGCGGCCCGGTGTGCGGATTCGCCATGGGGTGTGGAGAGCGCAGCGCGGGCCAGATAACATCCACCAGCCGCCAACCCAATCAGACGCAAATAAGGCGTGGCACCGGCAAGAGCCGTGTTGCGCTCGCCAGACGCGTGACATTCCAGCAGGTAATCTGTGGCCGATTGCAGATCGTCGAGTGCTTGAGACAGGCCTTGGGCTACGCCGCTTAAATCATTGCGATTGGCGCGTGTGACTTCATCGACGATATCCCGCAGCTCACCGATTACCCCAGCAATTGCCTTGCCGCCATTAAGCGTAATTTTCCTCGTGACCAAATCAATGGCCTGAATGCCGTTGGTGCCCTCATAGATTGGCGCAATCCGCGCATCGCGCAACAGGCGCGCGGCACCGGTTTCTTCCACAAAGCCCATGCCACCGTGAATCTGAATGCCGATATTGGCAACTTCGCACCCAATATCCGTGCTGAACGCCTTGGCAATGGGTGTGAGCAATGCCGCACGATGGCTCCAGTCTTCGCGCTCCGCTTCTGGGGCCGCTTCTTCCATGTCGATGGCATGGGCACAATTATAGCTGATGGCCCGCGCAGCAGCGGTTAGGGCCTGCATGGTCAACAAATTGCGTTGCACATCGGGGTGGTGAATGATCGGAGCCATTCCTTCGCCTTTATATCCCTCGGCGCGCCCCTGGCGACGGTCGCGAGCGAAAGCGATGGCTTTTTGTGTGGCCGCTTCGGCCACCGCGACACCCTGAATTCCCACCAGCAGGCGGGCGTTGTTCATCATGGTGAACATGCAGGCCAGCCCGCGGTTCTCCTCGCCCACCAACCAACCGATAGCCCCGGCACGCTCGCCATGCTTGCCATCGCCAAAAATCATGGTGCAGGTCGGGGATCCGTGGATGCCCATCTTGTGTTCAATGCCGTTACAGAAGACATCATTGCGGCTGCCGGGCCTGCCGGTTTCATCGGGAATGAATTTCGGCACCAGAAACAACGAAAGACCGCGTTGCCCAGCCGGTGCGTCTGGCAATCGGGCCAGGACCAGATGGATGATGTTTTCGGTCAGATCATGCTCACCATAGGTAATGAATATCTTCTGCCCGAAGATGCGATAGGTGTCGTCTTCTGCCGGCTCGGCGTAGGTTTTGAGCGCGTTGAGATCAGAGCCCGCCTGGGGCTCGGTCAGGTTCATCGTGCCGGTCCATTTGCCGGAAATGAGGTTTTCCAGATAAATTTCTTTCAGGTCATCCGTGGCATGGCTGGCAATGGCTTCCACAGCGCCCACGGTCAGTGTCGGGCCTATGCCGAATGCAAGCGAACCGGAATTCCACATTTCAAACGCCGCTGCGCCAAGGGAAATGGGCAGGCCCTGTCCGCCAAAGTCTTCCGGCCCCGTCAGGCCGTTCCAACCTCCCTCCGTCCACCGCTTATACAAATCCTGCCACCCGTCGGGCATGGTCACCACGCCATCGTTCAACGGGGTTCCCTGCCTGTCTGCGATTTCAGACAGGGGAGCAATTTCTTCTGAGGAAAATTTCCCCGCTTCTTCCAGAATCGCATCCAACAGATCCTGCGACAATTCACCAAGCTGCTGCTTTTCCATCGCCGCCCCAAGGCCGGTGACATGTTTGAGCGTATGGGAAATTTCTGCAACGGGAGCACGGTACATGGCGGGAATCCATTTGGTATTTGCTGCACCGTTTCTGCCACGCTTTGACGTTAACGTCAAAGCAGTAAAGCCTTGCAGGAACGGACGTTTTGTCATGTAAACAGCACAATGACGCAATTGCTAGACCGATCACTGGGCTTTGATGCCGCGCTGGAAACCCTGCGCGGGGGCGGGCTTGTGGCTGTGCCAACCGAAACGGTCTACGGCCTCGCCGCCGATGCGACCAACGCAGCTGCGGTTGCCGGGATTTACGAGGCCAAGGGGCGCCCCAGCTTCAATCCACTGATCTCCCATGTGAGCGATCTGGAAATGGCGCAGCGCTATGGCGTTTTCAACGAGCGCGCATTGCGGCTGGCCCACGAATTCTGGCCCGGCCCGCTGACCCTTGTGGTTCCCCTTGCTCCAAAAGCCAAGGTGGCTGATGCGGTGACGGCAAATCTGCCGACGATCGCCCTGCGCCAGCCAAAAGGCACCATGGCTCAATTGTCGAAGGCGCTGGACGTTCCCCTGGCCGCGCCAAGTGCAAATTCGTCAGGTCGGATCAGCCCAACGACTGCCCTGCATGTGATGGACGACCTTGGCGGCCGGATAGATTTGATACTGGACGAAGGCCCCTGCGACGTGGGGCTTGAATCGACCATTGTCAAAGTCACCGACACGGAATTGGTTTTGCTGCGCGAAGGTGGTGTGACGCGCGACGCACTTGAGGCCGTGGTCGGACCGGTGTCGCACCTGGAGAAAGAAGCCGCCACCAGAATTGAAGCGCCGGGCATGATGTTGGCCCACTATGCACCGCGCAAGCCCTTGCGGCTCAACGCCGGTCAAGCGCGCGCGGATGAAGCGCTGCTGGCCTTTGGCCCACAGGTTGCGGGGCATAAGGCTCCGGCACTTAATCTTAGCGAAAGCGGCGATTTGCAGGAAGCAGCGCATAATCTGTTTGCTTATCTTACCCAATTGGATGACAGCGATGCGGCCGGTATCGCGGTCCAGTCGATACCCATGACCGGCATTGGGGCTGCAATTAATGACCGCCTGGCCCGGGCGGCTGTGCCCCATGATACCCAAGAGGCCGATGATGGATGAGATACTCAAGAACCGTTTCGCCGCAATCGTGGGCGATAAGAACACGATCACAAAAGACGTGTCCCTATCTGCTTTCACCCAGGATATGCGCGGACGTTATACCGGATCAGCAGCCCTGGCGTTGCAGCCTGGCAATGTGGACGAGGTTGCTGCCATCATGCGCCTGGCCCAGGAAACGGGAACACCAATCATTCCCCAGGGGGGCAATACCGGGCTGGTAGGCGGCGGTGTTCCGTTGCAAGATGGCACCGGTCAGGAAATTATACTGTCCCTGCGCCGTATGAACCGAATTCTGGATGTGGACCCGGATACAAATACGATGACGGTTGAAGCAGGCGCGGTTCTGCAAAACCTGCAGGACGCGGCTGACGGTGCGGACCGCTTGTTTCCCCTGTCACTTGGATCACAGGGTTCCTGCCAGATTGGCGGCAATATCAGTTCCAATGCAGGCGGCACTGCGGTGCTGGCCTATGGCAATACCCGCGACTTGGTCATGGGTCTGGAAGCGGTGTTGCCTAATGGCGACGTGTGGAACGGCCTGTCGCGTTTGCGTAAGGACAATACTGGCTACGATCTGAAAAACCTCATTATTGGTGCCGAGGGCACACTTGGTGTGGTGACAAAGGCGGTGGTGAAGCTTTTTCCTAAACCGCGTGGCCGCGCGGTTGCCTTTGTTGCCCTTGGCTCTCCCCAAAAAGCGCTGGCATTGCTGAACATGGCCAAGGGGCGGTTGGGCAATGATTTAACAGCCTTCGAGTTCATGGCTTCCATCGCCATGGAGTTCACCATTCGCCATGCCGCCACGCCGACCCGTGCGCCGATTGATGGCGACCATGCGTGGTATGTGTTAGTTGAGGTCTCGTCGGGCAAAAGCGAAGAAGATGCCCATGCCGACATGCAGACCCTGCTGGAGCAGGCGCTGGAAGATGAGATTATTGATGATGCGACCCTGGCGGGCAGCATCGCCCAGCAAAATGCATTTTGGCAATTGCGCGAAGATATGTCCCACGCCCAACGCCCGGAAGGCGCGTCCATAAAGCACGACATATCCGTTCCGGTGGGCGCATTGCCCAATTTCATCAAAGAAGCCGATGCGGCAGTTGCGGAAATTGTGCCCGGTGCCCGCGTGGTCAATTTTGGCCACATGGGTGACGGCAATTTGCACTATAATATTTCGCAACCCATTGGCTGGAACGGCGAAACATTCTTTGAATACGAGCCAGACATCAATGATGCCATTTATGCGTTGATCAAAAAATATGATGGATCAATTTCTGCCGAACACGGGATTGGTCAGATGAAGCGCGACCGGCTGGCTGCCCACAAAGACCCGGTCGCCCTGAACATGATGCGCGCCATCAAGGCCGCCCTTGACCCAAAGGGCATCATGAACCCCGGCAAAGTGCTTTGATTGCGCCTTCTTTCCTTAACATTCGTGCAACCTTACCCAGCTGTTACCGCACCAAGCTTTTGATAACCTTGGCTCACGGTGAAGTTTTCTTAACCGCATAAATTAAGCGGATTCGCGATCTCACGGCCTAATGTGAACTCAACGCACGGACAATAAATGATCCGGCGATGAACAAGAGACCCACAAAAACCAGGGCTCTTGAAGTTTTACAGAGAGGCTAACCCATGGCTGTCAGGGGACGACACCAGGACAAGGCGCAGAATATCAAACCCGTATGGGCCACCGCAGAAATGCGGCTTGATCCATACGCTCTGCCGCAAAAGATCAGCTACGACCGCGCAACACCTGCGCAGTCGAGAAGCGCGAGCGGCACCAGCGCCTATGAATTCACACTGAACACAATCGGCGCGACGCTAAAATGTGAGCTGGGATGCGGCCTGCCGCTTTCACTCGCTTTGCCCAACCGGGCATTCAAGGGCGTTGCTGCGCGGGCGTTTGAAAATGCGGATGGCACCAATACGGTCACGCTGGAACTGTTGCATGAAGATGCGGAATTGAGTGTTCCACTGTGTGTGAGCGAACAGGTCGAAGATGCAGCAGCAGACTGGCACTCATGGGCCAATCAGCTGGGCCTTCCCATGATCATTATCGATGACAATGGCGATGCCGCTCTGGTGAAAGATGCAGCGGGTTTGACCACACGTGCGCCGAAACCGCGCCGGGGCCGCATTGCTGGTGCAAGAGGCCGGCCTAACTTCCTGCGCCGCCGGAAAGTGGGCATTGTCGGGCCGGTTGTTCGCTTGGACGCCAAGGAAATCATTGCGCGTTCGTAAGCTTGGACCAGCAGCCTATTTCTAGAGCGCTTCAAGCTTAGCTTGAATCACTCTAGATTTAAACTTGTGCTCACGTTGTCAGGCCTCGCCTTTCGCTGCGCAGGCGCGGCGCAATACGCCGGGTCGGCATATGCCTCCCAGAGTTTCCACTTGAGTGAAAAACGCTCTAAAGAAAAATTTCCAAGAACAGTCCGGCGAAAACGATCCAGCCGAACTGGGAGTTTGACTTGAAGAGTTTCAGGCACTTGTCAGCGTCATCGATGTCCAGCGTTTGGATTTGCCAAATCATATGGCCGCTTCCTGCAATCAGGCCCAGATAGGCAATCCAGCCCGCTTCTGCTGTGGCAAAAGCTGCGGCAAACAGAACTAGCGTACCTGTATAGAGCAATATCAATGCGGGTTTGGTGTTCTGGCCAAATAATCGCGCGGTTGATCTCACCCCCACAAGCGCGTCGTCCTCACGGTCCTGATGGGCATAGATCGTGTCATATCCGATGGTCCACAAAACGCTGCCTGCATAGAGCAATAGCGGGGCTGCCGATAATTGACCAAACACCACGGCCCAGCCCATAAGTGCGCCCCATGAGAACGCCAGGCCCAGCACAAATTGGGGCCAGTTGGTGATGCGTTTTGCAAATGGATAGCAGGCCACAACGCCAAGTGATCCAATCGCCAGCCAGAAGGCGAACCAATTGAATTGGGGATACCACAGCGCACACAGTGCCAGAAGCACGGCGAAGCCGGCCAAAGCTTGCAAGACGGTGAAAATGGCTGCTTGAAAGCGGCTTACCCGGCCAGAAGGGATGGGGCGCGAAGCGGTGCGGGCCACTTTTTCATCAATGCCCACATCGACAAAATCATTATAGGTGCAACCAGCGCCACGCATGAGAATGGCCCCCGCCATAAACAGACCCAGGGGGATGATTATGCCAGCCGTTAGCGCGATGGAATCGGCAAACCATGCGTCCCCGCCATAAAAGGTGAAGCCATTGCGGCCCTGGGCCAGCGCATGGGCCCACCAGCAGGGCCACATCAACAGCCACCAGCCGATGGGGCGTTCCCAACGGGCCAGTTGTGCATAGGGCCACAGCGCGCGCGGCAGCCACCTGTAAACCCACGAATTGGGCACGGCGTCCGCGACAAGGTCAGCATTCAAGGGGGAATTAAGGCGCGTCATGGATTGCCAAGATGCGGTGGGTTGGCCTGCAACACAAGTGGAAAACTTGCTTCACCGTCTGCAGCGGCAATGTTGGCGTGCTAAAGTTGTTTCAACGCGCAACCCAATGGAATTTGGTCTTGAACATTTTGCTAATCGGCTCGGGCGGTCGCGAACACGCGCTGGCCTGGAAGATCAAACAATCGCCCCTTTGCGACACCTTGTTTATCGCGCCAGGGAATGGCGGCACCCGTGAATTGGGAACCCAGGTTACACTCGATACAAGTGACCATGACAGTGTGGTCGCTTTTTGCCGTATTCAAAATATCGAGCTGGTGGTTGTAGGACCGGAGGGGCCGCTGGTTGATGGCTTGACCGACAGTTTGCGCCAGGCCGGTATTTTAGTCTTCGGCCCATCCAAGGCGGCGGCACAATTGGAAGGGTCAAAAAACTTTACCAAAGCACTATGCGACCGCATGAAAATACCCACCGCCGCCTATGGTCATTTCACCAATGCCAATGATGCTCGTGCCTATGTCAGACAAAAGGGAGCGCCCATTGTCATCAAGGCTGATGGGTTGGCCGCAGGCAAAGGGGTCACAGTTGCCGCCGATCTGGATACGGCGCTTAGCGCCATAGACGATTGTTTTGAGGGGACATTTGGCGATGCGGGCGCGGAAGTCGTGATCGAAGAATGCCTGGTGGGCGAAGAGGCTTCCATGTTCTTTCTTTGCGATGGGACCACTGCCCTGCCCTTTGGCACGGCCCAGGACCACAAGCGTGTGGGCGATGGAGATACCGGCCCCAATACCGGCGGAATGGGTGCCTATTCCCCTGCCCCCGTATTGGATGAACAAATGCAGACGCGCGTTCTTTCAGAAATTGTTGAGCCCACTCTTTCGGGCATGGCACAGGCCGGTGCACCATTTTCCGGTGTTCTGTATGCCGGGCTGATGATCACAAAGGACGGGCCAAAACTGATCGAATATAATGTGCGATTTGGTGATCCCGAATGTCAGGTGCTGATGATGCGCCTGCAAAGCGACCTCGTTCCCCTGTTGATGGCCTGTGCCGAAGGTGATCTGGCAGGCAAGAGCGCGGAGTGGTCAGACAGTTTTGCGCTCACAATCGTGATGGCAGCGAAGGGATATCCAGGGGCTTACGAAAAAGGCAGTCGCATATCGGGACTTGAGGCTCTCAGCGGCGATATGATTGAAGTATTTCATGCGGGGACAGAATTGCGCGGGGAGCAGGTCCATGCGGTTGGTGGCCGGGTATTGTGCATCACCGCCGGGGGCAAAGATGCTGGTTCGGCACAACGGCTTGCCTATGGGGCTGTGCAACAAGTCAATTGGCCGGAAGGGTTTTGGCGCACCGATATTGGTGCACGTGCGGTCGCGCGGGAGCAATGACTATGGAAGCACATGACCCAAACACAGTTCTTGTGGAAACCCGTGGCCCGGTTCGCATTATCACAATAAACCGGCCCCACCGCCGCAATGCGGTTGATCGGGCAACCGGTGACGCGCTGTTTGCCGCATTCCAGGATTTTGATGCCGATGACAATGTTGCCGTGGCGGTGCTCACCGGCGCGACAGATTCCCTTGGCAATGGCGCATTTTGTGCCGGGTTCGACCTGAAATCGATTGCTGAAGGCGGCACGCTTGGCCGTGTGGAAGAAGGCGGTGAGAACGATCTTGGCCCCATGGGACCGACCCGCATGTTGCTGTCCAAACCGGTTATCGCGGCAATTGAGGGCCATGCCGTGGCTGGCGGCATGGAACTGGCATTGTGGTGCGATTTGCGTGTCATGGCGCAGGATGCGATTTTTGGCATCTATTGCCGCCGGTTCGGTGTGCCGCTGGTGGATGGCGGCACGATTCGCCTGCCGCGCCTGATCGGCCAAAGCCGCGCCATGGATCTCATTTTGACGGGGCGACCCGTGAATGCGGTTGAAAGCGAGCGAATTGGCCTCGCCAACCGTATTGTCCCCAAAGGCACAAGTCTGGAGGCCAGCATTGCGCTTGGCGAAGAACTAGCGCGGTTCCCGCAAACCTGTATGCGCAATGACCGCCTGTCATCGCTGCGCCAATGGGGCATGTCGCTGGATGATGCTTTGCGCACGGAAACAAAGATCGGGTTTGAGACAATGGATACGGGCGAGACGTTTGATGGTGCCAGCCGGTTTAGCGAAGGCGAAGGCCGCCATGGGCAATTCAGGGAAGACTGATCTTCAAGTCCCCTCGGTGCGCCGTCTCCAGGCAAAAATTGTCAGACCCACGAATGCGCCTAACAAGGGAAATAATATCGTGTCGATATAGGCAACCGCACTGGCGATGCCTAGAGCTGCAAACAACCAAACCAGCACGGGCGTGAAACAGCAGATCGCGGTTATTACTGTGCCAATCAGGCCCGCCTTGAATATCCTGCTCATGTCGATGTTTTACGCCTGATCCGTATAACCGGTGAGTTCGCCATTGATGACATATTTCAGTATCTCGACGACCTGTTGCGATGTTTCGGTCACCGCGAGCGCGGCGGCATCGACTTCTTTCAATGCGTGGGCATGTTCGGCCTGGTGCATGATGATCATGGGCTTGCCCAATGCGGATGCGGCACCGGCATCGAAGGCGGCATTCCACTGTTTGTATTTTTCACCAAAACGCACGACCACAATGTCGGCATCGGCCAAAAGCGTGCGGGTGCGGATGGCATTCACCTGTGCGCCCTTGTGGTCGTGCCAGAATTTATTGGGTTCTTCCCCAAGGATCGCAACACCACAATCGTCTGAGGCTTCGTGGTGGGTTACAGCCGACGCAAATGAGACAGGCAGGCCTGCGGCTTTCGCGCCGGCTGCAATTTCTTCACGCCAGTTGGTGTGAATTTCACCGGACAAATAGATGTTCCAGGTTTTCATTTCTCGGATTCCTTATCCTGCAATTTTGGAGAAGTCGGCGACCGTTCCAGTGGCGTCACGAATGCGGCGCATCAGCGCCAGACGGTTGGCCCGCACCGCCACATCATCGGCATTGACCATGACGTCTTCAAAGAATTTATCGACCGGTTCGCGCAGTTTGGACAATGCTGACATGGCGGCTGAATAGTCTTCTTTTTCAATTGCTTGCGCCGTTGCACTCTCAGCCTGATTCACGGCGTCACACAGGTTTTTTTCCTGTTCAAGTTCCAGTAGAGATTCAACTACGGATTCGCCGATCTGTGTGTCTTTTTTCTCTTCGGCAGCGAGAATGTTGGCCGCCCGTTTGGTGCCAGCCAGCAAGTTTTTACCATCGTCTGTATCGAGGAAAGTTCCCAACGCTTCCACCCGCCGGGTGATGGCCAGCAGATCATCTGCCTGTGGTGTAATCACCGCATCAATGAGATCGTGACGCGCACCGGAATCGCGCAGATAGACTTTCAAGCGGTCGTGGAAGAAGGCGAGAACATCTGCAGCGTGGGTATTGAGCGGCAATTTCAATTCATTCTCAAGCACCAACCGGATCACGCCCAAAGCCGCACGGCGCAGGGCGAACGGGTCTTTGCTGCCAGTGGGTTTTTCGTCGATGGCCCAGAAACCAACGAGTGTGTCGAGCTTCTCGGCCAGCGCCACGGCAATGCTGACGGGATCCTTCGGCACATCATCGGACGGGCCCTGGGGCTTGTAATGGTCCTCGCAGGCAGCGGCGACTGACGCATCTTCACCCGCCTTGACCGCATAGCGCCTGCCCATCAAGCCCTGCAATTCGGGGAACTCATAGACCATGGCGGAATTCAGATCGGCCTTACAGATTTCTGCCGCCCGCCTGGCAAGTTCAGGATTGGCACCCACGGTCGGCGCGAGTTCTTCGGCAAGCGCTGCGATGCGCTGAACCCGCTCGCCAACGGTTCCCAGTTTGGCATGGAAAGTGACCGACCCCAGTTTGCCCAACCATGGTGCAAAACCTTCGGTGGTGATCGTATGCAGGTCTGATTCCCAGAAGAATTTCGCGTCGCTGAGCCGGGAGTTGACGACCTTTGCATTGCCACGCGCGATCTCAACACCACCATCGGTTGCTTCGATATTTGCCACCATAAGGAAATTGTTGGAGAGCAGCGCATCGTCGCCTGCGCCTTTGCGCAGCACGAAACATTTCTGGTTTTCCTTGATCGTCAACCGGATGACTTCCGGCGGGATATCCAAAAACTCTTCGCCAAATGTGCCCATCAACGCGACCGGCCATTCGACCAGATTGCCAACCTCTTCCAGCAGCGCGTCGTCTTCGATAAGTTCAAGACCGGCGGCAAAGGCCAGATTGCGCGCATCAGCCCGTATGATTTCCTTGCGCCGTTCGGCGTCCAGAACAACTTTTGCCTTGTCGAGCGCGGCTGCATAATCGTCAAACCGGCGTACAGTGAGGGTCTGCGGGGCATGGAACCGATGACCCTTTGTGACATTGTCCGCGCGAATGCCTGCAACCTCGAAATCGACAACCACCGGTTCTTCGGTTTCCGGCCCGAAGGTGCATAGAATCGATTGCAGCGGGCGAACCCAGCGCATGGAGCCTGCATCGGCTGATTTTGCACCCCAGCGCATGGATTTTGGCCAGGGGAAATTCTCAATAATGCCTGGCATGACAGATGCTATGATGTCAGCGGCATCCCTGCCCGGCTTGTTAATCACGGCCACATAAAAATCACCCTTTTTGGAATCATTGCGCACCTGGGCATCGTCGATGGAGTTCAACCCTGCGCCACGCAAAAAGCCTTCTATGGCCTTTTGTGGCGCATCCGTGCGCGGGCCTTTGCGTTCTTCAGCAATATCGGCGGAACGGGCCGTCAGGCCACGCAAATCAAGGGTTAGGCGGCGGGGCGTCCAGTATTCCCGCGCGCCCTCATAGGTCAGCCCCGCATCAACCAGCGCGTTGGTGACACTTTTTTTCAGATCACCGGCAGCCTTGCGCTGCATGCGGGCTGGGATTTCCTCAGAAAACAGTTCGAGCAATAAGTCGGGCATGGAATATCACGCGGGGTAAAACAGGATGGCGCGACATACCAAGCGCCACGCGCAATGTCACCGCACAGCGCAAAAAAAGGCGCATGGAGACACACCCAATGCGCTTGTTTTTCTCATCCACTTTGCGGCGAACTGTTCCAGTCGCTGCTCAGCCTCCCACTTTGGCGTGTGAACCGTCACATAGCGGGCTGTTGTGGGTTTGTTTGCAGGTGCAGAAAAACTTGCGGCCATCCTCTTCAGCCGTCCATTTGAGCGGGGCAAATTCAGATCCTTTGTGGGAACCGTCACAAAAAGGCTGACTGGCAGACTGGCCACACGTGCACCAGAAATAGGATTTTCCAGCTTCAACTTCGACGGGTATGGGCGCGGTTCCCGCCACTTTTGGTTCAGCCATGGGTTACTCCTGCGGACATTATTTCTAGGTCCGTCACGTAACCACATGACTGCGCCAAATGGAACGCCCCTATCTAAGGCGAATTCAGCCCGTTTGTTCCGGTGTCATCCAGGAAACAACAGCGCCACCGGGTTCCTGCAAGACCACCATTCTGCCGACACCGGGAATATCCCAGGGCTCACGCAGGACGGTGGCACCGGCGGAAACAGCCTTTTCAAGACGCTTGTCAACGGAATCCACGCCCACATAGGTCATCCACGCATCCGCGATACCGTCAAAATTCGGGCCCGAGATATCGAATATGCCGGCCACCATTTCATCCCCGTTTTTGGCCAGCCAATAGGGCGTGGTGCCTTCCGGGTCCGGCATGGAATCGAAGGTCCAGCCGATTGTTTCTGCATAAAATTTCTTGGCTTTTTCAACATCGTTCGTGTTCAGCTCATTCCAGCAGACTTTTCCGTGCGACATGTGATCATCCTTTCGCAAATTATTGGTACCAGGAGTAACTATCACGCCCCTGCTGACAGCATGGTGTCAGCAGGGAACATTGCTGCCATTTTGCAGGGATGGCCCGGATCAGATTAATGGTCGCGGTGCAGACAAAAGATGTCAGCCCGTCATACGGCGGTAAATCCGCCATCAATTGGCAGCGAAACGCCGGTGATCATCGATGCGCCATCGGACAGCAGGAACACAATCGGTGCGGCAATCTCGCCTTCGGTTGCCCAGCGCCCCAGTGGCATTTGAGACAGGAATGGGCCTTCAATTTCGGGCTTTCCCCAATACCAGGCCGACATGGGGGTCATGACGACAGTTGGGTGAACGCCGTTGACCCGGATACCATATTGCCCAAGTTCAAGCGCGGAAACGCGGGTGATGTTGTCCAGCGCCGCCTTTGACGCACCATAGGAAATATGGCCTTTCAGCGCGACGAGTGAAGCCTGACTCGACACGTTTACGATTGAACCGCCGCGACCAAGACGCACCATCGACTGGGAGGCATATTTGGTCACAAGAAGCGCCCCCCTTGTATTGATCGAAATGACTTTGTCGAAAATGGCGATATCGGTCTCCATCGGCGTTGCAATCTCGCCGCCGAAACCCGCACAATTGACGACTCCCCACAGGTCAAGGCCGTCCAGCGCATCCCTGACGCTGTCTTCGCTGGTGACATCGAAAGGAAGCGTGCGGCACCCGGTATCCTTTGCCAATTGGTCGAGCTTTGCGGTGTCCTGGCCACTGGCGATCACCTTTGCCCCTGACGCCACAAGATGGCGAACCGTTTCCGCACCAATGCCGCCACTGGCACCTGTGACCAGGATTGAGCCTTTGTCAAAACCGGACATATCGACCTCCCATCCGCAAACCTGCATATAAAACAAACGCTTGGCTATCAAACCGCTAGCCAGAGCCAGTTCATGGATATCATGGGCTTCGCGCCATGCAAATGGACGGATCAGTCCCTATCATCCACGATGAACCCAGACCGTATTCCCGCGCATCCGGTGGCACAGGTTTCAGTTGCAGCTAATTCTAACATTGTTCATGGTACATTGCGGTTTGGAATATGCTCGCCGGTGGAACTTGTTGCGGCTTGCTTTGACTGCCATCACCCTTGATTTGCTTCATACCTTGCAACTTGATGCTAAGCGACTAAAGTCGTCGATCAAATTCCCCGTGGATTCGAAAGTGCAGTAATGCTCGAACGCGAACACAAGACCTATCATTTTTTTGAAAATGAAAACTGCAATATGTGCCTGGAACAAGCCAGTTCGCATCGGGTATTGGGCGTAAGATTAGATAAATCTCAGGGAAGAAGCCCACGTCGTAAAACCGGGGTGGGTGTTACAGTTTGCAAATGTAGCAATTGCGGGCTGATTTATCCTCAACCTTTGGTGGTCCCCTTGTCCATCTCGGATCACTATAACATTGATCCCGACACTTATTGGAACCCTTCCTATTTCGAACTAAGCCCGGACTATTTTTCTAGACAAATCAACGATGCAAAGCGACTCCTGGACAATAAAGCTGAAATTAAAGCGCTGGACATTGGCGCCGGACTTGGCAAAGCGATGATCGCCATGGATGCTGCAGGCTTTAACTCCTGGGGGATTGAACCAAGCGAGGCATTTAGGGACAAAGCCATAGACCAGATGGGGATTGATCCGGGCAAACTTGCGCTTGGATCAATTGAAGAGGCCGATTTCAAATCAGAAAAATTTGACTTCATTACTTTTGGCGCAGTGTTGGAACACCTTTACGACCCTGCCCAATCCATCAGCCAAGCGATGAATTGGCTGAAACCGGGCGGTGTGATTCAAATAGAAGTACCATCATCCAATTATTTTTTGTCGAAAATATTGAACCTATACTACAAATTGCGCAGAACAAATTATGTCACGCACCTAAGCCCTATGCATAGCCCTTATCATCTATATGAATTCAACTTAGAATCATTTCAAGAACACGGTGCCCGCACTTGTTATGACGTAGTCTATTCATATTACGATGTGGGCTCTATGCATAATTTTCCAAATGCGGCTAAACTCCTTCTTGGCTGGTATATGGACAAGACCAATAGCGGCATGCAGCTAACTGTTTGGCTGCGCAAGAAAAAGTAGGATTGCCCCTCGCCGGGTTGAAATAAAAAACCTCCAACAGCGAATGGGCGCGAGGGGCCGCAATTGCTGATGGAGGCTAATTTTTTGGATCAGGCAGGCGTCCCGAGAACTCCTGCCTGCATCTTTGTCGTTTTGTTTTAGAACTTGATGCGCAGACCGGTTGTGATCGCGAAATTGTCGATGTCGTCTTCGAATGTGCCGGTCAAAACGCCACCTGCAGTTGCGTTAACGCGGTTGACCTCAACGTCGAAGATGCGGCTGTAACGTGCATCAACCATCAGATCGATATTTTCCGAAAGCTCGTAGGAAACACCGGCGATGACCTGAGCAGTAAACTCGGCATCATCTTCGTTGTCATTCACAATAAGCGGTCCTGTTTGATAGCTGACATCGTAGTCAACAAAGGCAACACCCAGACCAACACCCACGTAAGGGGTAAAGCGGCTACCGGTGTCGAAATCCACCAACGCATTGGTGAAGAGCGACACCGAATCAACGTCTCCGCTGACATTGAGTTCAGCGCCTGCACCATTGCCGGAGAAATTAACTGTGCCGACATCAAGCGAACGATAGGAAAGTTCAAGTTCAAGACGTGGCGTCAGAGCCGTTGCGACCTGTTCAAATTCAAAACCAACCGCGGCACCAATCAAAAAGCCCGTATCCAGATCGATATCATAATTTGCGCCTGCCGCTGGGCCATTAACGATGCCTGAGTCAAAATCATCTTCAAACAACACACCGCCAAAGACGCTCAAATAAACGCCGCTATTATCTGCCGGCTGATCTAACGGCACATCCAAGTCGGCAGCCTGAGCTGACAGGGTGGTGGCGAACGAAATTGCTGTAAAGCTGACAGCAGCAGCAAGTGCTTTAAGATGCATGTAATTTACTTCGATTGTTGGTGACTGAATTAACTATACCGAAAAAATATACAACTTAGTTAACAATTGATCACGTCTCGTCATAAAATTACGTAAGCTCCAGTCGCATCAATCTGACCGATTTACTTTATCACTTGATTTCGTTGAATATATTGCTGGAAAAACTGCGTGTGATCGCAGAGCCAAACCGCCTACAAATAATCGTGACCGGCACGGCACAAAAGCCCTGCATTGCTTTGTCGAATACAACCATCAGGGCCGCAGGCCCCTGAAAGGTGACGACGAATAAGCGCGATATGTATTTCAATCAGGCCGCTTCGGCACCGCCTGCTTCTGTTTGCAGGAAGGCTTCGCCGCAGGCTTTGGCGAGGTCTCGCACACGTCCGATGTAGTTTTGACGTTCTGTCACCGAAATCACGCCACGCGCGTCGAGCAGGTTGAAAACATGGCTTGCCTTGATGCACTGATCATAGGCGGGATGGGCCATCACAATTGCCTTGCCCTTTTTGGGATCAATTGGGTCGGCTGAGAGAATGCGCTGGCATTCCTGCTCAGCGTCTTCAAAATGGCGCAACAGGGTATCGGTATCGGCCACATCAAAATTCCAGCGGGAATATTCACGCTCGGTCTGCTGGAACACTTCGCCATAGGTGACCTTATTATTGTCGCCACCACCGTTGAAATTCAAATCATATACATCGTCGACATTTTGCACATACATCGCCAACCGCTCCAGACCATAGGTCAATTCGCCTGCAACGGGGGAGCATTCCTGACCGCACACTTGCTGGAAATAGGTGAACTGGGAAACTTCCATCCCATCGCACCACACTTCCCAACCCAGTCCCCATGCGCCAAGTGTTGGGCTTTCCCAATCATCTTCCACAAAGCGGATGTCATGCAGTAATGGGTCAATCCCAATCGCCCGCAATGATCCCAGATAAAGTTCCTGGAGGTCCGGTGGCGAGGGTTTTAGCAGCACCTGATACTGGTAATAATGTTGCAACCGGTTTGGGTTTTCCCCATAGCGTCCGTCTGTTGGACGGCGGCTGGGTTGCACATAGGCGGCGTTCCAGGGTTTCGGCCCCAGAGCGCGCAAGGTGGTTGCCGGATGGAATGTACCGGCCCCAACTTCCATGTCATAGGGCTGGAGAATCACACAGCCGTGGTCGGCCCAATATTTGTGCAGGGCCAAAATGAGGCCCTGGAACGAATTTTGCGGATTAAAGTCCATCATATGCACCTGTGAAGGAAATCAGATCGGGAATTACGCGGGGATTTAATAAAGCCGCATTCGCGCGGACAGGTGCCATGTCCGCTGCATCGGGTCAACAATCGCCCTTGTGCAATCGCAAACTTGGCCGGTATCAGTCCTGGGTGTCTGAATTTGAAGAAATGGTGGCCTTGTAACGCCCGGTTTTTGGGTCGCGTTTCAATTCACCCACTTCCTTGCTCGAACCAGCTTCCACGCGCTCGCGTTCCTGTATTTCGTTCCAGTGTTTTTTAAACGAGTTGAACGCCACATAGGCAACGCCCCCGATGGCTGCAGCTGCAATCAATTGTACCACAATAATTCCCCTCTTTCGTCACTTAACACGCGCGTCACAGGCCCAGACGCGACCACAAAGCGCGTTCTTCAAGTGTTGTGAGAACACTGTCTGCCACGTTCGCGGTTATGTTGGCCATAGCATCAGATTGCGGCAATCCTGCGCCAAGGACCGAACTTAAACCAACGGACACACCCTGACGGCGGCCAAACAACCCGCGTTTGGGTTCGATCAGTTCAAGCTTGGTCTTTTCCCCATAGCGGGTTTTGAGAGATGAACGGATGTCGCCAATGGCATCGGCCAGGCCCAGTTCGACACCGGTTTCGCCGGTCCAGAACATGCCTGTAAACATATCCTTATGCTCAACAAGCCTGTCGCCCCGGCTGTTCTTGACCAAATCAATAAAGACCTGATGGATTGTCAATTGCAGTTCCTTCAAGCGGTCAATATCGGCTTTCTTTTCCGGCAGGAACGGGTCCAGCACGCTTTTGTTTTGGCCTGCAGTATATACCCGCCGTTTCACACCGATTTTGCCGATTGCATCTACAAAGCCAAAACTGGCGGAAACCACGCCGATTGAACCGATAATGCTTGAGGGATCCACAGTGATGTCGTCACCGGCACAGGCGATCATATAGCCACCGGAAGCGGCGGCATCTTCAACGAAGACATGGACCTTTTTGTTTTTCTCCTGCGCCAAATCGCGAATGCGCTGATATATCAGCCGTGACTGGACCGGCGAGCCGCCGGGAGAATTGACTACAATCGCAACTGCGGGAGCATCCTTCATTTCAAACGCGCGGTTCAACACACCTGCGCATCCGGCCAGATTGAGCGATGGGCGCAGGGCATTGCCACCGGCCATTATGGCTCCGCTCAGTTGAACAACGGGAATGGTAATGGCATCGCTGCGAAACTTTGCAGGAACCAGTTTTTTGAAGATTTTTTTCACGAATAGCCTTTCTTGTCTTGGTGCTGCCAGAAGTGATGCGACCAGCGCAAAATTTCAAGCTTATTCGCCACACATCACCATAGCGGCAAGACGGCCTGGCCGCGAAAAATCGCTTCGGCCTCTTCGGTGAAAGCGCCATCGGGGGCGTGAATGCTCAAATTTGGCAGGAATTGCAGCGGCGCCCGCCCGCCTTTCACGCCCGCCAATATCAACCGGTTGGCCGGGTCACCGGCTTTGGCGTGAATGGGCAAAACGCGCAGACTGCCAAAACGATTGCCAATGGCGTCCAGTCCCTGCTGGAAATTGGCTGGACGCAGGATCATGGCAAACATGGCCTTGGGTCGTGCAATCGCCGACGCCGTGGCCAGCCACTGATCCCAAAGCCCCGTGGGCATTTCATGGGCTTTTTGTCGAAGGCCATAGGGCGATACCCGCATCGTTCCATCGTTAAAGGGGGGATTGGTGATGACAAAGTCATATACATTGTCGTTCAGTCCCGCCTTGATCCGCCGGGCACCTTTCAAAGTGATATCGGTCTGCAGAATTGTGGCGCGTGGTGCCAGATGGGCATTTTCCGGCAGATTGAGTGTATCACGGCCAAGGCAGGCCATGTGCTCATCATATTCCACAAGATCAACTGACAATTGCTGGCAGCGCTGGGCACTCGCCAGGCCCGCAACGCCGGATCCGGCCCCCAGGTCCACAAGTCGACCCACGCTCCCCGTGGGCACGGTTGCAGCCAGAAGCACGGCATCCAATCCCGCACGGTGACCACCACTGGCCGGTTGCAACACACGAAAAGCATTGTCCAAAAAGCCGTCACTCGTGACAGGGTCTTCAGCCTGTGCCTGGTTCAAAACGCATCCCCCCGGACGGGTTTGTCTGGCAACTCGTCGCCAAGCCCTGCGTCTTTCATCAATTGGCGGGCCTCCACGAGGCGTTCACCATCCACCATTATGCGGCGTGGCAGAATTCCCAAAGATCCGTCAATAATGCTCATGTGGCTGTCGGCGACGTAATGGACAATGCCACTTTCCGACAAGAGTGATTGCGAAAACGAGACAGTCACCGGATTGTTCGTGCGCAGCAGTTCTTCCATATCGACGCTTTCATCAGCATATAAGACCGGCCCCTGCCCGCTGAGGCCGGTAAAACCGTTTTATCACGCGCGCAATGCAGCAACGCAAGTCCAGGCTCACCACTGTCCATCGAAGCCTAACTCTAACTCGTCCACCCCTCGATCATCGCCCGGTCGCTGCGCAACGCCCGGGCGATGTGGGATGTGAAAGCCTTGATGCGGGCAGCGTTTTTGATTTCGGGGTGGGTTAATACCCAAATGGGTGTTGCGACATTGAGGCCGGGGATATGAAGGCGCTTTAGCCCCTTGCGTGCATCACCAACCATGCAAGGCAGCAATGCCAGCCCCAATCCTTGTTCTGCCAAAGTGGCAACCGAGGAAAAAGTGTCCGACGATACTCTCACCTGCCCGCTGGACACATGGTCGCGCATCCACGCATAGGCTGGTGATCCGGATAGGGCGTCTCCAAGACCGAGCCAGGGCAGTTCATGGTTGAGCATCTCAAACTCTGGCTCACCTTCAAAATGCATGGAAAGCAATTCCGGTGTGCCGTAAATTGCAAATACAAGCTTGCACACGTTTTGACCCACAAGCGTATCTTGCGGCTTGAGCGATGGACGGATTGCAACATCGGCATCCTGGCGTGACAGATTAAGCCGCGTGTTGGTCAGTGTCAGTTCGATATCAATATCGGGGTGCTGTTGGCGAAAACTTCGAATGTGCAGAGCGACCTGCTGGTTGATGATGGATTCGGTTGACGTAACCGCTATGCGGCCCTCAAGCCGCAGATCACGCCCTAATATCTCGCGCGAAATGCGTGACGTGCTGTCGCGAATTAAGCGCACTTCATCAATCAGGGCCAAACATTCTGACGTGGCCGTATATCCGCTGGGACGGCGCTCGAACAGATGAACACTTTGCGCTTCTTCAAACCCAATGATCCGGCGCTGGATGGTTGTTGGATTGACCCCCAGTTTTTTGGCGGCCGCGATGGCCGATCCGTGCTCATGCACCGCCAAAATATATTGCAGATCGTCCCAATTCATCATCGGTTGCGCACTCCCGAAAACAGCATCATGCAAAATTGCAGTACACAAATGCGTTAATCGCCATATGAATGCGAATTTGCAATACCTAACTTAGCCCGGTCGGCAATTGCTGCTGATGTTCCAAACCCCTTTATTCGAGGACATACTCATGATTGCACTCAAACTGAAATCTGCTTTTGCCGGTGCAGCGCTGGCGACATTCACGCTCCTGCCTGCTCAGGCGGCTTCCTACACAATCGATCCGTCACACTCGTCCATTATGTTTGAAACCGGTCATTTCACCTTTTCCAAACTGTCAGGCCGTTTCAACAAATTTTCCGGCACATTGAACTATGACCCTGCTGCCGGTGCAGCCGCGCAGTCGGTCAAGATCAGTGTCGATACCGCCAGCCTGGACACCAATTGGGCCGACCGCGACAAGCACCTGCGTGGCGATGATTTTTTCAAAGTGGGCACATTCGGCACCGCAACTTTTGAAAGCACCGGCTTTGAAGGTGACAAGGATGGCGGCGTGCTCAAGGGCAAGTTCACCCTGTTGGGCGTCACTAAGGACATTTCGTTCAACATCAAGCGAATTGGTGAAGGCACCGATCCTTGGGGCGGCTACCGCGTTGGATTTGAGGGCACCTACAACCTGACCCGCAAGGATTTTGGCATGGACTACAATCTTGGTCCCGCAGCTGAAGTCGTTGCAATTACGCTTCAGATCGAGGCCATCAAAGACAAGTAAGCTGATACATGAGACCGGCAGGAGCGACAGGAATGAGCGACGAATTCAAACGACCATCCTTTTCCCTGCCGGTCAAAATTCTTCACTGGCTCATTGCGATTCACATGATTGCATTGATCGCACTGGGCTGGTGGATGATTGACCTGACTTACTTTTCACCATGGTACAACACAGCGCCATACCTGCACAAAGCCTTTGGCGTTTTGGTTTTCCTGTTGGGCGTGGCGCTGCTGGTCATTCGCCGGATAAAAGCGGCACCTGATGCGCTCCAGTCCCATACACGCCTGGAAAAGGTCGCGTCGAAGCTGGCGCACCTGATATTGTTTGCCTCGGTCATTACAATTCCGATATCCGGCTATGTTTTTACCACGTCAAAAGGCGAAGGTATTTCCATGTTCGGCCTGTTCGATCTGCCCGCTTTTTTTGCGGTTTCCGATACGGTTCGTGATTTTGCGATATCCTTCCACATCTACGCATCCTATGGCTTGCTGGCCATAATCGCCGCCCATGCAGGGGGGGCGTTGAAACATCATTTCATCGACAAAGACCGCACACTTCGTCGCATGACATGGTGATGGGTGTGTCACCAGTGCGGCCTTGTTTTCGTTGCACAAAGCCGCATGTGACACAGCAGCCAATTTGCAAAGCAGAACTTGTGCCGAAACGCTCTAAATCCTATTGAAGTGGGACAAGGGCATAACTTTAGAACTGGGTAGTCATGGGCGTTGTAGTTTCGATTGACGAAAGAAAGCCACCGCAGGCAAGCGTCCAGCCGCTTGTGGACCTGACCGCCAGCGATATGAGGCGTGTCAATCAACTGATCCTGTCGAAAACCGGATCAGAGGTGGAAATGATTCCCGAAGTTGCCCAGCATCTCATTGATTCCGGCGGCAAGAGGTTGCGGCCCATGCTGACCCTTTCAGCCGCCCAGATGTGCGGGTATGAAGGCGAGCATCACATAACCTTGGCTGCCAGTGTTGAATTCATGCACACCGCCACGCTGTTGCACGATGACGTGGTTGACGAAAGCGACATGCGCAGGGGCAAACAGGCAGCCCGCATGGTGTGGGGCAATCAGGCCAGTGTTCTGGTCGGCGATTTCTTGTTGGGTCAGGCCTTTCGCATGATGGTGGATGCCGGGTCCATGGAAGCGCTTGATGTGCTTTCAACCGCGTCTACAGTCATAGCCGAAGGCGAAGTGCTGCAACTTTCTGCTGCCCAAAGCATGGAAACGACGGAGGATGATTATCTCACCGTCATCCGCTCCAAGACGGCGGCCCTGTTTTCAGCGGCAGCAGAAGTTGGGCCAATATTGGCCGGGTCCAACAAACCCACCCGCGATGCGTTCCGCTCTTATGGCATCAATCTTGGTCTGGCATTTCAATTGGTGGATGATGCTCTGGACTATGGCGGCTCAAAAGCCAGCCTGGGCAAAAATGTGGGGGATGATTTTTACGAGGGTAAAATCACCCTTCCGGTCCTGCTGGCCTATCGCCGTGGCAGCGAAGATGAGCGGGCCTATTGGCGCGAAGCCATGGAAAGCAATTCATCCGACGCCAAGGCGTTGGAGAAGGCGATGGAATTGCTCCAGAAACACAACGCCATTGCCGACACGGTTGAGCGGGCACGCCACTATGGCCAGATCGCGCGAGACGCGCTGGCACCGCTGCCGGCAAGCGACCACAAGCAGGCTTTGCTGGACGTGGTCGAGTTTTGTATTTCGCGCGTTAACTGACAATTCTCAGCCTGCGTCGATATGCTTGTCTGAGAGGCACAAACCGGCCATGGTGGTGCCTAAATCGCGTGGTGATTTGCGGATTGTGGGCGGATTTTAATTTCGGGGCGGAGGCATTGATATGACGCAATTCAAGACTGGCAAAGCGGTAACCTTGGCGCTTTGCATGGCCGTTTCGGCTTCTGGCCTGACGGTGATGCCGGCTTTGGCCGATACCAATCAGGAACCGCTCAAACTCAGCGACAGCTTGGCGGGCAATTATCTGGCGGCGCGCATTGCATCAACAGATCGTGACATGGAAAATGCAGCGGGATTTTATCGTAAGGTAATCGCGCTTGATCCCGACAATACGGATATCCGCCTCAAAGCTTTTTTGAATTTCATTGCCAATGGTGATTTCGCCGAGGGGATTGCGGCAGGAAAACGCATTGTGAAGGCCGGTAATGAGCCTGAGATCGTGCGCATCATTTTGGCAATTGATGATCTGCGCAGCAAAAACTGGGCTGGTGCCGAACGCGGGCTGGACCATGACTGGCGCAGCGCATTGGACCGATTGATGGCTGGACTGATTTCCAGCTGGGTGAAAATTGGCCAAAGCAAGAATGCCGAAGCACTGGCCGCCGTAGACAAACTGAAAGGACCGGCTTGGTTTGATCTGTTTGCCCAATATCACGGCGGCCTCATTGCCATGGCCGTGGGCGACAAGGCAGGCGCGGTCAGCCGGCTCACCAAAGCTTACGAAAACCGTGCCGGTGGACAGGCTGCCCGTGAAACCTATTCGCGCGTGATTGAAGCGCTCGCCACAGCCCAGTTCGACGCAGGTAATGTGGATGCTGCCACGAAAGTGCTGAGCGAAGCGTTGGTTCGACAGCCCCAAAACCCGGTTTTCACAAAAATGCTGGCGGAAGTGTCCAATGGTACGCGCCCTGCATTCAGGATTGCCACTGCGCAGCGAGGCGCGGCTGAGGTTTTCACCAATCTTGGCACGGCCATCGACAAGGAAGGCGGACAACAATTCGCCCGCATTTATTTGCAGCTTGCGCGCACACTGGCCAGCAAGGACGAGGTGATTGCCATTGAACTTGCGGAACTTCTGGATGCCCAGGGGCGCCCCTCCGCGGCCAATGCAATTTTTGAATCCATTTCCGAGGAATCGCCCTATTACCGGATTGCGCGACTGGAGCGCGCATTGAATCTCGATGAACTTGAAGACGTTTCGGCGGCGGAAGCCGAACTGGAAAAACTCATCAACAGCGGCCCCGATGATCTGGTGACCTATTTGTCTTACGGCGCAGTTCTGGCGCGCCATGAGAAATATGACAAAGCCGCTGGTATCTACCAACGCATTATCGACCGCATCGACGATCCCACCCGTGTCCATTGGAACCTGTTTTATCGTCAGGGCATCGCCTTTGAACGCACCAAACAATGGCCCAAAGCGGAAGCCGCGTTTAAGCAGGCTTTGGAACTGTTTCCCGACCAGCCCAGCGTGCTGAACTATCTGGGCTATTCCTGGGTTGATATGAATATCAATCTTCAAGAGGGCCTGGACATGATCCGCAAGGCTGTCTCCCTGCGCCCCAATGATGGCTATATGGTCGACAGTCTGGGCTGGGCCTATTACCGGCTCAATCGGTTCGAAGAGGCGGTCATCCAGCTTGAACGCGCTGTTGAATTGCGCCCTGGAGATCCCACAATCAACGACCATCTGGGCGATGCCTATTGGAAAGCCAATCGCAAACTGGAGGCAACGTTCCAATGGCACCATGCCATGGCCATGTCACCGCCAGAGGCCGACATTCCCCGCATCGAAAGTAAACTTGCTGATGGCCTTGATGAGGTTTTGAAACAGGAAGCTGCCGAAGCTGAAAAAGCCAAGCCGGATAATGGCTAAGATCAGGCTGCGCTAGTGTGGTGTTTTCTATACCGCATTTGATGTCGCTGTTCGTCTTATGAGCATCAACCAACCAATATGCGAATCGGCACCGGCCAAGATCAATCTGGCATTGCATGTGACCGGCCAACGGGCAGATGGCTATCACCTGCTCGACAGTCTGGTCACGTTCGCTGATTTCGGCGATCAGGTGATCCTTAAACCATCACGCGACCTCACCCTGCGCATCACAGGACCGGAAGCGGAGGGCCTGTTGGCAGATGACGACAACCTCGTCTTGAAAGCCGCCCATGCCTTGCTCAAAACCGCGCCGGGGCCGGTGGCGGGCGCTGATATTGAGTTGCGCAAATATCTGCCCATTGCCTCTGGTATTGGTGGCGGGTCAGCAGATGCGGCAGCAGCGCTGCGCGGCCTGGCCCGGTTGTGGGATTTGCCCGCGGAGGTGCTGAAAGAATTACCACAAATTGCCCTGCAATTGGGTGCAGATGTCCCCATGTGCGTTTTTGGCAAACCGGCACATGTTTCCGGGATCGGAGAACAAATCGCCCCTGCGGCCCTGCCTGAGCTTAATATGGTGCTCATAAACAATCGCGCTCGGGTTTCGACACCTGCCGTGTTTGAAGCACTTGAAAATCGCCGTAATGGCGCGATGGATCCTCTTGAAGGCCAAAATGGAGAGATTGACTGGACCCAATATCTTTGCCGCCAACGAAATGATCTGGAATCAGCGGCAATTTCGCTGGAACCTGGCATATCGGATTGTCTGACGGCGCTGCGCCAACAGGCTGATTGCACGCTGGCGCGCATGTCGGGTTCTGGCGCGACGTGCTTTGGCGTGTTTTCCAGCAGGGAGGCTGCGGACGCGGCCCATCGGTCTTTAAGCCAACACCATCAGGACTGGTGGATCGTGCGCACCCAGACCCCTGCTGGCAGATAGATGGCATCTGCGCTAGATTGCACACGGCAGCGGCGCAAAAGGCTGACTGATGTTCAAAGGGCGTGATTTTCACTAATCGTCCAGCGCCAGACTGCCGCAAGCCAAGATCGATGGAGAGAATCCCCCATGAGCCGAATTGATGAAAGCCGTCCTTTTCTTCCCGTATCCATTGCGGTGCTGACGGTTTCCGACACACGTTCACTTGCCGAAGACAAGTCAGGAGACGTGTTGGTCAACCGGATTGAGGCGGCGGGACACCGGCTCGCCGACCGCGCATTGGTGAAGGACGATGTGGAGGCCATCCGTGCCCAGGTGATGCAATGGATCGACCATGGCGAAATCGACGTTGTCATAACAACCGGCGGCACAGGCTTTACCGGGCGCGATGTCACGCCCGATGCACTGGAACCTCTGTTTGAAAAACGCATGGACGGATTTTCCACCCTGTTTCACCAGTTGAGTTTTGTTAAGATTGGAACGTCCACCATCCAGTCGCGCGCCACTGCGGGCGTTACGAAGACCACTTTCATATTCTGCCTGCCCGGTTCACCAGGCGCCTGCAAGGATGGCTGGGACGGCATTCTCAAGATGCAATTGGACTATCGGCACATGCCCTGCAACTTCGTAGAAATCATGCCCCGGCTGGATGAACACCTCAAACGCGGCGCTTAAGCTCACTGCCTGACACCCAATAAACTGATCATACCTTGCCGGTAACATTTTTTGTTCTTGCTATGTTCTCATTCTTGTCGTAGGAATATATTCAACACATAAGAAATGAAGGAGCACGGTGATGTCTGGCAATCTCGACACAATCCATCAGGCTGATGCCTATGCATTCAGACCAGCTGGCGACACCGCCGGTGCTGATAATATCGTCAACCGCGCCGGTATCCGGGTGGATCCTGCACGGCGGCGGGGGCGTGCAGCCGGGATCAATCCCAGCGGCCGGTTTGAGGCCTATAGCCGGCACGGTTTTGATGATGGCTGGCAAACGCTCGACGAATTGCCGCCTTTTAAAACCGAAGTTACGGCGGAACAGCCGCGCAAAATCATCACGCGCAATGAGTCGCCGGATTTGCCTTTCGACAGGTCCATCAATGCTTATCGCGGGTGCGAGCACGGTTGTGTCTATTGCTTTGCCAGACCCAGCCATTCCTATATGGGCCTGTCGGCGGGGATCGATTTTGAATCCAAGCTCTTTGCCAAGCCCGGCGCTGCCAAGCTGTTGCGCAAAGAACTTGCCAAACCCGGATATGAGTGCCGTTCGCTGGCAATGGGCACAAACACGGATCCCTATCAGCCCATTGAAAAGCAATGGCGGGTGACGCGGGAAATTCTGGAAGTGCTGGAGGAAACCAACCATCCGGTTGGCATTGTTACCAAATCAGCGCTGGTGACCCGTGACATCGACATCCTTTCGCGCATGGCTGAAAAAGGCCTCGCCCGTGTTGCGATTTCAGTGACGTCGCTGGACCGCCGCCTTTCCAGAGCCATGGAGCCGCGGGCAGCGACACCGGCACTGCGCCTGGACACAATCAGGCAGTTGTCAGAGGCAGGAATTCCAACTTCGGTTATGGTGGCGCCGGTTGTCCCTGCCCTGACTGACCATGAGATGGAACGCATTCTTGATGCGGCCCGGGGCAATGGCGCGCGCGATGCCGGTTATATCCTGTTGCGGTTGCCGGGAGAGGTTAGCAGCCTGTTTAAGGACTGGCTGCTGCGCCACTATCCAGACAAATATACCCATGTGCTGTCGCTGATGCGTTCGATGCGAGGCGGCAAGGATTACGATGCGGCGTTCGGCACCAGAATGCGCGGTGTGGGGCCTTTTGCCTGGCAATTGGGCCGCCGGTTCGAATTGACCACCAAGCGTTTGGGACTCGCGCCCATGAAAATGTCGCTTCGCACCGACAGGTTCACGCCCCCTGTCTTGGCCGGAACCCAGTTGAGTTTGTTTTAGTTTCAAATTGCCTGCCCCTCCTCTTACCCCTGGAGATTGGCAATATCCCCCTGCACAGGGATGAGCCTCGTGCCCTGTGCAGAACACTTGCGGAGAATCATCGGTATCGGCACGGTGTGTCGATGACAGTTAGTTCCGATGATTCTCCGCACCTTTTTCCCGAAATGCCAAAAAACGGTCCGGACTTCTCCCCAGATTTCTCCATCGAAGATCAGGCGATGGCGCGTGGCCACACCCATGTGTGCGGCTGTGATGAAGCCGGACGTGGACCGCTAGCCGGTCCGGTCGTTGCGGCGGCGGTAATCCTCGACCCCAACAATATTCCAGACGGGTTGCACGATTCTAAAAAGCTGACAGCAGCAACCCGCCAACGCCTGTTTGGCGAAATCATGACCAGCGCAGAAGTTGCTTTTGCCAGTGTGAGTGCCGCCACCATTGATCTCGTCAATATCCGCGCTGCATCGCTGATGGCGATGGCGCAGGCCAGCAGACTTCTGGCCGTCAAACCTGACTTCGCCCTGATCGATGGAAACGCGCTGCCAACGCAAATGCCCTGTGATGCCCGCGCAATCGTTAAAGGCGACAGCCGTTCCTTATCCATTGCGGCCGCTTCGATTATCGCCAAGGTGATGCGCGACCGCATGATGGTAAAACTGGACGCGACCTATCCTCAATATGGCTTTGCCGGTCACAAGGGATATCCAACAAAATCCCATATGGAAGTGGTGGCGCGCCACGGCCCCTGCCCGGCCCACCGGATGACATTTGCCCCGGTTGCAAAAGCGATTGATCAGGCGACGATGAGGCTGGATAACAAAAAAGCCGGGTGAAAACCCGGCTTTTGCAATTCTACAAAGGCGCGAACGCCAGGCGGTCGAGTTTAGTTCAAACGCTGTTTAACTTCAGCAAGGCTTGCTTTGAACGAACTTGCTGCGGCTGCACCGGTCATTTTCTGACCCATGAGCTTTTCGGCTGCAGCCACGGCCACATCGACGGCGGCCATCTTGACCTCAGCAACAGCCTGACTTTCGGCCTGCTCGATTTTTTGTTCGGCAAGAGCGGTGCGGCGCGTGACGTATTCTTCTGTCTTGCGTTCCGCATCGGCACGCAAAGCTTCCGCTTCGCGTTGGGCGGCGGTCAGAATTTCTTCTGCCTCAGATTCAGCTTCTTTGCGCTTGCGCTGATATTCGGCCAGCAATTGCTGAGCCTCTTCACGCAGGCGGCGCGCGTCTTCCAGATCGGTGCGGATTTTGTCCGAGCGATCATCAAGCGATTTCGCTATCATGCCGGGCACTTTGAACCAGCTGATCAGCGCGATGAAAAGGAAAAGGGCAATGGTTGCCCAAAATGATGCGTCCATAACCGGCTCCTTAACCCTTCACGCCGGACACCGCTTTCGCGATCTCGGCTTTGGTTACTTTTCCGCCGAACAATTCGCCGACGATCGAGCTCACAGTATCCTCAGCGATGCCATCAACTTCAAGCATCGCCTTGGTTTTGATTGCGCCAATGCGTGTTTCCGCTTCGGCAATCTTGTTTGCCAAATCGGTTTCTACAGAAGCACGAGTCCCGTCCAATTCCGTCTTGGCCTTGTCGCGTGCTTCCTGGGCGATGTTATGAGCACGGGACTTGGCCTCTGCCAATTCCTGCTCATAGGCAGCCATTGCCGCATCGGATTCATCTTTCAGCCGATTGGCCTCATCCAGATCCTGCGCAATACGATCACTGCGCACTTCCAAAATCGAAGCAATGCGCGGCAGCGCAATTTTCGACATGAGGTAATAGAAAAGACCAAATGTCAGCGCCAGCCAAAGCAGCTGGGATGCAAATGTCTCTGTCTGAAAAGGCGGGAACGGGGCTTTTGCGCCCGCTTCGTGTCCCACCTCAGTATTGGTCGAAGTCATACCGATATCCGTTTGTCAGCGTTGCTGTCGTGTTGCCTTCAATACCCGGCAGCGGCCCGCTGAGCCGCCGACCGGGGACTACCCGAATATCAGGTGAAGAGCAGCAGAAGTGCGACGAGCAGTGAGAAGATGCCCAGGGCTTCTGTCACGGCGAAGCCGAAGATGAGACGGCCAAACTGGCCATCAGCGGCAGAAGGGTTGCGCAATGCGCCTGCCAGGTAGTTGCCGAACATGTTGCCCAGGCCAATGCCCACGCCGCCCATGCCGAGGCAGGCAATGCCTGCACCAATTGCTTTTGCTGCTTCTACTTCCATTGTGTGTTCCTTCGAATTTCAGAAGTGAAAGTTGGTAGATGAAGTCCCTTAGGGCCGAAACCCTAGTGAGATGGATGAATCGCGTCGTTAATATACATGCAGGTCAGGATCGCAAAGACATAGGCCTGCAGGAAAGCGACGAGAAATTCGAGACCGGTGAGCGCCACGGCAAAAGCCAGCGGCAAAGCTGCACCAATGATACCGCCAAGTCCCAGGGAGCTGAGGCTCACCACGAAACCGGCGAAAACTTTAAGGGTAATGTGTCCGGCCAATACGTTAGCGAACAATCGCACCGACAGACTGATGGGCCGTGACAGGAATGAGATCACCTCAATCAGCACGACCACGGGTACAAGAACGCCGGGCACGCCAGAGGGCACGAACAGTTTCAGGAAGCCAAGGCCGTTCTTGTAAAAACCATAAATGACCACGAGGCCAATCACCGAAAACGCCAATGCGGCTGTTACAATGATGTGGCTGGTCACCGTGAAGAAATATGGGAACATGCCGAACAGGTTGGCAACGAGAATGAATGTGAACAGCGAAAACACGAAGGGGAAGAATTTCATCCCTTCCGATCCCGCACTGTCGCGCAATAGACCGGCGACAAATTCATACAGCATTTCCGAGATTGACTGCAGGCGCGTGGGGATAAGCCCGCGACCGGAAGTTGTCATGATCAGGAATGCAGCCGACACGCCAACCGTTGCCACCATGAAAAGGGACGAATTGGTAAAAGAGATGTCGTAGCCGCCAACGTCCAGCTGAAGCAGCTTGGAAATATTGAACTGATGAATCGGATCGTTTGCCAAAGTTGGTCTCGTCTTATCTGGTGCGCCAGAAGGCGCGTTGGAGAGCGAATGCGAAATACAAACGCTCAAGCGTGGGTCGTTTGGCACAGGTTGGGGTCACGGCTCAAGTCCGATTTTAGTCCCAGAGTGCCAATTCAGCGTTCTTTTTCACTTTCTGCCCGATTTCTGGTCGATTCGGCCTGCAATTCGTCTGCAGCCTTGAGGCTGAAACTGGAGGGCGCGACCGATCCGGACGCCCGCAGCACATTCAAAATGGCTGCGGCAAAACCCAATAACAGGAAAACGATCAAGCCCCATGGCGACGTATTAAAAAATGCGTCGATCGCATAGCCGATTCCGCCGCCCACCACAACGCCTGCAATGAACTCACTGCTTAGACGAAAGGCTTGTGCGATTCCAGCCTTTTGGTGCCGCCTGCTTTGCGCTCTTTGCTGTTCAGATGGCGCGCCTTCACGGTGCTGGTCGGCCTGGGCCAATCGCGACTTGATGGAATCCAGGCGTTGTTCCAGTTCAGAATCAGAGGGCTGATTGTCTTTTTCGTCCATTGTCACACCACTCCCGCACCAGAATTTGCACAAACCGCATGGTTTGGCTGTCAAAGCATCGCGCGTGTGGGGGATGTATCATGGGGCGTGAGTGAACGCCAATTGACGCATGTGGAAATGAACATGCGTCAATATGCGCGGCAAATGGGGGTCGAAAATTGCGTCAGGACCGCAATTGCGCCTAGCTCCAGCCGCCGCCATAAGTGCGGTAGAAGATGTGGCGGCCAATCTTGACCATTTTCTTCATGCTGCGACGCCAGCGCGGCCAAACGTAATCGGCATGATAATGGCTCGACGATCCAACACTGGTGAGCCAGAATTTACCGTCGATCGCGTCATTGGCGACTTTCGTGGCAATGCCCCAGTGTTTCTTCGAATTGATCCGGTCGCGAATCCCATCACAGGCGAACGAGAACTGGCACGCATTGCGTTTCCATTTGTTCTGATAGACAACGCCACACACAGAATTTGGGTAAGCAGGATTTTTCACCCGGTTGAGGATGACCTGGGCAACGGCTTTTTGACCGCTCAAAGGCTCGCCACGCGCTTCAAAATAAATACCATTGGCCAGGCAACGGCGCTGGGCGCGCGAATAAGTGAGTTTTGGCAGCGGGTTGGCGGCCCATTTATGATCACCGGGGCGCAACCGAATGCGATTCCGGCCAGGCTCTTCCGCGGGCCGCAAAACAGCCGCGAAGGCGCTGGCGATATCACGTTCTGCAGGGGCATAGGCGGCGACGGTCGACGGGGTATTGGCGATCACGGACGAATCGTTTTTCACCTTCTCGACCACATTGGCCATCAGCCGTGCAGCGGCTCGGGCCTGTTGCAATTGTCCGCTCGCCAGACGCATACGCACCGCGCCCGATAAGCTATCTTCGCCATCTGTATTGCCTGCAACCAGCGTTTGTGAAACGCCAGCACCGGTATCTGTGATAGTAGACTGGGTTGGACGAAATGTCTGCGCCAGTCGCAACAAATGATTGGTGTTTTCTGCCTGTTGGTCGGCATCGGACAGGTTTGCGTTTTTAGCGACACTTCCCGTGACGGTGGAATCAGCTTTGAGAACTGCCCAACTGGCCTGTTCCACCTGGAAGCTGTCTTTCGCCACGCTGACCACACGATCGCCTTTTAGGGCGCGGCTGATGGTCATGGTGCCGGTTTCGGGCAGGGCTGTTGCGCTGCCGAGCTGGTGAAACGAACTGGCGGTGCGCACAGCCACGGAACTGGCGATGATTCCCTTGGAAACCTGTTCCTCGTCGCTTTGGCCCAAACGGTCCTCGACTTTGGCGTGGGTTGAACCTTCGGGCACGGAAACCAGCCGTGCCACCCAGCGCTGTCCGCCTTCCACATTTGCGCCAGTCATATCTGCAATATCCTGCAACGATACCGTGCTTGTGGTGGCGATCACCGCTGCGGCGGCAAGACCGCCAATGAGAAATTTATTGAGAGTGGATCCGGCGGACCCGCGAGACACCTGCAAAGCAGGTAATGCGCCCACATGGGGCGCGCGCTTGTTCAGCGCGGTATTTTGCAAAGCCGGAAGACTCTTGTCTGCCGGGTGTTTCCATCGTTTTGCATCACTTTGCGAAACTGGAAAACCATTCGAAGTACGCATTCACACAACTCCACCATGTCACCCGCTCGTCTTGATCAAAGACGGGTGCTGCCCAGCGCATAAAATGCGTCGTTAACCTTTATTCTTGGTTAATGTGGCGCGTATTTGGTTATTTTGAGGTGTTGCGTTTGCGCTTTGCATAAGGGTTTTCGCTTTTGCGCAGGAACAGGCGCAGCGGCACCCCCGGCAGTTCGAAAGTATTGCGCAGATCATTGAGCAAGTATCGCTCATAGGACGCTGGCAAGCCTTCCGGGCGGGTACACTGGGCCACAAATGTGGGCGGGCGTGTTTTTGCCTGGGTGATATATTTCAGCCGGATGCGACGACCTGACACAGCCGGAGGCGGATGATAAATCTGCACCTCATCCAGCCATCTGTTGAGCTTGGATGTGGGCACGCGCTGATTCCATGTCCTGTCGGCCTCTTCAACAGCTTCCATCAACCGGTCGAGCCCCTTGCCGGTTTGCCCTGACAGGGTGACCGTTCGCAGCCCGCGCAATTGGGGCAGCAACCGTTCTGTCTTTTCGTGCAGTTCCTTCAACACCGCCTGCTTGTCTTCAATCAAATCCCATTTGTTGAAAGCCAGCACCGGTGCCCTGCCCTCACGGGCAATCAGATCAACAATATGCAGATCCTGTTTTTCAAACGGAATTGTCGCATCAAACATGATGATCACAACCTCCGCATATTGAATGGCGCGCAATGCATCGGAAACGGACAGTTTTTCCAGCTTTTCCTGCACCCGTGCCTTGCGGCGAATACCGGCGGTATCAAACAGGCGAATGGGCCTGCCCTTCCATTCCCATTCAACCGCAATGCTGTCGCGGGTGATCCCCGCTTCGGGACCGGTCAGCATTCGGTCTTCGCCAACCATTTGATTGACCAGCGTTGACTTGCCCGCATTTGGCCGGCCAACGATGCAGATTTTCAATGGCCGTGTGGCGTCATAAGGGATTTCGGGTTCGTCTTCTTCGTCATGAAGTTCAGGATCAAAGACGATTTCTTCGTCATAGGCCTCTTCTTCTTTCGCAGCAGCCTCAGCCGCAGCGGCCTCTTCAGTGCGAAACGCCTTGTCTTCGCCAACGGCACCCACAATGGCATCGCGCAAGTCTGCAAAACCCTCGCCATGTTCTGCAGAAATGGGCACAGGTTCACCAAAGCCCATGGAATAGGCCTCATAATAGCCTTCGTCGCCCTTGCGCCCTTCAACCTTGTTGGCCACCAGCACCACCGGGCGTCCGGCACGGCGCAGCATTGTGGCAAAGGACTTGTCTACCGGTGTCACACCGGCACGCGCGTCAATGAGGAACAGCGTGAGGTCCGCTTCCAATATGGCTTGTTCTGTCTGTTCACGCATGCGCCCTTCAAGGGAAGTCTCAGCCGCCTCTTCAAGCCCGGCGGTGTCGATGACCGTGAAACGGATGTCACCGATACGGGCCGCGCCCATGCGGCGATCGCGTGTGACGCCGGGCTGGTCGTCAACCAGGGCCAAACGTTTGCCCACCAGGCGATTGAATAAGGTGGACTTGCCCACATTGGGACGGCCGACGACAGCGATTGTAAGGCTCATGACCAGTCTTCCATTGTGGCGCGTTCAGACCAAGGTGAACATATGCCCTGGAGTTTTGCGCGCGAAACAAATTTCGCCCACGCCACTCCCACAAAGTAATTTAACGCATATTTCCTTCGCTTAACCGAACCCGGCCTTGCAGGAATTGCTCTAATTGCCGCGAACCGGGCCTCCGCGAGACGCAATGAGGGACAAGATAATGCCGGCGCGCTGGCGCATGTTGGACGGTGTGGATACGTCAGAGGCAATAGCATCGAATTGCTTGAATGCCTCTTCCAGGTTTGCGGCCTTGAAAAAGGCCAGTCCCACAGCTTCCCGTGCGGCGCTGGCAAACGAATTGCCTGGCGCAAGCAATGGCTGCACGCGGCCTTCAACATCTTCCACCGAACCACTGTCGACCAGTACCATGGCAGCGCGAATACGCGATACGGATCGCAGAATTTCATCGGTGCTGGCATCAGCGATTATCGCGTCATAGACTTTTACAGCCTCATCGGACTTACCATCCTTCGCCAGTTCGGCGGCCAACCGCATGCTGGCCATGGTTTTGTAAGTGGGCGCGCCTGTTTCGCCAATGTTTTCCAGTGCCGTCAACGCTTCATCGCGTTTGTTCTGATCTGTCAGCCGCACTGCCTGCATGAAGGCATCGCCGTTTTCTGCCGCCTGTTTGGCGATGGAATATTCATAATAGCGATAGCCCGCAACGGCGGCGACAATAATCACCGCACTGCCAATAATGAGCTTGCCATAGCGGTTCCAGATGTTCTGGAGGCGTTCGGTGCGAAGCTCTTCTTCAACTTCGCGAATAAAGGAATCGTCTGACATACCAACCCGGGAATTAAGGAACACGGACCACAGCGTCCGCCATCTGTTGGCGCGGTTCTACAGCAAAATGCGCTGAAAGTAAGGGGCTGAACGTTAAAGCGGGTCCGGTTTGATTTGAATTTTTTGTAAGATGGCCATTTGATGTTGCCAATCAGGTAATTGAAACACCAATCAACCACTCATGGCCCAATGACACAAAGAAGCCGGCCACAAGGATCGCCAATACGAGGCTGGCAATGTCTGGCCAGATAACCGGTTTGATGTCACCACCCGATGGCCTGCCATAACAGGAAACCAGATTGACCACCGCCCAGACGAAAAATCCACCGAATAGTACCACTGACGCTGCATCTCCATTTGCCGTGAGATGAACCACAGCCCAAAGGATTGTCGCGATCAGCATGGGATGGCGCAGCGCTTTCTTTAGGTAACCGGGCGGGAATTGTGAAGCAATCCAAAGCCACAGGGCAATGGGTATGGCGATCAACGTTAGCCCTCGCCCCATGGGCAACGGGTCATAAAGCTGCGAAACATCCTGACGCGCCTGACCAAAGCCATATATGATCAACACAAATCCCATGATTGAAACGATTGAGTAGATCCCTTTCCAGGTGCCTTCTCCAATTTCCGCGATCTTCGCTTCTCGCCATGCGGGCGCTACAATGCGCACCGAGTGGTTTGCGATAAAAAGCAGCATTCCGATGATCAAAAAAGCCATTTAGTTCTCCAACCAAAACTCCCAAACGTAACCCTAAGCCTGATCGACCAAGTTTCCAACCTAGGCGGGTTTTTGTAAGAATTGCCAAACAGGAGGAGAAACCCATGATCAACTTTGAGAAGGCAACGGTCCGGCTGGGCCAGCGGCGCGCTGAGCTTGAAGACCTGTCACGGATTTCCGCCACGGCGCGAGACCCGGTTGCATTGGACCAACAATCCGTCGGTCGTCTTTCACGCATGGATGCCCTTCAACAACAAGCGATGAACCAGGCCACAGAAGCCACCCGGCAGCGCGACCTGATGCGTATTGAAGGTGCCGAACGGCGGTTGCGAGACGGGGAATATGGCTATTGCGAAGATTGTGGTGAAGAAATTCCCGATGGGCGCCTGGCTATTGATCCCATGGCTGAACGCTGCGTGGGATGCGCAGGTTAATCATTGCTGGTAGTGCAGCTCTTTGACCAAGGCCGCAACGTCTCTTGAAACAGCGCAGACAAAACAGGTAAATCAAATCATAGGAGACGCGCTTTAACGCCCGATATTGGCCTTGGCTTCATCGATCCTGCTGAAGACCAACTCCACATCCCCCACATCGCGCGCCAGTAAAAGAGCAAGTTTAGCCAGCAAAACAGGGTGGTTTTCCACACCAACTGTGTCGAGACTTTTTGCAAGGTGGTCATAGACCGCTTCGATGTCATCTGTATTCATGGCGCAACACTCCCTGCGGAAATCTCATAGGCACGGCGCACTTCTCCTGAAGCGGCATTGAACCAGCGGGCTGCGATGTGCAGATCCGGGCGAATAAGATAGGCCGTGCGCGGGCCTGCGGCCAGCATTTCCGCGGCGCTGGAATTCATATCGAGCAGAACAATAGTCAGATCATTTGACGAAAAATCCTTGGCCAGTGACGGGTCGAATGTCAGCAAGGTGAAACCGGCACCCAATTGATCCATCAGAAACCCCCTGCCCATTTGCGCCCCCGGCAGCGATGCGCCCGGCACCGGGCCGCCAGAAAATGCTGGATCATCTTCTGCAACGATCGGGCTTTGCGCATAGGTATAAGGTGTCATTTGACGCGGATTTGCCAATTGGCCCGCAAATGGGTGGCTTAAGGCCAGATTGAGAGCCGCATCACGCATTAATTGCCAACCAGGCGTGGGCGGTGTCATGAAGCGGGCCGACTTTGACGCATTGGCGAAAACATCCAGTGTCGCGCCGCGCCGTTCGGGCGAGTAACTGTCCAACAGGCTTTCAACTGCCCGCCCTTGAATCACACGGGCCAGTTTCCACGCAATATTATGGGCATCAGCCAGTCCGTTGTTTAACCCCCGCACGCCAAAAATCGGAACGATATGGGCACTGTCTCCGATGAAAAAGATGCGCCCATCGCGGTAGTCATCCAGCGCCAATGTGTTGGCGGAATATATGCTCCACCATTCCAGCTCCCACGGCCCATTGTGACCGATTTCCTGGAGCACAGCGGCAACGGACGCACGCACATTGTCTTCGCTGATCGCCGCGGCCTCGTCTTCCCCGTCGCGCAACTGATAGTCGATGCGCCAGATATTATCCGGCTGCTTGTGTATCAAAATTGTTCCACCGCGTCGGCAATCGGGGTCAAAAAGAGCTCGGCGGATCGTGGGGTAATCATGGTCCATTTGAATGTCAGCGATGACATAGCGGCCTTCGTAGTTTTCACCCTTAAGGGACAAGCCGCGCAATTTTCGAACCGGGCTGCGGGCACCATCTGCGGCCAAAACCCAGTCAGCCTTCATCTCGTAAGTTGCCATGGGATCGCGAATTGTCAGGCTTGCCCCGCCATCACAATCTGCCACGTTGATGATCTCGCTTTGCCACCGGGTTTCAATGAGGGACTGGCTGGCAACAGCCTGCCACAGATATTGCTCGATATATTGTTGCTGGATGTTGTACATGGGCCGGAACTTTTCCTGCCCACTGTCTGGCATTTCAAATTCCAGAATCTGCTGTCCGCGATAAAAACTGCGCCCCTTGGTCCAGGGAAGAGATTTCCGCAGGAAAGGTGCAATTGCACCAATGCTCTCAAAAATATTGTAGCTTTGGCGCGCAACACAAATGGCGCGACTGCCATCATTAAATGTGCTCTTTGCATCAAACAGAACCGATGGAACGCCCTGCCGCGCCAGCGCCAGTGCCGCCGTCATGCCAATCGGCCCCGCCCCCACAATTGCAACGGGCGCACGCGCTTCAAGACCGCCACGGTCCGTGGGAGCCTCAAAATGGGGGTAATCGAAATACAAAGACTCGGTGTCTGCGCGGCCTGTTGGTCTCATCAACTATCAGTTTTCAACGGTTCAGCACGTTCTTGCTTATCAGCGTTTGGCCGCCCATTGCACCGGAGTTTCAAACATTTGGTTCAGCTTGCGCGATGGGTATTTGCGATTGCGCACATGCGAGCAGAAGCGGGCTGACTTTCCAGACGATTGGGTCTTCCTTTGCCAATTGCTCAAGTTTTTCAACAATGGTGCTGGCTCCAATCGTGTCGGCATAATGCATCAGGCCGCCCCGCCAGCGTGGAAACCCATATCCAAATATGGTCACAAGATCGATGTCCTGGGCGGTTTGGGCAATGCCCTCATGCAGCAGGTCGGCGGCCTCGTTGATCATGGCCAGCAGCAGGCGCTCGCGAATTTCATCCGGCTTGTAGTCGGCCCTTTCCCGGCCCGCCAAATGGGCTTCTTCAAGCGCCAGATCGGCCACGATGGGATCTTCAACTTTTCCGCCACCTCCGGGATAACGATACCAGCCCGCGCCTGCTTTTTTCCCAAGTTTGCCAAGCTCAATCATGCGGTCGGCGATTGTCACATATCTGCGGTTGGGATCGCGGGTTGCATCGAGCCTGCGCCGGTTGGCATGGGCAATGTCCAGCCCGGAAAGATCCTGCGCTTCATAGGGGCCCATGGCATAGCCAAATTCCACCATGGCTTCGTCAATTTCCCAGGGGGTCGAGCCATCCATGAACACCGTATCTGCCGCCTCGCGATAACGGGCGAGAATTCGGTTTCCAATAAAGCCATCGCACACACCAGCCAGGACCGGCACTTTTCGCAACCTTTTTGCAAGAGCAAACCCGGTGGCAAGTGCAACATCGCCGGTTGCTTTGCCGCGCACGATTTCGAGCAATTTCATAATGTGTGCCGGGGCAAAAAAGTGAAGGCCCACCACGCGGGAGGGGTCGCTCACGCATCCGGCGATCTCATCGACATCGAGATAGGATGTGTTGGTTGCCAAAATGGCATCGGGTGAAAGAACTGCTTCCAGCCTGGTGAGGACTTCCTTCTTAACATCCATATTTTCAAAAGCCGCCTCTATGGCCAATCCGGACCTAGCCAGGTCTGCATAGTCGCTTGTGGCAGACACACGGGCACGCCGTTGTTGTGCGCCATCTTCATCAATCAGGCCGCGCTTTTGACTGGCGGCGATGATGGCTTCCACATTTGCCAACGCACGATCAACGGCGTCTTGGTCGGTCTCCAAAATGGCAATTGAGTAACCGGCATTGACAAGCGCATAGGCAATGCCAGCGCCCATCGTGCCCCCGCCAATGATGGCGATGTGTTCCAGAACATGCGGTTTTGCGGTCAGCCAGTCCGGGGCTTTCGCTGCGCGTTCGGCAAAAAACACGTGCCGCATCGCTTTTGCCTGCGGGGAATCGCGCAATTCAATGAAAGCTGCCCTCTCCAATCGCAATGCATCATGGAATGACAAGGACGCTCCCTCTTCCATGACCGAGATGGCGCGCTGGGGCGCAAGCTGACCGGCTGAGCGCGCCGACAGGTTTTCCCGTGCGCGCGTAAATAACTGGGCGTCGCATTCACCGACTGGCAATTCCCAAGTGGGAACCACGCATCCCAGCTCTTCCGTATTGAGCAAAAAAGCCGCTTCAACCGGGTCATCTTCAACCCAGTGAACAAGGTGGCAAGCCAATGCCTGATCAGCCGCCAGGGGCTTGCCCGATGTGATCATGTTCAGGGCAATTTCCATGCCCACAAGTCTTGGCAGACGTTGGGTTCCCCCGGCGCCGGGAATGAGCCCCAATGTTACTTCCGGCAGCCCGATGCTGGCTCCAGGGGCCATGATGCGCATTCTGCAAGCCATGGCGATTTCTGCACCGCCCCCAAGGGCAGCGCCATTGATTGCCGCGACCCAGGGCACAAAGCTCTGGTCAATAGCGTTAAGAACATCGGGCAGATGCGGTTCGGCTGGGGGTGCATCGAACTCACGGGCATCGGCACCAGCGGCAAAAATTTTACCGGCACCGCTGACAATCACCCGGTCCAGCATGTGTTTTTCAGCCCATTTGACTGCATCCAAAAGGCCCTGGCGAACCGATAGGCCGATTGCATTAACAGGTGGGTTGTCGATGACCACATAGCCAATGGGGCCTTCATGGTGTTTGGTCACACTCATTTTATTCTCCGTGGCCCGGGGGCAATGTTGTTGGTCAGGATGTGGACACTTCAATGACCTGGTGTTGGCGCATCAAATCCCGCAATTCTTGCAATGAACTTTCGATGGACTTGCCGCTGGTGTCCAATTGGTGATCAGCGCGCCGATAGCTGTCTTCCCGGGCGGTCAGAATTTCCCGCAATTGATCCATCGCTTCGGGGTTGCCTGCCATGGGGCGCATGTCACCTTGCTGGCGCACACGCTCCATATGTTCGGCAGGAGATGCCTTGACCCAAATTGTGTGACAGGAAGCGAGCAATTGTTCAAAGCTGGCTGGATCATCAACAATCCCACCGGCCGCAGCCAACACAATGCGCCTGTGATTGTTGACGATGTGGGCCAGGGTTTCAGCCTCCAGTTTGCGATAGCCGTTTTGACCATAGAGGGCGATGATTTCACCCACCGGCATTCCAGCTGCACTTTCAATCTGGCTGTTCAATTCCATGAAGGGGACATCAAGTTCCCTGGCGATCCGTTTTCCCAATGTGGACTTGCCAGCGCCGCGCAAACCCAACAGGCACACGCGCTGGGCTTTGCCTCCAGAATGGGCGCTTCGGCGCAGGGTATCCAAGGCCACACGGCGCGCGGCACTGTCCGCCGTTTCAAATGCGTTGAGAAACTGCTCCAGTTCCTCGCTGGTGTTCCATTGATCGGTGAGGAAAGCCAACAGGGATACATCCAAAGCAACGGAAAGCTTGCCCAGCAGCGCAAGTGAAATGTTTCCCTCGCCGGCTTCCAACTGGGCGAGATAGCGCATGGAAATGTCAGAACGTTCCGACAATTCCCGGCGAGACAGCTTCTTGTGTTTGCGCAGTTTCAATGCGCGCGCGCCTACCTGTTTGAGGAGGTTTGCATCCCCCCTGTCCTTGCCGGATTCTTCACAGAAGCGGACGGGGTTGTTGAAATCCAAAATAGTCGCTTTGTTATCCGCCACTGATCATTCCTTCAACAATGGCCCGAATTTCATCGAGCGGTGATTGCCTATTGAGTTTATAGGTGACTGCAAACGCACCAGCGGCGCGGCTGGAAAAACGGGACTTCTCCTTCGTTTCGCCACGCCCTCGAAATGTGATGGCCGTGCCCCCAAGATCGATCGGGCAGACATGGTGAAATGCCATTTCCAGCCGTTTCTCCATATCAATAGGTTTCCACGTGGTAGCGGCCTTCGTCGCGCATCATGTCGCGCAAATTCAGCCATTGCTGACCAAAGGATTCAGCAATGCTTGTAAAGGCCCGTTCGACCCCGTCTTCCATGCCCTTTAGTCCGCAAATATAAACATGGGTCTTGGGATCCTGGAGAATTTCAGCAACCTGATCCTGCTCAACCAACATGCGGTCCTGAACATATTCCTTGTCCTGTCCGGGCATTCTGCTGAACACGAGGTGCTTGCTCAAAAGACTGGGGGGAACTTTGTTCAAGGGGCCGAAATAAGGAAGGCTGTCGGGCGTACGGGCACCAAAGAACATGACCATTCCGCCATTCTTATCTCCAACGGTGCGTTGCCGTGCCATTGTGAAAGCCCGCATGGGCGCCGAGCCAGTGCCGGTGCATATCATCAGCAGGCGTGCGTCCGGGTCAGTTGGCAACAGGAAGGTGGCACCAAATGGTCCGGTCACCCGCACCTTGTCGCCGGTCGTCAGGTCGCACAGATAATTAGAGCAGACGCCATCATCCTCACGTTTGACCGTCAGAGACACGTTGTGGAAACCTGGGCGCTCTCCGTCCCTTGGGCTGGACACCGAATACAGTCTTGGCAAATGCGGATTACCTTCGGCATTCATGCCAGGGGCAATAATGCCCACGGACTGACCTTCCAGCACAGGAAACGGTTTGCCCTGAAAGTCCAGCACAATGTGGCGCACGTCCACGTCGGCCCCATCATCGGTCAAACGATAGTTTCCCTGAACAACCGCTTCCACGGGATTGCCCAGATTGTACATATTGACTGTTGCCTTTGTGGCGGTGGCTGGCGCTTTCGCCTTGCCGCCTGCTCCTTTATGGGCTTCGGCCAACAGGCTGGCGATGGGGTCGTCCAAAGCGCCGTCATCGCCGGTTGTGCTGGAACCGGCACTGATTTGGGCCTGTTCGGGCATTTCCATCCAGCTGTATTGGTCTTCCAGCGAATAGGGCGTTTCCACAAACCGCCATTCGTCAATCGATCCGGTCGGGCAAACGGGGATGCAGTCCAGGCAAAGATTGCACTTGGAATAATCAACGACAACATTGTTGTCATCATGCTCGATAGCCTGGATCGGGCAAGTCGCCTCACAGGTATAGCAGCGGATGCAGATCTCCGGATCAATCAGATGCTGCTTCAACACCTCATTGCCCTGTGCGTCGGTTAAAGGCGCATTCATAGCCTTGTCTCCAATTGATACCGTCTCGTTAGGTGGGGCGGTCAATGCCGCCCCCGCACCAGGCCTATGCCATGTGCAATTTGACGTATTCGAAGTCGCCGGGCTTGTTGTCGATGCCAACTTTTGGCGGCGCAATCCAGCTGGCAAATTTGCCTGCCTCGTAGCATGGGACCATCAAAGACTGGATATACTCACCGTCCTCTTTGGAAGGCAGCCAGTTGTCCCGGTTCTTTTCCCATTCGGCTTTGGAAATGAGAGTGCCGTCGAGGTCTGCGCTGATGGCGGAGAACACGCCAATCTGGCGATGGAACGCTTCGTGGGGCAGTCTCAATTTGAAGTCGATACCAGACTTTTCAATTAGCTTATTCCAGCGCGCCACGCCGCCGGAGGCATCACGCACATAGTCATCGCGCAGGCGCATATTGATTGCGGTTAGCGCTGGCACTTCTTCTTCAACGATGTTTCCGTCAACAATGTTTTTGACCTTGTAGGTCGCGTTTTGCAGCTGATGATCATCATCAATGCGGTGCTCCATATAGCGGCCCTTGATTCCTGCGTTGAAAGCATTGGCCGCGTTTGTGGAAACCTCCTGGCCGAAGAGATCCAGCGACAATGTGTAATGCAGGTTCAGCTTTTTCTGAATTGTCGGCAGGTCGATAACACCCGCGTCCCGTATTCTGCCGATGTCATAGGGGTCGGTTATGCCGCGGGCATTCATGGCCTCAACGGTTGCCTGAATAACGCGACCAACGCCTGTTTCACCCACAAACATATGGTGCGCTTCTTCGGTCAGCATAAAGCGACAGGTGCGCGACAGGGGGTCGAAACCGGACTGGGCCAGGCTCTCCAACTGCATTTTTCCATCGCGGTCTGTGAAATACGTGAACATGAAAAACGACAGCCAGTCGGGTGTCTCTTCATTGAAAGCACCCAACATGCGCGGCGCTTCTTCTGACCCCGACGAACGGCGCAAAAGATCGTCTGCTTCTTCACGGCCATCCTTGCCGAAATATTTTTGCAGCAGATAGACCATGGCCCACAAATGGCGGCCCTCTTCCACGTTCACCTGAAACAGATTGCGCATGTCGTAAAGCGATGGTGCGGTCAGGCCGAGGAAGCGCTGTTGCTCCACGGAGCCCGGTTCCGTATCGCCCTGGATCACAATCAACCGCTTGACCATGTTGCGATATTCACCCGGCACTTCCTGCCAGGCCAATTGGCCTTTGTGTTCGCCACAGGGAATCACACGTTCCTGAACCTGCGGTGCCAGCAGGACGCCCCAACGGTAGTCCGGCATTTTCACATAGTCGAACTTGGCCCACCCCTTTGGGTCAACGCTAACGGCGGTGCGCAGATAGACCATGGATTCCTGGAAGTTTTGCGGGATCAGCCGGTTCCACCAGTCGATATATCCTGGATGCCATTTCTCCAGTGCCTTGAGCACCTTGCGATCTTCGCTTAGCCCCACATTATTTGGGATGCGTGTGTCATAGCTAACGTCCAAAGTATCCATGATGCATGTCTCCTGCTATCGTTCCAGGCGGCTGTTGCCACCTAAAAAAGTAAAAAAATCAGACCCGTTCCATATTGTAATTGCCGCGCACGCCCGTGCCGTAGCGCTGTAACGCGCCCTCTTCGCCAACGGCATTGGGTCGGTTGAATATCCAGTTTTGCCAGGCTGTCAGGCGGCCAAAAATCCGCGTTTCCATGGTTTCCGGTCCGGCAAATCGCAGATTGGCCTCCATGCCCGTCATCGCATCGGGGCTGAATGAGGCGCGCTCTTCCATGAAGATGCGCACTTCGTCGTCCCAATCAATGTCATCGAGAATCATGGTGACCAGACCCAGTTCGTCGGCCTGTTCGGCTTCAATCGCGGTGCCGGCTTGCGCCTTTGCACTTTCCACCATTTCCGGTTCACCCAGGAAACGGGTTTCGAGCCGTGTCAGCCCATTGCCCATGGGAAATGGGCCGAAATTGGCAGGCGACAGGGTGATTGCAGCGGGCAAACGATTGTCCCCCTCAAACTCACCTTCCATCATGTAAGTACGGTCAGCGGCAAAAAGCAGTTCAGCAAGGACACCTGCAAAACACGAGCCGTTTTCCACAAAAGCGGTCAGGGATCGCGAGGTTACATCAACCCGCTTCAAGGTGCGCTTCCAATAGTGAAGCACCTCATTGGCCAACCAATGATCCTTGCTGGCGGTCAGTACAGCCTCATGGGCCAGCAGTTTTTCAGCATCCCCCTGGGTTTTGAAAATCCACAAGCCACATTCCATTTCGTTGAGGCGAAGGTGCAAAATGGCATCTTCCAGCTCACGACACAGCTTCAACAAATAGGCCTGATCGCCCTGCCCTTCAAATTTAGCCATATCGGCAGGCGCATCCTCATTGGGGCCGGAAAGCGTGATGGTTGCGCGGCGGGCTTCGCGATTCAATTCAACTTCCACAAGCGAATAGGTGAGTGACCCATTATCAGCGATGTTGCGTTCAAGCGGCCCAAGTTTGATGCCCTTTGCCACATCGACTTTGTTTGAATTGGCCGCAAATTCCTGGGCGCGGGCTGTGACAGTTTCGTCAAATTTGGAATTGGCGATGACTTCGTCCACGAGACGCCAGTCTTTTGCCCGCTGGCCTTTGACACCCTCTTCGATGGAACAGAACACATCGGTGCGGTCACGCCGCACCTTGCGCTTGTCTGTTACCCGGGTGAGGCCGCCTGTCCCTGGCAGCACGGCGAGCAAGGGCACTTCGGGAAGCCCTACGGCCGATGTGCTGTCATCTGTGAGCATGATGTGATTGCAAGCGAGCGCCAATTCATAGCCACCACCGGCACAGGCCCCCTTCACGGCCGCGATGTAATTTTGGCCGCTATCTTCAAGGGCCGCCTCATAGGCATTGCGGGTTTCGTTTGTAAATTTGCAGAAATTCACCTTGTGGCTGTGGGCAGCGCCGCCAAGCATGCGGATGTTGGCACCGGCGCAGAACACGCCCGGCTTGCCCGACTTCATCACAACAACCTTCACCTCAGGGTGTTCAAAACGCATGCGCTGAATAATGTCGCTCAACTCGATATCGACACCCAGATCATAGGAATTCAGCTTGAGCTGATAGCCTTCAAACAGCCCCCCATTTTCATCCACATCCATAATCAGACTGGCAACAGGACCGTCATATTCCACCTTCCAATGGCGGTAATTTGCAGGCTCCGTGCGAAAATCAATTGTCTTGGTCATGGAAATCTCTCCGCAATTCGATTGACGGCACGCTAGCGCATCAGGAATGGGAAATAAATCAATTTATGCAAGATAAATCAATATATATGAGGCATTACACAAATAATTGTAATATTAGTGCATTATAATGCACAAAATTACCTGATTGAGCTGCGAAGCGATTGAATGGCTTCAAGGTAGCTTTCCCTTGGGATGGCTGCCACAGGGGCGTCCACAGAGTAGCTTTCACGATTTTCTTCAATGAGAGTTTGGGCGATATCGCACAGGCGCAACGCGGCTTTTGGGCGATCCATTTTGACCTTGAGATAGGCATTGGCCAGTTGGATGATCCCCTGAACGATCTGCTTTTCCGGTGCGCGGGGCGCAAGGGCCATCCACACCGGTTCCAACACTTCGTGGGCCTCCCAGTAATATCCGTTTTCTATGTAAAACAGGCCCACGCGATAGGCGTCACATCGCACCAGCGCCTGAACGGACATGCCCGCTTGTGCGGTGGACCTGATCTCATCAAAGGCCCCCTCCTCGTGCCGAGTGTTTTTCCCCGGCACATAGGCATGGGTTGGTAAGTCGAATCCTGACATACTTATCGCACCAGCGGCAGGGCCGCTTCCATGCGCTCAAGCCGCACGCAATAGTCACTGATCGCCGCCAGCACTTCCGTTTCCCTGTCGAGGAAGGGAGCGTGTTTGCAATCGTCCAAGATGAGCGTTTCTACAGGCGCATAGGCGCGCTCGTCCAATACATCCAGTTGGGCAAGCGTTCCGTATTGGTCGTCGCGCCCCTGAATGGCGAGTATGGGCACACGGATATAGTCGATTACGTCAGCCACATTCCAATGTTCAAAATCGCGATGCAGCCAGGCGTCATTCCATCCGCAAAAGGCGTTGTCCGGGTCGCGGTGATATTTTGCCAAACGGTTACGCAATTGAGTTGTTTCAAAAGCAGTCCGCGCTTTCTTGATTTCTTCCAAACCCATTTTCTCGGTGAAAAAGTGTGGTGCCATCAAAACAGCGCCCCTGACACGGTGGTCGCTGGCGGTCCCGGCATAGATCGCTGCAATTGTCGCGCCATCGCTATGACCCAGCAAAATCCCACGGCGAAACCCTATCCCATTGAGCACATCCGGGAGCACGCTTTCAGCTTCAAGCGTCATGTAATCCAATGGCCGGGGCAAATCGACAGGGTCCGATTGGCCATAGCCGGCCCTAGAAAAGACGAACACCCCAAAGCCGGTCGCTTCGCTAAGCTTTTGGGGAAAGTCACGCCACAGCGCCACACAGCCCAGGCCCTCATGCAGCATGACAATAGTTGGTGCCTGGGAGGGGTCGGGGCCAAAACAGGCATATTCGAGGGATTTACCATTGGCCCTCAAAGCGCCGGAATGTGTCCAGCCTTGCGTCATGCATCCTGCCTGAGTTTGAAGCGCTGAATTTTACCGGTTGCGGTTTTTGGCAATTCGTCGATGGTTTCAATCCAACGGGGATATTTCCATTTGCCAATCTTCTCTTTGATATAATCCTTCAGTTCGCCCAGTGAAGCGGCATCCTGTCCTGATTTCAACACAACAAACGCTTTGGGTTTTTCCAGACCATCTTCGTCGCGATGGGCAACAACAGCAGCTTCCAGGATGGGCTGGAATGACATCAGCGCCTGTTCGACTTCAAACGGGCTCACCCAGATGCCCGAAACTTTGAACATATCGTCGGTGCGGCCACAGTAGATGAAACGGCCCGCCTCGGTCCGTTCATATTTGTCGCCCGTTCGTGTCCATTCGCCTTCGAAAGTGGTGCGCGATTTTTCCCTCTGGTTCCAATAATCCGCAGCAGCCGATCCGCCCCGCACCAGCAATTCGCCCACTTCACCATGGCCGACTTCTGCCCCCTGTTCATCCACAAGGCGCACTTCGTAACCGGGCACCGCAACGCCGGATGTGCCGTATTCAACGTCGCCGGGACTGTTGGACAGGAAGATGTGCAACATCTCGGTGGAGCCAACACCATCGAGAATATCCACGCCCCACATGGACTTCCATTTCCTGCCAATCTCTGCGGGCAGCGCTTCTCCAGCGGAAATACATGACCTCAGGGGCGCTTGCGGCTGCCCTCCCTCGCTTTCCCATTTATGGATCATGGCGGCGTATAAGGTCGGCACACCGCAATAGATGGTGGGTTCGTACGAATTTAGAATGGCGGACACTGAGTCCGGGGTGGGTCGACCGTTGAACAAGAGCGCGGTTGCCCCCACCGAAAGGGGAAATGTCATTCCATTTCCCAAGCCATAGGCAAAGAAAAGTTTGGCGGCTGAGTACACCCGGTCGGTTTCCTCAATCCCCAAAACCTGACGACCATAGGTGTCACAGGTTTCCCGCAGGGAACTGTGCACATGGCGCACGCCCTTTGGCACGCCGGTGGAGCCGGAGGAATAAAGCCAAAAGGCAATCTCGTCGGAACAACAATCAAGCACGTCTGCGGGTTCAGTTCCGTCCATGAACGCTTGCCATGAAACGGCCCCCGGAGGTGTCTCGCCACCAATCACGACGGTTTGGCGCACATATGGCGATGCCTTGATTGCGGGCAATACCACGTCCAGCAGTTCGGCGGAGACAAATGCAATGGCCGCCCGGCTGTCTTCCAAAATGGTGCGATATACATCGGTGGCCAGCAGTGTATTGACCGCCACGGGCTGGACCCCGCATTTTAACGCACCCCAAAAAATGACAGGAAATTCGATCTGATCCAGAACGAACATTGCTGCCCGTTCCTCACGCCTTATGTCGGCACGTTTGAGCGCATTTGCAAATCGCGCAGACTGCTCAGCCAGCGCACCGAAGGTCAGTTCGCTCCCACCGTCCCAGGCCTCTAGGAAAGCAGCTTTCGATGACCTTCCTTCCTCCACATGACGGTCCACAAACCAGATCGCAGCATTGCCAGTCATCTTCCTTTTCCTCCCAATTTCCAAGTCCAAGTCCAAGTTCAAAGCCAAGCCCAATTGAGCCCAGGGCATGGCACTTTTTTCGCAACGCTCTTCAGGCGGTCAATCTTTGCTTTCCGCCACACTCTGTCTGGCGTTTTGGCCGACGCGGTCCAGCATTCGTTGGAACGTTTCAATTTCCTGCGCGCTGAATTCTGACATGCATTGCGCTTCAAATTCGACTATTTTGGCAAGCCCAGATTCTCCTATGCGCTCCCCCAGATCGGTGACAAACAGTGCATTGGCGCGGCGGTCTTCGGCACATCTGCGCCTTTCAACAAAACCCGCCGCCTCAAGGTCGTCAATTACCTGCACCAGGTTTGGCTTTTCCATGGCCAGTAATTCGGCCAGTTTTACCTGTTGCATCCCCGGATTTTCACCAATGATGATGAGGGCAGAAAATGTGGGGCGACGCAAACCCAAGGGGGCCAGAATGTCATTGACCCGCGCCAATACAGGCAACATCGCCCGGCGCATCCGGTAGCCCGTTAATTGTCGCAATCGTGAATCCAGATGCTTCATCAGCTTCCCCCCTTGGGCAGACGCAATGATCCATCCAAGCGGATCACGGTGCCATTAAGATAAGGATTCTCGACAATGTCTGCTGCCAGTTGGGCAAATTCTGATGGTTCACCCAGCCGGTTTGGAAAAGGGACCGCCTCAACAATGTCATTGACCGTTTCGGGCGGGAGCGCCTCCATCATGGGTGTGCGAAACAGGCCAGGCGCAACCGCAACGACCCGAATGCCCAATTGGGCGAATTCGCGGGCCGCCGGCAAGGACATGGAAGCGATTGCGCCCTTGGATGCCGCATAAGCTGCCTGGCCCACCTGACCATCCTCATAAGCGGCTGATGATGTGTTGATGATAACACCGCGTTCGCCGGTTTCCAGCGCTGGCATATCCATCATGGCCTGCGCGGCGTAACTCATGATGTTGTAGGTGCCAAATAAATTGACCGCCATCACCCTTTGGAAAATCGGTATGGAAGTTTTGCCTTCTTTGCCCACAATGCGGGCCGCAACGCCAATTCCAGCACAGTTGACGACAATTCTGGGTGCCTGACCAAACCGCGCCATGGCGGTGGAAATGCCCGTTGCGGCAGCTTCCCATTCCGACACATCGCACATTTGGGAATAGCCGGAAATTTCGGCTGCCACCTGGGCGGCACGTTCACCGTCCTGATCAAGGATCATGACGTCGGCGCCCTTGTGAGCCAGGTGTCGCGCGACCGCTTCGCCCAAACCGCTGGCGCCGCCGGTGACCACCGCAACATGTCCGTCAATCTCCATTTAGCCGCCCACCAGGTGAGTGTGTTTGAAAGGAATCTGAACCTGCACCCATGGCAATATCGCTGTTCCTAGGGAATGATGAAAAACAAGGTGATGATTGGGAATGCCAAAAGGATGACAACGCGCACAAGGTCGGAGGCCACGAAAAACATCACCGCTTTGTAAGTTTCAACCATGGGTGTTTTGCGATCCATTGCATTGATGACAAACAGGTTCATGCCAACGGGCGGTGTGATCAATCCGACTTCCACCACGATGAGCACCAGAATACCAAACCAGATTGCGACCAATTCGGTGTTCACGCGGCCCAGCGCCCCTTTTGAAACACCCCGGATTTCCAGCGCCTTGATCTGATCGCGCGTAAGCTCCATGCCTGCGGCAAGGCTTTCCTTGATACCGCGCATGATATCCGGCGCAACATCAACGCCTTTGGCAATGGCGTCAGCAGCCTTGCTGGCGTGCAGTTCCGCCATGGATATAAAGTTAAAGTCGAGTTCCAGCATGACGGGCCAGAATATGGGAATGGTGAGGAGGATCATGGACAGGGAATCCATGAAACAGCCCAGCAACAGGTAGAAAACCAAAATGATAATGAGGACAATCCACGGGCTGTATCCCTGTTCCACCACGAAGGCGGCAATTTCCTGGGGAACCTGGGTGAGCGCAAGAAAGCCGTTATAAAACGCCGCGCCCAGCACGATGAAGAAAATCATTGCAGAGGCTCGGGCGGTTACAAAGAAGCTTTCCCCAAGCGAATGTCTGTTCAACCCGCCATTGGCATAGGCGATAACTCCCGCGCCCAATGCGCCCACTGCCGCCCCTTCGGTTGGTGTGAACCAGCCCAGATAAATGCCGCCGACCACCAGGAAAAACAGAACCAGCACTGGCCACACATCGATGAGAGCACGAAAGCGTTCCCCATAGGGAATACGCTCCCGCACACCGGCGGATTCAGGATAGAGACGCACATATATAGATATGACAATCACGTAACCAAGCGCTGCAATAATGCCGGGAATGAAGGCTGCCAGAAACAGTTTGGCGATGTTCTGTTCGGTCAGGATTGCGTAGATCACCAAAACCACCGACGGCGGGATGAGAATGCCCAAAGTGCCGCCTGCTGCCAGTGTTGCAGTGGAGAACCCGCCGGAATAGCCGTAACGCTTGAGTTCAGGCAGGGCCACACGGCTCATTGTGGCGGCTGTGGCAAGGGAAGAACCGCAGATCGCGCCAAATCCTGCGCAGGCACCGATGGCCGCCATTGCAACGCCGCCGCGTTTGTGGCCCAACCAGCTTTCGGCGGCCTTAAAAAGCGCCTGGCTCATGCCGCCAAGCGTTGCGAAATGTCCCATCAGCAGAAACATGGGAACGATGGAAAGCGAATAATTGGAGAACGTGCCGAACGTCTCGTGGCGCAGCCGCCCGAAGGCGACCGCCGTGTCGCCGGTCACAAATATAAGCCCGGCCAGGCCAGTGACGAACATGGCCAGCCCGATTGGCACTCGCAGAAAGATCATCAGGAGCAGGATGGGAAAAGACAGAACCCCAATCAGTGTGGCTGTCAATGTTCTGCTCCCCCGCCCTCGGCGACAAGCGTGGTGCCTAACACCAATTCTACGGTTCGAATGCCAGCCATATAAACTGCCGTGAGCGCAGCAACGACCGCTCCCACGAGGCTCAACGCATAAGCCCACCAAATGGGAAATTCCAACAATAATGTCGTTTCATTGCTGCGGAATTTGTCACCGGTTCCATTGAACATTTGATAGGCGATCAATATCAGCACCAGTGCGAATACTATTTCAGAAATCCAAATCAAAAAACGAACCAGACCGCGCGGCATCAGGCCCACAAATACGTCGACTGCCGCATGGGCGGCACTTATCTGACACAGCGGCATAAAAGAAAAAATGGCAAAGGCCATGCCAGCTTCAACAAGCTCGTAGTCGCCGTTAATTGGCCCCACGCCCGCGGCAATGGCCCAATTGGCAAAGCCACCAATTGTAGACTGAGCCAGGTCCGAATGCATCATACCGTTGACCGAGCGACCAATGATTGAAACGCAGGTGAGTAAAATCAGCGCAAGCAATATCACGCCGCCGCAATAGGCCATGAAATAGGCCAGGCGCATCATGCTCTTGTTCACGTGTTACTCCCCGAAAAAAATGGCCGCAGCTGCAAAGCTACGGCCATTTCGCCCAATTATTTAATCTGGGACAAACATTTGTCCTGGGTCGCGCGGGCCTCGTCGATGAGGGCCTGGCCATCAATGCCTTTGGTTTTCATGTCAGCCACCCAATTGGCATAAACCGGCTGAACAACCTTCTGCCATTCGGCAATATCATCACCGGAAATGGTGACGATGTTGTTGCCGTTTTCCACCGCAACTGCGCGTGACGGGCCATCGGCATCCGACTGGGTTCCGCCGGCAAAAACCGAAAACTCAAGGCCGGAATTCTTGTCGACCACGGCTTTAAGATCATCGGGAAGGCTATCGTATTTGGCCTTGTTCATCGCCAATACGAAGGTGAGTGTATAAAGAGCAACGCCGTCGAACTCGGTGTGGTTTTCAACCAGCTCCGGCACTTTCAGCGCTGTGGTCACTTCCCAGGGAATTGTCGTGCCGTCGATTACGCCCTTTGACAGACCTTCCGTGACAGCCGGAACGGGCATGCCAACGGGTGTTGCGCCAACGAGTTCCAGCAATTGATTGACTGTGCGCGAACCGCCGCGAATTTTCATGCCATTGAGGTCTGAAGGTTTTTCAACCGGATCAGCCGTGTGGATCATGCCGGGGCCATGGACCCAGGTGCCGAGAATGTGCACATCTTTAAATTCTGTATCTTTCATGTGCTTTTCGAACATTGTCCAATAAGCACAAGACAGCGCCCGCGCGTCCTTCATCATGAAGGGCATTTCGAACACTTCGGTTGAAGGGAAGCGGCCCGGCGTATAGCCGACCACAGTCCACACAATATCTGCAACCCCGTTGACGACCTGGTCCATCAACTCTGGTGGCTTGCCACCCAGTTGCATGGAAGGAAAACGGTCAACCTTGATGCGACCGGCGGAATCTTTTTCCACATTGTCAGCCCAGACATCCAGCACCAGCTTGGGCACATTGGCCTGCGCGGGCAGGAACTGATGAAGCTTCAGCGTGACTTCCTGGGCATAGGCGCTTGAGTAAGCCAGTGCACTGATGGCAACGCCACCAAGCGCTGAAATGAGGTTTTTGCGAATAGTCATGAATTCTCCCTTCGACCCAATTGGGTTTCGACATTTGCCAGTGGCTGCATTTGTGCAGTCTTGGCCGCCCGTATGCAACTTAACAAGCATACAAAGCATAATTGATATATCTCATAACCTTCTAAGATTGCCACGTTCGGTTGAATTGTCAATCAACGTCTGGGTTCATATTCCACCACAATGGGCCCGCACATGCCTGTTTCGATTTACCGTTCTTGCTGCGCGCGTGGCGTTTGGATTTGAAAATGGAATATGCCAACCTAACCGCACTCATGAACGCAGGTTAAACACGTTTACAATGGTGATCTATCAAGACAATGGCGACTGGGCCGAAATCACGCTCAACCGCCCGGACCGGCTGAACAGTTTCACGGCTGAAATGCATCTGGAATTGCGCGCGGCCTTTGAAACGGTGGCAAGCTCTGGCAAGCGGGCTGTTTTGCTGACCGGAGCCGGGCGCGGCTTTTGTGCGGGCCAGGATCTTGGTGACCGTGACCCACGAAAAATGGATGGGCCGCCGGATCTGGGCGAGACGGTGCGCACCTATTGGGCGCCGCTGGTGCGGCAAATCCGGGCACTGGAAATGCCGGTCATCTGCGCGGTAAACGGCGTGGCTGCCGGTGCGGGCTCAAGTCTGGCGCTTGCCTGTGACATCGTATTGGCCGCTGAAGGCGCAAAATTCATCCAGTCGTTTTCGAAAGTCGGCCTGATCCCCGATACCGGCGGCAGCTGGCATTTGGCAAATCTGTTGGGCCGGGCAAGGGCACTGCCACTTGCCCTGACCAGCGAACCGCTGAGCGCTCAAAAAGCAGAGGCATGGGGGCTGATCTGGAAAGCTCTGCCGGATGATGAACTCATGACCAGTGCCCGGGATATGGCGGCTAAATTGGCGGCCGGGCCAACATTTGGCTATGCGCGCACCAAGCAGGCCATGGATGCGGCTGCCACCAATACGCTGGATGAACATCTGGAACTTGAGGCTGATTTGATGAAATTGTGCGGTGAGCATCCCGATTATGCCGAAGGCGTGTCAGCCTTCCTCGACAAGCGCCCTGCCAATTTTACCGGTAATAAATAGCGGCGAAGCTTCACCCGCCGAAAATTTTCACGCAATGGGGAGACCAGACATGTCGTTGTTGCACCCTGATCGTCTGTTCCCTACCGACCCATACACACGCGGGATTGCGCGGGAGCTGTTTGCGAAGGTTGAAAATGCACCCATCATTTCGCCTCACGGGCATACCGAACCACGCTGGTGGGGTGACAATCCCGAATTTGACAACCCCGCAGCGCTGCTCGTTCAGCCTGATCATTATGTATTGCGGATGTTGGTGAGCCAGGGTGTCAGCTTTGCCGAACTGGGAATTGGCCCAGCGGCGGAAACCAATCCACGAAAAATATGGCGCACGTTTGCAGCGCATTACTCTTTGTTCCAGGGCACGCCTTCGCGGCTTTGGTTTGACCATGCGTTGAGCAGCGTATTTGGTATTGAAAAGCGCCTTGACGAACAAACCGCTGATGATGCCTTTTACACCATCGCTGCCGCACTAAAAACGCATGCCTGCCGACCCCGCGCCCTTTATGACCGGTTCAATATTGAAGTGATCGCCACAACCGACGGCGCGCTTGACGATTTGTCCCATCACCAAAAGGTTCGCGATAGCCAATGGCATGGCCGGGTTGTTCCCACTTACCGGCCCGATGCCGTGACCGATCCGGACTTTGAGGGCTTTGGGCAAAATCTGGAAACGCTTGAAAGTATAACAGGCGTCAGCATCGCCACCTTTAAAGGATATCTTGACGCCCATCGGGCACGCCGTGCCTATTTTATTGAGATGGGCGCAACTGCCTCCGACCATGGCCACCCCAGCGCCCATACGGCTGATCTTTCATCGGCAGATGCGGATGCACTTTACCAGCGTGTGCGCAGTGGGGCAGCCCATGGGCAAGACGCACAATTATTCAGGGCGCAAATGCTGACGGAATTCGCCCGCATGTCCTGCGAAGACGGGTTGGTGATGCAACTGCACGCAGGCCCGCACCGAAATCACAACAGCGATGTATTTAAGACCATCGGGCGTGATGTTGGTTTTGACATTCCCACCAGAGGCGGGTTTGTGGATGAACTGAAGCCGCTGCTAAACGCCGTGGGTATGGACCCACGTTTGACGTTGATCTTGTTTACGCTGGACGAAGCCACCTATTCGCGGGAATTGGCTCCGCTTGCCGGTGCCTGGCCGGCACTGCGCCTTGGCCCACCATGGTGGTTCCATGACAGTTTTGAAGGGATACGCCGTTTCCGACAAATGGCCGCGGAAACCGCCGGGTTCATGAACACAGTGGGGTTCAACGATGACACGCGCGCATTGCTGTCAATTCCGGCACGGCATGACGTGGCACGGCGGGTGGATTGTGGCTTTTTGGCAGAACTTGTGACTTCCCACCGACTGGACGAAGATGAGGCCCATGGGCTTGCCCCCCTGCTCGCCCATGGGCTTGCTCGTCAAATTTATAAATTATAGCGGAGAATTTCGTGAGACAGACCTGGCGCTGGTTCGGCCCCCTCGACAACGTGACATTGACCGAAATCCGGCAGGCAGGTGCGCAAGGAATTGTCACGGCCCTCTATGACATCGCGCCCGGTGAAATGTGGTCCCGTGCCGACATCCGCGCCCGCAAAGACCTGATCGAAGCCGCAGGACTATCATGGGATGTGGTTGAGAGCCTGCCGGTGAGCGAAGCCATTCGCACAGGCGCGCCAGACGCTACCCTTCACTTTGAAAACTGGATCGCATCGCTGGAAAATCTTGCCGCTGAAGGTGTGCAGGTGATCTGCTATAATTTCATGCCGGTTCTGGACTGGACGCGCACCGACCTTGCCGCGCCCATGGCCTCTGGCGCAACGGCCCTGCGATTTAACCTGATTGATTTTGCCGCATTCGATATTTGCATACTCAACCGGGAAAGCGCTGAGGCAGACTACCCTGTCCAAGTTGTCGAACATGCAAAAGCCCGGGCAGCTCAATTTACGCAGGATGATCGCAGGCGCTTAACTGCCAATATTCTGGCGGGCCTGCCGGGCACTGTTGAACACTGGACACTGGATACCCTGCGCGAACGACTGGCAGCTTATTCGGGCATTGACAAAGCAGGGCTGAGGCAAAATCTGTCGCGTTTTCTACATGCCGTGGTGCCGGTGGCAGAGCGGCTGAACATGCGTCTGTGCTGCCATCCCGATGATCCGCCATGGCCGCTGCTTGGCCTACCGAGGATCATGTCAACGCAGGAAGATTATATATGGCTGGTCAATGAGGTGCCCTCTCCAGCCAATGGCGTTACTTTTTGCACCGGCAGCCTTGGGGCACGGCCCGACAATGATCTGCCCGGCATGGTATCGCTCTTGGGCGAGCACATTCATTTTTTGCATCTGCGCAATGTGCGCATTGAAGAGGGCACGGTTCCCGGCTCTTTCCACGAAGACGAGCATCTGGCCGGGTCTACGGATATGGTGGCGGTGATCAGGGCAGTGCTCAACGAAGAGCAGCGGCGAAGGAAACATGGTCGGAAAGACGCGCAAATTCCCATGCGTCCCGACCACGGACAAAATATTTTAGACGATCACAAGCGCCAGACAGCACCGGGCTATCCGGCAATTGGCCGCCTTAAAGGTTTGGCCGAATTGCGCGGTGTGATGATCGCGCTCAGCCATGGTGACACCCAATGAGCCATGTCATCTTGCACTTGGGCCTTGGCGCGTTTCATCGCGCCCACCAGGCCGCCTATACACAAGATGCCAATGCGGCTGCGGGCACCGATTGGACAATCGAAGCAGTTTCCATGCGCAATCCGGATCCTGCACAAAAGCTGAATGCCCAATCGGGCCGGTTTTCGCTGATTGTGCGCCATCCAAACGGACCCCAATTATCGACCATCACTTGCATGGGAAAAGCCTGGTCCCTGCCGCATGAACCGGCTGCAATTATTGGGCGCATGGCCAGTGGTGAAGTGGCGGTTGTGACCATTACCGTGACAGAAAAAGGTTACTGCGCGACCGCAGAGAGGGAGCCTGCATGGAGCGATCCTATTGTTGCCCATGATCTTGCCAACCCGACCCTCCCCAAGGGGTTGCTTGGGCTTGTGAACGCCGGGTGCGCAGCCCGTAAAGCTGCCGGGCTGGATGGCCTGACATTCATTTCCTGTGACAACCTGCCAAACAATGGGGCGGTGCTGGCAAAACTGGTTGACGCTTATACCTCTCACGTTGATCCAGCGCTTGCTGAATGGATCCGCAATACCTGCACTTTCCCCTCTACCATGGTGGACCGGATTACCCCCGCATCGACCGAGGCCACATTTGCGCTTGCCCAGAACGACCCATTGGCCGTGGAGACTGAGCCGTTTCGGCAATGGGCTATTGAGGACCGGTTTGCGGGCCCTCGCCCGCCTTGGGAAGAAGCCGGCGTGCAATTTGTAGTGGATGTGCGACCGTTCGAGGAAGCCAAGCTGCGCATGCTCAATGGCGCTCATTCGTTCATCGCCTATGCCGGTGCGCTGCTCGGCAAAGAAATGGTGCGCGATGTGATGGCGGACCCGCTGCTCGCCAAAGCCGTGCGTTGGCACATGAACCACGCTGCCAACAGTCTGGACGCCATAGACGGATTTGACCCCGCCGCCTATGCAGATGATCTTGTGGAACGTTTCTCGAACCCGGCAATTGCCCATAATTGTTTGCAGATTGCGACGGATGGGAGCCAGAAATTGCCGCAACGCATCTTTGCGCCAGCTGTGGATTTACACGCCAAGGGCCAAAGCATGGAAAGCTGCGCCATGATTGTGGCGGTGTGGCTGCGATTTCTTCAAAGACAAAGTGAGGCCGGATCGCAATTGCCGCTGAACGACCCCTTGGCCGCTGCGCTTGGGAAAGCCGTGCAGGAAGCCAGTGGGGATGCGCAAAAACTTGTGGCGGCGGTTGGTGGTTTGCTTGGGCCTTCTGCCGACCAACTTTGGGCGATACCGCAATGGCCGCAACTGGTTTGTGCAGATCTGGAAGACATGCGCCGCCATGGCCTTAGCAAGACCCTGCAAACCTGTGTTGATTGAGCCGGTTTCAGCTCGCAATCCGGCCAGCGCAGGTTGTTGAAATCAACTCAAAGACGGTCGAAAACCGACTACTCCCATTCAATAGTGCCCGGTGGCTTGCTGGTCACGTCATAGACGACGCGGTTGATGCCTTCGACCTCATTGATGATGCGGGTCGCTGCACGGCCAAGGAAATTCATGTCGAAGTGGTAAAAATCTGCCGTCATGCCATCGACGGATGTGACCGCCCGCAGCGCACAGACAAATTCGTAAGTACGGCCATCGCCCATGACGCCCACGGTTTGCACAGGCAGCAGAACTGCAAATGCCTGCCAAATCGTGTCGTACAGGCCAGCCTTTCGGATTTCATCGAGATATATGGCATCGGCCTTGCGCAGGATTTCCAGCTTGGCACGGGAAATACCGCCGGGACAGCGAATGGCAAGCCCAGGCCCTGGGAATGGATGACGGCCAATAAAGCTCTTTGGCAATCCAAGCTCTTTGCCGAGCACCCGCACTTCATCCTTGAACAATTCGCGCAGCGGCTCGACCAATTGCATATTCATGCGTTCCGGCAATCCACCCACATTATGGTGCGACTTGATTGTCACCGAGGGACCGCCGGTGAAGCTGACACTTTCAATCACATCGGGATAGAGCGTTCCCTGGGCGAGAAAATCTGCGCCGCCGATCTTGCCCGCCTCCTCGTCAAACACATCAATAAACAGCTTGCCGATGATCTTGCGTTTGGTTTCCGGATCACTCTCACCTTCAAGGGCGGAAATAAACATGTCAGCCGCGTCCACATGAACCAGCGGAATCTGGTAATGTTCGCGAAACATGGTGACCACTTCATTGGCTTCGTTCATGCGCATCAGGCCGTGGTCCACCAGAATGCAGGTCAGTTGATCGCCAATGGCTTCGTGGATAAGCAATGCAGCCACGGATGAATCGACACCACCCGACAGGCCACAGATCACGCGCTTATCACCAACCTGCTCGCGAATGGCGGCGATTGCCTGATCCTTATAGGCGGCCATTGTCCATGAATCAGACAAGCCGACAATCTTGTGCACGAAATTCGCCAGCAATTTTGCACCATCGGGCGTGTGCACAACTTCGGGATGGAACATTGTCGTATAATATTTACGCACTTCATCGACGGCGATGGCAAAGGGCGCATTTTGTGACGTGCCCACAACCTCAAATCCCTCCGGCAGTTCGGTGACCCGGTCGCCATGGCTCATCCAAACCGGATAGGATTTTCCGGTTTCCCAAATGCCGGCAAACAAGGGGGATGATTTCTCGATCGTCACCTCGGCACGCCCGAATTCGCGGTGATGCCCGCCTTCGACAACGCCGCCCAATTGGGTGCACAGGGTCTGCTGGCCGTAACAAATTGCCAATATGGGAACACCCGACTGAAATACTGATTGTGGTGCCCTTGGCGAGCCTTCTTCCACGACCGACGCGGGGCCGCCCGAAAAAATTACCCCGGCGGGCTTGAGCCGTTTGAACCCCTCATCTGCCGTATTGAACGGCACAATTTCACAATACACACCGGCTTCGCGCACGCGCCGGGCGATAAGCTGAGTCACCTGACTGCCAAAATCGATGATGAGGATTGTCTGCTCGTGGAGAATTTCCGAAGGCAAAGAAGTCATGGGGAGGAAAGCCATTTTAACAAACCGGATTGCTAAGACACCGCTTACGCCGCCAGGGCCATGGCGGCAAGCGAGGCAAATTGTGCTCCCCAACAAACAACGCCCCGAAAAGGACCATTCAGGACGTTTCCAGCGTGTTGTCCTTCTTGTCTTTGTCTGCTCCCTGAGGCTCCCCTCCCAATGGCAAAGGCACAGACACAATTCCCTGCCCTTCATTGGATTTGACAAGCTTGCCCACAAGGTTGCGGTTGAAACTGGAATCGAGCGCGTGGCGCAGATTGTCTTCCTTGACCAGCATTTCGCGCAATTTGGAATGGGAGAAGGTGAAGCATTTTACATCATTGGTCACAACGGCTGTCGCGCTTGCATTGCTGCCCAGCATGAAGCCGATTTCGCCAATGAAATCATTGTGCCCGCACACGCCAACCATGGACCCGCCCTTGTCAATGCGCACCGCGCCTTCCAAGATGAAATGAAGTTCATCAACGGGTTGGTTTTCGGTTGTCAGCACCTCTCCGGCAGGATGTTCTGTCACCGCAGCAATGCGCAACAGGCGCTTGGCATGGGCCTTTTCAACGCCGGGCAATGAATGTTCAATAAAGCGCTTTTCAAATTCGGAAAACTTGGCCCGCCGGTTTTCGATCTCCAGGATCAACAATTGAATGAGGTTGACGGAAACGAAAATCACTTCCCAAAAAACGATGACAAATTCGCCAAGCGCATAACCATAGACCGCCGACACCAGGCCAGCAGAGATCGCGACAATGCGCAGCCATGTCATGGAGCGCATCATCATCGACAGAATTAAAAGCAAATAGGACAGGTGCCCCACCAGTTTTTCTGGCGAGGTCAATTGATCAATCAGGAATTCGTTCCAATCCATAGCCGGATGCTAAGCTCCGTTTTCGGCACTGGCTAGGCGATAAGAGTGACACAACGCACACATCAAATTTATGATCAATTGATAATCCAGATTGTGGTATTAAGCAGCAAGGCGAAAGCAAGCCACACACAATAGGGCATAAAGCAAAGTGCTGCGACGCGGTCACGGTGCCAGGTGGTGGAGATAAAGGTCACAGACAGCGCCAGCGTGGCCAGGATCATCCACATGCCCCAGAAAATTTGGTGGGCACCGAAAAACACCGGACTCCAGGCAAAGTTCAACAGCATTTGCGCAACCCACAATCCCCATCCAGGAATGGTGCCTTCACTCATGAAAACGCGCCAGCCAGCAATTGCCACGAGAAAATAAAGCACCGGCCAGACAATCCCAAACAGATATCCGGGCGGGTTGAAGAATGGCTTGTTGAGAGTGTCAAACCAAGCGCCGGGGGTGAATGTTGTGCCAATCAATCCGCCAATTGCCTGGACGGCAACAACAAACACTAGGAACATTACAAATTTGGCCACGAGCTAACCCTCAGCTTTTTTGTTCAGGCATTGCGCGCCAGAACAGCGAAGAAAAATCCGTCCGTCAGGGTGGAAGCCGGCGTGAGTGTGATTGTTTTCATATCACTGGACCAGGGCTGCACCTTATCGAACCCAAACTGGTCCTGCCATACTTCCCCTGCGGAAAGAAGCTCAAAACCGGGATTGTCACTCAAAAAAGCTGTTATCTGGTTTTCGTTTTCTTCGGGCAGAATACTGCAGGTAATGTAAACGAGAAAACCACCGGGCCTAACAAACGGCATGGCCTCACTTAAAGCTTCTTCCTGTTCGGTCAGGCGCGCTTCGAGTTGTTCGCGGGTTAATTTCCATTTGGCATGGGGGTGGCGACGCCAGGTGCCCGTGCCGGTGCACGGCGCATCGACCACCACACGGTCAAGCTTGCCAACAAGGTCTGACATGTCCCCATCGGGGGCATGCACCTGTGCGTTGCGCGCACCGGCGCGCTTTAGTCTTTCATAGATGGGCTTTAGCCGGTTGCGGCTGGAATCATAGGCGTGGATCTGGCCTTTGTTGCCCATGGACGCCGCCAGCGCCAGGGTCTTGCCACCGGCACCGGCGCAAAAATCAAGCACCTGCTCGCCTGGTTGAGCGAATACGAGATCCGAAACAATCTGACTGCCTTCATCCTGGACTTCGAACCAGCCCTTTTGAAACGCGGCATCGGCCTGAACATTGGGTTGGCGCGAGGCCCCCCGGCCCGGTTCTATGCGCAAGCCGTTTAACGCGGTGCCTGTGTTCTGGATGTTGAACCGCGACAGGGATTTCGCCACTTTTTCGCGGGACGCTTTAAGCGTATTAACCCGCAAATCAACCGGTGGCCGCTGGGCCAGAGCCTGTGCCTCCCCCATCCATTCGGCATCGAAATTTGCCTGTAGCGAAGGCACCAGCCATTCCGGCACGTCAGCGGCCACATGGTCGGGCGCATCGGCAAGACTTCGCGTGGCAAATGCTTCGATTTCCTGCTCCGTGAGCAGTTCGGGCGCAAATTTATCGCCATCGAGGGCTGCATTGAGAGTTGCGGCATCCATGTCCCAGTCGCGCAAAATGGTGCCGAACACCAGTTTGCGCGTGCTGTCGCTGTTCATGAGATATTGGGTTGAGCTTTTCTTACGCAACGCATCATAAACAATATTGCCAATGGCTGCGCGGTCGCCCGAACCTGCAAACCGATGTTCCAGCCCCCAGCTTTTTAGAGCTTCCGAGACCGGACGTTTGCGTTTTTCAATGTCGGACAGAACATCGATTGCCGCCTGTAATCTGCCACCAAGCCTCATGACATCAAGCCCACAACATCACAGATATGCCCAACTCCGCCATCATCGCGACCAGCAAATAGAATGAATATATGAATATCCGCCTGCGCTTGAGCACATTGTGGTTGCCCACCATTTCCAGCCCATGTCGCCAACGCAAAATCACGAAACCGGCAGCAAGCGCAACAGTGAGCCAGCTGGTCACATCCAGGGCCAATGATATGGCAACCAATGCGTAGAACAGAACCGGCGCTTCAAACTGATTGGCGACCGCGCGCGTAAACACCGCCACTTCCTCAGGTTCGTTTTGGGTGGCCTTATAGGTGTCCACACTGGCCTTGCCTGCCTTTACCGCCTTGAAACGGGCACGGGACATCACGCCGTAGAGGCGCAACACCAAAATCATATTGGCCAGCACAATGAGAACTAGCGCCCTGACCTGAAGATCAGACGCGGCGGTCCAGAGTGGTTTTATGAGTTCCATTTGATGGGTTCCAGCGGGCTGATTTGAGGCTCTAACGTCGTGAGTAGTTGGGGCTCTCGCGGGTGATCGATACCGTGTGGGCATGGCTTTCAGCAAGCCCTGCGGTGGAGATGCGGACGAACTTCGCCTTTTGGGTAAATTCCTGCAGGTTTGCGCCGCCAACATATCCCATTGATGCGCGCAGTCCCCCTGCCAGTTGGTGCAGAACCGACCCCACGGGCCCTTTATAGGGCACCTGTCCTTCGATGCCCTCGGGCACCAGTTTCAACTGGTCGGTCACTTCTGACTGGAAATAGCGGTCAGCAGACCCCCGGGCCATCGCGCCCACGGATCCCATGCCGCGATAGGATTTGAACGAACGCCCCTGGTGCAGATAGACTTCGCCAGGGCTTTCATCCGTACCCGCCAACAGGGAGCCGACCATGGCCGTCGATGCGCCAGCGGCCAGCGCCTTGGCCAGATCACCAGAATATTTGATGCCGCCGTCGGCAATAATGGGTGTGTCGGATTCATGGGCGGCATCAACCGCCCCCATGATTGCGCTTAATTGCGGCACACCAACACCTGCCACAATGCGGGTGGTGCAGATGGACCCTGGGCCGATGCCGATTTTGACAACATCCGCGCCGGCGTCGATCAGGGCCTTTGTGCCCTCGGCAGTCGCCACATTGCCTGCGGCAATGCGCACATTATTCGACATTTTCTTGACCTTGGTCACAGCATCCAGAACGCGCTGGGAATGGCCGTGGGCGGTGTCAATCACCAACAGGTCAACGCCAGCATCGATCAGCCGTTCCGCCCTTTCATACCCATCGGCACCCACAGTCGTGGCGGCGGCAACGCGCAGGCTGCCGGTTTCGTCCTTGGTTGCGTGGGGGTTAAGCTGGCTCTTTTCCATATCTTTGACAGTGATCAGGCCGGTGCAGCGACCTTTGCCATCCACGACGAGCAATTTCTCAATACGATGCTGGTGCAGCAGTTTCTTGGCATCGTCCTGGCTGACACCCTCACGCACCGTGACCAGGCTTTCGCGGGTCATCAGTTCATAGACCTTTTGTCCTGGATCAGACGCGAAGCGCACATCCCGGTTGGTCAATATGCCCACAAGGCGGCCGGTGTGGTGCCCCCCGGTGCCACCATTTTCAACCACGGGAATGCCTGAAATGCGATTGGTGCTCATGACATCAAGGGCATCTTGAAGCGTGGCGTCCGGGCCAATTGTCAGCGGATTGACCACCATGCCGCTTTCAAACTTCTTCACCTGCCGCACTTCTTCGGCCTGCTGTTCAGGCGTTAGATTGCGATGAACGACCCCAATGCCACCGGCCTGGGCCATGGCAATCGCCAGCCGGGATTCAGTGACCGTGTCCATGGCGGCAGAGATGATGGGCAGCGATAAAACAATATCGCGCGTCAGGCGGCTGGAAACATCCACTTCGCCCGGCATGACCTGCGAATGTCCCGGTTGCAGCAACACATCATCGAATGTGAGTGCGTCCTGGCCGGTAAGAGTGGTGATGATTTCAGCCATGTGTCAAACCTTGAAAAGCAAGCCCATGAAAAAGGCTTTGTGAAAGCTGCGCAATGCGCCGGTGATGTCGATTGCAACACCATCGTTTGACGGCCTCGCCTAACATGCCCCTGCCACAGGCGAAAGGGTGCACATGCCCACACGGGCAACTTTCGTGTTGAAAGTCACAGCCCACACGACCAATCCCCCGGCCAGGGCATCACCGACCCACCGCGAGCGGACTGTGGCAAAAAGGAATCACCTTGCTTCTTTTGCAGACAATTGGGTGTTTACCGGTTTGAGTTGACCGCTCCTGTGATAGAAATTGGCTAAGAGGTTGATTCGTATCTAGTTCAACAAGTTCAAAATCGAACTGAGGGATGGGGATGATACGAATTGGACGTTTCGCGCCATGCGGCGCGACAGGAATACTTACGGCCTTTTTTCTGTATTTCGCTTTCACCACTATTGCCCAGGCCTGCATGGGCATTGAGCGCACCATTACAATTAAATCCTTCAACGCCCACATGGGCACCGGCGGCAGCGGTGGCATTGGCCTGCGCCGCGGCGAAGTGGTTTTGACATTCGACGATGGCCCCTCGCCTGCCACCACGCCAAAGGTGCTGCGCGCGCTAGAAAACGAGTGCGTGAAAGCGACCTTTTTCGTGGTGGGCAATATGGCGCGCTCCTATCCCGGATTGCTCAAACGTGTGGCGGCGGCAGGTCACACAATCGGCCAACACACCCAGGATCACACCAATCTGCAACAGGTTTCCCTCGATGCCGCCAAGCGCACAATCATCAGCGGTGTAAACTCCGTCAACCGGGCACTTGGGTCGCAGAAACGCGCCTCAACACGGATTTTCCGGTATCCCTATTTGTCCCGCAATGCGCGGCTGGATGCCATCGTAAGACAACAAGGACTGCTGCCATTTTCTGCCACGGTGATGAGCCAGGACTGGAAGAAATCCTCCGGCGCCGCAATGGTGGAGCGTGTCATGTCCCGGCTCAAACGCCATGGCCGGGGGGTGATTTTGTTGCATGACATTCAACACAAAACTGCCAATGCCCTGCCGCAGCTTTTGCGCCGCCTCAAGCGCGACGGCTATAAGATTGTCCATATCCGCGGCAGTTCGTCGCCACGGGGACCAAAGCCCCGCCGCAGTGCACCGGTTGTAGCCTCCGTTGCGAAAAAACAGAGCAAGTCCACCCAACGCTCGGCGCGGGTTTCCAAGGCACTCGCCCCGGGACAAAAGGAAAGCGTCAAACGCCGCAGCCTGCTGGCGCGCATCTTTAAAGACGACAAACTCAAAGACGACAAGGGCGTCCCCGGTGTGGATACAACCATTACCGGCTCCGTTCGCAAATCCAAGGACAAGCGCGCGAAATCATCGCTTGCCAAACGTTCTAAGAAATCCGCATCCGCGACATCAAAACGCAAAGCCAAGCAGACCACCCATAAAACTCCCAAAGCAAAAGACGCCGAACCTGGCAGCCTGAAAGGCTGGATCGCCAAACGCAGGGCCAAGCGTCTGGCGCAAAGAAAACAGGCAAGCCTTGCAACAAAGCCGACCAAACGCACCAAGGCCAGCAAGGCCCGAAAATCCGCAAAAGTTTCCAAGCGCGTTCGCAGCAAGAAAAAAACATCCGGTTCCAAGAATACCAAGAGCGCCAAAAACGCCAAGAAACGGCGCGTGTTTTTCAAACACCGCCTCAAACGCAAGAAAGGTGAAAGTGACAGCACCTATCACGCACGCCTGCGCGCCCGCCGCATTACGCTGAACAAAAAGACCGCAGCTTATTCAAAAACCAACTGAGCAGAACACGAACTGAGACAAGCGCCCATATGTGCGGCGCGGATCAGCGCTGATTTACTGGCATCGCCTTACGGTCCTTGGCCAACAGATACAGTTCGACGGAGCCATCACGGCTTGCTGGCGGCTTCACATGATGCACGGATGCAAAATTTTGTTTCATCAGGGCAAGCAGGTGTTGCTCCGTGCCGCCCTGGAATGTTTTCGACAGGAAATGTCCGCCCGGCGCCAATACTTTCAGTGCGAAATCCAGCGCCACATCGACCAGCGCCATCGTGCGCATATGGTCGGTGCGGCGGTGACCGATTGTTGGGGCAGCCATATCCGACATCACAATATCGGGCGCATGTCCGCCCAAAGCGTCCATCAGTAATTGTGGTGCATCATCATCGAGAAAATCCTTCATCAGAATCGTCGCACCGGCAACAGGGTCCATTTCCAGATAGTCGATGCCGACCACGCGAATATCATCTGCGGTGGAACCGGTTTTCGCTGCTGCCACCTGACACCAGCCACCGGGGGCTGCACCAAGGTCCACCACGCGCTGACCCGGTTTCAGCAAATTGTACCGTTCATCAATTTCCAGCAATTTATAGGCTGCGCGGGAGGCATAGCCTTCTGCCTTGGCTTTTTGAACATATGGGTCGTTCAACTGGCGCTGCAACCACAGGGTGGACGAGATTTTGCGTCCGCGAGCCGTTTTCACCTTGGTGTGCATGTTGCGCAGATTGGGGGAGCGGCCTGATCCGCCGCTGCCTTCTTTTCTGCCGCCAGTGGTTTTGCGTGCCATGCACATTTTCCTTTGGGATCGTTTAATTGGCCAGATGCCGGTCGATCCATCGTTGGAATGGCCAGCTCACTTGGGCGCGAATTATCGTTTTCTGATTGCCCGATTTGGTTTTCTTATCCAGGCATTATCAGCATTCATCATTTCCGTCAGCAGGCCTTCGCGCAAGCCCCGGTCCGCCACCCGCAGTCTTTCGCATGGCCACATGCGTTGAATGGCCACCAATATGGCGCACCCGGCTAATACCAGATCTGCCCGGTCGCGCCCTATGCAAGGATTGCTTACCCGGTCTTCGAAGCTCATATCAACCAGCGCGTCGACCATGCGGGTAACCTGCGCTGAGGCCATCCATGTACCATCCACCCGCCGCCGGTCATAGCGGGGCAGTTCCAGATGAATCCCCGCCAGGGTTGTGACGGTGCCGGAGGTGCCAAGGAGGTGAATCTCTCCCTGTTTTGCCGCATCTTCCAGGGCGTCACGGCCTTCAAACGTGGCCAGATAGTCGCTTGCTTCAGCCACCATGGTTTCAAAAACACTGCGCGTGACCAACCGCCCGCCCCCGTGTTTTTCCGACAGCGTCACCACGCCAAACGGCATGGATGTCCACGACACCATTGCGGGCCCAAGGTCATGCTTTCGGCGTTTTTCCAGATCGAGCAGCGCCAGTTCAGATGACCCGCCACCAATATCAAACAGCACAACACCGCGCGCCTTGCGGTCAACGAGGCTTGCACACCCGGCAACCGCCAGGCGAGCCTCTGTTTCCCGGTCGATAATTTCCAAATCCAGTCCGGTCTCTTCTTTCACCCTGTGCAAAAACAGAGCACCGTTTTCTGCCCGACGACAGGCTTCCGTAGCGATCAGGCGCACGCCTTTGACAGGCCGGTTCTTGAGTTTTTGCGCACATGCGGCGAGTGCACCCACCGCTCTTTCCATGGCCGCATCCGCCAGCCGCCCCGATGCGCCCAGCCCTTCCCCCAAACGCACAATGCGCGAGAAGGCATCAATCACACGAAACCGTCCCGGTTGCTGGGGCACCGCCACCAGCAACCGGCAATTATTCGTCCCCAGATCCAGCGCTGCATAGGCATTGGTTGCTGACGGGGAAGACCCGGCACCGTCGCGGGGCTTACGTCTGACCGGTGGCTGATGTTCACGCTTGGGGCGTGCAGAACGGTTGGCTCGCGTAGACGTGTTTTCCACGCCATGGCGGGGGTCCGTGCCAACCACCGGCGCAACGGGCTTGTCCTTGCGCCGTGGCCGGCGCGTGGTGCGGCGGCGGGAGGATTTGGTTTGATTTTCTAACCTGGCCGTGCTGGCCGATTCAGTCGCATCAGACGTTTGAGCGGACGCGGGAGCGTGTGAGTGAGCCGTCCCATTTTCGGGCTCATTTTCGAGCCCAGTGCCTGGCCCAGTATCTGACCGAATGTCGGGTCCAATTTCGGGTTGGCCAGCATTGGCTTGCGCTGCCGGTGCGCTGCGCCCCTTGCGCCTGCGCCGTCGATTCTTGCGTGGCGACTTTTGGGCCGGCTCTTCCCGCTCATTTGAATGGGCAGACTGAGCATTTGCTTCATGGGGGCGCGTTACAGGTAAATGCTGGGACGACAGGTGTTTGGAATTTTGACGTGCTGCATTTTCAGGTGCGGACAAGCCGCCCTCTAAAACAACAGCATTCTCGGCCTGAGCGTTTTTTACAGTCGCGCGGCGGCGTCTCCGCCCCCTTTTTCGACCTTTCTTGACGGTCGGTCCGGCACGCTCTTCAGCGCCGCCTTCTCGTCCATCTACGCTCTGTCCAGGCCGTTTGCCGGGGCAATCCCCAGTCGTATTGTCGGACACCGGATACTTTCTGCTGCCGCCCGTCTTCCAATCGCCATTGTGCTCTTGGATACGCTTGGCAGGCACAAATTTAAGTTGCTGAAACTGTATCAACTTGACCGACAAGAACAAGATGAAATCGTGATCAACACCAACTTGCCCATGGTCGCATCAAAAAGGCGCGAAACCCAATCGGGCCACCAATATCTCCCTTGACGCATTCGCAGCCAGTGCCTAAACCGCAACCACCGACACAAAAACCGTCGCAGCCGCCCAAAACAACGGGCCGCACTGGGGAATAGGTTAACGGTAGACCCACGGACTCTGACTCCGTTAGTCCTGGTTCGAATCCAGGTTCCCCAGCCAACTCATCAACAAGCCAAACATCAGCACATCCCTATGCGCAAAACGGAGCGCGTGGGTTATCCGCCTTTCAGTTGTTGAATAAGGTAGATTTCAGTGTCCGGGTAGATTGGTTCTGTGAGATCATTGGCGATGATACGGCCATCGACGGCGACCGATACGCCTGCTTCGATAAAGGGGGCCAGACCGGGGTGGGTTTGAGCCAATTGCGCCAACATTTCACCGATATTGGTGGCCTCCACATCGACTTTGAGGTTCCCACCTGCATGGGTGCGCAGGCCTGACCACAGGTTGACTTCAACCATTGGCCTGGACGTCCAGAGCTTCCAGAATGCGCGGTGGTGACATGGGCAATTGTTTCAAACGCACACCCGCTGCCCCCGATACGGCATTGGCGATGGCCGCCAAAGGGGGGCAGATGGATGTCTCGCCCACACCGCGAACACCATAGGGGTGGCCGGGGTTTGGAACTTCCACAATCACCGTGTCGATCATTGGCAGGTCTGATGCCACGGGAATGCGATAATCGAGAAAGTTTGCATTTTGCAGGCGGCCATCTTCGCCATAAATGTATTCTTCATTCAATGCCCAGCCGATGCCCTGGGCAGCGCCACCCTGATATTGACCTTCCACATAGGTGGGATGAATGGCTTTGCCGGCATCCTGCACCACGGTGTAGCGCTCAACACTGGTTTTGCCTGTTTCCTTGTCCACTCTGGCATCGACAATATGGGTGGCAAAACTGACGCCGGCGCCTTCCGGTGTGGCCTCGAAATGCCCAACAATCGGACCGCCAGTAGCGCCCATATTCTTGGTGATGTCGGCCAGTGCCAGTGGTTCAAAATCACCGGCATTGGGGCCGGACGGTTTGGCATATCCGCTGTCCCAATAGACAGCTTCTGGATCAATTCCCCATTTGGCAGCCGCGCGGCCGCATAATTTCTCGACAGCGTCGCGCGAGGCATTGATGGCCGCCAATCCGCTGGCATAGGTCACTCGTGATCCGTGGCTGACTTCATTGTATCCAAGCGTTGCGGTGTCTGCGACGGTTGTGCGGATTTTTTCGTAAGGAATGCCGAGTTCCTCCGCCACCATCTGACACATGGACGCCCGGCTGCCGCCGATATCTGGCGTGCCGACGGACAAGGCGGCTGTGCCATCTTCGGACAATGCCAGCGTGACGGCTGTTTCGCCCCCATGGTTGAACCAGAAGCCGCAGGACACGCCCCGGCCCAGACCTTCCGCCAGGGGCGCAGAATAATGGGGATGGGCTTTGGCAGCCTCCAGGGTTTCCACCAATCCAATGCGATCAAACCGCGGGCCGTAGGATGCTTTTGTGCCCTCTTTTGACGCATTCATGAGGCGCACCTCAATGGGATCCAGCCCAAGTTGGGAGCAAAGCTCGTCGATCACCGATTCCACGGCAAAGGCAGCCATGGGTGAACCCGGCGCCCGGTACGCGGCCTGTTTGGGCCGGTTCGACATCACGTCATAACCGACCTGAAATACATTTTCCAAATTATAGGGTGCGAAGGCGCACATGGCGGTGAATTCCATCGGCGCACCGGGAAAGGCCCCGCCCTGCAGGCGGAACGTGCCCTGCCCTGCGGTGATTTTGCCATCCGATGTCATGCCGATTTTGATGTCCATTGATGTGGATGCCGTTGGTCCCGTGGCTCTGAATACCTCGGCCCGGCTCATCACCAGTTTTACCGGACGGTTGGTTTTGCGTGACAATGCCAAGGCCACCGGCTCAATGAACACGGCGGTTTTTCCACCAAAGCCGCCGCCGATTTCAGAGGCGGTTACACGAATTTGGCTGGCGTCGGTGCCGACCAGTTTTGCGCAGATTTTCTGGACGTTGAAATGGCCCTGGGTACAGCACCACACTTCCCCTTTGCCGTCAGCGTCCAGTTGCGCCAGACAAGCATGGGGTTCGATATATCCCTGGTGGGCGGCTTCGGTGACAAAGCTATCTTCGATGACCAGGTCAGCTTGCGCAAAGCCTTCTTCCACATCGCCGTGGCCGCTTTCATGATAGCGCACAACATTGGGATGCAGTCCCGGCGGGACAGATTTATCGGCCGCGCCTTCACGGATCACCGGCGCATCCTTGGCCATGGCCTTATCCACATCGGTGACGTGGGGCAGTATTTCATATGTCACGTCGATGAGTTTTGCTGCATCGCGCGCGGCAAGAGGCGAAGTTGCCGCGACTGCCGCGACCGCGTGGCCGTCATATAACGCTTTTTCCCCAGCCATGACATTTTCCAGAACATTCAGATCATCGCCTTCCAGGCCTTCGGCAAAATCAGCCCGCGTCACAACCGCTTTCACGTCCTTTGAGGCCATTGCCCGCGACGTGTCGATCTTGAGAATTTTTGCATGGGCGTGGGGAGACCGCACGATGGCGGCGTGCAGCATGCCTGGTGCCGACACGTCTGCGCCAAATCTTGCCCGCCCTGTTACCTTGTCTACACCGTCTGGCCTGTTTGGCCTTGTGCCAACAACCTTGAACTCACCATTCTTTTTGTCATCTAAAGCCATCAGGATGCCTTTCTAAGGTCAGCAGCTGTGTCCATGACAGCGCGGATGATTTTGTCATATCCGGTGCAGCGGCACAGATTGCCAGCCAACCAGTAGCGCACTTCCGTTTCGGTTGGATCGGGGTTTTTCTCCAGCAAAGCTTTTGTTGCCACCAGAATTCCCGGCGTGCAGATGCCGCATTGCAACGCGGCATATTCGATGAATTTTTCCTGCAATGGGTGCAGGGATTCACCTTCAGCAATACCTTCAACGGTGGTGATAGACTTGCCCTGGGCTTCAGCCCCAAGCACCAGGCATGAACACACCAACCGGCCATCGACGGTGACAGAACACGCGCCGCAATCGCCTGTGCCACAACCTTCCTTGGCTCCGGTCAGCGCTAATTTATCCCTCAGTACATCCAGCAGGGTTTCGCGCGGGTCGCACAGGAATTCGGCCTCATCGCCATTAATAGTTGTGGAAACGTGAATCATGCTCATTTTGATGCTCTCACTCTGTCATATGCGATCTTCGCCGCCCGCCGGGCCAAAACGCCCGCCACATGGGTTCTGAATTTGATTGTGCCGCGTTTATCGTTGATCGGATTGCAGGCGGCTGACGCAGCCGCCGCCAAGGCATTCAACGCATTTTCATCAAGCGATGTACCGATAATTGCCTGGGCTGCTTCATCAACCAGAAGAACCTTTGGGGCCACCGCCCCCAGCGACACGCGCGCTTCACTGATCGTATCACCGTCCAGACGAAGATTTACCGCACAGCCCACCACGGCAATATCCATTTCCGTGCGCGGGATAAAACGCAGATATGCATCGGCGGCGTTGTCACCGCGTTGCGGTATATGCAGGGCAGTGATCACTTCGCCCTTTTCAAGACTGGTTTTTCCCGGACCGACCGGTATTTCGCTGACAGCCACGCGGCGTTCCCCATTGGGACCGGTGATATTTGCTGAAACATCAGCTGCGAACATGGCAGGCACACTGTCAGCGGCGGGTGATCCGTTGCACAGATTGCCCACAAGTGTTGCGCGACCCTGGACCTGGGTCGATCCGATCAAATCCATCGCCTCCACAAGCCCCGGCCATTGGCGGGCAAGTTCGGCATTCTCGCTCATTTCTGCCCCGGATACGGCGGCACCGATGCGCCATCCACCATCTTCGCAAACAATGTCCTTCACGCCTTCAATGTTTTTCACATCAATGAGGACATCGGGGGTGAATACATCTGCGCGCAGTTGAACCAGCACATCGGTGCCACCAGCGAGAAACCGTGTTGTGCCATCGGCACTGGCGGCAATTCCTACGGCATCTTCAAAGCTGGCGGGGCTGTGATATTGCATCAATTTTCCATTCACTTAACTTAAGCACGCCCCGTGCTTCCAACGGGGCTTTTGGCGATGGTATCAAAGCATCCGGAAATGGGTAGTGCCCAAATGAGGGAAATTCCATAGTTTCTGTAACAGGTTGCAGCGCAGGTTGCGGGCCACACTGCAATGTCGCCCGACTGTCGCCACGAGCTCTGGCCTAGAAGCAGTTTTCCAAAAGCTTGCGCGTGTTGTCGGGCGTCATCTCAACCGGATTGCCCCCGGTACTGGGATCTGCCAGGGCACCAGCCACCAGACGATCCATATCCGGGTTCAACACCCCCAGTGCTGTTAGGTTCTTTGGTATGGATAGCGATGAATTTAAGTCGGCCACATATTGGGTGAACCCTTCAAACCCATCTGAAATGCCAAGGTAGTTGGCGGCGTTTGATATGACAATCTCGATCGCCGGTCGGTTGAATTTCAACACTTCCAGCATGACCACAGCATTGGTGGTGCCGTGGTGGGTGTGGTGCATTGCGCCAATGGGGTGGGACAATGCATGAATGGCCCCCAGACCTTTTTGGAATGCGGTCGCCCCCATGGCGGCGGCCACCATCATATGAGAACGGGCCTCAAGATTGTTGCCATCGTTGAAAGCGGTAACCAGGTTCTCCTTGACCAGCCGCATGCCCTCCAATGCAATGCCCTGGGACATGGGGTGATAGTGCGGCGAGCAATAGGCTTCCAGACAATGGGCAAAGGCGTCCATGCCTGTGCCAGCGGTGATGAAATCTGGCATCGTCATGGTCAGTTCAGGGTCGCAAATGACTTCCCGGGGCAGCACTTTGGGATGGAATATGATCTTCTTCTCTTGGGTTTGGGAATTCGTGATGACGCTGGCACGACCCACTTCTGAACCGGTCCCGGCGGTGGTGGGGACTGCCACGATCGGGTCAATGGCGTCTGGGTCCGCACGGGTCCACCAGTCACCAATATCTTCAAAATCCCACAGCGGGCGCACCTGGCGAGACATGAAGGCGAGCATTTTGCCAAGGTCGAGACCGGAACCACCGCCAAAGGCAATTATCCCATCATGTCCGCCCTCGCGATAAACCTGAAGACCGGCAGCCACATTGATCTCGTTAGGATTGGGGTCAACATCGCTGAACAGAGCGCGGCCAAGCCCTGCCTCTTCCATAATGTCGAGGGTATTTCGAGTAATGGCCAAATCTGCCAGGCCTTTGTCTGTCACCAGAAGTGGATTTTTGATGCGGGCAGATTGACAGGCCTCGCCAATTTCGCGGATACGCCCTGCCCCAAACCGCAGTGATGTGGGATAGGACCAGTTGCCGGTTAGTTGCATGTTGTTTCACCTTGTCGAGATGCTGAACTTTGGACCATTAGTGGGCCAGGATACTCACCTGACCCTAGCCGTTTGGTGCCGGTGATCAATGCATTGTTATGATTCCAGCCCAACAGCACCAATTAAGGGTTGCGTGTCGTCGTGACTGCAGGAATATACGCCCAACACCGATCTTAAAGGGCCCGAAAAATGGAAAACGCACGCAACTTCTACATTAATGGCAACTGGGTTGCTCCGCTTGAGGGGCGCGATTTTGACGTGATCAACCCTTCTACCGAGGAAGCGGCGGCGACCATTTCACTTGGTGGGCAGGCCGATACCGATGCCGCAGTTGCGGCGGCCAAGGCCGCGTTTCCCAAGTGGCGTTTGTCGTCCAAGGCGGAACGGCTGGAATTGCTGGAGTCCATTCTTGACATCTATACGCGCCGTTCCGATGAAATTGGCGCAGCCATCAGCATGGAAATGGGCGCGCCCATCGACATGTCGAAGACTCAGCAATCCGGCACGGGTTCCTTTCATCTCAATGCCTTTATTCAGTCGCTCAAAGAATCTGAGTTTGAGACCCCCCTGCGTGCCGGGGCCGAAGATACCCGCATCATCCAGGAGCCCATTGGCGTGTGCGCCTTGATCACCCCGTGGAACTGGCCAATGAACCAGATCACGCTGAAAGTGATTCCGGCACTGGCGACCGGTTGCACGATGATTTTGAAACCGTCAGAACAATCACCCCTTTCTGCCATTTTGTTTTCCGAGATCATGCACGAAGCCGGTGTCCCGGCCGGTGTGTACAATCTGGTAAACGGCGATGGTCCAGGCGTGGGGAGCCAGCTCTCTGCGCATAAAGACGTGGACATGGTCAGCTTCACCGGCTCCACCCGTGCCGGGCGCGCAATCACGATTGCAGCGGCAGAGACGATCAAGCGCGTCAGCCTTGAATTGGGTGGTAAAGGTGCAAACCTTGTTTTCGCTGATGCAGATGAAAAAGCGATCAAACAGGGCATCGCCCGTTGTTTCAACAATACCGGCCAATCCTGCAACGCGCCAACACGCATGTTGGTGGAGCGTTCGCGCTATGACGAAGCTGTTGAACAGGCAAAGGAAGCCGCGGAGGCCACTGCAGTCAATTCCGCCTCAAAAGAGGGCCGCCATATCGGACCTTTGGTATCCCAGATGCAGTATGACAAAGTGCAGGATCTGATCCAAAAGGGCATCGACGAAGGCGCACGACTGGTGACTGGCGGTGTTGGACGGCCAGACGGGCTAAACCGAGGGTTCTACGTGCGCCCAACCGTTTTTGCGGACTGCAACAACGACATGAACATCATGCGCGAAGAAATCTTTGGTCCGGTTCTGTCAATGATGCCATTTGATTCCGAAGAGGAAGCCATCGCCATTGCCAATGATACGGATTATGGCCTGACCAATTATATTCAAACCACCGACCCGGAACGGGCGCGCCGCGTCTCGCGTTTGTTGCGTTCGGGCATGGTCGATATCAACGGCAAAGGCCGCGGTGCGGGTGCGCCTTTTGGGGGCATGAAACAGTCCGGCAATGGCCGGGAAGGTGGAAAATGGGGTATAGAAGAATTCCTCGAAGTCCGTGCAATCGGCGGCTGGCCCGTGGAATGAGCCGCCCCGGCACTCGATCTTCCTGAACCCGGAATTGAGAGGGTTGAGCGCATCGTCGTTCAGCCCTCACCCCCTGCGCTATTTTTTAAAATACGTACCTATTGGGCCTCCAGCAAAGCCGCATTGCCGCCGGCGGCCGTTGTGTCGATGCACAGGTGACGCTCAAAGATCAAGCTGTGCGCCAAATCCTCGTGCATCAATAGCGGTATAATCGGTCCGGGCCGGTCCGCCAGTTGCTCGCGCAAAATCTGCGCGTTTTCACCCCAATAAATCACGGCATCGAGTTCTTCGAGTTCGCCCAAAAATTCGCGGCGGAACACGCCGTGAATATGCCCTGCCAAATCATTATTGACCCCAGGCGCGATTGCGACAGCCTCGCAACCGATATCTGTGGCAATCTGCCACTGCGCTTGTGCATCCAATGCGGTGGGCCCCAGGCACAATACCCGCCGCCGGGGGTGCGTTGTGTAGCGGTTGGATTCGCCGGTGGGACCGGGCAGCGTAACTTCCCGCTGCACTGGAATTTTCGCCAATGCCGCTTTTTGAAACTCCGCATTCAAGTCATCAAGCGAAACCAGAGGCGGCGCTGTCGCCGGTTCATCTGCCTTGATGCTTTGGGCGATTGGCGTTTGATAAAACCTGTCCAGATATCGTGGGCCACCGGCTTTGGGGCCCGTGCCGCTTAGCCCTTCGCCACCAAAGGGTTGCGAGCCAACAACCGCGCCGATCTGGTTGCGGTTGATATAGATATTGCCAACTTCAATGCGCTCAACGATGTGCTGTACCCGGTCGTCTATGCGGCTGTGCAATCCAAATGTCAGACCAAAACCCTTGGCGTTGATCGCGTCGATGACCGTGTCCAACTCGTGACTGCCATAGGTTGCGATGTGGAGCACCGGTCCAAAAATTTCTTCGGCAAGGTCTTCAATCCCGCTCACCGATATGACAGCGGGTGCCACAAAGTTAGGGCCTTTGGGGGCATTGATCTGTTTCAACAGGCGGCCATCGGCATTTGCGCGATCGATATGATCCTGAATTTTACGTGCTGCAATTTCTGTGATGATCGGCCCCACATCTGTTGCGAAATCGCGCGGGTTGCCCACTTGCAATTCATCCATCGCACCAAACAGCATTTTCATGAAATTGTCGGCAATGTCTTCCTGGACGTATAGCACACGCAATGCGCTGCACCTTTGGCCTGCGGATTGAAATGCTGAGGCCAATACATCGCGCACAGCCTGTTCCGGCAATGCGGTGCTGTCCACGATCATCGCATTTAGTCCGCCGGTTTCGGCGATCAGCGGTGCGTGGGGCACCAGGTTTGCCGCCATTGAACGGTTGATCGACTGGGCGGTTGCGGTTGAACCGGTGAAACACACGCCATTGACGCGGCGGTGGGAAGTCAGCACCGGCCCGATTTCCGCGCCCGCGCCGGGCACCAGCTTCAATACATTTTTGGGGACACCGGCCTTGTGAAGCAGGCTGACAGAAAAATGTGCAAGCAAGGTCGTTGTTTCTGCCGGTTTGGCCAGCACGCCATTGCCCGATGCCAATGCAGCTGCCATCTGACCGGAGAATATGGCCAGCGGAAAGTTCCACGGTGCGATTGACGCAAAGATGCCCGCTGGCTTTGTATCCCGCGATTGGGCATCGTTGGCATAATAACGCAAGAAATCCACAGCCTCGCGCAGTTCACTGATGCAGTCGATCAGCGTCTTACCCGCTTCGCGGATGAGCAGGGAAAATATCTCATGGCAATTGTCCTCATAGAGGTCGGCTGCCTTGCGCAGAATGTCTGCCCGTTCACCGGCACTTACATCCGACCAATCCCTTACCTCATCACAGGCAATGGCTGCGTCTTTGGCATTGGCGAATGCCACCTGACCAACCTTATTGCCCGTGGCCGGATTGCGCACATTGACCGGTTCGGTCGAACCGTGGCGTGCGTTCCATGTTTTTTTGTCGAAACGGGCAATGCCATTTTCCAGATCAGCAAGAATGGCCGGATCGGAGATATCCCAACCGCGGGAATTTTGACGTTCCGGCGCAAACAGGTTTGCGGGCGGAGCAATGGCTGGATTGTGCGGGGCGTCAACGTATTTCTCCACGGCAGCAAACGGATCTGCGGCCACTTCTGCCGGTGGCACGTCCTCGTCAACAATCTGATTGACGAAGGATGAGTTGGCCCCATTTTCCAGCAGACGCCGCACCAGATAAGCCAGCAAATCCTTGTGGGCACCAACCGGGGCATAAATTCTGCAACGGGTATTCTGGCGCTGCAAAACCGTATCGTGCAGGGCCTCCCCCATGCCTTGCAACCTTTGAAACTCATATGCGGATTTATCCTGTGCCATTTCCAGAATCGCCGCGACCGTGTGTGCGTTATGGGTGGCAAATTGCGGATAGATCCGGTCAGTCATGCCCAATAGTTTTTTCGCGCAACAGATATAGCTGACATCAGTTGACGCCTTGCGGGTGAAGACCGGGAATTCTTCATGGCCCTGCACTTGCGACAGTTTGATTTCAGTGTCCCAATAGGCCCCCTTCACGAGCCTGACCATGATGCGACGGTCCAGCCGCGTGGCAAGTTCATAGAGCCAATCAATGACGGCCGGGGCACGCAGGCCATAGGCCTGAACCACAATGCCAAATCCGTCCCAGTTTTTAAACACGGGGTCCGACAAAATCGCCTCGATGACATCGAGCGAAAGATCCAGCCGGGCGGCTTCCTCGGCATCGATATTGAGACCAATGCCGGCGGATTTTGCCAGCATCGCCAAAGAACGGGCGCGGGGCACCAGTTCTTCCATCACGCGCTCTTTTTTAACCGTTTCATAGCGCGGGTGAAGTGCGGAAAGCTTGATGGAAATGCCGGGGTTTTCGCGAATATCGTCGCTCTCGACACCCTTGGCCAGTTCGCTGATCGCATCGCTATAGGCCAGATGATAACGCCTTGCATCGCGGTCGGTACGGGCGGCTTCACCGAGCATGTCATAGGAATAAGTAAACCCTTCTGCCTGTTTCTCCTTCGCACGGTACATGGCCTTTTCAATGGTTTCCCCAAGGACAAACTGGCGTCCCATCTCTTTCATCACACGGGTGACGGCCTGGCGGATGACCGGTTCGCCCAGCCGTTTGATGGCAGACCGCAATATGCCGGCCATGGAACCACTTTCGTCCTCTTCCAAAACTTTGCCAGTGACAAAAAGCGCCCAGGTGGATGCGTTGACCAAGGATGAATGAGACTGGCCCAGGTGTTGCCCCCAGGAACTGGGTGCAATCTTGTCTTCGATGAGCGCGTCCATGGTCGCCCCATCCGGCACGCGCAGGAGCGCCTCCGCCAGACACATCAGCGCTACACCCTCATCGCTGGAAAGCCCGTACTCACCCAAAAACAGTTCCATCATGCCAGGGTTACTGTCTTCGCGAATGCGCTCCACCAGTTCCACCGCGCGGGTTTCCATCTGATGCCGCAGGGGGGCGGTAATGGCCGCCGACTTCAATAGTTGACGAAGCGCTGTGGATTCACAAATCGGCTCGGCTGTGATCGGCGGTTGCGGCATGGTGGGGTTACTCCTGGCGTTTGCCCCAGTCTATCAATTGTATTAAGATATAATCTCCGAAATTCTGGAATTTCAAAGCTAATTTCACCAAATATTGAATATGGAATGGACAATGCGCCTGGATAACGTTTCTATCGATGGGCTTGACGATTTTGACCGAAAGATTCTGCACGTCATCAGCACCAATGCGCGCATAACGGTGACCGACCTGGCCCAGAAAATCGGCCTGTCGAAAACGCCCTGCCATGCGCGGCTAAAACGCCTGGAAAATGAAGGCTATATTCTGGGCTACCGCGCCCTGATTGACCCGGTGCGGCTGGGCCTCGACCACATTGCCTTTGTGGAAGTGAAACTCAGCGACACAAGGGCAAAGGCGCTTAGCGAATTCAATACGGCGGTAATCGGGCTGGCGGAAGTGGAGCAATGCCACATGATAGCCGGTGGTTTTGACTATCTGCTGAAAGTGCGCACGCCCAATATCGCAGATTATCGCCGCCTGTTGGGGGAAACTCTGTCTGCCCTGCCCCATGTGTCGCAAACATCGACCTATGTTTCCATGGAAGCGGTCAAAGAAACCACTGTGCTGGAATAGACGCCCCGGTGCTGCCTGATAATCTGAACCGGGGACTATTTCTCCTGTTTCAAAATGGGCGATGGCTCTTGGGACAAAAACCAGCATGATGGGAATTGAAATTCAGGGAGGGTGTAGATGGAGATTCTGATAAAAATCGTGCTGCCACTGGGTCTGGCGTTTATCATGTTTTCGTTGGGGCTTGGTCTGACAGTAACTGATTTCACCCGTGTGGTGCAGCGGCCCTTTGCTTTCATCACGGGGGCAGTGCACCAGATCATTTTGCTGCCGGTTGTTGTGTTTCTCACTATCAATGCGTTTGGCATTTCCGGCGAGCTGGCCGTGGGATTCATGATCCTTGCGGTTTGTCCCGGCGGCGTTACCAGCAATGTCATTTCACGGCTGGCAAATGCGGATGTGGCCCTGTCCGTTTCCCTGACAGCAATCATCAGCCTCGTGAGTGCCGTCACGGTGCCCATTCTCATTGGCCTGTCATTTCAATATTTCATGGGCAGTTCGGCTGTATCGGTCAATGTCCTGGGTATCGCGTTTGCCATGTTTGCACTCACGGTCATTCCCATTGGTTTTGGATTGATGATACGCGCCGCAAACCCACAACTGACCCAGCGCATGGAGCCGATGATCTCCCACGTGGCGACCGTGCTTTTTGCCATCATTGTCATCGCTGCCGTTGCTGCAAACTGGTCCTTGTTCATGGAAAATCTGGCGAGCATTGGCCTCGCCCTCGTTGCGATCAATATCGTGCTGCTGGCCATAGGATTTGGCATTCCAAGGCTGTTGGGCATGTCACTGAAGGAAGCCAAAACCCTTTCAATCGAGACTGGAATTCAAAATTCAACGCTGGGAATTGCAATCGCGTCCCTATTGGTGGCCGGCGCTCCCGGCTTCAGCGTCTATTCCCTGCCGGTCGCAGTCTACGGCATCTTGATGTATGTGGTCACATTGCCCGTTGTAGCCTGGTATAGAAAGCTGCACTGACGGGAACCGGACCGGCGGTTGCTGCAAATAATGGAGCATGTATCAGATGCCAGAATGTGACGTGATCATTGTGGGCTGCGGACTTGCCGGACTGGTTGCCGCTGCCGAACTTGCCGATCGCGGGAAAAAAGTGACCATCCTTGACCAGGAGCCGGAACATTTTCTGGGCGGACAGGCTTTTTGGTCGCTGGGCGGGTTGATGCTGGTGGACAGTCCTGAGCAACGCCGCATGGGCATTCGCGACAGCCGCGAACTGGCACTTAGCGACTGGATGGGCAGTGCACAGTTTGACCGGGAAGAAGACCATTGGCCGCGCCAGTGGGCGCAAGCCTATGTCGACTTTGCCGCCGGTGACATGCGCCCGTGGCTCCACGCCATGGGAATGCGCTGGTTTCCGGTCGTTGGCTGGGCCGAACGCGGCGGCTCGTTTGCCTCGGGTCATGGCAATTCTGTCCCGCGGTTTCATCTCACCTGGGGCGTTGGTCCTGGCACAGTGGAACCCTTTGAACGGCGCGTGCGTGAGCATGAAAAGGCGGGGAACATTACACTGAAATTTCGCCACCGGTGCTCCCATATCATCATGGAGAACGGCGCTGCCATAGGGGTGAGCGGTGAGGTTCTTGGGCCCGACGAGGCCGATCGTGGCAAGCCGACCAATCGTGATATCGTCGATGATTTTGAACTGTTCGCCCCCAGCATTGTGGTTACATCCGGTGGCATTGGTGGTAATTTTGACCTGGTGCGCCAATCATGGCCCACAGATCGCCTGGGACCGCCACCAAAGGAAATGGTAGCGGGCGTGCCGGCCCATGTGGATGGGCGCATGGTGGCGATCTCCCAACAGGCTGGGGGCCATGTGATCAATGCAGACCGTATGTGGCACTATGTGGAAGGCGTTAAAAACTGGGATCCCATCTGGCCCGCCCACGGCATCCGAATTTTGCCCGGCCCCTCTTCCATGTGGTTCGATGCTCAGGGCAATCGGCTCAAACCGCCCTGTCTGCCCGGCTTCGACAGTCTGTCCACCCTGCTTGAAATTCTGAAAACCGGATATGATTATTCGTGGTTCATCACGACGCAAAAAATCGTGAAAAAAGAATTTGCCCTTTCCGGTTCTGAACAGAACCCGGATTTTGCTGCCAAAAGCTGGAAAGAAGTAATCCGTCAGCGGGTTCTCAACAAAAAGGCAACGCCCGCAGTCGAAGCCTTTAAGGAAAAAGGCGAAGACTTTGTGGTGGCCGACAATCTGGAAGACCTGATCCGGGGCATGAACCGGATTGGTGGCAATGATCTGCTGAACTACGAGCGGATTCACGCGGAAATTGCGGCGCGGGATTCGCAGATCGACAATCCGTTTTCAAAGGATGCCCAGGTGATGGCGATCCATGCGGCACGTAATTATCGCGGCGACAGAATTATGCGCACCGCAAAGCCGCACCGTATTCTTGACCCTGCCAACGGGCCGTTGATCGCAGTGCGACTGAACATCCTCACCCGCAAAACGCTGGGGGGATTGCAAACCAACCTCAATGGTCAACTGGTCGGGGAAGATGGGCGCACGATCCCAGGCTTGTTTGCCGCCGGTGAGGTCGCCGGGTTTGGTGGCGGCGGCTATCACGGATATAATGCTTTGGAAGGCACTTTCCTGGGTGGCTGTATTTTTTCAGGCCGCAATGTGGGGCGCGCCGACACCATCGCGTAGCTTGAAGGGCGTCATGAAGACAGCCTTCAGTTTGGTGCACCAAACAAATGACTTTTCTGCGCGTTATTCTACGCCCGCCTTTTTCAGCTCCCGTGCCATTTGGCCGGTGATGAAATAAAAGAACATGCGAAAATCACTGAACAGGGACCAAAGCGGATAGGTGAACGTGGCAGGTTTGTTACGCTCAATGAAACCGTGGCTCACCCATGCAAACAAATATCCCGCAATCACCGCCACCAGCAAAAACCACCAGCTTTGGGTCAACACGGCATAGGTGAGAACCGCTATTGCAATCGCAGTGCCCACATAGTGCCAGGCCCGGGTCGCCGGTTTGCTGTGCTCACGCAGGTAGTAAGGCCAGAATTCTAAATAGGTTTTAGGGTCACTCATATTCGCCTCCATAATTGGGATTAATACAATGATGGTTTCAAATTTTCTGCTGCCGGGGCAACATCCAGCAACCTATAATAACAGGTCGGGAGCACGGAATGAAACTTGGCGTGATATGCGATGGCATCAGCCGCGACCTCGCCCATGCACTGGATGTGATGGATGAGTTCGGCCTTGAATATGCCGAGCTGCAATTTGTTGGCGAACATGAAGTCGGTGACCATTCTGCATCTGAAATCGCTCACATCGATCGATTGTTACGCGACCGGGGAAAGCCGGTTTCGTGCCTGTCTCGGCACATTTTTGCCGGCATGACCAGCGCCAACAGGCCAGGCGATGAACTCCACACCAGCCACATGGATGCGCTGAAACGGGTCATCGACATGGCCCATATTGTTGGTTCACCGCTCGTGCGGATTATGACCCAGAAGAAAGAGCAGATCTTGTGGGGAACCAATGGCGCGGAAAAATGGAATGTGGCCCTTGGTGCCTGGGATTCAATGGCGCCAATGATCGAACCTGCGGTCAATCTGGCGCGGGCAGCAGGCATCACCCTAGTTGTCGAAACCGGCAATGGCACGATGGTCAATTCCAATTACACGGCGCGGCGATTGATTGACGAGCTGGACGCCAAAGACGTGCTGAAAGTGTTGTGGGATCCGGGCAATAATTGCTGGTGCCACGAACTCGCTTTCCCCGACGGTTATAACGAAATCCGCGATGGCTATCTTGGACATATTCACATCAAGGACGTGTTTGTAGACACACCAAGGGCCACACTGGAAATACGCCCCATGGGCGAAGGACAACTCGGCCCGCTATTCAAGCCAATCGCCAACGCCTTGCGCAATAATGGCTATGGTGGTGTCATCTCATTTGAAAGCGTCTACCACGCGGGGGATGGTGATTTTGAATCGGGTTTTCGAGCCAACGTGACCCGTTTCAAAGAGATATTTGGGCGCACCTCGGATTGAGACTTGGCAATACAGTTGACGGTCGAATTGAAATTGGGCGGCTAACCAAATTTCGGCACACCGTTCAAGATCGCATCGCATTGTAATGCAGCCATTGACGCAAGCGGGAAATGACTGCTTTGAGCCCAAGTTTATTCGGCCATCGGTTTCAATTTGGTCAATTTGCGACAAACAGAAATCTCTCAATGAATGGCCAGTAGCAGCGATTGAAAGTCGAGACATAGCCTAGTTGTGTGACTACATTCATGCACAAAGCGCACAAAATTCCTGCAATGACAATGAAGCCTTGGGGAGGTCATCCTCACAGGACATACAATCCGATCAGCGCAAGCTCTAAACCGAAACAGAGCAGGCTGGTATACGCATACGAATTGGGAATGGGTTCACCATTTAAACTGCTTTGAGCCCGATGGAGTAAGTTGCAATTTCTAGAATTGCATCATCAGAAAGAGAATCGATGTGGTAAACATCGGCATTTCTGAGCTCAAATTTTGGCCCGCCTAATTCAACGACATATGCAGCCCTTAGTGAGGTTGACCTTTTAATCTGAGAAAACTCAAATTGAGTAGGCAAGGTTTGACGGTAATTAGCCGAGTTAAGCAATACAGATACCTCACAATGCGAGTAGACGAACCGCATTATCTCAAAAATATCGTAGCCAAATTGATCACCAACATAATTTACATAGTTATAAAATCTCAGACCTTGAAAGCGAGACATTGCATCAATTCTTGAAGCGGGCGCTGCCGCGTCTCCAGAATAACTCAATGCGATGTCGAAGAGACCGATGCTTCGCTCTATCTTGTCAAATGAGGTCTTCAGCGACATCTCGTAGTTTTCCAGAGAATACACCTTGCGAAATCAGTCTTTCTACAGCGTTTTGATAAGATGGGGCTATCATATACCATTGCTTATCCTTTTTTTTAGCGTTGAGGACGATCACCTCATGCTTTCTAAAGGTGCGAAACATTTTTCTAAATTGCACACTTGGATTTCGTCTAGCGTAGTGTTTGGCTAAATAATCTTCAGTGAAATCAACAAATACGCCACCTGAATAATAAATATAGACAAATGAAGTGATGTCCGTTCTGACCTTCGTTTGGGTCTCATCCACACGAACCTGCCCAGCCGAGAAAACCTTCTCGAAGACATCGTCGAATATACAATTTGCATCAAAAGTCTTCTCAGTGATACCGCTGTCACGTGACCTTACACCGTCACAGGAAATAAATCGGCAACGATTGAAGTATGATTTTTCATCAAAAGAACAAGACCAGATATCAACCGAGTGAAAAAGGCACTCTGAAAAGGTAAGTCCTCGAAAATCAATTCGTGTGCCGGTTTCATCAGAATGTGCAGTATCGATGATTGCCATTCTTGATATTGTGTCGTTTGTAGAAAAAATATCCTTTATGGCAAACGTGAAGTTCTCAGCTGAAACGCGATTGTTCTGACTCTGCTGTTCAGAAACCAGCGTAATAAGACTGTATGAAAATTCGGATGAGGTGCTTCCTGGCTTGAGGATATTGCCCTCGTCCTCTGTTAGGTGGTCAGTGATGAGCCGTTCCCCAGCATCATGGAAATCAATGATGGTCAGGCCAAATTCATCATCTGAGGTGTTCAAACGTTTCACTAAGCCACTGCACATAGCCGATCGCTCTGAGCAGTATTTTATAAAGATCGATAGGTCGACAACATCAATCGCAGTATCGCTTTTGAGCTTACGGCTTAGATGAAGCATAAGGAAATGTTCCTTCATGAAGTCAAACCGGAGATTGACTATCGCCCGACCGCGCACTCTCACAACCGACAAAAACGGATGGGACAGAAAAGCATCCACCATATCACCGACTGAACGAAGCCCAGTGGCGGACATCACCAATTCCGTTATAAGAGCTCCATCGGGCGCCCCATTTTTGCCTTCAGTTGCGACGGCAATTTTTGAGAACAGATCAACCTGTTGATCTACGTTCATGCAACGCAGCGGGTCACCAATTTTGGTTATTTCTCTCTCGCAAAATTGACCAATAATTCTGTCGCTGTGGTCCAGCGGATTGAGTTGTTCAGAACTAAAGTCATGAAATTTGATGGCTCTACCACCGTCTGCTTCCTCCAATAGAATGTCCACGATCAGACTCAACACAAATGGAACGTATCGCGAGGCTTCAGGGATTAGAGCAAGGGTGTCACTCATTTCGACGGCTGTTTCTATGGTCTTGGTCAGTGCGCCGAGGCTATCTCTGAAATATTTTTCTCTTGATGGAGCATCAAACGCCAATAGCTCATACGACTGCACACTTGGATAGCGAATGACATATTCAAAATGATCGAAGAACAGAGTCCGACAGGAAATAAATATTTTTCCATTCGAACCTGTCCCCAATCTTTCTTGAATGTCCTCAAAAAACGCGTCAGGTTGAAACGTTGCTCGATGGCGCGCTATGACTTCATCTAAGCCATCAACAAAGACTATTATGTTTCCAATCGCTAAGGCGTTGTAAAACGTTTCTGGCGATAAAATGGTTTCTTTGGCTTCCATCATAGCCCTCGAAACTGACGCATGATAGAGATCATAGAGTGTGATATTGCCGCTAACATCATTCAGCATTGAGCTGGGGCGATTGATGTCTGTCGAGGAAATGAATATCACTTTCCGGGACATCTTTTTTCTGAATGATACTTCACCTCTCACGATACGTCTGTGTAACTCCTTCATTGTCCATGTCTTGCCGATCCCGCCCTGTCCTTCGATTACGACTATCCCGGAGTCCTCACTTTCGAGCCAGGATACCACTCTTTCGAATTCCGATCCGTCTGCATTGTCGGGCAATAAAGATCGCTTAAGTTGGGGCTCTAAGAAATAATGGTCAGATACGAAAGATGCTTCGTCTATGGCCTGCAGCCCGACTTGAGAAATTTGTTGAGATACGATATCCTCAATGTATCTGACCTTATCGGTCTTTAATGCACGTTTTATGTTGTCGATCCGATCTGAAAGCCTCGTCTGTCTGCGTTCGTGGCTGAGAACAAAGAAAATGTCTCCCTTGCACTCCAGTATCCTTGGGTTCGCCATAATGTGCGTTGCTGATTTTGATATTGTTGTTCCTCTGAACAAGTGAATATACAAGGCTTCAGTTTGATAGAATTTGTGACGTGCTGAGTAAACGTCATAAGCTACCCTGTCTTCGGGCACGCGCTCCTCTGAAACAAGCTCGATCGCGCTTGCAGACTCAATAGCCGCAATGACAGACGCGGCTCCTTCAAATGCTGAGTGCGCTTCTTCGGGGTCTATCAACTCCTCCAGTTTGCCAACGATAGCCAGTAACTGATTTCGAGTTTGGGTGGTGTCGAGATACCATTGGAGATTTCCGATCCAGCTCGTCTGGATTTGACTTACAAGTTCTTCTTCCAAAATAATTGGGTAAATTCTGACACTTTGCCCTCTTGTGGCAAGCGAGAAAATCCTATTCATCGTCCCTGCTTCCAACGCCTCACCAGACGAAGCACGCCTAGTATGGAACCAGCCCGCTGAGATCAGCAATACTACAAGGGCAGTTTCCTCATTTACCAAAGTATCGGCTTTGCTCGAAACGACGGTATCAACGTCACAGGGGAAGTTGGTAATCAAAGACAAATTGTTTTGCGCGAGCAGTCTGGCGATCTGCGTGCCAGCTCGCAATCCATCCGGTTGACAAATTATACTAACACTCGGATTCATGATAAATCTTCTTCTATTTTTAAAAGTAGGAAACAACATAATGCCTGAGGATAGCAAGTCATTTTATGATGGATCAGCCAAGCTGACCGTCTATATAAACTATTGTGATGCAATTGAGAAAAACATCGATCGCAGGTACCTAACTAACAGATTCTACTTCACAGTGCTTGCAGCGACGATTGCGGCAATTGGTTATCTAACTGCTCCCAGCGATCATCTATCGAGTAGTTTCATCAATCATGCACCCAAACTCTTGAGCGTTGCATGGTTTGTGATATCGATTTCCTGGTTATTCCAAATACTTAGATTTCGAGAGATCTCAAGAGTGAAATTCGAAGTAGCGCTTGAGATGGAAAAAGAGCTTGAGATTGCTGCCTATAGTAGAGAAAGCGTAGTAACGAGACGTTCGAATTTCTGCTTCGAATATACTCAGATTGAGCTACTTTTGCCCGCGGCATCGATACTATTTTCGGTCGTTTCGTTTTTCCTAGCATAGTCAATCCGTCATTCGTGGTGTCTTGTTGGACAAGACATTCAAAACGGTTTCACAGTGTTGAGTATGGCTCCAAAATTTCGCGTTCATCTGCTCTGATTGCGCCTCGCGTCGAATGTCTCAAACGTCCGCATAGCCGTCCTTGAGTATATGTTCTGCCAATTTCACCTCTGGAAAAAATGGTCAAGGTCTCTTTCGAGCCCTTTTAAAACCTTGAGTTGTTGTTGCACTTGAAACAGGTAGCGCTTGAAATTAAAGCGGGAAATGGTTCATTCACCGCGTCATATTACGCCACATCATTGGTGAGCGACGTTAGCTCAAATGCACCCGCAACTTGTTTCAAGTTGCGGGCAGCTCGTCCATATCAGATTCAAATCGCTTTCATCACCTCTACCATCTCCAGGCCCAGCGCTTCCGCAACAGCTAGATTGGTGATTTTACCCTTATGGACATTCAACCCATTGGCGAGGTTTGTGTCACGCTTCAAAGCGCCCAACCCCTCATCCGCCAACGCCAAACCAAATGGCAATGTCGCATTGTTCAAAGCAAGGGAGGATGTGAGCGGCACCGCACCTGGCATGTTCGCCACACAATAGTGGACGATGCCATCAACATCATAAATTGGATCAGCGTGAGTGGTGGCCTTTGAGGTTTCAAAACAGCCGCCCTGGTCGATAGCGACATCGCACAACACCGCGCCGGGCTTCATGCCGGACAGCATTTCGCGCGTTACCAGCTTTGGAGCAGCAGCACCGGGTATAAGCACAGCACCTACCACTACATCGGCCGAATAGACTTCTTCTTCCAATGCTTCCTTTGTGGAGAATCGCGTCGTCAATCGGCTTTCAAAATGCTCGTCCAATTGGCGCATGCGCTGTAGCGAGCGATCCAGAATGGTCACTTGAGCGCCCATACCGACCGCCATCATTGCTGCGTTGGTTCCAACAACCCCGCCGCCGATTATCACAACCTTGCCCGGCGCAACGCCTGGTACACCACCAAGAAGTACGCCGCGGCCGCCATTGGCCTTTTGCAGAGCAGTCGCAGACGCCTGCAGCGACAAACGTCCTGCAACCTCCGACATCGGCGCCAGTAGCGGCAGACCGCCATGGTTGTCGGTCACAGTTTCATAAGCAATCGCCGTGCAACCGGATTCGAGCAGACCTTTGGTTTGCTCCGGGTCCGGAGCCAGATGAAGGTAGGTATAAAGTATTTGCCCTTCCTGAAGCTGGGCCCATTCAGCCGGTTGCGGCTCTTTCACCTTCACGATCATGTCAGCTTTGGCAAAAACTTCTTCTGCCGTATCGACAACCGTCGCTCCCGCAGAGCGGTAAGCATGATCATCGGCACCAATGCCGAGGCCACAATTGGTCTCGGCAATTACGTCATGACCGCGGGCAACATACTCACGAACAGACCCCGGCGTCAGCCCAACCCGATATTCGTGATTTTTGATTTCTTTTGGTACGCCAACGATCATAGTTTTCTCCCTGCAGGCTAAATTCACCTCTCAAAATATCCACGAAGGAATATCACTCATGGAAGTTGATGTCCTTGCGAAGAGTGTGTGGATCAAGCATTATTGAGATTATTTGTTGCGCCAGTTGCAGATTTGGTGAGGAATAATTGCAATGACTGAACTAGATGCGATTGATCACTCCATTTTGAGTGAACTTCAAATCGATGCCCGAATTCCCAATGTCACGCTTGCCAACACAGTGGGGCTGTCTCCGTCCGCCTGCTCCCGCCGCGTCGATGCGTTGGAGAAAAGCGGGGTCGTGCGCGGGTATCACGCAAGGCTTTCGTCGCGCGCGCTTGGTCACCCCATCATTGTCATCGTTTATATTACTCTGGAGGGCCAATCGGTCAGCCAATTGGCAGCTTTCGAAGACGCGGTGAAAGAATGTCCCAACGTGCTGGTATGTTACCTCATGTCCGGCACAAGCGACTACCTGCTCCGCGTTGCCGCAAGAGACGTCGCCGACTACGAACGCATCCACAAGGAATGGCTCTCTGCCATGCCTGGGGTCGCGCGAATGACAACCAGCTTTGCACTTCGAGAAGTCATCAACCGGCCCAGCGTCGATGTGCGCATAAACGCCGGAGTAGTGCGGACTTAAAAGGGGACAGCATTGTCGCCCTCTGGCTTGAACTATATCAACGAACATCTTGATCAAGCGAATGATCAGGACAAATGGTTCAAACTTCCAAGGCCCCTAGGCTATTCCTGGCGGAAATCAATTTGCCTCAACAAATGGCAAAAGTGATGCGGAGAGGTCTGTGGCAAGCATGACAGTTATTGAATTCGGAAACAGCTAATGGTCCCCTATGCAGCAGAGTCATAATCGCTCATAATTCTGCATGCCTACTATTGAATACGTCTATTCCGCCCATTCCGCCTTTGCGTATCTCGGCTCGAAACGTTTGCTGGAAATTTGTGCTGACCACAGCGTGAAACTAATACACAAGCCCATCTTGCTTTCGCCTGTTGTTGAAGCGCAGAACAGCCTTCCGTTTGGTGCTCGCACTCAACCCCATGTCGACTATTTTTTCGGACGAGAGATTGAGCGCTGGGCTGAATATCGCGGTGTGCCAATCATAAATTCCAGACCAACATATCACGACGCCGACTACAGTCTTGCTTCAGGCATGATCCTCGCGCTCGGCGATACCGGAGCCAATGTCGATACTATGGCGCACACTATTTTGAAAGCTCACTGGTGTGATGATGCTGATCTTTCCAGTCTCGAAGTGCTTGAAAAGATTGGCACAGATCTTGGGCATGACCCACGCGCACTCATGGACCAGGCAAAATCAGATCTGGTCCAGGAAAAAGTACGGGCGAATTCGGATTGGGCAAAGAACCAGAATGTCTTTGGTTCGCCGACCTATATTCTCGATGGAGACCCGTTCTACGGGCAAGACCATCTGGAAATACTGGAACACGCCCTCAACAAACCCTTCGCAGCAACGAGTTGGGTCAATCCTTCTGTAAACTGATGGGCAGGTTGGGGGCCTTAGCGCCAAAACTCGACGGGTATGCATGTACCCTTTGCAACAATCGAAAAATCAAACGTTCCTATAGACTCAGGAGACATGCGGTCTGATTTCACTAATGTGTCATTTGTCCTGTTGCCATTCCAAGGTGGTGTAGCTGATGATGAGAGCCTGTAGCCATCAGTCCAAAGAAACCTAGACCAAGAACTTTGTATTTCTTGTTTTCGGACACAGGTTGCACCCGCAACTTAGCTCCATTGGTTTGAAGTGTTGCGGAAGCTGACCAATCAGCCATTTTTTCAAGCTCCTTTGCATGCGCCGGAACCATTACCTTGATCGCATCTAGAGTGCTGCCTTGGCCCGTTACGATAAATGTAACGCTATTGTTGTCCACTGTCCGCTCAACACGTGCTCGCAGGGTCAGATCGTTCATATTTACAAGATGATTGCGCAATGCGGGAATGTTGACCTTTGACCAATCCGTGTTGGGGTTGGATTCGAGGATATGGACAATCTCTGCGATGGCGGCAAAAGCAGACTGACCCATTTCAGATGCACTGTCACCTCTCAAAACTGGTTTGATGTGGTTACCGTGCGAGCTATATTGTTGTGTTGCAAATGCGGTTACAGCACCTCCGAAAATTGCAGCCATAACCATATGGGTAATTGTTTTAAGCGACATTTGAATGCTCCTGTTCATGGAGAACTTATAGGAATTTTCATTGCCTCCATATGATTTCAATCATATTATTGTCAGATGTTGCCCAAGCCATTCAACTCGCTCATTCACAAAGCCTGCACTACCAAAGTGCTCGAAAAAGGCGAGTTTGTGTTCCGGCAAAATGATCATCCATTTGCGATGTTCTTTTTGACGACGGGAATTGTTCAGTTGGAGAGGCACACTTCGAGCGGCGACAAGGTTATTATTCATCGCGCGACTGATGGGCAAACGTTCGCTGAGGCCTCACTGTTTTCAGCAACGTATCATTGTGATGCAATTGCGATTGCAGACGCTCAAATTATTGCCCTCGACAAAGCTTCAATCTTGAAAGCTATGAAAGCAGATCCAGATTTTGCAGAGACCTTAGCGGCACGGTTTGCAGAACAAGTTCAATCATACCGACGCCAAATTGAGATTAGAACGATACGCCCTGCCATCGAGCGTGTTTATTCATCGTTAGCGGCAGGAATGCTGACTAATGATATTATGTCGTTTGCAAATGAAATTGGCCTGTCTCACGAAGCCACCTATCGCGCGCTTTCAGAATTAGCAGCAGTTGGAAGGATTGGAAAATCTGGGCGCGGGACATACTTGCTTACGTAAAGCTGCGAATGCGTTGCAGTTACATTGAAATAAACGGAGATCTGCCTGTTAGCGCTAATGCAGCTTTAGTCACTAACGTCCCCATTGTTGCCCTTGACCGCATTTTATCAATGCCACCTCGGGTCAAAACATTGGTGACTTCTCGTTGCACACTGTTTCAACCATGCAACCCAAAACTCTGGACCGAGACGCCCCCAAATATTTGGCTAGCTCGCCAACAAGTCTGCGGCTTTGGCAAAGAAATCTGGCGCGCCAAAATTGCCTGACTTCAGGGCGATTGTGAGCGTGTTGGAGGCGCGTAAGCATGGTACGCCGGGGTCTATTTCCGGGCCTATGGCCAGTTCGGCAATGTCGAGAGCTTCCACCACCGCGCCGGAGGTCTCGCCACCTGCCACGATGAGTCGCTCAATTCCCGCGGCCACAAGTGCCTTGGCGACATTGCCGAACAGATTCTCGATTGCCTGCGCTGAGATTTCTCGGCCAAACTGCCCCTGCGCCGCCTTGACGGTTTCGGGATCGGCAGAACTATAGACAACCGGCAAGCCATCTGCACTCAAGACCCAATCGACAATGCTTTTAACGCAGACCTTGCCGTTGATGACATCAGCTGCTGAGATTTCGAGGCCGGGATGGATTTGCAAGTGTTGGGCCAATTGCCCGCGCGTTGCCTGCGAACAGGAGCCTGACAGAATTGCGCAGGGGCCGCCCTGCCCTTGCCAGATGCTGGAGGCGTCGCCCAATTGTCCGGCATTGCGGAAATTGGCCGGCAGCCCCAGCGCCACGCCCGAGCCGCCGGTGACGAGTGGCAATCCGCTTGCCGCCGCGCCAATTTCCCGCAAGTCATCATCCTGCAGCGCGTCCACTACAATCAGCCGTTTGCCCGCCTCATGTTCCCGTGCCAGGGCATTTTTGATGGCGTCAGCACCTTGCAGAACATCGCGCGCGGCAACATGGCCCACATCGAACTTGGTTTGTGGTTTCAGCCAGCGCCGGATGTCGGGATCAGTCATTGGCGTCAATGGATGGTTTTGCATACCTGATTCATTCAACAGCACATCATTGACGAATAAATGTCCCTGGTAGATTGAACGGCCCGTGCCGGGGAAAGCCGGGCACACAATCACTTTGTGAGCATCAAGTGCTTCCGCCAGCGCCTCGGCCACCGGCCCGATATTGCCTTGGGGTGTTGAATCAAAGGTCGAGCAATATTTGAAGAAAAACTGGCTGCACCCTTGTGCTTTGAGCCATTCAAGCGCCGCCAGCGACTGGCGTACAGCTTCACCGGGGTCAATCGAGCGCGACTTGAGCGAGATTACCCCCGCTTCCACATCTTGCGCGGCTGGCTGATTGGGAATTCCAGAATACTGGACAACCCGCATTCCTTCTTTGGCAAGCGTGTTGGCCAGGTCTCCCGACCCTGTGAAATCATCACCTATGCATCCAAGTATCATGCTCACCCCGTTTGTATTGACCGCCGCCTGAGATTGTTGCGGCTCAAGGGTTTTCTATCGAATGGGCTTTTCCTGCAAGTGCTGGAATGTTTGCCTCCCCTTATCAACTAGCTGGTGATGCCGCATTTATTTGGCCCCGCCTGACTGGGCATGGGATTGGCATTGGCTAAAATGCCTGGGCAAGAAAATGAACGAACCTTGAGTTTCCAAATGGACGTACAATCCAAAACTGAAGCCTTGCAACAGCAACCAGCTTTGTCGCGTCAATTGTTTGCGGAATTGATTGGCACAGCATTCCTGCTCGCCACCGTGGTGGGTTCCGGCATCATGGCGGAAAATCTTGCCGGCGGAAATGTTGCGATAGCCTTGCTGGGCAATACAATTCCCACGGGCGCCATATTGGTGGTGCTGATCACCATGCTGGGGCCAATTTCCGGCGCACATTTCAACCCGGCGGTGTCGGTGGTTTTTGCCATGAAAAAAGAACTGACATGGCGCAGATGCAGCTTGTTTATTCTCGTTCAGATTATTGGCGGCATATTGGGAGTGTGGGCGGCCCACGGGATGTTCGGCATCGATGTGCTGCAATTTTCCCAAAAAGTTCGCACCGGCGGCAGCCAATGGTTTGCTGAAGGTGTGGCCACTTTTGGGCTGGTGTTCACGATATTGGCCACGTTAAAGGCGCGTGAGAATGCGGTCGCCATGGCCGTGGGCCTTTATATTACGGCGGCCTATTGGTTCACGGCTTCGACATCTTTCGCCAATCCAGCTGTGACTGTGGCGCGCGGCCTGTCTAACACATTTGCCGGCATCCGCCCCGCTGACGTGGTGCCGTTCATCCTTGCACAAATGGTGGCCGCACTGGTGGCATATATGGTCTGTCGATGGTTGCTGGCGGATGGCGAAAAGGAGAGTTCCCAATGACAATTGTTATTCATCACAATCCCGATTGCGGCACGTCTCGCAACGCTTTGGAATTGATCCGCAACAGCGGTGAAACTCCGGTGATCATCGATTATTTGACAACCGGTTGGACGCGCGAATACCTGCTTGCCTTGTTCGCGGCAGCGGATCTGTCGCCCCGCGAAGCGCTGCGCACCAGCAAGTCCCCTGCCGACGAGCTTGGGCTTACCGACCCCAATATATCAGATGATAAATTGCTCGACGCCATGGTGGCCCATCCCGTTTTGGTCAACCGGCCCATTGTCTGTTCGCCCCTTGGTGTGAAACTGTGCCGCCCCAGCGAAACAGTGCTTGATTTGCTCCCCCGGTAAGCGGGCCGTGAAATCAAGAAACCGAAGGCCCAAAACGCAAGGATTGCGGCAATTGAGGTCGCGAATTGAGCGGAATCTTGCCAATGTCTGAACGAGATTGGTGAAAATCAATGTGCAAATTCCGGAACCGAGATGTTTCAGATTCATCCCACAGCGCGCATCCGCCCCTCACCATTCTACAATTCTGCTATTGCGGAGGGAATGACATCTGCGAGCATCTATAATCGCATGATCTTGCCAACCTCCTATGGCGACCCGGAGGCGGAATATTGGCGGATCATCAATGGGGTATCCCAATGGGATGTGGGGGTGGAACGGCAGGTTCAGGTCAAAGGACCGGATGCGGCTGCATTGGCACAGATTTTAACTGTGCGGGATTTGTCCAATTGCAAAACCGGGCAGGGCAAATATGCGCCGATCTGTAACCATTCAGGGGTCATCATCAATGACCCGATCGTGCTAAAACTGGCGGATGATCTGTTTTGGTTTTCGATTGCCGATTCTGACATCTGGTATTGGGCGCGCGTCATCGCGGCTGAACGCGGCATGGATGTTGAGGTCAGTGAGCCGGACGTGTCGCCGCTTGCGGTACAGGGACCAAAAGCAGAGGACGTTGTGGCGTCGATCTTTGGCGACCGGGTAAGGGCGCTGAAATATTTCTGGTTTCTGGAAACGGAAATCGAAGGCATACCGGTCGCAGTTGCCCGTTCGGGATGGTCCAAACAGGGGGGCTTTGAAATCTATTTGATGGATGGAACCAAAGGCGACCACCTTTGGAACATCGTCAAAGAGGCCGGTCAGCCCTATGATATTGGCCCCGGTGCCCCCACAACGGCGGAAAGAACCGAAAGCGGTCTGGTTTCAGTCGGTGGGGATACTGACGAGCGGACCAATCCTTATGAAGTGCGGTTGGGCAGTTTTGTGAACCTGGACATTGGTGATGATGTGGTCGGCATCAAAGCATTGCGGGACATCGCCACGCGCGGGGCAACGCGCCAGCAACTTGGCCTTGTGTTGGAAGGGGACGCCCCCTCGCCGCTTGGGTTTGAATGGGAAGATATTGAATTTAACGGTAAGAAAATCGGCAGCATGACCAATTGTGTGTGGTCATTTCGCATGGAGAAAAACATTGGCTATGCGCTGATCTCCAACGAAGCAAAGCCGGGCACAGATGTGACCATCAAACGCCTGAACGGTGACGTTACGGCCCAGCTTGTCGAACTGCCGTTCCTTTAAATACAGTCAAACAAAAAAACTAGAGCGGTTCAAGCTTAGCTTGAATCGCTCTAGATATAAATTTGTGCTCACGCTGTCAGGCTTCGCGTTTCGCTGCGCAGGCGCGGCGCAATGCGCCGGGTCGGCATATGCCTCCCAGAGTTTCCACTTGAGTGAAAAACACTAGATGCCGCCCATAAGCATGTATTTCAGTTCGGTGAATTCTTCGATGCCATGGCGGGAGCCTTCACGCCCGACACCGCTTTCCTTCACCCCACCAAAGGGGGCAACTTCGGTGGACAAAACGCCTGTATTGATCGCGACCATGCCATATTCGAGCGCCTCTGCAACGCGCCAGATGCGACCGATATCGCGGGCGTAAAAATAGGACGCCAGACCAAACTCGGTGGCATTGGCCAGTTCGACCACTTCTTCATCCTTGCTAAAACGATAGAGCGGTGCCACGGGACCAAAGGTTTCTTCGCGCGTGATCTTCATTTCGGTGGTCACTTCGGTCAGCACTGTGGGGGCAAAGAAATTCTCCCCACTTTCGTGCGGTTTTCCGCCGATAGCGATTTCCGCACCCTTCGCCACTGCATCCGACACGTGGTCCTTGGCTTTGGCAACGGCGGCGGCATTGATCAGCGGACCAGTGGTCACGCCAGCCTCATCGCCAGGGCCCACTTTAAGTTTGGCCACTTCTGCTGTCAGTTTGCGGGCAAATTCATCATACACACCGTCCTGGACATAAATCCGGTTGGCGCACACACAAGTCTGGCCGGCATTGCGGAACTTTGAGGCCATCGCACCCTGAACGGCTGCGTCAATATCCGCATCGTCAAAGACGATAAAGGGAGCGTTGCCACCAAGTTCAAGACCGAGCTTTTTGACTGTATCAGCGCATTGGCGATAGAGAATTTTGCCGACCGGTGTGGACCCGGTGAATGTGAGTGTGCGCACTTCCGGTCTGGTGCACATGACGTTGCCAATTGCCACGGCATCGCCTGAAATGACATTGAGCACCCCATTGGGCAGGCCAGCATCCTGTGCCAATTTGGCCAATGCAAACGCCGTCAACGGCGTATCTGGCGCGGGTTTGACTACCGCTGTGCATCCGGCTGCAAAAGCCGGTGCGACCTTTCGGGTGATCATGGCAGCAGGAAAGTTCCACGGGGTGATGGCGGCCACCACGCCCACAGGCTGACGCACCACAATGATACGACCATCCTTGAACGGGCTTGGAATGGTCTCACCATAAATCCGTTTGGCCTCTTCAGCATAATATTCGACAAAGGATGCCGCGTAGATGATTTCTCCGCGGGCTTCTGCCAGGGGCTTGCCCTGCTCCTGGGTGAGGATGGCGGCCAGCTCATCGGCATTTTCCACGATCAGCTCAAACCAGCGGCGCAGGATGGCCGAGCGGTCTTTGGCAAGGCTGACGGACCAGGTTTTAAACGCTTCACTGGCCGCATCCACGGCTTGTTGAGCTTGTACGTCGCCAAAGTTTGGCACTTTGGCAATGACTTCACCATTGGCCGGATTCGTAACGGGTGTGTCTTCACCACCTGTCCATTTGCCATCGATCAGGCACTGAGTTTTGCGCAATGTCATGGGACGTTGCTCCTTAAAAAATATTTGGCTGCTATCAGCTCAGGTTTCAGTTGTTTTCCAGCCAGTCAGAAATGACGGCCACTTGTTCTTCATTGCGCAGGGTGGGTGTGTGGCCGGTATCATCAAACTCAACGAGAGTGGTTTCAGGGCCACGCGCAAGCATGCGGGTCGCAGTTTCTTCGCTCAGGAACGATGATTCACGTCCGCGCAGAATGAGGACCGGACACGTGATCCGTTCCCAGGTTTCCCACATGTCCACATTGAAATAAGAGATCGAGTCGCGAAAGGCTTCGCCAACCCGGCTATCAACTTTAAGCCGAAACGTGCCGTGGTTGGTGCGGCAGCAGGAATATTTCGCCATATGCGCCCAATCGGCATCCGACATGGGGGCAAATTCCTTGTAAATGGAGCGCAGCAGCGCCTCCACTTCATCGACGCTGGCAAATTCCTCAGAACGCCCAATATATTCCGCAATCGACATCAGGGCTTCGCGAGAAACCTCCGGGCCAATGTCATTGACCACCAGGCGGCGAATGGGCGATTGGGCAACCGATGCCAGCACCATGCCGATGATGCCACCCATGGACGTGCCAATCCAGTTGATCTCAGTCACACCCAAACGGGCGATCAGGGCGTTCATATCCGAATTATATTGCAGGTAATTATAGCCATCCGGCGTGGTGATATGGTCGCTGTCGCCGCGTCCCACAACATCTGGACACACAACCCGGTATTTCGTGCACATGCGTTCGGCGAAATAGTCGAAATCGCGGGCGTTGCGCGTCAGTCCATGCACACATAACAGCGTTTCCTGATGCTTGAACTGCTCCGCATCTCCCCATTCCAGATAGTTGATGCGGTGGAACCCGTGAAACCCAAGCCCCAAATGATAATGCCTTGAATAGGCCTTGGGGGGTTGTTTTATTCGATGCGGCATAGATCGAAAATTCCTGTTATTTCAATTCTTTAAGTCGGTTTTGAAGGGCGTCGATCTTATCTTGAATTTGTTGCAGTTCCTGGCTGCGGTCCATGTCTGAGCCTTGCGAGGCTGCGGAAGTTCCTGATGCATGATCGCCGGGCGCTGCTTCGTTCGCTTGATCGGCACGTCCTGCCATGCCGCCAAACATCTCCCAGGAGCGGCGGAACAATTCCATATTCTGGCGCGCCAGACTTTGGCTGAACTCCATCATTTGCCGCGTGTTGCGTCCCACGACAGATTCCATCGCTTCGCTCATGCGGTCCCGTTCGCTGACAAACAGTTTCATGGATTCAGTAAGATAGTCGGGCATCATCTGCCCATAGGTATCGCCATACATGGCAATCAATTGTTTCTGCACTTCCAGGGGGAAGTGATAGTTGGATGGCTTGGTTTCCTGTTCAAAAATAATCTGATTGAGGATGCTGCGGGTGATGTCTTCCCCCGACTTCTTGTCTTCAATGACAAATTCAACCCCGTTGCGGACAAGCTCGACAATATCATCGAGCACGATATAGGCGCTGGTTGCCGTATTGTAGAGGCGACGGTTGGGGTATTTTTTGATCAAAATTGGCCGCGGCTGGTCGTGACTTGGCTCGCCATCGGTCTTTGGATTCTCATCGTCTGCCATAATTTACTTGCCCACTCGCCCTCATGTTAGGAGCAACATTGGGCATATGAGCATGACATAGCGCTTTCACGGGGTGAAAAACAAGGCGAATTGGTGCGGCGCACAACAGAAAAAGCCGCCAGTCCCGGGAGGCGGGGCTGACGGCCTGTTATTTGCCTGACGGCTAATCCTGGGAGGAGGTAGGATTAGAAGTTTACAGCAAAGCTCTTGGAGTAAGCGAGGCGTGCAGCTTCGCCGTTTTCTTTCATCACGCGACCGGAAAGTTCGGCAACGCCTTTAGACTGTTCGGTGATGCGCTCAGCAGTTGCAGCCATGTTGGATGTGGCAACTTTGTAGAACTCAGCAACATCGCTGGTTTTGTTCAATGCTTTAACGCCGTCAAAGCCCGCCGCCATGTTGGCAACGTAGTTGTCATAGACTTTCTTGGCCAGAGCTTCGCCGCCTTTGAACATTGCAGCGTTCATCTCGATCATGCTCTCAACCATCTTCTCGGAATTGGCGATGTTTTTCGTCACATATTCCTGGGACTTTTCGAAAGTTTCAGTCGCATCCATTTTCTTAGTCATTTCAAAATCCTTGTTGATCATCGGTTCAAACCCAAAAACGAGGAACCGCCAGCAGGGGAAATCGGGAGGAGGACTGCCCTGCTGTGACACCAACATAAGGATATTTTTGTGCATTGCAACATTTTTTTGTGCGCCGCACCATTTTTTATTCTCTGTTGCGCATTTTGCAGGGCTGACCTGCGGCCTTCTCGCTGGTAACATGTATATTGTCGTGCTTTGAGCCGCCGTGTCAGACCGGCCTGCCCAGACCGGTGACCAGAAACTTGTGCCTGGTTGGATAGAGAGCCAATTGGAGCGTCTCAAAGAGGGATTTAAGGAACAAATGGGAACAAACACGATCCGTGCAGCCAAGCTGCTGGTTAAATGCCTTGAGAATGAAGGTGTTGAATATATTTTCGGCATTCCCGGCGAAGAGAATATTGGGGTGATGGATGCGTTGCTGGACAGCAATATCAAATTCATTATCACCCGCCACGAGCAGGCCGCGGCCTTTATGGCAGACGTATATGGACGATTGACCGGGCGAGCTGGTGTTTGCATGTCGACCCTGGGGCCAGGTGCCACCAACCTTGTGACTGGCGTTGCCGATGGCAATATGGACCGGGCACCAATGGTGGCAATTGCCGGCCAGGGCGCCACCACCCGCATGCACAAGGAAAGTCATCAGGTTCTGGACCTGGTCAATTTGTTTGCGCCGATCACTAAATACAGTGTCCAAATTCGTGAGCCGGAAATTGTGCCCGAAATTGTGCGCAAGGCGTTCAAATTTGCACAAAACGAAAAGCCGGGCGCTTCCTTCATCGATTTCCCCGAAAATATTGCGGAAATGGAAATTGAAGACATGCCGCCCCTGCGGGTTCAACACGCTTCGGCCGCGTGTGCAGCTGTTGGCAAATGCAAACAGGCCGCCGACCTGATTGATGGCGCAAAAAACCCAATCATCATCGCGGGCAATGGTGTCATTCGCTATGGCGCAAGCGACGAATTGGTCGCTTTGGCGGAAGCCATCAACGCGCCCGTGGCAACCACCTTCATGGCCAAGGGTGCCGTTCCATCTTCTCACCCCTTAAGCCTTGGCACAGTGGGTTTGAAAGCACACGATCTGGTCGCCTTTGGCATCGATGAAGCCGATCTGGTGATTTGCATCGGCTATGACATGGTCGAATATGATCCGGCCCACTGGAATCCCAATCACGACAAACAAATCATTCATATTGATGGCTCCCCGGCGGAGGTGGACACCAATTACATCGTTGCTGCTGGCGTCATTGGCGACTTGAAGGATTCCATGAACCGCATCGCGGCCCGCAGTGAACGCTCGCCCAGCAAGCCGATGGCAAAGTTGCGCCAAAAAATTGTCAAGGAACTCAACGCTCACGCCGATGACATGAGCTTCCCGGTCAAGCCTCAAAAAATCATTTATGACATCCGCAAAGTGCTGAACCCGGAAGACGTGGTGATTTCCGATGTGGGCGCACACAAAATGTGGATGGCCAGAATGTTCCAGGCCGAACGCCCCAATACCTGCATCATCTCCAATGGTTTTGCCTCAATGGGCATCGCCCTGCCCGGCGCGATTGCGGCCAAGCTGGTTTATCCGGAGCGTAACATTGTGGCTGTTTGCGGCGATGGTGGTTTCATGATGAACAACCAGGAAATTGAAACTGCAGTTCGCCTCGGCCTGAACATCACCGTTTTGATGTTCAACGACAACAAACTGGGCCTGATTGAATGGCATCAACTGCGCGAATATGGCCGTAAATCCAACGTTGATGTGGGCAATCCGGACTTTGTAAAATTTGCCGATTCATTTGGCGCCAAGGGCTACAAGGTGGAGCGTGCCGAAGACCTTCAGGACATTCTCACAACGGCCCTAAACGATGGGCACGTGTCGATCATCGACTGCCCGGTTGATTATTCAGAAAACATGAAATTGACGCATCGCCTGAAAAGCATGACGTCGTTTGAAGAGGAATAGGATTTCCCAATGCAAACTTTTCAATTCCAAACGACAAAGTCCATTCTTTGTGAAGTGGGCGCAACGGCCAAAATTGGCGAACTCATGGCTCAGATGGGCTGTAAGAAAGTTGCTTTCGTTACTGACAAGATCATTCTGGAACTGGGCCTTGCCCAGGCCTCTCTTGACGGTTTGAAAGCCGCAGGCGTGGATGTCCATATCATTGACGATGTGGTTGCTGACCCGCCGGAAGCCATGATCCTTGCTGCGGTTGAAGAATCCAAATCAGCGGGCGTTGATGGCGTCGTCTCCGTTGGCGGCGGGTCGTCGCTGGATACGGCTAAGCTCATTGCCGTTCTGGTGGGTTCCGATCAGCCAATCTCAGAAATGTATGGCGTTGGTCTGGTTCGCGATGATCGCTTGCCGCTGGTATTGGCCCCCACCACGGCGGGAACGGGGTCGGAAGTTACTCCGATTTCCATCGTGACCACGGGGTCGAGTGAGAAAAAGGGTGTTGTGTCGCCCCAGCTTTTGCCCGATTGGGCAATTCTTGATGCAGAACTGACCGTTGGTCTGCCAGCCCACGTCACGGCGGCTACAGGCATTGACGCTATGGTACATGCCATTGAGGCCTATACATCCAAGCACAAGAAAAACATCGTCTCCGATACACTGGCGCGTCAGGCGCTGGAATTGCTTGGCGGCTCTATCAATACGGCCTGTACGGACGGACAGAACCGCGAGGCGCGCTCCAACATGTTGCTCGGCTCCATGTTGGCGGGCATGGCTTTTGCCAATGCCCCGGTGGCGGCTGTTCATGCGCTCGCCTATCCATTGGGCGGTCATTTCCACGTACCCCACGGCCTGTCGAATGCGCTGGTGCTGCCTTATGTGCTGGACTTCAACATGAGCGAAGCCAGCGGACTTTATGCCGAACTTGCGCCAATCATCTTCAAAGATCTGGCCGGTAAAAGCGCGGATGAAGCTTGTGCCGGCATGGTGCAGGGCTTTAAGGCGCTTGGCCCGCAATTGGGCATGAAGAGCAAGCTTGCCGAGGTTGGGGTGAACCACAACAACCTGCCAATGCTGGCCGAAGACGCCATGAAACAGACCCGTCTTTTGGTCAACAACCCGCGCGAAATGACCTATGAGGCCGCGCTGGACATCTACACCCAGGCTCTTTGAGCCTGGGATATTTCATTCATCGCAACCTTTGAAAAGAGTTTCCCATGGCAAAATCCGATGACAACATGGAGCAGTTCTTCAACCTTTGGAAAGAAGGACAGGAAACGTTTCTAAAGACCCAGCAGGAACTCTATGATGGGTTTCAGGGCGCTTTGCAGGGGGCCAGCGACGCCGGCGCTTCGTCGATGGATGATCCGGTCAAGACCTGGCAAAAAATGGTGGCGCTGTGGGCACCGCAATTTGAAAATTTCGCTGCCCAATTTGATGCTCCCATTGATGGCAATGCATTTTTCAACAAGGGACGTGATGCAATCTTTGCCATGATGGACCCGGCGCACTGGAATAAAATCATTCCCGAACAATTGCGCGGAATTCTTGAGACAGTAGCGCAAGGCCCCCGCTTTGCTGATCTGGCAACACCACAGATTGATGCCGCCCATTCATGGCGGGAGACTTTGGACTACCAAACGGCATCAGCCGATCTTGCCAAGGTTTTGCAAGGGGCCTGGGGGCGCGCCTATCAAAAATTCAGTGAAGACTATTCCCTGAACGACTTGCAATCCGGCGGCACAGACGAAGCGCTGGAGGCATGGCTTGCGTGCGCCAATAAGGAATTGCTGGATACCCAACGTGCGCCTGAATTCATGGATGCCCAGCGGCGCATGATCCGCGCTTCCATGGAAATCAAAGCCCGCCAGCGCGACCTGGCCGAAGCATGGTCGGAGAATTACCAAATCCCCACACGGTCCGAAGTGGATGACCTGACCAAGATCGTCCACGAGTTGAGGCGCGAATTGCGCCAGGTAAAACGCGATCTCGCCAATGTGCGTTCGGAGAAAAGTAAATGATGCCGGTTAAGCGCGGTACTGATGGCGAGCCCATTGATGTGAATGAAGCCGCAGCCCAGGCTTGGGCTTTGGCGTGGCAGCAAATGATGGAAGCCGGTGCCCGTACCGTAAAATCCAACGCCTTTTTATCCCGCACCAAAGACGACGAAGTCGCTATTGCCGAAACACCGGCGGATCTGGTTTATCAGATCGACAAGATCCAGGTGCTGCGCTATCGGCCACTTACGGATAAAAAAGCTGATTTGCCACCCGTCCTGATTTGCTACGGATTGTTTGGCCGCCAAACGATGATCGACCTGCAGGAAGATCGCTCACTGGTCCGCAATATGCTGGAGGCCGGTGTTGATGTTTATGTGGTTGACTGGGGCAATGCCACACGCGCCGACCAGTTCCTCAATTTCGATGATTATGTGGATCACTATCTTGGCTCCTGCGTGGAACATCTGGTGGATGCCAATGGCGGCAAGCCGATTACTCTGTTTGGAATTTGCGAAGGCGGCACTTTTGCAGCGGCGCTGGCGGCATTGCGGCCCAAATTATTCGCCGGATTGGCGCTGGCGATCACGCCCATTGATTTTCACGGTAAACCGGATGAGTTCCGGGCTGGTGAAGGTTTTTTGAATAGTTGGATTGGCAATCTCGACGAAGCCGATGTGGACCTGATCATCGACACCCATGGCATGTTGCCAGGTGCATTCACGGGAGCCGTATTTTCATCTCTGACCCCCATCAACAGCATGACGAAATACAATCTGGGACTGGCCGCCATGGAAGGCAATGAAGCCGCCATGCTGAATTTCCTGCGTATGGAAAAATGGATTGCCGATCGCCCCGACCATCCAGGCGGGGCGGCGCGCCAGTGGCTGAACCAGCTATATCGCGAAAACGCGCTCGTGCGCGGCGAACTGGTGATTGGCGACGAAAAGGTTGACCTGAAGAAAATCGCCTGCCCGGTGGTCAATATTTATGCGCTTCAGGATCACATCATCCCGGTGAGTTGCTCAAAAGCGCTCAGCACATTCATCGCGCCTGACAAATATCACGAAATTGGATTTCCCGGCGGACATGTGGGTGTGTTTGTGAGCCGCAAGGCCCAGGGTGTTGTAGCCGGTGGGTTGCTGGAATGGATGCAAGATTGCCTTGCCACTGACGCCGCCAAGCCAAAGCACGCGGCCGCGAAGGGCAAGAAACAGTCAAAGAAATAACATCTGGGCGCTTCGTGGAATTGCCCATGAAGGCCTTTTGGGAGAATTACGATGGTCGATAAAGTGGTTTCCCTCGAAGACGCGATAGCGACAATCGACACGGGCGATACCGTGTGCGTTTCCGGATTTGTTGGCATCGGTACGCCTGAATGTCTGTTGCGGGGCTTGGAAGACCGCTTCCACCGCGATGGCTTGCCGCGCGATATTTCGCTGTTGTTTGCAGCGGCACCCGGCGATGGGAAAGAACGGGGCCTGAACCGGCTTGCCCACCCCGGCCTTGTCAAACGGGCCATTGGCGGACATTGGTCCCTTGTGCCCAAACTTGGGGCCATGGCGGTAAGGGAAGAAATCGAAGCCTATAATTTACCCCTGGGCTGCATATCGCAGCTTTATCGCGATATCGCAGCGGGCAAACCCGGCATGTTTTCAAAAGTGGGATTGCGCACCTTTGTCGATCCCCGCCAATCCGGCGGAGCGATCAACAGCCGTTCGGTGGAAAAATTAGTCACTCTTGAAAACCTGTTGGGCGAAGAATGGCTGTTCTACCATTCCATACCCGTGGATGTGGCACTTATTCGCGGCACCACCGCGGATCCTTCCGGCAACATCACAATGGAGCGTGAGGCCCTGACCCTCGACATGCTGCCAATCGCCATGGCTGCCAAGAACAGTGGTGGACTGGTTATTGCCCAGGTTGAACGCATTGCTCAAAATAATTCGCTGGCACCTCGTGAAGTGGTGATCCCGGGCAATCTTGTGGATTGCCTTGTGGTGGCGGAACTCGACGAGCATCACCAGACTTATCAGACCCATTATCACCACGGATATGCAGGACGCATGCGCGGCGTTGTCGATCAACTGCCACCCATGCCGCTGGATGAGCGCAAGGTGATTGCCCGGCGGGCCGCCATGGAACTGCCGATCAATGGGGTGGTCAATCTGGGCATTGGCATGCCGGAAGGTGTGGGGTCGGTGGCTAATGAAGAGGGCATTATCAGTCATATCACACTGACAACCGAAGCAGGTGTCTTGGGTGGTGTTCCCCAATCGGGGCTGGATTTTGGCGCGGCCATCAATGCCAATGCCATCATTCAGACCAATCAGCAGTTCGATTTCTACGATGGTGGCGGGTTGGACCTTGCCTGCCTTGGCATGGCTGAAACCGATGCCTGTGGCAATGTGAATGTCAGCCGGTTCAAAGACCGCTTTGCCGGTGCGGGCGGGTTCATCAACATCTCGCAAAACGCCCGCAAGGTTTTGTTCGTGGGCACTTTTACCGCAGGCGGCCTGAAAGTGGAGACCGGCGATGGCCAGCTCAAGATTGTTCAGGAAGGCCGAAACCGCAAATTCATCGAAGAAGTGGAACAGATCACCTTCAACGGTCGCTATGCGGCCGAACAGGGCAAAGAGGCTTTGTTCATCACCGAACGCTGTGTGTTCAACCTGACCGACAAAGGTTTGGAACTGATTGAAGTGGCCCCTGGTGTTGATCTGGAGAAGGATATTCTTGCCCAGATGGCGTTTGAACCCATCGTGGGCACGCCAAAATTGATGAGCAAAAGGCTGTTCATGGACAAGTCCATGAAGCTGCGTAAGCAGTTGCTGGATATGAGCGTTACTGACCGGCTCTACTATGATGCCGCGCAAAATATTCTGTTTGCCAATCTCAGTGGTCTGGAGATTGCCAATGATGGGGACTTGCGCAAATTCAGCGAGCCATTTGTCGGCTTCCTTGAAAACGTCGGTTACAAGGTCAATCTGATATCCAACTATGATGGTATTTCGATTGCGCCTGCCATGTCGGGCAAATTTGCTGACTTCCTTACCCAGGTTGAGCAGGATCACTACCTCACAGCAACACGGTACACGACCAGTGCATTCCTGCGCCAAAAGCTGGGGCAAGACTTGAAGAGCAGGTCCATTGCACCGCATATTTTTGAGACACGGGAAGAAGCCGCGCAATATGTTGCCAATGAATTGAAGTAACCCCACCCGGATTTAGATTTGGAAGTCAGCATTCATCTCAAGACTTTTTGGGCGCTTGCTATCGGCCTTGTCGGTTTTGGTGGCGCGTGGGGGCTTGGGTTCCCTGCACCATCGCTGACCGGCGCTGCATTGATGGTGAGTATCGCTGGTGTGGCGGGAATGCGCCTCGACGTTTCCCCCATGGTGCGCAACATCGCTTTCACCATCATTGGCATGTCCATGGGCACGGGTGTGACGCCCGAATTTATTGACAGTGCTCGGCAATGGCCCGTCACCATTTTGGCGTTGAGCGTGGGCATTGTTGCAATATTCGCTGCCTGTGCGGTGTTGCTGCAGCGGGTGTGGAAATATGACGTTGGCACAGCCGTGCTCGCCTCCACGCCGGGGCATCTGAGTTATATTTTGGGCCTGTCTACGCAAACCGGTGGCGACATTGCGACCGTTTCCATTATTCAAAGCATTCGCGTTCTTGCACTCACACTGGTGGTGCCGTTTGCTGTGGCGCTTTCGGGCATGTTGCCTGAAATTCCAAATACGCCACCTGCTTCCATGGGTCTGATTGCCCTGGCCATCAGTTTCGTTTTGGCTGGCATCATCGGCGCTGCCCTTGGCTGGCTCAATGTGCCTGCGGCGCTGTTATTGGGTGGCATGATCGTATCCACGCTGACCCATCTAACGGGGACAATTGAAGGCATTGTGCCCGGCTGGTTGGCACAACCTGCATTCATTGTGCTTGGCACGTTGATTGGAACACGCTTCTCCGGTGTTACTTTTGCCATGTTGCGCAAGAGTGTGAGTGCCGGACTGTCCGTGACGCTGGTTGCCAGCATTGTCACCATCGTCTCAGCTTACCTTACCTCATTGGTCGTGCCGATTGATCTTGTTCAATTGCTGATTGCATTTGCGCCCGGCGGTGTGGAAGCGATGGCGGCAATGGCTGTGATCATGCAAGTGGACCCCACATTTGTTGCCGCCCATCATGTGATCCGGCTGACGATCCTCACCATACTCGCGCCCTATATCTTGTATCGGGCCACACGGACGTAGCAGGGAACGGCTACAGATCGACTTCGATAGTTCCACCAGGTTTTGCAGCACGGGACTGGCATAGAATAACGGATTTTTCCCGCTGGGCATTGGACAGCACAAAATCACGATGTTCGACCTCACCATCGATCAGGCCGCACTTGCACACCCCACAAATGCCGTCAGAACATTTCACATCCACATGAATGCCGTTTTCGGCCAGCACATCGGTTGCCGATTTGTCTGCGGGAACGCTCAACGTCTTGCCAGACTGAGCCAGTTTCAGCGTGAAATCGAAATTCTCCCATTCGGGGGCTTCCGGCACCGAAAAATATTCCAGATGTTTGTTATCTTCGGCAATGCCCGCCTTGTCCGCCGCGGCCATGACCGATTGCATGTAGACATCCGGGCCACACGTATAAACGTGATCCCCTTGCCCGGCCTTGCTCAAGATTGCATCAAGGTCGGCGCGGGTGCCCTCATCTGACACATGAATATGCACCTTGTTGGCCCAGGGCATCTGCTCCAAGTCTTTCAGATATCCGGCTGTCTTGCGCGAGGATATGGAATAGTGAAATGCGAAATCATGCCCGGCCTTGTGGGCCTCATGGGCCATGGCAATCATCGGCGTGATGCCTATGCCGCCGCCCAACAGGTAAGACTTGGTCGCCGTATGGTCGAGGGGGAAATGATTGATGGGGCGGGAGATGAATATCTTGCGCCCCTTGTTGAAAATGCGGTGGAGCAATCGCGAGCCGCCCCGCCCCAGATCTTCGCGCAGCACACCAATTTGATATTTACTGCGGTCCGATGGATCACCGGACATCGAATATTGGCGCAGGAACTCCGGTGCCACGACAATGTCCAGATGGGCACCGGCCTGCCATTGGGGCAATGGAGAACCATCCAGGGATGAGAACTCAAATTTGGTGACGCCCTCAGCCATGTTTTCAGCTTTCGTGATTTCCACACGGATGACCGGTGCGTCCCCGTCGATGCGAAACTCGTGGATCACATCACCGATCTCACCCGCAGCCAGCTTCGCCTTATATTCTTTAGCGGTAACCATCGCCTGGTAGGCTTCGATGCCCTTTTCCCGATCCATGGGAAACGGAAATGGCCAGGGATGGGGCGCAAGGGGCGCGGGATAGACCGCCAATGTTTGATCTTCAAACTTAAGATCGAGATCTTTTTGCAGACTGCGCGCGTTCACCGCACGTGTGGTTGGCCGGTAAGCACCATCACCGGAAAGCTCCAGATCCCACCACCATTTCTTCACCGGGTTCAAAGAGCCATTGTCCACCGCATCATCGAGTTTTGCCAGAAGCGGTGCGGCCTGGGGCACATTCATCGCCGCCCAGCGGAAGGGTTTTTCGGCAAACAGTCCCTCCAGGTTCCAGGGACATGTTTTCATACACCGGCCACACATGGCCCCACCGGGTGTGTTGATCCGGTAGGTGGCACATTTTTGACTATCAGATTTCCATATCTCGTAGCCGTTGAACATCAGTTTTGGCCCCGCCGTGATCGCACCAGACGGGCATTCACGGGCACATTTGTTGCAGCTTTCACAAAATTTCTGCAGGCCAAAATCAATCGGCTTGTCATGCGCCATTGGCAGGTCCGTGGTGACCACCCCGGATTTTAGCCGGGGGCCAAGATAGGGGTTAAGAATAACCTCACCGATGCGCGACACTTCTCCCAGCCCCGACAATAGCAAAAGCGGGGGCTGAAGAACCTCTCCATCCAGAACCGAATGGACCCGCGCCTTGTAGCCCAGATTGCGTATTTGCTTGGCAACCACGCCGCCAAGCAGTGAAAAGCGCAAATAGGCCCGCATGGATTGGGCGACCGAAATCCAGTCGTCGCCGGACGCGCCCTCCATGGTTTCATACCCCTGATCGATGATCATCGAGATGGCCTGGTCGTGGGGCGGGTCGATTGGTTCGCCAATGGCATCGTGGGAATACCAGGTCCAAGGCGGGCAACGGGATATGCCCACCGCGTCCACTCCCAGAAAATAACTTGTCGCCTTGACCAGTTCGGCAGCCTCGACTGGGTCAATCATTGCCTTTTCAGGCGCCGGCTCTCCATCCTGTATCAGCACAAATGCGCCAAGTGCGCGGCGTTGCGCGGAGGAAGGCGCGCTTTTGCGCACATAATGCCCGCCTTTTGCCCCATCTTGCAGCGGTTTTCCCATGTCACCAAACTGGGCGCGGGCGAACATGTCGGCGCGTTTAGGCACCCGCGCCACGCGGGGTTCGTCAATGAATGTTGTTGGTGTTTCAACCCGTTTAAGTTTCTCAAACGGATGTTGCCCATCAACAAACCGGCGGCCGGAAAACGGCTCCCGGTTCATGGCATTTTTGGCAAAGCCCTTACCCAGTTTCCAGGCCAGACCATGGGTTTTAGAACGGGGCTGATCCGCCAACGGGACAAGAGGCCGGTCCGTGGCAAAAGGCATTTGCGTGGTGACAACGGCCAACCCAAAACGGTTTTCCAAATAAGGATTGGTCAATACCCCATTTTCAACGGTGGCAAGACCGGCGGCGACAGCCAGTTTCCCCAGGTCAACATCACTGGTGGATACCGAGTGTGCCCTGGCATCATATCCCAGCAATCGGATATAATTGGCGATTACAGTGGCTGTTTCATTTGCGCGCAATCCGGCCCTGGCTTGCTGGGCATTTTCAATCCAGCCCGTTCCCGGTTCATCGCAAGTGGGGTCGCGGGGATATTCATACAAATAGACAATCGCGTGGGTGTGGTGATCCATCGAGGTGGGCGGTGCCTCCATGGATTCCTTCAAATCCGCCATGATCAGATCAATGCCTGCCGCCAGGGTCTTGGTCTGTCTGGTGCGCAATGCCTGGGCCAGCGCATCAATATCTGGATTTCGAAATGGTTTGTCCAACCGGGCAGCATCGTCAAGCAGACAAGTGCCGACCATGGAAGCGTCATTGAAATATCCAAACGACTTTAAATGATTGGCGCACTCCTGTTCGTCATCTGGAATTTCAGACCGAACACGGTTGACCAGACCATCACGAATGGCATCCAGCATGGCCTGAAATTCCGCCATCGCATTGACGATGTTTTGCGGCGCATCGGGGCGGTCGAACAAAACAGGTTGCATGGCAGGAACGGCGGCCAGGTCAACTTTGTCGCAACGCGCCAGGCGTTCCAGTGGATAGGGACCAAGATGTACAGGACGGTCTTTATCGGAGAAAATTCGCATTGCTACTCTCGTTCACCCCGGTATTCGCCCATCCATTGGCACAGGATAAACAGCAGACTGCCAAGCTGCAAACGGGCATGCGTCATGTGCCGCAAAATGTGTGCCTTACCTGTTCATTTACGCTTGGTGGATCACGATAAGCAGCGCGCCCGGGCTGGTCGATGAAAGGGTTTGCCAGAACCGCATTGAGTTCTTCAAAGGGTGCGTAGTCCCCTTCCCGCGCCGCACGGATGACCTGTTCGACCCGGTGATTGCGCGGGACAAATGCCGGATTTTTCGACTTCATAAATGTTTCGCGCGCATGGGCTGTTTCGTGCAACTTACCAACACGCTTTTGCCAGCGTGTGAACCATTGCCCCGCCATTTCGGTGTTGCCCAACGCAGAGACGATTGGTTCCGGTTCAGCTTCGCTCAAAGTTCTGAATGTGTTGGTAAAATCGGCTCCCTGGTCTGCCATCGCCTTCAGCAGATCATTGATCAGCGACTTGTCTTCGTTTGAAACCTGATCATCTGGAATGCCGATCTTACCGCCAAATACGTTCATAAAGGCAGCTTCGTAGCGGGCTTGAAATGAATCAACGATCGCCTGGGCAACAGCGACCGCCGCCTCTTGCGTATCCCCCAGAAGCGGCAGGAGCGCTTGTGCAAACTGAACCAGATTCCAATGGGCAATTGGTGGCTGGTTCTCATAGGCATAGCGACCCATTTCATCGATGGAACTGAAAACACGCTGGGGGTGAAAATCATCCATGAAGGCGCAGGGGCCATAGTCAATTGTCTCACCGGCAATCGACACATTATCCGTGTTCATCACACCATGAATGAAACCCACACCCATCCAGCGGGAAACCAGATCAATCTGCGCTTCGACAACAGACTCAAAAAATGCCGCATAGGGTTGGTCCTGCTCGCGGCACTGGGGATAAAGGCGGTCGATTGTGTAATCAGCGAGTTGTTTTAATCCTTCTTCGTCTTTGCGAATGGCGAAATACTGGAACGAGCCGACCCGGATATGTGCACGGGCAACACGGGCCAAAATTGCGCCCGGCAAAAGCTCTTCGCGAAAGATTGCATCACCAGTGGTGACGGCAGCGAGCGCTCTTGTTGTCTTGATGCCGAGTGCGGCCATGGCCTCGCTAACAATATATTCGCGCAGTACCGGGCCGAGCCACGCTCTGCCATCGCCCATGCGTGAAAACGGCGTGGGGCCTGACCCTTTCAGCTGGATATCAAAGCGGGTGCCATCGGGTGACAATACCTCGCCCAGCAAAAGCGCTCGCCCATCGCCCAATTGGGGGGACCAATTGCCAAATTGTTGACCGGCATAGGCCATGGCGAGGGGTTGTGAACCGCTGGCCACTTCATTGCCAGCTAGCATGGCAATGCCATCGGGCGTACGCAATTGCGCTGCATCAAGCCCAAGTTGGTTTGCAAGGGCATCATTGAGGACGATCAATCCCGGGTTCGACACCGGCGTTGGATCAAGCCGCGCGTAGAATTTGTCCGGCAGGCGGACAAACGAATTGTCGAATGGTATGTTGATTTGCACCTATTTTGGCCTGTTATCGACAACGCGCACAGCCTTGCCCTGGCTTCGCGCCACTTCACCCGGCGAAAGTACATTAATCTTGGTGCTAACCCCAATAACATCTTTGATACGGGCTGCGAGGTCTGAACCGCTGGCTTTGCGATGTTCCGGTGATGCGGCATCGGCCAGCGCCTCCACATGAACGCTCATGGAGTCCATGCGGCCTTCCCGTGTCAGCTCGATCTGGAAATGCGGTGCCAGCCCGGCAACCTTCATCAACTGCTCTTCAATTTGAGTGGGGAACACATTGACCCCACGCAAAATGATCATGTCATCTGAGCGGCCTGTCACTTTTTCCATGCGCCGCATGCTGCGCGCGGTTCCCGGCAACAGGCGTGTGAGATCGCGGGTCCGGTAGCGGATGATCGGGCATGCCTCTTTGGTCAGTGATGTGAACACCAGTTCGCCGAATTCACCATCAGGCAAAACCGCTCCGGTCTCCGGATCAATGACTTCCGGATAGAAATGATCTTCCCAGATGGTTGGGCCATCTTTGGTTTCAACGCATTCGGAGGCAACGCCCGGGCCGATGATTTCTGACAGGCCATAAATATCAACCGCATGCATGTCGAACGCCTGCTCCACCTCTTCGCGCATGGCATTGGTCCACGGCTCAGCGCCAAAGACACCAACAGCAAGAGGTGATTTGCGCGGGTCCAGCCCCTGGGCGCGATATTCGTCGAGTATGGAGAGGAGATAGGAAGGCGTGACCATGATTGTGGAGGGTTTGAAATCTTCGATCAATGTCACCTGACGGGCGGTCATGCCACCGGATACCGGCACCACTGTGCACCCCAGTTTTTCAGCCCCGTAATGGGCACCGAGCCCACCCGTGAACAGGCCGTACCCATAGGCCACGTGGACAAGATCGCCCGGCCTTGTGCCCGACGCGCGCAGGGAGCGGGCAACAACACTGGCCCACATATCCACATCATTAGCCGTATAGCCGACCACAGTGGGCTTTCCTGTCGTGCCGGACGAAGCGTGAATGCGGGCAACCTCTTCGCGCGGAGTGGCGAACATGCCGAACGGATAATTCGCGCGCAAATCCTGTTTGGTGGTGAACGGAAACTTTGCCAAATCTTCCAAAGACTGAAGATCCTGTGGATGCACACCGGCGGCACTAAAGGCGGACCTGTAATGGGCCACATTTTCATAGGCGCGGGTTAGGGTCGATTTCAATCGCTCCACCTGCAGAGCGGAGATTTCGTCCCGTGACGCAATTTCGATGGATTCCAGATCGGATTTATTGGGCGTGAGGTCGCGCATCTGCTGGGTCGTCTCCCCGTTTTAACTTTTGACGCATCAAGGTTCGGCCCCTGAAAGCGTTACAAAGATTTGCAATTCAAGATAATTATGTAACGGTTGCATGTCATCTCGTTGCGGTCAACGATCCGCACGCTCCACTGTCAAACATTCACAGGTAGGCCAAATGGACGTTATTTCCGTATCAAGTTTTGCAACAGGCAAATGGGTTGCACCAGATGCCGGGTCACGCCGGGATGTGGCCAGCGCAGTGACCGGCGAGATCATAGCGCAAGTTGGGGGAAATCTCGATTTTGCCGCCATGTTGCACCACGCGCGCCATGTGGGCGGGCCTGCGCTTCGCGCCATGACATTTCACGACCGTGCCCGCATGATGAAAGCGCTGGCTTTGCATCTCGACAGCCAAAAGGACGCGCTGTACCGTTTGTCCCATATGGCTGGATCAACATTGGCAGACGCCAAGATTGATGTGGATGGGGGGATCGGCACCCTGCTTGTCTATGCCTCCAAGGGCCGCCGCGAACTGCCAGACAGCCATACGTTTTTGGATGGTGACGTGGAAATGCTGTCGCGCGGCGGCACCTTTGTTGGTCAGCATATTTGCACACCAAAGCTGGGCGTGGCCGTTCACATCAATGCCTTCAATTTTCCGGTTTGGGGCATGTTGGAAAAGCTGGCTTCAACCCTGTTGGCAGGTGTTCCAGCCATCGTTAAACCCGCGACTGCCACCAGCTATATCACCGAAGCCTGCGTGAAAATGATGGTGGAAAGCAATCTCTTGCCGCAAGGCGCTGTGCAATTGATTTGTGGCGGCACGGGCAATTTGCTCGATTTGCTCACCGCGCAGGACGTGGTGAGTTTTACCGGTTCGGCGCAAACCGCTTTTGCCCTGCGTTCCAATCCTCACATCTTGCGCAATTCCATACCGTTTATTGCAGAACAGGACAGTTTGAACGCCACACTGATGGGGCCAGACGTGACCCGTGACGCGCCGGAATTTGACCTTTTTGTCAAAGAGATCGTGCGGGAAATGACAGCAAAGGCGGGGCAAAAATGTACCGCCATCCGCCGCATATTAGTGCCGGAAGCACTGGTGCAGGATTGCCTTGATGCGGTGAGCGCAAAGCTTGAAACCATCCGCATTGGCGATCCGGCGCTGGAGACCACCCGCATGGGGGCGCTTGTTTCCCAAGATCAGCGCAATTCGGTTCGGGCAATCAACAGCCAAATCGGCAGCGAGGCCAGGGCAATACTTTGCGATGATATTCAAAATGTGGACGGGGCAGACGCCCAGGCGGGCGCATTTGTGGCACCGGCACTGTTCCATTGCGCAGACCCTGACACGGCACAATTTGTCCATGATTTGGAGGCGTTCGGCCCATCGGCCACGATCATGCCCTATCGCGATGTGGACCATGGATGCGCCATTCTAAATCGCGGTGGCGGCAGCCTTGTGGCATCGGTGGTGACCCATGACCCGCAGGTCGCCCGACAGATTGCTGAGAAATCCGCTGCCTGGCATGGGAGACTTTACATCAACGACCGTGTTTCCATGAAGGAGGCGACCGGACACGGTGCACCCCTGCCCCACATGGTCCATGGCGGGCCGGGACGCGCCGGCGGCGGCGAAGAATTGGGCGGCATTCGCGGCGTTATGCACTACATGCAGCGCACTGCCATTCAGGGATCGCCAGACATGATCTCTGCAGTTGGCGAAACCTGGATACAAGGCGCTTCAACCACCCAACCAAAGACCCATCCTTTCACCCGCAAATATGGCGATCTTCACTTGGGCGAGACGCTGGTTACAGATTCCCGCGAAATCACCCTTGAAGACATTGAAACTTTCGCACATTTCACTGGCGACACGTTTTATGCCCACATGGATGAAGAGGCGGCCAAGGCCAATCCGTTTTTCCCCGGGCGGGTCGCCCATGGATATCTGCTGTTGTCGTTTGCAGCGGGATTGTTCGTGCAACCCGATCCCGGTCCGGTTCTGGCCAATACGGGCCTGTCCAATCTGACATTTCAAAAACCGGTTTCGCCGGGCGATTCCATTGGTGTAACTCTGACGGTAAAGCGCAAAACACCGCGCAACGAGGAATATGGAGAAGTACGCTGGCAGGTTGTGCTGCACAATCAGGATGATGAACAGGTAGCCAGCTACACTTTGCACACGATGAACGCTTTTTAACATGGGATCTACGACGACAGACTTGCCCTTGTCGCCCATGGTTGCCGCCGTCAACAGCCGTGCCCGACTGCGGGTCTGGTCATTGATCATCACCTTTTTTGGTGATGCCATCGTACCGCGTGGCGGGGCTGTATCTGCCAAAACTGTGCAGGAAGTTCTGGAACGGCTCGATATCGACCCAGGCGCGACCCGAACAGCTTTTTCACGGCTGACCCGTGATGGCTGGGTGGTGCGCGAGAAAATCGGGCGATCCAGTTTTTATCATTTGTCCCAACGGGGCGCCCAGCCGTTTCAGGATGCCACCCAGCGGATTTACATGGGCGACCCCCGGTCCCAGCCTGGACCTGGAACATGGCTGATTGGGGTGCCCCAACCGGCGACGGGCGGATCACCCGGCAATGATGATATTGTTTTTCACAAACCCAATTCGCACGGCGGGCGCGAAACGCTGGTGAAGGAAAATTATCTTGTCCTGGAGGGGCGTGTTGAGCATTTGCCCGATTGGGTGTTGGCCCGTCTGGCACCAATCGACATCCGACAGGGTTTTGAACACCTGATGCAGGATCTTTCGGCACTTGCCGATGCGCATCTATCGCCCATCGACACATTGGCGGCCCGATGCCTGCTTATTCACGAATGGCGGCGGTTGCGGTTGCGCCTTGTGACAACCGAGCCGGACTTATTGCCGCCGGACTGGCCTTTATTCGCCTGCCGCGACTTCGTTGCCAAACACTATGCCGCTCTGTTGCCCAAATCCGAGGATTGGCTGAACAACCAAGCCATTGGGCCGCAAGGCACACTGCCCCCGGCGGCGGCCATCATGAAAAAGCGCTTTCAATAATACGTTACAAAATTTTCTTGATATCCATGATTTTGTAACGTAACATCGAAATTCAGCAAGAGGATGAAGCTCATGTACTCTCAAGGTCTTATTGGTTCCGGTTCTGAAAACGAGGAAAGCGAAGCATTTCTGGCCCGCTTTCAGGCGCGTATCGATGCTGAGGAAAAAATTGAACCCAATGACGCCATGCCTCTGGCCTATCGGAAAACTCTGATCCGCCAGATTGGGCAACACGCCCATTCTGAAATCGTTGGCATGTTGCCGGAGGGTAACTGGATTACCCGCGCGCCCACGTTGCGGCGCAAAATGGCTTTGCTGGCCAAGGTTCAGGACGAGGGGGGCCATGGGCTTTATCTATATTCGGCGGCAGAAACTCTGGGAGTTTCGCGCGAAGAAATGACCGAGGAACTGCTTTCAGGGCGGGCCAAATATTCTTCCATTTTCAACTATCCCACACCGACCTGGGCCGACATTGGCATGATTGGCTGGCTGGTGGATGGTGCAGCGATTATGAATCAGGTGCCGTTGTGCCGCTGTTCTTTCGGCCCCTATGCAAGGGCAATGGTGCGCGTTTGCCGGGAGGAAAGTTTTCACCAGCGGCAGGGGTATGAGATTGTCATGACCCTGGCTGAAGGCACGGACGAACAAAAGGAAATGGCGCAGGATTCCCTTAATCGCTGGTGGTGGCCTGCGCTGATGATGTTTGGCCCCCATGATGCTGACAGTTCCAACAGCGACCAATCCATGCTTTGGAAAATCAAGCGTTTTACCAATGATGAACTGCGCCAGAAGTTTGTTGATGCCACGGTTCCCCAGGCCGAAAAGATCGGGTTGAAAATTCCCGATCCTGATTTGAAATGGAATCCGGAAAAGAATGACGGGGCCGGTGGATATGATTTTGGGGCCCTGGACTGGGATGAGTTCTGGCGGGTTGTCAAAGGTGGCGGACCGATGAACCGCGACAGGATTGCCGCACGCAAAGCAGCCTGGGAGAATGGCCGCTGGGTGCGTGAAGCTGCACTTGCCCACGCCGCCAAGCGCGAAGAACGCGCGGCAACAGCAAAAGTGGCGGCTGAGTAAATGGCCACTCACCTTACCCCGCTTTGGGAAGTATTCATTCGTTCACGCAATGGCCTGAACCACAAACACGTGGGCAGCTTGCACGCTGCTGACGGTGATCTCGCCTTGCAGTCGGCGCGGGACGTATATACGCGGCGCGAGGAAGGCAATTCGATCTGGGTTGTGCGTTCTGAACAAATCCTGGCGTCGGACCCGGACAAAGCTGCCGAAACATTCGAACCGGCTGCCGACAAAGTCTATCGCCACCCCAGTTTTTACGACATTCCCGACGATGTGGGCCATATGTGATGACATATGCCCAACCCATAAAAACGGCATTTGTCGAAACACTGATCACGCTTGGAGATGATCACCTCATTCTTGGGCACCGGCTATCAGAATGGTGTGGTCATGCGCCAATGCTTGAAGAGGATTTGTCGCTGCCTAATATGGCGCTAGATCTCCTGGGCCAGGCCAACAATCTCTATTCATATGCAGCTGAGCTTGAGGGCGAAGGCCGTAGCGAAGATGACATCGCCTTCCTGCGCAATGCGCGGCAATATCGCAATCTGTTACTGGTGGAGCGGCCCAATGGAGATTTTGCCCATACGGTATTGCGACAATTATATTTCGCCGCCGCCATGCAACCCTTTTGGCAGGCCACGTTAAATTGCAGTGATGAGCGGTTAAATGGCTTTGCCGGTAAGGCTGTGAAGGAATTGGCAACCCATATCCGGCATTGCGGTGAATGGGTTATCCGTCTGGGCGATGGAACAGATGAAAGTGCGCAACGTATGCGCAAGGCCGTTGAAGAACTGCACATCTATACCGACGAATTGTTCCAGCCCAACGCGGCGATGCGCATTTGTGTGGAAGCCGGATTGATCGCCGACCCGGCGGCACAGCGCGACATTTGGAACACGACAATCGCGACCATCTTCAAAGATGCATTTCTGCAAGTTCCCGAAATTGCGTTCCCCCAACAAGGGGGACGAGAAGGTCTGCACACCGAAGCATTGGGCCATCTTCTTTCTGAACTTCAATATATGCAGCGTACCTATCCGGGCATGACATGGTAGAGGATACGCTTTCCCGACCAGCATCCATGGACCAGGCCCGCGCCTGGCGCGTGGCAGCGGGTGTGCCTGACCCTGAAATTCCCTGTGTCACGGTGGCCGATCTGGGAATTTTGCGATCGGTTGAGATCATTGAAGGCGTAGCCGAAGTTGCCCTCACCCCTACCTATTCCGGGTGCCCTGCTGTCATTGCAATCGAGCTGGCAGTGGAAACCGCGCTCCTTGATGCTGGATTTGAGGTCAGGATCGAACGGGTCTTTTCACCCCCCTGGACAACCGACTGGATAACTCCGGAAGGCCGCGAAAAGCTGCGTGACTACGGCATTTCACCACCGGCAAAAACATCGACATCGAAAATGGGTATGTTCTCAAACGATGAGGTGAATTGTCCACGATGCAGCTCGCCGGATACCCGCAAAATTTCCGAGTTCGGTTCCACAGCCTGCAAGGCTCAATATGTCTGCAAGGCATGTGCGGAACCCTTTGAATATTTCAAATGCATCTGATGGTTGGAGTGCCCTTATGAGCGGTTCGCGCTTTCATCCCCTGGCTGTCTCAGCAATTCGGGCAACCACCGAAGATGCCGTGGCCCTGCGTTTCGACATACCCGCTGAGCTGAAATCCACATTTGCATTTGAGCCTGGGCAATATCTCACCATTGAGACAAAGGTTGATGGGATGGACGTGCGGCGCTCCTATTCTATTTGTGCGCCCAATGATGGCCCGTATGTGGAAATCGGTTTGAAGCGCGTACCCGGTGGCGTCATGTCCAACCATCTGGCGGCGCTGGATGCAGGTGCCGTGCTGAACGTCATGCCGCCGGAAGGCCGGTTTGTTGCCGACCCTCAGCAAATTCAAAATCTGCTTTTGATTGCCGCCGGTTCAGGAATTACGCCCTGCCTGTCGATTGCAGCTTCCGTGCTTGCCCAAAATGCCGAAGCCACAATTACACTTGTCTACGGTAATAAGCAGACTAACAGCATCATGTTTCGTGCCGAACTCGATGCGTTGAAAGACAAATATACCCACCGGTTCCGCCTCTACCATGTGCTCAGCCGTGAGGCACAGGATGTTGAGCTGATGCGGGGGCGCATTGATGCCGCCAAGCTGAATGATTTTGCCGATAGCGGATTGATCGATCCCACCACATTTGATGCGGCCTATATTTGCGGGCCAATGGAGATGACCGAAATCTGTGTGAGCACGCTGGCGGAACTGGGTCTCGATGCACGCAATATTCACCGAGAATTGTTTGCAACTGCGGGTTCTGGACCAAGCCGGGTCGCCCCTCCGGTTGATCTGGAGGCACCCAGTTCCGGCCAGGTCAGCATCGTACTGGATGGGGGTGAAAGCCAGTTTCCCATTGATCCTCAATCTGAAACTGTTCTGGCCGCCGCCCGGCGCGCCGGACTGGACATGCCCTATTCCTGCGAAGGGGGCATGTGTTGTACGTGCCGCTGCAAGCTGGTCGAAGGCGAAGCCGAGATGGACGTGAACTATTCCCTACAGGATTGGGAACTGGAAGCCGGATATGTTCTAGCCTGCCAGACGCGCCCAAAATCGCCCAATGTGAAACTCGATTTCGACGCGGTATAGGCTTTTCTTACACCCGCGTTTCGGTGATCAGTTTATCAGCACCCATGGCGATGAGTTGCAGCCCCATATTGCGCCCCAATTCGCGGGGATATTCAGCAGTGGCCGTGAGGACATGGCGCAAAATGGTTTTACCATCCAGTGACATGACTGCTGCATGCAGGGTCATCTGATCGTCGGCAATGACCGCATGGGCGGCAATGGGCGAATTGCAGTGCCCGTCCAGCACCCACAAAACTTCCCGCTCCGCCTCGGCACAGGCCCGTGCCTTAGGGTGATCAATTCGGGCGAGCAATGCACGGGTTTCCCAATCGGCTGCAGCACATTCCACAGCCACGATGCCCTGCCCCACGGCAGGCAGCATTTGCGCCACAGGGAAAGTGTGGGCAATTCGGTCTCCAATCCCAACCCGGTGCATCCCAGATGTTGCCAGCATGATTGCGTCGACTGGCCCAACCTGCGAACCGTCCATCAGCTTTTGAGGGATCGCATTGTCGAGCTTATGCAGGCGCGTGTCGGCAGCGCCGCGAAAATGCACCACTTCTATGTTGGGCAGCAGTTCATGAATGAACGCAGCGCGGCGCACTGAATTGGTGCCAATCTTATAACCGGCGCCACCATCGCGCATCAGTTCATCAACCGTCAGGCCCGGGCGTATCGCCATGGAATCCGTTGGATCATCGCGCTGCAAATATGCACCGATTACGAGGTCAGGCGTTTCTTCATTGCCGGGCATGTCCTTGAGCGAATGCATTGCGCACTGGCTGCGCCCGGCGACCACGTCTGCGCGAATTTCAGCCACGAATGCACCGCCCTTGCCGCCATGGCGGTCCAGGCGACTGACCTGGTCACGGTCTCCACGCGGCTCGTTTTGCGCCAAATCGGTTTCAAGGCCGGGCGATGCATTGCACAAAAGGGTGGAAACAAGTTCCGTCTGCGCCAGCGCCATCTTGCTCTTGCGCGTTGATATCAAGAACTTTTTCAAGCTCACTCCCATGTCCCGCGGCTTAAGCGCCGGGCATTGTTATTGTGAACTGCAGCGGCGACAGGCCCCATGCAATTCAATCGTTGTTTTTTCCAGCCGAAAGCCGGTCGAATTCGCCGTTGCCTGCAACGTGCTCATTGCCGCCTCGTCGGCAAGTTCTGCCACATCACCGCAATCGTCACAAATGGCAAATACCGCTGCACCACTATGTTCACACCCTTCGTTGCGGCAGGCGACAAATGCGTTGACGCTTTCGAGCCGGTGAACCAGCCCGGCAGCGCAAAGCTTGTCGAGCGCGCGGTACACCTGCAATGGCGCCCGCAAACCGCTGTCGCGCAGTTCCTCCAAAATAGTATAGGCCGACATGGGGGCTGCGTGTTTGGAAAGCGCGTTAAACACCAATTGTTGATTGCGTGTCAGATCGGTCATTGCGAGTTTCCCCTGTTCATCCGGTTCAAAACGGATGTGGTGAAAAGGCTTGCGAGAAAGAGAATAAAGGCGGCCACAACGATGCTTGGTCCTGACGGGCTGTCGGTGGACAGGGATCCCCACAGGCCAAGGACAACGCTAAGGACGCCTGCAAGGGCGGCCGCTGCCGCCATGGCTTGTGGCGTTCGACAGAACGGGCGCACGGTAATGGCGGGGATAATGAGCAGGGCTGTAACCAGCAATACACCCACAAGGCGCATGGACACCGCCACAACGGCGGCCACCATGAGCATGAAAAACACGTCCGCCAAACGGTCCGGCAGTCCTTCGGCACGGGCAATATCTGCGCTGACGGTGCTTGCCAGCAACGGCGTCCACAAGAATATCAATAGGGTAACCAATATCGCGCCCAAACCATATATCAACACGAGATCGGCCTTGGAAACGGAGAGAATGTCGCCAAACAACAGGGCGTTCAGATCAACCCGTAGCCAGGTCATCATACCCAGCGCGACCAGCCCCAGCGCAAGTGTGGAATGGGACAGCATTCCAAGCACCGCGTCCGTTGGCAGAACGCGCACATTGCGCAGCGCGACCAGCATGAGCGATGCAAGTGCACAGATCAAAAATACAGCCAGCATCAGGTTGAGTTCCAGCACAAGGCCCAGCACCACACCCAATAGCGCGGAATGGGCCAGCGTGTCACCGAAATAGGACATGCGCCGCCAGACGATGAAACATCCAAACGGCCCGGCAATCAGCGCAACACCAATTCCCGCCAGGACCGCTCGGGTAAAGAAATCATCCAGCATGTTTGTCGCTCCCATTGTGTGCATGGGCGTGAGGTTCATTTTCCGGATGGCAATTTTGGGTAATGCTCCCATCGGCCTGGCGCACGGTGCCGTCGGGCAGATGTTCGTGGTCATGGCGATGGTTGTAAAAGGCAAAAGCGGCTGCCGCCTTCGGTCCGATCAATTGATGGTAGACATCACTTTCGGCCACCGCCTGGGGTGTCCCCTCACAGCATATATGCCCATTGAGGCAGATCACGCGATCGGTTGCAGCCATAACCATATGCAGGTCATGGGAGATCAGGAGTACACCGCAGTTCAGTTCATCCTTCAACTGGGCAATCATTTCGTATAATTCCAGTTCGCCGGTGAGATCGACCCCCTGGGTTGGCTCATCGAGCACCAGCAAATCGGGCCGGGTAAGCAGAGCCCGGGCAATCATGACGCGCTGAAATTCGCCCCCCGACAATTCCTGAACCGGCTTTTTGAGCAAATGCAGACCTCCCGTGCGTTCAAGCGCACCATGGCAGGTCGCCTTGTCAACACGCCCGGTCAACCTCATCAAACCAAGCACGGTCAGCGGCACGGTCCAGTCGATATGGATTTTTTGCGGTACATAGCCCTTGCGAATCCCAGGGGCCGAAACAACGCTGCCTTCGCTGGGCTGATTGATGCCAAGCATCATTTTCGCGGTGCTCGATTTGCCGGACCCATTGGGACCAACCAGCGTGACCAACTCGCCACGGCCAACGGTAAGGCTGACACCGCGCACCAGCCATTTGCCGCGCTGCTGCAAACCCGCATTGGACAGTGTCACCAATGGTGGGGATCCGTTTGGTTTCATCTCTTGCAACAAATTTCTATTGACTCCGGTGTGGCAGGTGAGCCATGACGTGTGATGTAATAACATTACGTTTACACATATCGTTTATAGGAGTCCACAATGTTTCGGCGCTTGGTTTGGTTTGTAAGTACACTTTTGCTGCCTGTCTTTTATGTTCATGGTGCTGCTGCGGAACAGCCCAAAATTCTGGTTACTATCAAACCGTTGCACTCTATCGTGTCGGCAATCACCAAGGGAGTGAATTCACCTGACCTGTTGATTGATGGCGCAAGTTCGCCCCATGATTTTTCACTAAAGCCCAGTCAGGCGCAATTGGTTCAAAGCGCAAATATGATTGTTTGGGTTGGCCCTGCCCTTGAACAATTCATGATCAAACCGCTGGAAACACTGGCTACAAATGCGGTTCGCGTGCAGTTGGTGGAAAGCGATGATGATGATCATCATGAGGAAAAAACCGAACACAAAGAAGACGAACACGAAGAAGATCATGATGGCCATGATGACGGGCATGGTCACGGGCACGGTTCAACCGACCCGCATGTCTGGCTCAACCCTATGGACATGGTTGACGCTGCCAAGCAAATTTCAACAGCACTTTCAAAAACGGACCCCACCAACGCGGCTGCTTATGCGGCCAACCTGGAAACGCTTATTGGCCAATTGAACGATTTGGATACCGAATTGAAGAGCGCTCTTTTGCCACTTAAAGAACGGGCCTTTCTCACCTATCATGAAGGCTATTCTCATTTGATCGAGCGCTACGACCTCACATATGGGGGATCCGTGTCCATTGATGGAGATCGTCGCCCCGGACCTGCAAAACTTCAGGCGCTTCAGGCGAAAATCGCCAAGGACAATATTGTTTGCATATTTTCTGAGCCGCAATTCAACAACGATCTGGCCAACACTTTGTCCGCATCTGGCAATATTGGCACGGGTGTGCTCGACCCGCTGGGAGCGGACCTTCCTGCCGGACCGGAGCACTATTTTCTAACCCTGCGCGCGCTTTCCAAATCCCTGGTGGATTGTCTTGCTGACTCGTAGTTGAAAAGGCCCACGCGCTCGGTATGAAAATCCCAAACCCCCTTGCAACTGTGCAGCGATATGCCACGATATTTTGATGGAAAATCAAAGTCGCTGACACAGCAAGGGAAGCCACCATGTCGGGATACAGAGTCGTTGACCATCTGGCCAAACACGCCGACACCCAACCCAACAAGACTGCCACAGTCGAACTTCCATCGGGCCGACGCCACACCTATGCACAGATGCATGAACGCGCGGGACGTCTGGCAGCACATCTAAAATCGCTGGGCGTCCAGCCTGGCGATCGGGTTGGGTTCTTGGCGCTCAACACATGCGATATTCTCGACATCGTTTTTGCCACCTGGCGCATTGGTGGCATTGTGCTGGCACTGAACTTTCGCCTGACTGCTGATGAACTGACTTACATCGTGGAAGATGCGACACCGAAAGTGTTGATCGTCGACGATGATTTTCGTGAAGTCGCCGAGCGGGTGCGTATGGCAACCCAGGTCGAGCACTGGATATCCTTTGATGGCAAAGGGGGTGACAGTGAATTCGAGCGCGCCATTGCCGGTGCTGGAGACTGCATAAGCCACCGCATTGACCAGACGCTGGAAGAAACCTGCATGTTGATGTATTCATCGGGCACGACCGGCCGTCCCAAGGGTGTGATGATCACCTATGCTATGCTGCATTTTGCGGCGACAGCCGGCATTGGCCCGGCAAATGCGTCCAGCGCCACCGTTTCCCTGTGCTCCATGCCCCTGTTCCATATTGCCGCCATGAATGTGTCGGCCCTGCCAAGTATTTTCATTGGGGCAACAATTGTCGTCATGCGCCTGTTTGAAGCAGAAGCTGTATTAAATGCCATTGATGATGCGGAGCTGGGAATCACCCATTTCTTTGCCGTGCCATCGGCGTTTAACGTGCTGCGCCAACACCCCAAGGCAGACACGACAGATTATTCACGATTAATCAGCGTCAAATCCGGCGCAGAAACCGTGCCACCGCCCCTGGTGAAATGGTGGGGCGAACGGGGCGTCACGTTACAGGAAGGCTATGGGCTGACTGAAACTTCAGGTCAGGGATGCATGTTGCCCAAGGAATATGTTGTCAGCAAACCCGGTTCGGCTGGCAAGGCGCTCATGCATGACGAAATGAAGATCATGGCAAGTGATACGCGCGAAGCCGACGATGACGAAACCGGCGAAATCTGGATGCGCGGTGGCATCGTCACGCCGGGTTACTGGAACTGGCCAGAAGCCACACAAAAGGCATTTGTGGGGGAATGGTTTCGCACCGGTGATATCGGCAGGCGCGACAGTGACGGGTTTTTCTACATCGAAGACCGGGTCAAAGACATGTATATTTCCGGCGGTGAAAATGTGTACCCAGCCGAAGTGGAAGGCGTGCTCTACGGCATGGATGCGATCCGTGAAGTGGCGGTCATTGGGGTTGCAAACGACACCTGGGGCGAAGTTGGGTGTGCCTGTGTCGCCCTAAAAGACGGCGCGACGCTGGATCTGGAGACCGTGCAGGCGTTTTGCGGCGAAAAACTTGCCAAATACAAGCAGCCTCAACACCTGGTTTTCATTGAGGCCCTGCCGCGCAACGCCACAGGAAAGGTTCAAAAATTTCGCCTGCGCGATACTTACGGACCGCAGTTTGTCAGCTAAGCCATCATCGGCGCACGATGCGGTGCCCGCACGTGTCCAACCCTCGGTCTGGCTGGCCCTTGCCGTGGGACAAACGATTATTTGGGCGGGTACGTTTTATCTGTTTCCCGCACTCCTGCCCGTATTGGAGATTGAGACCGGCTATTCACGCGCGGCGTTGACCGGCGTGTTGACCGCCAGTCTTTTAACGACCGCCGCCACATCCACATTTGTCGGTAACCTGATTGACCGGGGGCGCGGCCCGCGAACGGTGATTGGCGGCGCAACGGGGGCTGCGATCATCTTGATTTTGATTTCCGCCAGCACTGCATTTTGGCAATTTGCCCTTTTGTGGATCCTACTCGGTATTTGCATGGCGGCAAGTCTGTATGAGCCCTGTTTTGCTATTCTTATCCGTCACCTGGGCACGGGGGCCAGACCCACCATCACCCGTATCACGCTCATTGCGGGCTTTGCTGGCACGGTTTCCTTTCCCATTGCCAACCTCATCGCCAATTCACTGGGATGGCGTGGAGCAGTTGTGTGCTTTGCCCTGGCGATTGGCTTTGTCAGCATGCCTCTGTTTGCGTTTGCCTGGCGCAGACTGAATGTGTCTCACAACGCCGATCACATTCCCAATCCCCCCAAAAAAGCGCAGACCTACAGTCGTTCCTACCGGCTGACATTTTGGGCGCTCGCCATAGCAATCATGATGATTTCCATTCAACACGGCATGATCGTCACACACCTTTTGCCGTTGCTGGCAGAGCGTGGGGTTGCCCCTGCCATTGCCATTGCTGCGGCAAGCTCGATTGGTCCTATGCAGGTTTTTGGACGCCTTGCCATGATGGCCTATGAGCGGCGTCTCTCCAACAGCGTGACAATGGTGTGCTGCTTTTGCGGCCAATTGCTGGGTACGGGGGCCCTGGCCATTGCCGGCGCAACACCTGCACTGATTTTTATGTTTGTGTGCCTGCAGGGTGCCAGCTGGGGCGTTGTGAGCATCATACGCCCGGTATTGACCAATGAATATCTGGGTGCGGAGCGGTTTGGCGCGCTTTCGGGCCGCATCAGCGGCCTGGCAATGCTGGGCACAGCGCTTGCGCCCTTTCTGGGCACATTGATGTGGCAGATCGGTGGATATAATTTGATGCTGGCATTTGCAGCGACAATCGTTCTGCTGGGACTGATTTTACTGGCCACCAGCCACCGCCATCACAAAAACGTCAGCAAGACAGTAAGTCAAATGTGATCACTCAAGGCTTGTGCCATGGCGGGATCGGGGAAACACTGGATTCTAAATATGCTGGTCGTGCGCCCGCGCCCTCATATTGGAATTGATCCGACCAAAGAAAGCTTTGTGCCCATGCCCTCACTTGTCAAAACTTCCCTAATTGCCCGATTCAGGTCTCTGTCCCTTGCGGCAGCCATGGCCCTGAGTATGGGTTCACCGGCTTTGATGACCGCCACGCCTGCCCATGCGGCGACGGGTGATGTCATAGAAATCAAGGGAGAGATCATCGACACATGGTGCTATTTCTCAGGCGTCATGGGCGGCACAGATGCTGTGGTTGGCTCCGCTCACCACACCTGCGCCTTGTGGTGCGCTGCCGGCGGCATACCGGTTGGTGTGCGCTCCGATGATGGCAAGGTTTACATGGTGCTCAAATACAAAGGCGAAGGGTCTGCTGCCCAAACCGACACGATTATGGAAGTCCAGAGCCATGTAATCACCGCAAAAGGACGCCATTTCCTGCGCGATGGTATTGATTATCTGATTGTTGATGATGTCGTCGCCGATGAAGGCATCACCAATCTCAATCACAATGACTTTGGCGCGGTGCCTCCCTTTTCCGCCCCCAAGAAACCCAAGAAGTGAGGAACCGGAGCATGTTGAAGAAAATATCGATTGCGACGCTGGTTTCCGCAAGCTTGCTGGCAGCCCCTTCTGCCTTTGCCGAGGGTGAGTTTGCCCAGGGCAGCAAAGCCAAAGAATGGGGCTTGCAGGGCGAGGAACTCGCAACATTTTCCGGCAAGGTTGTTGACGTGTTGTGTGAACTTGCGGGCGATTGCACCGACCAATGCGGAGCTGGCGACCGCCAAATGGGCATTGTGCGCGAGAGCGACAAGAAGCTGGTATTCGTGTTGAAAAACCGTCAGGCAGCTTTCAACGGAGCCATCGACGATCTGCTTCCCTATTGCAACAAGCAGGTGGATGTTGATGGGGTGCTGATTGGCGATGATGACGTTGTCACCTCAAAATTCTATATGGTGCAATTTATCAGGGAAACCGGCGCAGGCGAGTGGAACAAGACCAACTTGTGGACCAAGCGCTGGAAAGAGAAAAACCCAGGTTCCGATGGCAAAGGCCCCTGGTTCCGCCGCGACCCGCGCGTCAAGAAACAGATTGCAAAGAACGGCCACTTTGGCCTGGGCGCTGCTGCGGATCAAAAATATATCGAAGAGAATGAATGATCTGACCCATGGCCAGATCAAACCTATTCATGATGTCTGTGCTGCTGGCAGGTGGGCTCGCCTTTGGCGCGGGCGTCACATTTGTGTCACACGATCCCACAGCTGTTAAGCAGGACAACACGGCAAGCGCGCAAGCGCCTGCGGCCTTCATACCGGCGCTGGATAATACGCTTGGATTTCCCGATATAAAAAACGGGGATTTTGAGCTGGTTACCCAGTTTGGCGACACACGGACTTCCAAAAACCCCGATGGGCAATATCAATTGCTGTTTTTTGGGTATGCCAAATGCAAGGCAATCTGTTCCGTCGCGCTGCCTAATATCGCACAGGCCACCGACCTGCTTGACGGCATGGGGCATACCATCACGCCGTTGATGATCACCGTTGACCCTGAGCGCGATACGCCAAAAGCTTTGCGCGATGAAGCGCCAAAAATGCACCCGCGCATGGTTGGTCTCACTGGCAGCGAGGAGGCCCTGTCGAAGGCCTATAAAACGTTCCAGGTGCAAAAGAAATTTGTCTATGATCACCCAGATGAGGGGCCGATTTATACCCACGGTTCGTTTGTCTATCTGTTGGATGGGGCAGGCAATTTCAAAACCCTGTTCCCGCCGATCACCAGCCCGGTTCGGATTGCCGAGATCACAGCGGGATATATCGCAGAGGACGGATAGCGGCAGCGGCCGTGTGCCGCGCACCCTTGTCGGGAAGCAATGCCTGCCCGGTGCCGACACCGTTCAATCAAAGCATGAGCTGCTTTGATCAACCACATTATCCACCAAGGAAGAGCTGACCCACTTTCGGATTGGCCAGAAGATCATCGCCCCGGTCAGCAATCGCGACCTCGCCACTGACAAGCACATAGCCGATATCGGCAAACTCCAGCCCTTTTTTGGCGTTTTGCTCCACCATGATGATGGTCTTGCCTTCATTGTGTTGAAGGTCGTGCAGGATTTCAAACACCATATCGATAAAGCGCGGTTCCAGACCAATGGACGGTTCATCGACCAACAGAACTTCCGGGTTCATCACCAATGCACGGGAGATTTCCAGCAAACGCCGTTCGCCGCCCGACAGGACTTTAGCCTGATGTTTGCGGCGCGCGGCCAGACGGGGGTATTTGTCAAACACCTCTTCGGCGGAACGTTTTGCCTCGATCGGCTGGTCTTTCAAAAAGCCACCCATCCACAGATTTTCCTCAACGGTCATGCCCGGAAACACCGACTTGTCCTGAAGAATGTAGGCAATACCGGCTTGGGACAATTTTTCATTGGGCGACAGTTTCGTCACGTCCATCTTGTCCGGCCCATCGCCAATCTTGATGCTGCCGGAAAAGATGTTGTTGAAGCCAAATATGGCATGCAGCACCGTTGATTTGCCGGCACCATTGGGCCCAATCAAACACAATGATTGTTTGCGCCCAACACGCAGGCTCACATCATGGAGAATTTCCATTTTGCCATACCCGGCACGCAGGTTTTCAATTGTGACATAGGCATCATGACTGGCGAGACCGTCCAGTTGATCGATGGTCACACCTTCGGCAATTGCAGCAACCTGACGGGTGACTTCCTCCACCGAGATAACCGTTTCCACGCCGCCTGAACCATAGCCCGAAATTGATTTCGCGGCGGCGGCTGCCGTAGCGGCTGCTGTCGCGGTTTCAGCCACCGTCTTTTTCGCAGTGGTTTTCCTGGCTGTTGATTTGGTGTCGGTCGTTTTTCCTGCAACGGTTTTCTTGGCCGTCCCTTTCGGGGTGGCAGCTTTTTTCACAGCCGCTGGCTGTTTTGCAGCGCTGGCTTTCGCCGTGGTTTTGCGCGCAGCAGATGGCTTCTTCGCCGCGCTTGTTTTCGCCGCTATAGCCGGGTCTGGTTTGGCCGGAGCAGGTTTGGAGGCGGATTTGGTCGCCGGCTTCACCGGTGTTTTCTTTGCAGCGCGCGTCGAACTGGCCTTTTTCGCAGCCCGCTTGGCAACGGCCTTTGCCGCAGCTTTCTCCTCAAAGATCGCGGCCCGGCGCGCGGCTTCCGTTTTGGCATTCGCCACTTTGGACGACAATGTGGATTTCTTGGCAGCCATTTAGTGCGCCCCCAGATAAGCGTCAATTACGCTTTGGTCGTTTTGAATTTCATCGGCACTGCCCGCAGCCAGCAATTCGCCATGGGCCAGACAATAAATCTGGTCAGCCATGTTCATGATCACCCGCATATTGTGTTCGATGATGAACAACGTAATGCCAAATTCGGAATTGGCGCGTTTGAGCCGTTCAATCAGCCCGTTGATCAATGTGGGATTGATCCCCGCTGTTGGCTCATCAAGCAACAGAACCGTTGGCTCATTCATCAGCGCCATGGCAAATTCAAGCAGCTTTTGCTGGCCAAAGGACAACGAGCCGGAACGCAAAAACCGTTTTTCATACAGGCCGACAAATTCCAAAAGACGCTCAGCCTTTTCGTGGTCCTGTTTTGAATTGGGTTGAAAATTTTCCCAGAACGTCATTTTTCTGTGCGGCAGTGAGATGAGCATGTTCTCCACGCAATTCATCTCGCCGTAAATGCGCGTTTGCTGGAAGGTGCGCAGCAGCCCCAGGCGCGCAATCTCAGGCACTTGCATGCGCGAGATTTCCTGTCCCTCAAATTTGATCGAGCCGGAATCGATGGGATGATACCCCACAATGGAGTTAAACAGGGTCGTTTTCCCTGACCCATTGGGGCCGATCAAACCCGTGATGCCGCCCTTTTCCACGGTGATGGAAATGTCGGAATTTGCCTTCACGCCGCCATAGCTTTTGGAAACGCTGGAAACATCAATAATGCTCATTTGGCGGCCTCCGATGCGGCTTCTTTCTGGTCGATGCGGATGCCAAACCATTCGGGTTTCTTTTGTTGCAACCAACCCATCAGTCCATCCTGGAAATAAACCACCGTGATGACAATCAACGCACCGAGCGCCACCCATTGCCAACCCAGGAAATAGTTCCAGGTTACTTCTTTAAACACCTGGAACATGATCGCGCCAATGATGGGCCCCCACAATGTGCCCTTGCCGCCAAGCAGCACGCACACAACCATGAAGATGCCAAGATTGATGGTCTGATAGGCCGATTCCAGAGGTTCAAAACTGATAAGCTGGAATGCGGATATCCCCCCCACCATGCCGACGAAAAAGGCGGACATGGCCCAGGTCCATAATTTATAGCGCAATGTGCGCAGCCCCATGGCCTCTGCTTTCTCTTCATCATCGCGGATGGCGTTGATGGCGGCACCAAACCGCGTGCCGTAGAGCCATTTCAGGAAGATGAACAAAATCACGCCGACCACGGCGAACGCAAAATAGATGAACAATTTTGTCTGGTCATAATCGCCGCCATAAACCGGCAATGTGATGCCCTGACCGCCGCCAACCCAATCCCAGTTGGACACCAGCTCGCCAGCGGCAATGGCTGTGCCCAGCGTACCAATGGCAAAATACGGGCCGCGCAGGCCAAACAGAACATAGCCCAGGACGAATGCGCTCAACGCGCAGAACACCCCTGCCCCCAGCGTGCCAAGGATAAATCCGATAATATATTGCTCATTGGTGAAGTCATATCGCCCGCCGCCCGAGGCACCGGTATATTCTCCCACATCATAGACAAGGCCAATGGCAATAACCGCAGCCACATACATGCCCGTGCCATAAAAGAAGATGTTGCCCAGGGAGTTATACCCCATCTGGCCGCCCGTCATGTCCCAGGTCATGGCCACGATGATGAACAACCAAAGGGTTGCCAATTGGGTGGTGAAATCAGGAAACAGAAAAGGTGCCGCCACAATGATTGCGAGCAGAATGGCGTAGAAACTGGTTTTTTGCATGGTCATGATTCCCGCTCCCTTTACTGCAGAACCTGGCGGTTACGCTTTTGCTGCAACAGGCGGTATACCAGAACCGCCAGCAACAGCATCACGGCGATCGCCTGCTGGTAGCCAATGCCGAAAATATGGCTGCCATATTGTTCCGCAGCGCCAATGCCGAGACCGGCGGCGATAACACCAGGCAGATTGCCCAGGCCTGCTGCTGTCACGATCACAAAGGCACGGACCGAATATGTGATGCCGTAGAAGGGCTGGATCACCCAGACCATCACGATGATGGCGCCGGCCGCACCGCAGATTGCCGAATTCAGCGAGAAGGTGAATGCGTAGACTTTTTCCGTATCAATGCCCAATACCCGCGCCGCGCGGGCGTCCTGGGCCGTGGCACGAATGGCCTGCCCCATGCGGCTGCGTTTCATGAACAGGATAACCCCGGTGGCCAATAGCGCGGCGAGCACAACGCCGATCACCTTGGCGGCGGGAAGGTCGATGAGACCATCTGCGAAATAGTAATTGTTCTGCAGGCCCAAAATACTGACATCGAGCACAAGGCTTTGGGTATCGGAGCCGAACATGAGGTTCATCAACTGGGCATACATAATGGCCAGACCAAACGTGGCCAGCAGGGATGTGAAGAGATCGCGTTCGATCACGCGGGAAATCACAAGCTTATAGGTCAGCCACCCAATGCCCCACATCACCACAAATGCAACCGGTACGCCCAGGAGCGGATGCAGGCCAACATTATTGGCCAACCACCAGGAGACATATCCACCACCGATGACAAAGTCGCCCTGGGCCAGGTTTTTGACATTCATCACCCCCCACACGAGCGCCAGCCCATAGGCGGCGAGCGCGAACAATGCGCCGATCATGACCCCGTCGATGATGATTTTCAGATTGACCACTGGAAACTGAATCAGCAGGTCAATGTTTCCCAATATCTGATCCATGGATCAGTCTCTCCCTTTGGGCCTGGTCTCTTGCCAGGCTCAACAACAACCGGTTCCTGCCGGTAACACTATCATGTAAATGGTTCAGCCCGTCGGTCGCAACCCGTATGAAAAAAGGGACCGGGTTTTCACCCGATCCCTGATTTTGCACCCGGCGATTAAGAGCCGGGCTTGCGTGGGTAATTCAACGGGTGGCTCGCAAATGCGGAAGGGGCGACCACGTTGTATTTGCCATCCTGAATCTGGCGCAGCACCATTGGCTTGGCGACGTTGTTACCAGCTTCAGAGAATTTGATGCCGCCATAGAAGGTTTTCATATCTGTGGCAGAAATGGCATCGCGTACTTTTTCCTTGTCCAGCGAACCGGCACGCTCGAAAGCATCCTTGTAGACATAGATCGCAGCAGATGCCTGGGCAGTCTGATACGGCACTTTCTTCTCGCCATATTCAGGATAGGCAGCTTTGAACTCTGTTTCATAGTTTGCTGCTGTGCCGAAAATGGGGTCTTCATAAGTGAGCGTTTCAGCCCATTGTGTGGAGCACAGGATGTCATTGGCCGCAGCGCCGAAATTGCCCGTCACGTCTGCTGCTTCGCAGTGGGTCATGGCGATCATGGGTGAAGCGATTTTCTGTTCGCCAATTTGACGCACAGCCGTTGCTGCACCTTTTGAGTGTCCGGAAACAACCAGAAGATCCGGCTTGATCAGCTTCACTTTGGTCAAAATCGCCGTCATGTCGGAAAGATCGCGGGGCAGCTTCTCGTCGATGACGATTTTCATGCCAGCTTTCTTGGCGTCTTCCATCACGCCTGCGCGAATGTCGAGTGAGAACGGGTCGTTCTCAACTGCGATGGCAACTTTAACGTCGCTCATTTCCTTACCGGCTTCTTTGGCTTTTTCGCCAGCCAGGGTCACCGCAGAGGCCAGGTATTGCTCAGACGTGGACAACACAGCGAACAGATATTTATAGCCCTTGTTGAAGAGTGAACGCGATGCGCCTTCAGCTTCGATCATGGGAATCTGATATTTCTCAGTCACCGGCGCAATCGCCTTGGTCATGCCGGAAGAGTATGGCCCAAGCATGTACTGAACTTTGTCCTGGTTGATCAGGCGCTCGGCAAGAGTTGCAGCGCGGTCGCCCTTGGACTCGTCGTCATAATAGGTGACTTTGAATTTGTAACATTTGTCACCGATCTTAACGCCGCCATTTTCGTCAATCTTCTTGATTGCGAACTCATAGCCGTTTTGGGTGTGAACGCCGTTGGTGGCGTATTTACCGGTCAGTGAAATTGCAGCACCGATATTGATTTCTTCGCAGGCGGCCTGAGCCAGCGCTGTGGAAGCCATCATCATTGCGAATGAAATGCCGAGTGTTTTGATCTTCATGTATATTTCCTCCCAGAAATCAGGTTTCCAGCATACACAGAAATTTGAGGGCGGCGCAATGGCTGTGCTGGGCATGAGAAATCACAATTCATCGAAGGGCCCGCGCCTCCACAAAAACGCCAACCCCGCGACAATTGGTTCTCGCAGATAATGTTGTAGAGTGCTATTTGCGCCGCATCGCCCATTACCAACTGCCCGTTTTCAGGATTCATTGAGCCATGAGCAAGAGTTCCCCATCCCCGCATGTGGACATATTCATCATTGGTGGCGGCATTAACGGCGTGGGCATTGCCCGCGACGCTGCCGGGCGCGGTTACAACGTGGCGCTGGCAGAATCAAACGATCTGGCCAGCGGCACATCAAACTGGTCTTCCAAACTGGTACATGGCGGCGTGCGCTATCTGGAACATTATGAATTTGGCCTGGTGCGCAAGGCACTGACGGAGCGCGAGATATTGTGGGCGGCGGCTCCCCATATCATTCGTCCCATGCGGTTTATTCTGCCCCACCACCGCGATCTGCGCCCGGCCTGGTTGTTGCGGCTTGGGCTGTTTCTCTACGACCATATTGGCGGGCGTAAATTGTTGCCTGCGACCAAGACTGTGGATCTGGCCAATGGCATTTTTGGCCGCCCCCTGAAAGCAATGTTTAAGAAGGGCTTTCAATATTCAGATTGCCAGGTCGACGATGCCCGGCTGGTGGTGCTCAATGCGGTGTCGGCGCAGGAAAAAGGCGCACAGATTTTCGTGGGCTTTGAATGCACATCTGCCCATCGCGAAGGCGGCATGTGGCACGTTGAGATGCGCAATTCAGCCACCGGCGAAATCCGCACCATGACCGCATCCTTGATCGTCAACGCCGCCGGTCCCTGGGTCGATGCGGTTCTGGGCAAGGCATTTGGGCGCAATAATGCCAAGAATGTTCGCATGGTTCAGGGCAGCCATATTGTGATGCCCAAAATGTATGATCACGACAATTGCTATATTTTCCAAAATGCCGACGAACGCATTATTTTTGCAATTCCCTACACCCAGGACACCACGCTGATTGGCACAACCGACAAGGACTATGAAGGTGATCCGCGGGACGCAAAAATTAGCGGCGAGGAAATCGATTACCTCTGCGCTGCTGCATCGGAATATTTCGAGAAGCCGGTGCTCAAAGAGGACATTGTGTGGACCTATTCAGGCGTGCGTCCCCTTTACGACGATGGCGCATCTGCTGCCCAGGAAGCCACCCGGGACTATGTGTTCAAACAGGAAGGCGGCAGCAATCAAGACAGCGCAGAAGGCGCGCCGCTGATTAATATATTTGGCGGTAAAATCACCACCTATCGGGAATTGTCGGAAAAAATGCTGGAAGAAATCGCTGATGAAATTGGTCAAAAGGGACGTCCGTGGACAGCACGGGTTCCCCTTCCCGGCGGCGATTTTCCTGTCGAAGGTTTTGATCAACTGGTTGCCGACATGGCGGCGCGCTATCCCTTTGTGGAACACACCCATCTGGAGCGCATGTGCCATGCCTATGGGACGCGCATCACCATGGTTCTGGCAGGGGCGACAGAGATCAACCAGCTTGGGATCGATTTTGGCGCGGGTCTTTGGGAAGCCGAAGTGCGGTATTTGATGACGAACGAGTGGGCCCGTACCGCTGAAGATGTGGTTTGGCGGCGCAGTAAGCTAGGGCTGGTGATGAGTGCCGAACAGATCGCCGAGCTGGACCGCTGGATGGCCAGTGAGTTGGCCGCCGCCTGACCCCGACTTCGATCAGTATCCCAATGCACAACCGTCTTTGCGTGGGTCGCTGCCACCGGTCAGCACGCCGGTGTTCCAGTCAATGGCGATGGCCTGAGACCCGCCAATTGGTGCCTTGGCCCGTTCAATAACGTGGCCACGGCGGCGCAAATCATCCACAACCGCATCGGGCACAGCCGCTTCGATTTCCACTTGGCCTGAGAAAGGGTCAACCATGAAACGCGGCGCGTCCTGGGCTTCCTGTATATCAAGGCCGTAATCGAAATAACGGGTCAGGAACTGCATGTGACCCATGGCCTGATACTCCCCTCCCATCACACCAAAGCTCATGACGACCTTGCCGTCCTTCTGCACCATGGCAGGAATGATCGTATGGAGCGGTCGTTTGCCGGGGGCGATGCAATTTGGATGGCCTTCTTCAAGTACGAAACCTTCACCCCTATTAGTCAGCACGATGCCGTGCTTTGGCGTGGTGATCCCGCCGCCCCAGCCCCAGAACAGGGTATTGATGAACGAACAGGCGTTGCGGTCCTTGTCGACGACAGTGATGTAAACTGTGTCCTTGTGGGGTTTTAGTTGAAGTGCATCGGCGGGTAATGTGGATCGTGCCGGATCGATATCCGCCAGCAATTGGCTGGCATATTCCATGGATTGCAAATCAGCCATGGGTACGTCTGCATGATCGACATCACCCAAATAAATGCCGCGCGCTGCATAGGCGCGGCGACAGACCTCCAATTCCAGGTGAATGCGGTCCGCTGACAACAGGTCCGGTGCGACTTTCGCCTGTGCCATCATGTTCATGAACAAGAGCGCGATCACCCCCTGTCCTTGCGGGGGGCATTCCAGAATGGTGTGGCCCCGGTAGTCCGTCGAGATAGGCGTGGTGTAGTCACCCCTGGCATTGGCAAAATCCTGCAATGTGTGCAGGCCACCTAAGCCTTGAAGTGTATCGACCATTTCCTGGGCAATTTCACCTTCGTAAAAGCCCTCACGGCCTTCTTCGCCAATACGTTGCAATGCATCGGCCAGTCCGGGCTGGTAATGCAGCGTTCCGCAGTCGGGCACTTTCCCGCCGGGCAGGAATATGCGCGCTAGGTTTTCATTGCTGCGCAGATGATCGGCATTTCTGGTCCAGTCACTGTGGACCCGTTGTGTTACCGGATATCCGTTGCGGGCATGGTCAATTGCCGGTGCCAGCAGTTCTGCCAAAGGCATGCGTCCATGATCTTTGTTCAATTGGCACCAGGCGTCCACTGCGCCGGGCACAATGACCGAATGGGGCGAAGTGCGTGTCAGTTCGGTAACGCCCATTTGAGCCAATTTCTCGCGCGTCGCAGCAGCAGGGGCGCGACCGGAACCATTGAATGAAATCGCGCCTGCTCCAGCCGGGGCATACATGGCAAAGCAATCGCCACCGATACCTGTTGAACCCGGCTCGACCACACATTGCACGGCGCAGGCGGCAATTGCCGCGTCCATGGCATTGCCACCGGCTTTCAAAATATCGATGACACATTGTGTCGCGAGCGAATGGGACGTGGACGCCATTCCATTTTTCGACATGACAGGAGAGCGGCCGGGTTTTTCTAAATCGCGCATGAGGTGGGAATCCCTGTTTCAATCTTGGCGTGGTGCATTAACACGACATACTGGTTCTGGATTTTGTCAAACCACAATGCGATAGCATCCTCAAGAACCACCGCGCTGTGTGCGGCGAAAAAGACGGATGCTGATATGACCGACCAGGTAGCCCTGCACGACCTATCCCTGATCACCCCACAACAGCGTGCCCAGTTGTTGCTGAGGGTGGAAGACGATCTTGGGCCGTTCATCGACAAGGTGCGGCCGATAATCGAAGCGGTCAAGAACGAAGGCGATGCGGCACTGGTGCGTTTTGCCGCACAATTTGATGGCGCCGAGTTCGATATCTCAACACTGGCCGCCACGCGGGCCGAAATAGAGGCCGCCTACGATCAGCTTGACGCGGCATTCATCGACGTTTTGCGCTATGCCGCTGATAATATCCGCCGCTTCCATAAGCGGCAAATGCCGGAGCTGGAATGGTCCATGGAAATCCGCCCCGGAGCTGTGGTGGGCGAGCGTTTTACGCCCATTGATTCCGTGGCCTGCTATTCGCCGCGTGGCAAGGGATCGTTCCCGTCGGTTACACTTATGAGCACCATTCCCGCTGTTGTGGCAGGTGTACCGCAGATCATTGTGCTCACCCCCCCTGGACCAGACGGCAAGATTGACCCGGCAACACTTGTGGCTTGTGATATTGCCGGTGTGTCCGAAATCTACAAGGCGGGCGGTGCCCAGGCGGTTGCAGCTGTTGCCTATGGCACGCAAACCATCCCCCGTTGTGTCAAAATTGAAGGGCCGGGCAGCCCGTGGCTTGCCGCTGCCAAAGCAGTACTGTCCAACCGGATTGATCCGGGCATGCCCGCCGGTCCTTCCGAGGCAATTGTATTTGCCGATGAGAGTGCCACGGCGCAAGTTGCAGCACTCGACACCATTATCGAAAGCGAACACGGCGATGATTCATCGGTCTTTTTGGTGACAAGCTCAGTTGCGCTTGCAAAAGAGGCGCAAGCTGCCATTCCCGAATTCTGGAAATCCATGAGCACCGAACGGGCTGGATATTCCAGCGCGGTCTTAAACAGCCGGTCCGGCGGCATTGTCTTATGCGCGGACGAACAACAAGCGTATGATTTTATCAATGATTACGCACCAGAACATTTGCAGATTCTGTCACAGGCTCCTGAGCGGCATGTGGGCCACATCCGCAACGCATCGGAAATCCTGTTGGGGGAAGACACGCCCGGTTCAATTGCAAACTATATGATGGGGCCGAATTGTGTTTTGCCCACATCGGGGGCCGCAAAAACCCGTTCGCCCCTGGGGGTGATGAACTTTCTCAAAGCCTGTTCGGTGGGCAAGCTTGACCGCACTGCACTTCAAGAAATGGGACCAAAGACTGAAATCTTTGCCACCTATGAGGGCTTTGATGCCCATGCCAATGCGGTGGGTGCCATGCGTGCAAAGGCCCGTGGCAACACCTGAACCTGGTTTGAAAATCAGCTGTCGGTGTCGAGGGAATAGCCCGCACCGCGCACTGTGCGGATGAGGTCGCGGGCACCACCGGAATTGAGAATTTTGCGCAGCCGTCCCACATGCACATCGACGGTTCGCAAATCCACATCCGCATCCAGCCCCCAAACGCGGTCCAACAAACTGTCACGGCTCCAGACCCGCTTTGGGCGTTCCATGAAGACGGTCAGCAAGCGATATTCCGTTGGCCCAAGCTTGAGCACTTTCTCCCCCCGCATGGCGCGATGTTGTTCGGTATCGATGGTAATGTCTTCAAACCGTAAGGTTTCACCTGTGGCCGACGGTCGGGACTGGCGCAGACGTGCGCGAATGCGGGCGATCAACTCGCCCACCCCATAGGGCTTGACCACATAGTCGTCGGCGCCGGTTTCAAGCCCGCGCACGCGGTCGGTTTCTTCGCCTCTGGCCGTCAGCATGATGATCGGGATTGCGCTGGTTTCGTCGCCCGATTTCAACCGGCGGCACACTTCAATGCCAGACAATGAGGGCAACATCCAGTCGAGCACGATCACGTCTGGATTTTCTTCACGGGCCATCAAAATGGCCTCTTCGCCATCTTCACAGGCGGTGACACGATATCCCTCTTTTTCAAGATTATATCGCAGCATTTCCAGTTGCGACGCTTCGTCTTCAACAACAAGTATGGTCGCCAGCGCCCGCGTGTTCATGGTTGCTATTTCACCTCGCTCAACTTGCGGTCATCTACTCAGCGGGTTTTACGAAAGCAGTATTGGTGTTGTCCCGCTTAGGACGGTCGTCGCTTGGCATTTCGCCGGTGATCAAAAAGCTGATCTGTTCGGCAATCGAAGTTGTGTGATCCCCCATGCGCTCCACATTTTTGGAAATGAACAGCATGTGCATGCAAGGCGTGATGTTGCGCGGGTCTTCCAACATATAGGTGAGCAGCGAGCGGAACAGATTGTTGTGTATCTGGTCGATTTCCTCATCGCGAATGCGAACTTCCTGGGCGCTGGCATCATCCCGCGCCAGATAAGCATCCAGCACGTCTTTCACCATCTGGCGCACCATCAGGCACATGCGCTTGATCGTCTTACCGGCATCCCCCACGGGCGGCACCTGCGCCAATACGCTGATACGCTTAGCCAGGTTCTTGGCATAATCGCCAATGCGTTCCAGGTCCGAGGCCACTTTCAGCGCGGCCAAAACCGCCCTCAAATCCTGGGCCTTGGGTTGGCGCAGGGCGATAATACGCACAACCAGTTCATCAATTTCATGCTCGATGGCATCCACCTCGGCATCGGATTCAACCAGCCGGGCCGCCTGTTCCAGATCGCGATTGACGATGATCGTCGCCGCCTCTTCGATCTGTTTTTCAACGAGACCGCCCATGGTGACAACGAGATTTTCAATTTTGCGCAGGTCGGCGTCGAATGCCGATACGATGTGGTCTGCCTGATTCATATTTTGCTCCTTACCCAATGCGACCCGTAATGTAACTTTCGGTGCGCGGGTCTTTTGGGTTGGTGAATATATCGTCGGTGCGGCCGGTTTCGACCAATTTCCCCAGGTGGAAAAATGCGGTTTCCTGGCTCACCCGTGCGGCCTGTTGCATGGAATGGGTGACAATCACGATGGTGTAATTGGCACGCAGTTCATCAATCAGCTCTTCCACAATTGCCGTGGCAATCGGGTCAAGCGCCGAACAGGGTTCGTCCATTAGAATCACGCTGGGCGATACGGCAATAGCGCGGGCAATGCACAAGCGCTGTTGCTGTCCGCCGGACAGGCCCGTACCCGGCTCCATCAAACGGTCTTTGACTTCCTCGAACAGTCCCGCCTTTTTCAAGCTGGAGACGACAATCTCTTCAAGTTCAGCTTTAGACCCGGCCAGGCCATGAATGCGCGGACCATAAGCGACATTTTCAAAGATCGATTTGGGAAAGGGGTTGGGCTTTTGGAACACCATTCCCACATCGGCGCGCAATTCCACGACATCGACGGCTTCGTCATAGATGTCCCGGCCATCAAGAGTGATGCGCCCGGAAACCGAACAGATATCGATGGTGTCATTCATTCGGTTCAGGCAGCGCAGAAATGTGGACTTGCCACAGCCAGATGGCCCAATGAGCGCTGTTACCTGTTTCGCCTTAATGTCCAGATCAACATCAAAAAGCGCCTGTTTATCGCCGTAGGAAACACAGACCTTTTCGGCCTGCATTTTCAGCTCATGGGCTGATGCATCCTGGCCGGTTGGCAGGGATTGCACCGCATTTGTTTCAGCATTTGCATCCATGGTCTTAGTCACCTGCTTTCAATTTTCACTACCAGCGGCGCTCAAAGCGCTTGCGCAGTACAACTGCAATTGCGTTCATCAGCACAAGAAATGCCAGCAATACCATTATGGCGGCGGCGGTCTTTTGCTGGAACGCCTGTTCGGGGAAGTCCGCCCACATATAAATCTGCACAGGCAACACGGTTGCAGGGTCGGTTATTCCGCCCGGCACATCAACTATAAATGCCACCATGCCGATCATCAAAAGCGGGGCCGTTTCGCCAAGCGCCTGGGCCATGCCAATAATAGTCCCCGTCAACATGCCGGGCATGGCAAGTGGCAATACATGGTGGAAAACAGCCTGAATTTTTGATGCCCCAACCCCCAGCGCCGCCTCACGTATGGAAGGAGGCACCGCTTTCAGGGCGGCGCGCGACGCGATGATAATGGTAGGCAATGTCATCAGCGCCAGCACCATGCCCCCAACCAATGGGGCGGAACGGGGAAAGTTTGCAAAGTTCAAAAATACCGCCAGCCCGAGCAGGCCAAAGACAATCGACGGCACGGCAGCAAGATTGTTGATATTGACTTCAATGAAGTCGGTGATGCGGTTTTTGGGCGCGAATTCTTCCAGATAGATCGCGGCTGCCACGCCTATGGGGAAGGACAGTAACAGGGTCACAACCAGGGTCAGGAATGAGCCAACAACCGCGCCCCAGATGCCCGCCATTTCCGCTTCACGGCTGGCACCGCGGGTGAGGAACAATGTATTCCAGCCGTTTTCAACGTGACCTGCTTCCTTGAGACTTTCCAGCCAGATAATTTCTGGATCGCTGATTTTGCGTTCGGATTCCGGGGCCTGGAAAATCTGCAATTCCCAATTCCCTGAAGCCATTTCACCGTCCTGTCGCAGCGGAATAATGGCCTCCCCCCTTGCAGAATTTTCCGACACCGACGTTACTTTAACAACGCCGCCAGACGTCTTGATGAACAGCGATGGATAGTCACGGATCAGCTCTTCTGCGCCATTGTTGGCATTTGCCCGCGCGTCCATCGCGTCCGCGCGGCTTGACAGATCTGCCATCTGGCTTGCGAGATTTTCCAGCGCTGCGATTGCCCCATCAAGGCGGTTACGCGCACGGGATTTGGCCGCTGCTTCGGTTGCCTCGTCGTCAAGCACTGATTGCGCCGCCTCGCGATAGCCCTTTTGCTGGTCAACAGCGCGTTGCAGATCGACAATTCGCTGGCGCATTTCGCCAGCTTTAGCGGCAAGGGCTGCGCGGGCATTTTTCAGAAATTCGGCGAATGCGGCGGTGTCAGAGGTGAACTCCACATCACCCTTGGTGCCGGCAACTACCAACGTTCCAGATGGGGTGGACTTTTCCAAGGTGCCCGAAATGCCTTTCAGGTACAGATCGGCTGTATCAGAAAACGGCACTTCAATTTCGCGCTCGCTGCCCAGCAGATCCAGATCAGCCAAAACTCGTTGTTGAAGAATGGTCGGGGCACCGCTGGAAATGAGTTTGCGGGCAGCGCGCACATTTTTGCGCCCTTTCACATGGGGCAAAGCCTGTTTGAGACCATCGTTCAAAATGCCACGATAGTTGGCACTGCGGGCGTCAGCCGGATCCACCTCGCTGGCGCTTAGATCAAGTGTCAGCCGCGCCTGATGAAACGTGAAAGCGGGCAGTCCGTTGCCGACAACGGTTGACAGCAACAGCACCAGAAAGCCCATCGCGATCATGACGCAGGCAAGGCCAGCATATTTGAAACGCGCTTCGGCGGCGAACCGCTTTGCCGTGTGGCGCTTGCGGGCGGTGGCCTTGGAAGCGGCTGGAATTGCGGGGGTCATATCAGTCATATTGTTCACGATATTTCTGCACCACGCGCAACGCGATGACGTTCAAGCAAAGGGTAATGACAAACAGCACCAGCCCCAGGGCGAAAGCAGCCAGCGTCTTGGCGCTGTCAAACTCCTGATCGCCCACCAGCAAGGTCACGATTTGCACTGTTACGGTTGTCACCGCTTCCAGCGGGTTGATTGTCAAATTGGCCGCAAGACCGGCGGCCATGACGACAATCATGGTTTCACCCACAGCCCGCGACACGGCCAGCAACATGGCAGACACGATGCCCGGCAGGGCGGCAGGCAACACAACCCGGCGGATTGTTTCAGACTTGGTTGCGCCCAGCCCGGCAGACCCATCGCGCAGGGATTGGGGCACCGCATTGATGACATCGTCTGACAGGGATGAAACGAAGGGAATGATCATGATGCCCATGACAAGACCCGCAGCCAGGGCGGATTCCGATGATACTGACAGGCCGATGCTTTCACCCCATCCGCGAATGGCAGGGGCCACGGTGAGCGCTGCGAAAAAACCGTAAACCACGGTTGGCACACCGGCGAGAATTTCAAGCAACGGCTTTGCCACCGCGCGAAAACGATCGCTGGCATAGTCGGACAGATAGATTGCCGACATCAACCCGATAGGCGCAGCCACGGACATGGCAATCAGGGTAATCAACAGGGTTCCTGCAAACAGGGGAACCGCACCAAAGACAATCGAATTATCGGCTGAAGACGCATCGCTGCCGGCAGCTTCAAAGGCACTTTGGGGAGACCAGTGAATGCCAAACAGAAAGTCAAAGATTGAAACCTGTCCAAAGAAGCGCAGGGATTCAAAAATCAATGAAAAAACAATGCCGATCGTGGTGAAAATGGCCACGGCCGCACACGCAATCAGGCCGCCGCGAATGACCCGTTCAACCACGTGGCGGGCGCGTTTGACCGGAGTAATTTGCCGGAAAGCATAGAAAAACCCGGCCAACGCCAGGGCACAGATACAGATGCTGAGAAGCAGTGAGGATGTCGCTTGCAGGGACGCAACCAGTTGCGCGGCCTGTTCTTTGGCTTCGTCGCGAAAGCTGACAACACCGCCATTGGCAATGGCCAATGCATCACGGACAAATGCCTCGACCTGCGGTGTGGTCATCTGATCCAGAGCGTTGGAAAAATTCGACCGGATCGCGCCGTCGATCATTCGTTGGGCAATCACATTCCATAACGGCATTATCAGCATGGCGGGCAGCGCTGTGAAAATGGCCGTGTAGAAACCGTGATAGGACGGCCTTGAATGCAACTTGGTCACCGCACCATCCACGACTGCGTAAGCTCGTTTGCGGCCCATTCCATAGGCAGCAAAGGCGGCAATGATCACAATCAGGAAGAGTGTCAGGGACATATTTGGGTTTCCGCACACATCATATGTGGCCAATCGTGTGTGAAAGCCGCCAACCGAAACTTATCCGTTGGCGGCGCACAGGTGTCAGTTACATTGCCAGGGGCTTGAGGGCCTTTGCGTCCGCAGCAACCGTCTCGCGGTCCTCTTTCGGCAAGGGTATCAGGCCCTTATCGGCCAGATAACCATCATCGCCCCAGGTGTCCTCATCGGTGAATTCGCTGACGAATTCGGCAATGCCGGGAATGACGCCCACATGTTCTTTTTTCACATAGAAGAACAGCGAGCGGGAAATGGGGTAATTGCCTTCTGCGATTTCTTCAAAACTGGGTTCAAAACCACCAACGGTGGCGCCTTGAATTTTGTCGGAGTTCTGATCAAGGAAGGAAAATCCAAAAATACCGACCGCATTCTTGTTGGCTTCCAGTTTTGAAACGATCAGATTGTCGTTTTCTCCCGCTTCCACATAGGCACCATCTTCACGAACCGCATGGGCTGCTTTTTTAAACGCTTTTTTGTCAGACTTTTGCAGGTCAGCCAGGAATTTGATTTTCTTGGCGCCACCCTCCATCGCCAGTTCAGCAAAAGCATCGCGTGTGCCAGATGTGGGCGGAGGGCCAAGCACTTCAATCTTCACGTTCGGCAGTGAAGCGTCCACATCGGCCCAGGTCTTATTGGGGTTGGCAACCAGTTTCCCGTCAACGGGAATTTCCTTGGCCAGCGCGCGGAAAATCTGCTCGCGTGTGAGGTTCAGTTCAATGCCACCTTTGACAGACCCCATGACAATGCCGTCAAAGCCCACTTTGACCTCAACCGGCGTAACGCCATTTTCCACACAGGATTTGAACTCACCTTCTTTAATCCGTCGTGATGCATTTGTGATATCGGGTGTGGCTTCGCCAACGCCGGAGCAAAACAGTTTCATGCCTCCGCCGGAGCCGGTTGCTTCAACCACGGGGGTTTTGAATGTCGTTTTCTGGCCAAAGGTTTCAGCCACAGCCGTGGAAAACGGGAACACAGTGGATGAGCCAACAATTTGAATCTGATCGCGCGCCTGTGCGGCGGTGGAAATGGCAAGCGCTGCGCCCAGTGCCAGGGTAATTTTGAATGTACCAGTCATCGCGGAGAACCTTTGTGTTTAAGGACCATGGTTTTGTGGAGAGCGGGAATGATGCTCCCGCTATGGCTAAGCTTTAACCAGGCCGTGCAAAGGCTTTGTGACAGTTATATTACAGTTTTATGACAAGCGCCGCTGGCAGCGAAACAGCTGTGAATAACTAACCTGGAACAGGCAACAGCACGGTCATGCACACGCCCTTTCCCGGGGCGCTGGCGATGTGCAGCCGGCCGCGGTGCCGGTTCAAAATATGTTTGACAATCGCAAGCCCAAGGCCCGTGCCGCCAACACGGCGGGACCGGCCGGAATCGATGCGATAAAACCGCTCCTGCAAGCGCGGAATGTGTTCTTCAGCAATGCCTTCCCCCTCATCCGCCACCGATACGGCCCACACCGCAGACGTAAAGCGGGGAGCCGACTTTCTGGCTTCCACGTGTATTGTCACCTTGCCCCCCGCCTTCGAATATTTGCAGGCATTTTCCAGCAAATTCTGGAACACCTGCGTCAATTGATCTGCATCTCCACAAACAATGCATTCCTCAAACTCCGGGGCAAAAACAAACTCCCTGTCTTCCCCCTCAGGTCTTTCGCGCACGGTTGCCACAACTGCCGCGATCACCGGAATCAGATCAAGCTGATGGGTTGGCCGGATGCGTTCTTCAGATTCAACACGGGAAAGCGACAGCAGGTCGCCGATCAGCCGGTCCATGCGTGCAGCTTCGCGTTGCATGATTTCCAGAAACCGCGTCTGGGCCTGCGGGTCATCGCGTGCCGCCCCCTGAAGAGTTTCAATAATACCGGTCATTGTGGTGAGCGGCGATCGCAATTCATGGCTGACATTGGCCACAAAGTCGCTGCGCATCTGCGCTGCCTGCAACAGCGGCGTCACGTCTTTTAATGTAACGGCGACCACCGGGTTTTCGCGGTCCAGATAGATGGCCGTCAACCTGTAGGTGGCCGTTTGTGGCACCAGCAATTGCACATCGGCGCGGGCACGGGCCTTTTCCTCAAAGGCCTGTTCCACACATTTCAGTGCATCGGGATTTCGAACCAGGCGCACAAAGGATTGTCCAACCAGCCCCCCACGCAAGCTCTCCCCAAACATCGTCTGGGCCGGGGCATTGGCATGGGCTATACGCCGGTCGGTATTGATGAGCAGAACCGGCTCATCAATGGCGTCCAGGATTAGGTGCAAGTCGCCTAATTGCATTGCGCAGCCCCTTCAAGCGCCATCAGCGGTTTGACCGCCCTTGGTAAAAGCATCCACGAGTGCGGCACTCACCATGACATCAAGATGCGCACCGCCGCCGTTTTTGAATATTGTGATTTCGTGTGGACCGGCACGCCCTGCTGAACCGTCAACCAGTTCATGGAGGTCGCCACAGATGGCGCCACGTTCGATCAGGCCGGTTTCCAGCGGAATTTTCAACTCGCCAATGTGTCCCAATGTGGTCGCTCGACTGTCAACAAACCAGCGCCCTCGACGGTGACACTCATCGTCGGCTTCGCGCATATCGGCTTTGAATGCGCCCACAAGGTCCAGATGGGTGCCGGGCCGAAGAGCCGCTCCGCAAATGATGGGGTCGCGGGTCATGGTCGCACTACAAACGACATCCGCCTGCCCCACGGCTTCATCCAGATCATCCGCTATCTCAACCACCTGAAATTCATCTGCCATGCGGGCTGCAAGCGCTTCAGCGCGCCCTCGGGAACGGTTCCAAATGATCAATCGTGTTAGAGAAGGCCGCACCGATCTGTGAGCCCGGATCAACGGTTCAGCCATCGATCCGGCTCCCACCATGGCAAGCGTTGTCACGTCTTTGCGGGCCAAAAGATCGCATCCCAGCGCACTGTCGGCGGCTGTTTTCCAGGCTGTGACTTCCGTACCATCCACCAAGGCGAAAAGCTGACCGGTTGTGGGTTCAAACAACATAACCTGGGCATGGACACTGGGCAGAGGTTTTGCCCGATTGGGATTTTCCGGCACCACGGTTGCTGCCTTTACGCCAGCTGCCACGCCCTCCACATAGGCGCTGCGCACCAGCATTGTGTTGTCGCCATTGTGGACAAATGTATCGCCGATGTCTGCCGGTGGGCGTTTATGGCCCTCGCGCAATGCCTCAATCAACATGGGCCAGTTGGCGCAGGCGCGCACATCATCTGCGCTCATCGATACAACCATCACGCTCCCCTTTGACCTTCAGGCGATGCGCTTGGCGCATCTATTCAAAGACGATAGATGGGCCTGACTTCTTTTCGCCGTCAAGTTCGCTGGCGATGGCATCAGCGATTTGCTGGTAGATGCGGGCATGTTCACCATCCGGCGCGCTGTTGACAACGGGCGTTCCGGCATCGGAATTCACCCGAATGTCCATATGCAAAGGCACTGCGCCCAGAAACGGAACACCCAGCTTTTCAGCTTCGGCTTCCGCACCACCGTGGCCAAAGATATCGGTTTGTTCACCGCATTTGGGACAGATGAATGTGCTCATGTTTTCGACTATGCCGAGAATGGGCACGGACACTTTCTTGAACATGTTGAGGCCCTTGCGGGCGTCGATTAAGGATAAGTCCTGGGGTGTGGAGACAATCACAGCCCCTGACAGCGGCACCTGTTGGGCCATTGTCAGTTGCGCGTCACCGGTGCCAGGCGGCATGTCGACCACCAGTACATCCAGAGGCGCCCAATCGACTTCACGCAACATTTGCGTCAGTGCGGAAATTACCATGGGTCCGCGCCAGATCATGGGTGTATCTTCGGCGACGAGAAACCCAATCGACATGACTTTCAGGCCAAGACCATCCATGGGCTTGAGAATGCGTCCATCGGCTTCGGGCTTGCCATTCAAGCCAAGCAGGCGTGGCAGGGACGGGCCATAGATATCAGCATCCAGCACGCCCACTTTCAGGCCCGCGTTCTGCAATGCCAGCGCAAGATTTATGGAAGTTGTCGATTTGCCAACCCCGCCCTTGCCCGATGCAACGGCAATGATATGGCGCACGCCGGGCACGCCCGGCTGGGTATTTTCGCCAGCACCGGCAGCTGGGGCCGCCGGTTGGGCCGCACGCGCGGGCGGTTCAGCAGACGCTGAGCCCGCCTTGCGTTCAGCCGTCATGGCAACCATGGCGGAGGCCACCCCATCCATGCATTCGACAACCTTTTGGGCAGCCGTGCGCAAAGGCTCCAGCTCTTGTGCCCGATTGGCAGGAACGCTCAGGGAAAACATGACCTTCGCGCCCGCATCATCTTGAGTGATAAACGCGGGAGACACCATGCCGGCGGAGACGATATCGCCCTGCCCGTCCGGCAATTTGAGGCTGGACAGGGCTTTCAGCACCTGGTCTTTGGTAACGGTCATATTATATTTCGAGTTCCTGCCTTAACGGCGTCAGCTTGATTAACCCAGGATTGAACCCAGCTGCATGGCGATGCCCATGTCGCCTTCAACCTTGAGCTTGCCAGACATGAATGCCATTTGGGCATTTTCTTCGCCCGCAGCAATGCTCTCAAACACGTCTTTATCCACAACTACGGTGCAATCGGCATCGCCATCATCATTGTTCACGACAGCCGGATCCTGAGCGCCATCAATCGTCAGCTTGCCATCATCACCAAAGTCAAATTTCACGACTTTCCCATCAATTGCGCCTTTTTCAGCGACGCGGCTAGCCATTTCGGCGGTGATTTCTTCGAGTGTCATTTTACAATCCTCAGATAAATAGGTGGCGTTTTTAAAAAATCAGCTCTCAATATGGAGGGTACCCGCATTGATTGCCATGGCAAACTTGCCCTTGCAGAAAAGCGGCGGCATAGTCAACATACTACCCAGTATGTTGGGCCTCCGCTTGCGGCGCTCGCCCAGATCATAAACCGGTCAATCAGGAGAATTCCCATGCGCGAAGCCGTCATCGTTTCCACCGCTCGCACGCCCATCGGCAAAGCTTATCGCGGTGCTTTCAACAACACACCGTCGCAAACGCTTGGTGGTCATGCAATTGAACATGCTGTGAAGCGTGCCGGCATCGACCCTGCCGAAGTTCAGGATGTCGTCATGGGTGCCGCAATGCAGCAGGGCGTCCAGGCCATGAATATTGGCCGCCAGGCGGCCCTACGCGGGGGCTTGCCTGTCTCGGTTGCCGGCATGTCACTGGATCGCCAATGCGCCTCCGGCATGATGGCAATTGCAACGGCCGCCAAACAGGTTGTCCACGACAATATGCCGATCTGCATTGGCGGTGGCGTGGAATCCATTTCCATGGTGCAGACAGGAGAAATGCGCACCGGCGTTGATAAATCCCTGATCGCCATGCACCCCCATGTTTATATGTCGATGCTGGAAACTGCTGAAGTGGTCGCCGACCGCTATGGCATTTCACGCGATGCCATGGACGCCTATGGGCTGCAGTCGCAACAGCGCGTTGCCGCTGCCCAGGAAGCTGGAAAATTTGATGACGAGATTGTGCCGCTGAAATCAACCATGGTCATGGTCAACAAGGAAACCGGCGAAAAAAGCGAGCATGAAGTCACGCTCGACAAGGATGAAGGCAATCGCGCCTCCACCACTTTGGAAGGGCTCAACGGCCTGAAACCAGTACTTGGCCCGGACAAGACGATCACCGCTGGCAATGCCAGCCAATTGTCGGACGGCGCATCGGCTGCTGTGGTTATGGAAGCCAAGGAAGCCGAAAAGCGCGGACTTGCCCCACTGGGTGCTTATCGCGGCATGGCCGTTGCCGGGCTGGAGCCGGACGAAATGGGCATCGGACCGGTTTTCGCCGTTCCCAAGCTGCTGGAACGCTTTGGGCTAAAGATCGACGACATCGACCTTTGGGAACTCAATGAGGCGTTCGCTGTCCAGGTGCTGCATTGCCGCGATGTTCTGGGCATCGACAATGATAAGCTCAATGTGAATGGCGGTGCCATCTCGATTGGCCACCCCTATGGGATGAGTGGTGCCCGCATGGTTGGACATGCGTTGATCGAAGGCAAGCGCCGCAATGCCAAATATGTTGTTTGCACCATGTGTGTCGGCGGCGGCATGGGCGCTGCGGGGCTGTTCGAAGTATTGTAAAAACGAGGCGCTCCTTTCGCCCTGGCGGAAGGAGCTGCAAGCCCGCACATCAAAATGAGATGAAGCGTGTTGGGACTGTTCCCTTTGCCCAACACGCCCAATGGAGAAGCTGTGATGACCAAATCCGTTTCAACCGAAATGCAAGGCGATGTCGCCGTCATCTGGATCGACAACCCACCTGTGAATGCCCTTTCACACCATGTGCGCGAAGGCATTGGACGGGAACTTGGTACGGCCCGCGACGAGGGCGCGAAAGCCATCGTGCTTGCCGGGCGTGGTGGTACATTCATCGCCGGTGCCGACATTCGCGAGTTCGGCTCTCCACCCAAGCGCCCTATCCTTTACGAAGTTTGCGATGAGATAGAAGCGTGCGCGCTGCCAGTGGTGGCGCTGATTGAAGGCAACACGTTGGGCGGCGGGCTGGAAATTGCGCTGGGTGCCCATTACCGGATCACCACACCCGGCGCGAAACTGGGCCTGCCGGAAGTGAACCTTGGCCTGTTGCCGGGGGCCGGTGGCACCCAACGCACCCCGCGCCTTGTTTCACTGGAAGATGCGCTGACACTGGTCACATCAGGCCGCCCCGTGTCCGGCAAGCAGGCCGTGGCCGTGGGATTGGCCGACAGGCTAACGGGCGATGCACCGCTAAAGGATGCGATTGCATTTGCCAACGAGATAACTGCCCTCCCCCATGACGCGCTTCGATTGTCCAAACGTACCCTGGAACTGACGCCGCAGATTGAAGAAAAATTTGAAGCTGCCATGCAGCTGATCAAGTCCAAGGCCAAGGGGGCAATCGCACCTGTCATCGCAGCCGGTTGCGTCCACAACGCTTTCACCATGCCGTTTGAAGAAGCGCTCACCAAGGAGCGCGAAACGTTTATGGAATTGGTCGTGGGCGATCAGTCTCGCGGCATGCGCCACATGTTTTTTGCCGAACGCCAATCGCCCAAACCGCCCGCCGATGTGTCCGGCACGCCGCGCGATGTAAAGCGTGTTGGCGTCCTTGGCGCGGGCACCATGGGTGGCGGTATCGCCATGACCTATGTGGAAGCAGGCTATCCGGTGACCATGCTGGAAATGACAGAGGAAGCGCTGGATCGTGGCCTTGCCAAAATGGAGAAAAACTGGGCACGGGGCATTAAGAGTGGCCGCATCACCGCAGAAGGTGTCGCGCAACGTATGGGCCTTATTTCGCGCACCACCAGCTATGATGATCTGGCCGATTGCGACCTCATCATTGAAGCGGTGTTTGAAACGATGGCCGTGAAAAAAGAAGTGTTTGGCAAACTGGACGCGATTGCCAAGCAAGGTGCCGTATTGGCCACCAACACATCCTATCTGGACATCAATGAGATCGCGGCCCAAACCTCACGCCCGGAAGATGTTTTGGGAATGCACTATTTCTCCCCGGCCAATATTATGCCTTTGCTGGAAATTGTGCGCGCCGACAAAACTGCCGATGATGTGTTGCTGACCGCGCTTGCCGTGGCGAAAAAAACCCGCAAGACGCCGGTTATTGCCCGTGTGGGGCATGGCTTTATCGGCAACCGTATGCTGACGCCCTATCTGAGACAGGCAAATCTGTTGGTTTTGGAAGGGGCATCACCGGAACAGATCGACAAGGCACTGACCGATTTTGGCTGGGCCATGGGGCCGTTTGCCGTGAGTGATCTGGCCGGTCTCGATATCGGTTATAAGTCACGCCAGGATCAGGAATTGTCGGAGCACGAGAAGCGCATCTACATTGCCGCTGACCGGTTGGTGGAAGCTGGTCATCTGGGCCAAAAATCTGGCAGCGGATTTTACAGCTACGACCCACAAACCCGCGCCCGCTCAGTCAATCCGCAAGCCCAGACGATAATTGAACAGGTGCGATCCGAACTTGGGATCAACACACGCGAAATCAGCGATGAAGAGATCGTGGCGCGCACCCAATTCGCGCTGGCCAATGAAGGGGCGCTGGTTCTTGAGGAAGGCGTGGCGCAGCGCGCCTCCGATATCGACGTGGTCTACAACCACGGCTACGGCTATCCCCGCTGGCGCGGTGGACCGATGCGTTATGCGGAAACGGTTGGTCTTAAAAAGGTGGCAGCCATGATTGCTGACTGGGCCGATGGCAGTGGCGGCGTCCACTGGCAGCCTTCCGAATTGCTGAAGGAATTGGGCGAGAGCGGCAAGAGCTTTGGCGACCACGAAAAGGAGCAAGGGGCATGAACCTGTTCGACCTGAGCGGCAAAACCGCAATCATCACCGGTTCTTCCCGGGGGATTGGCAAATCGATAGCAGAACAAATGGCGGCCCATGGCGCGCGCGTGGTGATATCTTCACGCAAGGCTGCGGCCTGCGAAGAAGTGGCCGCCGAACTCAATGCCAAGCATGGGGACGGCACAGCAATCGCGGTGGCGGCCAATATTTCATCGAAAGACGAATTACAAAACCTTGTGGATGAGACAACCACAGCGTTTGGCGAAATTCACGTGCTGGTCTGTAACGCCGCTTCGAACCCCTATTACGGCCCCATGGCAGACATCGAAGACGAGGCCTTTGCAAAAATCCTGCACAACAACATCGTCGCCAACAATCAACTGATCGGCATGGTGTCGCCGCAGATGATCGAGCGAAAAGATGGCGCGGTGATCATTGTGTCGTCGATTGGTGGCATCAAGGGGTCTCCCATCATTGGCGCTTATTGCATTTCGAAGGCTGCGGATTTCCAGCTGGCGCGCAATCTGGCTGTGGAATATGGCGTCCACAATGTGCGCGTGAACTGCATCGCGCCGGGCCTGATTAAAACTGATTTTGCCCGCGCGTTGTGGGAAAACCCGGACAATCTGAAAGCGGCTTTGTCGACCACGCCCATGCGCCGCATTGGCGAGCCGGATGAAATAGCCGGGGCGGCTGTCTTCCTGGCTTCATCGGCGGGCCAATACATGACCGGCCAGCAAATTGTCATTGATGGCGGACAGACAATCACCTGAACCAATTTGAGAGAATTACCTATGAGTGATTTGGAAACGTTTCGGGTGCAGACCCGGGAATGGCTGGCGAAGAACTGTCCGCAAGATATGCGCGACGGTGCGAATTCCGAAGAGGCGTCATGCTGGGGCGGGCGCAATTGGGAGTTTACCAGCGAAGGCCAGCGCTTTTGGCTGGAACGTATGGGCGCGCGCGGCTGGACCGTGCCGACCTGGCCAAAGGAATATGGCGGCGGCGGACTGAGTAAAGAAGAAGCACAGGTTCTGGCCGAAGAAATGGCCGCCATTGGCGCGCGCAAGCCACACGACAATTTCGGCATCACCATGCTGGGGCCGGCGCTTCTGAAATTTGGCTCGCATGAGCAGAAACTGGAACATCTGCCCAAAATTGCCCGCGGCGAAATTCGCTGGTGCCAGGGGTATTCTGAACCTGGCGCCGGATCTGACCTGGCTTCGCTGCGCACCCGTGCCGATGATCATGGCGATCATTACATCGTCAACGGGCAGAAAATCTGGACATCCTATGCCGACAAGGCCGACTGGATATTCTGTCTTGTGCGCACCGATTTTGATGCCCCCAAGCACAAGGGCATTTCATTCGTCCTTTTTGACATGGCGAACGAAGGGGTGAGCACCAAGCCAATCAAGCTGATCTCTGGAGCGTCTGCATTTTGCGAAACGTTTTTTGACAATGTGCGGGTGGAAAAAGCCAACCTCGTGCATGAGGAAAACAAAGGGTGGGATGTGGCGAAATATCTGCTTACCCACGAACGGGAAATGATTGGCAGCCTGTTTGGTGCCATGACCGGCGGCCGTTCTCTTGGCGAAATTGCTGCACATGAACTGGGCACTGATACGGCCGGGCGGGTGGATGACCCGATCCTGCGGGGTAAGCTGGTGCAAAATGAACTGGACGCACTGGCTTTTGGCGCTTTGTTGGAAAGCGTGAGTGCCAAAGCGCAGGCAGGCGAAAGCCTGGGCGCAATTTCATCGGTTTTGAAATATTACGGCACAGAACTGAACAAGCGCCGCCACGAATTGCTGATGGATATGGGCGGTTCTGCGGAGCTGGAAGTGACGCCTGCCAGTGGTGACGGTCAACGCGCCCGAGACTGGCTGCGTACCAAAGCGAATTCAATTGAAGGCGGCACATCGGAAGTTCAACTGCAGATCATTGCCAAGCAAATTCTCCAGATGCCTGGCGCTTAGAAAGAACACAGAACATGACCTTGCTGAATGAAGATCAGTTGATGTTGCAGGAATCTGCCGCCGCGTTTCTCAGCGAGAAAGCGCCTATATCCGAATTTCGCGCAATGCGGGACGCCGGCCTGGCGACAGGATTTTCAAAAGACCTTTGGGCGCAGTTTGCCCAGATGGGATGGGCAGGCATTTTGGTGCCGGAAGAATATGGCGGCAGCGGGTTTGACCTCACAGGCGCTGGATTGCTGGCCCGTGAAATGGGCCGAAATTTAACGGCCTCGCCCTTCATCGCAACCGCCGTCATGGCGACAACGGCGCTGAAAAACCTTGGCAGTGACGAACAAAAGTCTGCAAATCTTCCTGCCATTGCCACCGGATCTCAATTGTTTGCAATTGCCGTGGACGAGAGCCGTAAGCATGCTCCGGCAAAAACGGCGCTCAATGCCCGCCGTTCAGGCAATGGGTTCCTTCTAAACGGAACCAAATGTTTCGTCAGCGAAGGGGCCAGTGCCGACCAGATTATCGTCGCCGCCCGCACATCGGGCGAACCGGGGGATACCGATGGCATCACGCTTTTCCTGGTCCCATCGGGCACGGACGGCGTAACATGTAGCGCCACACCAACAATCGACGCCAGGGGGTTTGCAACTCTCGATTTCACCGATGTGACGGTGACTGCCGATGCCGTATTGGGCGAAGTGGATGGCGGCTATGATGGGCTTGAGATTGTTCTCGACGCAGGCCGCGCCTGCATGGCGGCAGAACTCACAGGCAGCGCGACAGCAGCATTTGACATGACGCTGTCCTATTTGGCCGAGCGCAAACAATTTGGTGTGCCCGTATCGTCGTTTCAGGCGTTGCAACACCGGGCGGCCCACTTGCACACGGAAATTGAAATGGCTGAAGCGTGCGCGCTGAAAGCACTGGCTGCCTTCGATGCCCTGGCCCCTGACACGTGGCGACATGTGGCAGTGGCAAAAGCGAAATGCGCGCAGGTGGCGCAATTGGCCGTCCAGGAAGGTGTCCAGATGCATGGTGGCATGGGCATGACCGATGCTTTTGATATTGGACTTTATATGAAGCGCGCACGGGTGGCTGGAGAATTGTTTGGCGATTCGGCCTGGCATGCCAACCGACTTGCCGATGCGCTGGGGTATTGATGAGTTTGCAATTGATTCGCTTTCAACTGGTTTCGACGAAAAGAACTTGCCTCTGGTCCGGCACAATGGCTTAGGCTGGGGCTTAGGCTGGGGCTTAGGCTGTATAGAACAACACTGTTCACGCTTGCGTTAGGCGGGGTAGAAATCCGGTTCATTGCAGCCAACTAATCAAGGCAATGCAAATAGTATGTCTAAACAGCGAGATCCGATGAGCGTGGCAACACCAATGACCCCATCCACCAAAAACGATGTTCCATGGGCAAAACTTGCCATGGGTGCCGGTGCACTGATCGCGCTGATTGCGCTCTATCGTTTGCTGCCCATTGCGGAATGGCTTGACGCTTTTCAGAATTACGTGACAGGCCTCGGCCCAATGGGTTGGGTCATATTTGTCATTGTGTATGCCTTAACCGCATTAGCGCTGCTGCCTGGGTCAATCCTGACCCTGGCGGCCGGGCTAATTTGGGGATTGTGGGCCTTTCCAATTGTGGTTGCCGGTGCTGTTCTTGGCTCGTCTCTGTCCTTTCTTGCTGCCCGCTACATGTTCCATGACCGGGTACAGGAGAAGGTGAAGCAATATCCGAAATTTCGTGCGGTCAATGATGCGATTGGCGATGAGGGCTGGAAGGTCGTTGGGCTGATGCGTTTGTCGCCCGCCCTGCCCTTTTCCCTGCAAAACTGGTTTTTGGGCATAACGCCTGTGCATTTCTGGCCAGCGCAAATTGCTACCTTCTTTGGCATTTTGCCCGGCACATTGCTTTATGTGTGGATCGGCAGCCTTGGCGGTCAGGTTGCAGGCGATGGCATGAGCACAATCAAATGGGTCATTGGCGGCGTTGGCATTGCAGCGACCTTGCTGGTGACCGTGTTGGTGACCCGCAAGGCAAAGGAAAAAATGGCGGCCTACGAAACACAGTAGAAGTCCAGTAACACGCCTATTTTCCCCGCCAGACGGGATCGCGCTTTTCATCAAAGGCTTTAAAGCCTTCGATCATGTCCTCGCTGCCATATAACTTGTCGACCGTTGGCAATTGCCGGGTGGTGATGCGGTTGAGGGCGTCCTGAAACTTGGAATCCTCCGCATCGCGCACAATCTCCTTGATTGCAGCATAGACAAGCGGCGGACCGGATTCCAGCAAACGGGCCTTCTCCCAGGCATGTTCCATCAGATCAGCGGCTGGATAAATATGGTTCACAAAGCCCCATCTTTGGGCTTCTTCGGCATTTACCCACCGCCCTGTGAGCAACATTTCCATGGCAATGTGGTAAGGAATGCGCTTGGGCAGTTTCACCGATGCGGCGTCTGCGACCGTGCCTGAGCGGATTTCCGGCAAAGCAAATGTGGCGTGGTCAGCCGCCAAAATGATGTCGCAGGCAAGGGCAATTTCCAGCCCGCCGCCACAGCAGATGCCGTTGACTGCACAAACCACCGGCTTGTTCATATCACGCAGTTCCTGAAGGCCGCCGAAACCGCCAACGCCGTAGTCGCCATCCACTTCATCGCCACCGGCTGCGGCTTTCAAGTCCCATCCAGGGCAAAAAAACTTCTCTGTCGCCGCGGTCAGTATGGCGACCCGCAATTCCGGGTCATCGCGAAAATTGGCAAATATGTTCCCCATGATCCGGCTGGTGGCCAGGTCGATGGCATTGGCCTTTGGGCGATCAATCGTAACTTCCAATATGCCGCCGATTTTTTGGGTTTTGACTGGCGTATCGCTCATTTTGATTTCCTTTTCACGATCAATGCGTCCACTGCCACGCTGCCGAACTGGGTGGCAAATAACGGATTGACGTCAAGTTCTTCCAACGTGTCACTATGGGAATGTGCATAGCCTGCAATGCACAGAATATTCGCAATCAAAGCATCAATATCTGCTGCATCGGAATTGCGGTAGCCGTTCAGCAATTGACCTATTTTCAAACCGGCCAAGGCGCGGCGTATGTCGGTTTCACTGGCGGGCAGCAGCAGCGTTGCTGTATCGTTCAACAATTCAGCCAACACGCCCCCCGCACCAAGGGTCAGCGTGAGGCCGACTACGGGATCGCGCGACACGCCGACAATTAGCTCCGCCAGAGGATGAGCCGCCATCTCTTCCACCAGAAAACGATTGCTCAGACGGGCCATTTTTTGCACGGCTGTCACTAGGTCTGCGGTCTCGTTGAGGTCGAGAGCAACCGCGCCGGATTCTGTTTTGTGCGCAATGCCAAGTGCCTTCACAGCCAGCGGCCATTCCAACGTGGTCATGGCTTTTTCAAGTTCGGCCATATCGGTCACGACCATACCTTTGGGCACGACAAGCCCGGCATTGGCGAGTTCCCTTTTAGCCGCGTGCTCATCAAGCGTGATCAGTGATTCATTTGGTTTTGTGGGTCGGGTTTGGAGAAGCTTTGGCGGCGCGGGATCAGCCCAGCATTTGCCCACAAACGCAGCAGCTTCTGCGGCGGCCAGCGCCGCGTCCAAACCACATAGCGGCGTCACCCCAACCTGCATGAGATGTTGCGTCACATCCTCCGGCATGCATTCAGGCAGGCTTGCGACAACGGCGGCCCGGGCACCTGTCTGTTTAACCGCGGCCACAAATGCGTTCGTCGCACCTTTCCAATCTGCGGGGTCGCAACGGTCAGCACGGGGAAAATCCATCACCAACAAGGCAAGATCAAAGTCAGGCGCGAGGGCGGCCTCAAACAGCCGGGTCATCACCGGCCAATCTCCCCACACGAAAGTGTTGTAATCCAGCGGATTGGCGATCGTTACCATGCCGCCAAGGATTGATTTGAGCTCCCCAACAGCACTTTCTGGAAAAGGTTTCCAGTCGATATCCTTGCCCAACGCCGCATCCGCCATGAGCGAGGCTTCACCGCCTGAGCACGATAGAGATAAAAGCTCCCTACCGTTCAACACACCACCACAGTGGAACAGTTTGAGCGTTTCCACGAAGGTCTCCAGATTTGCCACGCGGGCAATACCAAGTCGCGCAAACAAAGCTGCATGGACGCTGTCAGCCCCCGATAGTGATGCGGTATGGGTTAAAGTAATTGCCTGCGCCTGCTCCGACTGCCCCACTTTAATGGCCACAATTGGTTTTTTCAGTTCGCGAGCGCGCAAAGCCAGTTGTTCAAATTCGCCAACATCGTCCAGGCCTTCAATGTGAAGTCCAAGCGCGGTCACGCTATCGTCTTCGATCATTTCAAGAGCAAGTCTGGACAGGCCCGTTTGCGCCTGATTGCCCACGGTCATAACCATGGCAATGGGCAATCCACGTTGCTGCATCGTCAAATTAATGGCGATGTTGGAGGATTGTGTGAGTATCGCCACACCATAGTCGCAGGCCTGTACGCCATGTTGATCTGGCCACAGGGCCACCCTTTGCGGTGCATTGATGAAGCCGTAGCAGTTCGGCCCAATGATGGGCATGTCGGCTGCGGCCTCAACCAGCCGGTGTTGCAAGTCACCCGAACCCGCGCTTTCGCCATTGGCCTCTGCAAAGCCTGCGGCATAGCAAACAGCGCCGCCTGCGCCCATCTTGCGTAACGCCTCTACAATATCAATTGTGCGCTCACGGTTGACCGCCACATAGGCCGCATCCGGTGCGCTGGGCAGCTCATCAACAGATCGGAAACAGGACCGCCCACCCATGGTTTCGCGTGTTGGATGAACCGGCCAGATGGTGCCCTCAAAGCCAAGTTTGTTGCATTGCTCAATAACCCGCTCGGCCTCTTTGCCGCCAATGACAGCAAGGGTGTGGGGAGACAGGAAACGGGAGAAGCCGGACATATAAAAGCTAACCGCCTAAAGGTCGCAGGAGTGCGCGGCTTATGATGTGTCTTTGAATTTCGCTGGTGCCTTCCCAGATGCGTTCGATACGGGCATCGCGCCAAATGCGCTCCAGTGGCAATTCTTCCATCAAGCCCATGCCACCATGGATTTGTATGGCCTCATCGGCAATCATGGCAAGAACTTCCGTGGCCTTCAGTTTGGCCATGGCCATGTCGCTGTCGGTGCAACCGCCGGTGTCGAATTTTGAGCCTGCCTCCCATGTGAGCAATTCGGCCGCTTTGAGTTCCATAGCCATGTCTGCAAGCTTGAAAGACACGCCTTGAAACTTGCCGATCTGCTGGCCGAACTGTTTGCGCTCCACGGCGAAATTTACAGCGTGTTGGAAAGCGCGATCCGCACGGCCAAGACAGGTTGCCGCCACCTGTAGCCGGGTGGCACCCAACCATTCATTGGCCACATCGAAGCCTTTTCCCACTTCGCCCAAAATGTTTTCACCTGGAACGCGACACTCATCAAATTCCAATATGGCGTTCGTATATCCCCGGTGGGAGACGTTGTTATATCCATCTCGCACCGTGAATCCCGGCGTTCCGTTATCGACAAAAAAAGCGGTGATTTCCGCTTTCGGTCCCCGCGGTGTTTCCTGTTCTCCGGTCTTCATGAAACAGATGGCAAATCCGGCAATATCGGCATGGCTGATGAAATGCTTGGTGCCGTTTAAGATCCAGTCATCCCCATCGCGTTTCGCACTGGCCTTCATGCCGCGCAGATCGGACCCGGCGCCCGGCTCAGTCATGGCGAGGCAGTCCCATGTCTCGCCCTTGAGACAGGGTTCCAGGTATTTGGCACGCTGTTCTGCTGTACCGGCACACAGGATGTTTGACGGGCGCGCCACACACGTCCAGTGCAGTGCGTAATTGGTTCGGCCCAGTTCTTTTTCGTAGAGCAGCCAAGTCAGCGTATCGAGTCCGGCTCCGCCAAATTCCAGGGGAATATTGGCCGCATATAGTCCCGCCGCCATGGCTTTGCTCTGGAGTTCGCGCACCAGATCCATGTCGAGCACACCGGTTCGCTCAATCTCCTCTTCGTGGGGATAGAGTTCATTTTCAACGAAAGCCCGTGTAGTATCCACAATCAGGGTTTGTTCCTGGGAGAGAAAGAAGTCCATATGACCACGCTCCAATGGTAGGTCAGTCGGCTAGTCAAAGAGACTTAGAGATACTTGCGGCGTGCCCATGCATATACAGAATTTTCGTCAATTGTCCCGGCAGACAGACGAGCAACCTCCTTCTCGGATGTAGTAAAGTGGCAAAACAGTTTGTCGCTGAGGAAATTTTCGATGTTGTCCATAGGCTCAAAAAGCTTAGGGCCAATTTCGATGTATTCTGGCGAACCTTTATGAATTACAAATTCATCGAGTCCGTATTTGTTGACCAGTGGCGTTAAAATTCTGTAGCCAAGTGCTCCCCAAGGCAAATAAGAATATTGCGAATTACCCGACAAATAGTGTCTCAACAGAAATTTTATTTTTTTGATTCCGTTGAAATGACTTGTCGCAAATTTTCTATCTTCAATGATATCAATCATTTTCAAATGAATCTCCCTATTCAAGTGATTTGGAAGCAAAATACAATTATTGACAATTCTCCCCTGAGGATATTCTCGCCCTTCAAACATGTATTTTTTATCCAAATAAACGGGGCAAAACAGCAATATATCTGTATCAAGCCACGCTTTTTTTGTATCGATAACCATTTTTAATCTAAAATAGTCCGAAAACGGCGCTAGATTATTCTGTTTTCGATCTCTAAACAGATATTTTTTGTCTAGAATTATATTTGCATCTACAAGTTCAACACCCTGGGGAACATCCAGTTCTGAATATGAATATATGACAACTGAATGCCCGTGGTAGACCATTGAACTCAAGCAAAGCCATTGTACTTCACCGAGCTCAGCGCCGTGCCAAAACGTACCAATATCATATTTCTGGGCCATCGTTTGGTCTTCGTCAAACATCATTTGCCGCTTTCTCTTTCAGACGCTGTTCGTATTCGCTCAATAATTTCCCTGCACCCCAGCCTTTGCCGCCATGGCCCTTGGCCAGAACTTGCATAATGCCCACAAGATTTTCATCGCGAATGCGTTCCAGGTCTCGAATGGAATGCATGCCCGATTGGGCATCCGACTGGCTGGCAATCTTATCGATGAGTGCGTCGTCCAGTTCGGGAACATTCATCAGCTTGGTCCAGGGCAAGCTCATGGTTGGGCCAAATTGTTCAATAAAATGGCGCATCCCGGCTTCGCCACCTGCAATTCGGTAGGTCTCGAACAGGCCCATCTGCGCCCACCTCATGCCGAAGGAATACCGCATGATATTGTCAAGTTCTTCGGTGGTGCACACATCGTCTTTGATCAGCCACAACGCTTCACGCCATACCGCCTCCAGCAGGCGGTCGCCCACAAAAGCGTCAATCTCCTTGCGGATCGTGATCGGCTTCATGCCGATTTGGGTATAAGCTAAATGGGCCCGGTCGATGGTGTCCGAACTGGTGCGTGCTCCTCCCACAATCTCCACGAGGGGGAGCAGATAAACGGGGTTGTAGGGATGGGCAACGAACAGCCGTTCCGGCACCATCATCTTGGCCTGAATATCGGTGGGCAGCAGGCCGGACGTAGATGAGCCGATCAGTGCCGTTTCAGGAGCTGCAGCATCGATTTGCATGTGAACTTTCTGCTTAAGTTCCAAACGCTCAGGCACGGATTCCTGGATGAGGTCGGCATTTTCCACCGCCTCTTCGATACTGTCGACGAAAGTGAGTTTTCCCTTGGTGGGTTTTGGTGCATCGGTCAACAAATCCAAGGCCCGCTCGGCATTGGCCATCACCTCTGCAACAATGCGTTCAGCCTCGGGATGAGGGTCGAAAATCCGGCAATCCAGACCGTTCAGCACAAACCGCGCCGCCCAGGCTCCGCCGATAACGCCACCGCCGATTGCTGCGGTTTGTTTGATGCTCATCGTCTTGCTGCCTGTTTCACCAATCCAAGTTTCTCCCGCACCTGCTCAGGACCAATCACGTGCGCACCCAGGTTTTCGATGATCGACACCGCCCTTTCAACCAACTGAGCATTGGTGGCGAGCACGCCTTTGTCGAGCATGAGATTATCTTCCAAGCCCACCCGGACATTGCCGCCCGCCAGAACTGACGCAGCCACATAGGGCATTTGATGCCGCCCCAGGCCAAACGCGCTCCAATGCCACGTGCTGGGCACGTTGTTGACCATGGCCATGAATGTGTTGAGATCATCGGGCGCACCCCAGGGCACCCCCATGCAAAGCTGCACCAGCGCGTCTTCCTTCAACACGCCTTCAGCCACAAGTTGTTTGGCAAACCACAGATGGCCGGTATCAAACGCTTCGATCTCAGGTTTGACGCCAAGGCTTGTCATCATTTCACCCATGGCGCGCAACATGCCGGGGGTATTGGTCATGACGTAGTCGGCCTCGGCAAAATTCATGGTGCCGCAATCAAGGGTACAGATTTCCGGGAGACAATCAGCAATATGTGCCACCCGCTCTGCCGCTCCCGCCATGTCGGTGCTGGCCTCATTGAGGGGCAAGGGGGCCTCAGGTGGTCCAAAAACAATATCGCCGCCCATGCCTGCGGTGAGATTTAGAACCACATCCACCTGGGCATCGCGAATGCGATCGGTGACCTCGCGGTACAGGTCGAGCCGCCGGGACGGCGTGCCGGACTGTGGATCGCGCACATGGCAATGCACCACCGCCGCGCCCGCCTTTGCCGCATCAATGGCAGATGTGGCAATCTGTTCCGGCGAACGGGGCACATGGGGGCTCTTGTCCTGCGTCGCGCCGGAGCCGGTAATTGCGCAAGTGATGAATACATCCCGGTTCATGGAAAGGGGCATGACGCCTCCCGATCATAGCCAAATAATTGCTGTGAATGTCACGCCAAATTGCACCCAAGCGCAATCAAAATTGCAATCCTTCGCCAGCTATTCACTGGTTCTGCAAACCTCATTGCGCCACGCCACAACCGGGCTGTTGCCGAGGTGCGCTCCAATCCGCCAGATCGAGGGTGCCCGAATGAATTTGCCCTTCCAGCAGATCAACGGCTTCGGCAAGGCGTGCATCAATTATTTCCAGATACCGGGTCCAGTGGGCATATTCGGCCACCGGTTCCACACCATCGGAAATACCCCGCAGGCCAATAAGTGGCACCGCGTGGCTGTGACACACCCGCGCCAGTGCCCAGGTTTCCATGTCCACCATATCGGCATCGATTGCATGATAAGCCTCACCGGAGATGACAGATGCACCTGTGCTCAGCGACGCCTGTTTGAGGCCGGCAATTGCAAGGCCAAGTTCAACCTGGGCTGGCAATTCAAGAAATGGGGTTTCGCCCTTGCGAAAGCCGAAGGGCGAAGCGTCCATGTCCCTGTAGGAGATGTGCGACACCTGATAGATTTCCGCCTGATCCAGCTTGGCTGACCCGGCACTGCCCAGCGACACGACCAGGTCCGGCGGTTCATGTTCACAAAGATATCGCGCCATGTTCAATGCCGCTTCCACGGGGCCAACCTGGCAGATCAAAGGTGAAAACCGCGCGGCAAGCTGGCCGAGATATTCAGCCGTTGTCGCCATGACGTAAAGTATGCGACGACCTGCGACGAATTTGCTCTGTGCTTGCATGAACTTCCTCCAGAGTTGCGCCTGTGGCACATACAGGCAAAAGCAATGTGACTCGCGGCCCCTGCCCGTTCCACTTAGCACAACCGGAGACCAGCCGAATGACCCGTTACATCGTTGCCTATTTTGCCACTATGATTGTGTTTTTTGCCATCGATTTCGTCTGGCTGTCACGGGTGGCATCAAGTTTTTACCGCGACCAGATTGGCGGGCTTTTGCTGGACGATTTTAAAATGGGATATGCGGCTGGATTCTATCTATTGTACGGGATCGGCATTGTCGTATTTGCCGTGCGTCCGGGGCTGGAGAGCGGCCTGGGCACTGCCCTGCTCTACGGCGCCCTGTTTGGTTTCATGTGTTACGGCACCTATGATTTCACCAATCTGGCAACGCTGAAAGGCTATACGCCAACGGTTGCCTTTACCGATCTCATTTGGGGCACGTGCCTCACCGGCGCATCAGCGCTTGCGGGAACCTGGATTACTCGGGCACTCACCAGTTAATGCGGATCTGTATTTTTCAACAACGAAGCCAACAAACTCCAAGGCAAGATCAGATGAACTTCCTGCGTATTCTCTTCATCCTATTCATGGGCGCAACGCTGTTGGTCCAGCCAACACTGGTTCAGGCCCAAAAGGTGGCTGTGGAAGCCAGCGTGGAAGATCAAGCAATCCAAAAGCGGGTCCGCGAGTTATTTTCACAAATTGAAGATTTCAACAATGTGTTTGTCTCAGTCACTGGCGGTGTGGTGACGATGAAGGGACGGGTTCTTGAACTGGATCAGGTGTCGCGGGCGCAGGAACTGGCTAGCAAGATCGAGGGCGTTGTTACGGTCAACAATCTCATTGAGGTCGAGACTTCCGTGGAAAGACGGCTGGCACCGATACTTGAGCGGTTTTCCAACCGGCTTGCTCAGTTTGTGGCATTCCTTCCCATCGTGGCCATTGGCCTTTTGGTCCTGATCGCCTTTGGCGTGGCAGGGCATCTCATTGCAAAACTTCAATACCCCTGGGATGCACTGGCCCCCAACCGGTTCATTGCCAATCTCATACGCCAGGTCGTTCGCCTCGGCTTTCTGATTGCAGGCATTGTGCTGGCACTGGACATTATGGGCGCGACCGCCCTGCTGGGCACCATTTTAGGCGCAGCAGGTATCTTTGGTCTGGCTATTGGTTTTGCAGTTCGCGACACGGTGGAAAACTATATCGCGTCCATCTTGCTCAGCGTGCGCCAGCCATTTCGGCCACGCGACGTGGTCAAGATTGAAGGATATGAAGGCCACGTGATTGCGCTGACATCCCGGGCCACCATTCTGCTCACCTTTGACGGCAACCATGTGCGCATTCCCAACGCCACGGTGTTCAAAAGCGCGATCACCAACTATTCACTCAATCCGGAACGCCGGTTTGATTTTGAACTGGGCGTGGAAACGGATGATCTGCAACGTGCCGTTGAGCTTGGTTTGGAAGTGATCGGAGGCTTGAGTTTTGTGCTTAAAGATCCGGCACCTGACGGTTGGTTGCAGCGCATGGGGGACTCCAATGTGGTGATCTGGTTTGGCGGGTGGATCAACCAAAATGAAACCAGCCTTGTGAAAGCCCGCGCCGAAGCAATCCGCCTCATCCGACAAGCCTATGCGGCGGAAGGTATTGAACTGCCCGAACCCACCTATCGGGTGAAAGTTGATGGAGTGGCCGCGTGGGGCGGCGCGACACCAAAACCAAAACCTGTGACGAAATCCTCGCCCAGTCGCGCATCGAAAAAGGCCGCTCCTGCCATTGCCGAAGAACAGGATGTTTCGCCGGATCGTAACCTGGAACGCAAGATTGCCGTCGAGGAACACCTGGCCAAATCCGAAGACCTGCTGGATGCCGACAGGCCACGCGAACACGGCTAATGGATATTGAACAGCTGTCAGCTTGGAGGGTGCGACAGAATGCGCAGGCGAAGATAGGGATCAATCGAAACCAAACCGCCAGCGCCATCGTTAAAGGGGTATTGAGTACAACAACTGGAGGTCATTATGACCCATTTGAAATCCCTTTTCTTCGCCGCCGCCACTGCACTTGCACTTTCGACAGCCAGCACCATTGCCCTGGCTGATGGCCACTCCAAAAATATTGTGGAAACGGCGGTAGGCAATAATGACTTCGCAACGCTTGTGGCGGCTGTAAAGGCAGCAGGTCTGGTGGAAACGCTTTCTGGCGATGGCCCTTTCACCGTTTTCGCGCCCACCAATGATGCATTTGCAAAATTGCCCGGCGGCACCGTTGAAAGCCTGCTCAAGCCGGAAAACAAAGCCGCTTTGCAGAAAATACTGACCGCCCATGTGGTGGCTGGCGATGTGGATGCGGCCACACTTGTGGGGCTGATCAAGAAAGGTCACGGCTACAAAAACGTAACAACTGTCAGCGGCGATGTGATCACAGCGCGGGTGACCAAGGGTGGCAAGGTCTACATTTTCGATGAATCCGGTGGGGTGTCGAATGTGGTTGCAGCAGATGTGAAAACATCCAATGGCACAATCCACGTCATCGACAGCGTGTTGTTGCCCAAGTAAGCCAACTGACAATCAGTGGGCCACGTTTCCAAAACGAGAACGTGGCCTTTTTTATTGGCAGTGCTTTTTATTCGGATTTCGCCGCATTGGCATCCACGTTTTCAACCAGCTTGCCCGTGTACATAACCGGGCCGGTGGCCGTGCCGGTTGGGGAACCGCCCTGGGGTTCCAGCGATATGGCCAGCAGGTCGCCGCGTTTGGCGGCAATGTCTTGAAGGTCTATACCGCTTTCACCCACGAGGCCGACAGACACCGCCTTCTGCCCTTCCGGCACATACCACAATTCCAGGCTCTTGCCGTCAGGACGTTCCACACCAACACTGCGCACGGTGACATCACCGGTCTTGGCATCGATATTGATAATCAGTGACGGCTGGTCACCATTGGCATTGACCACCGCCACATATTCCCTGCCATCGTCGCTTTGAGCCAATTGCGGGGGTTGGCCTAATCCTGGCAGGCCCAGGTCATTGTAGACATAAGCACCCAGCCCAAGGGCGGCGATTGTTGCGGCCATAGCCCCCATGCGCCAGCGGCCCCTGCTGCGCCGCAGGATATCGACTGAATTGTCGTTGGCCGGGCCGGATGTGGAAGGGGCACTGGTCAGTGACGCTGTTGCATCGGCACCGGGCCGCCCGCGATTGGGCAATCCTGCTTCGATGCGCGACCACATGTCGGCGGGGGGAATTTCAGGGGCAACGGAGGCATTTAACACGCCAAAAGAACGCTCCCAGAACTCGGCATCCTTGCGCGCGAGTTCGTCGCTTTCCATTGACGCTTCAAAAGCCCGCCGTTCCAGCGCAGTCATCGTTCCGATGACATATTCTGCCGCGTCGAGTTGTCTTTCCTGCCTGTTCATCGGTCCATCACTCATTGATCAAGCACGCTCCAGACACGCCCTGAGTGCCAAAAGTCCGCGCCGAAGCCTCGTCTTGATTGTACCCACTGGCGATTCAAAACGCTCTGCGAGTTCTTCGCGGGAATATCCCTCATAATATGCCAGTAATACGTAATTACGATCATCATCCTTCATTTCGCCCAAACAAAAGCGTAGTGCTTCCAGATCGGTCACATCGACAGCATTGGCGTCCTGGTCTGTGAGGCGGAAGATTTCCTCCTCATCACCGGGTTCATCCACGGTTTGCTCCGGACGGGTGGCCCGAATGACATCAATGGCACGATTGCGCGCAATGGTGGCCATCCAGGTGATTGGCTTGCCCTGTGCAGAATCGTAACTCCCGGCCTTTTGCCAGACTTTGAGAAACACATCCTGCAGAACATCTTCCGCTTTCTGCCTGTTTTTCAAGATACGCAGAATAACGCCAAAAAGTTTCGCCGAGGACCGGTCGTAAAGTGTCCGAAAAGCTGTTCTGTCGCCTTTGGCCGTTGCCTGCAGGAGGGTCTCCAGTGTGACGTCCATATTCATCAAGACAACCTTTGGGGCGATATACAAAATTGTCGCGCTAACCAGCGCAATATCGACCGCAAACTAACAACACATCAGCGCAATGGGCAAGCTGTACACCCAACTATTGGGATGTGATCTCCTAATGTTTACTTCCCCTTGATCGCCTCCTTGATCACCGGGAAACCGGAACGCAGATGGAGGTCGGTCTGCGGGAAAGGAATTTCGATGTTGTTTTCGCGGAAAGCCTTGTCGATGGCAAAGCGCGTATCTGTTTCAACCACGATGAGGTCCATAAGGTCGCGGACGAAGAAACGCAGCTCGAAATCCAGTGACGATGCGCCGAAATCTGCGAAATAAACAAATGCTGCCGGGTGGGATGCCACCCTTGAATCATTGTTGAGTGTTCCCAAAAGCACATCGCGCACAAGTTCCACATCGGAGCCATAAGCCACGCCCACGCGAATGATGATGCGGCGCATGTGGTCCACATGCATCCAGTTGCCCACGGAGGTATTGATCACTTCCGAATTGGGGATGATCACGCTTTGCCGGTCAAAGGTTTCAAGCTCTGTGGCCCGCACGTTGATCTTGCGCACAAAACCCTCTGCCCCGCCCACATTGATGATGTCACCAACCTTGATGGGGCGTTCGATCAACATGATGATGCCGGAGACAAAATTGTTGACGATGTTCTGCAAGCCAAAGCCGATACCCACAGACAGGGCACCGGCGATGAGTGCAAGATTCGACAGGTTGAACCCGGCCCAGCTGATCCCAACAACGCCTGCGAGAAAATAGCCCAGATAGCCTAATCCGGATCTGATCGAGTTTTTGACACCGGCATCAAGGTGGGTGCGCGACAGGATTTTTCCTTCAAACCAGCGCTGCACCAGCCGCGTGCCTGCCACAATCAGCACAAACACGATCAAGGCAAACAGAATTCGGGTCAGCGATATTTCCACACCGCCCACACTGAATCCCGTAAACAGGGCTTTGGCAGCGCCAAAAATCTCGTCCTGGCGACCGCCCCATTGCAACAGCAGGACAGGGATGCCCACAACCAAAACCAGAATATTGGTCAATATGGAAAACAGCAGGCCGATCTGATCCAGTCGGAAATCGGTAAAGCCGCGCTGTTCGCTCAGCCGCTGGCCAAAGCGGGTGCTGGCGATGGCACCGTGGGAAGATATGGCCCTTGAGGTGAGAAAGCCCAGATACATGGTGGCTAGGATTGACCCGGTGACAACAAATTGGCCTGCGATGAATCGGCTTAACCGCACATATCCAAAAACAGCGCTGAACGCGATGGCCAGGATACAGGCCCATAGCAACCAATAGACAATCGGGTTCCAGCCTCGGAACCCGGAGCGTTGCGCGTCTGCCTCATAGGGGTTGAGGCGTGTGAACACCGCAACGACCATAACAATCGCGATCAACAAGCTGGAAATGAGCGAGACAAAAACTGTAAGCGAAACCGAAAGCGAGAACAGTTCGATCAATTCGGTCACAAAAATATCGACCGCATAAATGACGGCCACGGCCATGGCGAGGCGGCGCAGTCTGGCGGCGGCATAATCGGTCACATTTGCCATGCGCCGGTCTGCCCGTTTCGGCTTCAGAATTGCCGTTATCAAAAGCCAAACGAAAATCAGCCCGGCAATTGCCAGCAGCAAGTTGCCCATGATGATGTCGACGCGCAGGCGATATACGCCGAAATATCCCAGCGAGGCGTGTAAGGTGCCCAATACAATGGCAACGCCACCACCCCAAATCACTGTGGGGAAAAATGCCAGCATGATCTTGTGCAGCGCCGATAGGGTCTCTTCAGATCCGATCCGGTCGGCCCAGCGACGCAGCGGACGCAAGATGCGGTAGAGAACCATTGCGGCAATTGTGGTCAAGCCAAGTGCCAGAAAGAGGCCGCTCAAATTGAATCGCACTATGGACGCAATCCAATTGCCCATCACGCCCGTAACCTGGGCAATGGCACCGGGGGCCTCGTCAAACACCTCTTTGAATTGCTCAGAACCCAATCTGCGTTGTTGCAAGATAGATTGCACAAAGCGGGTGCGCCGCTGTTCCAGAACTGTGTTGCGCAATTGGCGACTGCGCACGGAAAGGATCTCAGCGTCTTTTATGGCAATGATAGATTTCGCCCTGATGTCAAACAGGCGTTCCCGCTGGGTGGCAATGTCTGCCGATTCCTCCGGTTCGCCCTCGGCGGGCTTGGGCGGCAATCTGCCAATCTGGAAATCCAAATCTCGCAATTCCGGCTGGAACTGGACAATTTTCTGGAACGCCTCCTGGCTCAATCCGGACAGTTCACTGCTCAGCGCCGTCAGTGCCTGTTCGTTCAAGGTATTGCCGACAATTTCTTTCTCGATTGCTGATAGGCGCTCTGTGATTGGTTGAACGGAGGCGTTGAGCCGGTCGGCAAGGTTTGGGCCGCCATTATTGACCGTCTGGGCCTGAACGGCCCAAACGGCAAGACCGACAATTGCAATGAGGATGAATCGCAACAGGCTTTTTGAAGGGTTCATTCAGGCATCCGATTGGGCGCGAGGCTGGTTACCTGTGCCATTAAAATTTGAGAGTCTAGGAGCCTGTATTACACGCCCAAGCTACAACGTGCCATGCTTCAATTTTCCAGGATCGTGAATTTGCCGCCTTGAACGCTGACATTTTCTGTACCCTTGAACACGGCCATTTCACCGCCGGGCAAGGCGATGAAACAACCTTTGTCACAGACTTGAACTGTGGTGTTGGGGGCAACCACAACCTCGGTGCGTATTCCATCAACTGTTACGGTGAGAGCCACTTCCGATGTATCCGAATTGAGCAGTGACATCGCGTTGGCCGCTGATGTCGCCAAAAGTGCGGCGAAGCCCGCCGCGAGAACTGAAATATACTGGCCTGGTCTGGTCATTGTTTTATGGTCCTGGAATTGCGCGCTCAATCTAATGTGCGGCGCGATGCAATCAAGATGGATAATTATTCGGTCATCTTACACATGATGGTTGTGGTGCAGGCTGAATATTCCTTCAATCAAGACGAACACGCTGGCCGTCTTCTGCCCCCAGATAAATGGCCTCTTCAATTTCCAGGTTGCGCAAATAGTCTCTTGCGGTGTTTTCCAGCGCCGTTCCATTCACATAATGATCCACCACGTGGCGGGTAAAGTGATATACACAATCACCGCCAAAACCACGATCTTCGAATGCGTAGTCTATTGATAGCGCCTCTTGTTCCCCGTGGGCGCGAAAATACAAATCGCCATCTCCGCTCAGGAAAATGCAGCCGAGTTCACCTTCAACTGTCATTTCGCCCATGGTCAGTCGACTGTTTTGTGCCTTGTGGTCACTAAGCCGGTTGCCATCCAAAACCGCGCGTTTGCCTTCTCCGTGGTCCATGACCAGCAAACACCGGTCTTCACCAGCAATCACCGGGTTGAGCCGCGACAGGTCGGCCCATACGGAACTGGCCTCTCCCAACAAATAACGAAACACGTCCACATAATGGATCGCGGTTTCATGGACGAGAAAGCGTTGCATCTTTTGGAAATAGGGTTGCCGGGCTAAATATGCATTCGGCCCCTGTCCGTCTCCGGGTCTTAAACGGAAGGCAATCTGATACACCTTGCCCAGTCGGCCCGCCTGCAATTGCCGCGCAATCTCGCGATACCAGGGCTGAAAGCGAAAATTTTCATGTACGATCAGGTCGATATTGGCCTTGTCTGCGCAGTCGCTTGCGGCTCTTGCCTGTTCCAGCGTGCCGCAAAACGGCTTTTGACACACCACATTGATACCGGCATCTGAGGCCATCTGGATCAGCCCTGCGTGGCTGGCAGGCGGGGTAATGATATCGAGAAGTTCCGGCTTGATCTGGGCGCACATTGCCGCGGCATTTTCAAAAACCGGCATCTGATATTTTGCACCCATTTGCTGGGCGGTGTCCCGATCAAAGCTGGCGAGGCCCACCAATTCGACTTCGGGACATCTGGCCCAGGCGTCGAAATGGAACTGGCTGAAATAGCCTGACCCGACAATCGCGACCTTCACCTGCTTGCTCACTTAACGCGCGGGTCTTCAAGTGCGATCTGGTCCAGCGCGCCTGAAACAGCATTGGTGATCGCAACAACCCCGGCTTCTCCACCCCGTTCCGTCGACACCAAAGTACCATCGGCAAACGCATCATCCACCGCTGCACTCAACAGGCGCGCTGCGCGCGCCAGAGCCGGATTATCCTTTTCCCCTGCCAACCATTCCAGCATCATCGCACCTGACAGGAACATGGCTGTTGGGTTTGCCTTGCCAGTACCGGCAATGTCCGGCGCGGAGCCATGGCAGGGTTGGAAGACCGCATGTTCATCGCCAATATCGGCAGAAGGGGCCATGCCCAGCCCACCGATCAGGCCAGCGGCCAGATCGGAAAGTATGTCGCCATACATATTCTCGGTGACCATGACATCATAGATCCAGGGACGGCGGACCATTTCCATGGCCACTGCATCCACATAGCCATAGCGCGGTGTAATTTCACGATGAGATTTGGCCACATCATCAAAGACATCACGCCAAAACGCCATGGACTTGAATACATTAGCCTTGTCGACGCTGGTGACTTCACCCACATGGCCGCGCGCTTTGCGCTGTTCAGCCAGGCGAAACGCAAATTCGCACACCCGCGCGGTTCCTTTGCGGGTAACTACCTGGGTATCGGTTGCCTCTTCCTGGGTTCGTGTGCCCTTGCCAACGGAGGCAAACAGGCCTTCGGTTGATTCCCGAACGAGCACAAAATCCAGTTGATCGCCGCGCGGATCGGCAAGCGGTCCTTTGATCCCTGGGACTGACCTTACTGGCCTAACGCCCGCATAAAGCTCTAGCTCAAAACGCAGATCAATTTGAGGAATGATCTCAGTGCCATCGGGGTAGCGAACTTCTGGATCGCCCATCGCCGCCAGGAGAATCGCATCGGCTGCGCGACAACCGGCAATGGTCTCGTGGGGCAAGGCATTGCCAAGTTTGGTATAAGCACCGGCCCCGGCCTCCAGCCAGTTCTCATTGGCTGCCGGTTCACCAACCTTGGCCAAGGCTGCCTGCACGAGTTCCACACATGGCTGGGTGATCTCCATGCCAATGCCGTCACCGGGGAGAATTGCCAGGGTAAGAGGGGCAGCGCTCATCATTCATTCCAGTTATTTCGTTGATGGGATATGTGCTTATCAGACCGGTGTGCACGAAAGTCCAGTCTGACACACAGCATCCCACGGCCAATCGCGGCGATCCATCGCCATGCATGGGTCTGGCCGCTTTATTCCTCATGCGTTTCAGGGCAATGTGCGTCTCCACCAAATGTCCGGTGATTCCGGCCAGCGATACAAGTCCAGGAACAGATTTCATGCCGGTCAGACGGCTAAGCGACACGATTGTGAATCAGATTGCTGCCGGCGAAGTTGTCGAGCGGCCTGCCAGTGTTGTGCGCGAATTGCTGGACAATGCCATTGATGCCAGTGCCAGCCGCATCGAAATCACCACCATAGATGGCGGCAAGTCTTTGATGCGCGTTGTGGATAATGGTGCGGGCATGGGCAAAGAGGATCTGGAACTTGCCGTGGAACGCCATTGCACATCCAAACTGCTTGACGACCTGACCGATATCAACAGTCTGGGCTTTCGCGGAGAGGCGTTGCCATCCATTGGTTCGGTGGCCCGTTTGAACATTTCCAGCAGACTGGCCCAGTCGCCAAATGGCTGGCACATTCTGGTCGAAGGCGGGGCTGTTTCCAACGCGGCCCCATCGGCCATTCCCCAGGGCACAATCGTTGAAGTTGCGGATTTGTTTTATGCAACGCCCGCCCGGCTGAAATTCATGAAAACCGACCGGGCTGAGAGCAGTGCCATTTTGGATGTGGTGAAGCGCGCGGTATTGGGCCATCCCGACATTTATTTTACGGTTTGTGTGGATGAACGAACACCCCTCACCTATCCAGCTGTCACATCTCAGGATGCTCAATCCATCCGGGCGCGGGATGTTTTGGGCCAGGATTTCGTTGACAATTCCATCGCCATCGATGCCGAGCGGGAAGGCGTGCGGTTGCACGGCTATACCAGCCTGCCCACCTTTAATCGCGGCAACAGCCTGCATCAGTTTTTCTATGTGAATGGCCGTGCTGTGCAGGACCGCCAGATCACCGGTGCCATTCGCGGTGCCTATATGGATTATCTGCCCCGATACCGGCATCCCATCAATGTGTTATTTTTGGAAATCGACCCGGCATTGGTGGATGTCAATGTTCATCCGGCCAAGGCGGAAGTGCGGTTTCGGGATTCCGGCCTCGTGCGCGGACTGATTGTTGGGGCATTGAAAGAAGCTCTGCTGGATGCTTCCCAGCGCGCATCCAGCGAAGGGGCAAAGGACATGCTGGCTGCATTTCGCATTCGTCCATCATCGCCGGTTGACCATCCAACAACTGGCGGAAACTCCGCTCCGGGCGCAGCCAATTATGATTGGCAATCATCGCCCAATCGCCCGTTCGCTGATGCCATGGGAAATTCACCCATAAACGCAAATGGGGCGGCTGGTTTCACTGAAACCGCGCAGGCAGGTTTTGATATCACAGGCGCGCCCAGTGCCGACATTCGCCCGCCGGAGGAACATTCCCACGAGTCAGCCCAGGGGTTGCCGCTGGGCGCTGCAAGGGCCCAATTGCATCAAAATTACATTATCGCCCAAACCGATACCGGCCTTGTGATCGTTGACCAGCACGCGGCGCATGAGCGGCTTGTTTACGAGAGAATGAAGGCGCAAATCGCGCAAAACGGCGTTGCAGCCCAAATGTTGCTCATTCCAGATATTGTGGAAATGGAAGCACAGGACGCAACGCGGCTGCTCGACCATGCAACGGCATTCGAGCGGCTTGGGCTGCAAATTGAATCCTTTGGCGACAGCGCAATCATGGTGCGCAGTACCCCTGCCCTGCTGGGCGAAGTGGATGCTGAAGCGCTGTTGAAAGACCTTGCCGATGATATCGCGCAATGGGGGACAACCGATCTGGTCGCACAAAAACTCGACTATGTGGCCGCCACGATGGCCTGCCATGGTTCTGTGCGTTCCGGGCGACTTTTAAAGCCGCAGGAAATGGACCAATTGCTGCGCGATATGGAAGCCACGCCCAATTCCGGCCAGTGCAATCATGGTCGCCCAACCTATGTGGAATTGAAACTGACGGATATTGAACGGCTGTTTGGAAGGCGCTAGGATCGGGATCGCTGGCCGTTGAATTTTGCCGTGCCTAATATCCGTTCACTTGGAGAATATCATGCTTGATCGTTCAGGTGCCGATGGTGCACAGCCCGCGACAGTGCGCTATCTGGAAGCCGATTTTCAGATTCTCGTGCCCGGTTCATATGTCATTTGCGCCATAACCGGCCAGCATATCGCGCTTGATGAATTGAAATATTGGAACTCTAATCATCAGGAAGCCTATGCCCATGCGCAGGCATCTCTTGAGGCCTATCAGAAGCATCTAAGTGACGATTGAGCGAAATCGAAACTGGCCAAACGTCCGTTAGCAAAATTACCGAAGTGTCAGGGGGAGACTTTCGTCTCCACCATGGACGCCACAATGCTTTCGATGAGGCGCGGGTTTTCAAATTCTATGTCGATATGAAGTACGGCAGACAGGGACAGCAACCCTTCCTGCACGCCACCCATGGCCCGCAGCCGCGCGGCATCTTTTTGGGTCGTGACCAGCTTGGCATTTAGCCGATTGGCTTCGGTGATCATTTCCTGACATTGCTGATCCTGGAACGGATGATGATCGGGGAAAAACCGGTGCCCCACCACTTCGCACCCTACCTTCTCCAGGCTGATGATGAATTTCTGCGGATCGGCAATGCCGCAATAGGCATAAACGCTTGCGCCATCGAAAACGTTTGAGCGCTGCTCCACAATCCAGGCACTGAGCACCGGTTTGGCCATTTTTGCAGCAGTGCGAATGGCCGATATGCCCGGATCGCCCTCACCAATTACCAGAACTGAGTCTGTCATCCCCATTTGAGCAGTAATCGACCCGCGCAACGGACCGGCGGGGATAGCAAATCCATTGCCGAGGCCGCGGCGTCCATCCACCACCGCAATGGTGTGGTCCTTGTGCAATTTGGGATTTTGCAGACCATCATCCATAATGATCAGATCAACGTCGTGTTCTTCCAGCAGCTTTGCGCCTGCCGGGCGGTCCACGGAAACAACCGTGGTGGCATAGGTCGCCAGCACGAGCGGTTCGTCTCCCACCGCATCGGCTGTGTGATTTTTAAGATCGACGATCTGCGGGCCTTTTAGCTGCCCGCCATGGCCGCGGGACAGGAAGCCCGGTCTTAGCCCCATTTCGCGGGCAATCTTCGCTATGGCGATGGCCGTGGGAGTTTTGCCCGCACCACCGGCCACATAATTGCCAATGCACAATACTGGAACTTTGGAAACGTATTGCGGTTTGCCGGTCATCCGACGATTGGCAACCCGGCTATACAAATAGCCAAATGGGGACAGGATACAGGCGAGGACGCCCCGACTGGCAAACCAGAAAGATGGTGCTTCACTCATGGGTCGAAGTCGGGGTCTGGTTTGGTATCAGGTTTAGAAGAGATTTTTGTCTGTCGCTCCAGCCCGGCTTTCAACCGCAAGGGCATGATATAGGGATCGAGGGCAGCGATGGAACGTTCCAGGGCACCTGTCATACCGGAAACGGTTTCAGACGCGGCAATTTTCATCGCTTCAAGGTCATTGCGATTGCGCAGCAAATGTAAAACGTGACTGGCCAACATTCTCTCATCCCGGATCAGCCGGGCACCCCCTGCCTCCAGGAGTGCCTGATAGGTCTCGCGGAAGTTTTGCACGAACCGGCCTGACAGGATAGCCACACCGGCCACCGCCGGTTCAATGGGGTTCTGTCCCCCTTCGGATTTCAGCGACTTGCCCATGAACGCGATTTCACTTAGCCCAAGATACAGGCCCATTTCGCCGATGGTGTCGCCCAGAAAAATATCCGTTGTTGGTTCTATAGTGCCGCCGGAACTGCGGGTGACGACATTAAGTTGCGCACGTTCAAGCTGGCCTTTTACCACTGCCCCCCGGTCGGGGTGTCGCGGCACCAGAATTGTCAGCACATCCGGCACGTGCTGCTTCAGCATGGCATGCACCTGGGCTACGGAGTCCTCTTCGCCATCATGGGTACTTATCGCGATCCAGGTGGGCCTGCCGCCAATTTGCTGTTTCGTCCCGGCCAGCACTTCCTCATCGACAACCGGTTTGCCCACATCGATCTTCAAATTGCCAACAGCGGTTACCCATGGCGCGCCAAGGGCACGAAACCGCTCACGGTCCAATTCAGACTGCGCCATAATTTGCGACAACTGGCCAAATATGGCGCGTGACAGGCCCGGACGTTTCGACCAACGCTTGAACGAGCGGTCGGACATGCGCCCGTTGACCAGCAATTGGGGGACGTTGCGCTCAGCCAGTTCATCAATGATAACCGGCCAGATTTCGGATTCGGCAAACAGCGCCAAATCCGGTTTCCAATGATCGAGAAACCGCCGAACAGCGCGCTTCATGTCCATGGGCACATATTGGTGGATGCTGCGCGCCGACAGGCGTTCTTCGGCAATATTGGCCGAGGTCACGGTTCCAGTGGTCAATACCAGATTGATACCAAAGCGTTCCATATGTTGAATCAATGGCAGGATCGCCAGGGATTCACCAACACTGGCCGCATGCAGCCACACCAGTGGACCTGCCGGACGTTCCCAACTGGCATAGCCATATCGTTCGCCACGCCGTTCCCGGTCTTCTTTGCCGCGTCGCGCACGGGCGCGCAAAAAAGGGCCGGTGAAAGGATAGGCCAGCGATCCAAACCCGCGATAGAGCTTTAGCGTTGTATTCGTCCAGATGTCACTCAATTGAACCTGCCAAACCTGCGCTGTTGCCTGTGCGTTTCACTAGGTGCTGATTGCACCCAAATCAGTCATTTTCAGGATCAAGAAGGCGATGAAGATGCACGATGAAATATCGCATATGTGCATTGTCCACCGTAGACTGGGCTTTTGCCTTCCATGCCACCCGGGCGGAAGCAAAATCGGGAAAAATTCCGACAACGTCCAAATCTTCCAGGTCGCGGAAAGTAATGCCATCAAGGCTTTCCAATTCGCCGCCAAAAACAAGGTGCAGGAGTTGAGTGTCTGCCATGGTGAAATATCCTCTCGCTTCGGCTCGTCGGTAAGCCGATATTTTTATCCGTTTGGGTTATTCATTGCCCGGCGCGCCAGATCAAGCGTTTCCTGCTCTTGCCCCTTGTGGCCCGCCACAAGAGTTCCGTGCCGGACATCGGCACAATTATACAATAGCGTATCCCCGCTTATGTCACTCAACATGCCGCCAGCTTCACGAACGATAATATCGGCGGCGGCCAGATCCCAATCCTTGGCGCTGGGGCGCGCCAGAGCCATGTGCAGACGGCCATCTGCAACCATGGCAATACGGTAAGCAAGAGAGGGAATGAACGGGGAAACCTGGAACGTCTTGTCCAACTGGGTGTCAAGATCGCTGCCCAATTTGCGCGATGCGGCGACTGAAATGGGCCGGTCTTTCGTCATCCGTTCAGCCTGGATCCCCTGCCCGTTGCAGCGCCCGCCAGCGCCCAATGAGGCGTCGAAGGTTTCTTGCAGTGCAGGGCATTCCAAAACGCCGACTATGGGACGGTTGTTTTCAATAATGGCGATGCTCACACACCATTGTTTGCTGCCCTGGATAAAACCGCGGGTGCCGTCGATGGGGTCCACAACGAAAGTACGGTCGCGGGCTATACGGCTCTTGTCGTCGGCAGTTTCCTCAGACAGCCATCCATAGTCCGGGCGGGCCGCCAACAGCTTTTCTTTCAAAAACGTGTCAACGGCATAGTCAGCCTCGGTGACGGGGGATTGCCCTTCTTTCATCCACACCTGCGGGTCTTTGCCAAAATATCGCAATGCCAGCGCACCGGCTTCCTGGGCCAGGTCGCGGATCAGCGCCAAATCTGCCGAGAATGAACTAGTTTCCGGCAATCGTCATTCCTCCCACCACAATGGATGGCGCGCTGGTTGAGCCTTCATCATCCACATCATCTGCCGGTTGCATATTGGCGAACATGTCCTGGAGCTTGCTGGCAATTGTGATTGCCCCCACCGGGTGGGTTATCTTGCCATTTTCAATGCGAAAACCGCTGGCGCCGCGCGAATAGGCACCGGTCACCAGGTCAACCCCCTGGCCAATCAGTTGGGTGACCAATATGCCGTTCTCGATGTCGCCAATATGATCCTGCTGGCTTCGCATTCCCGGCAACAATCGAACATTTGAGGCCGATGGCATGGCGCTGTTGCCCGACCGTGCGGCACGCCCGTTGGTCTTCAGTCCCAATTCCCGTGCAGAGGCACTGTCCAGCAACCAGTTCGACAAAACGCCATTGCGCACAATATCCAGTTCTGTGCATTCAACACCTTCCCCGTCAAAGGGGCGCGAGGCGAGGCCGCGCGGGCGAAGCGGATCATCGATGATAGTGATGTTATCGGGCGCAATCGACTGCTCAAGATTGTTGCGCAAAAAGGAAGTTTTCCGGGCAATCGATGCGCCATTAGCTGCACCGAGTATGTGCCCCACCAGTGACTTCGCCACCCGCGGCTCGAACACAATTGTCCCCTGCCCGGTGGGCATTTGCTTTTGCCCAAGGCTGGCGACGGCGCGCTGACCGGCACGTTGACCAATATCTTGGGCGGAACGCAAATCTTCCAGATGCCGGGCGGCGGAGAAATCATAGTCGCGCTCCATGCCCGTGCCTTCACCGGCGATGGCGGTAACGGAAAGAGCGTAACGCGAAGTTTCATAGGCACCGACAAAGCCGCCGCTGGTGACCAGAACAAGTGCCGCGCGGGTTTGGGAAAAACCGCTGCCACCGCTGCGCGACACACCATCGACGGCCAGTGCTGCTGCTTCGCTTGCAAGCGCTTGCTCGCGCATTGTGCCAAAATCCACCGGGTCAGCATCGCTTAAGTCAAGATCTTGAATTTGGGTGACCATTTCATCGCTGTTGGCGAGGCCGGAAAATTCATTAGCAGGTGACACCCGCGCCATTGCCACGGCGCGCTCGGCCAGGGTGTGGACATCGGCATGAATATTGGAAGAAACGCTGGCAATCTTCTGGCCGATGAACACCCGCAGCGAAAAGGAATTGGTTTCCGCCCCTTCCGATTCCTCGACCTTACCGTTGCGTATATCCACGCCGGTGGATTGTGACCTGCTCATGCGCACATCGGCAGCGTCCGCACCTGCGGCCAGTGCGGCTTCAACAAGACGAGAACCGGCATCTGTGAGGCTGCTAAGCGCTGTTACATCGGCGTTAACGCGGGTCATATTTGCCTTAAATGTTGGTTGGACGACACGGGTGGAGCTTGCTTTCCCTTAGGCTGAACCCGGCATAATCACAACAGGGCAAAATGGCGTTCGCATCGGGTGTGCAAGGTGCTATGGTTTGGCATGATTGACCGCTGATTGGATTTCCTGGGCATTGGCTAGCGAAGCAAACATTTTTGTCGACGCGGTTGTGTTGCTGGGTGGTGCTGTTGTGGCTGCCCCTCTCTTCAAACGCATCGGGCTTGGCACGGTGCTGGGTTATCTGTTTTTGGGCATCCTGCTCGGCCCGGTTTTCAACTATATCAGCGAGGGCGAAAGTGTTCTGCATGTGGCTGAAATCGGTATTGTGCTTCTGCTGTTCATCGTGGGGCTCGAACTGAAACCGGCGCGCCTTTGGGAAATGCGCAAGGAAATATTCGGTCTGGGCACATTGCAGGTATGCGTGACCGGCATCGTGTTGGCGATCATTGCCAATGCTATTTATTTTTCGTGGGCGGCTGCCGTGATTGTGGGTTTTGGTCTGGCGCTGTCGTCAACGGCATTTGCGCTGCAATTGCTGGAGGACAGCGGCGGCGACCGGATGAGTTATGGCAAGCGGGCTTTCAGCATCCTGTTGTTTCAAGACCTTGCCATCGCGCCTCTGTTGGTGGCTGTTCCCCTGTTGGCTGCTGGGTCCATGGATTTTTCAACCGCTGGTCTGGGCAAAACCGGGCTGGCCTTTGCCAGCATTGCGGCACTTGTTCTCATTGGTCGCTATGCGCTCAATCCCATGTTCAACATTATCGCCAGCACAGGCGCGCGCGAGGCCATGATTGCGGCTGCACTTTTTGTGGTGATCGGCTCAGCCGTACTCATGCAGGCCACTGGCCTGTCCATGGCCATGGGGGCCTTCATCGCAGGGGTGATGTTGGCAGAATCCAGTTATCGCCATGAACTGGAAGCGGATATCGAACCGTTTCGCGGCATATTCCTGGGGCTGTTTTTCATCGCCGTGGGCCTTTCCGTCGATTTGGCATTTGTGTGGCAATATATTTACTACATTCTGGCGCTCACACCGCTGACAATCGGCATCAAGGCTGTGTTCCTATACGGCCTTGCCCGCTGGTTTGGCTCTTCCCACAATGACAGTACCCGCATTGCCTTCTTGCTGCCGCAACATGGGGAATTTGGTTTTGTCTTGTTTTCCACCGCCGCCAGTGTTGCCTTACTTTCAGCCGAAGAGGCCTCGTTTTTGATCGCCTGTGTCACATTCTCAATGGCGTTGACGCCGATTTGCGTGTGGATTGGCGACCGGCTGGTGCACCACGCAGGGCCGGAGGAGATGGAGGAAGACTTTGAGGGTGCCGGATCCCATGTGCTCATGGTTGGGTTTTCGCGGATGGGGCAAATTGCATCGCAGACATTGCTGGCCGGTGGCTCGGATGTGACCGTGATCGACAATGATGCAGCGCGCATTCGCCAGGCGCAAAGTTTTGGTTTTCGCATTTATTTTGGCGATGGTCGGCGCAAGGATGTGTTGCGGGCAGCGGGTATCGACAAAGCCCATGTGATTGCCGTTTGCACCCACAACAAAGACATAACAACCCAGATTGTGAACATGATCGCCGACGATTATCCAAACAAGCATATCTATGCCCGGTCCTATGATCGGGGCCATTCGCTGGAATTGTTGGAACGCAGTCAGGTGAAAGAGTTTCGCGAGACATTTGAATCCGCGCTTGTCATGGGGAGATCCCTGCTGGAAGCGATTGGGCACACCCATGAAGACGCCCAGATGATTGTGGATGATGTGCGCCTGCGTGACAGCGAGCGGCTGAAAATGCAATTCAAAGACGGGATGTTGGCAGGCCGCGAAAACCTGCATTCCAAACCTGTGCCAGAACCGTTGATCAAACCGCGCCAGACCGCCCCTCAGTCAGAGCAATCTCCTGCTCCCTCAGCGGTGGTAGATGTGGCGGGCGATCCTAAATCATGACGGGCAAAAAACCCGCTCAAAACGCCGAAAGCGGCGCGTTTACCCATGGCAGCACCATGCGCCATGTGGTGGTGATGACGGCCACATCCTCGGTCGGTCTGGTTTCTATTTTTGCCGTCGATGCACTCAATTTGTTCTACATTTCCCTGCTGGGGCAACAGGAATTGGCAGCGGCCATAGGCTATGCGGCAACAATTATGTTCTTCTCGGTGTCGATCTGCATTGGCATCAGCATTGCAGCGGCCGCCCTTGTGGGTCGCGCCCTGGGCGCAAAGGAAGCCGAAAGAGCCAGATCACTGGCAACCGCGTCGCTGATTTATCTGTTCGTTGCCACGTCGATTATTGCTGCCGTTGTCTATCCGTTTTTGCCCGCCTTACTGGCCCTGTTGGGGGCGAAGGGCGAGACACTGGAACTGGCGGTGGGCTTCATGCGCATTGTGGTGCCTTCCATTCCGTTGCTGGGTCTTGGCATGTGTCTTGGTGCCCTGTTGCGCGCCAAGGGAGACCCGCGCCGCGCCATGTTTGTCACCCTTTCCGGTGGCGCGTGTGCACTTGTGTTGGATCCGATCTTCATCTTTTGGCTGGACATGGGCATTGATGGGGCCGCTACGGCTACTGTTGGTGTGCGGGTCGTGTTGGTGATGGTCGGCTTCTGGGGAGTCCATCGTGTACACAAGATGTTGGGGCCGGTATCACTTCCGCTGCTGGCGAGCCAATTGCGCCTGTTCCTCACCATCGCTGTGCCCGCCACCGCCACCCAATTGGCCACACCCGTGGGCAACGCCTATGTGACCGCCTCCATTGCGGAATTCGGTGATGATGCCGTTGCGGGCTGGGCCATCATCGGGCGTCTGCTGCCCGTGGCATTTGGTGTGATTTTCTCACTGTCGGGTTCGGTTGGTCCGATCATGAGCCAAAATTACGGTGCAAATCGTAAGGACCGTGTATTGCAGACCCTGCGCGACGCGCTCAAATTCACGCTGATATATTGCCTCGCCATTTGGATATTGTTGGCGATGACCAGCCATTGGATCGTGCAATTGTTTGGGGCGACCGGTGAAGCGGCAGAATTGGTTGAGGTATTTTGCCTGTTTGTGGCGGGCAGTTTCCTGTTCAATGGCGCCCTGTTTGTTGCCAATGCAGCCTTCAACAATCTGGGTTTTCCGCTTTGGGCAACCCTGATGAATTGGGGGCGCGCCACGCTGGGCATCATACCTTTTGTGGCCGTGGGCAAAACATTTGGCGCATCCGGCGTGCTCATTGGCTGGGGGCTTGGGGCCGTGGCGTTTGGACTGGCCGCCACCTATTTGGCTTTTAGGTGCATTCGCAGCCTGCCCGATGAAATCGACCGCTCGCAGCCGCGCATTCCCGCAGTCGCCGGGCCGGAAAGCCCGGCCTTTTCGTCGGGACGGGCAGCCCTTGGCACGATCACCGGCAAGGGTGAAGACCGCACAGATGTTTAGTGCGCCACGCGCTCCTGGAAGTTTTCAGGCGCGTCAACGCAGCATACCTTAGTTGGGCTGACCTGCCCCGTGCGCATCCAGCATCTTGGTAACATCCCGTTTGACCTGATCAACCGTCCCGGAAGTTTCGGCAAGGATTGATTCGGCCTTCAAGAAATCCAGCACACCAATGCCTTTAACGGGAGGTACAATGAAAAGGTCTGGCGGGTGCAATTGCAATTTTAGCTTCGTAGCCGCCTGCATCATCAACTGGCTGGCACCCGACAGGGCCTCAATGCGGGAAGGCTCTGCACTTTGAGATTTTTTGGGGCCACCCACCACATCAACGGCAATGACGTAATCGGCTTTTCCCTTCAGCAATTCCCAGGGCACAGAATTCAGGATCCCTCCATCCACCAGCGCCCTTCCCTGCCAGGGGACAGCGCGAAATATCGCTGGCAAAGCAATGGACGCGCCGATGGCGTGGCGCAGATTACCGCTCTCGAACACAACTTCATCCTGCGCATAAAAATCTGTGGCAACGATCTGTAACGGGATCTGTAATTCTTCGAATGTTTCCACCACATCGTGATGCAAAAAAGCACCCACCGCCCGCACGGCATCGATGTTGCCCAACAGAGTTCTGGGGCGATTGAACAATCCGCTTATGGAGTCCGGTCGCATTCTCCAAAACCGGCTGGCAACTTCTGAAGGGCGGCTGAATATATCCAGCGTATGGTCTTGTATCTGTTTCCAGTCCAGACCGCTGGCATAGCCTGATCCGATCATCGAACCAATGGAACTGCCACTCATGGCCGATGGCCTCAAACCCAACTCATCGAGTGCTCGCAGCACATGAATATGCGCCAGCCCTCGCGCCCCGCCACCGCCGAGCGCAAGTGCAATCGTTGGATCGCTCATCCCTGCGGCTTCCCAACTGTAATCACCGTTGGTTCCGAAGCCAGCAATCGTGCCGCGACACGCTTGACGTCCTCAAGGGTCACGGCATCGAGATATTCATCGCGCTTATCGATGTAATCAATGCCAAGATCAGCGCTTTGAATCGCCACAAGAACACCGGCAATCTTCGCCGATGTGTCGAGATTGGAAATGGCATAGGATCCCTTGATGTAGCGTCTGGCTTTATCAAGTTCTTCTGCCGTTGGCCCTTCTGCGGCCATGCGTTCAACTTCTGCCCGCAATACTTCAAGCGCCGTATTGGCTCGTTCAGCGCGTGTGGCGGTGCCAACGCCCGTGAAACCTGAATAATCATAGGTGGCAAGATAGGAATATACGCCATAGGCCAGTCCGCGCTTTTCACGAACCTCTTCGTAAAGACGCGAAGAAAACGAGCCGCCGCCTAAAACATAATTCATCAAATAAGCGGCAAAGAAATCCTTGTCGTCGCGTTTGAGGCCCGGATAGGCAAGTCTGATGTTTGTCTGAGGGGTTTCGAAATCGATCTGTATTTTCTTTCCCGTGGCAACCTTCCATTCCGGCACGGGCGTTAGCTTGGCTTTCTTGGGCAGATCTCCAAACACACGATCAAGCACCTTTGACAATTCGTCCGGGCTGATGGCCCCAACAACGCCGATAACCAGATTGTCTTTTGCAAAAACCCGCTTGCGATAGTCTTCAAGATCAGTGCCGGTGAGACCTTCCATTGTTTCAATCGTTCCATTGGCGGCACGGCTGTAGGGGTGGTCTGCAAACAGGTTTTCGCGCAACGCCTTTGAGGCAATGGCCTGGGGGTTAGTTGCTTCTGCGCGCAGTCCGTTCAGTCGCGATGCCTTCATGCGGCCCACCGGCTCTGCGTCAAACCGGGGTTTGTTGAGCATCAATGTCAGCAATTCAAACGACCGCTCGGCATCTGGCTTCAACACCTGTACCGACCCAGAAAAACTGTCCGTGCCAGCAGAGAAGGAATATTTCATGCCGTTGTCATCAAGCGCTTCCTGAAACGCCAGGCTTTTTATGTCACCGGCTCCCTCGTCCAGCGTGTTGGTGAGCAATTTGGCTGTGCCTTCCTTGCCCGGTGCGTCTTGGGTCGTGCCGCCCTTAAATGAATAAGAAATTGCGATCAGCGGCACCGTATAGTCTTCGACAAGCAGCGCTTTTACGCCTTTGGAACTGACAATTGTTTTCATGTCCACGGCATAAGCAGCCGGTGCAACGACCAAAAAAGCGGTGGCAAGCGCCAGGCGGGCAAATGCCTTGCCCGCCGATTTTAAGTTGATCAGATCAAGAGTTTTCATGGGTCAGCCCTCATTTGCCTGTGCATCAACTTCGGGCTTGAGATATCCCGTCACTGAGCGGTTCAGTTTCAAATATTTTTTTGCAACCTCAAGGATCTTTTCCGGCGTCACCTTAGCGATCCGCTCCGGCCAGTCCTGAACGTCTTTGATTGTCGAGCCGAGAGTCAGTGATGCGCCGTAGATTCGCGCCAACGTGCTTTGGCTGTCCTGGGTGAATATGGAAGAGCGGATCAGGCGCTTGCTGGCGCGTTTGACTTCTTCTTCGGTCACACCCGATTTCAGCAATTCGTCAATGACCGCCTGGGTCCGGGTCTCAACCTGCGCCAGCGTCGTGCCGGGAGCTGGTGAGCCGTAAAAACCAAATTCGGTGTGGTCGAGCGCGCCGCCCTGATACCAGGCACCGGCACTGGTGGCGATTTTCTGTTCCACAACCAGTTCACGATACAGGCGGCTGGTTGAACCTCCGCCCAATATTGCACTCAAAATTTCCAGCGCCTCGGCTTCACCGTCTTCATCGGAATAGTAGGACGGGGCCAGATAAAGACGTTGAAACGAGGGGGTGCGCACACGCGCATCTGACATTTCAAGACGCCTTGCAGCGCGAGGTGGCGGCTCTGTGGGGCGCATGCGCTCACCGGGTTCGGCACGCCGCGCCACCTTGCCATAAGTATCCGTGGCCAGTTTGCGAACCGTTTCCACATCCACATCACCGGCAACCACCAGGATGGCATTATTGGGGGTGTAATACTTATCGTAGAATGCGATGGCATCGTCTTTATCCAGCGCATTGACCTCATGTTGCCACCCAATGATGGGTATGCCGTAGGGGTGGTTTTGATACATCGCCGCGGACATGGCTTCGCGCAGCAATGACCCTGGATTGTTCTCCGTGCGCGCATTGCGCTCTTCTTGCACAACATCGCGTTCGGGAATGATGATCTCATTGGTCAAAACCAGATTTTCCATCCGATCTGCTTCCAGTCGCATCATTTCCGGCAACGCTTCGGGGGTTATGCGCTGGAAATAGGCCGTGTAGTCGCTTGATGTGAAGGCGTTCTCCTGCCCGCCGATGGACGCAATCTTGGCGGAAAACTCGCCATTCTTCACCGTTTTCGTGCCCTTGAACATGAGATGTTCAAGATAGTGGGCAATGCCGGATTTTCCAGGAGGCTCATCCGCCGCCCCTGCCTTGTACCAAACCATATGGGTCACTACGGGCGCACGACGGTCCGGGATAACCACGACCTGCAAACCATTGTCCAGCGTGAAGGAAGTGACAACCGGCCCGGACTTTTCGCTCTGCGCAAATGCCCCTGATAGCGAGTTGGAAGCGACAATGCCGGATATGGGCACAAAATAAGTGGAGGCGGCAAGAATGGCCGTGGCTAAGGCGATGGATGGTCTCATGGAATTTCCCTGGAGTTCTGACAATCTGAGCGAGCTTTGGCGTTAAGTTAAAACAACTGGCCTTGAATATAGGTCACGTAATGGCGATCACACGGCAAATTTTCGTCATCGCGACAATTTGCTTTCATCAAAACGATAAAACCCAATTTCTGTTTCGCCAAAACTGCGCTGTTGAACGGCAACAAACCCCTTGGGCAGTTCCGGTAGGCAGCCGGCTTTTTCTTCCACAATGATCAAGGCCTGATCGGCGAACCAACCGCCTTTTGCGGCTGCGACCAGGGCATTTCCTGCCAATTCCTTGCCGTAGGGTGGGTCTGCAAATATCAATTGGAATTTGGCGACTGTGCCCGCATTGCCCAAATGCCCCGCATCGCGTTTGAACACTTTGGTGCGGCCTTCCAGTTGCAGTGTTTCGATATTACGGCGCAACAGGCCCCGCGCCTCGATGCCGTTATCAACAAACACGGCAAAGTCTGCACCCCGTGACAAGGCTTCCAGCCCCAGTGCGCCGGTGCCTGCATAAAGATCAAGCACACGGGCGCCACGGACCGGATTTTCAAAGCCATTGATCAGAATATTGAACAGGCTTTCGCGCGTTCGGTCCGTCGTTGGGCGAACATCTTGCGACTTCGGTGTCGCCAGCCGCCGCCCTTTAAATTCACCGCCGACGATCCGCATTTGGCCCTCTATTGGGTTTTCCACCGGGCTTTCCTGCGCGCGCAGGTTTTGCGGCATTTTGGCTGGAGTTTCGTCCACCAGCACTCTTAACGGCTTTCTTACCCGCCCCTTTGCCTGAAGGTTTTTCAGCCTGCCTTGGCTTTGTGTCCAGGCGGGAAAGCGGGTCAATCTTTTTGCGCGGTTTACCGTCCCGGCCAAGCACAGGCGCTTTCCTGCCCTTTGGTTGGGCTACCTTTTGGGCCGCAGGGGTTTCGGGCGTATCGAAATTTGCGCCGGACACGGCAATCAGCTTTGCGCCCAATTGGTCGCGCAGGGTTCTGCCACGCACCTCGCGCACTTCACCATTTGCCAGATCACCCAACTGGAACGGACCGTAGGAAATCCTGATCAACCTGTTAACGTCGAGATTGAGCGCGCCAAGGACATTCTTAACCTCGCGGTTCTTGCCTTCGCGCATGGCAAATGTGAGCCAGACATTGCTGCCCTGCTGGCGTTCCAGCTCCGCTTCAATGGAGCCGTACAACACGCCATCCACGGCAATGCCATCTTTGAGTTTGTCGAGCTGTTCCTGGGTGACCGAACCGTGGGCACGCACACGGTAGCGGCGTAACCAGCCGGTGGATGGCAATTCAAGCGCCCGCGCCAGGCCCCCGTCATTGGTGAGTAAGAGCAGGCCTTCGGTGTTGATATCAAGGCGGCCAATGGACAGCACACGGGGCAAATCTGCTGGAAGTTTCTCGAATATGGTCGTGCGACCTTCGGGATCGCGGTTGGTGGTCACATGCCCGGAACGCTTGTTCAACAGCCAAAGGCGTGTTCGCTCATTTGCAGGCAGGGGTGCGCCATCCACCTCAATGCGGTCGCCCGGCCCAACAACATGGGCAGGGGTGTCCAGTTTTTTACCGTTCACCACAACACGGCCCGCCAAAATCCATGCTTCGGCTTCCCTCCGCGAGCACAGTCCCGCCCGTGCCATGCGCTTGGCAATCCGTTCGGTTGCACCCACTTCGGCTTCGCCCGCCTGTTGCGGGTTCGGTCGGGGCGGTTTTGAAGAGTGTGGAGTTTTCATGGACGGTCCCTACCACCAAGGGAAAACTTGTGCGAGACCCAATGCAACACTATTACCTGTTGCGTTTTGGCCAACCCACCTATGGCAGATCTTTCAATGTCCTTCATGGATGAAGCAATGGCGCAGGCGCGAGCCGCAGCCACACGCGGTGAAGTCCCTGTTGGCGCGGTGATTGTGAGGGATCGCAACATTATCGCAAAGGCTGGTAATCAGACGCTGGGCGACCGCGACCCCACAGCCCATGCGGAAATTGTTGCCATTCGCGCGGCCTGCGCGATTGTTCAATCGGAACGGCTGATCGATTGTGATTTGTATGTGACACTGGAACCCTGTGCCATGTGTGCTGCGGCAATCAGCTTCGCACGTATCCGGCGATTATATATCGGGGCACTGGATGAAAAAGGCGGCGCTGTTGAAAGCGGCACACGGTTTTTCTCTCAACCCACATGCCATTTCCAACCGGAAATCTATTCCGGCCTTCAGGCCGCGGAATCGGCGGATTTGTTACGGCAGTTTTTCAGGCAAAGACGTTGACTGGGGCCTATTTCCGGCCAGTCAGGACGGACCACAAATTGTCCTTCTTACGCTTGCGCCTTGCTTCGGATTCAATTTTCTCACCGACAACTCCCTGGGGTGCGGTTTCAGCGGGGGTCCGATAGACGCTTTTTGGCTGGGTGAGATATTTGCGGGGGGCGGTGCCTGCCAGGCCACCGTTTGACTGGGCAACCAATTCGCGGAACCGTTTGCGGCGCTGGGCCACTTCTTCCGGGCTTTCATATTTTTCAACGCGGTTGTCGCCAACCGTATTCGGCCCCCGTGTGGCGGAGCGAGCACTTTCAGCTCTTGCGGCAATCACTTCCGGCGGCAGTTCGCCCCCATTGCGTTCAGCCTCTTCAATTGCTGCATAGAGATCCTGGCGGCGCTCTTCGGGATTGCGCGGAAAGAAACCTGCCTGATTTTCACCGTCTTCAACCGGGCTTGGCAGGCCGCTGGTCTTGGGCGGTTTCACCAATTTGGAGCGCTGATTGTAGTTGATGCGGGTTTTCTTCTTATTGCCGCCAAGGGCAACAATACCCGTCAGATCCTCATACAATTGGGCTTCCTGGGTCTTGCCAGTACCATAGGTGTTGCCACCGGAACAACCGGCGATGACAGCAAGCGGAACGACAGCCAACAGGCTTACATATGTGCGGTGACGACGAGTCATAAAATCCAAGCCCTTGTTTGGCAGTCTTTGTTTGCCAGTCCTTTTTTGTGCGCCAGCCCCGGTTTGTCAGTCTCCGTTTGCATGAAAAGCAAAACTGAAGATTAAACAGAACAGGGGCAGACCACGTTTGTAGTGAACACGCAATTGCGGCCACAATCCGGCACTGGCCGCACTCTATTGACACATTTAATGTGTGACAACCCAGCCCCCGTGAACGGGGTAAACAGATCACAGCCGAATAAATGCTTCAATTTAGGCGCGGCCCCTTCCTGGGCCGCCCTTTGACGTGTTTATTTGGCCGCTTTATTTGGCCGCTGCGATTTCCCGCATGGCCGCCGCATCGCGCAATGAGATATCGGGATATTCAGGGTCGGTCCCAACTTCTTCCAACACGCGCCAGGAACGGGCGCATTTACGCCCTTTCGCCAAACTGTGGATCACCGCGACGCCAGTCACATCTTCCAGCTGATAAGCATGGGCGGGCGCCGCTCCCTCCAGGATTTCGATATCGCTGGTAATGCAGATTTCGGCCATGTCCAGACCGCTAACGGCATCTCGCAACGCGGTGTTAGCGATGTAGACTTTTGGGGCGGCTTCCAAGGAGGATCCGATGGTTTTCTCGCGGCGTTCAATTTCCAAAGCGCCCGTTACCACGCGCCGCACGGTACGCACCTTGTGCCATTTTTCGGCCAGGGATTGATCACGCCAATTGGCAGGAATTTCCGGGAACTGGCGGCGATGGACCGAACCACCTTCCGGGTTACGCTGCAACCAGGCTTCTTCCATGGTGAAACACAACATCGGTGCCATCCAGGCGGTAAGGCAATCGAACAGGTGTGACACCACTTGCAAAGATGCTTTACGGCGCGCCGATGAAGGGGCATCGCAATAAAGGGCATCCTTGCGCACATCGAAATAAAATGCCGACAGCTCAACATTCATAAAATTACTCAACTGCGAAAAGATGCGTTTGAAATCAAAGGCATCATATCCCTCTCGAACGACCGCATCGAGTTCCGACAGGCGGTGAAGCATCAACCGTTCCAACTCTGGCATATCTTCAAAGGCCACTTGTTCAACATCACTGGAATAATGAGCCAGGGTGCCAAGCATCCAGCGCAAGGTATTGCGCAGTTTGCGGTAGGAATCGACGGCGGTTTTGATGATTTCTGGCCCGATGCGCTGGTCTTCTGCATAATCGACCGAGCTGACCCAGATGCGCAGAATGTCAGCCCCGTACTGCTTGATGATATCCTGAGGAAAGACCTGATTGTTCAGGGATTTCGACATTTTACGACCGTCTTCCGCCATGGTGAAACCATGGGTCAGCACCGTATCATATGGCGCACGACCGCGCGTTCCGCAGCTTTCCAGCAATGACGAATGGAACCAGCCGCGATGCTGATCTGAACCTTCCAGATAAAGATCAGCGGGCCATTTCAGGTCGGGGCGCTGTTCCAGGCAAAATGCGTGGGTGGAGCCGGAATCAAACCACACGTCGAGAATGTCGTTGACCTTTTCCCATTGCGCCATATCCTCGACAAAACCATCGAGAAAGCGTTCTTTCGCGCCATCGGCATACCAGGCGTCCGCGCCCTCATTGGAATAGGCTTCTTTGATGCGCGCCATCAATTCTTCGGAGCGCTCAAATTCCGGGCCGGGGATGATCTGACCCGTTTCGAGGTGGCGGAAGACCGAAATCGGCACGCCCCATGCCCGCTGTCGCGACAACACCCAGTCCGGGCGGTCGGCAATCATCCCTTGCAAGCGGGTTTTGCCGCGTTCCGGCACAAAACGTGTTTCGTCGATGGCTGCAAGCGCGGTTTGACGCAATGTGCCCATGTTGGATGACGTGCCATCTCCCACAACACCGTCCTTGTCCATATAGACAAACCACTGGGGCGTATTGCGGAAGATGATTGGTTTTTTGGACCGCCATGAATGGGGGTAATCATGTTTAACCCGCCCACGGGCAAACAGGTTGTTCTGGCCAATCAGCGCGGTAATGACAGCCTGGTTGGCTTTGCCTTTCTTGCCCTTGTCATCAATGACTTTAACATCGGGGAAGCCGGGGGCGTCATCGGTGTAAGACCCGTCATCGGCCACGCAGAAGGGAATTGAAGAATCGATGCCCATCGCTTCGATCTCGGCACGCCTGGCAACCCAGTTTTCAAAGTCATCACGGCCATGGCCGGGCGCGGTGTGCACAAAGCCCGTACCGGCCTCTTCGGTCACGTGGTCGCCCTGCAACATGGGCACTTTAAACTGGTATCCATTGACCCCCATGCCTTTGAGCGGATGGTCAAGCACCATGCCGGTGAGGTCCGATGCCAATACGGCCTGAACAAGTTTCAGGGTCACTTTTGCCTTTTCGGCACAGCCCTGGGCCAGACTGTCGGCGAACACGAACCGGTCTCCCGGCTGTGGGCCGAATTCATTTTCGGCCTGGTCTACTTCATAAAGCCCGTAGGAGACCTTGTTAGAAAAACACACACACCGGTTTGCCGGCATGGTCCAGGGTGTGGTTGTCCAAATGACAATTTTTGCCCCCAGCAGCGAATCCGGGCCCGATACAATGGGGAAACCAACCCAGACCGTGTCGCTTTCATAGATTTCGTATTCGATCTCGGCTTCTGCCAATGCGGTTCGCTCAACAACGCTCCACATGATGGGCTTTGACCCGCGATAAAGCTGCCCGGAATGGGCAAATTTCATCAATTCGTTGGCGATGATAGCTTCCGCCTCGAAGTTCATTGTCAGATAGGGGCGCTTGAAATCTCCGGTGATGCCCAGGCGCAGGAATTCTTCCGTCTGCACACCAACCCAATGGGTGGCGAAATCACGGCATTCCTGGCGAAATTCGTTGATCGGCACCTCATCCTTGTTTTTACCTTTGGCGCGGTACTGTTCTTCAATTTTCCATTCGATGGGCAAACCGTGGCAATCCCAACCGGGTACATAGTTTGAATCGAAACCGCGCATCTGGAACGAGCGGGTGATGATGTCTTTGAGAATCTTGTTGAGTGCATGGCCGATGTGGAGATTGCCATTGGCGTAGGGCGGGCCATCGTGAAGCACGTATTTGGGTCGCCCTGCCGCATCCTTGCGCAATTGCGCGTAGAGATCATCTTCCTGCCATTGCTGGAGGATTTCCGGCTCCTTCTTGGGCAGGCCCGCGCGCATGGGGAAATCTGTCTTCGGCAAAAACAAGGTGGCGGCGTAGTCCGTCTCGCCAGAATCCGTGTTGGTGTTTTGATCGCTCATGGGTCTGTATTCTTTCTGATGCCACGCCGGTGTGCCTTAGCGAGGTGGCTGGCGCAAACGGGATTGGCAAATGGGGAGTTGGGTATTTCAAAGAGGAATGCATGCACTCCAGGTGCACGGGGTTTCGTTTCCCGGTCGCCTGACATTCAGCCGGCGGCCGGGCCTATAATTCGTATGACACCGCCGGTGCGGCGCAGGAAGGACGAAACAGAGTTTAGCATGGGCTCTCCATAACAAAGGGGCTCGCCCACTTCCAGTGTAAACTGGCCTGCCAAATACCGGTTTCAGTAAGTATTGCCATCGAGTTTGTCGAAGATGATGCGCCGCATCATCCGTGTCATGAAATTAGGGAACAAATATCCCGCCAGCCGGGCCATTCCCGCAGCACTGCCGGGATACAGTTCTTTCTTGCCGCGCTTGGCGGCCTTGAGGATCATTCTTGCCAGTTCCTTTGGTTCCATGCGCTTGTTTTCCTTAGCGCCTTTGGGGGCGTGGCGCTGGGCGTGTTCGGTGCGAATGGGCCCTGGAAATACTGTCGTGACACCCACGCCTGATTTGCGGAAAGGCTTTGCGATGCTGCGGGCGTAGATGGCAATTGCGTCCTTGGTCGCTGCATACACGCTCGCGCCGGGATATCCCACCACATGGGAAAGTGATGACACGAAGACGATGCGGCCTTTGCGTTGCATCAGGCCCTGCCCCACCAAACCGGCTGCCATTGTCAAAGGCGCGGTAAGGTTGATGTGGATCAACCGCTCATAGGCACCCAGGGGAATTTCCTCGAATTTGCCGGTCGCACTGATACCCGCATTCAAAATCACAAGGTCCAGCTTGTCTTCGCGCAAACTGCGCAGGCACCGTTCAATGGACGTGACATTGGCCATGTCTGCCATCACAACACGACAGGCACCGCGACTTTGAACAGCCAATCTGTCGAGATCTTCCGTCATGATGTCGACTGCAATCACCTCATGGCCATCGTCCAGCAATTGCTCCAGCAACGCCCGGCCAAGACCATTGGCGGCACCTGTAATCAACGCCTTCATAATCGCCCCTCCCCGGCACGGGAAAAGAGCGCGCGCAGCCCATAGAACCAACTTAATTTTCGCTGCCGCTCATGGTTGCGTACCGACTTCTGAATGGCTTTGGATGCCCTTTTGGGCGACATGAACATCATGCGAGCCAGCCCCAGATTCAGCCCGGCTTTGGTGTGCATGGCGGTGCGTGTGGGGCCAGGGTGGATGATTTGAACATGTGCCCTGCCCTGCCATTCTTCGCGCAAGGAACGGGCAAATCCGGCCAACCCGGCTTTGGTGGCCGCATAGGTGGCGAACCTGGCCTGCCCCTTGGCAGCGGTTGAACCGATCAGCACCAATTGCCCCTGCCGGGCAAACAATAGTGGTGCAATTGTTGCAGAAATCATCACCGGGGCAGACAGGTTCACATCTATCTGGGTGGCAATCTGTTCAGCCGGTTCCGCCGCCGGATCACCCGTCCAACCAACCCCCGCATTCAAGATGGCCAGATCAAGACCCTCAAAGCCAAGCCGTTCCATGGCAGCATCTACCGCATGGGCCGCCTGGGCGGGAAATGCCTGATCCGCCGTGACATAGGTGATGTTGGGCAGGCCAAAATATGCAGCATCATCTGAAAGGGTTTGACGACCTGTCGCCAGCACGCGGTGGCCCCGGCTGGCATAGCTTTTGGCCAATAAAAACCCGATCCCATCCGTGGCGCCGGTGACGAGGATGTTGCGTGCTTTCCCGGTATCTTGCGCCATGGATCAGCCGCTCACCAGGCCCTGAAATGACAAGATTTCATCGAGTGGTGACAAGGGTTTGACCTGCCCCAGAACCTTGCGCGCCCTGGCCTCATCGCGCTTCATCTGGACAACAAGCGCCTCGGCGCTGTCAAATTTTTCTTCCCCGCGCAGATAGTCAAAAATCGACACATCAATCACCTGGCCGTAAAGATCGCCAGAATAGTCAAAGATAAAGGTTTCCAAAAGTGCCGCCCCATTGTCGAATGTGGGTCGGCGCCCGTAACTGGCGACACCATTGTGCAACACACCATCGGCGGTGCGCAATCTTACAGCATAGATGCCGTGGGCAAGCCGCACGTGGGAGGGCAATTCCAGATTGGCGGTGGGATATCCCAATGTGCGCCCTAATTGCTGTCCCTTGATCACGGTTCCCGACAGGAACCAGCGGTAGGTCAGCAATTGTGCGGCATTGGCCAAATCGCCCTCTCCAACCAATCTGCGAATCCGGCTGGAAGAAACCGGTTCCCCCGCGCCGTCCAGATCATCAAGCCGGGCCTCGACGATAGTGACATCGAAACCGTGGGCTTCCCCGCTGGCCTGCAGGAATTCAGGTGTACCGACCCGGTTTTTGCCAAAATGAAAATTGTAACCGGAAATGACGTGGCGGGCACGGGCGCGATTGACGAGAAAATCCGTTACGAAATCTTCCGCACTCGTGCTTGCCAATTCGCGGGTAAAGGGCAAGGTCAATAATCCATCCAAGCCATAAGCTTCCAGCACCCGGGCTTTCGTTGCTTCTGGTGTGAGCCGAAATACCGGAGAATCGGGTTTGAACAATGTCCTTGGATGGGGTTCAAATGACAGCGCATAGCACGGCACGCCCTTTGTGGCGGCCGCTTTCAGCGCAACGCCGAGCACTGCCTGATGCCCGGCATGCACACCATCGAAATTGCCAATCGCCACAACGCCCCCCGCGCTTTGGGATGGCAGAACTGCAACCAGATTGTGATGTAGAAAATCGCCCAAACCAGTTATCCGCTACACAAGCCTGGGAATCCAGAAACGCGCTTTGGCATTTTGTTGTTCGAAAAACGCCTGAAGTCGCACCGGGTCTGGATCTTCCGCTCCGCCATATTCGCCATTGTGAATCCCACCGCTGATATACAACAGGTCGAATCCATTGTCGCCGGCACCAGCAACATCGGTGGGCATGCCATCACCAATGGCAAGAACGCGGGTTTTGGGCAGGGGCGCGTTGGCGGCTTCCAACAGGCGCTTGAACGCCAAATCATAGATCGGCTTATGGGGTTTGCCGGCAATGCCGATGGATCCACCCAATTCACTGTAAAGACGGGCCAGCGCCCCGGCGCACCAAATCAGCCTGTCTCCACGCTCCACTACAATGTCCGGATTGGCGCAGATCAGCGGAATGCCGCGATCAACGAAACCTTGCAACATGTCGCGGTAATCTTCCGGCGATTCCGTTTCATCGGAAAACAACCCGGTGCACACAATCGCGCTCAGGTTGGCATCATCAGCCTGGGTAAGCGTTGCGTTCAAGCCTTCAAAAAGGGGCAAGTCCCGCTCGGGGCCAAGCAGAAATACCGGCCCCTCAACCTGGGCAATCAGTACTCTCGTCACATCGCCGGATGTGACAATCTCATCATAGCAGGCAGGATCGACGCCCATGTCGATCAATTGCTCTTCAACCCCCGCCTTGGGGCGCGGCGAATTGGTTATCAAGACAACGTTGCGTCCGCTTTTGCGCCAGTCAACCAATGCGCCCACGGCTTCATGATAGACGGATTCGCCATTGTGAATAACGCCCCACACGTCACACAAAATGCCATCATAGCTGGACGCGATTTCCATCACGGCCCCAATGCGGGTGGCGGGTGCGGGCTGGTGTTGCGCCTTGGATATCGTATCGTTCATAAATTCTGCTCAAAAAGCGCTATTGGAATATCGGCAGGTGACAGTGCAATATATTGCGCCCGCACACGCCAATGGCTGCCTTCGCGTAGGACGCCTGCCTGACAAGGTCAAGCAAGACGTTGATGGCGGCTTGAAGCGCCTTCACACGCCGTGCTTGTGTGCTAGTAAGAATGTATTAACGGGTTTGAGTGACTCGGCGCGTCCTTTGGCCGAACCCCGTATGCAGAAATATGCTCGCAGGATTTAGGGGCGCATGGCAAATTCTCGTTCAAAAAGACCCTGGCTTCACCGTATATTCGTCGCTGCCTGTATTTTAGTGGTCTCTGTTTCCGTTGGGGTCGTACTTTCACGGTTCAATATTGCCGGACCTCTCATCGCGATTACCTGTTCCTTTGGCATGATCGTCATTGGATATATCGGATGGCGCCATTTCGCATTGTCAAGCGATATTCGCGCTATTGCTGCCCAATTGGAATTTCTTGCGCAGCCGGATCCGACCCTGGAACCGGAAACACAGATTCCGTTTATGGAAACCCCCGAAGGGCTGGCCTCGTCGGCTCTGGCTGACCTGACGAGCAGGCTGTCCATTCTGGAAAGCGAAATGTCGGGACTGACAGAAAAGCTTGAGACGCTGCAACAAAACAACGGGCAGGCTGCTGCGACGCCGGTTCAAAAGACAAGCCCCGAATCTGCCGCGCCCCAACTGACCCGGTCTTTGAAAAAGGAAAACGTCCGCAAGGCCTTAAAGAACGGAGACCTGAGCCTGCACCTGCAACCGATCGTGGGCCTGCCAAACCGACAGCCGATCTATTTTGAAGCTTTCATGCGGCTGGAAGATCGTAGCAGCGGTTATATTGATGACGCGGAATTCCGTAAGATTGCGGAATCTGCTGGCCTGATTTCCGCCATTGATGTGAAAGTTGTTTTTGCCTCACTGCGCATGTTGAAACAGTTTTCCAAACTGAAACGCCCCACCGGCGTAATTTGTCGTTTGTCCCCCAGAACCCTGGTGGATCCGGCTGCGGTTGAACAAATCCGCGCAGCCCTTTCAAAAGCGCCAGAATGCGCTGAACTTTTGGTTCTGCAAATGAGCCAGCGGGAATATGGTCTGTTGAAGGCCAAGCAATTGGATACGTTCCTGCGGTTTACCAGTCTGGGAGTTGGCCTTGGTCTGTGTGATGCAAATGACTTCAACCTGAACGGCCTGGAATTGTCAGGACTTGGGTTCCGCACTGTCAAAGCGCCCTCTTCAACGCTGATCTACGCAGCCAATGAAGGCGAAGACGGTGCGCCCATCACTGTCGGGCTTGCGGTGCAGTTGCGCCAACACGGGGTGGAACTGATTGGCGATGGCGTGGAATATGAACGCGATGCCGTTTCTTTGATCGATCTGAGCGTTGGCAATGCCCAAGGCTTGTTGTTTGCGCCGCCACGACCGGTCAAAGCTGAATTGCTGACCGGCAATGCCAATGACCCAAAATCGGCAAGCGCTGCCTGACCGATTGATTTATGCAAAAGAAAAACCCGGCCCGCATGAACAGCGGACCGGGTTTCTTATTTTTGTGCCTTGAAGCTTGATCTACTGGGAGATCGCAAGCTCAGCGATTTTCTCCGCGATGCTGTCAAATGCACGAACAAGCGAGGCGTTGTCCTTGGCATTATAGTATTGTTTGGCACCGTTACCGTCTGCCGATGCACAGTGTTGCAGGATGCTGTGGGCAGATGAACCTTCGGAGATGTCAAAGGCAATCGAGTAAATGCGGATGCCTTTTTCTTTGATGTTATCGCAGGTTTCACGTACCGACTCATTCATTGCATCGGTGAACGATTTATCACGTTGCTCGGCATTGGCTGCACCAGAGAAGCCTTCAAAGATGCGGCGGTCGACAGTGTGTCCCCAGGCGCCGTAATAGCTTTCGTTCTTTTTCGAGTAGCGGTTTCCGTAAAACTTCTCGATGTCAAAATAGGTGTTGTTCCCATCTGTCATCATGATCATGATTTTACGGTTGCCCGGGTCGCCATAGACACGGCCTTCGGTGAAGGGCGGGTTTTGCGACAATGTTCTCCAGCCCCAAACAACGCCCTGCTGGATATTGGTCAAGCCAACAGCCACCATGTTGTTGAGTGCGGTGATCACTTCCTGGCGATTATTTGTCAGGTCTGTGATTGGCTGGGCGGTACAGGCAAAGTTTGGACCACCAGGATAACTGATCACGTTTGGAATGCCCGAGCGGTTGTTATTGATATCGCGGGCAACAGGACGCTGGTTGGAACTGTCGCGGAAATATTTGCGAGTCCAGGCCTGGCGCTTATACTGATCTTCCACACGCCCGGTCGTTGAAGGATCGCGGGCATCGAGCGCACCTTTGAAGTTGTGATCGTCCTTCAAATAGTTGTTCTGGTAGCGATCCTCGTCGATGACGTTGCCATTGACCAGTTGCGTGCCGCCCCCGGTATTGCCATAGCGCCAACGACCCCGATAGCGGTAGTCATAGCTGTAATAATTGGCAAACACATTGGTTCGCGGGTGGCGCTGACCGCGTGCACCATCGCTCCACTTTTTACAGCGTTTAGAGCCGGTCCATTTGACGCAATAGGGAACTGGCACAACATCTTGGTAGATACGCTCACGCTGATCAGACCAGTCGTCTGGCGTATCGGGTGCAAAACTTGGTACGATCATCGTTGATGGCACGCCCACATTGGGTGTCTCATCCATCTGATGATAGGGTGCAGGAAGTGCTTCCACGCAACCGCCCCAACTTACGTTGGAAATATTATCATACAGGGTAAAGCGTGAAATCGGCGTGCCACTTTGTGTGCGATAGGCGTTAGCCACCTTCACCACATCGTCGTTTTCTTCCCAGTTGAAGAAATATCGCTTATCAGAATCCTGGCTGCCCCAATGAATTGGGTTGATACCTGTTCTATCCATCCAGGACGCATTTTGGTTGTTGGCTCCAACATTCACCAATGCCGAAAACGGCACAACGGAGAATTTCACAGCCTGCCCGACAGGCGGTGTGTTTGCCATTTGCGAATGCAGTGAGTTCACCAGATTGGTGGCCGCAGCCTTCAATGTGGTCAACTTGCTATTGCGGCGCATGGAGCCCGAATTATCGAGAACCAATGATATTTCCACGGTTGTGGAACCGCAGGTAACCGTCGAAGACGCCTGCATGTTGGTATAGCCAGGATCTCCATTCTTGGAATAGACATTGTGCAATTTGTCGAACCAAAGCGGATGGCGCAGATTTGCAGTGGCAACGATACCCGTCGTTGCGCAAGAACCGGCGTCAATATTAAACGAAATGGTGCCTGTCGAAGATTTCAAGTTGGCAATGTTTGCCTGAAATACAGCACGCCCGGCTTCAATGGATTGTTGAATTCGGGCCTGATCATTGGACTCATCACTGCGGCTCATATTGCGCGCAGCCATCAGAGCTGCGGAATCCACAGCCGCCTGGAAGTTGATCTTGGCACGGTACATTTCCGCTGTGTCAATTGCGACACCGCCCATCATCAGCGTTGGAACTGCCGTGACAGCTGTGAGTATTTTGATGCTGCCCCTTTTATCTTTCAAGAACGACTTGAAAGACGGAAATTTCAAATTGGCTTTGGCCATGCTTTTCACTCCAGAGTGTCGTGCCCCATCGACGAAATTCAAACGGATTACCCGCGTGTGGACGAACTTATTTGGAGGGAAAATGACAGAGGGGTCTTTAGGATCGTTTTAAAAACTCTGTTAAATTTTATCTAATTTTGAAAAACCCAGCGCCAGCGCAGGTATTCGGTTGCAAAATGCGCTTGTGCGATGGCTGCAACGGCCTCAATGTTATCCCTGACGGCGATAAATGGAGCGTTTAGCGCCGCAAAGCCGTTGAATTTATAAATAGGCAAGCACCGGTTCTTGACTCATTCACCGGCAATTACTATTTCAAGTGCGCTGTTGGCACTCTCCATTAGCGAGTGCTAACACACTTCCCTTTATCCAACGTAACTGCATCCCATTTGTGGATGCCACGTACAGGACTGACAGAAATGGCAAAAACAAAATTCCGCCCGTTGCATGACCGCGTTGTCGTGCGTCGCGTTGAAGCAGACACAAAAACAGCTGGTGGCATCATCATCCCAGACAGCGCCCAGGAAAAACCGGCAGAAGGCGAAATCGTCTCCGTGGGTTCGGGGGCACGTGATGAAGCCGGCAAACTGGTTCCTTTGGACGTAAGCGCAGGCGACCGCGTGTTGTTCGGCAAATGGTCCGGCACCGAAGTCAAGATTGGCGGCGAAGACCTGCTGATCATGAAAGAATCCGACATTATGGGCGTGATCGGCTAATCGCCACCCCAGTCTTTTCAGAATTCAGGCACCTTATTGCACGGTGCCAAACAGGAGTAAGTCATTATGGCTGCTAAAGAAGTCAAATTTGGTTCCGACGCCCGCACGCGGATGATGCGCGGCATCGACATCCTTGCCGACGCGGTGAAGGTGACCCTTGGCCCGAAAGGCCGTAACGTCATTTTGGACAAATCCTTCGGCGCACCCCGCATCACCAAAGATGGTGTTTCGGTTGCCAAGGAAATCGAACTTGAAGACAAGTTCGAAAACATGGGCGCACAGATGGTGCGCGAAGTGGCGTCCAAGACAAACGACATCGCCGGTGACGGCACCACAACTGCAACTGTTCTGGCCCAGGCCATCGTGAAGGAAGGCAACAAATATGTTGCCGCCGGCATGAATCCAATGGATCTGAAGCGCGGCATCGACAGCGCTGTTGATGAAGTTGTTGCTTCGCTCAAAAAGATGGCCAAAAAGATCAAGACTTCCGATGAAGTTGCTCAGGTCGGCACCATCTCTGCAAACGGCGAAGCCGAAATCGGCAACCGCATTGCAGAAGCCATGCAGCGCGTTGGCAATGAAGGCGTTATCACTGTTGAGGAAGCCAAGTCGCTGGAATCAACCCTCGACGTTGTTGAAGGCATGCAGTTTGACCGCGGTTATCTGTCCCCTTACTTCGTAACCAACAGCGAAAAAATGCTCTGTGACCTGGATGATCCATACATTCTGCTGCATGAGAAAAAACTCACCTCTTTGCAGTCCATGCTGCCAATTCTTGAAGCGGTTGTTCAGACAGGCAAACCCTTGCTGATCATCGCCGAAGACATTGAAGGCGAAGCGCTTGCAACTCTGGTTGTGAACAAGCTGCGTGGCGGTCTTAAAGTTTCTGCTGTCAAAGCGCCTGGCTTTGGTGATCGACGTAAAGCGATGCTGGAAGATCTGGCTATCTTGACCGGTGGTCAGGTGATCTCTGAGGATCTCGGCATTAAACTGGAAACAGTTACCCTCGACATGCTGGGAACTGCCAAGCGCGTTTCGATCTCTAAAGAAGAAACAACTGTCGTTGACGGTGCTGGCAAGAAAAAAGACGTGGAAGCCCGCGTTGGCCAGATCAAACAGCAGATCGAAGAAACCTCTTCCGATTACGACCGTGAGAAACTGCAGGAACGTCTGGCGAAACTCGCTGGCGGTGTTGCTGTCATCTCCATCGGTGGTGCCACCGAAGTGGAAGTGAAAGAAAAGAAAGACCGCGTTGACGATGCGCTGAACGCAACACGTGCTGCCGTTGAAGAAGGCATTGTGCCCGGTGGTGGCGTTGCACTGCTTCGTGCGTCACACCAGATCAAAACGGAAGGCGATAACGCTGACCAGAAAGCCGGTGTTGATATTGTGCGCCGTGCGCTTCAGGCTCCAATCCGTCAGATTGCTTCTAACGCTGGCGACGAAGGCTCTGTGGTTGTGGGCAAAATCCTCGACCAGAAGAAAGACGCTTTTGGCTACAACGCTGCTTCCGGTGAATTTGGCGACATGATCTCAATGGGTATTGTTGATCCGGTGAAAGTAGTGCGTCACGCACTGCAGGATGCCGCTTCAATTGCGTCATTGCTGATCACTACCGAAGCCATGGTTGCTGAAGCTCCAACCAAAGACGCTGGTGGCGCTCCTGGCGGCATGCCTGACATGGGCGGAATGGGCGGCATGGGCGGCATGATGTAAGAAACGGGCTTCCGTTTCGGCACAGCCGATCTACCGTTCAGCCTGCTGAACAAATCAGGGCCGGTGAGGAAACTCACCGGCCCTTTTTTATGTTCAAAATATCTGATTTTTTTGATGCACTGGATTCACATCTGCCCACGACGCATTGTACCGATCGCCGCAAACGGCGCGACGCTGGGAGTAGTTGTTGAAACGCGGCGCAATAGGGACGAGCAGTTCGCCCCTAATCGGCAACCGGGCTTTGCGCGTTGAGTCTGTTGAGCAACATGCGGCTGATGCGGAAGCGGGGAACCTGTTTTTGCGCCACCGGAACTTCCGTTCCCGTGCGCGGGTTGCGCCCCACACGTGATTTGCGCTGGGTGAGGAAAAAGCTACCCAAACCACGCAATTCTACCCGGTCTCCACGTTCCAAAGAAGCAGAGATCTCTTCAAGAATACAATCAACCAGCAATTGAACTTCGTGTTTGTAAAGATGTGGATTTTTGTCAGCCATAAGCTGAACCAATTCAGATTTGGTCATATCTACCCCCAGAACCAGAAAAGGCTTCTCGCAGCGAAGCCAATTCCCGCAATAATCAATTTTACATTTCGCAATCGTCGGCCATGCTACCGCCAAGGCGCGCAAGTTCAGCCCGTGCCGAATATTCCGTAACGTTAGGCGACTTTAGGGCCTTTCCCACGTGGGTCTAGTCTTGGGCCTGAATTATTTGAATTTTTTCCCCTGATGCGCGCAATTGTCGCCACCCACGAGGCAATTGGACACATGATGGGTTTGCAAGGACCGGATCGCGGCGAAATTAGGGGAAAATTGCGCGATTCCCCGGCGGAGATTTAAGAATCAGCTCACAACCTGACATGGGCCCCATTTGTGGGGCATCCCATCCCCTACGGAAAGTTCCATCTCCTGGTCAGACAGTTGCTGGATCACAATGCGCTTTCCTGCGTTCCAACTGCCGGGCGGTGCGATGTATACAAACCGGTGGCGGCCATAGTCGCCCTCCACCCGGTCGCCCGCCGGTGTGGTGATGATATTCCCATCAATTGCCAGGCGGCCATCCTCATTGTTGCACCATTGTCCGTCCAGTGCATCGGCAAGAGATGGGCTGGCGCTGGCGCACAGTATCGCCGTTAATGTGAGTGAGCAGATCGTTCTTCTACGCATGGGCGCAGAATATCACATTTGTTGGGTGATCAACAATCAGGCGCGCGCGCCCTTGATCAGCGCGCTGATTTCGGCACTGGCTATGCGCGTTTCATCGGACCAATTGGCACGAGTACTGGAAATCAAATTCGCCTGACTTTTCAAGACCACACCATCTTCAAGAACCTTGAGCCGGTTGGCACGAATGGTGCTGCCGGTGGATGTGATATCAACAATCGCATCGGCGCTGCCCGCCGCAGGTGCGCCTTCGGTGGCACCCAGACTTTCCACGATCCGGTAAACGCCAATGCCGTGATGGCCAAACCAGTTTTGAGTGAGTTGCCAATATTTCGTCGCCACGCGCAGCCTGCGCCCATAGCGGGCACGGTATTCAGCCGCCACATCGTCCAGATCCGCCATGGTTTCCACATCCACCCAGGCCTGGGGCACCGCCACCACCACATCGGCATGGCCAAAACCCAAGGGGGTTAAGAAATCAACGGTCTGGTCCACATGCGCTACGGTTTCACGCACCAGATCTTCGCCAGTAACACCCAAATGAACGGAGCCGCTGGCAAGTTCGCGGGCAATTTCGGAGGCCGACAGGAACAGGATTTCCACATCGTCGCGCCCGGCAATGGTTGTTTGATAGGACCGCAGGTCTGCCGGGGGCAAGATGTTCAACCCGGCTTTGGTGAAGACTTCAATGCAAGCTTCTTTCAGCCTTCCCTTGGAGGGAATTGCGATGGTGAGCGTCATACGGTTACTCCCCCCTTCGCTAATGTCTCCCCTGCGCTTTTCTCCACCACATCGAGACGATCCAGCGAGATGGAAAAGCCAACGGCAGGAACAGGGGTTTCGCTGCCCAAAAGACTGCACAGGCGGTCATAACGCCCGCCGCCTGCTATGCTGATGCCGGTGCGCATGTCGAGTGCCTCAAACAGCAGGCCGGAATAATATTCAAGCTTGCGGCCAAAAGAGGCACGGTAAACGACACGTTCGAGTTCTACTCCCAAACCGTGGGCCTGGGCCAGACGTCTGGCGAAAACGGTCAATGTCTCGCCAAAATCGACGCCCGATCGCACGGAGAACTCCTTCAATCGTGCCACGGCGTCGAGGGTTGGCGCTTCAATTGCCAGAAATCCGCGCAGAATGTCGGCCCGTTCCGGCGACAATTGAAAATCATTCAATCGTGTGGAGTCCATCATGCGCTTTGCCACATCGCGTGGTGCACGGCCGGATTTCGGGGAAATGCCGGCTTCGTCCATCAAGCCGCTCACATGGGCTTCCAGTGCAGCAAGATCGCCAGATTTTGCCAGTTTCAACGCGGTGGCATCACCGCTGCGGCTGCCTTCTCCAGTCTCCAACCCGTCAATGATGGAGTGAAGCTTGTCGAGACTGCCGAAGGAGCGGATCAGGCGTTCCGTTATGGCGTCCGGCAATTCCAGATTGCCGACAACAGCCTTGAACAGATCCTGATCGCCCAGCACCACATTTACATTGCCAGCGCCTGCGATTTTAAGCGCGCTGAACATGTCGGCAATACACCGGGCATCAGCATCTGTGGTGTCTGTGTGGCCGAGATCTTCCAACCCGGCCTGCTGGAACTCGTCCACCCCATCACGGGCCTGGCGAAACACCACACCTCCATAAGCGTACCGATTAGTACTACCGCTCTGGATATGGTGTAGACACAGGGGAATGGTGAATTCCGGACGCAGGCATTTGTCATCGCCATCGGCTGTCTGGGTCATGAAAATGCGGCGGCGCAGGTCTTCTCCGGCGGTTTCCAGAAACGGGTTGGCCGGTTGCAATATGGCAATATCTGCGCTGTCCGGCGCAACTGACTTTAGGAATTCGGCAAGCGCGTCAGCCATCACGGTCGGCTTTCTGGGCTGCAAGAATATCGCGGACAATGGCCACCATATCTTCCAGCTTCACCACCTGCTGGGCCGGGCGCGCAGCGCGCCATTCTTCGTTGTCAGTGATCTCTTCTGCCAAGCGTTTGCCCGCAATCAAATCCTTGATCTGCACTTCGCCGGCGGCACGTTCATCGCTGCCCTGAATGATGGCAACGGGCGATCCGCGCCTGTCGGCATATTGCAATTGCTTGCCAAACTGTTTGGGATTGCCCTGATACATTTCAGCCCGGATGCCCGCATTGCGCAGGCTTTGGACCATCTGCTGATATCCTGCCAGCGCTTGTGTTTCCCGGTCCATGACACACACAATAACCGGCGCCAGCACATCGTCGCTGTCCAGCTTACCCAGGTTTTTCAACGCGGTCATGAGGCGCGACACACCGATGGAAAAGCCGGTGGCCGGTATATCCTGCCCGGTAAAGCGTTTCACCAGACCATCATAACGACCGCCGCCAGCAACCGAACCAAAAGTTACGGTTTCACCCTTTTCGTTGGTAACGGGGAAAGTGAGTTCGCATTCGTAGACAGGGCCGGTGTAATATTCGAGGCCACGGACTACGGATGGGTCAATCTTGATCTGGTCTTCGCCATATCCGCTCGCGTTGAGAATGGCTTGAACAATGCTCAATTCAGATTGACCCGCCACAAAACCAGCTTGGGAAGAAAGTGCTGCGTTTTCCTTGCCCGATATGTAGTCCAGTATTGTACTGGACTGGTCTGCCGACAGGCCTGCTCCCTTGGTGAAATCGCCGCTTTCATCCATGCGTCCCTCACTCAGGAGCAATCGCACCCCTTCGACACCGAATTTGTCCAGTTTGTCGATGGCGCGCAGAACTCCGAGCTTCTGGTCATCATCCTCGACGCCGATGGCTTCCATTACGCCATCGAGCACTTTGCGGTTGTTGACCCGCACGATGTAATCGCCGCGCGCAACCCCCAGTGCTTCCATCGTGTCGGCCATCATCATGCACATTTCCGCATCTGCGGATGGATTGGGGGCACCAACCGTATCGGCATCGAATTGCATAAACTGGCGGAAACGGCCCGGACCGGGCTTTTCGTTGCGGAACACATAGCCTGCCCGGTAAGTTCGATACGGTGTTTGCAACTCATTGATATTTTGTGCGAAATGCCGCGCCAACGGGGCTGTCAGGTCATAGCGCAGGCTCATCCATTGCTCGTCATCATCCTGCAAGGAAAACACCCCGGCATTGGGCCGGTCGGTGTCTGGCAGGAATTTTCCAAGCGCGTCTGTATATTCAAACATGGGGGTTTCGACCGGATCGAAACCATAGCGTTCGTAGACTTCTTTAATGGTCGCGAGCATTTTTTCTGTGGCGCGGATATCACTCGCCGAACGGTCGACAAATCCGCGGGGCTGGCGCGCTTTCAGGCGCTGGGGTTTCTTAGGTTTCTGCTTGCTGGACATGGTGAGGTTCTTCAAAAACGGGAGGTCGATTTTGGCGTTTCAGCCGGTTTGAAAACACTTGAACCGGAACAGCCAGCAAGTGCTGGAAACGCAAATGCCTGTTGCCGGATCAAGCGCCGGTATGTCGGTGCAATTCGTGCCGATGCAATTTGGCGCTCACGCGGAGTTTCAGGCTTGAAATCATGGCCGCGTGATAGAGTCTTGAGGGCCGTGACGCAAGTTTTATCCGCTCACACAATCGCGCTATGATATATCCATCGCAGCTCTTGGGGCGCATATTTGGAGATGCATGTGCAGGAAACGGTGGATCATCGCGCTTTTATGGCCGCCCTTCCCGGTGCGGTTAAGGCCCAATTGACCCGTATTGATGACCGCGCATCGGCGTTGCATTTGCTGGTGCATCTGGCGGCCATTGCTCTGACGGGGGCTCTGATTGCCCTTCAAATTCCGTTCTGGCCGGTACTTTTGCTCCTCCAGGGGGTGTTGATCATCGCCCTGTTCACGGTTGAGCATGAATGCACCCATAAATCGACTTTCACCAGCACCATTTGGAATGACTGGATTGGGCGGTTTTGTGGCGTGTTGATCTTGCTGCCGTTTGAGTGGTTTCGCTATTTCCACATGGCGCACCACCGCTACACAAACGATCCTGTCAAAGACCCCGAACTGATGTATGGCGAGCGGCCCAATTCCTGGGTCACCTATCTGATACACCTTTCAGGATATGGCTATTGGACCGGCATGGCGCGGGTGTTGTTTGCCAATGGTTTGGGCCGCGCAAATGAAGGCTTTATTCCCAAACCCGCAATCCAGCGCATCCGCCGGGAGGCGCGGGGCATGATGGCGATTTATTTTGCCGTGATTGCCAGTCTGTTTGTCACGCCGGTATTGTTGTGGGCCTGGATTGTTCCCGCCCTGATCGGGCAACCCTTCCTGCGCATGTTCCTGCTTGCCGAACACGGACAATGCCCGCCGGTGGCGAATATGTTTGAAAACACGCGCACCACATTCACATCATCCCTTGTGCGCTATTTGACCTGGAACGCTTCCTACCATGTGGAACATCACACATTTCCGTCTGTTCCAGGCCACAATCTGCCTGCCCTGCACACCCATATGAAAGACCAGTTGCAGGTCACATCCCCCGGATACCGGCAATTCATATCCAACTATCCAGACAAATTCTCTTGATTGGATAGACGTGCGGAACAGGTTAGAAGACCTTTCCATTTTATGCCAAAGGCTGATCGCTCTCCCTATGCGCCTTTTCCTACTCGTATCCCTGTGCATGATTGCTTTTGGTGGCAATTCCGTGCTCGCCCGTTTGGCGCTGGTGGATGGGGCCATGGACGCCGCCAGCTATTCCGGTGTCCGTTTGATCTCCGGGGCTGTGATGTTGTGCATTCTGGTGGGGTTTGGCCGCAATGGCTCAACGCTGACCAAACAGATTGCGGGCCATGGCAACTGGATTTCGGCTGCGGCCCTGTTTGGTTATGCGGCCGCATTTTCCTTCGCCTATCTCCAGATGGATACGGGCCTGGGCGCGCTTGTGCTGTTTGCTTGCGTACAGGCAACGATGATCGCGTGGGGGGTGGCACATGGTCAGCGGCCCAATCTGGCTGAATGGGCGGGCATTGTGCTTGCCTTTGGTGCGTTCACACAGCTTGTTGCACCCATATCCCTATCCGATGGCCCGTCCAGTTTTGTCGCGCCACCACTTGTGGCAACGTTGTTAATGGCGATTTCCGGCATCGCCTGGGGCATATATACGTTGAGAGGTCGTGCCGCGCCTGATGCCTTGCTGGCAACCACGGGCAATTTCGTGCGTTCGGTTCCCATGGCGTTGGTGTTGAGCATCACGGCTGTACTGGCATTCGACCTGCTGACGATTTCCACGTCAGGCATGGTTCTGGCCATTGCCTCAGGTGCGATTACTTCGGCGCTGGGTTATGCCCTGTGGTATGCCTGCCAGCCCAGTCTGTCGCCAACAACTTCCGCTGTCGTTCAACTCAGTGCTCCGGCAATCGCCACGCTGGGCGGTGTCATATTTGCCGGTGAAGCGCTGACCTTGCGTTTTGTGGTGTGCTCCGTGCTGATATTGGGCGGCATCGCATTGACGATATTAGCCAAGAACAAACCTAAGGTCGTTTGAACGCGGTCCTCGCCGCTTCTGTAACAGCCCGGTGGTGGCATCCTTCAATGTGGTCATTGACCATGCCCATGGCCTGCATGAATGCATAGCAGGTGGTGGGACCGACAAAGCTCCAGCCCCGTTTTTTCAATTCTTTCGACATGGCGGTGGAAATGTCCGTCTTGCCCATGCTCATCAAAGTTGCGTAGTCCAGCTTTTTGGGGCGGTCTTTGGCCGCCGGTTCATAGCTCCAGAACCATTTGCCCAGCGACCCTTCGCGCTCAACCATCTCAATGGCGCGTTTGGCATTGTTGATGGTCGACACGATTTTTCCCCGGTGGCGAATGATGCCGGCATCCTGCACCAGGCGTTCCACATCGGCATCGCCAAACTGCGCCACCTTTTCAATGTCGAATTGTGCAAAAGCGGCACGGAAATTTTCGCGCTTGCGCAGGATCGTCAGCCAGGAAAGGCCGGATTGGAAGCCTTCCAGGCAGATTTTCTCAAACAGGCGGTGGTCATCATCCTGGGGCATTCCCCATTCGGTGTCGTGGTAGATTCGGTAATCTTCCTTATCGCCATGCCAGGGACACCTAAGCAGCCCGTCAGCCCCCATAAGCAGTCCGTCTGCGCGCTTTTCAACCGGTTGATCCATCGTGCCACTTTCACCCTTGATTGAATTTACACAGGTCATGACGCGCATTTGATGACAATCGCGCCGCAACCGTTGTACGAGTATAGGGTGCAAATTTGGCCGGGACCATTGGTTCCTTTGCCGGGGACATCATGTTCTTGAAAATATCTATTCGATGGCTTCTCACACTTTCGCTTTGTATGGCAGCCACCCATTCTGCGCGGGCCTTTAGCGAGGCGGATGTCATTGATGGATTTCGCAAAACGGTGTTTGGCTCTGAATTCGGCCAATCCATATTTTATCCCAATTATGTGCGCAAATTTTCACGCCAGGTGCGTTTTCATGTGGTGTCCAGCGCCGGTGCCGATGCGCGTTCGAAAGTCGAAAAGTTTGTTTTGAGCCTGGAGCGGTTGATTGCAGGATTGGATGTTAAACTGGTCAATTCACGGAAACAGGCAAGCTTTGTCGTCCATGTGGTGAAGCGGCGCGATTATGAAAGCACAGTTCAAAAACAGATAAATGGCGGGCGCTCCAACCCACCGGCGCGGGGCCGTTGCATGGTACGTGCCATCTTTAGTCGCTCAGGCATTTCCCGTGCAGATGCGGTGATCGTTGCTGACGAAGGGCCGCGTTTGCTGTCGCGTTGCATGACGGAAGAGATTTTGCAGGGACTTGGGCCGCTCAATGATGATGCAACGCTGCAATACAGCATGTTCAACGATACCAGCCCCTACCGTTCATTTCAGAGGTTTGATCGGTTGATCCTCAACATGCTTTACGACAGCCGCGTGAAAGCTGGCATGCGTGAAAGCGATGTGGCACCGCTTTTGCCCGCTTTATACAAGCGCGCGGCGGCCCGGATGGGGCACTAAGGAAAGCTGGTTTTGGAAGATATGCTGCGCTTTTGCACGGCAACAATGTGGGCTGGTATTCCCAGTGTCAGGACAACGTGATTAACAAAATGTTGCGTTAACCATTGGCGTTAAAGCCTGTTTTACCACGGCCAAAAGTAAACAGAGACTTTAAGCATTCGTGCCAATTTGATTCACTTTTCGGTTTCCTTTCCCTCGCACTGTCTTTTGCAGGTGATCTTGTAAGCAAATGCAAGGTCGCGTCTTGCTGCCACGACGAATGTAACGAGTAGAGGCCGTCAATGCTGAAGAAGTTTATCCAGACTTTCGCCGCCACCGCCATTTTGTGCACCGGTATGATCGAAGCCAATGCCGGGAAGCGTTATGCCACGCCTCCGCCATTGACCTTAAGCCCTGATTTATCGTCCCCCTGGACATTGCAGGTCTCTCCCCCAAAAAGGCGCGCCAGCCGGGCGGAGCGCAAACAGGCCAAACGGCCCGCAGGACTGCGGCGCTTGCGTAAACAGACCTACAATGGTGTTAGAACCCGAAAGCGCAAACAATCTTCCATTGTAACAGCAACTTATCGCCGCCCGGCCAAACCGTCGATCGTGCAGCCCAGCCTGCGGCCAAAAGTGGTTTCCTATTCCGGAGAGGCCAGCCCGGGTACAGTGATCATCAATACGATTGAGCGCCGCCTCTATCTGGTTCTCCCAAATGGCAAGGCCCGCAAATATGCCGTGGGTGTGGGGAAACCTGGATTCGAATGGGCAGGCTCACACAAAGTGACCCGCAAAACGGAATGGCCATCGTGGACCCCGCCCAAGGAAATGATCGTTCGCGAACGTGCCAAGGGCCGCGAATTACCCAATTTCATGCCCGGTGGACCTGAAAATCCCATGGGCGCACGCGCGCTCTATCTGGGTTCGACTCTGTATCGTATTCACGGGACAAATCAGGACTGGAGCATTGGCAAAGCCGTATCTTCAGGCTGTATTCGCATGCGCAATGTGGATGTGATGGACCTCTATGACCGGGTGCCTGTTGGGGCCCGTGTTAAGGTAATTTGATTCGCATTCACTGCGCTCAACGGTGCCGGGGTCGTATCGGCCCTGGCCAAATCGGGAGTTATTGGCCACCGGTTTGTCTGTAAAAGGCGTCACATTTTGGCAACATGTTAGGACAAGTTGCGAATATCGCCGCAAAATCAGCCGTTCACGGACAAAAATTGAACAGGTTTGCGTCGACTCTGGATGAAGGAAACGAGTATTGTCTGATCGAAATCATATGTACGCGCCCAGCGTTGGAGTCGTCGACTTGGCTTTTTCGACCAAATTGAACCAGATCACTTGTACAGCCGCCCTCGCTGCAATCTTGTCGCTTGGTGGTTCTGTTGTTGCGCTAGACCGCGCTCAGGCGGAAGCAACGATTTCCGTATTTGGCGGCGCAAACTTTTCGCCCCACTCTGAAGTCGACTACGATTTCAATAATGGCACGTCTGGCGATACCACTGTTCAGTGGGATGGCGCTTCCTTTGAGATGCCGCCCTATTATGGTGTGCGCGCAACATGGTGGCTCGATCAGGCACCGAATTTCGGTATTGCTGCCGAATTCACCCATGCCAAGGTCAAGGCAGATCCCCTGCCCGCAGATTTCAGCGTTCTGGAATTCACGGATGGGATCAATTTCGTGACGTTGAACGGTATTTACCGCCGCGATATCGGAAATGGTTTCACACCTTACATCGGCGTTGGTGCCGGGATCTCCGTTCCCCATGTGGAAGCGGATGACGGCCCTGGTGGCGCACCTGCCACGCTGGAATATCAGGTAACAGGATTCGCAGCGCAGGCTTTTGTCGGCGTTGATTATTCGCTGACGGACAATTGGTCTGTGTTTGGCGAATTGAAAAGCACATACGGACAGGTTGAGGCTGACCTGGAAGGTGGCGGTGAGCTGAGCACCGATATCATCAGCAATCAGATCATTTTGGGCATCACATACAAAGTGTTCTGATCAAACTAACGGAATTCTCCGGGGAAATTGACGGGGTCTCTGCACATCTGCAGGGCCCCGTTTTCCGTTTTCGTCCTGAATTATTCAGCCGCTTGTATGGCCGGTGACTGCGCGTGGGAAAGTTGACCAGCCCCGCCAGGCAAATCGCGCAGTTCATCGGGCATTTCGCCACCATGGGCCCAATTGAGCAGTTTGATTGTGTGGAGCACCGGCACACCGGTTCCACCGGCAATTTGGGTTAAGCACCCAATATTGCCTGCCGCGATCACCTGGGGTGCCGTGCCCAGGATGTTCTTGATCTTGCGGTCGCGCAATTGGCCCGCAATCTCCGGCTGGAGAATGTTGTAGGTGCCCGCAGACCCGCAGCACAGGTGACCTTCGGGTGCTTCGGCAACGCTGAACCCTGCCGCGCGGAGCAAATCCTTGGGTGCCGACTTGATCTGCTGGCCATGCTGCAAGGAACAGGCGGCGTGATAGGTCACGCGCAAATCGCCAGGCAGGTTGGCTGGAGGCAGATCGATGGTGGGCAGATATTCGCTGATGTCCATGGCCAGGGCCGATACTTTTGCCGCCCGGTCCGCCCAATCTGGGTCATGGCGCAACATGTAGCCGTAATCCTTGATCGTCGTCCCACAACCCGATGTGGTGATGATGATGGCATCAAGTCCGCCATTTTCCATCTCTTTGGTCCACACACCGACCATGTGCCGGGCAGCCTCCAAGGCCTGCTCTTCCTTGCCCATATGATGAACCAGGGATCCGCAACAGGCTTCTCCCCGGGGCAACACGACTTCAACCCCTGCCCGGTTCAACAATTCAATTGTGGCCTTGTTGATACCATCATCGAGCACAGGCTGGGCACAACCGCTCAACAGGGCCACGCGGGCTTTGCTGCCCCCCTGCTGGGGTGCAAATCGTCCCGGAGTGGTATGGGGTTTTGGGCCGCTGACGCTGGAAGGCGCCAGGCGGATCATCGCCGCCAATGGGCGCAGAGCGTCAATTTTGTCCAACAAGGGTGCAAAAGGTTTGCCCAGGACGGACGCCCTGACCGCAAATCTGAAACGGTCCCGATAGGGCAAGACCATGGCCAGAAGACCGCGAATGGAGCGGCTGATCAGCGGTCGCTTATAGGTCTTGTCAATATGGGTTCGCGCATGATCGACCAGATGCATGTAATGCACCCCGGACGGGCATGTGGACATGCAAGACAAGCAAGACAGGCATCTGTCGATATGTTTAACCACATGATCATCCGCCGGACGTTCGTTTTCCAGCATGTCCTTGATGAGATAAATGCGCCCGCGGGGCGAGTCCAATTCATTGCCAAGTGTCACATAGGTTGGACATGTGGCTGTGCAAAAGCCGCAATGAACGCAACTGCGCAGAATTGAATCCACGTCTTCAATTTGCGGATCAGCCAGTTGGGCAAGGGAAAAGTGAGTTTGCATGGCTTATCTCAATTCATCCGGCCGGGGTTCAACACGCCCTTGGGATCGAAATTTTCACGGTAGCGCTTGCTGAGCGCGGCGAGTGGTGCGGGCTGCGGTTGGAAAACGTCCGTGCTTTGTCGGGTGGCCACATCAGCACGGATGAGCGTTGCGTGCCCGCCCCCGTGCTGTTGGATCGTGTTGCGCAAAATGGGTGCATTGGGGTTGCCATCATTCATTTGCATCCACACAAGCCCGCCCTGCCAGTCGTAATAGGCGCTCACATCCGTCTGGTTTTTCACCGCATGGACAATCGCATGGCCTTCACTAGGTGTGCAGGAAACCCGCCACACGGGCGCATCCCGTTGGGCAGCAAATGGCAGGCAATCGCGCACATTAATCCAGCACTTTCGCGAGGCTTCTTCGTCAAGGCGTTCTTGTGCGCCCATGGATTTTAACAGCGATGACAGGTTTTCAATGCGAGAGGCAACCGAGGGCGTAAAGCCTTCCAGCCTAAGATAGGTGTGCGCCTGTCCCTGATTAAGCTCTGCAGGCAGATGGGCTGCACCGGAAACCTCTGCATTTGATCCCATGGCGGTCGCCATGGCCTGGGCAGCGTCTGCGTCGGTCAGGCCGACGATCACCAGTGTCTGTTCGGTCTCCGCGCGGGGCAGAACTTTCACAATAATATCGGTCAATACGGCCAGTGTCCCATAAGCGCCGGTGAGCCCTTTCGACAAATCATATCCGGTGACATTTTTGACCACGCGACCGCCGGATTTAAACACTTCACCGCGCCCGGACACTGCGGTTACGCCCAATATGTGATCGCGCACCGAACCAGCTTTCAATCGGCGTGGGCCGCTAAGATTGGTGCTCACCAATCCACCCAATGTGCCCAATTTGGGTTTGTTGCCGAGCAATGGACCAATATCCATCGGCTCGAACTGAAGCTCCTGATTGTGCTGGTCGAGCAATTTTACGATCTCTTCCAGCGGCGTGCCTGCTTTGGCAGACAGAACCAATTCCTCCGGCTCAAACAGGGTCACCCCCGTCAATGCGGACATATCGAGCGTATGGGCCGTTTGCATGGGGCGGCCCAGGGCGCGTTTGCTGCCCTGGCCGATAATTTCCAACGGTACTTCTTCGCCTGCGGCCCATTTTACGGCGGCCAAAACATCGTCATTGGTCTGAGGGTGCAGGTCAGCCTGGGTTGATTGCTGTTTTTGGGTCATCAGAACCTCGGCAAATCGGGAAACGGCACATTGCCCCTGTGCACATGCATGCGGCCCAGTTCGGCGCATCTGTGCAGTTGAGGAAACACCTTGCCGGGGTTGAGCAATTGGTCGGGATCAAAGGCACATTTCACCCGCTGCTGTTGTTTGAGATCATCCTCGGTGAACATTTCCGGCATCAGATCGCGCTTTTCCACGCCAACACCGTGTTCGCCGGTGAGAACACCGCCCACTTCAACACACAGCTTGAGGATTTCCGCACCAAATTCTTCGGTTTTCGCCAATTCACCGGGAATATTCGCATCGTAAAGAATGAGCGGATGAAGGTTGCCGTCGCCCGCATGGAACACATTGGCCACACGTAAATTATAGTGGTTTGACAATTCTCGCATGCGCGCCAGAACCGTGGGCAATTCCTTGCGCGGAATGGTGCCGTCCATGCAATAATAGTCTGGCGAAATGCGCCCGACCGCGGGAAATGCCGCCTTGCGCCCGGCCCAAAAGGACAGGCGCTCTTCTTCATTTGTGGAAATGCGAAGAGTGGAGGATTTGTTGTTGCGGGCGATTTTTTCAACCCGTTCGATGAGATAGTCCACTTCCGCTTCGGGACCATCCAGTTCAACGATCAGCAGGGCCTCAACGTCGAGGGGATAGCCGGCATGAACGAAGTCTTCGGCCGCATGGATTGCAGGCCGGTCCATCATCTCCATGCCGCCGGGGATGATCCCGTCGGAAATGATGTCCGCAACACATTGTCCGCCATCTTCGGACGTTGGGAAGCCGATCAGCAGAGCGCGCGCCGTCTCCGGCTTTTGCAAGATTCTCACGGTTACTTCGGTGACAACACCCAACAGACCTTCCGATCCTGTGAGCACACCCAGCAGATCATAGCCCTCCGATTCCAGGTGCTTGCCACCCAGTCGCATGACCTCGCCTTCAATGGTCACGAACTCGATCCCGAGCACGTTATTGGCCGTGAGCCCATATTTCAGACAATGCACACCGCCGGAATTTTCAGCGACATTACCGCCAATTGAGCAGGCAATCTGGGAGGAAGGATCGGGCGCATAGTAAAACCCCTCGCCCGCCACAGCATGAGTAATGCCCAAATTGGTGACACCGGGCTGAACCACCGCACAGCGGTTTGGATAATCGATGTCCAGCACCCGACTGAATTTCGACATGACCAGCAAGACCGCGTCTTCCAGTGGCAAAGCCCCACCGGATAAAGACGTTCCCGCCCCCCGGGGCACGACCTTGATTCCCCCCGCGCTACAATATTTCAACACCGCGGCCACCTGTTCCACCGTTTCAGGCAAGACCACAATGAACGGCAGCGCCTTGTAGGCGGTCAGGCCATCGGATTCAAAAACCCGCATGGCATGTTCGTCGGATACAACGCCTTCACCGGGCACAATGGCTGAAAGGTCTGCAACAATCCTGGCACGCCGGGCCAATACGGATTGGTCAAGCGGTGGCATCATGAGGCCGGACATGGCACATCTCCAATAAGTGGTAAAAAATGTTTACCACTTATTCTTGACCCTGAAAAGCAAAAACCCGCCCTGTATTCACAGGGCGGGCTTCAATTCGATTTTGCCCCTATCAAAGGAACATGCGGGTTAATCCAGCAATGTGCGTGGCAACCACAGGGCAAGTTCCGGGAACGTAAGAACAAGCCCAAGCCCTATCAGTTGGAGCAACACAAAGGGAATGATACCGCGATAGATCGATTGAATCTTAATCTCCGGCGGTGCCACCGCCTTGAGGTAAAATAGTGCAAATCCAAAGGGCGGGGTTAAGAACGATGTCTGGAGATTGACCGCCAGCAGTATCGCAAACCAATAGACCAGTTCCACTTTGGCCACGTGATCGCCGAAGTCGAGCAATTCGATGATTGGCGAGAACACGGGCAACACGATTAACGTGATTTCGATCCAGTCGAAAAAGAAGCCGAGGAAAAACACAATTCCCATGATGAGGAACAGGAGGCCCCAGGATCCAAGGCCCATGGCTTCCACCAGTTCGATCACCAGTTCTTCGCCACCGATTGCGCGGAACACGAAAGAGAACAGTGTGGCACCAATGAAGATGCCAAAGATCATCGCGTTGGTCAGCGCCGAGCGGTACATGACATCGGAAAGCACCGTCCAGAAATTGCGCAAGGTGCCGGCGAAGCTCTTATCATCCGGGTTGGGCACGCCAAGGTCGACATCGGCCTTACCTTCGAACTCCATTTCCTCCACGCCCATGGCAGGCAGCAGAACCAGATTGAAGAAACCCAGCAGAACCGCGCCGAACGCGCCAACACCGGCGGCTTCCGTTGGTGTGGCAAAGCCCGCAAGGATGGAACCCAGCACCAAGCCAATCAAAACGATGGGCGGCACGAATGAACGCAACACCATGCCCCAGAATCCAGCGGTGGTTTGAGGACCAATGTCGGCGGGAAGTTTGGGGGCCATCGAGGGCGAGATGGAAGTGCGGATCAAAATGTAGATCAGATACATTGCCGACAGCATGAAGCCTGGAATCACCGCAGCCACAAACAAATTACCCACCGAACGGGACAACAAATCGGCCATGATGACCAGCATGATTGATGGCGGGATGAGAATGCCCAGCGTGCCCGATGCGGCAATTGTGCCCGACGCGAGCGAGGGAGAATATCCCCGCGACATCATCACCGGCAACGCCAGCAGCGACATCATGACAACCGAAGCGCCAATAATGCCCGTTGTGGCGGCCAGGATGGTGCCCATCAGGGTCACCGCCATGGCAAGACCGCCTGGCACACGGCGCAGAAGCACTTGCAGGCAATTGAGCAGGTCGCGGGCGATGCCGGATTTTTCCAACATAGTGCCCATGAAAATAAACATGGGTATCGCCGTTAGAATTAGGTTTTCCGCGATGCCGCCAAATATGCGCGCCGGTATGGCGCCGAATTGCGGCCAGTCAAACAGGAAGTCGTCAATCTGAATGGTAATCAGGGCAAAGGCCAGGCCGATGCCGCCCAAAATGAAGGCAACCGGATAGCCGGAGAACAGGAAAATCGCCAATGCTGCAAACATCAGCAGTGGCAAAATCTCGGTGAGATGTTCCATCATTTGTGATCCCCTCCAATGGTTTCGGGAATCATGTGGGCGGGCAATTCATTGCGCAGCCCGGCGATTGCCTTGAAAAGGATCGCAAGCCCTGCGAGCCCCAGCAAAACGAACATCAGGGGAATGGCAGCTTTGACGACCCAAATGTATGACAAGCCGATGGTCGATTTGGACACCTCTCCCTCCAGGAAAGATGAATAGGTATAGAGCGTGCAATAGTAAGCACCGATAATCGTGTAGGGCAGCAGGAAAATGATGCAGCCCAGAATTTCGATCCAGTATTTAACGCGCAGGCCAAACTGCTCGCGTATCAGATCAATGCGCACATGGGATTGGCGCAGATAAGCCCATCCCAGTACCAGCGCAAACAGGAAGGTGTGCAGCCAATATTCGGATTCCTGTATCTGGGTTGAATTGAACCCAAACACCTGTTCTTTGTTGACGCCCATTTTGCGGGTCACAACATCGAACACGACGATGACGACAAGTATGCCGCCAAGCCACGCGCCCGTTTTGGCTAAAAGTGTCAGTAAGCGGTCGATTGCAATCGACGCTCGAACCAGCGCAGACATCAGCTTCCCCGATCAAATATCAATAATTAAGTCATCGCCCATTGGGGCGATTTCAAAAGCATTGCGGCGCGGACATGAAATTGCACACCCGCGCCGAAAACATTTGCTTATTTCAGGTAACCGAGGTCTTTCCACACGGCATATTCTGCGCGGAAGGCTTTCAGGTTCTCCCAGGTTTCCTTGAAGGTGGGATCGCCTGCGGCGATTTCCTCTGCAAGGCCTTCCCAGGTAACTTTGAGCTTGTCGAGGTCAGCCTGTTTCCACTTGTGGATGGTCACGCCTTTCGACTTCAACTCAGCCAGCGCCTTGCCCTGAATCGCTTCTCCCTCGGCCATGCCGATGGTGAAATTGGCCTTACAGGCAATTTCAAGCTGGGCCTGCTGGGTTTCGTTCATCGCTTCCCATTTGCCCTTGTTGATAATCAACTCGAACGTTGTGGCCTGCTGGTGCCAGCCGGGGAAATAATAGTTCTTGGCAATCTGATAGAAGCCAAGATTGAGGTCGATGGCGGGCATTGAAAATTCGGTCGCGTCAATCGTGCCGCGCTCCAGGGCGGGGTAGATATCGGCGGCAGCCAAGAGCTGTGTATCCACACCAAGCTTCTGCATCACCTTCGCGCCCAGGCCGAAGAAGCGCATTTTCTTGCCCTTCAGATCGTCAATGGAGTCAAGCGGCTCGCGGAACCAACCGGATGCTTCGGGAGCGATCACGCCGCAAATCAGGGCATGCATGCCATTGCGCTCATAAATCTTTTGATACATTTCCTCGCCGCCGCCATTGTACAGCCAGGCTGCATATTCACCGGCGGCAGGGCCAAATGGAACAGCAGAGAAAAGCGCCAGCGCAGGCTCTTTGCCCTGCCAGTAACCAGATGTGGACCAACCGGCATCAACCGCACCGGACTTTACAGCGTCAAACAATTCCAAAGCAGGAACCAGCGCACCCGGCTCAAAATATTTCAGCTGAATGTCACCGCCGGAAATGCGGGCCACGTTTTCCTCGAGCTTCTTACCCAGTGTACCCAGCTGTGTCAGCTTGGACGGGAATGTGGCACCCATTTTCAGGCGCACTTTTTCAGCCGATGCAGACGTGGCCATAAGGCCTGCCGCAGCCGTTGCAAGGACAGCTGTTCTGAAGATTTTTTTCATTTGGTTTTCCTCCCTGGAAACACGCTCATGTTTTGCGCCACCGGTCCTCCCGACCCATATGCGCCATGTTGCCTCGCCCACCGGAATAACGGTACAATAGTGGACAACATTATTGACCACTTACAACATCGACCGATACCCTGCAACCGAGCAGGCAAAACGTGTGGGTAATTTGCCCACCAAATGAGTAGGCAATTTTTGGCCAACATGATTTTTACCAGCATTGAACATGGCCGCACGGCACGGGAAGTTGAGCGCCAGATTGAACGGCTGGTACTGGAAGGCGTGTTGCGGGTGGGTGATCGGTTGCCCGGTGAACGGGAGCTTTCCAAGAAGCTTAACGTGTCCCGCCCCATCCTGCGCGAGGCTCTTTCCAGCCTGGAAGAACGCGGTTTGCTGGTGGCGCGCCATGGGGGCGGCACCTTTGTGGCTGATGTGATTGGCACAATATTTGCGCCCCCCATTGTTGAAATCATTTCCAACACCCCGAAGGCAAAATCAGACTATCTGGAATATCGCCGCGAAATCGAAGGCATGACTGCCGCCCTGGCTGCTCAACGGGCAACGGCGGCTGACCGTAAATTACTGGCCGATGTGATGGCAAAAATGGTTGCTGCGCACGAGAAGGAAGACCCGGCAACGGAAGCGGAAATCGATGTGGAATTCCACAGCACCGTTTGTGAATGTGCCCACAACATCATTTTGTTGCACACATTGCGCTCTTGCTACCGATTGCTTGCAGATGACGTGTTTTTCAACCGTTCCCATGTCTATAACGGCCCGTCCCAACGTCTGGCTCTGCTGGATCAGCACCGGGCAATCTATGACGCGATCATTGCCGGTGATGCGGACAAGGCAGCCCAGGCGGCGCGTCATCACATCACCTATGTGGAACAAGCCACCCGCGACGCTGAACGGCAGCAGGACTGGAATTCCATATCGACATTGCGACTGGAACAGCGCGATGAACGTTCAAACCCACGCGCCAGACGCAAGTCACAAGCCGCACAAACCTAGGTTTAAGACCCTAAGATCAAGGAACCACCCCATTGAGCAATCCCTCTGTCGGCCTATTCGTCACCTGCCTCGTGGACCTGTTTCGGCCCAATGTGGGCTTTGCAGCAGTGGACTTGTTGGAAAAGGCCGGTTGCGTTGTCAGTGTGCCACCGGCGCAAACCTGTTGCGGACAACCTGCCTATAATTCCGGTGATCGGGCGGACACGCGCGCGATTGCCGAACAGGTGATCGCCGCGTTTGAAAAATTTGACTATGTGGTAGCGCCTTCGGGTTCGTGCGCGGCGATGCTGAAAAAGCATTATCCTGAACTGTTTGCCGGTGATGCGGCCTGGGAAGAACGCGCCAATGCGTTTTCCGGCAAAGTATTTGAGTTGGTCAGTTTCCTGACCGACGTGATGTTTGTGAGTGATGTTGATGCCCATTTTGACGGTTCGGTGACCTATCACGACAGTTGTTCGGGCCTGCGGGAGTTGGGTATATCGCGACAACCGCGCAAACTGCTTGCCCAGGTAGATGGGCTGGAGTTGAAAGAGATGAAAGACCCGGACGTGTGTTGCGGATTTGGCGGCACGTTTTGCGTTAAATATTCCGACATCTCCAACGCCATTGTTGCAAAGAAAACCGACAATGTGGAAGCGGCTCAGGCTGATCTGTTGCTGGCGGGCGATTTGGGATGCCTGATGAACATGTCCGGCAAACTGCACCGGGAGGGCCGAAACACCAAAGCGCGACACGTGGCCGAAGTGCTGGCCGGTCGGCTGGATGTGCCTGCGATTGGAGATTCCAAATGAAGATCACCACACCGGAATTCAAGGAAAATGCCGTAAAGGCGCTGGCCAATGACAATTTGCAAAAAGCCCTTGGCAATGTGGAAAAGGGTTTTATCGGCAAACGCCAGGCGGCTGCCGATGCCTTGCCGGAATTTGAAGCCCTGCGCGATAAGGCGCGGGACATCAAAGACCACACCCTGGCGCATCTCGACCTCTATCTTAAAGCTTATGAGGAAAAGGTGGTCGAATCCGGTGGACACGTGCATTGGGCCCAGACCGCAGAAGATGCACGCAATATCGTGCTCGACATTTGTCGTACAGCCAATGCCAAGACGGTGACAAAAGGGAAATCAATGATCTCCGAAGAAATGGGGATCAACGAATTTCTGGAAGAAAAAGGCATTCAGCCCATCGAGACGGACCTGGGTGAATACATCATTCAATTGCGTGGTGAAGCTCCCAGCCACATTATCGCACCGGCAGTGCATGTGTTGAAGGAACAGGTGGAAGCCGATTTCCGCGAGGAACATGACCATCTGCCCGAAGGCCGCAATCTAGATGAACCTGAAACCCTGTTGGACGAGGCCCGCACGGTTTTGCGGCAGAAATTCATCGACGCTGATGTGGGCATCACCGGGGCTAATTTCCTTGTGGCGGAAACCGGCACCTCAATCATCGTGACCAATGAGGGCAATGGCGATCTCACCCAGACATTGCCGCGCGTGCACATCGTGCTTGCGTCCATCGAAAAGATTGCCCCCACGCTTGAGGATGTCAGTCAGATCCTGCGCGTATTGGCGCGTTCCGCCACCGGGCAAGATATGTCTGTCTATACAACCTTTTCCACCGGCCCGCGCCGCGAAGGGGACGTGGATGGGCCGGAAGAATATCATGTTGTCTTATTGGACAATGGCCGCACCAATATGATCGGCACGGAATTTCAGGACATGTTGCGCTGCATCCGTTGTGGTGCCTGTATGAACCATTGCCCGGTATATCATGCGGTGGGAGGCCACGCCTATGGCTGGGTTTATCCCGGCCCCATGGGTGCTGTGCTGACACCTTCTTTGAAGGGTGTCGAGGATGGCGGCAATCTGCCCAATGCCTCGACGTTTTGCGGGCGTTGTGAAGCGGTGTGCCCCATGCGCATTCCCCTGCCGAAAATGATGCGGCATTGGCGCGAACGGGAGTTTGAGAAAAACCTCAATCCTGCTGTCCAACGTTGGGGGTTGAAAACCTGGGCCTGGTTTGCCCAACGCCCCAGGCTCTATCAATTGGGTGCCCGTGTGGCCATGCGCGGACTTTCCATAATGGGCGGTAAAAAAGGGCGTCTTGCCAAAATGCCCCTGGGCAGTGGGTGGACCAAATATCGCGACATGCCCGCACCAGAAGGCGAAACATTTCAGGCACAATGGGCAGCCCACAAAGGACGTGCAAAATGAGCGGGCGCGAGGCTATTCTTGGCAAAATCCGCAGCCAGGTCGGAGCTGACCAAGACCCGGCCACACGTCGCACAACTGTTGCCGATCGTCTGGCGAAAGCGCCCAGGGGCATTATTCCCAAACGCGGCCAGTTGGACCCGCGCGCCCAATTGAAACTGTTTTGTGATCGCGCCGAAGCCGTTCAGACGACGACCACGGTTGTGAAAGATTATTCGCAAGTCGCTGAAGCGGTGAGCGATTATCTGCGGTCACGCAATTTGCCCCAGGCGGTGCGGATGGGAACCGACCCACGCCTTGAGGGTGCCGACTGGTCGAAAGCCCCCAATCTCACAAGGGATGTGGGGCCCAGCGATGGCAGTGATCCGGTTGGACTGAGCCACGCAACTGCCGGGGTGGCCGAGACCGGCACGCTGGTGCTGACATCGGGAAGCGACAATCCAACAACGGTCAATTTCTTGCCGGAGAACCATATCATTGTCATCGATGCCGCCGATATTAAAGGCGATTATGAGAGCGCGCTTGATCAGGTGCGTTCCATGGCTGGTAAAGGGTTGATGCCGCGCACAGTCAATATGATCACCGGCCCTTCCCGCTCTGGCGATATCGAACAAACGATCTTGCTTGGCGCCCATGGACCACGAAGCCTTCATGTCATTGTTGTTGAAGGATAGGGTTCAAACTTGGCATACTATCCCGGCATTTTGACGCTGTTTGAGGGACAGTGATGCATCCAGGCGAAACAACAAACCGCCCTTCCCCGCTTCACAATCGTGTGCGCCCGGACGGTGAAATTGTCGCCGTTTCCGCACGCGGAACTTTGATGGGCAATCGTGGCGGCCGGTTGCACGATAATGAAACCAAATTGCTCCACCCCTCACGGCGTTGGGCGTCCAGACAGTGGATAAGCTGTGTGACGCAATTTAAACAGCGACAGCGCGAGTTGATGGCACCCAACCGATATACGGAACTGTTTTTTCTAGATGAGATTACCGCACTAGCGGCTGGTCATCGCCCCTGTTTCGAATGTCGCCGCACGGATGCCAAGGCTTTTGCCAATGCCTGGCGCCGAGCCATGGCATTGAGCAAGCCACCACGTGCAGGGGAGATGGACGCGGTTTTGCATGGGGAACGCCTTTCCCAGCGGACAAAACGGCTGCACGGGGCGGCATATTCATCACTCCCCGATGGGGCCGTCTTTCAACTGGACGATGCCTTACTCACCCGATGTGAAGGTGCGGTGTATGAATGGCACTTTACCGGGTGGGAAATGGCTGAGTGCACTGCGCCTTCGCAAGTGAAGGTACTCACCCCTCCCACTATCTGCAAAATCCTGGATGCTGGTTATCAGCCCCTGTGGCATCACAGCGCCGAAACGGATGCCGCCTGACCATGCCGCGTTATGATTTCACCAGCCCTCGCCTGTATATGGACCTTCCGCTGAGCGCCAATCAGTCGGTCGACCTTGACCGTGCCCAGGCCAATTATCTGCTCAATGTCTTACGGTTACGCGATGGTGCGATGGTGTTGTTGTTCAACGGGCGAGACGGGGAATGGCACGCCCAGCTTGCGCAGGCAGGGCGCAAAAAGGCCAGCCTTACTCTCATCGAACAAACCCGTGCCCAGCCTACCCCAGGTTCCAGGAACGCCGATATTCAATATCTGTTTGCGCCCATCAAACAGGCGCGCATGGAATATATGGTCCAAAAGGCAGTTGAGATGGGAGTGAGCCATATTCAACCGGTGCTTACCCAGTTCACACAGGTGCGCAAGGTGAATACCGAACGGATGGAACATTATGTGGTGGAGGCAGCCGAACAGTGCGGAATTCTAACGCTGCCGGGCATATCGGAACCGGTGGAACTGATGCACGCGGTTGACGCGCTGGCTCAAGACGGACGGCACCTGATCTTTTGTGATGAAGGGGAAGGCAGCCAAAACCCCGCAATGGCACTGGCCGATGTCCCCGACACCCCGTTGGCGGTTTTGATTGGCCCGGAGGGCGGTTTTTCAGAACCTGAACGTGCCATGTTGCGCGCAGCATCCCATGTCACACCCATTCCGCTTGGCCCGCGCGTGTTGCGCGCCGATACCGCCGCAGTCTCTGCTCTTAGCATTGTGCAATCCACACTGGGCGACTGGCGCTGACCCATTTGCGCAAACATTCCAGCAAAATAGGATGAATAGGTACTTGCACCGGGCTACTGACGGGGTTAGCGCTTTTATCAGAAGTTCCACCGGATGCCTTCAGCATGGCCCGCGATACCACTAACGACACCCCTATCGAAACCCGCGCACAATTGCTGGATGCCCTGGAAAGTGGCTGCAAGCCTAAATCCCAATGGCGCATTGGCACCGAGCATGAGAAATTTGGCTTCTACAAAGCTGATAACTCCCCTGTGCCCTATGAGGGCGACAACGGCATCAAAGCCCTGCTGGAAGGCATGCAGGCCCGCACCGGCTGGGAGCCTATTATGGACGCGGGCAACATAATCGGCCTGGCCGCATCCGATGGCATGGGCGCGATTTCACTGGAACCAGGCGGCCAGTTTGAACTGTCGGGCGCGCCATTGCGCACGATCCACGAAACCTGTCGAGAATCCAACAAACACCTGGCCCAGGTGCGCGATGTGGCCGAACCCATGGGGATGGGATTTTTAGGCCTTGGTGGCAGTCCCAAATGGACATTTGCTGAAACCCCACAAATGCCCAAGAGCCGCTATGACATCATGCGCGCCTATATGCCCAAGGTTGGCTCCCAGGGCCTCGACATGATGCACCGTACCTGCACCATTCAGGTCAATCTGGACTTTGCATCCGAACAGGACATGCGCACCAAAATGCAGGTGTCCACCAAACTTCAATCTGTGGCCGCCGCCCTGTTTGCCAATTCGCCCTTTAGCGATGGCAAGCCAAACGGCTTGTTGTCCTGGCGGGCCAATATCTGGCGCGATACAGACAACCAGCGCGCAGGCCTGCACGAATTCATGGTCACCGATGAAATGAGCTTTGAGCGTTATGTGGATTGGGCGCTCAGCGTTCCCATGTATTTCATCTTGCGTGACGGGCGCTATATCGACTGCACCCACATCACATTCCAGCAGTTTCTGGATGAAGGCCTTGATGGCCACCGGGCCAATGAGGGCGACTGGACAAACCATATTGGCACGCTGTTCCCCGATGTACGGTTGAAGAAATTTCTTGAAATGCGCCTGGCCGACGGTGGCCCCTGGCGGCGCATCTGCGCCCTGCCCGCATTATGGGTAGGCCTGCTTTATGATGAGGCTGCCCTGGCAGATGCCAAGACACTGGCGGACGAGCTGGATTTTGATGCGGTTGTGGCCATGCGTGATGCGGTGCCATCAAAGGGACTGGCTGCACCGGCGGGAAGCCGCACTGTGCTTGAACTGGCCAAAGACGTTGTGGCCATTGCCCATAAAGGCTTAACCGCACGGGCGGAATTTAATGATCAGGGTGTTGATGAAAATAACTTCCTGGGCCCGCTCGACGAAGTTGTCGCGCTTGGCGAAACCCAGGCTGAACGCCTGCTAAAGCAATATCACAGCAATTGGGATGGCGATATTGACCACATATTTGAAGAATATGCCTATTGAGTTTCGTTAACCTTGACTCAGCCCCATCCATTGCAGGGCCAGGGCAACACTGACGACCGCCACAATTGTTGAAAACAAGATCGCTGCCGACAGACGGCGCACCATTGTGCCATATGCGGCGGCAATCACGTAAACATTGCCTGCGATTGGCATGGCCGCCAGAACCACGCCGACAGTGAGGAATGTGCCCGATACGCCAAAGGCACTCAGAACAAACCAGGCCAATACCGGATGGGCGACTAGTTTGAGCAGTGTCATGACTGCAATCGGGGCGGTATCCCCGTTCGACGCGCGACCGGCCAGAGACGCGCCGAGCGAGAACAAGGCTGTGGGCCCGGCTGCACCTGCCAGAAAGCTGGCGAATCTATCAGTTGGTCCCGGCAGGCCAATACCGGATGCGGAAAGAGCAACCCCGGATGCAATCGCAATAAAGAACGGGTTTGCAATTGCCCCCTTGAGCGACGTGGCCAGGGACGCAAAAATGCCCCCTGCGTTGGTACGCACTGATTCCAGCAGCGCGATCGACAGGGGAATGATCAGGACCAGGTCGACAATCAACGCGGCCGATACCGGGGCCGCCACTTCGTTGCCCACCACGGCCAGCAGCAAGGGCAACGCCAGAAAACCCAGATTGCCAATCGACGCTGCCTGCCCAAAAAGGGCCGCCTCTGCCCTGTCTCCTTTGAACCAGAGCGTGGAAATGAGTGCGCCCAATGCATAGACAATCAACGCGCAAACCAGCCAGCCCCCTAAAAAAGCAGGATTGATCAACTGGCCAAATTCCTGCCGCGCCAGCGCATTGATGATGAGAGCAGGCATGGCAAAGTTGAAAACGAAAACATTGATGGCCTGCACCCCATCCTTTGGCAGCCAATTGGCGCGGGCAGCAAAATAGCCAAACCCCACCAGGGCAAAAAACGGCAGGGTCAGATTGAGGATCAGTGACATTTGTTCAACAATCTCATTGAAGGGGCTGGAACTTTGGCTCCCAACTCATAGCCCGATTGATTGGGGCGCGGCCAACTGTCATTGTGGGGCAAGAAAGTTTTGCACGGAGTTTGAAACGATGAACCTCACACAATTGCTGGTGACACAAAAAAACGTTGATGCGCTGAGCGCCCAGTTTGGATTGAACGAGGAACAAACCCTGGAAGCGCTGGACGCTTTGATACCCGCATTTTCCACCGGTCTAAGGCGCAATACCAGTTCTCCACAGGGCGCGGCTGGTTTGATCCAGGCACTGGCGACAGGGCGTCACGGCCATTATGTGGACGATCCGGTCAACGCCATGTCTTCCTATGGGGTGAGTGAAGGCAATGCGATTTTGGGTCATTTGTTCGGCAACAAAGATGTCAGCCGGGCTGTCGCTGGCCATGCGGCGGCTTCTTCGGGGATCAGTTCTTCCATATTGAAAAGCATGTTGCCGGTCATTGCATCCATGGTGATGGGCTCGTTGTTTAAAGGGGCCAAAAATAGTGCGCGCGGCGGCGGCTTGGGCGGTGCGCTTGGACAAGCCGCTGGAGGAGGCATATTGGGCCAGCTCATAGAAGGACTGGCTGGCGGCATGTTGGGCGGTGGCGGCCCACAGCATCGGCAACGCCGGGCACCACGCCGCCGCACCAGCCAGCGGCCACAGGGCGGCGGGCTTGAGGATTTGCTGGGCGATCTGTTGGGCGGAGGCCAGCGCACACGCCAGCGGCCAACTCGTCACCAGCCACGGCAGGCTGACCCGATCATGCCCACCCCTCGCCGCCGCCACGGCGGCGGATCGCGCGGGCGCAATGCCGGTGGCAGTGTGTTTGATGAATTTTTGGGACAGGCCCCCACAAACCAGCCCCAAAGACGGCGCCAAAATCCCTATGCCCAGCAGGAAACGCCGCGCAGGCGGGCCCCACGCACGCCCCGTGGTGGCGGTGGTTTGGGCGACATATTTGGCGAAATGCTCAATTCAGGAAGCCGTCGCGGCAGCGAGTATGAACAAGAGACCGGCAGCGTATTTGACGAATTTCTGGGCCGCAATTGAACGGAAATCGCCTCAGGCTTTGCCGCCACCCAGAACCAGCACATTGCCAGCCATCACACAGACAAGTCCAAATATTGCAACGGGCGGAAATCCATAGCCTTCAAAAACACTGGAAATCACCAGGGCAAGGACCGGGAACATAACGGTGGCATAACCGGACCGCCCTGCCCCAATGCGGCCAATCAATGTGAGATAGGCCCAAAACGCGATGACCGACGATATGACAGCGAGAAAGATGAGCGATCCCAGGTAAACCGGGGAGAATTCCGGTGCCAGCGAATGGCCCAGGGCCAAAGCGCCCAGGCCGCTGAACATCGCCCCATAGCTCATTCCCCAGGCGCTTGCTGAAAGCACCGGCACATTCTGGCGTTGCAGAAACGCGGAAATCTGGCTGCCTATGCAAAAGGAAATCGTGCCCGAAACGCATAGGGCGAGCCCAATCAACCCCTGGCTGGCGATGGAGTGTCCCTGCAATTCCGGCAGGAACATCAAAGTGATGCCAGCAACACCAATGCAAGCACCAACAACCACGCGCAGGCGCGGTTTGCGCCCACCAAAGACCAGGCCAAACAATAGATTGAACACCGATGCCAGCGAGAAAACCACCGATAGCAGGCCGGATATGAGATAGATGGAGCCGTAGTAGAACAGCGTGAAATTGAGGCAGAATATGAACAGGCCCATGCCCGCAAAAGCCAGATGCCGGTTGCGCGCAAAGCGCATGGGCTGTCCCTTTAAGGCAACCCAGCCCCACATGATGAGTGCGGCGATCACAAAGCGCCAGAACAGCGACGTTTGAACCGCCACATTGCCCACCTGCAATGCCAGCGCGTACCAGCTGCCGCTCCATGAGAGAACCAGCGCCACGTAAAGCACGTAGTCAAACAGCGTGAGCCGGTTCTCATTTTGGATATCAGTGGATTGCACCGGGATTGACGCCGAATTCAAAGGACGCGGCGACGGGCCGCCTGTGATTTCAGATAGAGACCCGGATTTTGATGTTTGGCAAGTGCAACCTCAACATCTTCACGAGTGATTCCAAGATCAATCAGAATGTGATCTTCCTTGTTCAGCAATTCAGCCAACTGGCGGCGCTTGCGCGCAATTGCCACCCGGCGCTGAAGGTTGAAAAATACTTCAATTGGCGAAGGAATCGAAATCAGGGCGTGGGCGCTGCGATCGGTAAATGCCATCTTCTTTCTCCGAATGGATTATTGATGGCAGATCACTATCGATCTTTAATTCATTTATCCAACGAATGTTTTTTATGCTTTTCATTCGAAATTCGAATGAATAAGATGATATCATGTATAGTCTCGATATTGATCAGTTGCGCACCTTTCTGGCCGTGGTGGAAAGCTTGAGTTTCACCCGCGCCGCGGATCGGGTTGCCCGCACCCAGTCTGCCGTTTCCATGCAAATGAAACGGCTGGAGGAAACGCTGGGAAAGAAGCTCTTCATCCGCCAGGGCCGGGGAATCATTGTCAGCCCGGACGGACACCGGTTTGTGGGCTATGCCCGCGACATTGTTGAACGCTCTAATGAGGCGCTGGCTGCATTTGATGACAAGGCGCTGCGCGGCAGCGTGTTTTTGGGCACCGCCGATGATTATGCAGAGCGATTTTTGCCCACCATTCTTGCCGGATTTTCCGCTTCAAATCCGTTTGTTGAGGTCAGTGTTGTTTGTGAAAACACCTTTGGCCTGTCCCAGCGCATTGAATCCGGTGAACTGGACATGGCAATTGTGACCCACAATGAAACCCGGCTGCATTCGCAATTGATCCGCCGCGAGCCCCTGCTTTGGGTGACTTCGGAAAAGCATACCGCCCACCAAACCTCACCTTTGCCGCTGGCGCTGGGCAGTCCCCATTGCATCTGGCGCAAAGCGGCTGTTGAGGAATTGGCAAATCGCGGCGTTGAATATCGTATGCTGTATACCAGCTTTTCTGCCACAGTTGTGGGAGCCGCTGTGACAGCTGGACTGGCGGTATCTGTTCAGCCCGAATCCGCCCTGCGCCGGGGCATGCGCATATTGACGGAAAAAGACGGATTTCCAAAATTGCCCGAATGTGAAATCGGCCTGTTGCAGGGAACACGCGAGGAAACCGACGTGACGCGGGCACTGGCGGACCATATCCGCCACAGTCTGGAAGTAATGCAGACACCCGATTTTGGGTTGAGTCACCTGCCGGTCAATGTGGACACAATCGGCCGCCCACCGCGCATCCGTGATCAGATGGAAATCCCAGACCAGGGTATTGAACAGGGTGTTATCGCGGACAGTGCGTGATAGAAAAATCCCATGAGTGATTCCGCACCTTCTAATGCGCTGGAAGTCTCGGTTACCGAACTTTCAAGCAAGCTGAAACGCACCGTCGAAGACACGTTCGGCCATGTGCGCGTGCGGGGCGAGATTTCCGGGTTTCGCGGCCCCCATTCATCGGGCCATTGCTATTTTTCCCTCAAGGACGAGCGCGCACGACTGGAAGCTGTGATCTGGCGCGGACAGGCTGCCAAACTGCGCCATATGCCCGAAGAAGGGCTTGAGGTTATCGCGTCCGGCAAGCTGACCACCTATCCCGGTTCGTCAAAATATCAAATTGTGATTGATGATCTGGAGCCCGCCGGTGCCGGGGCGCTCATGGCGTTGCTGGAGGAGCGGCGCAAAAAGCTGGCCGCTGAAGGCCTGTTTGATGACGCCCGCAAGCAATTGGTGCCGTTCATGCCAAAAGTCATTGGCGTAATCACCTCACCGACCGGCGCTGTGATCCGAGATATTCTGCACCGTATCGCTGACCGATTTCCGGTCCATGTCATTGTCTGGCCGGTACGGGTTCAGGGGGAAAGCACCGGGCCAGAAGTGGCCAATGGCATTCACAGGTTCAATACATTGCCGGAAGATGGCCCGATTGCGCGCCCCGATGTGATTATTGTTGCCCGTGGCGGCGGGTCGCTGGAGGATCTTTGGGGCTTCAATGATGAGGCGCTGGTGCGCGCTGCTGCCAATTCTATGATCCCGCTGATCTCGGCTGTGGGCCATGAAACTGACTGGACGCTGATCGATTATGCATCGGACTGGCGGGCGCCCACGCCCACAGCAGCGGCAGAACGCGCTGTGCCGGTTAAAGCCGAACTGGAGGCGACGCTAGCCGACCTGGGCGCGCGGCTGCGCGGTTCCATGAGCCGGTTGAGTGAAACCCGCCGCAACCATTTGCGCGCCGCCATGCGCGGACTGCAAAGCCCGGACATGTTGCTGGCGCTCCCGCGGCGGCGGTTTGATGAGGCGGCTGGGCGATTGGGGCGCGCGCTTTCAGGGCGTGTGGAAAAACAATCCCTGCGGTTTGCACAATCCCGCTCGCGGCTTAACCCGCACCTTCTTACGCGTAAACTGACCCAGTCGAACGAACGCCTTAAACCAATGGCAGAACGCCATGCGCGGTCCCTTGCAGGCATGATGCAGGCACGGCGGGCACGTTTTGATGCATCCGCCGCACGGGTTTCCCCTTTGCGCATTGCAACCAGCATTGCGTCCGCGCGGCGTGAATTGGAAGTGCAAAAAACGCAGATGCGCGCGGGCCTGGACGCGCGGCTGCAAAACGCCAGACAACGATTGAACAGCAATGCGCGGGTGCTGGAAAGCGTCTCCTATACCAGCGTGCTGGCACGGGGTTTCGCCGTTATTCGTGACCATGAAAACCGCCCGATCAATCGTGTTGCAGGACTGAACCCGGCCGATCTGCTGAACGTTCAAATGCAGGATGGGTCCGTATTGGTTACAGTGACAGGCGAGACCGGCGCTGAGCCAAAATCACCCAGCAAACCGGCAGCGCGGCCACAAAAAGCCCCGTCGCACAAAACGCAAAAGCCGCCCGAAGGTCAGGGCCAGCTGTTCTAAGCCGCTAAAAACTGGGTTTTGCAGCAATTGGCTAAAAGTTTAGCGGCATTATCAAGCTCTCTTTTTTGAAACCCTGCCAGACTGTCAGGTGATTATGCGCGCAACTGCCGCAAACAAGCACAAAAGAGATCGAGCGCGTTCACTCCTGTGGTGAGCCAGGCGCGCTGTAGGTGAGCCATGCAAAGCCAAACCGATGCACCAAATGCAGCCCCAGCCAGCGCCGGGCCAACCTCCTCAACAACCCGCCCTATAAGCCGAGCCGGTTCGGGCAAGCTCATAGAGCGCGACTATGCAATCCTGCTCATGCTGCCAGAGGGCGTGTTCGTGGCCAAGCGCAATGACGATGGAGACCAATTCCATTTCACCTTTTGCAACCCGGCATTTTGCAATCTCATAACCCTGCGCGCCAATCAGTTGGAGCACATGTCGATTGACGATCATCTAACGACACATGATGGGGGATCTATCGCGGAACAGATTGCACAATCCGCCACATCAACTGAAAAAATGGCGTTGCGGGGGCATGTCATACCGGCAAATGCCCCCCGGCGCAGGGTGCCCGTTCACATCAAAATCGCCCGCCTGGACGATCATATCATCTGCACCGTGGTCGATCGATCAGCGGAGGAGACGCGGCAAAGCTATTTGACCAAACGTGCCACGAAACTGATCGACCATGCCAATGTTCTGGAAAGCACGCGGCGTGATCTTGAGAATGAAATTCTGCGACTGCGAGACAGGATCAAATCGCTTGAACGCGCCGCCAAATTTGATGCAGCCTCCGGGCTGCCCAACAGGCTGCATTTCATGGAACGCGCCAGTGCCGAATTTGAACGCGCCAAGCGATATGAACATCCCATGGCCCTGGTCATCGCGGGAATTGTGGGCTTTGATGACATCATAGCGGCCAATGGGCCCAATGGGGAATCCACGCTCATGACCGCACTGGGGCAGGTTTGCGAATCCGTCAGCCGGGCGGGTGTCGATCTCGTTGGCCGCACGGGTCGCGATCAGGTTGCCATATTGCTGCCTGAAACCAATCTCACCGGGGCTTTGGTCTTCATCGACCGATTGCGCAGTCAGATTGGGCAAACCCCGATCAATATCGATGATGGATTTGTACGCCTGGGCGTGCGCGCAGGGGTCGATTGCCCCCAAAGCGACGACACATCATTCATTCAAAGCTTCGGGCGGGCGCAAGACAGTCTTGAGTTTCGAGGCGGTCAGTGATCAACCGAACCCGACGCTTTGGAGACGGCATTTAGTCAAATTGAGTGAAATGGTACGGCTGGAGGGCTTCGAACCTTCGACCTCTGGCTCCACAAACCAGCGCTCTAACCAACTGAGCTACAGCCGCACATTTCGAACCGGACGGTCATTGCCCGCCCAATTCGATGCCTGCCTTAAAACCAATTTCGCGCTTGAGCAAGGGGGTAAGCGCGATTGTTATGCCGGGAACCCAATTCACGGCCTGTTTGAGGATCGACAGTTAACCCTGCGCACCGAATTTGCCACAGAATGCGCCTTATATATGGATTGCGCTGCTGAAACTCTGTATTTACATTTTATTAACGATGGTTGCGCGTGCCCGCGAGGAATTAAAAATCGCGGTATCAATTCGTCCATATGGGTGGAGTTGCGGAACTGCTGGCAGTAGATGCACGGCAAACCTGCCGCGTGGATGAGTAGAGTTGAAACATGGTGCAGGCACAATATCCCTATCTTGATCTGACGGTTCTTCCCGAAGTTCGCGGTCACGTCATTGCCTCCAACGCTGCCATCTTGTTTGACCGCGACATGGCGCGCATTTTGTGGGCCAATGGTGAAGCCGCTGGCTTTATCGGCTCGCCAACCCTTCGCATGGCACTGGAAGGTGATTTTCAGCTGAATCCCGCGATGGTGCGCCAAATCCGCACCGCCGTTGATCGGCTTGACCACGAACAGTCCTCTTCGGCCATCATGCGGGTGCGCCGCGGGTTCAAGACCCAGCTTGTTGGCTTTGCCGTAACCGAAATCAAATTGCCCGATGGCGCAAAAGGCCTGTTGCTCACCACCGAGAGCCTGCATGGCCGCGGCCACAGCCAGGCCGATATGGCACGTGTGGCTGTTGAATGCCTGGATGGTTACAGCCACGCATCTGCCATTGTCGATGGCAATGGCGGCGTGGTTGCAGCTTCAACCCATTTTTCCGAGCTGGCTGTGTCCACCGACGATCTGGCCGACATGGCACGTGTGGGCAACAGGGAAGATGACCGATTGGTCAAACGCCCGTTGCTTGCCGGTTCACACAGTATTCCCTCCGGGCTGGCGCGTTTGAGCGACGATCCGCTGATGCATCTGTTGGTGATTGCAAACCCCGATGCGATGACCGATGCACCATCCGATCCGGTTTCAGACGGTCGGTCCGATACTGCCCAATCCATGGCAGATGCCGCTGCGGCTGCAAAAACGCAGCTTGATGAGGGCACGTCGGCGGACCTGGAAGAAGAAGCCCCCTCGCCTGCCGTGGGCGCGTTTTCCAACAAACGCAGTTCCACGTCCGGTGCTGGAAGATGGTATTACAAGGCAAATATTCAGCAGGCCTCTAACGGAGAAGCTCCCGCTGACGAAGATGGCGATGAGATCTCCGATATAGAAGCCCAGGACACTTTGGGTGAAGACAGCGAGACTTCCGGCGCTGAACTGGTTCAGGTGACCCATCAAAACACCGATGTGCCAGCTGCCCCGGACGGTTCAGAGCAGGCCCAACCGGTGGTTGATCCAACTGCCAATGATGAGTTTCGCGCAACCGGAGAATCAAGTCCCGTCCGTTTTGTATGGGAAATGGATACGGATCAGATTTTCCGCTCCGTCTCGCCTGAATTTGCCCGTGTTGTGGGCGAGAAATCGGCGCAAATTGAGGGTCTGGGCTGGTCCCAGGTATCTCAGTCACGGGGACTGACCAACGGACATGAGATTGGCAGCCTGCTGGAAAAGGGTGACACCTGGTCGGGCAAAACCGTCCTCTGGCCGGTTGAGGGCACCGATTTGCGTGTACCGGTTGATCTTGCAGGTTTACCGACTTTTGGCCGCAATCGCGAATTTGCAGGCTTTAACGGGTTCGGCATCGTGCGCATGGCCGATGCTATGGTTGATCCCCAGGGGGCTGCGTTTGATTTTGACCAACCCGCCGACGGCCCAGGGTTGGACGAAGATGAGTCCGGCAATCGTGACGGGCTGGCTGCACCGGTGGGCTTTATCGTACCTGGTTCCGCCCATGCAGACATGGATACCCCAGCCGATCAGCCTTTGGACGAAGCGGCAGAGGAGAACGGCAATGTGGTTGATCTGCGTCGCCTGCGGGATGAACGCACGGGGGATCAAAATCAACAGCGCAGCCTTTCCAATGACGAGAAAGAGGCATTTGAAGAAATCGGGGAAAAACTCGCCGACGAACAAACCTCAGATGCGGCACCGGACGATTCAGGCAGCAAGGATGCTGCCGGTTCCAAGTCGAAGGAAACAGACAGAGACGTTGATTCCGAGCCGGAACAGGCATTCATCCCTTCCGCCTTTGCCGGATCCCGCCGCCGTTCCGCCCGCGATCATCTGCATGACCGCGATGGCAATGCCATTGGATCACATGATGTGGCCGACAACGATGTCACAACCGACAAGAAAATTCTGACACCCGACCATGATGTCGATACCTCAATTCTCGCCCGCCTTCCGATTCCGGTTCTGGTTTATCGCGACAATGAATTGCTGTTTGGCAATGAGGAATTCTTTTCCTTAACCGGATATGAGCATCTGGCAGAACTGGCGGACGCTGGTGGTGTTGAAGCGCTGTTTGGCGAACAATTGGCCGATGAACACGGGGCCGATTTGCGCATTATCCATTGTGATGGGGATGAACTGGACGTGCGGGCCCATGTTCAAAGGGTGCCGTGGGATGAAGATAAAGCCATGTTGCTGACCCTGCGCAGTGACCCCGATGCCGATGACGGGGATGATGACGACGATGGTGCCCGGCTGTTTGATGCGCCCGATGCGCACGAGCCAACTGACAGTGCCCAGGATTCAAGCCCTGGCGCGACCACTGGTTCAGGGCGCGGCTCTCCGGAAATGCGTGTGGTGCGCGGTGGGCGCGATGGCGGCACGGTGCCGTCTCAAAGCGAATCCGTAGAACCTTTTGGCGGGCTTGGTGCCGAAGATTTGCGCAACATTCTCGACACGGCAACCGATGGGGTGATTATCCTGTCCGACGAAGGTGTGGTGAAAGCCATTAACCGTTCGGCCGAGGCGCTGTTTGATGTGGATGCCGACGATATCGCCGGGCGCTCACTCACCCGGTTCCTGGCGCCAGAAAGCCATCGTGTGGCGATGGATTATCTGTCTGGTATTTCCGGCACTGGCGTTGCCAGCCTGTTGAACGATGGCCGTGAAGTGATCGGCAAAACCGCCAAGGGCGGCTTGCTGCCCCTTTTCATGACGATTGGAAAGCTAGAGAAGACCAACGGATGTTGTGCCGTAATGCGCGACATTACCCATTGGAAAAAAGCCGAGGAAGAGCTTTTGTCCGCCAAGGCCGTGGCTGAGCGGGCGAGCGAGCAAAAAACAGAGTTTCTCGCCAAAGTCAGCCATGAAGTGCGCACGCCGCTCAATGCAATTATCGGTTTTTCCGACATGATGATTGAAGAACGTTTCGGCAAGATCGACAATGACCGGTATCGCGGATATCTGCGCGATATTCAAAAATCCGGCAGCCATGTGCTGGACCTGATCAATGATTTGCTGGACATCTCAAAAATCGAAGCGGGCAAGATGGAACTGGCCTTTGATGCCTGCGACCTGAACACGGTGGTGTCTGAAACCGTTGCCATGACCCAACCTGATGCCAACAAAGAACGGGTGATCATCCGCACAAGCCTTTCCACGGTGGTGCCCAAAGTGGTGGCGGATCTGCGCAGCCTGAAACAGATTATTTTGAATCTGGTGTCCAACAGCATCAAATATACCAAGTCCGGTGGCCAGGTGATCGTTTCCACCGTCTATGACGAAAGCGGTGAAGTGGTCTTGCGGGTGCGGGATACCGGCATTGGCATGAGCGAAGACGAATTGGAAACCGCGCTGCGGCCATTTGAACAAATCAGCACTTCCAGCAGTGTCAACAAGCAGGGAACGGGTCTTGGCCTGCCTTTGACCAAAGCCATGGTTGAAGCCAACCGCGCGAGCTTCCATATAGAAAGCAAGCCGGACGATGGCACGCTTGTTGAAGTTCATTTCCCCCCCCAACGGGTTCTTGCCGACCGTTAGTCCAATTGCTATCTCACCAATCCCAGCCCGATTGAGGACATCCATTCCATGGCATCAACTGCCCCGGCATTTGCAGCGGTTGACGCTTTCCATGATTTGATGGATCAGCCATGTTGACGGGTGGCATCAAGCCGCCAGCGCTCCCTACAAACGGTATCGCCACCACATCGGCACCGGCCAATGGGGTTGTTATGGTGATTGCTGCTTTGGCGATACTGCCAATTCTTGCCCTTGTGTGGATTGCCTTTTTCAGCACCGTGACCACGGCCAGCGCCTGGCCCCATCTGGTGCAATATGTGTTGCCGGGTATTGCCTGGCAAACGATCAGCCTGCTCCTGCTTGTTGCCCTTGGCACCACTGTGTTTGGCACGGTGATTGCCTGGCTGACCAGCATGTGCGAATTCCGCGGGCGCGGCATGCTGTCGTGGCTGGCCGTATTGCCGTTGGCCGTTCCTGCCTATATCGCCGCCTATAGTCAGCTGGAATTTCTTGATTTCACCGGCCCTGTTCAATCGGCACTGCGCGATTTTGGCGGCTATACAAGCTCGCGCGATTACTGGTTCCCCGATCTTCGGTCCATTGGTGGTGCCGCGCTGGTCTTCACCTCGGTTTTGTATCCTTATGTTTACATGACATCGCGATTGGTATTTGCCCGGCAGGGCGCGACCGCGCTGGACGCATGCCGTTCGCTCGGCGCCGGGCCGATGCGCATGTTCACGCAAATTGGGCTGCCATTGGCGCGTCCTGCAATCGCAGCCGGCCTTGCCCTGGTGATGATGGAAACTCTCAACGACATTGGTGCGGTGGAAATTCTGGGCGTTAAAACATTAACCTACGCCGTGTTCGAAACCTGGTTGAACCGCGACAGCCTGGTCACTGCGGTGCAATTGGCGATCATTGTTTTGCTGGTTGTGGCCTTGCTGGTTTGGCTGGAACGTGCCGCCCGTGGCGGGCGCAGCTACCACACGGGCAGCCGCGAAAAAATGCCGGCGCGCATCACCTTGACAAAAGCACAGTCGGTCGGCGCGGTGAGTTTTTGCCTGCTTCCCATCGGGTTTGGGCTTGGCATTCCCGTCTACATCTTGAGCGTATACGCTTGGCGGCGGGCTGGCGATGGTCTGACCAGCGAGGGTTGGGTTGCCATGGGCAATAGCCTTTTGGTTTCCTGCTCCAGCGCCTTTCTAGCCGCCCTTATTGCGTTTGGCCTTTTGCAATATGCCCGTCTGGCGCGCAGCAATCGCATTTCAGCGACCTGCCGGGTGTCGGGATTTGGCTATGCGGTTCCCGGCACGATTATCGCCATTGGTTTGCTGGTTCCCCTTGCAGCTTTCGACAATTGGATCGATGGCCTGTTTCGTGCGCAGTTTGATATCTCCACCGGCTTGCTGCTCAGCGGTTCCATAGCTGTGCTTGTTTATGCCTATGTTCTGCGCTTCCTTGCCGTGGCTCTTGGCGCGATGGACACAGGATTTGGCCGCTTGTCCCCTCACATGGACATGGCCGCCCGCTCTTTGGGACGGACACCCTGGCAGGTGGCATGGCAGGTACATTTGCCCAGCCTCAAAGGCGCGCTGGCAACGGCGTTCCTCTTGGTATTTGTGGACAGTATGAAAGAGCTTTCAGCCACATTGCTGTTGCGCCCCTTTGATTTTGAAACGCTGGCAACGTTTGTTTATGACCGGGCGTCCCAATCAGCCCTCGAAGACGCCTCACTGGCTGCCCTGTTGATTGTGGCGATTGGGCTTATTCCCACGTTCCTGTTGGCCCGGGGGGAAACAGCCGCCCCCTAACGTGGTTAAACCGGCAAGCGTTTTTCAACGCGGATGCTGCTGTCTTTGCCTGGCACAAACACCACCGCAAAATTTTCCTGTGGCGCTGGTTTCTCACGTGACAATTGCAGATTGTTGGCGACTTCATCAATCATCGTTTCCAGTAATGTGGAGGACCAGATGGCGGCAATGCAGGCATGATGCCCAACGCCGAAGGGGCGATAAATTGATGGGGATACTTTCTGGGCAATGAAGCGGTGGGGGCGAAACTCGGTTGGGTTTTCAAAGTTCTCCGAGGTGTTGTGCCCTTCCCAATTGCACCAGCGCACATAGGTTTTGCGCGGGAATGTGAATCCCTCAAACGTGAAATCCCGCATCACTTCACGAATCATGAAACCACCGGAATGCAATCGGAGAACTTCTTTAGCGGTTGCGCGTACCAACTCACGCCGGTCGGAGGGTTCGGTCGCAAATATCTGTGCAACCAATTCAGGGTGGTCGGCCAATTCGCTGATGCACCATTGCCACATTACTGCAAATTCCAACCGGGCCGATTCAATGCTGAAAATGAGGTTGCCGAGAACCGTTTCGTCCCAGGTGTCATGCGACTTAAGGTGGCTCAAATCACTTTCCCGCGCCTGCTCCTCAGGGCGAAGATATGCCGGAAGCTGGCACACTAACTGGCGAAATTGCTGATATCGTTCTTTATATTCCGGGGTAATTCGACGCTTCCGGTCATGAACAATAAGCGCGTCATACGCGGTCTTTAACTGCATCATTTCATCTGTGTCCGGTTCCACCCCCAGGAACGCGGCAAATACCAGATCATCTGCAAGTTTCGTCATAAGGTTCGCCACAACCTCAGCTGTCACAACGGGCCCTTGCCGCACTAGTTCGTCAAAACAGGATTTGAACAGCGACCGCGCAAATTCAGTGTTTTGACGACTGTTCATCGCCTGGATTCCCCCTGAGAGGATTTTGCGATAATGGGCGTGTGGTTTTCCGTCCATGCCCCGCATGGCGCCTTTGGGAAAAATGGAAGCGTAATCGACCAAGGGCACTTTGAACCGGTTATCGTGGCGCTTGAGAAGCTCATTTCCCCGCAATTGGCCGTCGACACAAATCATCACCTTGTTGTTCCACCACACTTTGTAGATGGGGCCATGCTTGCGTGCTTTTTGCTGGAAGTAGTCTTGTGAGTCCGTTCCGGAATTCATTGGCTTGCGCAGTGAACCGGGCGGGAGGCGTTTGCGACACCGAAATGCTGCCAATTGAGCATGGAGAATTGCTGGAATTTTTGTGCCGCCAAAACGCAAAGATCTTCACTCCCTTAGTCATTGCTTAACGTTAGTCACAACAAAAACGCTGCATAATCAATGGACGAGTGATTCAAATGGTGGACAATTGGTATCATTTGGAACTATACAGTCCACTGGGGCACCTTAAAACTCATGTAGAAAACCTGCTTGGGTACTAAAAAAGTAGTTTGTATGGATGGGGATGCATCATGAAGAAAACTTACCAAACTCCGGACTTTATTCGACAAAAAGCGCTTGGCGATATCACGGCCATTTACCAGTCACCCGCCAGTGGAATGACACTGACTTGGGTGAGACCTGTTGAAGAAGCTGGAGATTAATCGATCATGAAAAAGCAATATGAAATGCCAATTTTGGCGCATAATGAACGTTTAAGCGACGTGGCGGCTAAGTTGACTGCCAGCGGCGTACCGATCCAGCATCGCTTTGTTGAGGTTGGAGAAGGCTAAGTGTTGTTAGGAATGCTTAGTCCAGAATTTTGGGGCCTGTGAATGTTATTCGCAGGCCCCTTTTTCGTTCAGGCAGGGTCTTTCACGTTGGATTTTTGAAGATATTCAGGCTTTGCGCCGGTGCGTCCACCTGGTCGCGCTTTCATTACCGGGTATGAAATCCACTTGGCGAATGGTCGGCTCTGCGCGGTGAACGCGCTCAATTTGAGCAGAATCAGCCAGTTCGCTGACAAACAGTTCCAACATGGCCTGCGCCCACCGACCGGCGATACACCCGTGATGGCCAAAGCCAAATGGCCGAAACACGCTGGGATCGTGTTCAGGGTTCAAGAAGCGTTCAAGATTGAATGTTCTGGGATCTGCAAAATTTTCCGGATCATTATGCCCCTCCCAGTTGCAGAAATGGACATAGGCACCGCGCGGAAAGGTGAAGCTGGAAAACGTGAAGGATTTGGTCACCTGGCGCAAAATGAAAGTTGCCTGGTGCAAACGCAATATTTCCATAACTGTCGCGCGGACAAGACTTTTCTTTTCATCCGCCGATGTGCAAGTGGCAATGCGCTCCAACACGTCCGGATGGTCAGCCAATTCTTCGATAGCCCACAGGAACAGGCCAAATATGTCGCCACGGGCTGCATCGACATTGAGTATGAGGTTGCCCAGCACCGTTTCGTCCAGCAGATCATTGCCCGCAAAATGGGCCAGTTGGCTGGGTATTTCCTGAGAGTGAGGGTCGGTGCAGGCAGGCAGGCTGGTGACGATAGTCCTGATCTCGTCAAATACCTTTTTTTGTTCAGTGCTAATATTTCGCTGAAGTTCATGCATCAGATAGTCTCGATACAATTCCCATAGTTCATCATATTGGGGCTGATCAGGGCGGATGCCAAAGAATTGCAGAACAATGGAGCGATAGGAAAACCTTTGACCATGTTCGCGCAGGACAGTGCCGTTTACAGGGCCATCTGTGGCGACGATATCATTGATGATTTGCTTCACTTCGGCGCTCAGTTCCGCCGCATGTCGCGAAACCGGCACGGAGGCAATACCCTCGGCCAATATCTTGCGATAATGGCTGTGCATTTCGCCTTCCATGCCGCGCAGCGCACCGCCTTTGAACAACAAGGAATAGTTCAGTAATGGTGCCCGCATGGTAGAGGAATGTTCCCGCAATAATTGGGCACCCAAATCCTGCCCATCGACACAGATCAGAACTCTGGTTCTGAACCACATCTTGTAAATGGGACCATAGGTCTTCTTCAGGTCTTGCAGAGTAGTAAGCTTGAAACTGTCGACGCTAACAGCATTATTCAAACTGCCGGGCGGCAAAGGGCGCACCGTTTTCAGTCTGCGGGCATTTGCGCGAAACAGTGCTGAAAGCTTTTTCTTCGTATAAATCATCCAACTCCCCTGCACCCGCATTCAACAAGACAACGTTAACAAAGTTATTAATCAGCGTAATCAGTGAATTGATATATCAATTGTTCCATGTTAATTCGCTCACACGGGGCAAACATAATCGCAACAACTGCCTTTAAGTAGCAGTATTGAGTACCGGGGAATATGATGAAAAAAGAATATATCAAGCCAGTGGCACTTTCGTCTGCCATGCTGGGTGCTGTGACCAGTCAGACGGTCGTTAGCGGCGAAATGATGGATCAAGGCGTCAGCAATGGCCACTCAACTACTTAAGGTCTTCGTTGAAGGCTCATAGTTTGAGCTCATGATTTTGAAAAGCCATCGGGTTCGCCCGATGGCTTTTTTTGTGCCACCCAACAGATTGAGCATCCCGTGCCCGCTGGCCCAAAAAAAACGCGGGCTCAAGGCCCGCGCTAGAAGTTGGTTAAGAGGCTGTCAGATCGTGAGTAGATACTCGGAAATCCGGGGGAGGCAGTTTTCACAAACTTTGCGCTTCATGCCTCCGATATCAGCATTTTGCCCGTGATTTCTTAACCTGTACTTGCCGAATTTGTTAAAATTTTAGCATATCGCCCTTGTTGGTTGGGAAGGTAAATATTTCGGTGACTCTTTCTTAACCATGGATGTTAGGAAATGGGGGCCAAAAACCTAGCTTTGGAGCGCGGGGATATCCGCAAATAATTCCAGGGCTTCAGGATTGGCCAATGCCTCACGATTTTTTATTTCGCGGCCATGAACAATATCGCGCACGGCAAGCTCAGTGATCTTGCCAGACTTGGTGCGTGGGATGTCGGCCACCGGCACGATTACCGCTGGCACGTGGCGGGGGGAAGCGCCGCTTCTGATTTTCGAACGGATCGATTTCTCCAGATCCGCGTCTAACTGTACCCCTTCAGCCAGCCGCACAAACAAAACCACGCGGGTGTCGGATTGCCATGACTGGCCGATGCAAAGTGCTTCTTCAATTTGCGGCATTTGCTCCACCTGGTTGTAAATCTCGGCTGTACCAATGCGCACGCCGCCGGGGTTGAGCGTTGCATCTGACCGGCCGTGAATGATCATGCCGCCATTTTGAGTCCACTCGGCAAAATCACCATGGCACCATACATTGTCAAAACGGGCGAAATAGGCGTCGTGATATTTGCTGCCATCGGGATCGTTCCAAAACTCGATGGGCATTGTGGGAAAGGGTTTGTGGCACACCAATTCCCCCTTTTCCTGGCGAACGGGATTGCCCCCGTCGTCCCAAACATCAACCGCCATACCAAGAACCGCGCCCTGGATTTCACCGACATATACCGGCTCCCAAGGCACGGCACCAACGAAACATCCGATAATGTCAGTACCGCCGGAAACGGAGGCGAGGTGCAGATCGCTGGAAATGCCATCATATACAAACCTGAAATTCTCCGGTGCCAGCGGCGAACCCGTTGAGCCAATCGTGTGCACACTGGAAAGATCGTGGGTATCAATTGGGCGTTGCCCCTGATTGCGCACCGCATCAATGAATTTTGCCGAGGTGCCAAAGAAATTGAAGCGATCCTGCTCGGCATAGTCGAATATGACCTTATTGTCGGGCGCAAATGGCGACCCGTCATAGAGCATCAGGGTCAGCCCGGCCGCCAGACCGGAGGCCAGCCAGTTCCACATCATCCAGCCGCAGGTGGTGAAATAGAAGACCCGTTCGCCCGGACGACACCCATTGTGAATGCGGTGCTCTTTCAAATGTTGAAGCAACACCCCGCCAGCGCAGTGAACAATGCACTTGGGCACGCCGGTCGTGCCACTGGAAAACATGATGTAAAGCGGATGTTCAAATGCCAATTGCTCGAATGTGACGGGCTTGGCCTCATAGGGGGCGATGAAATCCTGCAACCCGATGATGTCGCCTCGCTGTGGCATTTCCACAACTTCACCGCACCGGCTCAGATAAGGCAAAACCAGCGTCATGGTGGAACTGAGTTGATCGGAAATGGCGCAGGTTTTGTCCAGCACATCAATACGTTTGCCATTGTACCAATAGCCATCGCAGGCAATGAACATCACTGGTTCAATCTGGCCAAACCGGTCCATCACACCCTTTTCACCGAAATCCGGGGAACATGAAGACCAGATGGCACCGATGGAACTGGCGGCCAACATGCAGGCAATGGTTTCTGGCGTGTTGGGTGTCATGGCGGCGATTCGGTCGCCCGCCTTGACGCCTTGCGCCCGCATGGCCTGCTGCAATTGCGACACCAGCGCGTGCAATTCATCCCAGCTTGTTTCGGTGCGCAATTTATCTTCGCCGCGAAAAATCATCGCAACATCACCGCCCATGGTGCGCAACATGTTTTGCGCAAAATTCAATTTGGCCTCTGGAAAAAAGCGCGCGCCGGGCATTTTGTGGGCATCGGTGAGCAGCGTATCCCCCTTGTGGCCCACCACTTCGAAATAGTCCCAGATCGCATCCCAGAACTGTTCCAATTCGGTCACAGACCATTGGTGCAATTGCTGAAAATTGGCGAACGACCGACCTGTGCGTTGCTGCGCGAAATCCGCAAATTCACGCATGACAGTGTTGGCAATGCGTCGCTCATCGGGGGTCCAAAGGGGGGTATCGTTCATGGGGGACTGCCTCATCGGACCAGATCAATAATCTAGACTGTAATTTCGCACGACACAGGCATTTTGAAAACGCCGGATGGCGGGAATTAACCTAATGGGAGATTGGTTGTGCACCAAAATCGCATCAATACCCAATTTGGCCACATTGGAGTTCTCAAACAGGGGCCGTACATGTATCCTGCTCATGCATAGAACTGGCATATCACGCTGTTTCGACCCTGTGCCGGTCGGGCAGGTTTTTTGGCAAATGCCATTTGGGTTGTGGCACGTCTTTTGGGGGGTGCAGACGGTATGAACCGTTTCACCAGGATTGGCATCGCTGTTGCAGTTTTAGCCGGCATTTGGTTTGTTGCCGTGCCGCAACTGCTGTCGAGTGCTTCGGTTAAAGAGCGCATTGCCGCTCAGCTGACTCACATGACCGGCCGGGCGGTTGCGCTGGACGGCCCAAGCTCTGTGGAATGGACACCCTATCCAGGCGTTGCTTATTTCAACGTGACGCTGGGTAATAAGGACGCAGAACCGCTGGCGCGTATTGAAAAGCTGGAAGCGCGTCTGAGCCTTCTGTCTGCCCTATGGGGACAGGCCAATGTCTCCGAAGTCACGCTCACCCGCCCAAAATTCAATTTGCGTGTGGACCGAAATGGCGTGGCCAATTGGGCTGTTAGCACGGGTCCGCTGGCCGACATTGTGTCGGCATCTGCCGGGACTGCGGCACCTGGATATAAACTTGGGTCCGCCAAGATTATCGAAGGCCAGTTGTTCCTTAAAAATGAGCGCACCGACACCACTTTTGAAGCCACATCCCTAAACGGCGTGGTGGAATGGCAGAACCTTAATGCAAGCGCACATATAGATGTGAGTGGCATCTGGTCTGGTGAAGTTGTGCAACTGACTGCGGCGGCGTCATCGCCTTACGATCTGATACGAGGCGGCAGTTCGGAGGCCAGTATATCCATCAATGGCCAGTCGCTTGAAGCGTCGTTCAGCGGAACAATCGACAGTTCGCAATCCACTGCGCTTGGCACTTTTTCGGCCCAATCACCATCAATTGCCCGCTTGATCGATTGGATGGGGTTGGGAGCGCAAGCGTCTGCCCTGTCCATGAATTTTGCCGTATCCGGTGAACTTAACGCCAGCGACAGCCGCCTGGAACTGACCAGTGCTGCAGCGGTGCTTGGCGACCAAAAGGGCGCTGGCCAGCTTGAAGTTGCGTTTCTGGAAGACATGCCACCCCGGCTAAGCGGCACGCTGGACTTCGGGCCGATGGAATTGCCGGATGTTGTCGGTGCTGTTCTGGCAAGTGCCACCGGTGAAACCGACGCACCAAGCGATATTTCGCTACTCGATATTATTGGACTGGATTTGCGGGTTTCCAGCCCAAGCGTTCAAAGCGGGGCATTTCAGTTTGACAATGTTGCCGCCACAATTCTGGCACGCCAAAAGCGCGTCAGCATTGATATTGGACAGGCTGGCTTTGAAGGGGGGACGTTGAGTGGTGCCATGACGGCGGCCCGGGATGGTGACGCCCTTAACATTTCTACCAACGCCGTTTTCGATGCCGTCAACCTTGAGCGGCTGACCGGCATGGTGCTGGGTGCGGATAATGGCATTGCCGGCACGGGCACATCCAACATCATGCTCAAAACAAAAATTGGTCCTGCCAGTTCCTGGCTGGATACGCTTGATGGCAAAGCATCAATTACCAGCACGGATGGCGCTGTGCGGGGCATCGATATTGGCGGCATATACGGCTCCGTCAGCGAAGAAGAGGATATTGCCATTGGTGATTTCGTCGCCGGCGAAACCCGGTTTGACCAGCTCAATCTGGGGTTCTTCATTGCCGATGGGCGGATTTATCTACGCAACAGTGAAATGACCGCGCCTAATTTCAAGGTAAATCTGTCAGGACGCGGTGACCTGCGCGGGGGCGCGCTGGCGCTGCGCGGCGATATTATGCCAGTTGCCGACAATTCGACCGGCGGTCTGGTATCGCTGCCATTCTTTGTGGGGGGCACCACCCGCTCACCATTATTCGTGCCCTTGCCTACCCCAAAACCAGCGCAGTCTGATGGGTCACAAACCGGCGATAAAGAACAATCAGCCCTCCCCTCTCAGTGAGCGGTGACAGCTGCCTTTTTATTTGCCTTCATCGTGTCAACGGCGACTTGAGTTTCTGGCAAGGGTGCAAATAGTTCACATTCCGATGCCACGCCTTCCAGACGATGCATGCCCATCGATGTCCAACGTTCTGGTTCTGCCAGCGTGACATCGCGGGAAACCAAAACTCTTGATTCCACCGTTTTGGTAAGCGTTTCGATCCGCTCCGCTTCATTGATGGTCGGACCGATGACAGAAAAAGCCAGCCGCGAAGGCACGCCGATATTGCCAAATGTCAGGCGACCAATGTTGATGCCAATACCAAAATCGAAGGCCACTTTGCCCTGTTGTCGCCGCCGTTCATTGACAATTTCCACCTGTTCCAACGCCATGTCCATTGCCATTGTTGCACAACGGATGGCCTGATTGACGCCCTGCTCTTCATCATAGGGGAATATGGCGAGAACCGCGTCACCAATAAAATCGAGAACCTCGCCGCCAAACGTAATTGCGGGACCGGCGGTCACCTCAAAATAATCATTGAGCAGTTCCAGGAACTGGCTTGGATCCATCGTGTCTGCAAGAGCGGTGGAACAGCGCATATCAGTATACCAGACGACCGCATCCGTTTCGCGCCCGTCTCCAAGTTTGATGGCACCTTCCAACACTTCCTGACCTGCCTGGATGCCCAGATAGGTTTGAGTGATGTTGGTAGCGATGCGGTGTTGCACGATGTTCTTGCAAGCCACAGCGAAGCGGCGCTGAATTTTGCGCAGTGCCATGACATCATCATCCGAAAAGCCGCCAATACGATCACTTGACCACATGACTAAAATGCCACTTGTCATTCGGGCATCGCGCACTCTTGACCCATCGAAGCCTGTTGCGATCAGCATGTAATCGGTGTGCCCTTCGGCGGCGAGTTCTTCCAATATTGGAAAATCGAGAATCTTGTTGGGACCGTCGAGATTGCGCCTGAACACTTCAAGCTTGTTCTCGATCACATGGGCAATCGGGCTGGCTTTCCATTCATCGGACACTTCGTCCTGATGCTTGAACTGTTCGAATTCAGTTCCCCGCCCCTTCATCCAGATCACCGTTTCAGCCTGAAACAGAGGGTGCAGGGTTGGCCACATCAACCGTGCCCGACTGATCGGCAAGCCAACGGCGCTCAGCCGTGTGCACAATTCGTCAAACAATTCCACAATGTCAGATTGGCGCAAGGCCTGATCGATCAACCACTCACCGATTTCATTGACTAGTGTTACGCGACTCATGGACCCGTTCCTTCCAATACCATTCGCATTGGAACATTAAATCCAACTGCGTCCAGACAGTCTCTTAGATCGGCATTATTGATCGGTTTTTCAAGCCTGTGCGGCAAGTTGTTGAGCGCGCTGACGCGCAATTTCCTGCCGCTTCATGGAAATGGAAGCGATGACAACACCCGTGGTCACGATGGCGACCAAAATTGTGCAAACGGCATTGATTTCTGGTGTTACGCCCAGCCGCACCTGGGAGAAAATTTTCATCGGCAACGTTGTGGCACCGGGGCCGGAATTGAACTGGGCGATGACAAGGTCATCCAGGGACAATGTAAAAGCCAGCATCCAGCCTGCCAGAACCGCCGGCAGGATCAGGGGAAGTGTGACGGAGAAAAACGCCCGCGTGGGCGTTGCCCCAAGGTCCAGGGCGGCTTCTTCCAGTGACGCATCCATTGTGGACAGGCGCGACTGAACAACCACAGCAACAAAACACATTGAAAAGGTGATGTGCGCCAGGATTACCGTCAACATGCCCCGATCCAGACCAATGGCGACGAACAGCAGCAAAAGGGAAAGCCCGGTGATTACCTCTGGCATGACCAAAGGCGCGTAGATCATGCCTGAAAACAGGAACCGGCCGTTAAATCGCGTATAGCGCACCAGTGCCATGGCCGCCATTGTGCCCAGCACTGTGGCGATACTGGCAGAGATAAAGGCCACCTGAAACGTCACCCATGCAGCATCCACCAATGCCTGATTTGCAAACGCCGCCGCATACCATTTTGTCGAAAAGCCCGCCCATACCGTCACCAGTTTGGACTCGTTAAACGAGTAAATGATGAGCAACAGGATGGGAATGTACAAAAATGCAAACCCGAAAACGACTGACGTGATGTTGAAGGCAGTCCAATTGCGGTTCATGGGCCCACCCCTTTGGCCATTTCACGGGCCCGCGCTTCACTGCGCTGGAATAACATGATCGGCACAATCAATATGAGCAGCAGAAGCACGGCAACCGCCGAAGAAATGGGCCAATCTCTGTTCAGGAAAAATTCGTCAAACAGAATGCGGCCAATCATCAAGGTGGAGGATCCGCCCAACAGGGATGGAATGACAAACTCACCCACTGCCGGGATGAAAACGAGAAAGCATCCGGCAATCACCCCGGGCCGAGACAACGGCCAAGTGATCTGCCAGAAGGCGGAGAAACGATTGCATCCAAGGTCACTGGCGGCTTCCAGCAAGGTCCCATCCTGGCGTTCCAGATTGGCGTAAAGCGGCAGGACCATGAATGGCAGATAGGAATAGACAATGCCTATATACACCGCCACATCGGTGTTCAGCACCGTCAGCGGCTCGCTGATAAGCCCCAACCACAGCAGGAACTGGTTGAGCAATCCCTCCTTCTTTAGGATGCCGATCCACGCATAAACGCGGATCAGGAACGATGTCCAAAACGGCAGGATCACCAGCATCAGCAATAATGGGCGCATGGTGCGCGGCGCTCGTGCCATGCCATAGGCCAGCGGATACCCGATCACGAGTGTCAGCAATGTCGAGATGAAGGCGATTTGCAGGCTGGAAAGATAGCCTTTCCAGTACAGCGAATCCGTGGCCAGAAATGCGTAATTGTCGAATGCAAAGGTTTTGAAATCCGCCCACCAGCCTGACAGGCCTTCGCCCATGGTCAGGACCGGCAGATAAGGCGGCTGGGCAATTGCCGTTTGCGATACCGACAGTTTGGCCACCAGGAAAAATGGGGCCAGAAAGAAGATCAACAGCCACAAATAGGGCAGCCAGATTATGGCGCGGCCCATGACGGCTTTGAACACGCCGCTCACAGCTCACCACCCCGCATCATATGGAATGCCAAAAATACCAGGCCAACCACAATCAATGTTCCGCATACGGGCAAGACCAATGGCGGAACAGCCCAGGCCAGCAACACAAACAGCGCGATTGCCACCGGCGTTGTGGCCAGGGTGGTGATGCGCGTTAAAGGAGCGATGCCGAACAATTCACCAGCGCTTCTGCTGCCTGCTGCCAGCAGGAAAGGCAAAACGCACATGATAATGAGATACCAAAGGGCAAAGGGCTTCATCCACATGGCGACGGGGACAAATACCACCATGACCATGGCCGCAATTGGCAAAGTATGGGTGCGCTGAAAATAGACATTACGCGCCACCCGGCGCTGGGCCCGGTGTTCTGGATTGAGCGGATCATGGGGATGCAGATTGTTGCTCAAGCACTTAACGCGAAAGCGCCCTCCGTTGGGCAAGAGAGCCATACACGTTCTTCCCAGGTGATGGGATCATGGGCGTCAATGGTTGCATTGAGCACCGCAACTTTGACCATTTCACCGCTGTCGAGCCGCACTTTATAGGTGGTCTGGCCGCCCAGATAGGCAATGTCCCAAACTTCGCCTTCCAACGCATTTAATTTGGCTGCCGGTTTGGCGCGGGATATGGCGAGCTTCTCCGGGCGGGTGGCAAACCAGACATTGCCATTTCCTAGATCAACGCCATCATCATTGGCGCGCAACCGTTGGCCAGCCGGTGTTTCCAGCGTCACAACGCCTTTGGACTGGCTCTTAACCCGGCCCGCGATCAAATTGATATCGCCCAGAAAGTCCGCGACATAGCGATTTGTCGGGCGTTCATACATTTCCACTGGCGGGGCAACCTGGACCAATTTGCCCGCATTCATGACCGCAATGCGGTCTGCCACGGTCATGGCTTCTTCCTGATCGTGGGTCACAATCATGAACGTGATACCGAGCTTTTCCTGCAGGTCCACCAATTCAAACTGGGTCTCTTCACGCAGTTTGCGATCAAGCGCGCCCAGCGGTTCATCCAGCAGCAACAGTTTTGGCTGTTTGGCAAGGGAGCGAGCCAGCGCAACCCGCTGGCGCTGACCACCGGAAAGCTGGTCAGGTTTGCGGCTGCCAAAATCCTGCATCTTCACCAGTGCCAGCATTGCCGCGACCCGGTCCGTAATTTCCCCCTTGGCCATGCCCTCCTGTTTCAGACCGAAGGCAATATTATTGGCCACACTCATATGGGGAAACAGCGCATAGGACTGGAACATCATGTTGACGGGCCGCCTGTAAGGCGGGACGCCAGAGAGGTCTTCACCTGCAAGATAGATCGCGCCGCTGGAAATTTCTTCAAAGCCCGCCAACATACGCATCAGGGTCGTTTTCCCACAGCCAGAAGGTCCAAGCAGGGCAAAAAATTCCCGTTCGAATATGGAAAGAGACAATTGATCCACTGCTGTCACGGCGCCGTAGCGTTTGGTGACATTGCGAAATTCGATGAATGGGGCGGTATCGGGTTCGAGCCAGGGCTGAAAGGATTTGCGGAAATTCGCAACCGCTTTGGCTGTGCTGGGCTTGGATCCACCAGCTTCAGCTTTGCCTGATGGAGCGCCCGCCTGTTTCGGTGGGGAAGATGGCACGGACCGACTTTCAGTTTTTCAAGAGTGCAGGCCGGACCAGCGCACGGGACGCTGGCCCGGTCCAGATAGCAGACTTACTGGCCGGTTTTAACCTTGGTCCAGGCGCGGGTTACGATGCGTTGAATTTTCGCATCATAGGGCGTGGTGATGTAGGTTTTGGCAAGAGTTGCCGCGTCCGGGTAGATGGCTGGATCTTCCAGCACGTCTTTTTCCAGAAGCGGCTGGGACGCCTTGTTGCCATTGGCATAATAAACATAGTTCGATGCCTTGGCGATCACGTCGGGACGCATGATGTAATTGAGAAACTCATGGGCTTCCGCAACATTTCTAGCGTCAGAAGGAACAGCCATCTGGTCGAACCACATGAGTGCGCCTTCTTTGGGGATGGCATAACCAACTTCAACACCGGCCTTGGCTTCGGCTGCGCGGTCACGGGCCTGAAAGATGTCGCCGGACCAGCCAACGGCGAGACAGATGTCGCCATTTGCCAGGGCATTGATGTATTCGGAAGAATGGAACTTTTGAACATTTGGCGTTAGCTTGGCGAGCAATGTTGATGCTTCGGCAATGTCACCGGCGTCCTTGCTGTCAGGGTTTTTGCCCAGGTAATTCAGTGCAGCGGGCACAAGTTCCGCGGGTGCATCAAGAACATGAATGCCGCATTCTTTGAATTTTGCCAGTTTCTGTGGATCAAAAACCACATCCCAGGACACAACAGGGCCACCGAGAATTTCTTTGGCCTTGCTCACATTATAGCCGATGCCCGTGGTGCCCCACATGTAGTTTATGGAATATTTGCTGTCTGGGTCATACGTATTGGTGCGCTCGGTAATCGTGCTCCACATATTGGACAGATTGCTGAGTTTGCTCTTGTCCAGGGGCTGAAAAACACCGGCAGTGATCTGGCGGGAAAGGAACGTCCCGGAAGGCACAACAATGTCGTATCCGGTGCCACCGGCCAGCAATTTCGTTTCCAGAATCTCGTTGGAATCGAACACGTCATAAGTGACTTTGATACCGGTTTCTTTGGTGAAGTCGGTCAGAATGCTCTCGTCGATATAATCCGACCAGTTATAAACGTTCAGCGTGCGGCTCTGTGCTGAAATCTGGCTTACGCCAGCCATCACCACGGCGGTCGTTAGGAGACCGGCTGCCAAAGTTTTCCCAATAAGGGGTCCAAAAGAAGTTGAATTCGGTTTCATGCCCACCTGTTCCTATTGTTCAAAGTGTTGTTTTCAGCCACGTGGCTTTCGCGGGAAAGTCTACGGCACTTGGCGGCAATTGCGCAAACAGAATTCTTGGTCAAAGTGCAATCGGGTTAACCGGCACGTTAGCAGGCTGGAACCCCGCCTCTGTCACAAATAGGTGGCGCGTTCAAAGGGCGAAATATCATTGGCAAAAGCAGCGATTTCTGCCCGTTTGATCGCGCTGAGTATTTCGACCATTTGTTCACCCAGCGCGCGCTTGGCAAACCCACTGGTTTCAAAAATATTCAATGCAGAAGACATATTGTCCGGTAGCAGCGCACCGCGATTTGGCGTGGCATCGTCATAGGCATTGCCTATCAGGGCAGGCAAAGCGGGCTCGGCTGCGTTTTGCAGCCCCTGGGACATGCCCGTCAAAATGGCGGCGGCGACCAGATAGGGATTGGCATCTGCACCGGCAACCCGGTGCTCCAGACGGCGGGCCTTGGGTTCTGCTGCGGGCAATCGCACGGCGACGGATCGATTGTTCTCGCCCCAATTGGCCCGTGTTGGCGCATAGGAACCGGGTGCCATGCGCCGAAAACCATTCATCGAATTTATGAAAACCAGCGTCATTTCCTGCATGGTCCCAACCAGCCCGGCGGCCGCATGGCGCAAAACTAATTCGCCGTCATCACCGGCAAAAATGTTGTGACTTTTGTCGTTGAGCAGACTTGCATGGACATGCATGCCATTGCCGGGTTGATCGATGAACGGCTTGGCCATAAAGGTGGCCGTTAATCCGTTGGCGCGGGCGGATTCGCGGATAATCCGTTTGAGCAAGATCACATCATCTGCAGCGCGCAGGGCATCATCACGGTGCATGAGATTGACCTCAAACTGCCCCGGACCGGCTTCTTTGACCAGCGTATCTACAGGCAGTCCGGCCCATTGGGCGGCACGGCGAATGTCGTCAAACACCGCAGCTTTATCTGCCAAGGCGTCGAGGCCATACATAAATTGTGCATCGGCAATTCCCTTGTTGTCGGCGACTGCAAAGGGCGCATGGCCATTGCCGGTATCTTCCAGCAGATGAAACTCCAATTCAAATGCGCATACCGCTTTCAAACCCGAGGCGGCCAATTGATCCACGGTTTGGCACAGGACTGTGCGGGCGCACCCACCAAAAGGGGAGCCATCGGGATTGCGGGTTTGCAACAAAACCTGCGCTGTTTCGGCCGAACCCTCATCATCTATTCGACGCCTTCCAGAACCGCCCCAGGGCACAAGTGTAAGGGAATGGGGAACAGCCACACAAAAGCCGTCAAGATCGCCACTTTCAATGTGCAGGCTGGTAGAAGGAACTTCATTGCCCCAAACGTCCAATCCATGCAGGGACAAGGGAAAATTCACGCCGGAACCCAGCGCTTTTGCCAGTGTTGAAGCCGGGGCCCATTTGCCCCGCGTGATGCCGGAAGGGTCGGTCAGCACAAGCTCAACGGATTTCAATTCGCGATGGGCTGACAAAAAGGCAGGGAGATCGAACACAGATTTCAGTTCCGGTAAGTGGGCTGACTTTCTATTGGAGCCATGGATGTAGAGGGTCAAGGACCGTTGTTTAAATGCCCTGTATCAGTGTGCCATTGCTGGCATAAAAAAGCCCGGACTTTTGCCCGGGCCGTTTCATCATTGTGCGATCTAAAATCGCTGATTTGGGCGCAATCTACAAAGTGCCAGCGAATTTCGCGATGGCATTTTGATAGGCAGTAGAAGCGTTCCACTCTTTCAGCACACGGAAATTATTGGTGCCGGGCTTATAGCTGCCCATGCGCTGCCAACCGTGGGCGCGCAGGTAGTTTGCTGTCGACGCCAGAACATCGGGCACTGAGCGCAACAGATCACGGCCACGGCCATCAAAATCGACGCCATAATTGATGTAGTTTTTGGCCATGAACTGGGTCTGTCCGATTTCGCCATGGGCAGCACCACGGAATTTGGAACGCGGTATCCAGCCCTTATCGACGATCTTCAGCGCCGCAAGCAGATTGGGCTTGAAAAAGCCCGAACGACGGCAATCATGGGTAAGCGAAGCAAGTGATGTGACAATATCCTGTTTGCCCGTGTAGCGGCCAAAACCGGTTTCCATACCCCATATGGTGGCCAAAATCTCACGCTGGACGCCATATTTCTTTTCGATCTGGCCAAACAGGCGCTTGTGCTTATTCAGCTTGCCCTTGGTAGGGCTGCGCAAACCGGCGGTTTTCTTGGCGTAGAATTTGTTAAACGAGCCTTTTGAGCTGGCCGCACGCTTAAAACTGCGATTCACACGACGGTCATAGGCGATGACCTTGGACGAATATTTTGTGCTGGCCAGTGCCGCAAGGCCGCGTTTGCCAATACCAGCAGCCCGCGCTTCCTTGGCGAAATCACGTTTGAATGCATCAAAGCCTGCGCCTGTATTGCTGCATTTGGCGGCAATGGCGGGCGTTGCAAAAAGAGTAACTGCAAAAGCAGCCATCGTTAGACGAAGGGTTCTTGACATCTATAGTCCTCACAAAATTGGCATGCGTGAAATGAGCATATGAGTTTTTAATAGCTGCCCCATGGTTAATTTTTTCAGATATATGCCGCGCGTGCAACGTTTTTTAAAAACGGTTATTTGTCACAATACTAGGCCAGCCCATAAGCACCAAACCCTTGCACAAGATCGTCCAGTCCTAAAGGTTTGGTCAGCGGCGGTGCCGAACGGGCGGCACAATCATGGCGCTCGCACAGGCGGCACGAGGGACCAATCGGCAAGGGCGCAACGGACAGGGCATCCGGTAATAAGCTTGCATGGGCAAGGGTTAGCGCACCTTCACGGGCCACCCGCAGCCCGGCTTCTCCCGTTTTTGACGCCAATAAGTCGGTGGAATGTCGGTCGACCAGCCCCAAAAGAACAGCGGTTCTGCGCGGACGATCACCGGCGCCACCAAGGGCCCCGTCAACCGTTTTTGACAGGGTAAAGAACACAGTGCCATCAGCATCCACAACCCGTTCAGCGACAACCTCGTCCGGCTTGGCAAATGCGGCAAAAACGCCCAATTTCGGACACCCGCCACCGAATCGCGCCACGGGAAAGCCCCCTGCCCCGATTCGGCGCAACACACTGCCGGCCTGGTCCACCTCCATGGCAAAGAACGGATGGCTGGCCCGTCTCGTGCCGCTTTTGTCCTGGAGACACACAAGCCGTTCGGCAACTTGCGCAAAGCCGGTTTCAAATCGGGTGGCCAGAATCAACGGATCGAAGGCAACGCGCTCGGCGGTGCGCAAGAATTTGTCATAGGGCATCAGCAATGCCAGCGCGGCATAACGGGCGAGTTCCATACGGGCCAATCGTTGGGCTTCATCGCCGGTAATGCCCAGCAATTCTATTTCCTCATCCAAAACCTTGGCTTCCCTGCGCAGCACAAGTTCCTGCGCCAACAGTTCTGCCCGCCCGGCCCGGGGCAATCGTTCGGAGATGAACAAACGCCCGGAATGGCGGTCAAACCGTTTGCGCCAAACCGGCATGGTTTCAACCGGCAAAACCTGAACCGCAATGCCATGGTCCGCCCGCAAGAGTGCATACAGGGATGCCATGCGCCCCTGATTTTCGTTCATCGCCGCGTCAATCCGCTCGGCTGCCCGCTCAAGTGCTGGAAAACACCAGGGGATTGTCTCGAATTTGGTGCGCACAACATCCACGGGCAATTGCCGCGCCCCCGCGTCAGCCCCTTCTCCGCTCTCTCCCATTAATCGTGACAGGTCGCTCAACCGTTCCTGTTGTTCGCGATAGGCGCGGTAGAGTTTGACAATTCCGATGGCGGCATTGGGCGCACCGTCGGACAATTCCAGCAATTCATCTGGCCCCGGCAATTCGCCCGACAATAGCGGGTCGGCAAAAACCTGCCGCAATGCCACCACCGACCCGGCCTCTCCAGCGGGCTGCAATTCTTCAGGGTCGATCTTGAAGTGCGTTACCAGTTTGAGGACCAATTGCGCCGTCAAGGGCCGCTGGTTGCGTTCAATCAGGTTAAGATAGCTGGGTGAAATATCAAGTTCTGCCGCCATCGCGGTCTGGGACAATTCAAGCCCCGTGCGAATGCGGCGAATGCGCGGGCCCGCAAAAAGCTTGTTGTCGGCCATGGGCTTGTCCAATTTTACAAAACAATCGATTTAGCCAGAAAATTCTATGACAATTGTTACAAAATGACAAATTCAAACTGTCAGCTTTGTGACAATTCGACTGCAAATTTCGCATTTTTTTGCGGTTTCCCGTAGAAATTCATGGATGGAATTGAAATATTGGCCTTGTCGATCTGCAAGACGCTTACATTTGTAACAAATTTACAGATCATGCCTTTCATCCCTGCGGGGGATGCAAATTTGCTCCGCAGCCCATCTTATCCAAGGGAAATGCACCATGTCTGAGACCGTTACCCCCATCAAAAGAGCTAAACAGCGCGCCAGCGAACTTTCCAATGACCGCCAGAGTTCAGTGTCATCGGATCAGGAATCGGCGATCCGTCAACTGGCCAATGATCTGCACCGCCTCAACCATGCCGTGATGAATGCCGTTGATGCGGGCGTGAGTGTCGAACTGGTGCGTTCTGCACGCCATCACGGCGGCAATGGCAATTGGGGCGACATGATGGTCCCCGTCATTGTGAAGGGTTAACAAACTTCTTCCCAGAGCCTCGAAGCACCCACATCCCAAACCGGGCCAAACCGGGCCAAACCGGCCAACACCCGCAGGGTGCTTCGAGAGGGAACACCACCCGCCATTTAAATTCTGCGTGCCTTTCAATTGGCACGCTTTTTCTCAACAAAAACTCAGGAAACGAAAATGTCCTATTCTCACGAAACCCTCGCGGCTGCCCGATTGATCAACAGCAATGGCACACCATGGTCTGCCATCGACCCGGAAAGCGTTGCCCGGATGCGGTTGCAAAACCGCTTTCAAAGCGGCTTGGATATTGCCCGCTATACGGCGGCCATCATGCGCAAGGATATGGCCGCCTATGATGCCGATCCTTCAAAATACACCCAGTCACTGGGCTGCTGGCACGGATTTATCGGCCAGCAAAAACTGATCTCCATTAAGAAACATTTCGGCACCACGGACCGCAGCTATCTGTATCTTTCCGGCTGGATGGTTGCTGCCTTGCGTTCAGAATTCGGCCCCCTGCCCGACCAGTCCATGCATGAAAAAACATCCGTTCCGGCTCTCATCGAAGAATTGTACACATTCCTGCGCCAGGCAGACGCACGGGAATTGGGCGGATTGTTTCGTGAGCTTGATGCCGCCCGTGAACGGGGCGACGAACTGGCCGCCAAGCGTATGGAAACACAGATTGATGACTACCAGACCCATGTGGTTCCGGTGATTGCCGACATTGACGCCGGTTTCGGCAATGCGGAGGCCACTTATCTGTTGGCCAAGAAGATGATCGAAGCCGGAGCCTGCGCCCTGCAGATTGAAAATCAGGTGTCTGACGAAAAACAATGCGGCCATCAGGACGGCAAAGTGACGGTTCCCCACGAGGATTTCATCGCAAAAATCCGCGCCTGCCGTTATGCCTTTCTGGAACTGGGTGTGGACGATGGCATCATCGTTACACGCACCGATTCCCTTGGGGCCGGCCTGACCAAGCAGATCGCGGTCTCAAAGGAGCCGGGTGATCTTGGTGACCAATATAATTCCTATTTGGATTGCGAAGAGATCACGCCGGAGAATGCCACCAATGGGGACGTGATCCTCAACCGCGATGGCAAAATGGTGCGCCCAAAGCGCTTACCGAGCAATCTCTATCAGTTCCGTGCAGGCACCGGTGAAGCACGCTGTGTGCTCGACAGCATCACGTCCCTGCAAAATGGCGCAGACCTGTTGTGGATCGAAACCGAAAAGCCGCATATCGAGCAAATTGCTGGCATGGTGGATGAAATCCGCAAAGTCATTCCCAATGCCAAGCTGGTGTACAATAACTCCCCGTCGTTCAACTGGACATTAAACTTCCGCCAGCAAGTGTTCGATGCATGGAGCGAAGAGGGGCGTGACGTGGCGGGCTATGACCGGGCTCAACTGATGAATGCTGAATATGATGAAAGCGATCTGGCAATTGAGGCCGATGAACGTATCCGCACATTCCAGGCCGATGCTGCCAAGCGTGCAGGTATTTTCCACCACCTCATCACCCTGCCGACCTATCACACGGCCGCTTTGTCGACCGACAATCTGGCCAAGGAATATTTCGGCGACCAGGGCATGCTTGGCTATGTTGCAGGTGTTCAGCGCAAGGAAATCCGCCAGGGTATTGCCTGTGTGAAACACCAAAACATGGCAGGCTCCGACATGGGCGATGACCACAAGGAATATTTTGCAGGCGACGCAGCGCTCAAGGCTGCTGGCGAAGATAATACGATGAACCAGTTCGGATAACACCGTAGGACGTTCGAAACTATCAAAAATGTGAAAGGCCGTCCGACTGTTCGGGCGGCCTTTTTCTTGGCATGGTGGCTGGTGACTGTTTCATGGACCCTGCGATGACCATCCCCTTTCCCATTAAAATGCTTACCTGCCTTTTCGCCAGTTTGTTTTGGGCGCAAAGCGCTGCTGCCCAATTGGCCAATCCCGATGATCCGCTGGCGCTGCACTTGCTCGAGGTCCGCGATGGCAAATCATCGAAACTGATGAGCGATGCGCTGCCGGATGGCCCGGTGATTATTCACCTTTGGGCCACATGGTGCGGGCCGTGCCGCGAAGAACTCCCAGAAGTGGAGGAATTTGCCAAGCTGCTGGATGAAAAAGGCGCCAGTGACCGGTTCATGGTCGTGTCCGTGGACAGCATCGAATTTGACGATGTGGAAAATTTCCTGCGCGAACGGCTGGGACTGCAAGATTTGAAAACACTGCAAACCGCACCTGAACTGGCGCCAGCCGTATTCCCCATTCGAGGTTATCCGGTCACATTCATGCTCAATGACGCACGCCAGATCCTGCGCAAACAGGACGGCCCCATCGCATGGGCCCGACCCAATATCCGAAAGCTGCTATTGGGGCATCTTCAGGTAACCCCTTAAAACACGATACCCAACAGGTCTCTTGTCAGTTGCATAGAATTACATGCAAGATTGAATTTGTTGCCCGGTTTGATGGGGCGTATTTGGGGCCTGCCGGGGATTACTTTGGACTTCACAAAATTTGAACTGGAATTCATCGACAGCGTACGCAATGGAAATTCCACGAAATCACCTGCCGCTTCCAGCCCGTCCAAGGCGCGCATAAAGGCGTCTCTCCTGCGCAAACTCATCCTGGGGCTGCCTATTTCAGGCGTGGATGAAGCTGGATCACGCGCGCCCGTTCCTGACCGCATTGTGCTCCGTGATTGCCACATTGAAGGGGATGAATTGGACTTGGAATTTGGCCGCCATATTGTTGGCGTGGAAATTCCGGCCCTGCATTTTTCGGGGGTGTCTTGCCACAGGATCAATTTGCGCGAAGCTGATCTGCGGGCTTTGGAGATGGAAGAGTGCCAGTTCGAATTGCTTGACCTTGAAGGGGCCAGAGTTAGCGGCGGTATCCGGATAAACAGATGCCAGGCAATTGGTTCCAACAATGTGTGCAGGATTATTGGATCAGGTGCTGAATTCAAAGGCACCGTGGAAATTTCGAAAACGACCTTGCGCACACTTACGCGCGATCCTTTGCCGCGAGAAGGCAGACCCAATTACGCACTGCAATTTAATGATGCCCGCGTCGACGGCGAACTCATATTGTTTCCTGATTTCAGTGCCCATGGTGGCGTATCCTTGCGCGATACCGAGCTTGCCAGCGATCTGAATCTTTGCGGTGCAAGACTCTATCGTGGCGAAAACTATGCACTGCTCATGCAATCCTGCATCGTTGGTGGCAGCCTGCTTGCGCTTCCTATCAATTCCAGCGACCGTTCTGCCCAGCGTTTTCACGCCATTGGCCGCGTGGACATGATAGGTGCGCGGTTTGGCGGCGGCATTTACATGAACAGTTGCCTGTTGGAAAAACCTGCCATGCTCAACCGCGTTGAGGCCGCAGATGGCAGCTATGTTGCCCTTCGGATTGCCGAATGCGTGATGAATGCCAGCTTGCATGTCCATACCCAATCACACGAACAGGTCTTCTTGCAAACGCGCATTGAAGGTATTTTGCAATTGGGTAACACCAAGGTTGGCGGCGATGTTAATCTGACCGGAACCGAGATAATTGGCGACGTCAAACATTCCATATTTGGACAGCGACTGAACATTGGTGGAAGTCTGCAACTCGATGGCACGATGTCTCCATCCGGCAATCTCTTTCCATTTCATGCGCATAAAAGCGTTGACTTTAGCGGCTCTACGATTGCCCAGCATTTGTCCATGAACTGCACTTTGATTGGAGATAAAGAAAAAGCTTCCCTTGATCTTGCGCGGGCAACGCTTAGCGGGCTTTTCACAAATTGTGCTGCTGGCAATGACGGCAAAATTGTTCAATCCCGTATCACTGGTGGGTTGTATCTGAGTGCCGCCACGATCAACGGGCCAGCCTTGTTGCAGGGCATTCTTATCAACGGTGAAAACGGCACGGCTCTATCGGCAAGCCATGCCAACGTTCGTGGAGAATTTTTCATTGGCATCACCAGCCCAAACGGCAAAACCATGCGCAGCGAATTTCATGGCGATCTGGACTTCAGCGGAATGCAGGTCGGGCAAAATTTACGCATCGCCGCGGCAATTATCAAAGGCAGTCAGGGTTCGGCCATAAAAGGCACTGGCTTACAGATCAACGGCGCACTAACGCTTCATGGGGCGGTGATAAAAGACGAGAATCAATGTCTGGAAATCACCGGGGCGGTGGATTTCAGCGGAATACGTGTGGACAAAGGTGTTTTGTTCACCGGCATTCGCCTTTCAAACCCTGGTGGAAAAGCACTTGATATGTCCGATGCGACGATTGGCGGATATATGCAGTTTTTTCAAAACTCCATACCGGGGCAAGACAACCCCGTCGACATTTCGGGGCAGATCGACTGTTCCACCATGACCGTTACACGCGATTTCTTCTTCATCGGCGGCTCCTATAAAGTGGATGATGTGCGGCAGGTCGCGATAAATCTGGCACGCACCATTGTTGGTGGTGCTCTGAGTTTCACGGGCCGAAAACCTGAATCGGGCACCAAAATCGAGATAAAAGGTGTGCTGGATGCAAGCGCCGCGCGCATTGATGCGGGGTTCGAGGTCGTCCAGACGCATCTTTCAGGCGTACCTGCTTTACGCGCATCGTCACTACGGGCAACTGGCGATTGTTGGATTTCACCAACCACGGAAGGCGCCATCAATCTGTTTGGACTTCAGGTCCAGGGCACACTTTTGATGCACGATCTGGAGATTATTCAGGATGTGCCGCTGAGTTTTGATATGGCGATATTGGATGACCCCGAAAAGCTGGCCGTGTTGTGCGAATATCTCGATTGGTATCGGGAAAACGACCTGGAGGAAGACGAAAGCAAGGCCATATCTGACTTCTATTTCAAGCGCCCAAGAGCTATCGACCGGGCGGAAATCGAACGATTGGACCGACAGAGCAGATCAGGGCGTATTACACTTTCACACGCCAATATTGAACGCACGCTTAGCGTCAGCGATTTAAAGGTGACGCAGACACCCGATTTCAAAAGATATTACAAGACGATCTATGGTGCGGATGCCGACAACTACAATACCGCAGATTTTGACCTGACTCAGGCGAACTGCGATGCGCTGGATGATGGCGGGGGAAGAGCCTGGGGTGATAAGATCACACTTAGCCTACAGGGGTTCCAATATAAGCGGCTTTACAATTATCGATCCCGGCGTCGCTCTTATGTTCCCTATGAGCGTATCGAAGGCAAAGAGATACGCACCCGTTTAAAAACCCGCTTTAGGGAAATGTCGACGCGGAGAAACCGTTGGCTGCGGCTGCAATATGCAAATGGGAAACCGACTTCCACAACATTTTTCAATCAGCCTTACGAGCAACTTGCACTCACCCTTCGAAACCAGGGGGACATAAGGGCGTCCCGTACAGTCCTTGCAGAGAAATTTCACATTGAGACAAGCCTGATGACGCATCCACGCAAACTGCTTTGGATGTTACATGGCTTGTTGTTTCGCTATGGGCTTTCGCCTCAGCGGGCGCTGGCGACATTTGCTGTGTTTGTTTTGTTGGGAACTTTGCTCACAGGCATTGCTGACAATCGTGGTTTTCTTGTCGCCAACAGCAAAAGTACTGATGCATCGCAGTCGCAACAATGTGGAGACCGGGTGATCCCATGGATTTATGCGATGGATACGGCGGTGCCGATTTTGACATTTCAACAGGAACAAAGATGCCACCTGCGCAGTGCGCATCCAGAAGATGCCGTGTTGGCGCGTGTGGGGTCTGCAGAAAATTCCTGGATTGGACACACAGAGATTAAAGAAAGCCACCTTTGGCGGTCTGGCCGCGGCCTTTATGCCATTATAGGATGGGTCATCACATCTATGATGATCCTGACATTTGCCGGTGTCTTCCGCCGCGCCGCGGAGGCTTGATGCGTGTATCGTTTGTTCGTCCTTACGAATGAGCGATACAGACCCGCAAACAAAACAGCTCAAGCGCGTTCCGGTGAAACCTGTTAAACGAAACGCGCTTTAAGCAGAAAGTTCGCCGCGCCATTGGTGGAAGACGCGGGCGCAGCTTTGGGCATCGCGCACGGGTTGGGAATTGCCGAAGACATCGGCTTCCGCACCGGGCAGCCATTGCTTTGGCAGGTTGCGGAAACGCATGCGCATGGGGGTGCTCATGCCTTCCCCAAAGGCGATGCATTCACGGTTCGACAGGGACGAGATGAATGCAATCGTACTGGCCGAAGACGAAGATATCGCGCGGCGGATGATGTCCTGGTCAAAATCATTGGTCAGGCGCAGGGAGAACACGGTCGAACACTGGGACAGGATCGTCGGGTCCAGCTCCGAGGGACGCTGGGAAATGATCGCCATGAAGGACCCATATTTACGGCCCTCTTTGGCGATGCGCGCAATTGCACGGCGGGTGGGTTCAAATCCATCCTTGCCTGCGGGCACATAGCGGTGGGCCTCTTCACACACCACGAGCACTTTGAGATTGCCCTTGGCGGCAATGGCCAGTTCGAACGACAGGCGACACAAGACCGATGCGACCGAATTCACGACCTCTGCGGGCATGCCGGCCATTTGAATGATGGTGTTGAGCGACCCGGTGCCGGGCAGGCCAAAGAAATTGCCTATGATCTTGGCGGCAATGTCTTCAATCGTGCGGTGGCGGAACATGAAGGCGTAACGACGATCGCTGCAATGGGCATTGATACGCGCTTTCAGGGACTTCAGTGTGGTTTTCTCATAGCGCGATTCCAGCAGGCCCATTTCTTCGTCAATCAAGGCCAACAGGTCAGCCATCCGGTAGGGCACAGCCGTATCAGCGGTGAACCCGCCCGAAGTTGAATCCTGGCGCAGTTTCACCCGGTCTTCGCTGTCGCGGAACTTTACTTTGGCGTCTGGAATGAATTCCCGCAGGGCATCCACTTCCTCGTGGACAATGGGCTTACCGCGAAACAGCACTTCCACATATTCTTCCAGTTGGAACAGCCAGAATGGCAGGTCCAGATTGATCTGGGAAATTGTGTTCGCTTCGGGAAAGGCACGGGAATATTCATTGTGGGGGTCAAGGATGATCGTGCGCAAATCCGGCACCAATTCCTGGGCTGCATGAAGCAGCAATGATACGGATGCGGATTTACCACAACCGGTGGATCCCAACACTGCAAAATGCTTCGACAGCATGTCGGGGATGTCTACGAAGGCAGGAATTGAATCGTCCTGGGACAAGTGCCCGATCACAGCATTGGTGTCGCCGGTTGCAGCGTAAATAGATGCCAGATCGGCGGCGCGGATCTGGTGAACCACGGAGCCAACACCGGGATAACGGGTGATGCCCTTTACAAATTTGGGTTTGCCCGTGTCTGAATCTTCATTGACCTCACCCTGAAGCTCGACCTGAAAACGCAACACAGATCTGTCTTCAGGGGTAAATTCGCCATTCGGCATTTCCACATCGCAGATCATGCCGACCACGCGGCTGTCGCCGACAACAATGGACAACATGCGCCCAACTGCCCAGGTCAAGCCTGTCACTGTGTCCACGCAGCCCGTATCCCCCTGAACGACCGCCATATTGCCATTACACGCAATCACAAAGGCTTCGGGCCGTTCTTCCTTACGCATGGGCCGTGGCCCGTCTTTCAAAACAGGCTCGGCTACTGGTGTGACAGGTCTGAAACTCATCAAAGGTGCGTTGCTGCTGGCCGGCGCTGACTGGGGTGCTGCCTGGGGAGCAGTTTGTGGCGGCACGACTGGTGGCACCTGCGACTGTTGGGCGGTTGCATGGGAAGGTTGAACCGGCGCTGCTGCCGGTTGCACTGCTGCTGGCGCCGCCCGTGGGACCACTGCTGAAACCGGTTGAGGAATTGGTTGGGCCGGTGCGGGCTGAGGTGTGGCGCGCGCTACCTGGGGTGCGGCCGGTGCGGCTGTTGGCTGAGGAGCGACCGGGGGCGGGTTTGTGGGAATGGCCGTGGACTGACGTAAAACCGGCGATTGGCGCATCGGTTGAGCCGCAGCCACCGTTGGCGCAGTTGTGCGTTGCGCAGCTGCAGCCTTTTTCGCGTCCGTCGCAGCGTTGATCCGCCGCATCAGTGCTTCGTTGTCCATTGCCCGGTTCGCTCCCAATTTGTAAGCGGGCAGTTTAGGAAACAAAGCGTTAATTTTCCGTGTTTTGCTAACCATTTGCCATGTGGGTCGGCTCTGCTAGTTTGCGGCGAAATTTCCTCTCATTCAGCAGCACTCCATGTCATCCGGCGGCCCCAAAATACCTTCCGAAAAACCCAATGCTAATCGCGGGGTGGACAGCATCGAAGACGCCGCCACATGGCTGGCGGAACGCCGCATTGAAGACATTGAATGCATCACACCGGATATTGCCGGGGTGGCGCGCGGAAAAATGATGCCTTCGGCCAAATTTCTCAATGATTCCACACTGGCACTGCCAAGCTCGGTTTTCATGCAAACCATTTCCGGCGATTATCCTGAAGAAAGCGATATGTTCAGCTACCCGCCCAATGACGGGGATCTGCGGCTCATTCCTGATCTTTCCACACTGTCGGCGGTACCTTGGGAAAGTGATCCAACCGCGCAAGTGATCTGCGATATGTATGATCATACCGGCGCGCCAACTGCCTACACACCACGCAATGTCTTGCGCAAAGTCGTCGATATTTATTCAGCAAAAGGCTGGAAACCTGTGGTGGCGCCGGAGATTGAGTTTTATCTTGTTAAAACCAATTCCAATCCGGACTTCCCCCTGGAGCCGCCCATTGGCCGCTCCGGGCGGCCCATTAGCGGCGGCAACGGTTATTCCATTGCAGGCGTCAACGAATTCGATGAGCTGATCGATGATGTCTATGATTTTTCGGAAGCCCAGGGACTGGAGATCGAAACACTCATTCACGAAGAAGGCGCTGCACAGCTTGAAATTAATCTCAATCACGGTGACCCTATTGAGCTGGCGGATCAGGTGTTCATGTTCAAACGGACCATCCGTGAAGCGGCCATCAAACATGGCATGTATGCCACTTTCATGGCCAAACCCATTCAAGGCCAACCGGGTTCTGCCATGCATATTCACCAAAGTGTGGTGGACATGGAAACAGGTGAGAATATTTTCAGCGGTGCCGAAGGGGAAGAAACAGCCCTGTTTCGGGGGTTCATCGGTGGCATGCAGCATTATGTGCCCAAATCGCTGGTCATGATGGCACCTTACGTGAATTCCTATCGTCGGCTGACGACCCACACATCCGCGCCCGTCAACGTACGCTGGGGTTATGACAATCGCACGACCGGATTGCGGGTGCCCACGTCATCCCACGTGGCGCGGCGGGTGGAAAACCGTATCCCTTCATCGGACGCGAACCCTTATCTGGCGATTGCCGCATCGCTGGCATGTGGATATCTGGGCATGATCGGCAATCTGGTGCCCGCATCCGCCACCGATCAAACAGCCAATGAGGGCGACAATGACCTGCCCCGGGGCCTGCTTGACGGGCTGGCCGCATTTGAAGCCGATGACAATCTGATTGAGGTGTTGGGAGAATCTTTTGTGGGGCTCTACAGCGCGATCAAACGGGAAGAATTTGAAACCTTCATGAAGGTGATATCTCCGTGGGAACGGGAACATTTGTTGTTGAATGTATGAAGTTTCATGACAGTTGACATGACCGACCCAAACTATCGCTCTCCGATTTCTCCAGGGCTTTCATGGTATGAGAGTTCCTGCGGCCCCCGCCCCCAATACCCTTCGCTTGATGGGGATTCCAATTGTGATGTGGTGGTGATTGGTGGTGGGTTTTGCGGTCTTTCCGCGGCACTTGAGCTGGCGCGCAACGGCACGGATGTGGTGTTGATTGACGCCCATCGGTTTGGCGATGGCGCGTCCGGCCGCAATGGCGGACAAATGGGGTCGGGACAGCGCGCCGAAGTCGGCGAGCTGGAAAAGGCTGTCGGAAATTCCCGGGCCAAAGCCCTTTGGGATATGGCCGAGGATGCCAAGCGTGAATTGCTCGACACCGCCAAACGCGAGAAATTTGATACCGACTATCAGCCAGGACAACTTACCCCCATGCACCGGGCGCGGTTTGAGGCCGAAGCCCGTGAGGAGGTTGACCACCTGCGCACCCATTACGGCTATGATGCAATTGAATGGCTCGACCGCGAAAAGATGGCCGCCCATTTGGGGAGTAATCATTATTTTGGTGGCACACGGGATACAGGCACCGGCCATATTCATCCGCTTAAATATGTCATCGGGCTGGCCAAAGCTGCAGCGCGGGCCGGTGCGCGCATTTTTGAGGATACGCCTGCCCTCTCCATCAAAGTGGAAGGAAAAATTGTCGTTACAACCTCCACTGGCACGATCACGGCCCAACGGGGGCTTGTGGCTCTCAATGGTCACCATAACGATCTGATGCGCGACGTTGCCCGGCACGTGATGCCAATTCAAAGCTTTATTGGATCGACCGTGCCGCTGGGCGACAATTCACCCGTGTTGCCAGGTGGCGAAGCGGTGGACGACAGCCGTTTCGTTGTGCGCTATTTCCGCAAGACCGCTGACAACCGGCTGTTGTTCGGCGGGCGCGAAGCCTATGGCAGATCAACACCGGGGGATATTGAGCGCACTATCCGCAGGCAAATTGCTGAAATCTATCCCGATCTTGCCAAGGTGGAGCTAACCCACGCCTGGGGTGGCAATGTTGCGATTACCATGCCGCGCCTGCCTTATGTGCGGGAACTGAAACCGGGCTTGTGGACCGCCGGTGGTTTTTCAGGCCACGGCGTAATGTTGTCCAACCATACCGGGCGGTTGATCGCACGGCGTTTTTTGGGCCAAAGCGACCAGATCAAACTGCTGCAGGAATTGAAGATACCGGCCTTCCCCGGCGGCACGCTGTTGCGCCACCCTCTGAAAACCCTGGCGCTAACATGGTATGCAATGCTTGATCGGATTTGACTCTCCGGGGGTCACGGCGATATTCTGTACATCCAGGGGCGACGTTCTACCGCGAGGCTAGACGATGGCACAAGCACCCGAACGACCTGGAAATTTACAAGATAGCCCTGCACCAAATGATGCAGCAGGGGCAGATGCGAATAACGAATCCACGTCAGATTCCTTCTTCAGGAATTTCGACGCTGTGGTTGTTGCCTGCATTGTGATCGGGCTGGCTTTCGCTTCGGCGGGTTATTTTGAGCTGCGCCACAATTCAGGCATCAACCAATTTGTCCTCGTCATGGGGTTGGGCTTCCTGTTTGGTGCCTTGGGGGCCACTGCCAGAATCGGAAACAAAGTCTGGTCCATGAGCGGTGGGGCTGCCATTGGCGTAATACTTGGACTATTTTTAAATTCCTGGATCGGACAAAATTTTGACACTGTTCAACTGCGCGCCTTGCCCAAGTCAGCCAATCTGATTGCCAGCGCGGCTGACGAAAACATCCCTCAGGTTTTAAAACTGTCTTCCGACCGCAAAACTCGCACGGCAAAACTAATTTTGACAGAAGAGAATTTCAAAAGCGGAATTTTGAGCTTTCATGTAACGGTGCCTGCCTTGCGCAAATCGATGCGGTGCGTCGATTCTCAATTAATACGGGAAGCGCTCCTGGTCAGTCCATCATCGGGCTGGAAAATCGCCACAAGCTCAGATGGTTCCACGCATATTCACAGTGAAACCGGCACCACTATTGCTCGGGTTGAGGACTGCGAAACACTTGAACAGCAAGGGGCAGAGTTCACGTTTGAATGTGTTGAAGCCTCTTTAATTCAAAAAGCACTGACGACAACTGGTCAGGCTTCATTGCTGCTGAAAACCAGCGAAGATCATTCAACTGGTCAGCTGGAATTGAACGGTGAATATATCGCAAAATTTCCAACGCCTACTTCCAAGAATGATGAGAATCTCGATCACTGTCAGGAAATGCGTAAACGGCTGGCGAATAAGCAAACCGCGTCACTGGACATCAACTCCTGGGTTCGCAGCTTCAAAAACGGATTCACAGCTTTTGCAAGTGACGGTGTATCCCCGCAGATATTGATCGAAGAACTGCAATCTGAAGATACCATCACCCGAAGAAACGCCCGGTTCGATCTGGCAAAACAGGGACTGGCTGCTGTTGAACCAATGATGCAGGCATTTGAACAAAAGGGCCCGCTATACAGAACGCGACTGGGCGTGCTTGTCGCAATCAACAAATTTCTGCTGGACAATCCAGGCAAGAATGAAGAGGTGTCGAAACGCATTACCGACGAACAACTCAACCAAATTGCCAGATACGCTGGCGATAGGGGTGCAACTATAAGAAACTATGCTCAAATCGTCCTTTCGCGGCTGGACGACTCCCGGGCAACACCAATGTTGCTACGCAGCTTAAAAGGTGCGGACCGCACCGCTGTCCCCAGCCTATTGGAACTGTTGAAAGGTGAGGTTGTTTCCCAAACGGTGCAGAACAAACAGGTCACCGAGCTTAATGTAACAGCCACATTGCGCGGCAAGGATGCCGATCCAAGTTTCCAGACCATCGCAAAGCAGATCGAAGCTATTTCTGCTGGCAAGGCCGAGGCAGCCGATAAACGGTTTTTCGTGATGACCGGAACGTTCAGCACCAGAAAAGCAGCCGAAAGTTGGAAATCAGTGATCAACAAGCGCAATCCACCAGCCCCGGCAATGGTGGTTGCGCCGAGACCTGGAGAAAACCTTTTTCGGGTGGTTGTTGGTGAATATGTCGACGCCGAAGAAGCAAAGAAGTTGAAAGAGGCGTTGCTGACAAATAAGACCGTCAGCGAAGCATATCTTTCAAACTATCCTTTTGTACCGCTGCGTTGAAGTTTTGGTTTTGCGCCCTCGATTATGAGGCCTTGAAGCGCCCTACCCCGTATTCACGCGGTCCATATCGCCTTCGGCCCATGCCATCACTTTCGGGTTCATGACCTTGAACCAGATGAACGGGATTGCGGCCAAGGCAAATGTGCCGGGATAGCCTGAGGGCAGGCGCGGCAGATCATTGAAATTGCGCAATGCCTGATAGGGCCGCATGGGATTTGCGTGGTGATCGCTGTGGCGCTGAAGATGGAACAGCATCAAATTGGATACAATGTGATTGGTGTTCCACGAATGGCGCGGGGCGCAAGGCTCGTAGCGTCCGTTCTCTTTCTTGCGGCGTTTCAATCCGTAATGCTCCACATAATTTGCCTGGGTAAGCGAATACCACCCAAGGAAATTATGGATGAGCAGGAACGGCACCATGACCCAGCCGAAGGCGATGATAAGGATAATGTCCACCACCAAGGTTACTGCATAACCTTGCAGGGTCTCGTTCTTCCAGTGCCAGAAAGGCAATCCCTTTTTGGCCATGCGCTCACGTTCATGCATGAGACCACGCTTCAACGTGCCCGGTATTTCCCGCGCGGCAAACGCATAAACACTTTCATTCAAGCGGGCTGACGCGGGGTCTTCCGGCGTTGCCACCCAGGTATGATGGCCTTTGTTATGCTCGACACAAAAATGGCCATAGCCCGTTATTGCATTGGCCATAAGCGCGGAAAACTTGTCCGCCTTGCTGGATTTATGTCCCAGTTCATGACCTACAGTGATGGCCGTTCCCGATGAGAAACCCGCGCCAGCCGCCGTTGCAAGCACTGCCCACCAGGGCAAATCCTGGGTTCCCACAAACCAGGCGGGCACAAGAAGGCCAAGCCAGTAAAGCGGCACCGAGATATGGAGTAACACACGGTAATAATTGTCATCCGCCATCTGCTCCACCACTTCTGGCGGCGGGTTGGAATGGTCCTCTCCCATCAACAGGTCGAGCATGGGAATGAATATGTAGGAATAAACAATGGGCAACAGCGTTACCCATGCATGGCCACCAGTTGCAAAATACAGCCAGACTGCGATCACCGGCATCAAAGGTACGGTCAAAGACAAAACCCAAAGATAACGCTTGGTATCGCGGTATTCGATGCGATTGCCATCCCTGGTTTCGGCCACAAAAATCATGGATCAAGCAACTCTTTTTACAATGACGTTTCCAACCGAATATCCAGCGCCAAAGGAACAGATAATTCCCATGGCGTTGACCGGCAGATCATCGCTGTTTTGAGCAAATGCGATGATCGAGCCTGCTGAAGACGTGTTGGCATATTCCTGCAGAATATTGGGCTGTTCGGTGAGTTCGGGGACGCGACCAAGCACTTTGCGCCCGATAAAATCATTCATCGATTTATTGGCCTGATGCAGCCACATGCGGTCAAGTTTGGTGGGGTCCACCCCTTCATCGGCACAATGCTGCACCACCATGTCGGAGACAATCGGCACCACCTGCTTGAACACCTGACGACCGTTTTGCATGAACTGCATATCGCGCTGATCTTGCACGCCCGAGGGGCGGGAACGGCGCAGAAAACCGTTATTGTTGCGAATGTTGTTGGAAAATTGAGTAAGGCAGCGTGTGGACAGGATCTCAAACTGGGTTTGTGAAGTGGCCCTTGATTTTTCCTGCAGGACCACAGCCGTGCACACATCACCAAAGATGAAATGACAATCCCGGTCGCGCCATTCCAAATGGCCCGAACAAATTTCAGGATTGACCATCAAAATGCAATCGGTGGAGCCGGAGCGGATCATGTCGGCAGCGGCCTGAATACCAAAAGTTGCCGACGAACAGGCCACATTCATGTCAAAGCCAAATCCGGCAATGCCCAGGGCATCCTGAATTTCAATGGCGATGGCCGGATAGGCGCGCTCATGGTTTGATGCAGCGCAAATGACAGCGCCCACCTGATCGGCGCTCACCCCAGCCTTTTCCATGGCTTCCCGGGCGGCGGCCACAGCCATTTCGGTCATAATTCCCTGTTCGTCATCATCACGTTGGCGCAGATTTGGATGCATGACATCAGGATCAAGCACGCCGGATTTATCCATCACATGGCGGCGTTCAATGCCGGAGGCCTTGAAAATGAACTCTTCGCTGGAATGGGCCATCGGCTCGCGGGTTCCTGCCGAAATCTCATCGGCGTGGATCGCGTTTTGCTTATCGGCATATGCGTTGAATGCCTCCACCAGTTCCGCATTGGTGATGACTTCTGGCGGTGTGAAAACACCAGTGCCACTTATGACGACATGTTGCATAATTTTGTTCTCAATTCAGCTGTGCCCATCGAAACTAAAGGCACTATTGTGGCATAACAAGATTTGAACAGAAAAGATCGGGGCACATTCAACATGCTGAACGCAAACCCAACGGCCAGCGATTCAATCGCCATGCTGGAGCGATTGGTGGGATTTGACACCACATCGCGCAATTCCAATCTCGATCTCATCGAAGATTTGCGCGTCATGCTGAGCGAATTGGGCATTGAGAGCCGCCTCACATTTAATGCAGAAAAGACCAAGGCCAATCTTTGGGCGACCATTGGCCCGTCTGGTCGCGGCGGCGTGGTACTTTCCGGCCACACAGATGTTGTGCCTGTAGACGGGCAGGATTGGTCAAGCGATCCTTTCAAACTGACCCAACGCGATGGTCGCCTTTTTGGCCGTGGAACATGCGACATGAAAGGGTTCATCGCCTGCGTGATGGCGCACGCAAAACAAATGACGCAATCTGAGCTAAAAACCCCCCTGCATTTTGCCTTCTCCTATGATGAGGAAGTTGGCTGTACCGGCGTTCGCGGCCTGATTGATGATATGCGCGACAACCTGCCTGCCCCGCTTGCCGTTATAGTGGGCGAGCCTACCAGTATGCAGATCGTTGGCGGCCACAAGGGTGGTCACAGTTATGACACGATTGTCCACGGTGTGGATGGGCATTCCAGCGCGCCTGATCTGGGCGCCAATGCGATTTTTCATGCCGCGCGTATTTTGACCTTCCTGCAAGACCTTGCACAAAGGCTGAAAGACAATGGAGATCCCTCCAACGGCTTTTCTCCTTGTTATACCACGGTCGATTGCGGACTGATCAGCGGCGGCACGGCGCAGAATATTATTCCCGCCCGATGCGCCTTCTCCTGGGGACTTCGCAATATACCTGGCGACGACACACAGGCTATTGTCGATGAGGTGTTTGCCTTTATCGAGACGGAAATTGTGCCTTCGCTTAAGGCGATTTCGCCAGATGCGGGTGTGACTCATGAACTGCGCCATTACCTGCCTGCGATGACACCGGACGAAGCATCGCCTGCGGAATCTCTGTTGCGCCATCTGACAGGGCTCAATCAATCTGGTCGTGTAGCCTATGGCACCGAAGCGGCGCATTTTCAGCAGGCAGGCGTGCCCGGCGTGATATTTGGCCCCGGTTCGATCAAACAAGCGCATCTGCCGGATGAATATATTGATATATCGCAGATGGAAGCATGCCACGATTTCATCAGCAAGCTGACCCATTGGGCCGCCAATAATGAGAGCATTACATGATCACCCGGCTCGCCTTCGTCTGTATTTTTCTTCTTTCGACCACCATTGCACGGGCGGCGGAACCATGGACGAACTGGCAATCCAGCCACTATCAGGATCACAAACTGGCGGGAAAACTCTACGTACCGGGTTTGAACAGGCCGATTGATCTGTCGGATGGCGGACAGGCCATCCGCCGCCAGATTCTAACGAGCTATGCACAGGCTGCCCGCTATGTGCTGATCGGTGAGCAGCATGACAATCCAGACCATCACCTCATTCAGGCGTGGTTGATTGATGAAATCGTCAAGGATGGTCGACGCCCTTCTGTCGTACTTGAAATGGTGCCGCAATCCTATGCCGCGCAGATATCCGATTATGATCTCAACAAGGATCCCCAGTTGGATGACTTTGCCAAGCGGTTGGATTGGGAGAAACGTGGCTGGTTTTCCTGGGACATTTACCGGCCCGTTGGGCTGGCCGCAGCCCGCAACGGGTTGCGCATGGTCGCGGGCAATCTGGATCGGGACCGCACGCGGGACATTTCGAAACGCGGCACCGATGCACTGTCGCAGGAAGAACGTGAACGGTTTGCGCTAAACGAAGCCATGGACCCGAAGCTGCGAGATGGCCTCGCTGCCGAGTTAAGCGGTTCCCATTGCGGCCTTTTGCCCAAATCCGCCCTGCCCTCCATGGCTCTGGTTCAACGCGCCCGCGATGGTGTGATGGCAGATGCGATGATTGCAGCGGGCAGTCGCAACGGTTCGGTTCTGATCGCCGGGAATGGCCATGTGCGCAAGGATCGCGGCGTTCCCATGGTGCTGGCAAAACGATTGCCTGGCCATGACGACGTGACGCTGGAAAAGGATGGGACCACCCGCACGGTGCGCACGCCACGGGCACAGAATTTCGCCATTGGATTGATCGAGGTGCAACCGGGCAAGAATGACCCGGCCGATTATGGCTTAAGCAATGCGCAAGGCACACCGCTCTACGACATTGTTATGTTTACGCCCAAGGCAGATATTACCGACCATTGTGCCGAGATGCGCAAACGGTTTGCGCCTGAGAAAAAAGACCCTGAGAAAAAGAAGTCGCCATGACCGACCAGAAGAATTCGCCCTCGTTGCCTACACTTTTTGCGCAGGCAGGAGGGGCGATTGACCCGCAAACCGGCGGTGTTGTGCCGCCCATCCAGTCGGCGACCACATTCGTGCGTGATGAAGATTATGCGCCCCTGTCGCCCAATCATATTTATTCACGTGATGACAATGATCTCGCGCGGCTGGTGGAATCCATGCTGGCACAGGCCGAGCGCGGGGAAGCAGCCTTGTTGTTTCCGTCTGGCATGGCTGCAGCAGTCAGCGTGTTGCGCACTGTAGCCAAGGGTGGGCGTATCGTCATGCAGACCGGCATTTACTGGGGCGTGACGAAATGGGCACGGGACTTTTGTGCGCGACGCAATATCGAACTGGTGGAAGTCGACTGTGCCGAACCCGGCGTATTGCAAGCCGTTACCGGCCCTGCCGATATTGTGTGGATTGAAACACCCTCCAACCCCTATTTGAAAACCAGCGACATTGCCGTCTGTGCCAACCATGCCCATAAAATGGGGGCCAAGCTGGTGGTGGATTCAACGGCGGCCACGCCGGTGCACAGCCAGCCGCTGACCCATGGTGCAGACATCGTGATGCATTCGGCGACCAAGGGCATTAATGGGCACAGTGATGTGCTCGCGGGCGCATTGATATGTGCTGATGCGACCACGCCAATCTGGCAGGACATCGTTGTAGACCGCCATGATGCGGGCGCGGTTATCGGCTCGTTTGAAGCCTGGCTGCTAATTCGGGGAATGCGCACCCTGCCCTTGCGGGCGCAGCGCATGAGCGCCAACGCACTTACCATTGCACAAACCCTGCAAGACCATCCGGCAGTCGCCCGGGTGCTTTACCCGGGTCTTGCAAGCGATCCGGGCCACGAGATCGCCTGCAAACAAATGAGCGATGGTTTTGGTGGCCTGCTCTCCATCCGCCTGCATGGCGGTTTCGATGCGGCCCATGCCACGGTCGGCAAGCTACAACTGTTTAAGCGCGCCACATCACTTGGCGGTGTGGAAAGTCTGGTGGAACACCGCCATGTCATTGAAGACAGTGTTCCTGATGATCTGTTGCGCCTGTCGGTGGGCATTGAAGAGGCGCAAGACCTGATCGACGATCTCAATCAAGCGTTAACCTAACACGTCAAAGGCTGGCAGGTATTACCGAGCCGTTAACTGGCTGCGTTGCAAATTGCGCCAAATCTTATCATGCGCCGTTTTCCATGGGACAAATGGGGTGGCGTTCTGGGCGGGTTCGCCATGGGCGAGCGGGTAACGGGAGTTAGAATATGATTCATCAACGGCGCAAGAGCGATCTGAAAAACCAAAAGAGCCATACGCATCGCGAATGGCCAACGGTTGCACGTCAAAAGGAAAAACGCGCTGCACTGCTGGACAAAAGCGGGCGTGGCATTGCGATTTTTGACATCAATTACGAGATGATCGATTGCAACACCGTTTTCGCAGACATGCTGGATCTGCCGCCTTCTTTGCGTGCGCAATCGGCTGCATTTATGGATGTGATGAACCACCGCGTGGAAAGCGGCGATGTGCCGGGCAATGATGGTGACCATTATGTCACCAAACATCTCAATATTGTGCGCAACGCAAGTGTTGAAAACCTGTTTGAAACACTTCCAGATGGCCGGGTGTTGTCCGTTGGATATATCCCGGTGGAAACCGGCGGCTTTATCACCACGCTGGATGATGTGAGCGATATTTATGCCATTAAGGACGAGTTGGAACATGCGGGTTTCTACGACCGGCGCACAAGCCTGCCCAATGAGCGGGTGCTGTTGCGCTGCATCGATGAAGCCTATGCGCAAAGCTGGGAAGAAGAGTATTTCGCACTCATCACAATTCAGGTGACCAATTTTAACGCGCTCGCAGAACGCCATGGCGAAGAAGCCGGCCATGAATTGCTGCGCCAGATTGGTGGCCGCATTCGCAATTGTGTGCGTAAGGAAGATTTGTCGGCCAAACTCAAAGGGGCTGAATTTGCTGTTCTGGAACAGTCTGTGACCGATCCACAAAACGCAGAAGCCCTGGCATCACGCCTGATTAGCCAGTTGAACATGCCTTATGATTTGGCGGGCCGACCGGTTCTGGTTGAATTCGCACTTGGCATTGCCTTGCCAAATGCCGAAGATGATCGTGAAGAAACTCTGCTGGCCAATGCGCGCGCCGCAGCCGCCACAGCCAGCGGCCAGATTGGCCAACGCTATGCGTTTTATGTGGCCGATCACCACGCGCTGTCAGCGTAAGACATCGGCACAGCCTTGATTGCGGGCGCTATACGCAGCGCCCGCCGTCCACTTCCATTGCCACGCCGGTGACAAAATCAGCTTCATCTGAGACAAGATAAAGCGCCGCATTGGCCATGTCGCGCGGCTGGCTGAACCGGCCCAGCGGTATCACGCTCTTGAACTTATCGCGGATTTCCGGCGTATCCTCGCCCATGAAATCGGCCAGCATGCCCGTTTCTCCGGCGACCGGGCACAGGCTGTTGACCCGTATGTTGTGGGGGGCCAGTTCCACCGCCATACATTTGCAGGCATTGATCACCCACCCTTTGGATGCGTTGTACCACACCAGACCGGGGCGCGGTCGCAACCCTGCCGTGGATGCGGTTGCCAAAATGGACCCGCCGCCATTTTCGATCATCGCAGGCACAATGTGTTTGGAGGCATGGAACAGCGCCTTCATATTCACATCGCCTATTCGGTCAAACATCGCTTCATCCACATCCAGCAAGCTCATATTCTTGTGGGTCACACCGGCATTGAGAACGAAAATATCAAGCTTGCCGAAATGTTCTTTTGCGGCTGCCACCATGGCTTCGTTGTCGCCTGCGCTGGCGACATCAACTTCCATCGCGATTGCGCTGGCACCGAGGTCACTTGCAACCCTTTGCGCTGCATCCCCATTTAGATCGGCCACCACAACGCTTGCACCTTCGGCGACAAATCGTTGTGCCATGCCTTCGCCAAAACCGGATCCGGCACCTGTGATGATTGCAACTTTCTCCTTAAGGCGCATGGGTGTCTCCTCTTGTGCCGCTGAATGATTTGGCCCCACGATGGGCCAAACCACGCACCAAGGAAAGGGGGTCGTTTTGTCAGCGAAACTTGTGGCCGCATCGGCCAGTGATCTTGCCCAAATTGCCGATTGCGCCCGCAGTGCCTACGCCCATTATGTTGAGCGTATGGGACAGATACCGGCTCCCATGATTGCGGATTTTCCTGCGCATCTGGCCGATCCGCAAGATCATGTTGATCTTATCCAGCATGATGGGATGTTTGCCGGGTATGTGGTGTGGCGCTTGCGCCCCGATGATCTGTTCATTGACAATATTGCTTTATTGCCATCGGCCCAGGGCCAGGGCTTGGGGCGCGCTGCAATATTAATGTTGCAGCAAGCGGCACTATCCCACAGTCGCACGGCGCTGGAGCTTTATACGAACGAAAAGATGGTGGAGAATATCGCGTTTTATAAACGCCTGGGCTTTGTCGAAACCCGCCGCATTACCGAGCATGGTTTTGCCCGCGTTTACATGCGCTGTGAGTTGCAAAACCAGGCTGGAGCCTGAGTTTTTACCCAATTTACATCTGCTTTTAAATCGATTAGATTGCCCCAAATTCTGGCAGGCGCAGACAGGCGTATCATGCCTTGTGAAACCGGCAGGACAAGCCATGACGCGACAGATTATCCCTGTAGAGCCTTTTGATTACGTGCTTTTTGGTGGCACTGGCGACCTGGCCCAGCGCAAATTGCTCCCCTCGCTCTACCAGCGCGACCGAGATGGCCAGCTTCCTGCCCCTTCCCGCCTGATTGGGGCGTCGCGTGCAGAATTAACCAGCGAGGCTTATCGGGAGTTTGCCCGTGACGCACTCAAGACCCACGTGCCTGACAATGAACGTGAAGAAGAGCATGTGGAACGCTTCATCGCCCGGCTGCACTATGTGCCCGTGGACGCCAAAAGCGATAATGGCTGGGCTGAGCTGCGCGATCTGGTCAAGCAATTTGATGATGGCCGCATCCGCGCGTTTTATCTGGCTGTGGGGCCTGGCTTGTTTGGCGATATCAGCGCTCAACTTGAAAAATTTGACCTGATTGATGACCGCACACGCCTTGTGATCGAAAAACCATTGGGGCGCGATCTGGAATCAGCGCGTGAACTCAACCGGGTGGTTGGCGAACATTTTGACGAGCATCAGGTTTTCCGCATCGACCACTATCTTGGCAAGGAAACCGTGCAGAACCTGTTGGCCCTGCGTTTTGCCAATGCCCTGTTCGAGCCGCTGTGGAACGGCACCCATATTGACCACGTGCAAATCACCGTGGCGGAGACCGTGGGCGTGGGCAGTCGCGCAGGCTATTATGATAAATCCGGTGCCATGCGCGACATGGTGCAAAACCACCTGCTGCAACTGCTTTGCCTTGTGGCGATGGAACCACCTGCGAGCGGCGAAGCCGATGCCATACGCGACGAAAAGCTCAAGGTTTTGCGGGCCCTGAAACCGATCACCAGCCAAACGGCTGCCAACACCACGGTACGTGCTCAATATGGTCGCGGAACGGTGGAGGGCGAACAGGCGCAGGGCTATCTGGACGAATTGGGAACCGAGTCCAGCACGGCCAGTTTCGTGGCACTTAAAGCCGAGATCGACAATTGGCGTTGGGCAGGCGTGCCGTTCTATCTGCGCACCGGCAAGCGCATGGCCATGCGCATGTCTGAAATTGTGATTCAGTTTCGCCCGGTGCCCCATTCCATTTTCGCCAAGGGTGCCGGGGCAATGCATTCCAACAAATTGGTCTTGCGGTTGCAGCCAGATGAAAGCGTTAAACAATGGATCATGATCAAGGATCCTGGCCCCGGCGGCATGCGCTTGCGCCACGTACCGCTGGATATGAGCTTTGCTGTGAACTTCGAAGAGCGCAGCCCCGATGCCTATGAACGGCTGCTGCTGGATGTCATTCGCGGCAATCAGACCCTGTTCATGCGGCGCGATGAAGTGGAAGCTGCCTGGCGTTGGATTGATCCCATATTCGATGCCTGGGAAGAAACCGAACAAGCGGTTGAAACATATCCATCGGGTTCCTGGGGACCGCCCCAATCGATCAATCTGATCGCCCGTGACAACCGTATCTGGAACGATGGTGGCCCCGATGCGCCCCGTTGAATTGTGCGAATTTTCCAACCGCGAAGAATTGGTCCGCGCCCTGGCAGACTCGTTGGTGGCTGATTTAGCCGGTGCGATTGAGCAACATGGAAGTGCGCGGTTTGCAGTCTCGGGCGGCAACACCCCTCGCGCTCTGTTTGGTGAGCTTGCAAACCGTGAACTCGACTGGGCAAAGGTTCATGTGACACTGGTGGATGAACGGTGTGTTGGCGATGATGATGGGCGCAGCAATGCACGAATGGTGCGCTCAACCCTGTTGACCGACAAAGCGGCGTCCGCCCAATTTGCACCCCTGTGGTGCGCCAGAACTCACGGCATCAAATCCGAACCTGGACCGGCATCAGCATCGGCATCGGCGCGCAAATTTGATGTGGTTATTTTGGGCATGGGCACAGATGGTCACACGGCCTCTTGGTTTCCAGGTGCTGAAAACCTCGATATATTGACCAGTGCTGAAACCAGTGAAGCCCTGATGCTCACGTCAGCACCGGGCGCGGGCGAGCCGCGGGTGACGTTCACCTTGCCGCCAATTGCATCTGCCCAAAAGATCTATCTGCATATCGAGGGCGATGAAAAGCGCACGGTCTATGAAGACGCGATGGACGAGGGCGCTGCCTGTGACATGCCGGTTCGCCATATCCTGCGCCATCCAGATGCCAAGATCACCACCTATTGGGCACCATAAACCTGCCCTGCCCTGCCCTGCCCCGCCTTTGTATTTTGCCCTGTCTCCGAATCTTGAAAGACTGCCCATGACCATCGCGCCCATCGCTGCCGTTACCGAACGTCTGGTTGAACGCTCTCGCAAGACCCGCGAGGCCTATCTGGACCGGGTCAACACCGCTGCGGCCCAAGGGCCCAATCGCACTGCTCTGAGTTGCGGCAATCTCGCCCATGGGTTTGCCGCCTGCGGACCGGGTGACAAATCAGCATTAAAGGCAGGTGAATGCCTGAACATCGGCATCATCACGTCGTTCAACGATATGTTGTCGGCCCACCAGCCGTTTGAGGATTTTCCCAACATCATCAAACAGGCAGCGCGGGATGCGGGCGGCGTGGCGCAGGTTGCCGGTGGCGTGCCTGCCATGTGTGATGGTGTCACCCAGGGTCAAAAGGGCATGGAATTGTCGCTTTTTTCACGCGATATCATCGCCATGGCGACTGCCGTAGGCTTGTCTCACAACATGTTTGACGCGGCCATGTATCTGGGCGTGTGTGATAAGATTGTGCCGGGCTTGATGATCGGCGCGCTCACTTTTGGACATTTGCCAGCAGTGTTTGTGCCTGCCGGTCCCATGCCTTCAGGCTTGCCCAACAAAGAAAAAGTGCGTGTGCGCCAGCTCTATGCCGAGGGCAAAGTGGGGCGTGAAGAATTGCTGGAGGCTGAATCCTCATCTTACCATTCGCCCGGTACTTGCACATTTTATGGCACCGCTAATTCAAACCAGATGTTGATGGAATTCATGGGGCTGCATCTGCCGGGGTCCAGCTTCATCAACCCGGGAACAGAATTGCGCGACGCGCTCACCCGCACGGCAACGGAGCGGGCGCTTGCGATAACCGCAAGTGGCAATGAGTTCACCCCTATTGGCCACGTGATCAATGAAAAAGCGATTGTAAACGGGGTGATCGGCCTGCACGCTACGGGCGGGTCCACGAACCACGTTATGCATCTTGTGGCCATTGCGCGGGCGGCGGGCATTCAGCTTACCCTGGAAGACATGTCCGACCTGGCAGAATGCACTCCCTTGCTGGCGCGGGTTTATCCAAATGGACCCGCCGATGTGAACCATTTCCATGCCGCTGGGGGCTTGCCCTTCCTGCTGCGGGAATTGCTGGAAAACGGCATGCTGCATGAGGATGTGAAAACAATCCATGGGGACGGGCTTTTCGGCATGGCGCAGGAACCCTTCCTGGACGGGGCAACCGTGAAATGGAAACCAGCGGCGAAAACTTCAGGCAATCCTAAAGTGGTTGCAACGGCTGACGCTCCGTTTTCCGAAGATGGCGGGTTGAAGATGCTCAGCGGCAATCTGGGCCGCGGGGTGATCAAGATTTCTGCGGTGCGCAAGGAGCATCACATCGTGGAAGCCCCGGTGCGGATATTTGAAACCCAGGACGGCATTCGTGAGGCATTTGAAGCGGGGGAATTGAATTGCGATGTGGTGGCCGTTTGCCGCTTTCAAGGCCCCGTTGCCAATGGCATGCCCGAATTGCACAAGCTCACCCCGCCACTGGGCGTTTTGCAGGACCGGGGCCACAAGGTGGCGCTGGTAACCGATGGCCGCATGTCGGGCGCGTCAGGCAAGGTGCCTGCGGCCATTCATGTGACGCCGGAGGCGGCCGAAGGTGGCCCGATTGCCAAATTGCGCGACGGCGACATCGTGCGTGTGGATGCCGTCAACGGCGCCATTGAAGTGTTGGTGGATGAAAAAGAATGGGCCGCCCGTGAGGCCGCCGTGGCTGATCTTTCAGCCAATGCTTTTGGCCTTGGTACAGAATTGCTCGCCGGATTCAGGGCAAGTGTCTCGCGTTCGGACGCAGGCGCCAGTGTTTTCGCAGACGATTAATCAGGCAGAACAGATACCCAGTTTTAGCGCCACTACCGGGTCGGCGTCTGCACGAACTCGAACTGATTGTCAGTGATGTCGGCTATGCCCACATTGCGCAAACGGATGGTTCGGCCAGGCACCTGAACCAGAACATCATCGCCGGACTGGGCCACACGGGTTTGCGCACGGGTGGCTGGCAGGACCAGCGTATCCGCCGTTTCAAAATCTTCGATCACCGCATTGCCGCGCACCACGAAACGGTCCTCGCCATAGCCACCGGCCAAAATTGCACCATTGCCCCCTACCAGGGTTTCATCGCGCCAGGAGCCTGTGGCGCGAATGAGCGACACATCATTGACGGCAAGAAAATCGGTTGCTGCGTGGTTGCGCCCACCAGGGGACAGAATGCGCCACACATTGGCGCGGCGGCCAGGTCCACGGTCTGCGGCATATTTGAGCTCGATTTCCTCAACCCGCACCACATTGTCGAGATCTTCCGACCCGTGGAAATTGATGTCACGATTGGTGCGCACGACTTCAACATGGTTGCGCGCTTCGGCGTGCCAGGCGGACAGGATGACTGCATGGCGCACATCTTCGACGACCAGGCCGGTCAACCGATTGTCGAACGCTTCGTGCAGGGTAATGCCATATCCATTGCCGCCGCCGCCTTTGTTGTGCACGCCGGTCACATGCACATCTTCAATGGTTGCTTCAATTGTGCTGGTCAAAATAAGCGCACTGCTGGGCAGGTTGCGAAAGCCCACATCTGCAATGCGAAGACCCATGGTGCCACGTGCACGCAGGGCGGTTTTCAGCGTGAATTCAGGATATGGATTGTTAAAATCGTCACCCGCCACAGCACCCAGCGGCGTGGTGATGGTGAAGCCGGACAGCGTGAGATTGCGGCGCATGGCAACCCGCTGGGCCAGGGCATCTGATGATGGCATGTCGAACACCAAGGGCGTTGCCAATGTGATTTGCGTACCATTTACGGCGGCAATGCGATGAATGCTTTCGCGGAATGGGCGGTGTTCAGCCTGTTTCCATGGCACATTGGTCCAGCGCGCAATATAGGCCTTGGTATTGGGGCGGTGCAGATAGATGGCATCACCGGGCTTGAAACCGTGCCCGCCTTCAATTGCGATCACCGCATCACCGCGTTTGGCATTTGCGGCCACTTTGCTGGCACGGCCCTTCCGGCCCGCATCAAGCGTCATGTAGTCGCCCGATGTCTGATCAAAACGCAGATAGGTAGCATGACGGCCAGCGCCACGCAGTGTGATGTTGTCCCGCTGAACCACCAGCGGTGCATCAAATGTGTAAATGCCCGGGGCGAATATCAGCTCATCGCCATCATGGGCGGCAGCGATCATGGCATTAAGCCTGGCCGCACTCGTTCCAATTTCGATCCTGATTTCCCGTGCCACAGCAGCACCACTGGTCAACATCAGGACAAGCGCACAAAGGAAGACTCCAAAATGGCGGCGAACTGTTTCAAAATGGGGCATTTGCAGCGTTCCGAGTTGGCATATGCCAATCGGGCTGCAAGCGCGGGGCCAGTTTTACAGGTGTTGTCTATGTTTTAGCACGGTGCAGGATGGTCACGCCTGCCACATCCATATCGCTTGAGCCGATCAAGACGGTGTCGCCTTTCGCGATCAGATGGCTCGCATCATGGGCGCGCGGTCCGTAATTGACGATGGTGCGCAAGGGACCGTGGTCACGGATGCGCAAATCGTCGCCGGTCTCCACCCATGGACAGCCGGCCAATGTCAGTTCTTTTTCCAGCACATATTTGCGCAGGCGCTCATCGGGCCACCCGGCCAGATAGGACGCCTTGTCCTGCACCATCCAGGCGGGATGCCCTTGTTTGGTTTGCAACTTGACCTCAACGGCATCGCCGGTAATAACGTGTTCGGCCCAGGCATGGAAGCGGCCCTCATGGCCAACAGGATGGCTTACACCTGGGCGCAGGCTCTCCACCCGCTCAACACGGATGTCGATCAATTGCCGCAACCCGTCAGGTGCCAGCCCCTGGGGTATGTGGTGATTTTCGTCGCGCGACCCGCAGCGCGGGCCAAACAATAAATGCCCGTCAAAGGCTTTAAACGCCTCAAGCGCATTCTCATCAACGCTGATCAGCTGGGGTACGACCACAAGCCTGTACCCCTTCAGATCATCTCCGGGACGCACAATATCGATCGATTGTCCTAACCGACGCAGCATGGAATAGAATTCAAAAACGATCTGGTAGGCGTGGTGCCCCTGTCCCTGGGGTTGGGTTTCTGTTGCCCAGAAGGACGGATAATCAACCACCAACGCCACCGGTGCCGGTGCCTGGCCAATTTCAACCTGCGGCAATTGGCCAAGTTCACCGGCAACGGATTTTGCCTCAGCCAGTCCACGGTCTGCCGAATTATCGGGACGGTTCAGGCCGGCGTGGAACTGTTCCTGGGCAAAAGGCGCCTGTCGCCAACGGAAATAACTTACCACTTCTGCACCATGGGCAAATGCCTCATGGCTCCACAGGCGCACCATGCCGGGATGGGGGTCGGGATTGTAAGGTGCCCAATTTACCGGGCCGGGCTGTTGCTCCATGACCCACCAGCGCCCCCGGTCCCGGCCCTGCCCGTTTCGAGTGCCGCAGGATCTGTACAGGTCATGGTGGAAGGCCTGAAAGTCGGGATCACCAGCCCGCATGTACCAGTTTTTCCACGCATTATCCTGGCCAAATTGCTCCAGGAATCCCAGCGGATAGGAATCCCACGAGGCGATGTCCAAGTCTGCCGATACATCAAAATGATCGAATTCCAGGTAGCGGCCCATAAAATTGTGAATGATGTCGCGCCCTGGCGACAGCCGGCGCAGAATTTTGGTCTGCACGCGGTTGAACTCAACCACCTGCTGGGAGGCGAAACGGCGGAAATCCATTACATGGGTCGGGTTTGGTTCCGTTACGGTCAACACGGGAAGTTCGACTTCTTCAAAGGAACCAATTTCCATCGACCAGAAGATATTGCCCCAGGCCCGGTTGAGTGCCTCGGGGGACTGATATTTCTGGGCCAACCAGTTTTGAAACGCGGTGCGGGCCGTGTTTGAATAGCTCAGCGTTGTGTCATGGCAGCCATATTCATTGTCTGTTTGCCACGCGACAACGTGTGGATTTTCCCCATAGCGCTTGGCAACCACTTCGGTAATCCGTGCACATTCCCGACGATATCCCTCATGGGAAAAATCGTAATGTCGACGGGAACCGAAACCACGGGGATTGCCGTTAGCATCCACCGCCAACATGTCCGGCATTTCATCCACCAACCATTTGGGTGGGGTTGCGGTGGGCGTGCACATGACAATTTTCAGCCCTGCCGCGCCAAGGGTTTCAACGGCAGTGTCGAGCCAGTCGAATTGAAAATCGCCGCGCTTGGGCTCTATGCGGGACCAGATGAACTCGGCAATTCGAACATAGGAAAGGCCATTTTCCACCATTCGCCGTGCATCATCAGCCCACATTTCCTGAGGCCAGTGTTCTGGATAATAACAAACGCCAAGGGCTGGGTCCGAAATGGGCATGATGTGTGTCCGTGAAGCGGCGTCCTACTTGCCGCGAAGCGGTCAGCCACTAACGCGCGAATTACACCGCGTCCAGAGTGTATTTTTCCCTTCGCAGATTAAATGCGCAATCCGTCAGCGCCGAACAGCATCGCCGTCGACGGATCAACGCCCACACTGGCAACTTCACCGTCGGCAACCTTGGTATGGCCCTTTTGCTCCACCGTCAGTGGCACTTCTGCACCCACATCGAGGTAAAGATAAGAATTGCCACCCAGTTGTTCGACCACAGAGGTGGGAGCCTTGAATTTGTGTTTTGCACCGGTTGCCGAAATGAAGTGTTCCGGGCGCAGCCCAACCTTTACGCTCTCGCCTTTTTCCGGTTTGCGATCGCGGGTTGATACCGGGATTTTCAAATTGCCCAATTGCGGCACGACCACTGTGGCCGACCCTGCCTTGGAAGTTGTGACTTCCCCATTGAGAAAGTTCATCCGGGGCGACCCGATAAAGCCGGCCACGAATTCATTGTCTGGATTGTCATAGAGTTCCAGCGGCGAACCATATTGTTCGACAATCCCCGCCCGCAGCACCACAATTTTGTCCGCCAGTGTCATGGCTTCCGTCTGGTCATGGGTGACATAGATCATTGTGGAATCAAGACTGTTGTGGAGTTTGGCAATTTCCAGCCGCATCTGAACCCGCAGTTCTGCGTCCAGATTCGACAGCGGTTCATCAAACAGGAACACCTTGGGTTCGCGCACAATCGAACGGCCGATTGCCACGCGCTGGCGCTGGCCACCAGACATTGCGGCGGGTTTGCGGTCTAGAAGAGGTTTCAGCTCAAGAATCTCGGCGGCTTTTTGAACGCGCGAATCAATCTCAGCACCGTCATGACCGGTCATTTTCAGGCCAAATGCCATGTTGTCGTAGACCGTCATATGGGGATAGAGCGCATAGGACTGGAACACCATTGCCACACCGCGTTCGGAAGGTTCTGTGTGCGACACGTCCACATCACCAATATGAATTTGGCCAGATGTGATTTCTTCAAGCCCGGAGACCAAGCGCAAAAGGGTGGATTTGCCACAACCGGAAGGGCCAACAAATACGATGAAATCTCCATCATCAATGTCCAGATCGACGCCTTTGATCACGTCGATAGCCCCGAAGGATTTTTTGACATTGGTCAGTTTTACACCAGCCATAATTCTCTCCCAAATTGATCATCCTGGACGGGCTTCAACCCCCTGTCCGAAGAAATTTCATTTAACAAACTCTTATTCATGACTGCGCGGACCCAGCCCTGAACGCATGTCCAGTTCAATTGCGGCTGCGGCCTCTCGCACGAGGTGCTGCCAATTTTCAACGGTTTTATCATCAATGCGATAAGCCGGTGCTGTGACGGATACACCGCCAATCAGGTCAATATCGGTATTGTTGATGCCAGCGGCGACACAGCGAATGCCCGGCTCGTGCTCTTCACGGTCGTGGGCAATGCCGGTTTCGCGGATAATTTCAATTTCTCCCAACAGAAGTTCAGGAGTGTAGAGCGTCGCCGCGGTGTGGCGCTTGTAGGATATGCGCCGGGCGCGGGCCACACATTCTTCGCGGGGCAACAATGCCATCATAGCTTTGCCAATGCCGGTGCAATAGAGCGGCGAAGCATTGCCCACCTGGGAATGCATGCGGACCGATTGTCGCGTTTCCAGCTTGTCCACATAGATCACTTCGAGATCGTTCATCACGCCCAAATGTACGGTTTCGCCGGTTGCGGCGTGTAGGGAACGCACATGGGATTCGGCGATCAGGCGAAACGAATTTTGCGACCAGGCGCGGGCAGCGAGCTTTAGCAACCGCAGACCGGGAATGTAGGATTGATCGGCGTTCTGGCAGATCAGCCCCTCTTCAAGCAGATTTTTGATCTGTCTGTGCAGGGTGCCACGGGGCTGGTCGGTCTGACGTAAAATATCTGTAAAGCGCAGAGGTTGCTCAGAAAGCGCTATCATATCAAGAACTTCAAGCGCCTTGCCCAGGGTCCCGGTTGACCGTGAAGGCGCGTGCTCATCGCGGGGCGAATCCTCACAAGGGTCGCCATCGGTGCCTGGCGCACCGACCACGTTGTGCTGATATGTATGTCCTTCAACGGACATATTCACAGTCCTCCCAAACCATACGCCATCGCATTCGTTGTTGACCGGCTGCCCGACTTTTCGGACGAATAAAAAAACCGGGCGAGCCGAATGCGCGCGCTTGACATCTGGCGATACTAGTCGAATAATTCTACATAGTCAAATTCAGTTCCAGTAAATGGAACTACGGGTTCACCCTTTTTGACGCAATCGCTTGCCAGTCTTGCGAAACACGAACACACTAAGAATGCCCTGGCCGATCACCGATCTGCCGCCGGGCATCCTGACAGCCGAGGTCAAATACAGCCGCACGTTTTCAGGAACTGATTCAACCGGGAGGAAATTCCATGATCAAGTCGCTCATCAGAGCTTCTGCTGTATTTGGAGCAGCAGCATTCCTGGCCACCACCGCATTTGCCGGTGATCTGGTCATCAACTTTGACGATCCAAACCCAGGGCCCAAAAAAGGCTTTGAAGACGCCGTGGCTAAATTTAAAGCCGCTAATCCAGACATCAACGTGTCGGTGAACATCACGGACCGCGAAGCGCACAAGACCGCTATCCGTAACTTCCTGTCCGCAGACGCGCCCGACATCACATCCTGGTATCCGGGCAACCGCATGGCGCCCTTCGTCAATGCCGGTCAGTTCGAAGACATTTCTGATTTGTGGTCCAGCGATGCGAACCTGTCTTCCAAGTTTGAGGCGATCAAGCCAACGATGACAATCGACGGCAAGCAGTGGGGTGTTCCATACACATATTACCAGTGGGGCATTTATTACCGCAAAGACATCTTCGACAAGATGGGCATTGCCGAGCCAAAGACCTGGGCTGAGCTGATTGCAGCTTCGAAAAAGCTGAAAGAAGGCGGTGTGACACCGTTCACCATTGGCACCAAGTTCCTTTGGACTGCGGCTGGCGTGTTTGACTATCTGAACCTGCGCACCAACGGCTATGACGTTCACAACCAGCTGACCGCCGGTAAAATCAAATACACCGACCCGCGCATTCGCGCGACATTCGCCAAGTGGAAAGAACTTGTCGACATGGGTGCTTTTGTGGACAACCACGCAACAATGTCCTGGCAGGATGCGATTGCGCCTTTCTCCAAGGGCGAAGCGGCCATGTATGTCATGGGTAACTTCTCGGTCGATGCTTACAAGAATGCCGGTCTGAAAGATGAACAGATCGACTACTTCCCATTCCCGGAAATCACCCCTGGCATTCCCCGCGCGGAAGAAGCGCCAGCTGATGCTTTCTTCATTCCATCGAAAGCCAAGAACAAAGCGGAAGCCCGCAAGTTCCTGTCATTCATTGCCCAGCCTGACGTTCAGTCTGAGTGGAATGCGACCATCGGCCAGCTGCCTCCGAACTCCGACGCCAAGGTTGGCGACGACAAGTTCATCCAGCAGGGTTTTGAGACCGTCTCCACCGCCGCCGGGCTTGCCCAGTTCTTTGACCGTGATGCACCAGCTGAAATGGCCAAAGCAGGCATGGAAGGTTTCCAGGAGTTCATGATCAAGCCTGATCGTCTGGACGCCATTCTGGAGCGCCTCGATAAAGTTCAGGCGCGCGTTTACAAATAAGCGCCTGAAGCCAAATTCCGGGGAGCGACATGGTTCGTTCCCCGGTTATTTGTCCCACTTATTTCCCTTCAAAAATGCGCCGTGCCACAATTGCCCTTCGCATTTTTAAAGTGAAATATCAGAAGATCGGGAGCTTCTCATGTCGGTAACCACCGTTTCCACACCAAGCCCCTCTGGCGGTAGCGTCGATCGGCGCAGCTGGTATGCGCGCAACAAGCTTAAGGTTGCGCCATGGCTGTTCCTTGCCCCGGCCATGATCTTCTTCACCGTTTATGTCATTGCGCCGATATTTCAGTCCCTGTGGATTTCGTTCTACGCCTGGGACGGATTGGGTGAAGCCACCTGGGTTGGCCTGGGCAATTACGAGGAACTGGTGGACGATGACCGGTTCTACACGTCGCTCTATAACAACGTGCTGTGGCTGGTTTTGTATATGCTGGCGGTGCCGGCAGGGCTGTTCATTGCCCTGTTCCTGAACCAGACCGTCCCTGGAATGCGGATTTACAAGTCCCTGTTCTTCTTCCCCTTTGTTATTTCCCAGGTGGTTGTGGGCCTGATTTTCACGTGGTTCTACAATCCCAATTTCGGCATCGTGGGAGTGGTGTGGCAGTTCTTTGGTGCCACGCCGCCATCGATTTTGGGCGATGAAAATCTGGTAACCTACGGCATTATTTTTGCAGGCCTGTGGCCGCAGATTGCCTATTGCATGATCCTTTATCTCACCGGATTGAACAACGTGTCCCCCGATCAGGTGGAAGCTGGGCGTTTGGACAATGCCAAGGGCTGGAAGATGCTTTGGTATGTGATCCTGCCACAATTGAAACCAGCCACATTCATCGCCATTGTGGTGACCGTGATTGGGGCGTTGCGATCGTTTGATATGATCGCGATCATGACACAGGGTGGCCCCTACGGTTCATCCAATGTGTTGTCCTATTATATGTTTGAAACGGCGCTGTCGGAATATGGTTTCCGAATGGGCTATGGCTCGGCAATCGCAGCCGTGTTGTTCTTCATCATGATCTTCTTCATCAGCTACTTCCTGTGGAGCATGTATCAAGACGAAAAAGTGGGGCGCTAAGTTATGTTTCCAACACCAATTGAAAAATCAAGCCCAACAGCCCGAACTGCTTACCAGGCATTTTTGCCGGTGGCGCTCATCATCTGGCTATTGCCGTTGATCGCTATTTTTCTAACCTCAATCCGCCCGGCCTCAGACATCAATTCGGGCAATGTCTTTGGCTGGCCAACTGATTTCCTGATGTTGGAAAACTATTCGGCGGTATTCATTCAGTCCAAGGCCGGTTTATTTTTGTGGAACTCGGTGCGCATCACCGTTCCAACCGTAATCATCTCCGTATCGCTGGCCTGTCTGGCCGGATATGCCCTGGCGATTTACCGATTCAAGGCGGCGATCCCGTTGTTCTTTGTGTTTGTTGCGGGCAATTTTGTACCATTCCAGATTCTCATGGTGCCGGTGCGCAATCTATCGGTCAGTACCGGTCTCTATGACACGGTCACCGGGCTGGTGCTGTTCCATGCGGCGTTCCAAACCGGATTTTGCACCTTGTTCATGCGTAATTTCATTAGGGCGCTGCCCTTTGAACTGATTGAATCTGCGCGTATTGAAGGTGTGGGGGAATTCAAGATTTTCTGGCACTTGGTATTGCCATTGGTGCGCCCAGCGCTGGCCGCGTTAGCAGTGTTGATTTTCACCTTTGTGTGGAACGACTTCTTCTGGGCCACGGTGCTGACCAAAAGTGATGCATCCCTGCCGATCACTGCGGGTGTACGTGCGCTCAACGGCCAATTCGTCAGTCAGTGGCACCTGGTATCGGCAGCTTCGTTGCTGGCAGCCGTACCACCGGTTGCGATGTTCTTCTTAATGCAGAAGCATTTCATTGCCGGGCTGACGCTTGGCGCCACCAAGGGATAAAATTGCGTTGGCCGCTGTACATACTCACCGCCTCGATGCTGAGGCGGCAACAATTCTGTTTGGCTGGAACGATGGTGTGCCCGAAATCCTGTATTTCGGCTCACCCCTTGCTGCCGACCTCGATTTGGAAACATTTGCGCGCACACGCACCCGTCCCCGCGGCTTTGCCACGCTGGACGACAATGCGCCCATTTCCATGCAGCCGGAAATTTCGCGCGGGTTTATGGGCCACCCGGGACTGATTGCTCACCGTGCCGGTTCCAATCATGCGGGCTGGGCCGGTCTGTTTGTTTTCGCCGGTAAAACAGAAATCACAGATGGTATTGTGTTCCATTGCTTTGATGCCCATCGCGGTTTGAGAATGGACATTTCATGCCGGCTTTGCCCCCATTCCAGCGTGGCTGTACTGAAGACAAAACTCATCAATGAAGGTGATGAGAACTGCATTGTCGATTGGATGAGTGCGCCTGTGATCCCCGTGCCCCAATCGCTGTCGGAATATCTTCATTTCCACGGGCGCTGGTGCGCCGAGTTTACGATTGATCGCCGCACCGTACCCATGGGGCTGGTGAAGGCGGAAAACCGCCGTGGCCGCACCAGCCACGAGGCTTTTCCCGGCACGATCATGTTGCGCCCCACCACGGATGAGGAATCCGGCCATTGCCTGGGCGTGCATTTGGGGTGGAGCGGCAATCACCGCATGGTGCTGGAGCGCATGACAACGGGCGAATGCCAGTTGCAGATGGGTGTCTTGCATTTTTCCCGCGAGGGCAATTTGCCGGTGGGAAAATCCATTGAAACGCCGGAAATATTCGTTGCCCATTCCGACGATGGGCTCAACGACATGAGTCAGAAATTTCACGCCTATATTCGCCACAATATTCTAAAATTCCCTAATCCCCAAAAGCCGCGACCTGTCACGGTCAATACCTGGGAAGCGCTGTATTTTGATCATACGATTGACCGCCTCAAAGCACTGGCGGATGCCGCTGCCGAAGTGGGGGCGGAGCGCTATGTGCTCGATGATGGCTGGTTTCGCGGGCGCAATGATGACACCACATCATTAGGTGACTGGTATCCCGATGAGCAGAAATATCCTGACGGTCTCGCACCAATCGTAGACTATGTGGTCGATGAAAAAGGTATGGAGTTTGGTCTTTGGGTTGAACCGGAAATGGTCAACCCCCATAGCGATCTGTATCGCGAGCATCCAGATTGGGTGTTGCGGCTGGATCCTTATCCCCGCATGACCGGGCGCAACCAGCTTGTGCTTGATCTGACTAATTCCAACGTGACTGACTATCTGTATGAGCGGCTGGGTGATCTGTTGTCCAACAACCGGATTTCCTATCTGAAATGGGATATGAACCGCGATCTGGTGCTGCCGGGCGACCGCACCGGCAACGCGGCGGTTCATCGCCAGACAACTGAATTATATGCGCTGATCGATAGGCTTCGTATTGGATTTCCCCATGTGGAGATTGAAAGTTGTGCGTCGGGCGGTGGGCGCATCGATTACGAAATCCTCAAACGCACGCACCGGTTTTGGACATCTGATTCCAACGACGCTGTGGAGCGCACCCGCATCCAATCGGGCTTTTCATATTTCTTACCGCCTGAGGTCATGGGATCACATATCGGACCCGCCTGGTGCCACACGTCCGGCCGCGGCTTCCATCCCAATTTCCGAGCACTGGTTTCCAGCTATGGCCATATGGGGCTGGAACTTGATCTGACCAAGGTGGACGCCAGTGATATGGCGATATTCAAGGATGCGGTTGAGCGTTACAAAGCCGACCGGCATTTGTGGCATTCTGGCCGCTTTCACCGCATCTTGACCGTCGATGCGGACTTGTTGGGTGCTGCAACTGTCAGCGATGATCAAAATTCCGCGCGTGTTGTCATGATGCAAATCGACCGGCCCCGCGCTGTTGTGCCACCCTGCATTCCAATACCTGGCCTTGATCCGTTGAAAAACTACAAGGTCACCCTGCAAACGCCACCGGAACTGGCCAAGCGGGCAAGCCGCCATTTCGACAATCCGCTGATGGATGACGGGTTTGTATTGTCAGGAACCGTTTTGGGCACGGCAGGTATTCAACTGCCCGTCCTTTACGCGCAAACCGGCGTGGCGCTGGCGCTGGAGGCCGTTTAGATGGGACACGCGGTTCTTGCAGCCATTGACTGGGGAACCACCCATGCGCGCGCAATCTTGCTCGATGCCCAGGGCGATGTGGCAGATATCCGCGAGATGAAAAGCGGCGTTGGTTCCTATCGGCGCGACGAGTTTGAAAACACGTTTGATTTTCTGGTCGATCAGATTGACGGCCTGCCTGCCATTATGGCTGGCATGGTGGGGAGCCGTCAGGGCTGGCAGGAAGCGGGATATTTACCCTGTCCTGCGCGGGCCAGCGACTTTGCTGCCAATCTGCACCGGTTTACATATGACGACCACGACATCGCGATTGTTCCTGGACTGGCGAAAGAAACACCAGGCGCGGAAGATGTCATGCGGGGCGAAGAAACCCAGATTGCCGGGCTGTTGATCGACAATCCTGACTTCTCCGGCACGGCGGTACTGCCCGGCACCCACTCCAAATGGGCGCGCATTGAAAGCGGCGTGATTGTCGATTTCCGCACCTATATGAGCGGGGACATTTTTGCTGCACTGAAAAGTGCCACCATCCTGCGTCACTCGCTGGAAGACTATGATGAAGAAGCCAGTCATGACAACGCAATTGATGCGTTTGAATCTGCGCTTGAGCGCATTGATGGCGGTTTGAGTACGTGGGGTCAGCTATTCACGATCCGCGCCCAGGACATCATGCTGGGACTGGATGCGTTAGACGCCCACGAAACACTCTCGGCTCTGGTGTTGATGATGGAATTTGAAGCCGCAAAAAAGGATGGGTTGATGGCCACGAACCTGCATCTCATCGGCGGCCAGGAACTGATGCAGCGCTACGCCCTGATCGCACAGAGCAAGGGTTTGAACGCCCATTGCCATGGCGCGATGAAACATATTTGCGATGCATTAGTCGGCATTGCGCAACAAGCCGGCATTGTGTCGTTTAAAGCAGGAGCCGCGAAATGACCGCACTTTTTGAAGGCCATCGACCGCTGGTTGCCATATTGCGCGGCGTAGCTCCAACCGAAATTGAAGCCATTGGTACTGCGCTGATCGAAGCCGGATTCGGCATGATTGAAGTGCCGCTCAATTCACCAGAACCTTTCGAAAGCATCAGCATTCTTGCCAAGCGCTTTGGTGACAACGCAATTGTCGGTGCGGGAACTGTCATGGCCCCTGAGGAAGTGGACAGGGTGATTGACGCAGGCGGGCGTTTGATCGTTTCCCCTAATATGAACCCGAACGTCATAGCGCAAACGCGCAAACGCGATGGCCTGTCCTTTCCCGGCGTGTTCACACCCACAGAGGCATTTGCGGCGATTGAAGCCGGATGCCATGCGCTGAAATTCTTCCCCGCCAGCCTGCACGGACCCGGAGGGGTGAAAGCCATCAAGGCCGTATTGCCGCCCCATGTACCTGTGCTCGCAGTGGGTGGGGTTACGGCTCAAACCATCGGTGAATGGCTCAATGCCGGAACGGCGGGATTTGGCATTGGATCAAATGTGTATAAACCGGATTGGTCGGTTGCGCAGATTTCCACTGAGGCAAAATCATTCGCGGCTGCCTATGATGCAGCGGTTCAATAGAGCCCTGTCAAGTAACTCTATAACCCACTTCAGCGCCCGCATGGGTGAGCCAATGCCACAAACCATGTGCCAGTGACGTGAAGGCGTAGAGTTCAAAATGGTTGGCGCCAAGACGGTGAATGGTCACGCCAATTTCGTGATGGTGTCCTAGTTGTACGCCGCCCCCCGGAAATGCATTGACGTGAAAGTCCATTGCAATGCCGCTTGATAAAACCCACTCGGCTTTCTCACCCGACACACTTATGACAACACGGGCATGGGTCAGCCCCGTGAGCGCACCCAGATCTGAAGGAAGCGCCTTGCGCAGCTTCTCTTCCAAGCCTTCCATCTCATCGTCGACCAGCCAGCGACCCGGCCCAGTGGACATGAGGATTGTCTCGTCTTTCATGTGTGCCAGACGTGCCTTGGGAACCGGCAAGCCAAGCACTTGTTTCAATACCGCTTCCACTTTGCCCGTGGTGCCCGGCCAGGCCTGCACCTGAACCAGCGCGCCGCACAGGCGTTGTGAATATTCCACGCCGGGCGAGTTGGTTACAGCTCCGAAGTCACCCGGCTCAAAGAGACCGTCTAGCGGTGAAATACGATCAGGAATTTCAGCCATGCATCCGCGCTCCCTTGGGATCGACCATATGGGGATTGATTACTTCCACCGCCACGTGGCTGTCGCGCACGGGGTTGGTGGCGTACATTTTTTCACCAAATCGCGCGCGTCCCCGTTCAAGCAATGCCAGCGAGATATAGGCGTTGAGTGCGGGCGAAAAACAGGTGGATGTGGTGTGGCCTTCCGATAGGCCCGGCTCGTCTTTTGTGCCTTTGACAAGATGCGAACCACCGATAATGCGCTGCCCATCAATGGAACGAATGGCCACCAATTGCAGGCGGTCCTCCGCTTGCATGGCTGGCCGGTTGTTCAATACCGCGCCGACAAAGTTCTTCTTCGACGACACCATACCCTGCAATCCCAGATCACCGGGTGTTGTGCGGCCATTGAGTTCCGGTCCGGCCACATGTCCTTTTTCAATCCGCAATGTGCTCAACGCTTCAAGCCCATAGGGAACGATGTCGTGCTTTTCACCGGCAGCCATGAGCGCGTCCCAAAGGGCCTGCCCCCAATTGGCACCGCAATAGACCTCATAGGCCATTTCGCCTGAGAATGAGAGACGGGCAATCCAAACAGGTATTCCCACGATCTCCCCCGTTCGAACCCCCATGAATGGTAGCGCTTCGTTGGACACATCGCACTTCGTCACACAGGCCGCCAACACCTGACGGGATTTCGGTCCGGCAACAGCCACGCCAGCCCATTCGTCAGACACGGAGGTCAGCGCGACTTTCAAATCCGGCCAGACCACATCACGGTGATATTCCAGATGTTCCATCACGTGGCCCGCACCGGCCGTCGTCGTTGTCATCAGGAAACGGTGTTCGTCCAGCCGCCATGTTGTGCCATCGTCAAAAAGGAAACCGTCTTCGCGCAGCATCAGTCCATAGCGAGCCTTGCCCACCGGCAATTTTGCAAACCCATTTGAATAGATACGGTTTAAGAACTCAGCTGCATCCGGCCCCTGCACATCAATTTTGCCCAGGGTTGAAACATCCACCAGACCAACACTTTCACGCACTTTGCGCGCTTCACGAATATAGGCCTGTTCTACGGTTTCACCGGGTGCATTGTAGCTTTCCGGGCGCAGCCACGGACCATTGGCATACATATGTGCACCATTGGCCACATGCCAGTCGTGCATGGGTGTTCGGCGCACTGTGGACAAATGCCCATATTGCTCACCGGCTAAAGTTGCCAAAGCGACGGGTGTGTAAGGGGGACGGAACCGCGTTGTGCCCACTTCCGGGATGGACATGTCGCGGGTCTGGGCCATGATTGCCAAACCTGTAACATTGGATGTCTTGCCCTGATCTGTCGCCATGCCCAGCGTGGTATAACGTTTGAGATGTTCAACCGAAACAAAACCCTCACGATGGGCAAGGCGAACATCATCAGCCGTTACATCATGTTGCAAATCGACAAATGATTTTCCGGGGGAATTAATTTCAAGAACAGGTGCAGGCGCATAGTCAATTGCGTCCCCTTCGATTACGGGAACACTGCTTTCACCTTCTCCAAAACCCGCCTGAGTGAGCGCGCGAACGGCAGCTTCCTCACCTGTACGGAAGGCATTGCGCAGGCCAAATTTTCCAGCCATTGCGCCAGCGCCAAACCAGTTGGCGCTCGCCTCCCCCGGCAGGAATGCCTGAAGTTCTGCATCCCATTGGGGTTTGCCGCCCTGTTGCGATGTGAGGTGGAAGGCCGGAGACCAACCGCCGGAAACTGCGATGCAATCACATCCGATAAAGCGCTTCTTACCGCCCAGAGTATTGCTGACTTCATGAAAGTCACGCACATGGGCACCCTGCAATTCCTGCCAGCCGCGCGTGCCAGTTATGGCGGCACCAAGAAAAATTTCAGCACGGGATTCCTCCCCTGCCTTGCGCACATCATCCTGCACATCGGCGCGCACATCGACAATTGCCGACACAATCACGCCAGCACGGGCCATATCCCGCGCGGCCAGCCAGCCAGTATCATTATTGGTGAAAACGGCCACGGCGCGCCCTGGGGCCACACCATATTCCACCGCATAGCGCCGCGCAGCATCGGCAAGCATGACGCCGGGCCGGTCATTACCGGCAAACACGATGGGGCGTTCAATCGCACCCGTGGCAATGACAGTTGACGCCGCCCGAATGGTCCAGGCCCGTTGCCGTGGCTGATGGCGCTTCGGTTCGTCGCGGTGGTCGTTTACCCGCTCCACGGCAAGATAGGTATCCCCGTCAAACATCGACTGCACAGTCGTGCGGGTGAGAATTGTAACATTGTCCAGTTCTGCCAGTTCTTCCATGGCATCGCTGGCCCATTCGGCTGCAGGTTGACCGTCCAGCAGTTCCGGCGCACCCGTCAGTGAGCCGCCACCCCGGGCACGTTCGTCACACATTATGACCCGTGCTCCGGCGGATGCGGCGCGTCCTGCTGCGGCGATGCCAGCCGCACCGGCCCCAATCACCAACACATCGCACCAGGCATTCATGCGCGAATAGGTGTCCGGGTCAGCGCTTGTTGCGCCCTTGCCCAGTCCTGCGGCACGGCGAATGAACTGTTCGCAGAAATACCAAAACTGCGTTGCCTTATGACCAGCTCTGCGCGGGCCCATGAATGTCTTGTAATAGAAACCGGCAGAAAATGCTTTGCCCGCAAGTTGGTTTACGGCCATCAAATCGAAACGCACGGAAGGCCATCGGTTTTGGGACCGGGCTTCCAGCCCTTCGTATAGTTCAATCTCGGTGGCACGCACATTGGGTTCGTGGCGTCCGCCAGAACGCAGGGTTACAAGGGCGCTTGGTTCCTCGGAACCTGCGGTAAAAATCCCTCTTGGCCGGTGATATTTGAACGACCGCCCGACAATACTAACTCCGTTCGCCATCAAAGCTGAAGCCAGCGTATCGCCCTCACGCCCGACAAACGATTTGCCATCAAAGGTGAAATGAAGCGCTTTGCCACCCGTCTCGGCAGCCTTTAGGCGAAAACCACTCACGCGCCTGCTCCCTTCAGTTTCGCCACGTTGCGAGCAAGTTGTTTGGCAAACGGGCCAACAGGTTCGCAGGAAAATATCTCGTGGGAGACCGTGTCGCGCACAACAACCACATGGGTGCGGCAGCCTGATGTGTGGTTCCACAATTCACGGTGGGTGCCTGCAGTATTTTTGCGGTCATACACAAAGGCCTGATGATCATCCAGGCTGGTATTGTCGATGGACGGACGGATGGCGGTTGCATCTCCGCGATAGGTGAATTCCCGGTGATCGCGCTCACCACAATAAGGGCATGTGATCTTCATCTCTGCATCCCCCTAGTGATACCAGGGCGTTGGCCCAGCCCCAAGTTCATCGATGGACTGGCCGTTTTTGAAACGCTCAAGTGTGAAGGTCTCATTATATTCACTGGCTTTGTCATTGGCGATTGTGTGGGCAAAACACCAGCCCGACGCCGGAGTTGCCTTGAAGCCCCCGTAACACCACCCCGCATTGAGATACATGCCATCTATCGGGCCAGTTGTGATGATCGGGCTTCCGTCCATCGACATGTCCATGACACCGCCCCAGGACCGCAGAAGTTTCACCCGGGCGAAAGCTGGAAACATGGCCAGCAATTCGCTGATCACTTCTTCCCATACGGGCAGATTTCCGCGCTGTGCATAGGAATTGTAGTAGTCGATATTGCCGCCAAAAACCAAACCGCCCTTGTCGGACTGGGAAACATAAAGATGGCCAGCACCAAATGTGACCACGTTCTTGATGATTGGCTTGATCGATTCTGAAACAAATGCCTGCAAGACAGTCGATTCAATGGGCAAATTATCTATTCCGGCAAGCTTCATCACCTTGCCCGTATTGCCAGCCACAGCAACGCCCGTTTTTGCCGCACGAATTGTGCCGCGCGTTGTTTCCACGCCGGTGATACGGCCACCCTCTTTGAGAAAGCCGTTCACTTCGCAATTTTCAATAATATCCACCCCCAATTGGTCTGCGGCGCGGGCATAACCCCAGGCCACCGCATCATGGCGGGCATTGCCCGCATCAGGTTGCAGCAACCCACCTTCAATGGGGAAACGCGCTGAGCCGGAAACGTCCAGGCCAGGGTTCAAACGTGCGACCTGATCGCGGTCGAGCAATTCGCTGCGCACCCCCATCAGCCGCATCTGATTGCCCCGTTCGGCATAGGTGTCCATCTGGCCCGGGGTGAGGGCGAGGTTGAGCACGCCGCGCGGTGAAAACATGACGTTATAATTGAGATCGTGGGAAAGCTCGCGCCACAATTCCATCGATTTTTCATAAAAGCGGCTATTGGGTGTTAGGCGATAATTGGATCGCACGATTGTCGTGTTGCGCCCCACGTTTCCAGAACCAAGATAGCCCTTTTCGACTACTGCGACATTGGTGATGCCGTGCACTTTCGCAAGATAATAGGCGGTCGACAGGCCGTGGCCGCCGCCGCCAATGATGATGACATCATAGGCTGATTTAGGCTCGGCGCGCCGCCAGGCCGGTGTCCAGTCCCGATTGCCCTTAACGGCATTCTTGAGGATTTCCCAGGCGGAATATCGGCTCATACACGGCTCCTGCATTGCATAATTTACACAGTCCGGTGAACTGGTTCGGCGTCGTATCTGTGATCTAACATGGCGCGTTCCAACCCTGCCTTCAATTGGAAAATAATGCGAAAGAAATCAGATGGAGAAATTACGCAAAAACGTCTTGCGTCCTGTTAAAAATTCGACAGATATGAGGCAGATAACACACGCACGAATGCGGCGCTGCCAAATTCAGAGGAACCCCGGTCAATGAGTGATGAAGGCAAGAGAATCGACGGCAAACTGATTGCTGAGGATGTGGTGGCGCGCGTGGCGGCGCACACGCAAAAACTGGGGGCTGAAAAGAACGTCACGCCAGGGTTGGCTGTAATTATCGTTGGCGAAGACCCGGCCAGCCAGGTCTATGTGGCTTCCAAGGGGCGCAAGGCTAAAGAATGCGGGTTCCATTCGGTCCAACACACATTGCCCGCTGACACCAGCGAAGAAGATGTTTTGGCACATGTGCGCGCGCTTAACGATGACCCGGCCATCCACGGCATTTTGGTTCAACTGCCGCTTCCCAAACATATTGATGAGAACAAAGTCATTCAGACCATTGCGCCGAACAAGGATGTGGACGGCTTTCACTACATGAATGTGGGCAAACTGGGGACAGGTGACCTTTCCACCGCCTATGTGCCGTGCACTCCCGCCGGTTCGATGATCCTGATCCGCCGCGTGTTGGGTGATGATCTTTCCGGCCTGAGTGCGGTGGTGATTGGCCGTTCCAATATCGTGGGCAAGCCGATGGCAAATTTGCTGTTGGGTGCCAATTGCACCGTCACCATTGCCCATAGTCGCACAAAGGATTTGCCTGCACTGACCCGCACCGCAGACATTGTGGTTGCCGCTGTTGGCCGGCCTGAAATGGTCAAGGGTGACTGGATCAAGCCGGGCGCTACGCTGGTGGATGTGGGCATTAACCGGGTGGATGCGCCAGAACGTGGCGAAGGCAAGACTCGATTGACGGGAGACGCCGATTACGAGGGCGTGCTGGAAAACGCTGCCCATGCAACGCCCGTGCCCGGCGGGGTTGGGCCCATGACAATTGCCATGTTAATGGCCAACACGCTCACATCTGCCTGCCGCCATGCCGGTTTTGATGAGCCGGATCTCTAGGCGTGTGAATGCAGGCAAGCGCGGAACTCTCACCCGGCAAAGCAGAGCTTCAACAGCATCGCCATCTGGCGTTTCTGGTCATGGATCAGTTTTCCATGTTGTGTCTTGCCGCTGCCATGGATCCGCTGCGATCTGCAAACCGAATGAGCGGCAGGGAGTTTTACCGCTGGTCGCTTGTTTCCATTGACGGCAATCCCGTTGCCGCTTCCAATGGCATGTCGGTTAATATTGACAGTTCCATCGACGATCTTGGCACATGCGATATTCTGTTTGTCTGTTCCGGTTACCGGTTGCGCGTTCCCGGCCAATCTCACATGTTGGCGAAATTGCGGGAGCGTTCCCGCCGGGGCGGTGCTGTGGGCGCACTTTCCGTGGGCAGTCACGTGTTGGGCCAGGCCGGGCTGTTGAACGGTTATCGGTGCACAATTCACTGGGAAAACCGGGCCTCATTCCAAGAAGATTTTCCCGATGTGAACTGTACCGGCCGGGTGTTTGAAATTGACCGCAATCGCTACACATCCGCCGGGGGCACCACATCAATAGACCTGATGCTGCAAATTATCGGAGACGACCTTGGCCCGCATCTTGCCAATGAGGTCGCCAATCAGTTCCAGCATGAGCGCATCCGCACTCCTGAAGATCGCCAGCGCGTGGGACCGGAACGTGATCTCGCCGGCAAGTCCCTAAAGCTGCAAAAAGCCGTGGAACTAATGTCGGAAAATCTTGAAGACCCGCTCTCTGCCTTGCAGGTGGCACAGCAGGTTGGGTTGTCATTGCGCCAGGTCGAGCGATTGTTCTTGCGCCATCTCTCTTGCACGCCGGGGCGCTACTATATGTCAGTGCGGCTGGAGCGGGCGCGCGAACTATTGCGCCACACCAATGCGCCCATTCTTGATGTTGCCCTGTCAACGGGGTTTACGTCCCATTCCTATTTTGCGCAAAGTTACCGAAACCATTTTGGATGTTCGCCCTCGCAAGAGCGGCGCGGCCGGGAATAGGAGACCACCTATGGGGCACAAACCGCTTGCCGGAATCAAAGTCGTTGAACTGGCATCTATTGGCCCCGGCCCGTTTGCTGCGATGATGTTGGCGGATCATGGCGCCGATGTTGTGCGCATTGAAAAGCCGGGGGGACGTGCGGTTGGCACATCTCATTTTCCCAAGGATCCTTTGTTGCGCGGTCGGCGTAAGGTCGAGCTTGATCTGAAAAATGAAGACGATGTTGCCTACGCCCTCGCCCTGATTGAACAGGCTGATGTGCTCATTGAAGGTTTTCGCCCCGGTGTCACCGAACGGCTTGGGCTTGGCCCGGCCCAATGCCACGCGGTCAATCCCGCACTGGTCTATGCCCGGATGACGGGCTGGGGACAAGACGGACCCCTTGCTGCTCGCGCCGGGCACGACATTAACTACATCGCAATTACCGGGGCACTTGATGCCATTGGCACAGCGGAGTCCGGACCCGTGCCGCCGATGAATCTGGTGGGCGACTTTGGCGGCGGCGGCATGCTGATCGCCTATGGCATCTGTGCCGCCCTGTTACCAGCCAAAATTTCCGGCAAGGGCACCGTGGTGGACGCCGCCATGGTGGAAGGCACCGCATTGTTGATGGCCATGCCCTATTCCCTCAAAGCGCAAGGCATGTGGGATGGGGGACGCGGCAATAATTTCCTCGACGGGGGCGCGCCATTTTACGGCACTTTCGAAACCAGAGACGGGCGGTGGATTGCCCTTGGCGCGATTGAAGAACCGTTTTGGCGCGAACTGATCGACACGCTTTCGCTCAAAGGCGATGTGCTCGTCCACCGACACAACCGCATCTATTGGCCGCAAATCAAAACGCTGATCGGCGAAAAAATAAAGGCCAAATCAATGCATGAATGGGTGGATATTTTTGCTGGCAGTGATGCGTGTTTTGCACCCGTTCTGACCATGGATGAAGCGCCGGACCACCCTCACAATGCCGCGCGGGAAGTGTTCCAGAATGTTGACGGTGTGGTGCAACCCGCCCCCGCACCTCGGTTTGACGGGGTGGTGCCCATGGCGCAAGCGGTGATTGGTGAACCAGTTGATTATGAAATCGTCCTCGAAGAATGGAACACATAAAGTGCTTTAGGCACAATAATTGGTGGTAACTTCGTACTTGAATTCGTCCAACCATTTTGGAGAACTGAAGAAACCCTCAAAATCCTGACGCTGCAGATATCCAAACTGGAACAACAACTGAACGCGTTGGAATCCGGGGGCGTATTTGCCCCTTTTTGTAAGTCGGTCTAACTTCTCCAGCTGTTCAGGCGTTTTTTTGCTTCTCATCTTTGCAGTGTGCTTCTGCATAATCGCGATGGCCCTACCGCCACCGATATTCGACTCCATATATTTTGATACCAGCTTCGAATAATTTTCGCGAAATGGTGCTTTGCATAAGTTGGTGAGAAATTTGTCGCTTATGCAAGTCAGAATTCTGCCCATCCTTTTGCTGCGTCTGCCATCTCCCATCGCACTGAAAGATATGCCAAAATTCATCAACCTTCCGTCTTTACCCATTGCTTTGAGTTTGACGACTTCAATTTGCCGGCAATGTGCAAGCGCTCGGTCAAACGGTGTTTTCCCAGCGGAAGTGTCATCAGGCAGTTGCATCACATCCTTGGCCATCTTTTCCACTGCCACCAAATTTTGCTTAAATGCCGCTTTGTTAACGCGCACGGTCGTTGTGTCCGATTTTCCAGCTGACTTCGGGGCTGTTATCGATAATGCAACGGTTTGATTGAGAGCGTTTCCGTTCGTGAAGTACACAAAAGCTAACATCCCAACTGATACCGCCGCAAAAGCGAAGGTGCCAATCGTGATCATCTGATCACGACCCAATGCTGGTTTTGATTTGTTAGCACTGGTTTGACCGAGTTGCCTTAGCTCGTCCATGTCCATGATGATTGCCCGCAGTGTTCCCTCATTTGGAATAACCATCGCCGGGAATTGCTAAGTTGTGCTGAATATTGGGGACTTACCTGATGTATTGGTTTTCATAGTTTACGGGAAGTAACACGCCATAATGATGCAAAACCTCATACATGTCGGTCGAACTCACGTCTAAATGCCTGAATATGACTGCTCGAAGACTTTTTTGGAAACCAGCCTGGCCGTTTCTGATATCCGGCGAACGCTGCTTACGATCACTTGTATCAATCGACCCTGCATGCGACCTCAAAACAAGGTCTGGCCATTTATCTCCCGCAGCAATTTTCGATGAAATGCGGGGGCGAAATCATCATAGCTGTCGATCTGTTCAACAAACGCACCAGAGCCACCGATCACTCGATTGGCGAGGTAATGGTGCAGCCAGTAAAACTGGCCCAATATGCCCAGCGCGTTAATGGTCGTGCCACGGCGGATGGTGCGGTCTCGCACCGGTTCGATGCGCTCGCCGCTGTTATTTTCACCGTCCACGACCAGATTAATCACGTTACGGTCGGCACGAAATGGCGCGTGTTCAAGTGCTTTTTGCCCATGGATGAGCGCGCTTGAAATGGATGTGCCGCCTTCGACCGGCAACCGTGGTGCCACATCAACCATTTTGGCGAACAGACTTGCATCCGCTGCATTGGCGATGCGAGTCCATGGAACAGCGACAACCTGGCTTTTTTCCGACGACCATTGGGTCAAGATCACGCCAATTGCCTTACGGTTTCCACCTTCAATGGCGGCCATTATTTCAGGGTGTTGAAGCGTTGCGACAATGCCGTCCAGCTGCAGACGAAACTCAAAACGGTTCACACTCCAGGAGCAATCGATTGCAATGACGATATTGGCGTCGGTGCGGTTGCTGTCCTGGGCGCGGGCGCGGGTGCCGCCCCCTATGGACCAGGGGAAGAGCGAGCCGAACATGGCAAAAATTGTTGATCGGCGCGTCAGGTCTGTGCCTTTGCCGCGCATGCTCGACTATCCCGGGCTTAGGCCGCGCAAGCGTTCGGACCTGCGGCGCAGCAATTCAACAGTTGTGAGCAAGGCAATCGACATCAGTACCAGAATTGTGGCGACCGCCAGGATGGTCGGGCTGATCTGCTCACGCAATCCAGAGAACATTTGGCGCGGAATGGTGCGCTGATCCACATCGGCCATAAAGATAACTGCGACCACTTCGTCCAATGATGTGATGAAGGCAAACAAAGCGCCGGAAATCATTCCAGGAATAATCAGCGGCATGATCACACGCCTGAATGTGGTCCAGCTATTCGCCCCCAAACCTTCACTGGCACGGATGAGCGATCGGTCAAAACCGGTCAAAGTCGCGGTGACCGTGATGATGACAAATGGAATTCCAAGCGTGGCGTGGGCCAATGTGAGGCCTGTATAGGTACCAGTCAGGCGCAAGTCTTCCACGTTCCAGCCCGTGCCAAACGCATCAAACAGGCTTTGCAAACCATTCAGCATAAAGTCTGGAAAAATGCTCAACGGTGCGCTGTAGAAGAAAAACATGCCCGTTGCCGTAATCACCAATGGCACAATCATGGGCGAGATCAGCAGGCTGGTGATGGCGGAACGGAACGGCATTTCGGGCCGCGACAGGCCAAGTGCAGCAAGCGTTCCCAGGAACGTTGCGACAATCGTCGACATGATGGCGAGGAAGAAAGAATTGCGAAACGCGCGCACCCAGGTCGCGTTGTTCCACATGTCGGACCACCAGTTTTCCGTACCATCGGGGGCGGTCATGCCAAAGCGCACGATGTCCGCATACCAGCGGGTTGAATAGGCCTTGGCATCAAGCGCCATCATGCCTTCGGTGAAACTGAAATAAGGTTCAGCGTTGAATGACAGGGGCATGATGATCAAAATTGGCGTGATCAGGAAAAGAAAAATCAATGTGCATACGGCCAAAAATGCATATTTGCCCACCTTGTCGCCCATGGTTGCGTAAGGCGGCAGAGGCTTCATCGCAAAAAGCGGAATGCCAAATATCAGGGCGAACCCGATTGTGCCGGCAATCGACTGGGTGAACAGGGCAAACAGAATTACGGCAACAATCAATGCCATAAATCCCTGACTCTTAATGCGTTCGTTGAATGTCATGATCGCCGCCTCACCCGAACTTCAGATTGTCGACGCCGACAAGTCGGTTGTAGAGCCAGTAGAATATCAACACGACGACCAACAAGATGGTCCCCAGTGCTGCACCCAGTGACCAGTTCAGGGTTTTCTTGATGTGATCGGCGATCAGGTTGGAAATCAACAGGCCATCGCTGCCGCCCACAAGAGCAGGCGTGATGTAATAGCCGATGGCTAATATGAACACGAGCAACGTGCCGGCTGCGATGCCCGGAACCGTCTGGGGGAAATATACTTTGGTGAAAGCATAAGTGTTGGACGCACCCATTGAACGTGCTGCGCGCATATAGCTGGGTGGAATTGTTTTCATCACGGAATAAAGCGGCAGGATCATGAATGGCAGCAAGATGTGCACCATCGCGATGACAGTGCCAGTGGCATTATAGATCATCTGGATGCGCTGCTCTTCGGCAATAAAGCCTAGATAGACAAGTATGTTGTTAACGATGCCCTCTTTTTGAAGCATCGCAATCCACGCCGATGTGCGCACCAGAAGCGATGTCCAAAACGGCAACAAAACCAGGATCATTAAAAGATTGGATGCGCGTAACGGCAGGGTCGAAAGCAGATAGGCGACAGGGTAGGCAATGATGAAGCACAAGGCCGTAATCAGGGCTGACAGCAATATCGTCTTGCGCAAGATTGGCAGGTAAATCTGATAAAGTTCATCGGCCATGACGATGCTGCCGGATTCGTCATATTTGCGGTCGGTGGCCGCCAGATAGAATGACAATGTCTTGTCCCGCGTCACGCGCTTGAGCGTGAACCACAGGTTTGGATTGTTCCAGCGTTTGTCGATGTCAAACAGCGCTTGTGTGTAAGGCCCTTCTTCAAGCTTGCGCACTTTGCGCGCTGTCTTGGTGAACAGGCTGCGCGATCCGGGCAATTCATAGTTTACCCGCGTAGCCAGATTGCCTACGGTTTTGCCGACTTCGCGGTTACGGCTCGCCAGTGCCAGATCTTTGACGAATATCTCGATGAGCTCTTCGGATGGAATGCCCTCACCATCCCAGTTTTGAATGGCCTGGGCGAAGTTTGGGACGACATTAGTACCGGCTGGATTGTGCACCGAGCGATAGAGCATCTGCCCGATGGGAATTACGAATGAAATAATGAGGAACAGAACCAGCGGCACAGTGAGCAGAAACGCGCGAATCTTCATGCGCCGCGTTGTGCGCGCCAGCTTTTGTTTCAGCGGAATGCCATCGGCTGCGATCAGTGGTTGTGATGCAGTAGACAGGCTCGCTGATGGTATGGTGGCGTCGGTCATTTCACCCCGTTACAATGCCCAATTGTTGCGGCCCGTGTGAACCGAAAATAGATCAGGGGGCGCAGATTGCGCCCCCTGAATAGTCAAGACTTACTTAGCCAACCAAGCGTTGAAACGCTCGTTCAGCTGGTCTGCATTGTCTGCCCAGAACTCAAAATTGTTCTGTACAGCGTTTGTCAGGTTGGCTGGATCGGTTGGCATCTGTGGGCCCATGTCGATGTCCTTGTTGTGGTATTTGCCAACAAGGGGAGCCGACGATTTACGTGCAGGACCGTAGGAGATGTAAGAAGCCTGTTTGGCAAGCTGCTCGGTCTCAGTTGAGAACTTGAGGAAGTCCAGTGCGGTATCCTTGTTCTTGGCACCTTTTGGGATAACCCAAAGGTCAAGATCCCATACGTGACCGTCCCAGACGATTTCGAATGGCTTATCTTCACCGGCAACAGCATTGAAGATACGGCCGTTGTAAGCAGTTGTCAGAGCAACTTCACCATCGGCAAGCAGCTGTGGCGGCTGAGCACCAGCTTCCCACCACACAACTTCAGATTTGATGGTGTCGAGCTTGGCAAAAGCGCGATCAACGCCTTCTGGTGTTGCCAATACGGAGTACACATCTTTCGCAGGAACGCCATCGGCGATCAAAGCGAATTCGAGGTTCACTTTAGCGCCTTTACGCAGGCCGCGCTTGCCTGGGAATTTGGCAAGGTCGAAGAAGTCAGCCATTGTGGTTGGCACAGTGCCTGAGATCTTAGATTTGTCGTAGGCGTAGATTGTTGTCCAAACGATGTTTGCGACAGCACAATCGTACAAAGTGCCTTCGATGAAATCTTCGGTTGCAGGCGTGCCATCGGTACCGGCTGGCAACGAAGAGTGGTCGATGGTTTCCAGCAGACCCTCGTCACAGGCGCGGATCGCGTCGGACAATTCAACGTCCACAATGTCCCAGGTCACATTGCCAGCTTCAACCTGAGCTTTGATCTCAGCGATGCCGCCATTGTAGTCTTCGGACTTGATGTTAACGCCGGTCTTGGCGATGTAAGGCTTGTGATAAGCCTCAACCTGGGACTTGGTGTAAGCACCACCCCAGGAAACAATGGTCAGGTCTTTTGCATTTGCAGCGACCGAACCCAATGCAATGGCAGCGCCTACAGCGGTGCTTGCAAGAAGTTTTGTAAGTTTCATTTTCAGTTCTCCCTTAGAGATTTAATCTGATTGACCAGAGTATCTGGCACCAGATCAGTGAGCCGGTCAGGTTGCCCCTGCCCTGCATTGTTTCAGATCAAATGGCCATCGGATCAAGGGCTTTGCAGTCCTCGGCCTTCCAGCCAACTTTCACTGTGGAACCTTCCGCGAGGGGTTTGTTCCCTGCGCTGTTGGGCACCTTGACGATAAACTCGTCATTACCGGCAACCGACATACGTGTGCGTATATGGTCGCCAAGATAGATCAGTTCCTTGATTTCACCGGACAGAATGTTCGGCAAGGAACCGGACTTGGGGGCTATTTCAACCCGTTCAGGACGTAAAGACAAGGTTGTGCGGCTGCCAATACCACCCACATTGACCGCATCGGCGGTAACTTCACCGCCATTGTCCAGCTCAACTGTGGCTTTGTTGCGTGTGATCTTTTTCACCTTGCCGTGCAGTTTGTTGTTCTCACCAATGAACTGGGCAACAAAGGAATTTTGCGGGCGCTCATAAAGATCGTCCGGTGTGGACAATTGTTGAATGACACCATCATTGAACACGGCAATACGGTCTGACATGGTCAGCGCTTCCGCCTGATCGTGGGTCACATAAACAACTGTCACGCCCAGGTTCTCATGGATGTGTTTGATCTCGTATTGCATTTGCTCGCGCAATTGCTTGTCGAGCGCACCCAGCGGTTCGTCCATGAGGATCAGGCTGGGATCAAAGACGAGGGCACGCGCGACAGCCACGCGCTGTTGCTGGCCACCGGACAATTGCGCCGGGCGACGTCCGCCCATATCGGGCAATTCCACCATTTCCAGCGCGCGTTGCACTTTGGCTTCTATTTCCGCCGCGCCCATTTTCCGCACTTTCAGCGGAAAGGCGAGGTTCTCCGCCACAGTCATGTGGGGGAACAGGGCATAATTTTGGAACACCATGCCAATGCCACGCTTGTTAGGTGGCACATGGTTGATGGAGCGCCCATCAAGATAGATATCGCCATGGGTCGCAGGTTCAAACCCGGCCAACATCATCAATGACGTGGTCTTGCCTGACCCGGAAGGCCCAAGCATGGTTAGGAACTCACCCTTTGGAATGTCCAGATTAAGATCTTTTACGACGAGTATTTCGCCGTCATAGCTCTTTTGAACATTTTCGAAGCGTACGAATGAATTCGCCTGCACCTCTCCAGCCGCCATTATGAGCAGCAAGCCGTTTGATTTTGCAATCCGGCTCTCCCTGAAACTGTTGTCATCTGAGTGCTCTTCTCGGCGCTCTTGTAAGGCGAGCGCCTCACATTGGGACGCAATGAACAATGGTTCTTACTGTTCGTCAACAAAAATGCATGGATTGAATGTTACTAATCACAAAACTGTCGTTTTATGACTAATATCGCTGCAAAAAGCGCCATTTTGCCTGTTTTTTTAGCTGGACTCCGGTCGCAACTAAGCCTGTTGGGCTTTTTCGTGGAAAATAAATCCCAGAAAATTCAACAGAATCTGGGCTGCGAGCGTACTGGTTGAGCCGGTGAGGTCATAATCGGGCGCCACTTCCACCAGATCCATTCCCACAATGTGGTTGTGCTGCGCCAATTGCTGCAAAAATTCGAGAACTTCATAATATAAAAACCCGCCATGGCTGGGCGTACCCGTGCCCGGCGCGATGGACGGGTCAAAGCCATCAATATCAATCGTGACATAAACACGTGCGCCCTGGGGCACACGCTGTGCCATGGCCTTTGAACCCAGTTCCCGGAATTGGCGCACGGAGCGAATATCACTGCCTACGGCACGGGCTGCATCATAGCCTTCCTTAGCGGTGGAGGAGACATTGCGAATGCCAAACTGGGACAGTCCCGTGACATAGGATTTCTCCGAAGCGCGTCGCATGGGATTGCCATGGCCAAACCGCACGCCATGGCGCTCGTCAACAAAATCCAGATGGGCATCAAGCTGAACCAGATGGAAGGGTTCCTCATCACTGAACGCATTTATCGCAGGGATGTTGACCGAGTGATCGCCGCCCAGAACAACCGGCAATGCCCCGGCGGCCAGCGCCTTGCGCACACCAAGTTCAATATTGGCATGGCTCTTGACCGTGTCGGTGTGGACGATATCCGCATCGCCCATATCGACAATGGAGACATCGCCGGGAAGATACGTGACATCATCTTCATGGTCATAGGCACCGGCATGGCCGAAAGAAAACAGAGTCGATGCTTCGCGGATGGCGCGCGGGCCAAATCGCGCCCCAGCGCGGAATTGGGTGCCAAAGTCAAACGGCGCACCCAACACGGCCACATGGGGCTTGATGTCGGCCAACGCATCCCAGTCGGCACAAACAGGCCGTTTGCCAAATGTCGCGATGCCCACAAAGGGCAGATCCAGCCTGCCCGTTTCGTAGCCGTGTCCACTCATGATCTTTGCCTCCGCCCGTGAATGGGTGTTTTATCCGTTCCCATTCCCCGCTACGCTTTGCAGCAGGAAATTGCAACGCACCCTTCGTGAGGCCACCATGTTCGCATTGACTATGCCAAGACCATCCCACGCCCTGCCCTTTCAATTGGGCCGATTCATTGCTGCACTGTCTGCTCTTTTGGTTTCCGCCTTGCTTTGGGCGGGCCCTGCTGTTGCCGCACAAGAAGAGTGGCAAACTTACAAGAATGAGCGGTTTGGGTTCTCGCTTGATATTCCCACCCACCTGTTCACCAGCAACAAAGCCTCTGACAATGGGGATGGCATCGAGTTCATGTCCGCAGATGAAAAGATAATTCTGACAATCTACGGATTTAACAATGGGGATGAATTGCCGTTGGAACAGGTGCGCGACATCTTGCTGGAGGACAATGATGGCCGAAATATCACCTATAAGCGCGCCAAGAATAATTGGATTGTTCTGTCTGGATATGAAAACGAACCCGCTGATGTGCGGGTCATTTTCTATCAACGCCTTGTGGCTGCCAGAGATATGAGCCGGTTTTCGTCTTTCGAACTGCGCTATCCGGAGAACCGACGGGCTGATGTGGACAAGCTTATAAAACGCTTATCTTCCAGCATCACCGCACCTGATCCTTTATAGGCCGCAGAAATATCCCCGCCGCCAACATGTTTTCAAATCATGCTAGCGCAAAATCCATTGGGACCGCCGCAGCTTCCAGCCATTTGCCAAAATAACACCCTTGGCGCGGGTACGCCGTTTTTTACGGGATTTTTTGGCCAGCTTCTTACGCGGTTTGGCTTTCTTTTCAACCGAACCGGCAACGACACGCAAACTTGACTTTTTGCGCTTTGATACCTTTTTAGCCGGTGCAGATACCGCGCGGGTGCCCTCCAGTTGGGCTGCATCCAATGATGCCACCTCAACGGGTGTGGTCAACGGTTCAGGGGAACCTGCCAGCTTGACCGTTTTTGGTTGCGCGGTGGGCGGCGTCAACGGCTCAGATGCGGCCAGCTTTACGTCTGCCAGCCGGGGCAAGGTTTCGTTTTGTGGCAATGATTTAACCGGGCGGAGCTTAGGCTCGATTGCCGGGCGTGATGCGGAGGCAACCACAATGGTTTCATCAATTGCCGGCAATGGATCGGGTTTGGTCGACGGCGTGGCACTGCCACCAGGCACAATGTGGACAACCTTGTAACCTTCACGCTTGAGGGTTGCCAGCAACATGGGCAGCATTTTTGCGGTGCGGCGGTGAATATCATGCATCAGGATAATGCCCTTACCGTCACGGCGCAGACGTTTCATGATGCGATTGTGAATGGTTTTCGGGCTGTGGCGTTTCCAGTCCAGCGCATCAATATTTGCGCCAAACACCACCATGCCCTGGCTGCGCACCACCGCATCCGTGCGTTTGCTGCGCGACAGATAGGGATAGCGGAAAAACGGTACGCGAATTTTTTCGCTGCCGCCCCGATAACCAATCTTCTCCACAGTGCGTGCGCCACGCGAAATCAACGAACGCACTTTGGCGGTCGAATATTTGGGCAAGGCGTTATGGTTATGCGTGTGGTGTCCCAGCGTGTGGCCAGCGGCCACAACCTTGCGCACGGTTTTTGGAAAAGCCTTGGCCATGCGACCCACATAAAAGAAGGTCGCCTTCACGCAGTGGTCTTTCAGCGTCTTCAAAATTCGCGGCGTATTGCCGGCAATCGGGCCATCGTCAAAGGTCAGCACGACCTCTTTATGGCGCAGTCCAAAACTCTTTTCGGTGCCCCGAATAATGCGAAACTTGGAAGTATCCACTTCCATGACACGGCTCGTCCCCAGCTTGTTAGGGCCGCATGCTGCATATGCCGATAAAGGAAAAGCAAGGCTGACCGCACAGGCCAGGGCAAGGCCGATAAGGCCATTGGAAATACGCAAAACTGTCACCCATACGCAAAACAAAAAAGGGGCAAGGCGCAAAGAATACACCTGTGCGCCTGTCCGACATGGTAAATTGAAGTGGTTAGTGAATTATGAAGCGCGCACGCGATGCAAATACGATGTAAAAAGGGCCGCCCAGATCAATCTGGACGGCCCTTATATCGTTCCACATCAAGGATGGTGGATTAGCCGCGACCCTTCCACGGCACCAGCTTGCTCTCAGCCATGCGCATGAGCACATCGATGCCAAAGCCAATCACACCGATGATGATAATGCCGATCAACACGATATCGGTCAGCTGGAATTTGGAAGCGGCAATGATCATCTTACCGGCACCTTTTTCAGCGGCCACCAGTTCGGCGGCAACAACTGTGCCCCAACAAACACCCATCGCCACACGGGCTGCGGTGAATATTTCCGGCAATGAATTGGGCAGGATCACCCGCATCAACAATTGTCGTTTGCTCGCGCCCAGGGAATAGGCCGCGTGAACCTTTGAAATATTCACACCGGAAACACCTGCACGGGCACCAATGATCATGATCCAGAGGGCGGCAAGAAACAGCAGACTGACTTTGCCCTGTTCGCCGATGCCAAACCAGATGATGACCAGTGGGATGAGTGCCAGAGGCGGCACGGGCCGCATGAATTCAACGATGGGATCAAACCAACCGCGCAACCAGGAGTTCAGCCCCATTGCAAAGCCAAGCGGAATACCAAACAGACACCCCAGGAAGAAGCCAAGAACAACACGGATCAGGGACCACATGACGTTTTCCCACAATCCAACCCCCTGATAGCCCTCTGCATTCAACTGCAAAAAGCGCGTCCACACTTGTTCTGGCGGCGGCAGATATAGCGCCTCCATCGTATAGCCTTCTTCAGGTCTGACCTGCAGGCTGCCGGAGGCCAACATGACAACTTTACCACCGGGAAACGGCACGGCCGCACCGGGTTCGATTGGTTGGCCGTTAATTTGGGTTATCTTGTAGCCTTTTTCTTTGCCGCCCTCGTCATTGCTTTGAACGCGCACGATTTTACGGCGGCGTTCGGGCAATGCGACTGTGTCATTGATCGCAATTCCACTGGCCCCTTCGCTCAAAACTTCAGGCGCAGCGGTATCTTCCGATCCGAATTTAAAGACCTTAACGGCAACCTGTGCCGTGCCCTGTTCGCCAGCCGCATTGACGGCGGTATATTCAAACTGTGTTGTGCCTGTGAACGGCTTAGGCAGGCTGAAAGGCAAGAGGGCAGAACCGGTGGCTACTCCCCAAATGACAAACACGGTCACGACACCCGCGATTGAGGCCACGCGGTTGGCGGTCACGGCGGATTCATCGCCAAAGGTGACGGTTTTCAAACTGCCATAACCGCGCATCTGCTCGCGTTTGTTGCCGATGAAATTCCAGACAAAATAGACCAGCCCACTGATCGCGATAAAGAGTGCGAAAATGAGCGATATGCCAATCACCATCCAAAACGTGGTGATTAAGACGTCGACGAGTTCCTGCAACATATCCCCTGCCCCTTAAGCTGTTTCGGTCCGACCCATGATTTCCTCTTCCATGTCCCAGATCATGTTGAGGATTTCATCGCGTGTTTTGCCGAAGTCTTTGTGCTGTTTGACCACACGCAAATCGGCACCAACGCCAATTTCTGCAAATGGCAAACGATATTGCTTGTGAATGCGTCCCGGGCGCGGCGCCATGACAACCAGACGTTCCCCCAGCAACAATGCTTCTTCAACGGAATGGGTGATGAGGATGATTGTCTTGCCGGTCTTCTTCCAGATGTCGAGCACCAGGCTCTGCATTTTTTCGCGGGTGAGTGCGTCGAGGGCCCCAAGGGGTTCGTCCATCAAAATCACATCGGGGTCATTGGCCAGGCAACGGGCCAAAGCAACGCGCTGCTGCATGCCGCCCGACAATTCGTAGATCATTTTCTGACCAAAATCCTGAAGGCCAACAATGCCCAGAAGTTCGGTCACCCGGCGGTCGATTTCAGCCTGGGGCGTGCCGCGCATTTGCGGGCCAAAGCCGATATTCTTGGATACATTCATCCATTCAAACAACGCGCCCTGCTGAAACACCATGCCGCGTTCGGAACTGGGCCCTTTTACAGGGTGCTCATTCAATGTGATTTCGCCGCCTGTGGGTGCCAAAAAACCTGCCAGAATGTTCAGCAGCGTGGTTTTGCCACAACCCGATGGACCAAGAACCGAGATCAACTCGCCTTCCTTGATATCCAGGCTGACGTTTTTCAACGCTTCAACACTGCCACCTGCCGGCAGTTCAAAGGTCATGGATATGTCATCAACGATGAGACCGGACATATGCTCTCTCTCAATTTCGGTGATAAAAAAGGCGCAGCAGAATTTGATTTCCACTGCGCCTTAGTGAAACAAGTTGCGCGCACCGTGGCAATGAACCGATTGACCGGGTGCCACGCCGCGCACACATATATTACATCTTCGAAGCAGCTTCCAGGTAGGAAGTGTTCACCAGTGCATTGTAGTCAGACAAGGCTTTGATCTTGCCGTCTGATTCCAGGCTCTTGGCGCTGTCTGTGAGGTATGTGCCCACAAAGCCACCCATCCATTCTGCAGAAAGCTGTTCAGCAGCGGAAGGGAATACGAATGTGCTGATCACAGCCTTCGTGCCTTCAATATCCATACCAGCAGATTTCTGGATGTCACCGATCATGGCATCAGCTTCGGCTGTGTATTTGGCGTTCATGTCGGCGGTTACCTTCAGGAACTTGGCGAGCAGTTCGGGGTTTTCTTCACCGAATGCTGTGGGGATCGACGTGACGTCGAACACTTTACCGACAACAGATTCTTTTTCCTTGCCGGAAATGATTGGGTTGCCGTGCTCTTTCATTTTGCGAAGCGAGCCGCCCCAGCCGCAAGCCATGGCGAGGTCTGTGTTCGGCTGCGAGAATGCTGCAGCGGAATCAGAAGGAGCCATGTCCACGATTGTCAGATCAGATTCAGCGATGTTGAGGTATTTGATCTGCTTGAGGAAGCCAGAATGGGCAGCTGTACCCAATGGCACTGCAACCTTTTTGCCTTTGAGTTTGGCGGCAGCATTGTCCTTGTTCACTTCCAGCTCCGAACGAACAACGCAGTTGTCGTTGTCGGAATAGGAAACTGCGATATCAACAATCTGCAGGTCCTGACCGGCAGCTGTGGCAACCAGGAACGGTGTTACGCCCTGTGAGAAGGAAATATGCACATCGCCCGAAGCCATGGCAGCAGACATTGCTGTACCGGCATCGAAGGAAACCCAATTCACTTTCACACCAAGTTCTTTTTCATAGATCTTGTTGGTCTGAGCAAACTGGTTTGGTGTTGGCCACTCGAGGAAGTAAGCAACGGTGATTTCTTTAAGATGGCTGTCAGCCAATGCAGATGTTGCACCAGCGGCCAATACAGTTGCGCCAGCAAGTGCAGCGGCGAGTGTTTTCATGATCTTCATTTAGTTCTCCCTGATGGTCTTTTTCGACCGGTCGTTTACGGAGCCCGTTGGTTCGCCATTTGCTGGCAATCAACAGACAGGTTCAGCGCATGAACGCCAGTTCCCTGACAGCAGCGGACATGGATTGCAATAGGCACCCCCATGGCGGCTGATCAAGTCAACTAAAAGACTACAACACAGGACGCAGATTGAAATAGTGAAGGACAATATTTTTTGGCACCAGAACTGAAACGGGTTTGAATCCAATTTTTGCGCGATCCGCCAGGTGACGGCTGCAAAATAGACGCTTTTGCTTGCGAGACAGCGCTGGTGCGCTTACCAAGTGATCCACGCTTAAGGGTTGTGTTGCGCGATTAAGGGCAACACATCTACATCAGAACAAATGCACGGGTGCTTATGTCTGACTTACTGAAATTAATGGCGCTGGACGCTGAAGACCTGTCGGTGATTTCCGCACATGCACAGGATGCCGTACTTAAAGTCGGACATATCGACTTTTCAGCCAAAGCAGAGCGATTGCTGCTGCCGTTGAACCGGTTTGTCTGGGAATCCCCTGGTGCGCGACGCTGGATATTCAAATCCTACGAACGGCGCCAAAGCGTGTTGCATATTGACCGGGTGCTTTCGGTTCAAACAAAGGGCATCGACCGCAATGCCCCTGAATCTGTGTTGTCGCTGCTTAATGTTGCCTATGTGGAACCATTGGAAGGGGACGAAACCGCGCCATCGCTGGTTTTCACTTTTGGTGGCGGCGCGCAAATGACGGCGGTGATCGAAGATATCGAGGCCCGGCTCACCGACCTGGGTTCCGCCTGGGCGACCCGCGCCCGCCCGCGACACGGAATTTGAAAGAACACCCGTGACCGAAAAGCCGCAAACAGCCTGCCTTGTTGATATTCAGCTTGATGAAAAAACCATTGGGCGCGCCAACGCAGACATTGAACACGAACGCGCCGTGGCCATTTTTGATCTGCTGGAGCAAAATTATTTCTGGCCAGTGGGTGACAAGGGTAAAGACAAGGCGGAATATCACCTTGTGCTGGGCGTTGTGGAACAGCGGCTGGTGTTTGATATTCGCGATGCAAGCGACAACAAGATTGCCGCTCATATTTTGTCGCTGACGCCGTTTCGCAAAATCGTCAAAGATTATTTCGCCATTTGCGAAAGCTATTATGAAGCAATCCGTTCCTCCACACCCAGCCAGATCGAGGCCATCGATATGGCCCGTCGCGGCTTGCACAATGAAGGGTCTGAAACCCTGCAAGAACGGCTTGCTGGCAAAGTTGAGGTCGATTTTGTCACCGCACGGCGGCTGTTCACCCTGATTTGCGTATTGCACTGGCGCGGATAGTCCATGGATTTGCCCCCATCAAATACACCGGAACCGACCCGCAAGCTGCCCCAGTCTGTTCTTTACCTGTGCAATCATAACATCATTCGCTCGCCCATGGCCGAGGCCCTGACACGGGCCCATTTTGGGCATGTCATATATGTGGCAAGTGCCGGTGTGCGCACGGGGCAGCCCGATCCATTTGTTGAAGCGGTGATGGATGAACTGGCCATTGACGTGCATAATCGCCAGCCCCAAGCACTGGAGGATCTGGAAGATACCTGGTTCGACATGATCATCACCCTGTCCCCCACAGCCCATCACGTGGCGCTTGAAATGGCCAATGTGGAAGCCGGCGAAGTCATTTACTGGCCCTCCGGCGACCCCACCGTGGTGCAAGGGGCGCGAGATCAGGTGCTTGAGGCCTATCGCGATGTGCGCGACAGGCTGGCTGAACGCATCCAAAAACAGTTTGGTGCGCCCGGTTGAGGGGCACCGGATTTCGCGCCATAACCGGCGGGTGCAGAACTGCATGGGCAATTGCCGGAACGGGCAAAAATGTCAACGGTTCACAAATGCGCGCAATAGGTCTAGTTTCCGGCGCAAATCAGAGTATTGCGTTGCAATAACGCATTTTCTCAATCAATCGAACACAATTCGAAGGACAACAGATACGCATGGCGAAAGAAGAAGTTCTGGAATTTCCAGGCACCGTGAGCGAATTGCTCCCGAACGCGACATTCCGGGTTAAACTGGAAAATGATCATGAAATCATCGCCCACACGGCAGGCCGCATGCGCAAGAACCGCATTCGTGTGCTGGCCGGCGACAAGGTGTTGGTTGAAATGACGCCATATGATCTGACCAAAGGGCGGATCACCTATCGATTTAAATAAGTACATGAGTGCAAGGGCACGGGCGTGAACATAAATTGAAAATGGGGGCCGACCAGATTGCTTGTTGCAAGCACTCAGCCTGGCACCGACCAAACCACACCCTTCCCTCAACCAAGTGCATGACAAAAGCATAAGCTTTGAAAGCCCGGGCAATGTCTGATCAGTCCAAACTCATTCTCGCATCCGGCTCACCGCGCAGGCTTGCGCTTTTGCAACAGGTGGGCATTGAACCGGCTTTGCTTGCGCCCGTGGATGCGGACGAAACACCGTTGAAATCTGAAGCGCCAAGATCACTGGCCAAACGCCTTGCCAAAGTCAAAGCCGAACTAGCGGTTGAAGCGATGAAACGCAGCGGCGATCTGGACGGCAGCTTTATTCTGTCTGCCGATACCGTGGTGGCGGTGGGCAAGCGCATTTTGCCAAAGGCGGAATTGCTTGATGAAGCCTCATTTTGTCTGCGCTTGCTTTCCGGCCGTGCCCACCGGGTCTATACGGGCCTGACAGTGGTGACCCCCAAAGGGGCGTTTCGACACCGGTTGGTGGAGACCCGTGTGCGTTTCAAAAAATTGTCCAGCGATGAATTTGACAGCTATCTTGCTTCCGGCGAATGGCGGGGCAAAGCCGGTGGCTATGCCATTCAGGGCATAGCGGGATCGTTTGTGCTGAAACTGGTGGGATCCTATACAAATGTGGTGGGGCTTCCCCTTTACGAGACCACCAGCCTGCTTCAGGGGGAAGGTTTTCCAACGCATACGAACTGGATTACGTGAGCAAGTTTTGAGCCGTGACGTGACACAACACAACAAAGTCGCGCCGCTGCGCAAACCTGTCCCCTGCCCGCGATGCCGAAAACCAAGCCACCGCGCCACATACCCATTTTGCTGCCAAAGATGTGCTGATCTGGACCTTGGCGCGTGGCTGGGCGGCGGCTACGCCATCACTCAGGTGGAAGAAGACGAAAGTGTGCCGGATCATTTTGACCAAAGCGACAGGGGTTAACCGCCCCTGTTGTTTTCTAAAAATCATGTCCCCTGGCGCAGCCGCCCCGGCACGGCGCAAGAGCGGCCTGATACGAGGCAAAAAATCTTTCAGATCGGAGTAGAATCCACCCACAAAGCGGGTGGACAGCGGCAAATCCAATGACTATACATCGCGAGCTTCAAGGGCTTATGTCTGTGGAGAATACCCCGTTCGCAAATGCGATCTGCCATCTGGGACTGGCTTCCAAACCCGGCAAATCGCATCACATAAAGCGGCATCAGTGCCCGGGTAGCTCAGGGGTAGAGCAGCGGATTGAAAATCCGCGTGTCGGTGGTTCGATTCCGCCCCCGGGCACCATAAAATCAATTGTTCCCCGTCAGCGTCTTCAATGCCTTCAAACGGCAAAGAAACGCGGCGCGATGGGCGCGGCTATTTTGCGGTGTTCCTTACCCTCAAAAGGAGACATGCGAGAAGTGGTTGGCCGTCACTTGTCGGTTTCAAACGACAGCTCAAAAATGAAGTCCGAGCCTATTCGGTTTGCCAATTTACTGGGCGTCTATATCATGGGCTTGATGAGATTTGCGTTGATGGTGGTTTAGCGTTGGTGCGTATGCCGGCTTCCTGTTCTTGATCTAAAGGGAGACTCAATTTGATCGTGAGTATTCGCCCGTGATGGAGCAAAACAGAGGATATATTGCGCGCCATGATTTGGGGCTGCCCAACATTTTTGTTCGACCCACCAGCCCAACTGAAAAATCAGTCGCTGACATTTGGCGCAAAGAACTCAACTTAGACGCTGTTGGCCTGGATGATGATTTTTTCAATTTAGGTGGCGACTCCCTTTCCGCTGCCAATATTGCTGTGGCGATCAGCGATGAGTTTAAACGTAAATTCGAACCAGCCATGCTTTTTGAGCGGCCCACCATTCGCGACATATTGGATTGGAATGATGGCGCGCAACATGAAGGCGCAACCCTACCGAATTGTCTTCTTGCGTTGAAATCATCCGGCAGCTTGCCCCCTGTGTTTCTCATTCATGGCCGAAGCGGATTGTTGTTTCCCAAGCCAAACTTCATGGCAGGGTTCGATCCGGCGCAACCTGTTTACGCATTTCAGGCACCTGGATATGACGGATCGATGGAACCGCTGGAGGAAATTGAAGCAATTGCCGAGGAATATTTGCGCGCAATGTTGCTGGTTCAACCGTCAGGCCCTTGGTTTATTGGTGCATTCTGCAATGGCAGCTGGATTGCTGTTGAGATGGTCCGACTGATGGAGTCCCAAGGACTGAATGCGCAATCTGTAACTCTGTTAGACCCCGGTGCTCTCAACGGCGAAATGAGAGAGGCGTACAAGGCAAACAAAGGGCTTGTTTCGGGATTGGGTCTTCCCGTTGTTTCGCCAGTGGCTGCTCAATTGAAGCGTTCCTATTTTTGGTTTTCCAGAAGACTGAACTGCCTTTGGCACACAGGGCGCTGGAAAGACTTTAAGTCCCGTGACGCCTATGCATCACCTCCCGTTGCGAAATGGATCACCCAACGGCGCGCCGATCAAGCCAAGAAACTGTCGCGGCGTGTTTTGCGTGAAGATGCTGAAAATAAATATCCGGAACTGCGCAATTCTCAGGACCTGCATTCAGTCTGTGAAAACTTTTCTAGCGCTTCTGCAGCTTTTGCACTGGCAAAAATGCAAACCGCATTTTGGAACCACAATCCAAAAGAACCAAGTGACTTTGAATATGATCTCGTCGTGAGCGCATCCAGACACAACGAATTGCGCGACCCAGATCATCCGATAAACTTGATAATGAAGAACGCGCGGGTCATTCAGTCTGGCGAAACCCATATTGAGACCGTGGGTGCTTACTCCGCGCAAAACTCGAAATTTATTCAAGAGAAGGTGTTTAAGTTCGGGACGACCGAGAATGATCTTGAAAGTTGAGGCCCCCAAAAAATCTAACCGCTATTCGCGATTGCGGGGCTCCAGATTGGTCTCAGCGAGAGCGTGAAAACATTTCTTTCAACTGATATTTCATAACCTTCCCCATGCCGTTTTTTGGCAAACTATCGACTGTTACGATGTGTCGGGGGCATTTGTCGGAGGGCAATTGCGTTCGAACATGGCCGGCGATCAGATCTTGATCAAAATCCTTGTACTTCACAACGAAGGCGACAATTTCTTCACCCAGCAAATCATCTGAAACCCCAACGACTGCCACTTCATGGACGGCGGGCAGTTGATTGATGCAATTCTCAATTTCCTGCGGATACACATTGGCGCCACCACGAATGATCAGTTCAGAGTTTCTGCCTGTGATCGTCAGAACATTGTCGTCACTCAGCACCCCGATATCTCCTGGAATCGCCCAGCCATCGACAATACGATCCGAGTTGTGACTGCTGGAACCCACAATCGCCTGGGCCATCGCCGGTCCACGGACTTTGATTAAACCTTCTTGCCCCCTTGGGACAGGATTGCCATCAGGGTCGGTGATTTCAATATTGTTCAATCCCAACACATATCCAACCGAGTCTGGTATGATCTCGTTGTCGGCACCGAAAAGCTCTGAAACCAAACCTGTCAGGCTGGACGCATAGTTCATTTGATAATTGTTGGACAATTCGCGGTAGGATCTTTGGTTTTCCTCTGCGTTTGTGGGTCCGCCCCCGTTTATGAGCGACCGCAGGCCCGATAAAACTGGCTCTTTGCTGCCTTTGGATTCAGCCAAAAGCTCACGCAATTGCTTGGGCACAACAAAGAGTTTGTCCGCGGATGTGCTGTTCACCGATTCAATGAGTTGAGATGCGGTTGCAAAAAAAGACATTATGTGAACGCAGCCGCCCTGGAGTAATTGCCCCAGAGCCTTGTTAAATGGGGCTGCAAAATTCAACGGTTGTGCAAGCAATAAAGTGCCCCCAACGCTCGTGTGTTTTCCAGATTGCTCAAGGAGATTACGTGCCAAAATTGTGTTGTGGCCCCGTTGAATTCCCGTTGGCTCTCCAGTGGTCCCCGATGTGAGCATGATCATGGCCGGATGGCCGCTATTGTCCGGTTGGAACGGAAGTGTTGGCATCTTCGATACGCGCTCAAGCCAATTTTGGTCTATATCAAGAGCCTGATAATTTGCAGCCCCTGAGGGTTTAACATCTTGAATTATTGTTCGGATATTGAACTTCTTCGCCATCTTGTCTCGCTGCTCACCGCGCAGTCGAAAGTCGAGATTCACCATCACAGCTCCGACATTCCACAGCGCAATTGTGGTGGCGATTAATTCTATAGGTGAGCGGATAGCAAGACCGACACGATCACCGGACACGATACCTTCCTCACGCAGCAATTGCGCGATCTGAAAAGACCGGGCGTTCAATTGACGATGGGAGATACGATCAGCCCCGGCAACAATCGCTGGATGATCGCTCATCCGATTGGCCATACCCTTATAGCAATCAGCCAGGTTGATATTCTGCATTTTTACCAATCTATTGCGTGACTTACCAGCTGTGTATATTCAAGAAGCTGCAGGGATACAAATTCTTCACGCGAGAGGCTGTAAATCATGATCGTTCGATATGGTGCATCTGTACTGATGCTGATCTTCGGGATTTCACTTGCGCAAGCAGAACCCGTCTCGTTTGGATCGGCTCGCGTGGGATCGACCACCCATTCAGTTTCTGTCGCCATTGCCAAAGTAGTGACCACAAACTCTCAGTTGGACATACGTGTTGTTCCAATGAAAACCCCCACCCAGGTGTTACCGAGGGTCGCGACCGGCGACATGATGATCGGAACGGCAGGCGCAGTTGAATTGCAGTTGGCACGAGCTGGCGAAGGGTTTTTTCAAGGCAAGGCCATGGACAACCTTGTAGCGGTCGGAAACATTTTTCCATTCAGAATGATGTTTGCAAGCCGGACGACTTTGGATGCCAACGATATCTCGCAATTGTCCCAAAAATCAGTACCGCGTGGCTTTAGGGCAACGTCAACTGGCGAGTTACTGATGCGTGCGCTTATCAGTGGTGCAGGTCTGGAATTGGACGGTGTAAATTCAGTTCCCGTCACCGGCTTTCCGGGCGGTCGAGATGCATTCAAATCAGGCCTGGTCGAAGTCATGCCGTTTATTGTCGGTACTCCTCAAATGGTGAAAATGGAAAAGGTCGTTGGCCCGATGAAGGCATTGGGGTTGCCGGCGGGTTTGGATGTTGATGAACGGGTGCGCTCTGTCCATCCTGCTTTCCGTGTGGTGGATGTGGATGTGGATGTGGATGCTGACCCAAAGTCATTTGGCCAGGAAGGGGCGTTGCGCGCGCTCGCCTATGATTATGTACTTTATACCCGCAAGGATGCACCAGACGATCTGGTGACGTCACTGGCAACTGCGCTGGTCGAAAATCATAAGGACATGGCAAAGTCTGTGCGGGCATTTCGCAACCTGGAAATGGAACGTGTGGCGCTCGAAATCGGCATTCCATTCCATCGCGCTGCGGTCAAAGTGTATCGTGAGAAAGGCTTGCTTAAGTAGGCCTGTGCTGTGGATACAACGAGCGGCAGGCCCACCAAAACAGCGACGTCCATTTTAGCTACGTGGCTGAGTTTTCTCATAGTCACACTTCCATTTTTAGCAGCCGTAGATCCAAGCGGGCTGTTTCAACGCTACGCGCTTCAAGAACAGTTCCTCATCGTCGAGCTGTCGATGGCAATGTGCCTGGTGCTTTGGAAACAAAACGCTAGTGACGGCAACCAACCTGTCAGCCTGTTGAACTGGTGGCTGGGAATTATTGCGCTTACCATGGGGATGTGGGCGACCGTTCGATATTCTGACTATGGCCATGGCTTTGCGACCTATTGGGAGGAGCCAGTCGCAATCGCCGTCATACTGACACTTCTCACTTTAGAGTGTGTCCGTCGATATGCGGGTTTGCAGATGATGTGCCTCATTCTGGTCTTCATACTGTATGGCTTTTTTGGCCAATATCTCGGTGGCTGGCTGTCGGTTCCGGCAGTTTCGGGATCAAGTTATGCCACTTACCTGGTTTTTGGCGGGGATGCTCTTATTGGCCGGGCATTGGCAATAATTGTCACAATAGTGAGCATATTCATTCTATTGGGCGGCCTGTTTGAACTAGCAGGCGCGACAACGTTCATAAAAGATTTGGCTGTGCGGCTGACGAGTTCCAGCCGTGGCGCACCCATTAAGGTTGCTATTCTCTCGTCGGGACTTATCGGGTCCATCATAGGTTCAACAACGTCCAACATCATGACATCGGGTCACTTTTCCATGCCCATGATGAAGAAAATGGGGCTTCGCCCAAACGAATGCGCAGCAATTGAAGCTGTGGCGTCGACCGGTGGGCAACTGACCCCTCCTGTCATGGGCTTTGCCGCATTCCTGATAATCGACATTGCTGGAATTTCTTACTCAACCCTCATCATCGCTACTCTTCTGCCATCAATCCTGTTTTATTTTTCATTGTTTGTGCAGGCAGATCGGATGGCCGCTCAACGCGACAACCTTCAACATCCCCTGGCAAGCATCGTCTCCAATGAGCAATTGATTGTTGGATCGATCCCCATCGTTGTAATTTTTGCAGCGCTCTTGATCGCATTTTGGAGCAATCCATTTGCGCCCGAACAGGCAGCAGCAATAGGCGCCACTGTCGCATTGGTGTTTGGCGTTTCAAGGATTGTGAAAACGCAAAGCAGCTTCAAGCAGATTCTTGAATCAATCACGGCCGCTGGAAGATCGGCAGCCGGTGTGATCGTCATTGCAGCAGGGATTGGTATCATTCTTGGCGTTATTAATTCGACGGGTCTGGGAGTTGCGCTTGCAATTGCTGTGAGCAATGCGGCGGCAGGGAGCTTGCTGGCCGGATTACTTCTGGCGGCGTTGGCCAGCTATATTTTGGGCATGGGTCTGGCAACGGTGGGCGTATATGTCATCGTGGGAACCGTGGTGGCTCCCATCCTGATTGACCTTGGCATCACGCCAATCGCAGCACATCTTTTCGTCTTTTACACCGCCATGTTGTCGATGATTACACCACCCGTCGCCATTGCCTGCGTGGTGGCCAGCGCGATGGCGGGCGCTCAGTTCCTGCCCACGGCGTGGTTTGCGGTCAGGTTTGGTTGGATTAAATTTGTGCTTCCGTTCCTATTCGTTTACTCGCCCTCACTTTTGCTTGGCAATGGAACCTATCTTGATAGCGCCATCACGTTATCTTCGATGCTGGTCGCCATCGTTCTTTTCACCAATGCCACAAGTGGGTTTGAAAAAGCACGGATACCCATTGCCACCCGTGTCATCTACTTCTTGCTTGCCCTCATATTGCTGTTTCCAATAGTTGATCCGTTCGTCAAAAGCGTGATGACATTATGCCTTGCGGCGTGGATATTCCGCGCCAGTATTTTGAGACAATGGCGTATTTTTCAAAGGCGGTAACTCCAAGCTGGAGGGTGCAGGCCGCTTCTAGACTGCAAGACCGGCCAACGGTCTTAGGGTCTTCTTGGGTTCGTAATGTTGCTGGTAAGAGCGTTTTTCTGTGCTCGTTCTTTTGCTGAAAACCTGCCTTCTGAACACCATTAAAACCAATTGCTCTCGGCACAGTTGGTCAGTTGGGGAGAGCTCTTTTTCTTTAAAAAGCTATCCTGTGAACAACGCTGCAAGGCGGTTTTTCAAGCTGTTTTTGGCGGGCGGGGCATGGGTTGGTTCCTGGAAGAATGAATCGCAATGGATACGTTCATCCGACAGGCCTTTTGTTTTTGCGACCAATTTTACAGCATCCACCATCTTTGTTGGGCCTGCAGTGTAGAGGCATCCATCGGGCAAATTTCCGAAATCTGCATCAAATGCCTGATGCACAAAACCTGTTCGATATCTGGGATGGCCCGCCGGTTCGGAGAGAACGGCGCTGATGCGGACCTTGTCATGATCCGCTGACAGTCTTTCAAGATCGGTTTTGGCATAGAGATCCGACTGATCTCTCACACCATGATAAAGATAAATGTCTCTGGCCGGATTGCCCTTTAACGACGCCTTGATGATCGACAGGATTGGCGCCAGACCCGTTGCCCCTGCGACAGCGAGCAAGGGGCCTGTTTTGTCCGCGCGAAGATAGGAAGCTCCAAACGGCCCCTCAATCTCCACCATATCATCGGGTCGCAACTTGCTGCCAATATATCCACTGACGCATCCCCCTTCGACAAGTGCAATGTGAAGTTCAATCGTGCTGGTGCCCGGCAGGTTCGCCATGGAATATGATCTGGGTGGCAGATCACCGATCCGCAGACGCAGATACTGGCCCGCCGCGAATTCGAGCGGCTGACCGACCGGCTCAATCACGAGTCTTACAACCGTGCGCGACACCTTATCCAGACTAAGGACAGATGCTTTGATCTTTCGCCTTTGAAAACGAGCCGCATATTCGTCACCCAGCCACCGGATTTCCAAATCGGTTATGGGCTGGCTGCGACACGCCAGTATGATATTTTCCGCCCGCTCATCGGCGCTCAGGGCATCGGAAAGGCAGGGATATTGCCTGACCCTCCCCTTCAGCAGTTGAGTCTTGCATTCGCCGCAATCGCCTGACCGGCATTGATGTGGATAGGGCACTCCTGCCTTTAGCGCCGTGTCTAAAATCGATCCATTGCCACAGGCCAGCACTTGCGGCCATTGTTCTATGAAAATCCGCTTCATCTGATTGCGCCTCCAAAAGCCAGTATCGCCGCCTATTGCATCACCACGCGCACGGGGTGCAGGTGCTGGCTATGTCTGGTCTGGGTGTGGTTGAAAACGGCAACCCACATGTAAAGCGGCTTGTCCTTTTGCAGCGCCAGATCGTATTTCGACTTCGTATCGAGCTTTCTTTGGGCCTCCAGCGTCCAGCGCCCTTCTTTCCACTCGGCCTTCGCAAACACCTGCCCCCTGTCGCCTTGATGCGGACTTTTGATGATGACCGAAGGAATGATCGTGCCAACCGGATAGGTATCGGCAACTTTCGAATAGGGCATGGTTTCGCTCATCTGCATGACGAAACGGGCACTGTCGCTCTTGTTGGGATCAAATGAGATTTTCTGAATGTCGTTCAATTGGGAAATCTCTTTTGGCAGCCGCTTGGGTGTGATGACGCCATCACTGTATTTCTCCCAGTTCATCGTGTAGCCGCCACCGGTTTTCGGGTCCTGCGTATAGCCGCCCGTATATCGAGATTTCTTGGGATCAGGATCCATCGGCGGGCCAAAATAATTATCATCAATCTGGTTCAAAGCGCCGGTACGAACCGACTTCCAGTGCCACACATCGACGATCGACCCATCGGTTGTATAGTGCAGGCCGCGACCGCCGGCGGGTGCAGGTTTGTTGGCAATCGGCTTGGGCCCCAGATGCGATGTCCCTGCCCCTGCAAGCTGGGGCGTATCGGCAAACATGACGCCAAACTTATCTTCATAGAAGGTGTCTTCGTCCTGGATGCCGAACTCATTTTGAACAACCTTCCAGCCCGCCTTTGTTTTCTTCAAAGGCAAATGCTTGCGGCTGCGCGTTGGGTCTGGCCATTCAAACAAGGCGTAAAGTTTTTCGCCATCATGGGTCATGCGAACCGTGACCATTTCGCCCTCGGGACTGTTGACCCCTCGCCCGGTGGAAATTTGGACCGACTGGGCTTCTTCCCAGGCCCGGTCGTTCGACTTGCCGTCCACCACGGGCGGCGTGGCAATTTTTTGAACTCTCAAGTCTTCAATCATGTTCTGGTCAAGACCATAAATCCCAGCCATGGCAGCACCGGCTACGACAATCGCGCTGATGGCCGCCGCGCCATAGGCAGAAGCGGGATTGAGAATCTTCAAAATCTGGGGAATGCCGCCAAGAGCCAGTTGTGCAACGACGTGGACAACCACATAGGCCACCACCAGCCATGCCAGTACTCGGTGAACTTGCGAGAGCAGCCAGAACGGCAACACACCTGGATACAGATAGAGCACCAGCCCGGAGACCACGGACGCTGCCAATAGGGCAAAGGCAATCCAGTAGATGAGAATGTTAAATGCCTTGAGCTTTTCCTTTCGGGTGCCAGACTTAAGCTTCTGGCGTTGGACCGTATCAACGGCGACCCGCTGGCTTAGGCGTGCCCGAACAAGAAATGTCAAATACGCAACAATGATAAACCCAAGTGCCATGGCCGCCCAGGAATGCCATTGGATGACGTTGCCTTGCAGCAGCATGAAACCCAACATCTTCTCCCAACCTGCGTCAGGGGAATCGGCTGCGATGCGAAAGCCCGTCAACAGGCTGAATATGAGCGTAATGAAGAGTGCCCAGTGGAGGCAGATCGTGGCGAAGTCGGTCTTCTGAATCTTTTTTGAGAACATGATGGGGAACTCTCCTCGGATGAACATTGAGCAGAGGCTGAGACCCAATCGTGCCAAGATTTTGTCTGCAATGTGCCGGTTTGTCCCGATCTCTTCATATTCGATTTCAGGCGTTATTATGTTTGATGGCGTGTCTGGGATGGGCCTCATTTCGCACAAGCCAATCAAACAAACTGGTACGGTCTTTGCTACGCGCGTGCGCGCAGATACAAATGGCCGCAAACAAAAACGGGCTCACGCCACCAGCCGATTTCCACCAAATGTGAAATTGTGGGCTTATCGGTTTATAATTGTGAGATCCGGGCTTCGAATATCGGAGCGCACCTGCGAACTTCAGTGATCTATTTTTCCTGTTGTCCGAAATAGGCGGCGTTTAGCAGTTTTGGATCGTCCAATAATGTTTGTGCAGCGCCGGAGAATCGCACGTCGCCATTGCGCAGTACCAGAGCATTTTCGGCAACGCCGAGAGCCAATTCGGCGAATTGTTCGATGAGAACAATGCCAACCCCCTTTTTCTTCAATTCAACCACAACATTGATCAGGCGTTTTACAATCAATGGGGCCAGACCCAGAGACATTTCATCGATGATGAGATATTTGGGCCGGGCCACCAATGCGTGGCCGATGGCGACCATTTGCTGCTGTCCGCCGGAAAGTGAGCCGGCGAGCTGGGATTTGCGTTCGGCCAGTTCGGGAAAAATTTCGAACACATCTTCAACACAGCTTTCCAATTGATCTGGACGAAGGCTGCCCGCGGCGCGCAGGTTATCTTCCACGCTGAGTTCGGTGAGCACCACATGGCCTTCCGGCACAGCAGCAACGCCGCAACCGCGTACAAAACTTGGGCTTTTGGCTGTCAGATCAACACCATCAGCGCGCACAGTTCCCGATACCGGTGCCTGCATCCCGGCGATGGTCAAAACGAGTTCAGACTTTCCAGCGCCGTTTGGTCCAAGCAGGGCGGTTACCTCACCGGGAGCAACAGTGAAAGAAACATCTGTCGCAATAACCTTCGACCCCGATGTGACGGCAAGACGATCAATTTCCAGCATCAACCTGCCCTCCTTCTGTCGCTTCACTGTCCAACCCAAGATAAGCGGCACGGACGCGGTCATCTGCGAGCACATCACGGGTCGACCCAAAAGCAATCTTCACACCAAAATCGAGCACCAGGGTTTCTTCGCAAATGCGTGTGATCAATTCCACATCGTGATCAATGACCAAAACCTGCGCGCCACAAAAATCATGTATCAGCAGGATCAAATCGCCCAACCGATTGGTTTCTGCAACGGACATGCCGCCAGCCGGTTCATCAAACATGATCAGCCGTGGGGTTCCCGCAACGCATTTGGCGATGTCGGTCAAACGGCGTTCGAACGTGTTTAAGTCCTTGCCCAGAACATCACGACGATGGGCAAGACCGACAAATTCCAGAGCGCGGAAAACCTGCGCCTGTTTTTCTGTGGCGGACATGGTGTCGGGATCAATTTGAGCCAGAATATTTTCCGATACAGTGAGATCGTCTGCAACCTCTTCTTTTTGGAAGGACCGGCGAAGGCCCCAGCGCGAACGCTGGAACGGCGGCAGAGAGGTAAGTTGATTTTCGTTTGCCCGCACAGTGCCATCCACAGGTTCTATAAACCCGGACATCACATTCATGAGCGTCGTCTTACCCGCGCCATTGGGGCCGATGATGCCACTGACCGGTGAATTGAAAGTCACGGTCACATCATTGAGGGCCACAACGCCGCCGAATTTTACGGTGATGCCGGCGATTTCCAGGCGGTGTGCGGCGTTTGTTGACTTGGCTTCTTTGGGCAATGAAGCAGCGGCTGGCGGCGCGCTTTGTTGCGGTGACAGGTCTTGCGCTTGATCAGGGGGGGCCGCTTGGTCCCGCTTGAACACAGATTTGATGAATTGAATAAACTGCCCTGCCAATCCTTCAGGTGCGGATATCACAGCATGGAGCAATCCGGCGCCAAAGATAACGAATGACAGATCAGCATCCAGCCCAACATTGTTCAATGCGGCGGGCAATACGCGAAACAGAGCGGCCGCCACCATGACACCCAACCAGGATTGGGCGCCACCGACAACCGCCAAGGCAAATATCATGACACTTTCGCTGGCTTTGAAAGTTCCGCTGTCGAGCAGACCGAGGCTCCCGGCCAACAATCCTCCGCCTAGCCCCGCAAGCAGGCCAGCAAGGCCGAACGCCCAGGCCTTGTAGAAGGTCACATTGACTCCGGAGGCCATCGCAGCCGCTTCCGAGCGGCGGATGAGCGCCCAAGCCCGGCCTGGAGCCATGCGCCTGTGCAACTCGATCAACAAAAATGCAGCGGTGACCACGGCCACGAGATAGCGCAGATAGGCAGCATCAGAACTTGCCAGTGCCGGGCGTCGAAAATCGGTGCTGGTGCCTGTTTGAACACCCCAAAAAGACTCTCCGCCATTGGGAAACTGAAAGGTGGCAAACAGAATTTCAAACCCAGCCGCTGCCATCAGCGTTACCAAAGCAAGATACAGTCCCCGCATTCGCAAGGCGGGCAAGGCCAACACCAATCCAAACAGCGCCGTGACCAACATGGCCGCAATCAGGTTCAACTCAAATGGCAGATCGAAAAGGTAGTTGAGGCGAAGCGTGACCCAACCACCAACGCCCATCAAACCCACCTGGGTGAGACTGACCATGCCCAGGCGGGCATACATAAAGGCACAACCGGTGGCGGCCAATGCGAAACAGGCCATTGACGTGAATACGTTTAGCCATTGGCCACCGGCAACAAGCGGCACAACAAAGAAGGCAATTGCTGCAAATATAAGCCCCGCAGTGCCTGAGGGTGTGGGTTTGAACAATCTCAATGACATCATTTAGTCTGCCCCACCGAAGGAAAGCCTGCGTCCACGCTGAAAATACAACAGCACGAGGGCAGCGATGATGAACGGCGCAATCGGGCGAACACTTTTGAGATAAGGCGACAGGGTAAGCAAGCTTTCGATTACCCCCATGGACAGGCCGCCAATCAAGACCAGGCCCAGGGATTCCAACCGGCCACAGATCGCTGCGGCAATGGAGGGAATAACCATGAAGGTTATGACTGTCGGCTCCAGGCGAATAAGATCTCCAAACATCAGCCCCGTGAATCCTGCAATCACCCCGGAAATTCCCCATGCAATTGTTTCTGTGCGCAAAATGGGAATGCCAATCAGCGCGGAAACATCGCGGTTATTGGCCAAAGCCCGCATGTGCAATCCGATGGATGTGCGCGTGAGATATTGGTGAATGAGAACAACGATGCCCACGGACATGGCCAACACAATCAACCGCGTTACAGTAACGCGCAGCCCCAATATCCGCACACCAATTTTATCGGTTGGGAGGGAAAATTTTCGTGGATCATCAATCCATAGATAGCTCACCAAACCCAAGATAATGAGTGCAAATCCAAGGGTGGCTACAGCTTTTACAACAGGTTCACGCCATGCCAGGGCCGGTGCGATAAAGCGCCCGTACCCCACCGACAATACCAAAGCAACGGCAATGGCTGACAGCCATGTGAGAGGGGGCCAAACACCCCATTCGCCCAATTGCCACGCGGTCATGACCCCGGCGGCACCCATGGCACCATTGGCAAAATTGAGAACCCCGGTCGCCCTGTAGAGAACCACCATTCCAATACCGCCAAGAGCGTAGAGCGAACCAACGGCCAGACCGGACACAAAGAATAGGCCAACAATCTTGTGCGGTTTACCCCAAGTGAGGAGCAATATGATTGCTGCCATCAAGCCAAGGTAAAGGCACCAATTGAAAAATTTTGACCCGACCATTCCCTGTTCCCACCGGCAATCGTTTGTGTGAAAGAAATCGCCCGCACCAAACGTGGCGCGGGCGTTTATTGTGCAAGGTACTAAATGCTAGCGAAGACCCAGTTCTTTTTCGAGGGCAATATGCTTGTCGAAATAGGCGCTTTCGAACTCGTAGCACTCACGCACGATCGTGAAGCCACCGTTCTCGATTTTCAGCATATATCCGGCATGGTTGGGCATGTGAAAATCTGCGTCACCAACATAATATGGGCCGCACATCAGGTCAGACTTGTAACCGGCAATCGATTTGATCTTGGCCGTCACTTTTGCCCGATCATCAAGATCGGCTGGATCCATTTCCAGCATGGCTTTGGTGAAATAGGTGGCCGACAGATAGCCGGATTGGGCAAATGTGTCGCGCGGATCTTCCGGCTTTGCATAGGCGTCCATCACTTCAATCCAGTTTTTGGCATCGGGGCCGCCAACTTGAAATGGTGCCAGTTCAGCATTCACATAGACATGGCCGTCCCAATAATCCCCCAGCGCCTTTGGCACGCTGAGATCGTAAAGCGGTGTTGGTGCAATCCACTTATACTCGTCGCGCAATCCCTGCTCTTCCGCCGCTTTCAAAACGGCGATGGCCAGACCGGCAGGCAAGTTCATCAGGATCGTGTCGGCACCATTTGAGATGGCCTCAAGCAGAGCCGAATTCACATCCGGCGCACTTGGGTTCAACAAAGCCATGGAACCGTCACCGCCCTTGGACTTCATGTAGTCGATGGAAACCTGACAGGACCATGGGCCGTTGTTTGGAATATTGAGGCCAATACACCCCACGTTCTTGGTGCCAAGTTCTTCTTGGGCATATTGCGTTGCACCCAGATTGGATGGAAGCGGCCCCTGATTTGTTGAAACGATATTGGAAGATTCAAAGCATTCCGAAATGGCGCAGGCAGAAGCCATTGCCATGATGCCTTCCTGCTTATAGGTGGCGGCGTTTACGGCCATTTCCATGAATGAACCATTGCCCACCATGGCAACTGCGCCTGCATCTTTGACCAGTTTCGAGGCAGCCTGGGCCGCCAGTTCCGGATTCCACTGGTCGTTTTCAACACGGTAGTCGATGGGACGACCGTTGATGCCACCATTTGCATTTACGCAATCAAAATAGGCTTTGGCCGCGTCTGTGGACGCCGAAAAATCTCCCGGTGCAGCATTGCCGTGAATGCCCCCAACGATGATTGGTTTGCCGGTGGCTGCCTGGCCGGTGTTCAGGCCGCATTTTGGTGCAGCTTCCGCTTGTGATGGAATAGCGTAGGCCCCCAGTGCCAATACTGAGGCGAATGTTAGTGCCAGTTTCATGAGTCTTCTCCCTTGGTTGTTTAAGTCAATTGATCGTCTGGTTGTCTCCTCCGGTCACGCTGCGCGCCGGTCTTCTAAAATCATGTCAGATGCTTTTTCTGCGATCATAATTGTGGGGGCATTTGTGTTGCCGCTCACAATACTTGGCATGATCGACGCATCGACCACACGAAGGTTCTCAATGCCACGTACTTTCAGTTGCGGATCGACAACTGCGTCCTGGCCAACGCCCATCGCACAGCTTCCAACAGGGTGATAAACTGTGCGTGCATTGGCGCGCAGAAAGTCAGTCAGTTCCTCATCGGACTGCACTTTTTCGCCAGGGTGGATTTCACTTAAACCGTGGGTCGTCAAAGGTTCCTGAGCCAGAATTTTGCGCGCCATGCGCACACCCTTCATCAGGCATTCCAGATCCGCATCGTCGTTCAGCAGCCCCAGATCGATTTCGGGGGGGCCTTCACGCCGGGTGCGGCGCACGGAACCGCGGCTCTTGGGTTGCAACACACAGGTATGAAGCGACACTCCATGGCCATATTCAAACATGCGCCCCCGGGGGCTTTTCAGACCTGGGATGAGATGGAACTGAATGTCCGGGCGATCAATGTCAGAATTCGTTTTCACAAATCCCCCAGCCTCCACCATGTTCGACGACAGCATACCACGATTGAATAAAACCCAGTTTGCAACGTCTCCAATCAAACGCGGAATGGCGCGAAAGGAAATACCATATGGGGTGATTGAACGGCTTCGATTGATCACCATTGCGTCAACATGATCATGCAAATTCTCACCAACACCGGGCAGATCAAGCACAATTTCACTGTCCGTTTTTGAAAGTTGTTTTGCCGGGCCAATGCCTGAACGAAGCAGCAGATCAGGGCTGCCAATCGCACCAGCGGAAAGGATCACCTCCCCTCGTGCGTGAATGGTTTTACGTGTCCCGTCTTTGTATCGGCAAACAACTCCAACCGCGCGCTTGTTGCGGATGGTCAGTTCTTCAACCTTGACCTCGGTTACAATGTGCAGGTTCTTGCGGCCTTCTATGGGCCTTAAAAAAGCAGCAGCCGTTGAATGGCGCTTGCCCCCCTTTTGGGTGACCTGATAAATGCCGACACCTTCCGGCTCCGGCGCGTTCATGTCGTGGCATGGCCGTATCTGAAGTTTGCCAGCGGACGTTACAAAATCATCGTCAATTCTATTGGGGGTTTGGAGGTCGCTGACGGACAGTTCGCCATTTTGCCCGTGATATTCTTCGCTCAGTTCACCATTGGTATTTCCTTCTGAGCGCAAGAAATATGGCAATACGGATTTATAGTCCCAGCCAACGCAGCCGTTTAGCGCCCAATCGTCATAATCGCGCCGATGGCCCCGAATGTAGATCATGCCGTTGATTGCTGACGAGCCTCCCAACACCTTGCCGCGTGGAATTTTGACTTCACGAAAACCAAGGCCAGACTGGGCCGAAGAGATATGGGCCCAATTGTGACGCTTGCTTTTGGTCAGCAACATTACGCCCAGTGGTACCGAAATCATTGGGGTCTTATCAGCGGGCCCGGCCTCAATCAGGCAAACCTTGACTGACGCATTGGCGCTTAACCGATTGGCAAGCACGGCCCCGGCAGAGCCTGCCCCCACAATGATGTAGTCGAATTGGGTGTCCATCAGGTGACGTTCTTTCTTTGGCAGAAAGGGCGCGGTGTTTTCACAACAGGATCTGCGGTCCATCGGATCAATTGTTTTCCTCCTGCGGCCCAGTTTCACCACGCGGCAAACCTATGTTGCATTCTGTTGTTTTTCTTTGGCTGCGATCGTGCCATGTTAAAAAATCAAGTTTTGCGCAGATGAAATTTTGAGGAAACCGTGGCCAACCGGAAGCCGTCCAGCATGGACAAATCGAAGAGCAGCCTCATCGATGCAGCCATGTTTGTGTTGTTTTCAGACGCTGAATTTATGCGCAATTCGCTCAAGGCGGGTGTGAGTTCAAAACATGCTGTACTGGTGTCCGACACCCCTGCGCTGATTGAGAATCTGCCCTACCCAAATATTCCTCCAAGCGTATTGGGATTGGGCGAGCACTCGGTTGCAGGTGGCTCAATACACCAGGCGGTTTCCGCCCTTCTCCAGTTTCAGGCTCATTCCCAGGAGACATCCCAAGACGCATCAGATGTGTCGCCAGACATATTGATCGTCGACATGACCTGGAGTGCAAGGACGGTCATCGGCACCATGTCTTTGGAAAACTGGGGGCATATTGCCGAGCAAATTTCAAACGAGTTCGGCATTGGTATGATATCTATTTATAACCGGGAATTGTTGATCGAAAACCAGATGCAATCGGCGCTGCGCGCACATCGCCAGTTCCTGGCGCCGTCAGGCATTTACAAAAACCCGTTTTGGTTGCCCGCCACATTGTCTGCCAACGGGACCATTGATGAACAGATGGCTTTTTTGCTGGAAGGTGCTGTGCCCGACTATGGGGGCATCGAATTTTTTGACCCCTTGGACCGCAGCTATGCCAGGGGGGCCGATCCTGGATGGGTTTCCAAACCAAGCCAAATCCAAATAACCACGCCAAAGTCCACCGGATGGCAGGTGCATTGTCTTGGCCCGTTACAGGTCTATCTGGCGGACCAAACACTGGTGAGCTGGAATTTCCCCGGCAGTTCTCCCCACAAAACCAGGACCTTGTTTGCCTACCTTCTCAGCGCCGGTGAAAAAGGGGCACATACAGAGCGTATGTGTGAACTGCTGTGGCCAAATGAAGCTGCGGAATCAACGAAGCGCGGGCGCTTCCATCACGCGGTTGCCATGTTGCGGCGGGCACTTGGCAGTAAGAATTCCGTTTTGCGCTCAGGCGAATTTTACCGCCTCAACGCACCGCCGGGAAGCTGGATAGACATATCGAGCTTTGAACAGATTTGCCGGCGCGGGTTAGCCCTGGCCAAACAGGATCAGGTTGACGAAGCCCTTTTGATTTATCGGTCTGGGCAAGAGCTGTATCGAGGCGACCTGTTTGAAGACATTCCCCTGCAATATGTTCACAGCGAAAACGAAGACTGGTGTTTGCCCCGGCGGCGCTGGCTTCGTGATATGGCCTTGAAGATATATCGGGACGCATCGGTTCTGTTGCGCAGTCAAAACCGACAGGATGAAGCCTTGCCACTTTGCCAAAAAGCGCTTGCTCTGGATCCCATGAACGAAGACATAAATTGCGAAACCATGCGGGTGTTCCATGCCCAGGGACGAACCGACACGATTATTCGGCAATATAAACAATATCTAACGACTTTGGAGAATATGGGCGGAACCCATGAGAGCGCAGCGATACACAAAGTCTATCGCAACCTGATGCAGTAACCGCCAAAACAAAAGAAAAACCAAAGAAACCTCCATAGGCTTCGCCTCGGATGGCAAGAAGCCCAGGGATGAGCACAGTGACCGTAATCACCGCCGAAGCGCGTAGAGACAGTTATGATCCGTTTGACCTGAGCGCGCCCCACAAAAAATGGCAACAATTCAGAAGCGAAGCTCCCGTGTTTTTCCACGAGGAAACAGGGTACTGGATTGTAACGAGACACGAAGATGTCAAACAGGTGTTTGATGACTGGAACACGTTCTCCTCAGACAATGCACAGGCACCCATGCGCCCCATGTGTGATGAGGGTAAGCGCATCATGGCTGAAGGGGGTTTTACCGCTTATTCAGGCATGTCTGCGCGCGTGCCGCCTGATCACACCCGCATTCGCAAAATTGTCCAGACCGCATTTGGTCCCCGGCGCTTCAAGGCGATTGAGCCCAAGGTCGAGGCGATCATTGATCGGGCGTTGACCGGGATTGAAGACAAAAGCGAAGTCGACTTCTTTCAGGAAATTGCCTATCCGGTTCCAGCCCTTGTTCTGTTTACGCTCATGGGAATCCCCGATGAAGATGTGCCCAGAGTGAAAGACTGGGCGACCAGCCGCGCGGCGCTCACCTGGGGCAACCTTACCGATGAAGAGCAACTTCCCCATGCCCATAAGATGGTGGAATACTGGGCCTATTGTCGGGGTCTTGTGGCCGCGCGCAAACAGCATCCCGGCGATGACCTCCCAAGCGATCTGCTACAGGCGCAGTCGGAAGGCCATGAAATCACCGATGAAGAAATAGCCGGTGTGATGTATTCGGTTTTGTTTGCCGGTCACGAAACCACAACAACTTTGATGGCCAATGCGCTGAAGGTCTTGATGGAAAACCGCGACACGTGGGACGCGCTGTGTGCCGACCCCTCAAGGATCAAGAATGCCACTGAAGAAGTTTTGCGTTTTGCACCCTCCATCGTGTCGTGGCGCCGTCGGGCGAAGGTAAACACACAAATCGGTTCTGTTGATGTGCCTGAAAATGCGAACATCTTGATGATCATGGGTTCAGCCAACAGGGATGAAACCATTTTTGAAAATTCAGAAACCTTCGACATTCACCGCGACAACGCGCGAAATCACTTAAGCTTTGGCTATGGCATCCATTTCTGCCCCGGTTTCCAATTGGCAAAAATGGAATTTGGCATCATGCTGCGCGAACTCACAAAACGCTTCCCCCACATGAAATCAAAGCCGGGTTCGCAGGTGGAATATCTGCGGAACATTTCGTTCCGGGTGCCCAATCGGCTGGACATAGAGCTTGGAAATTCAACATGAGTCACTCCATCTACACATTGCCATTCGCAGACATAAATCATGATGATTTTGCCCGCGTTGGCGGCAAATGCGCGTCCCTTGGCACAATGACGCAAGCTGGAGTTGCAGTTCCCCAAGGCTTCGCCGTGACGACGGATGCCTATGTGGCCATGTTGAACAGTGGCGGTTTGCTTGGTGACATAAAGCTGATCCTGGATGATGTTAATGTCGAAGATCACGATGGAACGGAACAGGCAGCCCAGGCCATCGCCACGAAAATACGTTCGGTCCAATTGCCAGGCGATGTGGAACAGGCAATCCGCGATGCTTATGAAGGCATGGGCGAAGATTTGCCGGTCGCGGTGCGCTCGTCCGCAACGGCGGAGGACTTGCCTGATGCCTCATTTGCCGGCCAACAAGACACCTATCTTTGGGTCCGTGGTGCCGACAATGTGTTGGCGAAAATCCAGGATTGCTGGGCTTCCCTGTTTACCGCTCGCGCAATCGCCTATCGTGAAAAAAACAACATTCCCCATATCGATGTGTTGATGAGTGTGGGTGTGCAGAAGATGGTCAATGCAAGAGCTGCTGGCGTGGCGATGACGCTGGACCCGGCCAATGGCGACCGCACCCGCATCGTGATCGATTCATCCTGGGGACTGGGCGAAACGGTTGTTTCTGGCACTGTGACGCCCGACAATTTTGTCGTCGAAAAGGTGCTGCAGGAAATTATTGATCGCACCATCTCGGACAAGCATGTGGAATTGGTGGGCGATTCACAAAAAGGCGAAGCTGTTGAACGCGCGGTCGAAGAAGACCGGCGAACCGTGCCAAGCCTGAGCGACGCAGAAGTCCTTTCCGTTGCCCTGCTCGCCAAGCAATTGGAGCGGCAATACAAAACCCCTCAGGATGTGGAATGGGCATTTGATGCAGATCTGCCAGATGGCGAAAATCTGGTTGCCTTGCAAAGTCGCCCGGAAACTGTGTGGTCTCAAAAGAAAGTTGAAAAGCCCAAGACGGCCTATGCCACCGGGATGAACAGTATCGTGGGCACCCTCACCAATCCCTATGTCAGCAAGAAATCGTAAGACCCAGGATCAAGACCCTGGTTATTTACTCGGGAGGAGTAATTGAAATGACGACCAAACAGGCTTCAAAATTTCCCAGTGCATTTGATGTGGCACCTCCCGCAGGGGCCGAAGACTGGCAAAGCCTATATCCTTATTATACCCGGTTTCAGGAAGGTCGCCGCGAAGAAGATGATGGCAAATTCTGGTTTTGTAACAGTCAGCACTGGCCAACACCGTTTCGTTCCTTCGACACGATTATGCTCGACTTTGCGATTAAGGGACTGGGCCAATATAATTCCCGGCACCTGCTCATTCCGCCCGCCAATGGCATCGAATATCGTGTGCTCAACGGCTATGTCTATTTTTCGCCCGTGGGAGTGGCACCTGAAGATATAGAGGGCCGTGTTCCACATTTTATGGAACGTGCTGGCCACTATTATGGCAACTGGGACACCCTGCTCGCCGCGTGGAAGAAAAAAGTTCTGGCGGCTATTGATGAACTCAATGCAATTGAATTTTCGGAACTTCCCGAAGTTGAGGCATTGGAAGTCGTCACTGGTGGCGTAGGTCTCGACAGTTCCAATCAGCTGCTCGAAGGCTACGAGAAAGCCATCGAGCTTTGCTACAAGATTTGGCAGTACCACTTTGAATTCCTGAACCTGGGTTATGCGGGGTATCTGGATTTCTTCGGCTTTGTGAAAGAGCAGTTTCCCACCATCCCTGATCAGGCCATTGCCAAAATGGTTCAAGGGGTCGATTCTGAATTATTCCGCCCAGATGATGAACTCAAAGGCCTGGCAAAACTTGCTATCGAACTTGGTGTTGCCGATACGTTGAAGTCCGGCTCAGCCGATGAGGCCTTAAGCGCTGTGGGCAAGGTCGCTGGCGGCGACAAATGGCTTGCGGCCTGGGAGGCGGCAAAAAAACCCTGGTTCAATTTCACCAGCGGTAATGGCTTTTATTCAACAGACAAATATTGGATTGATCATCTTGATATTCCTCTTGGGTATTTGCGTGACTACATAACTCGCCTTGAAAATGGCGAAGTGATTGCCCGCCCCACCGACAAACTGATCGCCGAGCGGGATCGTATCACTGACGAATATCGCGAAATGATGGACAGTGAAGCGCAGGAAGTGTTCGACGGGAAACTCGCGCTTTCGCGTATGGTTTTCCCCTATGTGGAGGACCATAATTTCTACATTGAACATTGGGCGCTGGGCACTTTTTGGCGCAAGATGCGCGAGCTATCTTGCCTTCTCTCCAAGCAGGGTTTTTGGGAACAGGAAGACGGCATGTTCCACCTTTCACGCACGGAAGTGCGCGATGTGCTTTGGGATTACACAAGCGCCTGGGCCATTGGCAGTGATATCCATGGCAAGGGCATTTGGCCAAAAGAGATTGAACGACGCCAGGGGATCATTGAGAAGCTTCAGTCGGTTCCTCCAATTCCCGCACTCAACAATCCACCAGATGTCATCACCGAACCATTCACAATCATGCTGTGGGGTATCACTTCGGAAGCGGTTGAGCGTTGGCTTGAAGCCGGTGAAGAGGGCGATGGCCTGAAAGGCATGGCCGGTTCCCCAGGCGTTGCTGAAGGCACGGCGCGCGTGCTGCGCAACCCCGATGAACTTGGCTCGCTTCAAAAAGGCGAGATTTTGGTGGCACCTGTTACGGCGCCTTCCTGGGCTCCCGTGTTCGGCAAAATCGATGCCGTTGTTACCGATATTGGCGGCATGATGAGCCACGCGGCAATTGTTTGCCGGGAGTATGGCCTGCCCGCTGTCACCGGTACGGGCAATGCAAGCACGACCATCAAGACGGGCATGCGCATTCGTGTGGATGGCAACAAGGGAACTGTGGCCATTTTGTAGAACCTGGCAGGTTCAAAGGATAAATCGCGCCGGGGAAGAATTCCCCGGACGCCCAAACATTTTTCACCTGCAACATTTGGAGCAGAGCGATCTATGGCACGTGACCTTTCACGCTATGACCCTGTGTGGCGGGAGGCAGAACCCTATATGCGCGCGCGTAAAAATGACGTGCATATCCCCCTTTCCTTTGGATGGGCCCAACGTCTGTTGGATCACTATGAAGATGCCGATCGCGACATTTGCTCGCTTGCCATTCTGCTCCATGACATTGGCTGGTATTCAATCGATATGGATCAGATTATCAATGAAGGGTTTCGCGGCGAAAATTTTCTGCAATCCGATGTGCGCTACCTGCATGAATCTGAAGGTGTGCGGCTGGGTACGGAGGTTCTTCGCGCCACTGGCTGGGGCGAGACAATAATTGCGGCAGTGTGCGAAATCATCGATGGACATGACACCCGGCCCTCGCCCCATCACCTTAACGACAGTATCGTGCGGGATGCCGATAAGCTTTGGCGGTTTTCCGTAACTGGAGTGGCGATCGCCTGCGACTGGATGGACATGACGCCCCATGAATATGCAAGACGCCTGCGAGACCAATTTGACAAGCTGGAAACCGAGATGGGCCGCAATTTTGCAATCGCGGAACTTAAAGTGACTGAAAAAGAACTGCAGCTTCACGTTATTTAGGAACGCGACATATGGACATGTTCACCCCCGGGAAGCGGCCAAAGGGTTTTGCAACTCGCCTGGCACTTGGTGCCGTCCGTTTGAATCAAGAGGTGCCGCTTTGAAGGAACATAGCATCGTGTTGCCACGGGACATTCCGCTTTGGGAAGATGCAAAGCCTTATCTTGATGTGCGCAATAATGATGAACACACTCTTGTTGCTTATGGACTTGCGCGCGCATTGCTGGAACAGACGCCAGGTGCGGATGAAAGCACTGTTTTGCCTGCCATATTACTGCACGATGTTGGCTGGAAACGGGTTGATCCAAATCTCCTGCTCGATGCGATTGGAACCAATCCCACGCGCAAGGATCTTGTATTTGACCATGAGCGATATGGCGTGGAGATCGCTTCAGAAATCTTGACCCGTCACCGGCCTGACGACGTCAACATCAAAAGTGTTCTTGAAATCATTGACGGTCACGACACAACAAAAGAAGCCCGCTCAATCAACGATGCCGTGGTCAAAGACGCAGACAAGGGGTGGCGGACAACACCCCACGGCATGAAAATTATCTGCGGTTGGTATGATTGGAGCATTGCAGAATATCTCGATGCAATGGAAAAAGTGGCTGTGCCGCATATGCTCACACCTGCCGGGAAAGCTTTGGCCAGTTGTCTCGTTGCAGCGCGCAGGGCAGAAGCCGCCCTTCCAGACTATTTAGAGGAACGCGCCCATGACTGACCTTCGACTGGCGCAAAAGCGCGTTGTCATAACCGGGGCTGCCGGTGGTCTTGGACGGGCGTTTGCCCAGGCATTTGCAGATGCCGGTGCGCGTGTTCTGGTCACAGATTCAAATGAAACCGGCATAGAAGAAACGGTTGCCATCATCGAGAAGTCTGGGGGCACGGCAAATGCCGTGCCGGGTGATGTGACCTCAGCCAAAGACTGTGTCCGCGTTATGGAATGCGCCCAGGACGTGATGGGGGGCATCGATGTTCTGGTCAATAACGCAGCGATTTATGGGTCTTTGGAAAGATCCCATTTTGAAGATATTGACGAAACTGTCTGGGATCAGGTTATGGCGGTGAATGTCAAAGGCGTTTGGCAGATGTGTCGTGCGGCTTCCCCTTTGTTAAAAGAGGCCCAAGGCGGTTCAATTATCAATATCGCATCGGCAACCGTGTTTTCAGGATCGCCGTTGTGGATGCATTACGTGGCCTCCAAGGGCGCTGTCATTTCAATGAGCCGCGTTATGGCAAAGGAAATGGGACCATCAAACATTCGCGTGAATGTGTTGGCACCTGGGTTCACATTGACAGATGCCAGCCTTGATTTGATGGCTGATGCCAAAAATTATGGTGCAGACCGGGCAGCGCTGAAACGCAATGCGGAAGTCAGCGACATCACAGGCGGAGCGCTTTATCTGGCTTCGCCCCTGTCAAACTTCATGACCGGACAAACTCTGGTCATTGATGGCGGCAAACAGTTTATTTGATTTGAAGTTGTAGTTTTTCCGAAATTTCCTTGATGCGGCTGTAAAGAACTTCCAGCGATTGTGCCGTGGCCGCAACGTAGAAATCTGGACGCAGAACCACAAATGTTGCGTCGATCGTTTTCATCCAGCTGCCATATGTGCCGTCAATATCAATGACCGGTGCAGCGGACCCTGGAGGACCGATGGTGACCAATTGAGCATCGAGCGTCTCCAAAATCCTGCGCGTATCCGGGTCTATGTCAGCGTCGGGATTTGCGTTGTACCCGATGATCATCCAGCCCGTACCGACAACTTGATCGAAGCGGCCTTGGTTCTCCCCCATTTTGACGATGCCTTGTGTCGATAATTCGCCTGCGCCAGTGCAGGGCAAACACCAAGCTCCCTTGCCGAGACGCACGAGATGGCCCGCCGTTGGCTCAAAATCGCGCGCGACCAGATCAGCCTTCATGCGATCATCACGCTTAGCTGCCTCATCTTGATCGGCAATGCATATGATGCTGCCGAGTTCCTGACTGAAATCGATATAATGTTTCGCATGATGGAGCCGCTCACTCTCATAGCTGTCCAACACACTGTCAGCCATCTTGCCTTCCAGAATTGCGTTCAAACGCCATCCCAGCGCCACAGCGTCGCGCAATCCGGTGCACATGCCAGCACCGGCAAATGGGGGCATGAGATGGGCGGCATCGCCGGCAATCATGCAACGGCCAACGCGCCATTTTTCAGCCCAACGGGCCTGAAAGCGATAAACAGCGCTGCGCTCAAGCTCGGCATTTTCCGGCGTCAGCCCCCATGGCTCCATCAATCGCCATGCGCTTTGCGGCTTTGCAATTTCCTCAGATGATTCCCCTGGCAGAACCATGAATTCCCAGCGTCTGCGCCCCGGCCCGCCGGGGACGATGGTGGTTGGGCGTTTGGGATCGCATAGCTGCCATTGGGCTGGCTCTGCTTTGTATTCTCCCTTTGGGATCATATCGAGAATGAGCCAGTCGAAAAAATATCCCTTGTCGACCGAGTGGATACCCAGGGTCTCACGAACCAGACTGTTCGCCCCGTCACAACCAACCGCATAATGGGCACGTAAACTGCGCCGCTTTCCATTGGCCCCAACGATTTCGCGCGTTTCTTCCATCGACACAGTCACGCCTGTCGTATCCTGGTCGAGGTCCGTTACATTCCATCCCCGCACGATGTCGATGGATGAAATTTTGGCCGCCATGTCCAGCAAGCGGGCTTCCAGTTCCGGTTGATTGAACCAATAGGTGACCCGCCAACCGGACGAAGAAACGCTCTTCCAGTCGACCAGTTGCAGGTCTTCCAGGTCGGCATTTTTCCAGTAGTAGAGTTCGTCGTGATATTCGATGAGTGGATCATTATCGCTGTCGATGCCCAGGGTTGCCAGAATGCGGGCAACTTCATGATCCATCGTCACCGCCCGTGGGCGATCGTAGGATGTAGGCCATTTGTCAATCAGGGTGACACGCTTGCCCTTTTGGCCAAGCAGAATGGCAAGCAAAGTCCCCACCGGCCCAGCGCCGACAATGGCCACATCAGTCTCAGCTTCCACGATTCATTCCTGCTTTATCAATTTTCGGTTTGCAATGGGTAATGGTCACAGGGCCAGGACGGCTTTCAACACACGTAAAAGCTCTGCGGCAGGTTCTTGCGCCAACTCTTTGCTGCGCCATGCCACGTGGTGGTCCGGGCGCACCAGCACACAGCCTGAATCCTGAACTTCTCTGGCGCGCGCCCAGTCCCCTGTGTGGTCAACCATTTCGCAGCGCGGGCCAATGAGATGGGTTCGGATATCGATGCCCAATTCGCTGCCAACTTGTTCAGCAGCCTCCAGCCATGGCTGACCGCCGATGCCGGTCAGAAGCGTAAACCGCCCCTTGCCACACAGGTCCAGCGTCGAGTGTTTGGCACCTTTGAGGTCAAACACCCATGCATGTGGCAAACGTGCGCCGGGCCAGGTTGTCGACTGGTAGTGCAATTCCGCGTCCCGCTCGAAAGCCGGTTCGGGATCCCCATCGGTTACAACAGCATCCGATGTGTACCGCTGATTCATCTCCACTCCATGGGCGTCAAACTCATATTTCTTGAAGGCGATCGCTTCGTTGAGTTCCGCACGTTGCTTCTCTGCGTCTGCGGTCGCATCACAGCGGGCGTCCATATTGGCCTGCATTTTGATCGGATCAGATGCATCAGCCAGTCCCAGAGCCTGAATAATGGGGCCAAATTCGCCGATGGATTGGTTGGCGCGGGTAACGATCTGTTTGGCGATGGGGGCACGTTCGGTGCTGAAACTTTCAAGTAACCGCTCGCCAGCCTGTCCTTTCAATACCATTGAGAGCTTCCAGGCCAGATTGAAGGCGTCCTGAATTGATGTATTGGAACCCAGACCGTTGGAGGGTGGATGGCGGTGGGTGGCATCCCCCATGCAGAACACACGGTCTTTCTGCATGTGGGTGGCGTACATGTCGTTGACGGTCCACACACTGGCGGACAGCAATTCAATTTCCAGCTCCGGGTCGCCAACCAACTGGCGCGCCACATTGGTTGCGAATTCTTCATCAACCTCGGGCGCCGGTTCGTTAATGTCGTATCCCCAAACGATCAGCCATTCGTTCCATGGGCGGATCATTCGCACCAGTCCAAGGCCAATACCACCAACATCCGCACCCGGTTGCAGCACCCAATAAAGAACACTGGGGCGGTGGGCGACATATTTGGACAAATCTGCGCGGAACAAAATGTTCATGGAGCCGCCGACACCCATTTTCCCTTCAAAAGGAAGACCGATGTGTTCAGCAACCAGCGAGTTTCCACCATCTGCGCCGATCAGATATTTCGAGCGCACGGTTAAATTCTTACCGGTCAGCCGATCAAGGACGGTGGTGGTGACGCCTTCAGCATCCTGTTCATGGGAAACATATTCGCAGGACATGCGCGCATGCGAACCGCGCGAACAGGCCGCCTTGTAGAGCAAAGGTTCCATGAAAGTTTGCGGCAAATCGTTCATGAAACAGGGAGACGCCAAAAGATGCCCGGCCTTGGACTGGGGATGGGTGCCCCAGCTCTTCATCCGGCCCAGTTCTTCGCCTGCCAGACTTTCACAAAAGACATTTTCTCCCATGAGTTCCTGTTCGGTGGCCTGTTCATAGGCTTCGGTTTCCACGGCTTTGCCGAGATCGCGCAACACTTCCATGGTGCGCTGATTGGTGATGTGGGCGCGGGGCGTATTGGCGAGCCAGCGATAGCGATTGATCACCATGTTCTCGACACCATAACTCGACAGCAGCGCCGCAGAGGCAGAACCTGCAGGGCCCGTTCCGATGACCAATACGTCGATATTTATGTCAGCCATTATGTGCCTCCAGGTGTATCAGTGGGTTTTAGTGCTTTTTCGGTATCCAATTTCACTCGATAACCAACGGGGAAAAACGACAGATTAAATCGTTCCCGTACATAGCCCCAAATCCCCTTGGGTGCGACGAGCATGATGGCAATGGCCATTGCGCCGAGGATCATCAGATATACAGAGCCAAGGTCGGCCATATATTCACGCAAAACGAAGAAAACGATGGTGCCGATGATCGGCCCCTCAATTGTTCCAATGCCGCCGATGACAACAATGAAGATGACAAACGCGGTCCATTCGTTGACGCTGAATGCAGCGTCCGGGGTGATGCGCAATTTAGTGATGAAGATCAAAGCACCCACCATCGCGGTCATGCCTGCGACAGCCACATAGGTGACCAATTTGATGCGCTCGACACGCACGCCAAGACTGGCGGATGCAATCTGGCTGTCGCGAATGGCCGTTAAGCCGATGCCGATGCGCGATCGAAGCAAGAGATAAATTGCCAACACGGTTCCGATGCCCAGCAACAGAGCGGTTTCAAAAATCATGGCTTCCCGCATCCATTTGGAACCGGCCATGGCTTTCATCACTTTGATGGGTAGCGATGTGCCCGACCCGCCTCCCAACGAGGATATTTGCGCAAACCCCAGTCGGAATACTTCCGCAACAACCCAGGTGCCAATGGCGAAATAGGCCCCATTCAGGCGAAACACCAAGAAGGCCACAGGAATGGATACCAGCGCGCCAAGCACACCGGCAACCGGGATGGCAAGTAATGGATTGAGGCCCAGATATATGGCGCAGGTGAACAGCATATAGCCGCCGAAACCCACATAAGCCTGTTGACCCACCGAGATAAGGCCCGCGTATCCCGCAAGCAAATTCCAAAGTGACGCCAGCGACAGATAGATCATGAATTCGCCGATCAAGCGCAATTCCGCAGTGCTGCCCCACCAGGGCGCTGCCGCCAATGCGGCCACTAGAATGATTGCCATCACGGCTGCAATACGGCTTTCTGAGGTCGATCTTGTAATTGAATGATGCATGACGTTCACCCTTCAATTCTTGGAAACAGGCCGCGCGGCTTAACAGCCAGCACGACCAGAAACGCAATGTGGCCAGCCAACAATTGCCAGCCGGGATCGATCTGTGCGCCGATGGCCTGGGCAACGCCAAGGATGACCCCACCGGCAAGTGTACCCCACAGATTGCCCAGGCCACCAATAATCACCGCTTCAAAACCGAATATGAGGCGTGCTGGCCCCATAAAGGGATCAAAATTCGCCCGGACGGCCAAAAACACGCCCGCTATGGCAATCACAGCAAACGAAAGCGCCATGGCGGCGGCAAATACTTTGCGATTGTCCAGTCCCATCAATTGTGCGATCTCACCATCGTCTGACGTGGCACGAAACGCGCGCCCCAGCGCGGTTCGATAAAAGATGTATTGCAGCCCCGCGATCACCAATACGGCGGTCATGAACATGAGAACCGGCATATATCCCACGCTGACGCCGGGCAGTACCGATACGGTTTGAATGTCCAGCAGGCCTGCATCCAGCTTACGGCTGTCTGCGGTGAAAATTTCCAACAGCCCGTTTTGAAGAATGACCGACAGGCCGAACGTCACCAGCAAAGGCGGCAACAGATCGTCCCCCAAAGTTCTGTTTAATATGGTTGCCTGAAGTACATAACCCGCTGCGGCGGCGACCGGGACCACGAACACCAGACTTAGAAGCGGGTGCAAACCGGTGGCAGAAATCACCACATAGGCCAGATAGGCCGCTGCAATGATGAAATCGCCATGGGCAATATTTACCAGGCGCATGACGCCAAAAATCAGCGATAGCCCCGCTGCAAATAGCGCATAGAGGCCGCCGATCAATATGCCCTGGACAATCGCATTGACCCAATCCATGCCGCCCTATGCTCCGAAATACGCTTGTGAGATTTCTTCGCGCGTAAAACTGCCCGGCGCGCCTTCCAGAGCAACACGGCCTTCCTGCAAACAGATGAACCGGTCTGCAAAGCCCAAGGCCCGCGTCACATCCTGTTCGACCAGAATGGCGGACAACCCCTGCCCGACAATCCTGGGCAACAGGGCATAAATGTCTTTGATGATGACCGGCGCGAGGCCCAGACTGAGTTCGTCAAGCAGCAAGAGTTTGGGATTGGCCATCAGTGCGCGACCAATCGCAACCATTTGTTGTTGTCCGCCCGAAAGGGAAGTGGAAGGTTGGTGGCGACGTTCCTTTAGTATTGGAAACAGTTCGTAGATCGATACCAAATTCCACGGGCCGGTTCGTCCCACATGGCCGCCAATGACCAGATTTTCTTCAACAGACAATGACGGAAATAGCCTTCGACCTTCAGGCACCAACGCAATGCCCGCACTGGCAATCGCGCTTGCTGATGTGCCGCTGAGGTTTTGTTGGTCAAAAACGATATCACCACCATAGCGGCTTATTAGCCCGCAAATGGTTTTCAGCAAGGTGGTTTTGCCAGCCCCATTGGAGCCGATCAGAGCCAGCATTTCGCCAGGATGAAGATCAAAGGACACCCCGTGCAGTGCCCGTGCATCGCCGTAAAAGGCTTCGACATTGCCAAGGGATAAAATGGGGTCAGACATCTTCATCCACCCCAAGATAGACAGATTTTACCTGCTCGTCCTGCATCACATCAGCGGGTTTTCCGTCAGCAATGGTACGCCCGAAATCCACTACAACAAGACGGGTCGCGACGGATAAAAGGGCATGGACCACATGCTCAATCCAGATAATCGTTACGCCGGAGTCATGAACATCTTGAATGGCCGCCAAGAGCGATTTGCATTCACTATCAGTCAACCCACCGGCAATTTCATCGAGCAATAACAGTTCAGGTGCTGTTGCCAAGGCACGTGCCATTTCCAACCGCTTGCGCTCCAGCAAGGACAAAGAACCAGCCAGCACGTTTGATTTCTGTTTCAGGCCCGTAAGTTCCAACACACGCAGTGCCTGTTCCTCGGGCCCGTGGGACTGTCGGCCAAATGTTGACCCAACCAAGACATTTTCAAAAACACTCATGCCAACAAAAGGATGGGGCACCTGAAAGGAGCGGGATATTCCCTGTTGACACCGTGAGGCGGCATCAAGGCCGGATATGTCGTCACCGGCAAATTCTATCGCCCCTCCATCCGGTTTCACCGTGCCAGTAATGAGGTTGAAAAGGGTCGTTTTGCCCGCGCCATTGGGGCCAAGAATGCCAAGGATTTCGCCCTGATCCACATCAAGCGAAAACCCATCGGTGACGACCAGCGCCCCGTATCGTTTCTCCAGATTTTTCAAGCTTAGGAAAGCCATCACAATTTGCGCGCGAACATCATTGTGCTCGCACGCCCCCCGGCTTTTGTTGAAAGGTTTAGCCGATCAGTTTCAACTCACCGCCCACAGGAATATCCGGATATGCATCATTGTTGACGATCACCAGATCGGGCTTGCCATCCTTGACACTCCACTGCCCGCCAACCAGTGGCGTGCGCTTGACGTTTTTGACAGGGTTGGTCGCATTGCCACCTTTCCAATCCACCGGACCAACAATGGACATGATGTCCGTTTTGGCCACAGCGTCGATAATTGCGGACGCATCACCCAGATCGGCAGAACGCTTGACGACATCGGCAACGACTTCAAAAAGGGCATGGTTGAAGCCAATAGGCTGGGTCCACGGTTTGTTGGTTACCTTCTCGTAGGCATCCGCAATTTGCCGTGACGACTGACCGGTGAGGGTCGATGAGAAAGGATGGTTAGGTGACCACCAAACTTCTGTGGTCAACCCGTTTCCGCGCTCGCCAAGTGACTCGATCACAGATGGGAAGAGCAGCGCCTTACCGATTGTCACGACCTTTGGATTGAAGCCCTGTTGGGCAGCCTGTGACCAGAATGTCGCGAAATCAGGTGGGATCATCACGCCTGTGACAATCTCACAACTCGCTTCCTTGAAAGCGGAAATCTGGGCGGAGAAGTCATTATTGAGCATTTGGAAACGGCCTGGATCGACCAGATCGAAACCTGCCGCGGCAAGTGCCGGGGGCAGCCCAAGCTTGGCATCCCCCCATGCGTTGCCATCGGCATCGTTTGGAAACAGGCCACCAACTTTTTTGCCAACTCCGCTGGAATTCCACATGGCCAGGAAATTGCCAATGACATCCTCAAGACCCCAGAAGAAGTGATAGGTCCAATCAAAGCCAGATGCGGGATCTCCATTGCGGCCAAAGAAATAGGGCTGCCATGGGGCATTTGTCGTAACGCAAGGCACCTCATTCAGTTCAGCCTGATCTGCGACCGGGTTGGTCGTATCCGGTGTGGCAGATGCCACAAGCAAGTTGACATTGTCCTGTTCGATCAGCTCGGACGCAACTTCGGCAGCGCGGTTCGATGAAGATTGTGAATCCTTCATGATAATTTCAACGTCGACATTCTTGCCGTTGTTTTGCAGCCCCTTAAAAGCGGCGCGAACACCTTCAAGAATGAAACTGTCAGCTTCACCAAAACCGGCAAGCGGGCCCGTTTGTGGTGTCACAAAACCTATCTTGAATTTACTGGATTGGGCAGAAGCCCGTGTAACCCGCAAAACTGCTGGCATGGCCAGGGTCGCTGACAATCCTGCCAGGACAGCACGGCGGTGTGGTTGACTAATTTTCTTCATGATTCCTCCCGATCGGCAAACCGTATTAATTTCCCAACCAGCAGAGTGCGATCAAAAGTGCCCAAGTTGCAATAGCTGTTTGAAGACCAGCGGCAAAAAGAGGCAAAGATTGGGGCGTTCCCGGCCCGCTAAATTATTACCGGCGGATCAAAGGCTTTTGTGGGTGGAATTTCACCCATATAGGGTTCGACACAAACCAGACATGTGTGGGCAGACGGGCCCTGGCCAAGGCTCGATGTGCCTTTGTCGCGGGTCAATGCATTTGGATTGCCATGTCGACACATCCCCGTATCGTCGGGATCCCACCAGGCCCCGGTACTCATTTGAATGACGCCCGGTCGAATGTCATCGGACAATCGAGCGACTCCCAGGCAAGCGCCACGTTCGTTAAAAAGTCTGATCATGTCCCCCGTGGCAATACCCCGTTTTTGCGCATCAACGGGGTTGAGCAAAACCGGTTCGCGCCCGTCGATTTTGCCCGCCCGGCTGACCGCGCCCTGATCGAGTTGCGAATGTAGCTTGGTGCTTGGCTGGTTTGAAATAAGATGAAGGTCTTGCTCACCGGCATTCCCAATCCACTCATAGGGCTCGTGCCATTGGGGGTGTCCGCAACAGTCTGCATAGCCATATGATGCGACCGTCTTTGAATATATTTCAATCTTGCCGCTTGGGGTCGCGAGAGGGTTTGCATCTGGATCATTGATGAAATCTTCAAGCATGATCCGCGGCTTTTTTGATGTGGGAACCCGGTGCCAACCCGTTTTGCAGAATTCATCCCAGTCTGGAATGTCCAATACTTGCGCATCATCAGCATCATCGGCCAATTCCGTTGATGCGAGATCGCCCACCTTACCGTCAGAAACCGATGTTTTGGAATAAATCCAGCGTATCCAGTCATCGGCATCGCGGCCTTGCGTGAAAGCTTTTTCAAGATTCATCCACCGCGCAATGCCGCGAAAGATTTCATAATCATCGCGCGCGCCGCCGGGCGGTTCGACCGCTTTTTCGGTTCGGATAATGTAGCTGTCCCGTTGGGACAGACTCACATCATTGCGCTCCACATGGGTGGTGCAGGGCAAAACGATATCGGCTCGCTTGGCCATAGGGTTCCAACACCAATCATTGCAAATAATGGTATCCGGCTTTTGCCAGGCTTGCGCCAGACGGTTCAGATCCTGGTGGTGATGAAAAGGATTGCCGCCCGCCCACCACACCAGATGAACATCGGGATAGGTGATTTCCTGGCCATTAAACGCAACAGTGCCACCGGGGTTCAGCAACATATCAGATATGCGCGCAACCGGAATAAAGTCTGAAATCGGGTTTTTTCCCTGGGGCAAGGATCCCCCCGACAGCAGGGGATAGTCTCCACCCACGCTGTTGACGGCTGAATAGCCAAACGCAAACCCACCACCGGGTTGTCCAATCTGGCCCAGCATTGCCGCAAGTGTAATCGCCATCCAAAACGGTTGTTCACCGTGATCCTGACGTGTGAGCGACCAGCTGACAGAAATCATTGTGCGTTTGGCCGCCATCTTGCGGGCAAGCGTGCGAATGGTGTCAGCGGGTATCTCGCTCAGATTGGCCGCCCAATCGGCATCCTTTGCAATGCCGTCATTCTTGCCCGCAAGATAATCGGCGAATGTTTCAAACCCGACGCAATAGCGGTTTAGAAAATTCTCATCGTGCATCTGCTCACTCAAGAGTGTGTGGGCCAGACCGAGCATGATGGCCACATCGCTGTTGGGCCGCGCGGCGAGCCATTCGCCTTCCACCTCCCCCATCATATCGTGGCGCATGGGTGATACATTGACAAATTCAATGCCTGCCACCCGGGCTTTCAAAATGCCATCGCGTTGCCGGTGAGCGCCTAAGCCACCGGCTTCTATCTGACCGTTTTTCAATGGGATGCCACCGAAGGCAACCACCAGTTCGCCATCCTGGGCGACAGAAGTCCAGCCGGTTGTGGTGTTGAGAAACTCCCGATAGGAGCCAAGGACATGGGGGATCATCGCTTCGGCGGCCGCAAATGAATAGGTAAAGGCGGAGCCGGTAAATCCGCCACTGCAATTCAGGAACCGCTTCAACTGGCTTTGCGCATGGTGAAAACGCCCTGCACTCGCCCAGCCATAAGACCCGGCATATATGGCGTTGGAACCATGGTTCTGCCGAACACGGGTGATTTCAGTTGCAACCAGTTCTTCGACACGCTCCCAGGTCACTTCCACGAAGGCCTCTTTGCCGCGCAGGTGGGTGTTGGAACCGGGACCATTTTTGAGCCAGCTTTCGCGCACCATCGGTGCCCGGATCCGACTTGGCGCATCCAGCGCATCGATAATACCGCGACCGATGGGGGACGGATTGGGGTCTTCCTCGAAGGGGCGCATTTCGGTGATCTTGCCGCCCTCAACCTGGGCGCGGTAGGTGCCCCAGTGATTGGTCGTCAAGAATGACTTTTTCTCCAAAACGCAACTCCAATTGGCACCGAACCCTTGTGAGACCTGCTAGGGTCGGGCACTATTCAGGTTCATATAATGCCGTTGATACATCGCCGGTCACATTGATGAATTTGGCTTCAATCTCTTCTTCGGAGATGCGTGAAAATTCGTATTTTCCAGTCGCATCTTCGTAGGAAAATTTATCTTTCAAGGAGCCGGTAAAATCCATCTTCATGCAGTTGACATATTGGCAACTGGATACGTCGCAATAGGTGAGGCTCTGGTCTTTGTGGAACACTATTTTTGTGTAGATCGGCGTGCCGAAATTTCCTTCCCAGACGCCGACAAACTTTTTATCTTTCGCCGCTGCGGGAAACGCCATAAAGGCCGTTGCAAGCAATATTCCCAGATATTTCAGTGTCATGATCGAGCCTCGCGTTAGGGTCATGGTCCAAACATATCGGCGGTGATGGATGAATACCAATCAAGAGATTCTTCATACGTATTCTTGCGCAATTCAGCGCTTTCGCGTCGTCTTGATACAAAGCCATCTACACGGGCAATTTTTTCTGACGTTGCCTTGTATGTCGCACCAATTTTGACACTGTCGTTTTCAGCCAGCAACGACCAGCACGTATTTTGAAATTCGGATGGCCCCAGGGCGGCTCCGGTCAAACGGTGCAAAATGGCATTGGCACAGACCTTCGCCTGGGAGTTTGCTGAGAATGCGGACTTTGGCATGTCGCCCTGGGCTGCGGCATCTCCCAGCACATATATATTTTCATCCAAACGAGAGCGCATATCCTGGGCGCGCACCGGTGCCCACCCGTCTTCCACAATCCCGGCAGTATGGGCAATTTGCCCAGCCTTTTGCGCGGGAATAATATTGCACGCATCGACCTTGATTGTTTCCCCATCGACAGAAATCGTCATTGCCTGCGGGTCGACGCTGAAGGTGTTCATGTCAACATCGCTGTTCATGTCGATCATGCCTTTATAATATTTTTTCCAGGCTTCTCGAAACAGGCCCATTTTCGAAAAAACAGGCTTTGGGTCGGCAATGATGATCTTGGCCGTGGGATTGATGGCTTTGAACATATTGGCCACAACGCATACCCGTTCATAAGGTCCAGGCGGGCAGCGATAAAAACCTGGCGGCGCAACGATGGCGAAGATGCCCCCTTTCGGTATCGCTTCGATTTGCGATTTTAACCTGCGCACCTGCTCGCCACCTTTATAGGCATGGGGCATCTGGTTTTGATCGGCCAAGCTCCAGCCATTTACCGAGCCTTCAACAAAGTCGATGCCCGGCGCAAGCACCAGAATATCATAGCGCAATATGCCCTTTTGCAGGTTGATCTTTTGAGCATCCCGGTCAATGCCCGTGGCCGTGTCCTGCACGACCTGGATACCGAACTCGCGCTCCAAAGTAGTGTAGCTGTGGTCGAGTGAGGCAAAGTCGCGGTCACCTGCCAGATAATGATTGGAAAAGAAGCAGGGTTGATAGGTCTTGTTGGCATCAACCAGTGTCACATCAACCTGGCCGTTGCCATCCCGGGCAATATATCGTGCCGCGGTGGCACCACCTGCGCCGCCGCCGATGACAACCACATGGGGTTTACTCACGCGGCTCATGGTGGATTGGGCAGACGCTCCTTTGGCAATCGCCAATGAGGCAATGCTGCTCCCCAGAAATGCTCTTCTTGTTGGACTACTCACAACAACTATTCTTCCCGCCTGCGCAAACCAAACGAGAGCGCAAGCACCACAAACACCAACACGCCAATCCCGACTTGCTGCCAAAAGAAATTCCAGCCGATGAGCAGCAGCCCGTTGCGCATGATCGCCAATAGAAACACGCCCATGAGCGTACCGATAACGGTGGGACGCCGGTCCTTCGTCAATGCAGTTCCAATGAATGTGGCACCGATTGCATCCAGCAAAAATGCATCACCGGAAAGAGGAATGTAGGACTTCACCTGGGACGACAACAATATTCCGGCTATGCCGCACAGCAGCGCACAATAGACAAAAACCTTGGAAAGTTCCCGCGGCACCCGCACGCCCGAATAAAGCGCAACACCGGGTTTGGCGCCCAGAACCGCGACAAACCGTCCAAACACCATTTTGTGGAGCAGCAGATAAACGGCAATAGAGCAGCCCACCAAAATCCAGACCGGTGAAGGCAAGCCGAACAATTGCGAATCCGAAATCGCCCTGAAAATTGGGGAATATTCCTCGGTCGTCAGCGTGATGGGCGTTCCGCCATTGGTGGCCAGGCGCTGAACCGAACTGCCGATGAACAACACGCCAAGTGTGGCAAGGAAGGCATCAATCTTCAACTTGTTGATCAAAAACGCATTGAAAAGACCCACCAGGAGGGCGGCAACCAGGCCCGCGCCAACACCCAAAACAGCGCTGTAACCGGCGGCAAGAAGGGAGAAGAATGTCAGCCCTGAAATATCAACCGAAACACCAACCGACAGATCAATCCCACCGGCGGCAATGACAATCGTCATGCCAAGCGACACGATGGCCAGCAGCACGACCTTATTGGCCACAACATTGTACAGATTTTCAAGCGACAGGAAATTATCGGTTGTTACCGAAAATATCACCACGATGGCAGCAAAGGCGAACAGCACAATATAGTTCGACAATGCCTCAAGACTGATGATGGATTTCTTCACATTGTCCATGATCAGCCCCCTTCCGCCGGCTTGGCAAATGATGTCAGCGCAACAACCAACAGGATAAGCGCGCCCTGGACACCGCTTACCCAATATGAAGAGATTCCCAATAGTTGAAATCCGTTGGCGAGAAAGCCCACGAAAAGAGAGGCGATTAACGTGCCCCCAATCGTGGGGACGAACCGGCGAGAAAACACGGTTCCAAGGAGCGCCGCAGCCAGTACTGGAAGCAGATGCAGGCCCGTTCCCAGAGTGGAAGCTGACAGGCGGGAGACGATCAGGACAGCAGCTATGCCTGCGCAAAGCCCGGAGAAAATATAGCTGAAATAAATGTTGAAACCGACGTTCAAACCGGCGGCCCTTGCCGCTTCCGGGAAGCCGCCCACCGCATATAGCCGCACGCCAAAGGGCGAATAATGCACCAGAATTGTCACGAAAATCGTGAAAACAATCAACACCCATGCCAAGGCCGAAATGCCCAGGAATCGCCCGAACTGAAGCATTGTTAAAAATTCTGAGCTTGCGCCCACAACGTTGTTGCCGGTGATGGTCAGTTCCAGCCCGGTCGCAATATTCATCACCGCCAGGGTCGCCAATAATGGAATTATGCGAAAGAGCACCACCGCAATTCCGTTGAGAAGCCCCATGGCCATGCCTGAGAATATCGCGGCCAGAATGGCAAGAGGTTCCGGCAATCCCAAATTGAGAAGGGTGACAAATACGGCGCCTGCCAATCCCGCATTGGCAGCAACTGACAGATCAACGCCGCCCTGCTGAACGTCTGTCCCCGTTCCGATGAACACAACCGTCATGCCATAGGCGAGCATGGTCAGGATGACCGATTGCTCAACGACATTTTGCAGGTTGTACGAAGAGGTAAATCCCCTCGCATAAATCGCGAAATACAGGAGAATAATACCAATTGCGGCAAAAGCTCCCAATCGCACGAAAAGGGCCGCAAGCGCTCTTCGGTTCATGCTGCTATTGGCAGCAGCGGGCCCAGTTACACCCGACACTACGAAACCTCCCTCAAACCTGAGGGAGCCCCACCGGAAGCAACCGCCAACAACCGATCACTGTTGATTTCTCCACGCTTGTACTCGCCAACAATTTTACCGCGATAGATCACCAGAATTCGATCACACATCTCGACGGTTTCCTCCAAATCAGACGAAACGAAGAGGATGGCTTTGCCCTCCCCCGCCAGGCGGTTCATGAGATTGTAAATTTCAACTTTGGCCCCCACATCCACCGCGACCGTTGGATCGTCCAACAGGTATACGGAACTGTCGCAGGACAACCATTTGGCCACCACCACCTTTTGTTGATTGCCGCCGGAAAGATTTTTAACCGGGAGAAAACGGTCTGGCGTTTTCACGCCCAATTCCTCGATGAGACCATCGACCAATTTCGCTTCAAAAATCTTATTGACGAATCCACGTATGGCATGGCGGGCTGTGGACGCGATTGAGATATTGTCTGACACTGACAGATCAACCGCCACACCATGGGCGCGCCGGTCTTCCGGTATCATGGCAATGCCCGCATCGACCGCTTCGCCCGGCGCTTTGAATTTCACGGCCCCACCATTGAGGGCAATTGTGCCGGAATCCGGCTGATCAAGGCCGAATATGCATTTCAGCAATTGCTTGTCACCGGAACCCAACAATCCGGTCAGGCCCAGCACTTCCCCCTTGTGCAGGGTCAGATTGACGCCTTCAAAATGCCCCGTTCGGGAGGCGTCTTTCAACTCAAGAACGGGTTCGTCAATCCTGGCCTCCCTTCTTGGGTACATTTCGCTTGTGTCGCGATTGACCATCAAGGAGACGATTTCCTCAATGCTTGAATCCGATGCGACAACGTTTCCGGCATTGCGCCCATTGCGCAAAATGGTGACGTCATCACATATCTCCATGATTTCCTGCATGTAGTGGGAGATAAAAATAATGGCGATATTTTCATCGCGCAGGGCACGCAACACGCGAAACAGGCTTGATACTTCCGCGGCAACCAACGCTGCTGTGGGTTCATCGAGCACCAGCACTCTTGCGTTGCAAGCCAGCGCCCGCGTTATTTGAACAATCTTCTGCTGGGCCGCCGACAGATCGCGAATGAGTGCGTTGGCATCTATGTCCAGATTGAAATGCTTCTTGATGAGATCGCTGGCTTCTTTTCTCATGCGCTTGATATCGAGAAGGAAGCCCCTGCGGGGTTCATTATTCAGGAATACGGCTTCTGCCACTGTTGCCGTGGGCACAAGCAATCTGTCCTGGTGAATGAAGTGCACGCCGTCCTTTTCGATGGAAGCCGGAGCAATCACATCGAGCGTTTTGTCGCCCACACACACATTGCCGCTATCGTGTTTGTAAATCCCGGCAAGGACTTTGATAATTGTGGATTTGCCAGCCCCGTTGGCACCTACCAGACCATGAATAGAACCCTTGCGAACCTGAAGATCAACATTGTCCAAGGCTTTCACAGGCCCAAACTGCTTGGATATGCCACGCATATCAATGGCGACGTCAGACATTGGTGAACTCCATGTCCGGATTCTCTTACGGGAAGAAAATTGCTGCTCCGCCAGGCTGGGAGCGGAGCAGCAGCTTTCAGAAGTAACGAGTTACTTCTTCGGGAGAAAGTCCTTGGCAACTTCCGCTGCATTTGCCTTGGTGATCATCAGCGACGATACGAAAGTGATGGGAGCGACCTGCTGACCATTGAGAAATTTGGCAACGTTTTGTGCAGCACCCTTACCGATTTCATAGGGCTGTTGCGCAGCAACGGCACCGGCAGCCGAGTTTGGATTCGCGACCATCTCAACGTAGTCGGGCGAACCATCAATCCCATAGGTTCTCACTTCCATGCGCCCGGCCTTCTCGATGGCTTGCGTTGCGCCAACACTTGGGCGGTCCCAACAGGACCATACGGCCTTCAAACCGGAATCCTTGCCGAACTTGGTCAACATGTCCGTCACATCGGCAAAGGCCTGTTGAACCGTGTTCGGAGCCACGTCTTTCAACTCTGGTTCGATCAATTCGATACCGGAGAAATTGCTCATCACATATTTCAACTGGTCGTAGCGGATTTTACAAACCGGCACGGAGTAGAAGCCGTTGAAGACCAATACTTTACCCTTGCCACCCATGTCATCGACCATTTGCAAAGCAAGGTCCGAGCCGATGCCGTAATTGTTTGAAGTGGTATTGTTGACCGAATGGGGCGTGATGGTATCGACCGTGAATAACGGAATGCCGGCGTCACGAATTTTTTTCAGCCAGGGATCAAGTACTTTGATATTGCCCAATTGCTGAATGATCGCATCAGGCTTTTGCGCGATGAGCGTTTGTATCTGGTTGACCTGGGTCTGGTCGTTGCGCCCGGCATCCAGTGCAATCACTTCTGCGCCCAAACGTTTCAGCTCATCCAACTGACCTTTGTAGGCCTGAAGATCCCAGTGATGGCTTGTGCCAACCACGGTCACGCCGACGGTTTTTCCCTTTAACGAAAGTTCTTGTGCATAAGACAACGCAGTTGTCGCCATCAGCACAGACGTCGCGACAAGCATTTTGGTCAAAAACTTCAATCTCATAATTAGTCTCCTCCCGAACTCAATCGGTTGTTGGGCCTTCTTCAAAGTCGATCATGGTTTTTCAACCGACAGCGATGACAGACAACTCTCCCATAACGTTTGTGACAAACGTTCCTCCGCCCGTTTAATTCGCAGCCGCCCCTTTACAGAAACAAAGCATCGAAATCGGACCAGTCCAATTTTTGCCGCCATCCTTTTATGAACAAAAACAAAAACCAGACTTAACTTATGTAATAAATTATGTCATATGTCAAACATGATCGCACCCTTGATTTTGTCTTAACGGCGCTGACTTTGTGGCAGTGAGAGAATTTGGAAAATCGACTTGAAAGCTAAACTGGAAAATCCTGGATCGCGTTTTTCCATGCACAATGATGGTGTGCTGGCGACGGCGGCTATGCTTTATTACAAAGAAGGATTGACCCAGAATGAGATCGCCCTGCGCCTTGGGGTTTCACGTCCAACGGTGATCAACTATCTGCGGTTGGCACGGGAACAGAACATCGTTGATATCCGTATCAACGGGGCGTCATTTACCGCATCTAACAGTTCCCGGGAGCTGAAAGAAAAATTCGGATTGAAGGATGTCTATGTGGGCGATTACGCCCCTGATCCTGGAATTGAAAATTACAATTCAGCCGTGAACAAACATGTGGCACGTGTTGGAGCGATGGCTCTGCACGACATTTTGCAGCCGGGGGAAATGGTCGGTGCTGCCTGGGGTGAAACCATGCAGTTTCTTTCCCAGGAAGTACCCTATCGACTCATTGAAGACCTCACCGTTTGTCAGTTGAACGGCTCGATGAACACATCGCTTGTATCGGCAGCAGAGAGTGTGGCGATCCGCATATCTTCAAGGCTTGGTGCAGATTGTTTTACCCTGCACGCACCGGCCGTTCTGTCTTCACCCGAACTTGCCGAAGCCCTGCGCCAGGAACCGGCAATCAAGAACCAGTTGGAGAAATTGCGTTCTCTTGATCGCGCCATCTTCTCGGTGGGAAATTGTGATTCCGAGACGCCGATGGTTCAAATGGCGCTGACGAGCAAAGAAGAGATCGACTGGTATCGCAACAATGGGGCGGTTGGCGTGTTGTGCGGCTATTTCATCGACCCGTCAGGCCAACATGTGGAAGGGCCGGTTGATGGCCGGATGATCGGTGTGACTCTGGATCAGGTCAGGCGCACCAAAGGCGGCATTCTGGTTGCCGGTGGGCGTTCAAAATTCGACGCTATCCTGGCAACACTTAGAGGCGGGTATGTCTCTCATCTTGTGACTGACGATCTGACAGCGCACTGGCTTTTGAACGAGACAGAGGCGGCGGCATGACAAACGTGACCATCATTGGCGACAATTTCATGCTCAGCGACATGTTTGAAGCAAAGTTGAAAGATGCAGTGAAAGCCGGTGCCTTTACCATTCGCAAACACACTTTCAACTGGCCGGGCGAACCTCTGGTCCATGGTCACACGACACCAGGCATGGATGGGCTGAAGGAGTATTTCGGCGATGACGATCAGGTTGTGGAACTGGTTGGCGATTCAGAAATCATGATCACCCACCTCGCCCCCCTGTCTAAGGGCATGTTGGCGCAATTGCCAAATTTGAAGATGGTTGCGGTGTCGCGCGGGGGGCCGGTCAATATCGATCTCCAGGCCTGCCGCGACCGGGATGTGTTGGTCGTTAACACGCCGGGACGCAATGCATCGGCGGTTGCTGAATTTACCATTGGGGCCATCTTGACCCAAACGCGCAACATCAGGGCTAGCCATGAGGAACTGCGCCGTGGTGTGTGGAGCGACAAATATTACCGGGCCGATACGGCTGGCCGTGAATTGTGCGAGATGACTGTTGGCGTTGTCGGCTATGGTGCGATTGGCCGGCTGGTTACGCGATTGCTCAGCGCCTTTGGGTGCAAAATTCAGGTGCACGATCCTTATGCGACCCTGTCCGCTGATGATCTGGCCTATGGCGTTGAGATGGTGTCATGGGAAGACCTGTTGTCCCAGTGCGATATCGTTTCGCTTCACCCAAGGGTGACGCCCGAAACCAAGGGCATGATGGACGCGCCTGCATTTGCACGTATGAAAAGCGATGCGCTTCTGGTCAACACCACACGTGGCTCATTGTGTGATGATGACGCCATGATCAACGCCCTTAAAACCGGCGGAATCGGGGGGGCGGTTATTGACACTTTCACGACCGAGCCATTGCCTCAAAACCATCCGCTTACCTCATTGCCCAACGTCACGCTGACTTCTCATATTGCGGGAGCTTCGGTTCGAACGGTAGCTTACGCCGCAGAACAAACAGCTGAAGAAGTTCGGCGTTATCTGGCAGGGGAGCTGCCAATCAATCCGCAATAGACAATAATTACTGGAGTGTAATACCCGTGAGTTCAAAAGAAGAAAATGCCCTGAGGCAAGCCATTATCGATGGCTGTCTGCGGATGAACGCCGAAGGCCACAATCAGGGAACTTCGGGCAATATCAGCGCGCGATATAAAGACCGCATGCTCATTACCCCAAGTGGCGTTCCCTATGAAAAGATGACGCCGGAGATGATCGCATCCATGGAGGTAGTGAGCGACGAGTTCAGTTGGGAAGGCCCGCTCAAACCGTCGTCGGAATGGCATTTTCACCGGGACATTCTCAAAAACCGCCCCGAACAGGGCGCAGTTGTTCACCTGCATTCAACCTTTGCAACGGTCCTGGCGATGGCGCGCAAGCCGATACCTTCGTGCCATTATATGGTGGCGTGTTTTGGCGGCAATGATGTGCGCTGCGGCGGTTATGCCCGCTATGGCACGCCGGAACTCTCCAGGATCGCGGTGGAAGCGCTTGAGGCGCGCACGGCATGCCTGTTGGCCAATCACGGAATGGTTGCGATAGGCTCGACGCTGGACAAAGCCCTGTGGACAGCTGTGGAATTGGAGACGCTGGCGAAGCAATATTATCATACGCTGCTTATTGGCGGCCCGGTCATGTTGAATGATGGCCATATTGAAGACACGTTAAAGGGAATTGCGACCTATGGGTTGCAAGACAAAAATGGCACAAGCTGACACGTCCCCACCCTGTTGCGGTCCCGGCTATGCCTCTCCTTGGGAGGCGATGCAGGCGCCACGTGAGAAGCTGCTCTATACGATTGCCATTTACACGGGCACAGGCATTCAAAAGCCGGATTATCTGGCAACCATAGACAATGATCCTGACAGCCCCACCTATTCCCAGGTGATTTCACGTTGCGAAGTGCCGGGCATTGGCGATGAACTGCATCACATGGGATGGAACGCCTGTTCCTCCTGCCACGGCGATGCAGGCATGGAACGCAAATATCTGATTGTGCCCGGTGTGCGGTCGTCCAATCTGCACATCATTGATTGTGCCACGGACCCGCGCAATCCAACCCTGTTTAAGGTGATTGAAGGGGCGCAGATCAAGGCGGAGACGAACTTGTCTGCCCCCCACACGATCCATTGTCTGGGGTCGGAGATTATCATTTCCATGCTGGGGGATGCCCAGGGCAATGCGCCAGGCGGCTATCTTCATCTGGACAAGGATTTCAATATTGTTGGCCGTTGGGAAAACTCCATGGGCGACATCAAGTTCGGTTATGATTTCTGGTATCAGCCACGCCACAATGTGATGGTAAGTTCCGAATGGGCCGCGCCCAATACGTTCATGCCGGGTTTTGATTTGGAAGAAGTGGGCCATCTCAAATATGGCCGCGAGATCCACTTTTGGGATTTTGAGAAAAAGAAACCGATACAGTCCATGTATCTTGGCGAGGATGGCCTGATCCCGCTGGAAGTACGCTTCCACCATGATCCAGCATCCTCCCACGGATTCGTCGGTGCGGCCCTGTCGGCCAACATCATTCACTGGTGGAAAGATAATGCAGGGGAATGGCAATGGGAAAAGATTGTGGATGTGGAAAACGAACCGCATCCGGAATGGCCCATACCTGTGCCGGGCGTCATCTCAGTCATACTGCTGTCGATGGACGATAAGTATCTATATTTGTGCAACTGGCTGCATGGCGACATTCGCCAATATGACATTTCTGACCCACACAATGCCAAACTTACCGGGCAAGTGTGGATGGGCGGTTTATTGGGCAAGGCTCCTGAGGTGAACGGCGTGAAGATCACGGGTGGCCCGCAAATGATCCAGCTGTCACTGGACGGCAAGCGCCTGTATGTCACCACGTCGCTGTTCTCCACCTGGGACAATCAGTTCTATCCTGAAATCCGCACCAATGGTGGCTGCATGTTGCAGGTCAATTGCGACACGGAAAACGGCGGTATGGCGATCGACCCCAATTTTGTCGTTGATTTTGGCAAAGAGCCGAACGGTCCAAGCCGGTGTCACGAAACCCGCTACCCCGGCGGGGATTGCACAAGTGACATCTGGTTATGAGCACATTTACAATCACGCTTTCCAACCGGGATGACACGGCCTATCAGGTTGATACCAAACGACCCCTGTTGGATAGCCTGCGCGATCAGGGTGTCGATCTGCCCTATGGCTGCAAATATGGCGGGTGTATTACCTGCGCGGCCAAACTGACCAGCGGCACGGTCAATCAAAACGCGCAAGTGGCCCTCAACAATCGCCAGATCAATGATGGATATGTAATCTTGTGTGTCGCCCGTCCGCTCAGCGATTGTACATTTGAGATTGGCGTTGAGAGCCATGACAAGCTCTACCGCAATCCATTTCTCGATCCACTTCAGCCCCACGAGCTGAAAGCGGATATCGCCGTGCTCAACAACGAATCCAAATTGGTGGAGGATGCCCCGTGATGGCGCTTACTCAACTCAGTCATACCGATCACACCGTTCCCTATAGTGATGAATATCTCCAGGCCATTTTGAAGTCGGTCAAGACCATTGCAATGGTGGGGGCCAGCCCTGACAAAACCAAGTTCAGCTATGGCGTACTGCGGGTATTAAGCGAGACGGGCTATGACATGATCCCGGTGAACCCACGGCCGGACGTGACGGAAATTCGTGGCATGAAGGTCTACAATTCACTGGCTGAAATCGACCGCCCGGTCGATATGGTAGAAGTATTCCGCCGGGCCGATGACCTGCCGTCGGTTGCCGAAGAAGCGGTTGCGATTGGTGCCAAGGTGCTGTGGGGCCAGATCGGCGTTACCCACCCGCAGGCGGCGGCGATTGCCGAAGCAGCGGGAATGAATGTGGTCATGGATCGCTGCCCGAAAATCGAACTCTTTCGGCCCTTCTGGAAACCAAAACTGCATTTGGGGATCTAGAGACAGGACAAGCTTATGCCGGACTATATCATAGTAGGTGGCGGTGTTGCTGGATGTGTCCTGGCCTATCGATTGAGCGAAGATCCAAATGTCCGCGTGAGTGTCCTTGAATTCGGCAAGGCCGGAAACCACAAGAAAACGATCGTGAAAATGCCGCTCGGCATGGTCACTTTCATGATGCCCAATCTGGCTTTTTTGGGCGGCCCCAAGATGATGTATCTCTTCAAAGGCGAACCCAATCATGGATTGGGGGGTACTGCGCTTGAGCTACCGCGCGGCAAGTCTGTTGGCGGCTCTTCGATGATCAATGGCATGGTCTATATTCGCGGACAGCACGAAGACTTCGACCATTGGGAAGAACTGGGAGCAACCGGCTGGGGCCGCGACGAGATGTTGCGCTATTTCAAGAAGTCGGAAAATTTCGAGATTGCTACAAACCCTCACCACACGCCGGGCCATTCGATTGATGGCAAGTTGATCAGCGATCTTGTGGATCACGATTATCATGGGGTTGGCGGCCCCTATAACGTCGCGCCCCCGCGCAGCCCCAATCCCTTAAGCGAGCTATACTTTCAGGCCTGCAAACAGGCCGGTCTGCCTCTCAATGGGGATTTCAACGGAAAAGAGCAGGAGGGCATTGGGTATCACTGGCTTCAGCAAAAAGGGGGCGAGCGCTGGGGGATGGAATCCGGTTTTGCCAATAGCTGCAAGAACCGCCCCAATGTTGAGTTTATCACCGAAGCCAAAGTTCGAAGGCTCATTCTTGATGGCAAAAAGGTAACTGGCGTTGAATATGACCAGGGTGGTGAGACCAAGACCCTTCATGCGGACCGGGAGGTCATTGTTTCGGCCGGCGCATTTAATTCGCCACAAATTCTCATGCTATCCGGCATCGGTCCCGGCCATGAACTCAACAGGCATGGCATTGAGGTGAAGCACGCCTTGGCTGGCGTTGGCCAAAACCTGCAGGACCACATCGACACCTGGATCAAGCAGAAAACCTTATCGCGGATCACCTATGGCATCACGTGGCCGGTACTGCCTAAGAATATTGCCCATGTGTTTAAGTGGATATTCGCGCGGCGCGGGGCGTTCACCTGCAACTCCGCGGAAGCGGGTGGGTTCATTCGCTCCCATGAAGGGGCTGACCGCCCCGATTTGCAGCTGTTTTTCTGTCCAACCATCGCCTCGGCACAGGCCGCGGGCAGCTTCTTCACCCATGGCTGGTCCATGCATGCAACCGATCTGCGCCCCTATTCCCGTGGGCATGTGGGGCTGCATTCATCGAACCCTTTCGACGCACCGCTCATTCAACACAATTTCTGTCAGGATGATCGGGACATGCAAAATCTGGTGCGTGGCATTCACATCATGCGCCACATCACCGACCAGCCTGCATTGGCAGAACATGTGGGTGAGGAAATGGAACCGGGCCGAGATGTTCAAACTGATGATGAAATTCGCAGCTACATCAAATCCCACTGCATGAGCATGTATCACCCCACATCCACCTGCGCGATGGGAAGCGGCAAAGACGCCGTCACAGACCCCGCCTCGCTGCGGGTCCATGGGCTGGAGGGGTTAAGGGTCATTGATGCGTCCATCTTTCCTGCTGTCACATCCGGCAACACCATGGCCCCCACCGTCGCAGTGGCCGAAAAGGGCGCGGACCTGATCAAAGCGGGAACCTGACCGGGATCAACATGAATGGGGATTTGACATGAACCAGATTGCAGACCAGCGCGTGGTGCTTTCCAGCCGACCAAAGGGTGTGCCCCGGGCCGAGCATTTTTCCATTGAAGAATGCATAATTGAAGGTCCAAAAAGCGGGCAGGTTCTGATCAAAAATGAATATTGGTCAATCGATCCGGCCATGCGGGGATGGGCAAATGATGCGCCCAATTATCTGCCGCCCGTAGAGCTTGGCGCGCCCATGAGGTCGTTTGCCGTGGGTCGTGTTGTTGAAAGTCATCATGGAGACTATCAAGCAGGTGATATCGTCACTGGCATGTTCAACTGGCAGACCTATACGGTGTGCGATGCTTCTGTGATCGACAGAAAAGTCGATGACGGGGATTTGCCCAATTCCCTGGCCCTCGGCGTTTTAGGGCTGAACGGCGTGACCGCCTATTTTGGCCTGCTCGATATCTGCGACCCACAAGAGGGCGAAACCGTTGTTGTTTCCACCGCCGCGGGATCAGTGGGATCGGTTGTTGGACAGATTGCCAAAATCAAAGGCTGCCGAACCGTTGGCATTACCAGTTCCAATGAAAAAGCGCAGATGTGTGTGGAACAGTTCGGCTATGATGCTGTTATCCGCTACACCCACGACAATGTTGCAGACAAGATCCGGCAATATTGCCCTAATGGGGTGGATTGCTATTTCGACAATACATGCGGCCCGATCAGCGATGCGGTGATGACCCATCTGGCCATGGGTGCCCGGATCACGATTTGCGGGACAGCCTCCCTCACCGATTGGGATCCTTTACCGATCGGCCCGCGCAATCATCGCCAATTGCTTGTGGCCCGTGCACGATTACAGGGCTTTTTGGTGCTGGACCACCGGGAGCGCTATCATGAAGCATTTGCGCAATTGGCCACATGGGTGCGCGAGGGATCGCTCACCTATCGCGAACATATTTTAGATGGCATCGACAAAGCTCCGGCGGCCATACAAATGTTGTATGATGGCACCAATACCGGCAAATTGCTGGTGCGAGTCCCGGACTAAATCCCGGAATTCAACATCGCATGGGAACGCGCCTGCATGGCTTACGGAAACGATGACCTCTATCTTGGTATCGATGTTGGAACCACAAGCATCAAAGCTGCGGTTTATACCCCCGATGGCCAAATAGAAGCTGTCGCAGCGGTTAATAATGCAACCATCAGTTCCCGGCCTGGCTGGTCTTCCCAATCGATGGAGCTGACCTGGCAAAACGCGCTTCTGGCAGTCAAAACTGTATGCGAGCAAACCGACCCTAAAAGGATCAAATCTATCGGTGTTTGCGCGCAGGGGGACGGATTGTGGCTGCTGGACGAAAACTTCAAGCCGGTGCGAAACGCTATATTATGGAACGACCAGAGAGCGAATACATATATCAGTGATTGGATGGATGACGGGACTTGCGACCGCATCTCGCGCTATTCCCGAACGGCCATTTGGGCAGGAACTTCCGGAGCAGCCTACCGTTGGCTCAAGGACCATGAGCCTGATAGTGCCGCGCGTGCCAAATATGCAATCCATTGCAAGGACTGGATTAATGTCAATCTGACGGGAAATCTGACCGCTGATTTCAGTGATGCGACGATACCTTTCTTTGATTTGGAAACCGGCGCATTTGAGCCCAAAGCGTTTCAATTGCTGGGCGTGGATGAGATGCAGGAGAAATTCCTGGCTCCCGACAAATCGACGAAGCTGAACGGCAAGTTGCTGGACCCTGTAGCAAACAACACAGGTCTTGCCGCCCATGTCCCCGTATCTGTTGGAAGTCTCGACGTGGCGGCGATGGCTTGCGGGATGGGGTTGGAAGAAACCGGCGACGTATTTATCATCCTGGGAACAACCGCAGTGGTTGGCGTGGTCATTGATCCCGAACCTTTCAGCGGGAAAATTGTGGGAGCAACCATCGCCCACCCCTATTTGGATAAATGGTTGCGGGTTTTGGCTCCACTATCGGGCGCATCGGCGTTGGATTGGTTTACGTCCATGAATTCCCCCCTCTTTGACGGGGTGGATGCGGCGGGCATTTCCAGGCAATTGGTGGCGCTGGCCAGCAAGTCTCCCGCAGGCAGCAATGGCACCTTGTTCCTGCCTTTCCTTGAGGGGGAACGTGCCCCATTCGTCGCCCCTGATGCGAAAGCATCCTTTGTGGGTTTGAACAGCAAAACTACACTGGCCGATATGGCCCGTTCGGTGATGGAAGGCGTGGCATTCAGTTTGCGCCATTGTTTTGCCTCCACCGGGCAACCCCACCCCAAGAAGGTTTTTCTCACCGGCGGCGGCGCCAAGAACCAATTTTGGTGTCAGATGATTGCAAACATTCTTGGTGCAACGGTTGTTACAAGCCAGGAAAGTGACCACGGAACCTGGGGCGCAGCCCAATTGGGCGCAGTGGCCGCTGGACTGCTTAAAAAACCCGCGCAAACAAACAGAAACGAAACACTTCGTACCTTCGCACCTGATCCGCAATCAGTCCAAATCTACGATCAGCTTTATCGAATATATGAAGCCCAAACAAAGATTTATGCTGGATGAAAAGGCGCACCTCAACTGACGCTTGCCGGGCGGAGATGGTTGTAGTTTTCGATCTTTTTTAATTTGCTGAACCATGCTGCAAGGAAGGACGCGGTGAAGGCGAGGAGGACGAAGACGATGCCTGTTTGCGCGCCAAACAGGCCCACGATTCCACCGCCCACCAAAGCGCCCAACGGGCGGATGCCGTATATTGCTGTTTGAATAACGGCGTTTACCCGGCCAAGCATGTTGGGGTGGGTCACCAATTGTCGAACGGAATTCTGCGCGATCAGCCACATGGCAGGCCCAAACCCCAGCAGGAAAAGACAAGCGTATAATAGCAACTCCCATTCACCCGGCGGTACAAGCAACAGCCCGATCATCGCCACAGCACTGCTGCCAGGACCAAACAGGAAAATAAATTTAGGTGATATACGCCCGGCATTTCGCCGCATGAGCGATGCGCCCATAATCATCGCAAAGCCAAATGCTGAAAGTGCAATTCCAAAAGCGCCGGGGTCAAACAGATAGACATTGCGAATGAGTGGAACCAACACGACCAACAGAACCGAAAACCCGAAGTTCCAGAAAACAGCGCACAGTGAAATGGACAGCAGATATTCGTTACGCAGCACAAATGAGCCGCCTTCAACAATCTGGGTGATCAATCTCTTTTTTGGTCTCCTTTCAGCCTCGACGTTTGGCAAACCGAGCGTGAACATAAATGCCACAAGTGCCGCCAGTGCAGCGGCACAGAATATCCACACGGCTGCGATGTCGGTGACAACCAATCCCACACCCAAGGGCACCCCAAAGGAACAAATGGCGCGCGGCAATTCGATTGAAGCGTTCGCTTTTGCAAGATTGTTGGCCGATACAATCTTGGGCAGTATCGATAGCGCTGTCAGGACAAACAAGACGACACCGAACCCGGAAAATGTGATCGCCACAGCAAACAAAAAAATGCCGCCGGTCGTTGTTGAAATTGCAGCAATGAGAAATCCAACCGCCGATATCAGGCTCGATATAATAGCCAGACTGCGCTGCTGAACAGCGTCCACAATCATTCCAAACGGCATGGACCCCAACAAATGGGCCACAGAATGGCAGGCAACGAGAACGCCGATGGTTTGTGCTGAGGCGTCAAAGGTCAAAGCGGCGATGAGCGGTACGGCCACGAGTGCAATTTGATCGGCAAAGTGCATTCCATAGGCAGCTCCGGTCAATCTGTTTATGGTGGTCACGGGCAGGCTCCAGTCAAAGAATTATGGGTCTATTTATTGCGAGGGTGAGGTCGAGCGGGATGAACTTGCGGCAAATGCCTTCCTGTAATCAGCCCCGCTCCATCCAGCGCTGAGCACTTGGATCGTCACTGAGCGGAAATTGCTTTCACCCACGGCTATAGCAACGCATGGGACTGCGCAGCCCGATTCCTGCGACGAACAAGTTGCAGGTATCTCAATCGGTTCAAAGGCCGGGAAATATGTGTAGCAGATGCCGGGTTTTACTTTCGGGACACCATTTTATGTGTTTGGATACGACGACTAATAACGTGAGGGTGGAAATTCACCTTCATGTAAATGGCCTTGTTCACGCCAAATGAGTGAGGCTCCAATAACAGGGAGAATCCTATGATAAAATCCATTAAGATGGCTGCTGTTTGTGCCGTCCTGGCTCTCAGCATGGCTGGGACTGCGGCGGCGCAGGAACTGAAGTTTTTCACAATCGGCACAGGCGGCACTGCATTTACCTATTATCCGATGGGCGGCGTGATCGCCAATGCCATTTCCAAACCACCTGGCTCGCGGGAATGCGATGCGGGCGGTTCTTGCGGCGTCGATGGTCTCATTGCATCAGCCGTTTCTTCACGCGGCTCGGTGGACAATGTGAATGCCATCATTTCCGGCCTGCGCAATTCAGGCTTTGCACAATCTGATGTGGCCTATTGGGCCTATACGGGCACAGGCACAATGGAAGGCAAAGAGCCTGCCAAAGACCTGCGCACAATCGCTGCTTTGTTTGAAGAACATATTCACCTGGTTGCTTTGGCAGACAGCGGCATTAATTCTGTTGCTGACCTGAAAGGAAAGCGTGTTTCCCTGGACGAGCCTGGTTCGGGCACACGTGTGGATGCACTGCTGATTTTGGAAGCCAACGGCCTGTCCGAAGCTGATCTGACGCCGGAAGCTCTGAAGGGTAATGCGGCCTCAGAAGCACTGCGCAACGGCAAGATCGATGCCTTCTTTGTGGTAACAGGTTATCCAACGGGTGCGTTGGTCGAACTTTCTGCTGCCGCTAAAATCAAGCTGGTTCCAATCGACGGTGCCGGTGCAGATTCACTGACGTCGAAATACGGATTTTTCGCCGCCTCTGAAATCCCTGACAATGCATATGAAGGGGTTGCCGGTGCCAAAACCGTTGCCGTTGGTGCCCAGTGGTTTACCAACGCCAAGGAAGACGAAGAGCTGATCTACAACATTACCAAAGCTCTGTGGAACGAGCAGTCACGCAAATTGTTGGACGTGGGCCACGCAAAAGGCAAAACCGTCACAACAGATACGGCACTGAACGGGATCGGCGTGCCGCTGCACCCTGGTGCTGAGCGTTTTTACAAAGAGGCTGGTCTGCTTAAGTAGTCCTGCCCTATTCAAAAGCTGTGCCGGGCGCTTCCAAAGTGTCCGGCATATTTTTTCTCTTCCTTAGGGACAATCCAGATGGCCACTGACAGCACACCCGAGTTAACACCTGAGCAGTTGGCCGAGATTGAACGCAAGTACGACCCGGAAACCGCGTTTCGCCCCACCGGCAAAACGATCGGAATTGCAATCGCTGGTTTTTTGGTGGCGATGTCCATCTATCATTTTTACGCATCCGGCTTTGGGTTGATCCGCGAGCTTCTGCACCGCGGCATCCATTTGTCCTTCGTGCTGGGACTTGTTTTCCTCCTGTTCGGCATTCGCAAAACTGACCCCACATTGCCGCCCAAGGCGTGGTATCGCCTCGATGGCATTCCCATTATTGATGTGGCTCTGGCACTGCTCGCCGTCACAGCGGCACTTTATCTGCCACTACTGCCGCCTGAAATCGTGTCACAACGTGTGGGCAACCCCGCCGCTTCAGATATTTTCATGGGCACGGCCCTTTTGCTTTTGGTGCTGGAGGCTACCCGACGGTCGGTGGGCCCCACCCTGCCCATGATCGGGCTTGCCTTCATCGCCTTCGCCTATTTTGGCCCGTGGATGCCGGGTGCCCTTAAACATGGCGGCTCCAGCTGGCTTGGCATTATCAACCATCTATATATGACCAATCAGGGTATTTACGGCATCGCCCTGGGCGTTATGGCGCAATATGTATTCCTGTTCGTCTTGTTTGGCGCCTTGGCCATGCGCGTTGGGCTGGGCCAATTGTTCATTGATTTGTCCATGGTTCTTGCAGGCCGTTATGCCGGTGGCCCGGCGAAAGTATCGATCTTTTCAAGCGCGTTCATGGGTACGATTTCCGGCTCATCGATTGCCAATACGGTGACCACCGGCGCGTTGACAATTCCCACCATGAAACGTGTGGGCTATCCCGCGCGTTTTGCGGCCGCGGTAGAGGCCACGGCCTCGACCGGTGGCCAGATCACGCCGCCAATCCTGGGGGCGGCTGCGTTCATCATGGTGGAATATCTTGAAATTCCACTCAGGGACGTGCTGGCCGCTGCCCTATTCCCGGCGCTTCTGCATTATTTTGGCATATTCATCATGGTGCATCTCGAAGCCAAGAAACTGGGGCTTCGCGGATTAACCGCCGAGGAGCTTCCCAAGCTTGGGGTTGTGCTCAAAGACCAATGGCTCAGCGTTATTCCACTGATCATACTGGTATATCTGATCCTGTCGGGCAAAACTCCAGACTTCGCCGCCGTTTATGGGATCATCGCCTGTGTGGTTGTGGGTGTTTTGAACCCCACCCACCGGCTCACAGTCAAAGGCCTGTGGGACAGTCTTGCATCGGGCGCGCGCAATACACTTGCCGTGGGTGCTGCTGCGGCCACAGTGGGCATCGTCGTCGGGGTTGTCACGTTAACCGGCGTTGGCTTTCGGCTGGGTTATGTTGTCGTTCAAACCGCCACCGACATTGGCACATTGCTGAGTTCTGTCCCGGTATTGAGCTATTTCACCGTGACCCAATGGGCTCTGTTCACATCGCTCATCTTGATCGCGATTGCCTGCATCATCATGGGCGCTGGCATACCCACGACAGCAACTTACATTATTCTTGTCGCCGTGGCAGCACCTGCGCTCGCCCAATTGCAGGTCGAACCGCTGGTGGCGCATTTCTTTGTATTTTACTATGGGGTGCTTGCCGACATCACACCGCCGGTTGCCCTGGCAGCTTATGCGGCAGCTGGCATTGCCGGGTCCAATCCGTTCAAGACCGGCAATACAGCTTTCCGCCTGGGAATTGCCAAAGCGCTTGTGCCATTTGTGTTTGTCTATTCACCGGCACTGCTGTTGGTTGCAGATGGATTTACCTGGTGGGCGTTCACGGTGACGTTGATTGGGGCCATGTTAGGCATCGCTTCGTTGGGCGTTTCCTTTTCCGGGTATCTGCTTGCACCGCTTGCAAAGTGGGAGCGGTGGTGGGTCGCCATTGTGTCTTTCCTGTTTATCGCACCGGGTTTGGTGACAATGGGCGTGGGTATTTTGTTGATGTTGCCGATATTGGTGCTTCAGATAAGACGCGCAAAGTTGGCATCCGCGCCAGCATAACCGAGGATATCCTGGTCAGAAAAGCTATCATGGCCAGAAGCAATATCTATTGAATTACGGATGAAGGGAATGGGTTTGAGATACGTCCTGATTGCGCTTGTAATGTCTTTTGCACTGCCAGTTTCTGTGCCCGCCTGGGCGCAGGCGACCCAGTTAAAGGCGACTGAAATTGCCAAGCTGTTGACCCAAAACACAATCCACGGGATTTGGGATGGGACTGAATATCGTCAGTATTTTGGTGATGATGGGCTGACCATTTACGCCACGCGCAAGGCGCAATCGGCTCTGGGCAAATGGCGCGTGAACGCTTCAAACAACACTTATGAAAGTTGGTGGAGCGGCAATAACTGGGACAGCTACAAAATCTTTCTCGATGGGGACGATTTTCACTGGCTGGATGAAACAGGTAAACGCTGGCCGTTTAAATTACTGCCGGGACAGCAATTGCTGTTGCCAGCGAAGTGAGCGCCCTTTGGTCGCTGCAAAAATTGTGATCTGCGCCATCAATTTGATGAGTCCTGACCTCTGACTGGGTCTGCGCGAGATTTTCAGCTATTGTCGATGCAATTGGAATGGCTGTTTGGGCATGCATATGTATCAGGAACTGAAAAGACCGAAGCTTTATCAATTCAATTGCGGCGATTGTGTCGTCACCAATGTGCTTGAAGGTTTTTTGCACCGTGATGACTTGCACCCGTTTGTTGCCACCAATGCCTCGGCCCAAGAGGTGGAAGCCCTGGCCAAGGACCACTGCCTGCCCTTCCCCAGGATGGAGCATGGTTTTGTTGCCACTATTATCAAGACATCGACCAAACTCATCGTCATTGATCCCGGGTTCGGCAGCATCGCCCCTGCTCCCACAACCGGCTGGTTTGAACAGGGCCTGCTGGCTGCGGGATATTCAGTTGATCAGGTGGACATGGTCTTGATCAGCCATTGTCACCCCGATCACATCGGCAATGTTTCGCGCGATGGCGTCCTGACATTTCCCAATGCAGAAATTGTGATTGGCCGCGCGGAGTTTGAGTTCTGGAAGCGTGGCGAAGGCATCTCGAAAATGCGCCAGCCGACGGCTGCGCTGTTTCTAAAGGCACTGTTGCCGTTTGAAAATCAGCTCAGATTGATTGAACCGGGCGACGAAATCGTACCGGAGCTTCGGGCAATTGATGCATCTGGACATTCGGCGGGACATTTGGTGTTTCGCTTAACCTGCGGCGATGAAGAACTGCTGCTGCTCAATGACACCACGCCTCATTATGTGGCGTCCTTTGCAAACCCGGACTGGCATTTTGCCATGGATGATGATCCGGAAAAGGCGGCGCTATCGCGGCAAAAAATACTCAATATGGCGAGCGATGACGCTTTGCCTGTCATTGGCTTTCACATTCCATTTCCGGCGCTCGGCTATGTGAGCCGGCGCGGTAACGGGTTTGAATTCCGACCAGCCACCTACCAGTTCAACCTGAGTTAACGCGGTTGGGCGGCGACCTATTTTATCGCCTGCGGATTGATGGGGGATCCTGCACCGCCGGGAAGATGCAAGGGCGGCGCCACAAAGAAGAACTCATAAACTCCATCTTGGGCGCAATCTTCGGCAAGCTCTTTGACGTAAAAGATTTCACCCATGGAAATGCCAATGGCGGGAATAACAACCCAATGCCAGGGCTGATTGGCCTCGTCGGTTTCATTGGGACGTACTTCACAGCCCCACGTGTCGGCACATATGGCAGCGATGTCATTTTCGCGAATCCAGTGGGCCGTTTCAAAGGCAAGACCAGGGGCATCGCCGCCCGCATAGCCTGACCAATCTTTCTTTGCCAGACATCGTTCCTGATGGCCCGTGCGCACAATTACGAAATCCCCTTTACGGATTTCCACTCCCTGGGCCTTTGCACAGTCATCAAGATCTTTGTTGGTGATTGCATACCCGTCTTCCAGAGAATCGAGCCCTTTGTGACGTGCAACATCCAGCAGCACCCCCCGACCCACCATCTTGTCACGCACATGCTCAATGCCGAGTTTTGCCGCGCCCTGCACGGTGACCTCGGTCGCCTCGTAACCATTGTACATTTTGTCATCGAGAAAAATATGAGCCAGCGCGTCCCATTGGGTTGAAGCCTGGCACGGCATGTTGATGCCATCATCGGCATATCTGAGATAGGCCTTTCCATCGCCATCCTGTTTGCCAATTGCCGCATCCGTGCCCGTGGCCAACATTTGATGAACCGGGTTCCAACGACCTCCAAATAGACCGGACTGAATGGGTTCTTTCAGGGAAAGCCCAAGGGCGAAAACCTTACCCTTTCGGATCAATTGAGCAGCAGCAACGATATCCGAAGGTTCAATATTGTTGAGCGTACCGATCTGATCGTCTTTGCCCCAACGGCCCCAGTTGGAGAGCTTCTTGGCGGTTTCATAAATTTTGGCGCGGGTGAGAGTCATAATATTGGCCTAGCAATTATTGGGGTGCGGTGAAATTGGTGTTCTTATTTATCGATTGAAAAATAAGAACTGGGATGAGTCAATCATTTGTAGATTCACAGCCGGCCACTTGCGGGGTTGCGACATTCCAATTCTTACACTATTTATCAAATGATAAATAGTGAGGAGACATCGATGAAGGCGCTTGGGATCAATCACCTTTCCGTGGCCGCGACAGACTTGGCGGCATCCTTGTCATTTTATGAAAACGTATTGGGTATGGAACGCATACCCACCTATAATTTCGGCTTCACAACGCAATATCTCAGATGTGGCGACCTGCAGGTTCATGTGTTCCTGTTGGAAGACAAGATTCCCTATTATCAGCACTTCGCGATTGATGTGGACGATTTTCACACCGTCTATGACGCAGCCAAATCCTTAGGGGCGCTGGACAATACGGCGTTTCGAAATTCGGTCAATGAACTGCCCGATGGCTCGGTGCAAATGTATCTGCGCGACCCTGCGGGCAATCTGGTGGAAGTCGACTGGCCTGACATATCAACGCTCGATACATCCAAAATTCCTGAACTGAAAAAACTCTCACAATTTGCCGATCAAGAGGGCGATGCGCTTAAGGCTTCGCTTTATTACGATCGTCCACACCTGCAGCCACAACTCGGCTCGAAAGACTGACCATGCCCCATCAGGATCATGCAGCCGGGATGGATCAAGTCATCCGCCAAAGCCCGTTGGAAGACTATGTTGCCCGCGCCAAAGCATTGGCACCCACCTTTAAGGAACGCGCTGCAGCCACGGAAGAATTGCGCCGATTGCCGCCGGACACCGAAAAAGAACTGCATGCCAGCGGCCTGTTTAGAATGCTGCAACCGGCCAGAGTGGGCGGGGCGGAACTTGATTATGTCGCCCTAATTGACGTGGTGGAGGAAGTCGCGAAAGGCGATGCTGCCGTTGCCTGGAATGTGAGCAATCTGGGCAGCCATCACTGGATGCTCGCCATGTTTGATGAGGTTGCGCAAAACGCGGTTTGGAACGAAAATCGGGATGCTTTGATCGCATCTTCATTTGTGTTTCCGGCGGGCAGAGCGAAACCCTGCGACGGTGGGTATATGTTGAATGGCCGGTGGCCCTTTTCTTCCGGCGTAGACCCTTCCACTTGGAACATGCTGGCGGGAATGGTGGAACCGGAAGATGAAACCAAACCCGCTGAGCAACGGGTTTTTCTGCTCCCGCAAAAAGATTATTCCATCATCGATACTTGGTTCACCACCGGCCTGAAGGGCACAGGTTCGAAGGATGTCACAGTGGAAGACGTGTTTGTCCCGCACGATATGACACTGGCAGTGCGCGATATTGCTGGGGGCAACCATCCTGGGGCGAGGCTCAATCCTGCCCCTCTTTATGCCCTGCCGGTATTTTCACTGTTTCCCTTCGTGCTATCGGGCTGCGCATTGGGAAATGCCCAAGCGTGTTGGGATGACTTTGTGTCAAGGACACGTCACCGCGCTTCAAGTTACAGCCAGTCCAGGCTGGCTGATTTGCAATCCATTCAAATCAAGATAGCAGAGTCCGGTGCCAAAATTGATGCGGCGCGACGGATCATGCGGTCCATCTGCATTGAAGCCATGGAGGATGCACGCGCTTCGCGCGTCCCGGACCTGTTGACCAAAACCCGTTACAGGCGGGACGGTGCATTTTCCGTTCGGATGTGCACCGAAGCTGTGGATCTATTATTTGCTGCCAGTGGTGCGGGAGGTCTTTTTTCACAGGGCCATTTGCAACGCCAGTTCAGGGAAGCCCATGCAATCAACTCCCACATTGCGTTTAGTTTTGACGCGGCGGGTGCCAATAATGGGCGGGTTGAGCTGGGCCTGCCGTCTGAAAACCCAACCTTGTAAGCGACGACCCCATGACTGACAGTAACACAAATACGGACTTCGACTATCGGGCATTGCGCGATGCGTTTGGATGTTTTGCAACCGGGGTGACCATCATCACGGCCACTTCAGACGCGGGCATATCTGTCGGCCTGACGGCAAACTCATTCTCTTCGGTTTCGCTTAATCCGGCATTGGTGTCGTGGAGCCTTTCAAGCCATGCGCCAAGCCTGCCGGTTTTTCAAAACTGCTCCCACTATGCCATCCATGTGTTGTGCGATGCACAGCAGGAACTGGCACTGCGATTTGCGCAGAGCCGCGATGACAAGTTTGCCGGACTGGAACTTGGTGAAGGGCTGGGTGGAACTCCGCTGCTGGACGGCGCATTGGCCGTGTTTCAATGCTCCAACGCCTACCGCCACGCCGGTGGAGATCATGTCATCTTTTTGGGACAGGTTGAAAAATTCGAGCACAATCAGGGCAAGCCGCTGATATTCCACGCGGGAAAATTTGGCGATATGGCACAACAGGAGTGAGGGGCAGCGATGTCTGACGAGAAAACCAAACGTTTCGATGTAATTTTTGAAGGCGTGGGAACCACCGGCCCCAACATGCGCAACGACATTTCCGTTGAATGGCCGATGATGAAAGAGAAATTTGAACTTGCCACAGATGAAGGCCCCTTTCACGGGGGAGATGGCACCGCGCCACCGCCCCTGGCGCTGTTCACCGCAGCGCTGACCGGCTGTTTGATGACGCAAATTCGGGCCTTTGCCAAACGTCTTAAGATCGAAATATCCCATGTTGAAGTGAAGGCCAGACTGCACTGGCAAGGCGAGCAGGAAGGGATGGAGCCCTATGTGACCGCACCGGTTGCATTTGATCTGGATGTTGATATCGATTCAGATGCGAATAAAGAAGAACTCACCCATCTGTTGGCATGTGCCAAAAAGGGCTGTTTTATCGAACAAACCCTTGCCCAGGGTCTGGTTGTTGGTCACCGCCTGAAAATCGATGGTGAATGGCACGATGCTTAGGTGACTTTACAACTGCGCTGAAAGAAACTGCATGAGCGATACGTCAAAAGCCAAGCAAAAGGGCAAGCGTCTTTCTTCCACGCAGCGGCGGGCGGAATTCATTTCCAAGGCAATCGAATTCTTCTCTGAAGAGGGATTTGAAAGCAGCACCCGCAGCCTGGCGCGCCATCTGGGTGTGACACAACCCCTGTTATACCGCTATTTCCCCAGCAAGGATGACCTCATCAAAGAGGTGTATCAAACCGTCTATCTCAACCGCTGGCAGGATGATTGGGATGAATTGCTGTGCAATCGTGCAATCCCCCTGCGGCAACGTTTGCAGGCTTTTTACGAAGCCTATACGGACGCCATTTTCACCCGCGAATGGATGCGAATTTTTCTGTTCTCCGGATTGAAAGGCGTGGAAATTAACCGCTGGTATGTCGGCCTGGTCAACGAACGGATTCTTGGCCGAATTCTCACGGAATTTCGGGTTGAAAACGGGCAGTTGGAAACCACCGAACCAACACCAGAAGAGTTGGAACTGGCATGGGTTATGCATGGCGGCATATTTTATTACGGCATTCGAAAACACATCTATGAATCTCCCGTGCTTGCCGACAAGTCGCGCATGATCTCCGATGCCCTTGATGTTTTCCTCAGCGGAATCGGCACCACCATTTCTGCAAGAAAGCCGGACACAACCGCATAACAAACCGATTGACCACGGCTCTTATTTATAGTTCGATAAATAAGAGCCGTGGTTATGGTGCTTGTCGCGTTCTGGCACGTCGCGGACAATTCAAATTGGGTTGATTGTTTTCATGAAGGCTGCGGACTTTGCATATGAAAAGCCGGACAATCTCAATGCAGCACTAGAACTGCTTGCCCGTGAAGATTGTGACATGCAGGTTCTTGCTGGCGGTCAAAGCCTCATGCCGATGATGAATTTTCGCCTTGCCCAGCCGGAGTTGCTGGTCGATTTGAACGGCGTTTCAGAATTGAGTTTTATTGAGGAACAGCCCGAAACAATCACAATTGGCGCAATGACCCGCTATGCAAATCTGGCGGCATCTGATGTGATTAAAGAACATGTGCCCCTGTTCCAAATGGCCCTGCCCCACATTGCCCATTCTGCGGTGCGCAACCGGGGCACGATTGGGGGCAGTACGGCGCTGGCTGATCCGGCGGCAGAAATGCCTGCATTATTGCTGGCGCTTGAGGCGACCATTACGGTTGTTTCCGTTGGTGGCGCACGGGAGATTCCGGCCAATGACTTTTTCCTGGGTTTGTATGAAACCGCTTTGCAGGACGGTGAAATCATCAAATCCATTGCGATAAAAAAAGCAAAGCCACAAAATCGGTTTGGCTTCTATGAACTCGCACGGCGTCATGGCGACTATGCTATGGCGGGGGTTGCTATTGCCTCAACAAGCATCGATCCCGTCTGTGATTTACGGATTGCCTTGTTCAGTGTGAGCGACAAGGCACATCGCCTGCCCCATGCTGAACTGGCTTTTGAGGGCGAAAATCTTGATGACACCGAAGCGCGCGATGCGGCATTTCAGGAGCTGGATGATTTCGACTTTCGCGGCGACCTCAATGCTGATGGCGACACCAAGCGGCATCTTGCCCGCGTCGTTCTCACTCGTGCTTTGGAGACAATGATGCCATGAGCCAATCATGCGACATCTCACTAAGAGTGAATGGCGAGACCGTGCGCGAGCGTGTTCCGGTACGTCTCAATCTGGTGGATTTCCTGCGCAACAGTCTGGGTTTAACCGGGTCGCATGTGGGCTGTGAACACGGGGTATGCGGCGCGTGTACGATGGAAGTGGATGGCACCATGGTGCGTGGCTGCCTGATGTTGGCGGTGCAGGCAGACGGGTCTGACATAACGACGATTGAGGGATTTGGTGAACACCAGCGCGCGGTTGATTTGCAAGCGGCGTTCAAACGAAACAACGCGCTTCAATGTGGCTTTTGTACACCGGGCATGATGGCCAGCGCGTTGGAATATATTGAAGCGGGAGGCGTAGCAGACCGCAGCGCTATTCGTGAACACCTGTCCGGCAATTATTGTCGTTGTACCGGCTATCAATCCATTGTCGATGCGGTGGTGGAAGTCATCGGCGAAAGGGCCGCGAAATGACTGGCCCAACCCATATATTCGACCAGCCTAATGCCTATATTGGCCGCTCAGTTGAACGCCCTGACGCCCAGCGCCTGGTGCAAGGGCGGGGTCAGTATGTGGATGATTTGCAATTGCCGCGCATGGTGCATGCAGCTTTTGTGCGCTCGCCCTATGCCCATGCAAAAATAACAGACATTGATACCCGTGCCGCGGAACAGGCCCCTGGTATCATTGCCGTATTCAGGGGCAGCGATTTTGAAGATTACGTGACGCCTTATGTGGGCACGCTGACCCATTTGCAGGGACTGCGTTCGCCGCCCCAAATGCCGCTGGCCGTTGATGCAGTACGCTGGCAAGGCGAACCGGTGGTAATGGTTGTCGCTCAAAACCGGGCATTGGCGGAAGATGCCTGTGCATTGGTCGAAATCGAATTTGAACCGCTGGAAGCGGTGTGTGATGCGGAAACCGCGCTTGAGCCCAACACGCCCATTATTCACAGCGCCTATGACAATAACCGGGCCTGGGAACGCCTTGTGGATGCGGGCGATGTGGACACGGAATTTAACCGTGGCGATGTCACAGTTGTCGACCACGTATTTTATTTTGCCCGACACACGGGCGTGACACTGGAAGCACGCGCCTCGGTGGTGGAATTCAATCCGTCGGACAACACGCTGATCTACCATTATTCTGGCCAAGCGCCCCATATGATGCAGGCGATCCTGTCAAAAATATTGTCGTTGCCGGAAGAGAATATCCGCATAATTGCCCGTGATGTGGGTGGGTCTTTCGGCATTAAAATTCACCTTTATGGGGACGATCTTGCCACAGCCGTTGCCGCGCGCATTCTCAACAGGCCGGTTAAATATGTGGCGGACCGAAACGAAAGTTTCGTCTCCGACATTCACGCGCGCGATCACCGTGTGAAAGGTCGAATGGCTGTCACATCTGACGGCAAGATCACGGCGTTAGAGATTGACGACCTCACGGGCATTGGCCCTTATAGCATGTATCCCCGGTCTTCTGGCATTGAATGCAATCAGGTGTTGAACCTTACCGGCGCGCCTTATGCGATAGACAACTACCGCGCCAAAGGGACCATCGTGTTTCAGAACAAAAACATGATGTGCCAATATCGCGCGGTGGGGCATCCAATCGCCATGGCGGTTGCCGACGGATTGCTGGAAAGTGCCGCCCATGAAATTGGTATGGATGTGGTTGAGATAAGACGGCGCAATCTCTTCAAAGATAACAGCTATCCCACCAGCTCGGCGGCTGGCATGAAATTTGATGACCTCTCCCACCAACAGGCATTGGAGAAACTTGTTGAATTCATGGACTATGACAGCCTGCGCAAAGATCAGGAAGCCGCGCGCCAACGTGGTGTCTATCGTGGCATTGGCCTCGTTTCCATGGTGGAAGTGACCAATCCAAGCCCGATGTTTTACGGCATCGGCGGCGCTCCAATTTCGGCCCAGGATGGCGCGACAGTACGACTGGATGCGAGCGGTGCCCTGCACGTATCGTCCTCCATCACTGAACAGGGACAAGGCACCAACACGATTATCGCACAAGTCGCAGCCGGTGTGTTTGGCGTGAACATCGACCGGGTCAAGGTCACTACCGGTGATACGGCGACCACGCCCTATGGCGGCGGCACCTGGGCTTCGCGCGGCGCCGGCATTGGCGGTGAGGCCGTGCTGCTGGCAGCCAACGCGCTGAAAGAGCAAGTCCTGGATGTGGCTGGCACCATACTCCAATGTGCCAGGGAAAGTCTTAGCATCGACAATGGCGTGGTGATTGATGCGCAGACCGGGGCCGAGCGTATCTCGCTTGGCGAGTTGGGCCGACTTGTTTATTACCGCGGCAATGAGCTGCCTTCCGATGTTTCTCCTGAACTTGTGGCAACCCGCCATTACCGGGTCACGGACTTTCCATTTGTTTTCACAAATGGCGCCATGGCTGCCCATGTGGAAGTTGATCAGGATACCGGCTTTGTGAAAATTCTCGATTTCTGGGCAGTGGAAGATTGCGGAAGAGTGATCAACCCCAAACTGGTGGACGAACAAATTCGTGGCGGTGTTGTGCAGGGAATCGGGGGCGCATTTTACGAGGAATGTGTGTATTCCGAAGACGGGCAAATGTTGAACGCTTCCATGGCCGACTATCTTGTGCCCATGGCCGCTGAAATGCCGGACATTCATATCGCCCATATTGAGACTCCAACCAAGACATCGGTATTGGGTGCAAAAGGTGCAGGCGAAGCTGGCACAGGTGGCGCGCCTGCGGCCCTGCTCAATGCCGTCAACGACGCCCTTCGCCCCCTGAACGCATCCATTTATCAAATGCCCATGACGCCACAGCGCATTCTAAAGGCGCTTGGCGCGGTCTAAATACCCTGGACCGTTTACATTGATCACGCGGAAGGTGCGGGCAGAACCTATGCTAATTTGCTCATTTCACTTTTGTACCAATCGCCAATTTCACTTGCCGTCATCCAGACAACACCCTCATGGCCACTGACATAGTCCAGCAATTCTTCGAGATATTTTATCCGGTGGGGAACGCCGGTTATGTAGGGATGAATTGAAATTGCCATTATTCGCGCATTTTCCGCGCTCTCTTCATACAGCCGGTCAAACTGGTCAATGCCGCGCTTTAGCAATTCATCGGAACCGTGTTGTTGTAGGGCATAGACGGCAATATCATTGGTTTCGACCGTGTAGGGAATTGTGGTGATGGTGCCAAATGGCGTGTCAATGTCTTGAGGTAAATCGTCAATCACCCAATCGGCCACAAATTCTATTCCGTGTTCGCGTAGCAGATCGAGTGTTTCATCCGTTTCGGTCAGGCCGGGGCATTCCCAGGAACGCGGTGCATGGCCGCAAAACGCTTCAATCTCGCTGACAGTCTGGGCGATGGCCTGCCTTTGATTGTCCAACTTATGCGTTGGACCTTGCAGAAATCCATGCCCCATAAATTCCCACCCCGCCTCTTTGGCGGCGGACGCAACCCGGGGATAGGAATTGCAGACATTGCCGTTGATCGCCAATGTTGTTGGAATATCCCGATCGGTGAGCGCCTTGTGCTGACGCCAGAAACCTGAGCGCATTCCATATTCATGCCAAGACCAGTTTGGCACATCGGGCAATAAAGGCTGGCCCATTGGCGGCGGCAAAACGGTGCGCGGCATAGGTTTTTCAATCTGCCATTCTTCCACATTCACAATGACCCACACAGCCATGCGCTTGCCATTGGGAAATGTCAGTCTGGGCCGATCCACAATTGCCTGATAGGGAATGCGATCGGTCAGGCGCTTCATTGGGCAGCGACCGAGGTGCCGATAGCAGAATTGACAATCGGCATCGTCTTTTCAGCCAGCAAGGTCATCGACTTTTTACCCAGTTCCACATCGACCCAATCTTTCCCGGCGTAAAGCAACGTACCAAAGTCACCCACTTCTTCACGGAACGCCAATATGTCATCGGCGACCTTGTCCGGCGTACCCCACAACACACAACGCTCCAGGACATATTCAATTGTCACCTCATCTTCGCTCATATTCTGATCTTCCATGAACAGGTTGGTGCGGCCGTGTTTTTTCATTTTGGTCAAAAGCTGCTCAAAATAGAACCGATAGGGACTGTGGGGCCCAAGCGCATATTCCCGCGCCGTATTCATATCATCGGCGACGAAAATTGACCGAGCCACGCGCCAGTTTTTAGGATCTGCGGGACGGCCCACCCGTTCACAACCTTCAACATATTTGGGCCAGTGAGACGCCACCCATTTGGGCAACAGGAAGTTCGCCGAGATTGGCTCCCAGCCCCGCGCTGCGGCTTCCGTGACGCCTTTGGAAAAAGGTGCAACCACTGTCACAATGATAGGCGGATGGGGTTGTTGTAGCGGTTTCGACATCACCCCCTGCCCGATCTCAACCATTTGTGCGCGCTCGGTTGAAACATTCCAGAAATCGCCTTCGATATTATAGGGCGGTTCGCTTTCCCAAATTTTCAACACAGTGTTGATGCATTCCTGAAACATCAGGTTTCTGTCTTTATCCAGATTGCCAAACACTTCCGCATCGGTGGCAAGCCCGCCAGGCGAAATGCCAAAATTCAATCGCCCGTCAAGCATATGGTCGAGCATGGCAATCTGCCCGGCAACGGCTGCGGGGTGCATGTTTGGCATATTGACCGTGCCTGTGCCCAATCGAATGTTTTTAGTCTCGTTGGCGATCCAGGCCAGAAATGTGATGCACGAAGTGATGTTTTCAGCTTTATCGGTGACATGCTCACCCACATAGGCTTCGGTAAATCCCAGTTTATCGGCCAGCACAAAGGCATCTTTGTCCTCGTGCAGGCATACGCGCCAATCCTTATCAAGGGGATGAATTGGCATTGTGAAGAATCCAAGATCCATTGTGAGCACCTTCGTTTAAATGTGTCGTGCAGATTAACAGCTTGGCCTGCGCTGCCCGAATAATCTTTGCTGGGAACCAATATTAGAATTTCTGATAGGGGCGTTTGGTCGCAAAAAAATGGGCAGCACAAGGCTGCCCATTCAAGAAGACTGCACCGTCGAGAGGCTTACTCGACAGTGTAGGTGTGAGGCCATTTGTAGCCCGTGGCATTTACAGCATCGATGTAATTTTTCATTACTTCGGTGCCGGGCATGCCACGACCATCAGCATCTTTCGCTTGTCTGCTCGGGAACGAAGCGAGAGATTTGGCCCAGCCTGCACGTGCAGCTTCAGGGAGAGTTTTCACCTTTGCACCGACTTTTTCGAGGCCCTCGAGACCGGCTTTCTGCCGTCCGTTGAGAGAAATGCCGGCCTGTTTTTCATAGCCGCGGCCAACTTCAACCAGAATTTTTTGCACCTCTGGCGGCATCTTGTTGAATGTGCGCAGGTTCATGGTCAGGCCGTTGACGCCCATGGCGCCAAACCCGATTTGGGTATAGTGCGGGGCTGGCTCATAAAACTTGAACCCCAGATAGGCCGATGGGAACATCAACCAGCCGTTATAAACGCCGGTCTGCAGGGACAAATAGCCGTCTGGTAATGTCGACTGGACGGGCACTGCGCCAGCAAATTCCAGCCACGGCAGGTTAGGCCCGGCACCACCGATTTTGACGCCTTTGAGATCTTCCACCGTGTCCCAGGGATCTGTTGTGCCAAGGTGATAATTGTCCCAGCCGTGCAGGCCCAGGAGTTTTTGTTTGTATTCCTTTTCAAATGTCTCGGTCAGCCAGGGCGTCTTGTCATAAACTGCCCGGGCGGCCTGCATCTGTTGCGCTGAATCCTGGGGACCAAAGGGCGCGTAATAGGGAAAATTGTGCAGGAACAATTTGGCCGGTTCAAAACAGAAACAATAGGCACCAATGTCCAGAATGCCGTTTTGAACAGCTTCCAGTGTTTCGGCAACACCTGCGATTGAGCCGCCATATCCTTCGACAAATTCAATCGTGTGGCTGGTTTCAGCAGCAACGCGCTTTTTCACTTCCGGTACAAAATATTTTTCAACATCGCTGACATACACAGCGGGGCCGCTTGGATGGCCTGCCCCGATCCTCAAGGTGAATGTGTCGGCACTGGCAACCGTTGCCAGGCCAAACGAAGATGAGGCCAATAATGCTGCAACCGCAGCTCTTCCCGATTTAAAGAATCTCATAGAAATCTCCCATTGCTAGCGCGTCATCCGCGCTGAGTAATATTTAGCAAGCGGGCTCCTCCAAGCCTTATTTATCGATCGCTAAATAATTTCTTATTCCCTCACAATCCGCCCAACCGGTCAAGAGGTTTGATTGGACACAAATGAGGGTAAGACAAGTTAGGCCGATTATCGGGCATCATATTTTTTGATGGCGGATATCGGATTTACTTATTTATCGATCGCTCATTTCACTTGAGCGTGGGCACGGCATCCGATAGCGTTCCCAAGAGTTGGGGTGGCTGTGTGAAAGACATTGCGATGAACGAACGCCAGAATGTAGCAATTCCAGTGCGGCTGTCGCGGTCAATTCACCTGGTGTCGGCGTTCTGGACCCTTGGGCTGGCGATCCTGATATTTATGGACGTCAGCGGCCGCGGTCTTTTCAATCAGCCGATCCCTGGCACCAAAGAGATTATCCAAAATTCAGTGGTGGCCATAACCTTTCTGCAATTGCCCTTGGCGGTTTTCACCGGCTCCATGCTTCGAACCACAATCTTTGCAGATGCGGTTCCCCCACTTGCCCGCAGGTTATTGCGCACAGGCGGGTATGTGTTGGGTGTGCTGCTTTTTGTCGGTCTCGTCTTGAGCACCTATGAACCCGCCTATGATGCCTGGAGAATTGGAGAATATGAGGGGGAAGGCGCACTGCGTGTGCCAACCTGGCCGGTACGTGGACTGGTTTTGGTGATGTCAGTGTTTGGGGCCTACGCCTATTTGTCGATGATCTATTACGACTGGAAAGGGCATTTGGTTGATGAAGCTGAAGCTCCAGGTTCCGCTTGATCGTCTGTCGGGAGAAATTTGATGGGCGGTGATATTGCACTTTGGATGTTGGGCCTGCTGATCGGCCTTATCCTGCTGGGCGTTCATATTGGTGTAGCATTTGCAATTTGCAGCGCATTGGGCGTGTGGCTGATGCTTGGCAGCATGGAAGCCGCGCTGGCGATTTTGGGCAACACGGCGTTCGAGGCGGTGCGAAAAGATGTCTTCGCGGTCATTCCCTTATTTGTTTTGATGGGTGATTTCATTTCAAGGTCGGGGGCGGCTGCCGACCTGTACCGGATTTGTGACCGGGCCTTAAAACGCCTGCCCGGCCGACTTGCGATTGCAACAATCGCTGGCAACACGGTATTTGCCGCTGTTACTGGCGTCTCCATCGCAGCGGCAGCGGCGTTTTCGCGAATCGCATATCCAGAGATGCGCAAGCTGGGCTACAAGCAGACATTTGCCCTGGGGGCCGTTGCAGGCTCAGCCTGTCTGGGCATGCTTATTCCGCCATCGGTCCTGTTGATCGTGTGGGCCATTTTGACAGAAATGAGCGTGGGGGCACTGTTCATTGCCGGGATACTGCCGGGCATCTTACTGGCCCTTTTGTTTTCCGCTTATGTGATCATTTCCGCCATCAGAAATCCGGAAATCGCCCCGGCCATTTCCGACGATCTGGTTGAGCTGACGCCCCAGGAAATCCGTTCAGAAACCATTGGTGGTCTGGGCATTTTGGGGCTGATCATTCTCGTCATTGGCGGCATCTGGACGGGCGTTTTCACGCCCACCGAAGCGGCTGGATTTGGCGCCATTGGTGCTCTGCTGATCGGTGTGGTGAAAGGCATGCGCGGCAAAGAGATCATGGCGGCGATCTTTCAGGCGGGCAAAACAACAGCGCCGATTATGTTTTTGCTCATCACGGCGCAAATGTATTCCCGCCTTCTCGCCATTGGCGGCGCGGTCAATTACATCAAGGCACTGTTTTTGGGGATGGGCGTGGACCCGTTTTTGATCATCGGACTTATGGTTGTGATCTGGATTCTGCTGGGAATGCTCATTGATTCCGTATCGATCATTTTGCTGACCGTCCCGATTTTCGCACCAATTGCAGCCGCACTTGGTATCGACCCGCTGGCGTTTGCCATATTTGGAATTCTGGTGATCGAGGCTGGTTTGCTGACACCACCGTTCGGCCTGTTGGTCTATACGGTGAAAGGGTCGGTGCCCGACCCCACGGCCACCTTGTCCAAAATCTTCATAGGGTCTTTCCCCTATTTCGTGTTGATTTTGGTGGCCGCATTCATTGTGCTCTTCGTTCCCGAACTGGCCAATTGGTTGCCCACCATTATGCTCCGGTGAGCCGAACGCTTTCTCCACTGCCAGCGGAATTGACGATGCAGCGACAAATTTAAATTTCAGCCATCCATTGTCACTGAACAAGGCTAATTTCTGATCCAGTAATTTTGCTTATCTCACGACCCAGATTGACTGCGCTATAGATTGACCTAGGTGGGCGCGCAGCGTCATCAACATCCCGGCTAACCCAATTTCGATCCTCCATAGTTCTGAGGGATTGCGATAATGCACGATCTGTAATTGTCACAAGGTTCCTTTTGATGCCGTTGAAATGGTTGGGTGTGTGCAGTGACGTTAAAATGGGAACAGTCCATGATCGTCGGAGCAACACGCGATCCTCATTCCCAGAAACCCGTTGAATCTTGTTCGCAATTGCCGCAGCGGTTTTACCCAGCTCTGTCAGACGGAATTCTGGTCTTAACGGATGACCATGGCCACGGTTTCGTTCTAACAATCCAATTTCGATGAGATGATCCATACTCTGAGCAAATGCAGTTCTACTGGCACCTGTTGCTGTCAAAAGTGACGCTTGTCGCCCAGCCACACCATCGTGCAGGTTCGATAAGATGGGCAATGCCCAAGCTCTTGAGGTGATATTGACAAATGTTTTTATGTCCATAAAGTATAGTTAGTATATTTAAGAACCAAAGGAAAGACCATGTCGCTAATTTCAGTGGACGAAACCATTACGATCGCACTGTCTGTCAAAGACCGCCACGCGAGCGCAGATTGGTACCAAGCTATGCTCGGATTTGAAACGATCTATCATGCGGATGAAGCAGGATGGTCTGAACTGCAATCGAACACGAAGGGGGTGACAATTGGACTAGGGGAACATACTGAACCCGTCCCGGGCAATTGTGTTCCAGTTTTTGGAATTGCTGATTTGGATGCAGCTCGACAGAAGTTGGAGCAAGCCAAAGTGAAGTTCGATGGCGAAACCGATGTTGTCGAGGGTATGGTCAAGACAGCAACCTTTTATGATCCCGATGGCAATGCACTCATGCTGGCAGAAGATTTGACAGATAGCGCCTGAAACTGAATCCGTCCGGTGACGCATCGCGACCACTCAAAGCAAATATATCATGCAACCAGGACTCAAACCGGCGTTCGTATCCAATGCCTAGAACTACATTTGCTGAGGCGTAGGCCGACACGCAACGCCGGGCAGATTGCCCATTCATCGCCAGCGGTTATTCGCAAAATACGTGTTTGTTTGCCGCAGCGCAGGCAAGCGCCTGATCTTCGTGGCACATGTGGCGCGTGGACAAAATAAGTGTTTCTTCAAGCATCGACACAGCAACCGGTTTTGCGTTGGCAATCTCCTGGTGGAGTTCCCGAACTGGCTCGACAATAATGGCTCGTCCACCATAACCACAGACAAATGGGCATTGCCGATTAACTACGAAACGATGCGACGCCGCCAGCGGCCAAAACTGCAATTGCAACCCTGATCATAATTCTCAACTCCCCACCCAAACAAAAGCTTTGCGGTCAAAGATGCAAAATTGACAGATTTCATATATAAGATATTCTTATGCAACATGTCTTTGTTTATGAAAATTACACATATCAAATATTTTGTTGCGGTGTATGAGGAAGGCTCCTTTACGGCGGCTGCCGAGCGTGAAAATGCAACGCAACCCGGCGTCTCCATGCAGATCAAAGAGCTTGAAGCCTTAACCGGTACGGCGTTGTTCAAGCGCAGCACATCTGGCGTTTCCCCCACGGCTGAAGGCCGGTGGTTTTACCGCAAGGCCCGGCAGTTGCTCAGCGATGTGCGTTCATTGGAACAGGGCATCAGCTCACTGGGGAAAATGGTGACCGGCACCGTGCATGCGGGACTGATGCCAGCATTCACGCGCAGCGTTCTGGCACCCGCAGTGGAGACGTTTTCCAGCTCATTTCCCCAGGCACAACTGAACATTGTGGAGGCCTATAGTGGCAGCCTTACCGAACGGGTGGGGCGCGGCCAGTTGGATTTCGCCATTGTGCCAAGCGAAACCGTACCGGAGAATATATCCAGCCGCCATTTTGCTACCGATAGCGAATTTTTTGTTCAATCGTCTAAAAATGCCCAGCCATCCCTTGAGCCGGTGTCGTTAAGTGGCCGGGACAGTTTGAAACTGATCCTCCCCGGCAGCGGTAATAAAAGGCGGGACTCCCTTAATGCGTTCTTTGAACGGCACGCCATTCAGCCCACCGAAATACTCGAACTCGATACGATGATGGGCACGCTCGACCTCATTGCCCGTGGCGGCTGGTCGGCGATATTGCCTGGGGTGCTGGTGTTTGCTGAGCAACATGAAGGGATGCGCACCATCCATCCCATCAGCGAGGGAGAGTTGCAGTTGGATTACATGCTCATAAAGTCAGCCACCCGGCCCATCTCCCGGGCCAGCGAGGAATTCCTTTCGCTCATCGAAACCGAAGTCACCAAAGTGACCCATGCAAACAAGATGGCACCATGAAAATTCCTGCAAGATTTGCCCCTCCCCTGTTTGCCTTGATTTTGTCGGGCATGGCCTCCCTGCTGGTGTCTGGAATTTCCACCTGGCGTGCTGCTGGTTTGGTTGACGGGTTTTTATCGCTTTGGATGTCTGCCTGGTTGCCATCATGGTGCGTTGCTTTCCCGGTGATATTCCTTTGCGCGCCGCTTGTTCGAAAGCTTGTGGCCAGGCTCACCGAAAATGCCTGAATGGTGGGCCAATCGAAAAGTATATACAGGGCCATCTGGTCTGTGAAAAAACAAAGGAATGCCGATAATGGCCCGAATTGAAAATCTGGATCGCGCAAAATTATCCGATGCTCAAAAACAGGTCTATGACGCCATTGCGTCCGGGCCGCGCGGAGAGGTTGTTGGCCCCCTTGCAGTGTGGCTCAACCGACCGGAACTTGCCGACAAGGCGCAGAAGCTTGGGCAATATTGTCGTTATGACAGTTCCCTGCCGCCGCGTCTTTCAGAACTGGCAATTTTGGTGACTGCGCGCATTTGGGACGCCGCGTTTGAATGGCAGTCGCACGAGCCTCCGGCACGAGCAGCCGGTCTGGCCGATGACATTATCGAAGCGCTGCGCCATGACAGGGAGCCAAGCTTTGAGAACCCCGACGAAGAGATTGTCTATAAGGTATCGCGCCATCTCAATTTAGACCGCAGCATATCGACCGAATTATACCAACAAGCAGAAGCCCTGCTTGGCAAGGACGGCCTGGTGGATTTAATCGGGGTGCTTGGCTATTACGCACTCATTTCCATGACCATCAAGACATTTGATGTGGATCCCATTTCCTAATGCGCGTCACGGACCAAGCGACAGGAAATGGGATTTCACCTTCACCTTCATCTTCATCTTGATGCGGATGTGTTAGGCCACGCCTTCGAGTTGGCGTGAAGCCTGAACCGATGGACGCGATTTCATCCGTTCAAAATGGGCCTGAACATTGGGCGGCAAAGGCCATTTGGCAATATCGGATGCCCAATATTCCACATAGTAGAGCGCTGTATCTGCGATGGAGAAATCGCCAACCAGAAAATCTTTGCCCGCTAATTGTTCATCAATGATGTCGAAAGCGGCCAGCATGCTTTCCTTGCCGCGCGTTTGCAGCTGCTCTTTTTCATCTGGATTGGCGGAATAGGCATCGGGCCGACGCCACAAACGCCACGATAGCATGTGAACCGTTCCCACCACAAAATCCAAAGCTTCCAAAACGCGGGCTATGCCCTCGGGGTCTGTCGGCAACAGTTTCTTGTCTGGGTTTGTCATCGCCAGCCATGTGGCAATTGCCGCATATTCTGTCAGCACCGAACCATCGTCGCGAACCAGTGCAGCAACTTTGCCCTTGGGATTGAGCTTTTTATATTCCGGCGTCTTTTGCTCACCCTTGGAAAAATCGACGACGTTGAGATCATAGGGCTTGCCGATTTCTTCCAGCAGAACGTGAATGCCAATTGAACAAGTGGCTTTTGCATAACAAAGCGTCGTCATATCGTGTCTCCATTGGCTTCCAACAGGGAAATCCAACATTAAAATTAATTGATCATTCGATAAATATATACGAGTTCAAAGGCATTGCTAGGGCATAAGCAATTGCCCGATGGGCTGGTGGTGTTGATGGATAACGTGTTCACACCGTTTTGATTCAGATTAGCAGGCCGTGACATTTGGGCCGTTCGAAAATGGCCACAAATATACTATCTTGTAGATGGAAAGGCTGACTTCTCCAGTCGGTCAAACTGCCAAACTCGTCGCGAACAGGAGCACAGAATATGACAACCAAATTGTTTGACCGCCGCACTGTTCTCATGCTGAGCGGTGGCATCGTGGCGGCCAGCACCACCGGTCTTATTCTTCCCGCCCGTGCAAAGGGACTGGAGCCCACGGCGACCATGCGGGGCGGTGCTAATAATTATCAACCGGGCGCGCTAATTGTGGACAGGATCGGCGGCGGCGGTTTTTTGATGACCGGCCGTGTGCGACGCGCCGGGGATGGTGCCCCGTTGGCCGGTCAGCGCATTCAGATTTGGGCACACACCACCGAAGGATATGAGAGCGACCCGCAAAGCCATGGCGCGACGCTGACCGATGCAAATGGCAATTTCCGTCTTGATATGCCACAAATTGTGCCAGCTTTCGGCCAGGCACACGGGCATTTGGCCTATGATAGCGGTGACTTCAAGACGGTGTTCCTGCGCCCTGTGATGGCCAGTTCAAAGGACAGAACTCTCCATGCGGATTTCATTCTTGAACCTGTCTGACCCTTGCTGACGCCCGGTTGATGCGCCCGGTCTACAAATTGTGGGTCTGGTGCGCCCTGCTGGCTGTCATCACCGTTCCCATTGTCGCAGCCGCCATGAGCCCGCAATTGGCATGGCGCGGTCCGGTTTATATATCCGCAGGCTTTGCCGGTATTGCAGCCATGGCACTCCTGCTTCTGCAGCCCCTATTGGCTGGGAAATACCTGCCGGGCGTATCCGCCAGCCTTGCCCGGCGGGCGCACAGGACCATCGGCAGCCTGCTTATCCTGGCAATTGTTGTTCATGTGGCTGGTCTTTGGATTACCAGCCCGCCAGACGTGATTGATGCCCTCTTATTTAGATCTCCAACGGCTTTTTCAGCCTGGGGCGTGGTGGCCATGGGGACACTGTTTGCCGCTGGTCTTCTGGCCGCTCTAAAACGGTGGCTTGCTCTTAAGCCTCGCGTTTGGCGTTTCATTCACCTCAGTTTGGCGACCATCACAGTCCTGGGCAGTGTGGTCCATGCCGTTCAAATTGAGGGAACGATGGAAACTGTTTCAAAGATCCTGCTCTGTGTCCTCTTGCTGGCTGTCACCGGCAAGCTCATATTCGACCAGCGTTTGTGGCGTATCCACAAATAGGAATGATCCATGTTCGGCCACAGGCATGGGTTGGTTGATGGGGCGTCATTTCGGTATTAGCGTGGAGTTGGATGAAAAAAGGCGTTGCGCCCATGACAGACGTTCCCACCGGCGAAAAGGATTCCATTTCAGAAATGGAACGCCATTGGCTGTATCGCCCCGATGTGCCGATCCAAAGTTCACCCTTTTTCGCATGGCCGCCACAGCCAATGGGTATTGTACATTGGGTCGCCGCGCGATGGTTTGCCCTGGCTGAAAACTTGCTTTTGACGCTTTTGGCCATTGGGTGCTGGTACTGGGTCGCGCCATCAATTGAGGAAGCCAGAGTCTTGTCATTTGGCTGGATTTTCGAGGTCTGGTTGCGGAATATGGTGTTGATGACAACCATTGCAGGCGGCCTGCATCTGTATTTTCACGTTTGGCGCAGGCAGGGACAGGGGCTCAAATTCGACCCGCGTGACATTCCACCCAAGGGGCGCGTTTTCACATTTGATTCTCAGCTATGGGACAATGTTTTTTGGACATTGGCGAGTGGCGTGACCTTGTGGACGGCCTATGAAGTCATGATGTTCTGGGCAATGGCCAATGGCTATGCACCCATGTTGGATTGGGAATCCAACCCGGTCACATTCATCGTGATCCTGTTTCTCACGCCCATGTGGATTTCGTTTCACTTCTACTGGATCCACCGCGTTTTGCACTGGCCGCCACTCTATCGGATGGCCCATGCGCTGCATCATCGAAACACCAATGTCGGCCCATGGTCGGGCCTGTCGATGCACCCAATTGAGACGTTCATGTTCTTCTCATCCGTGTGCATTCATTTCCTTGTCGCGGCCCACCCGGTGCATATTCTGTTTCACATGTTTCATCAGGGAATTACGGCTGCCACGTCCCACACGGGTTTTGAAGGCCTGCTGGTGAAGGACAAAAACCGCCTGCATCTGGGCAATTTTCATCACCAGATGCACCATCGGTATTTCGAGTGCAATTACGGCAATCTGGAAGTGCCGTGGGACAAGGTGTTCGGCTCTTTCCATGATGGTACTGACGTGTCCCATGCGAGATTCAAACAACGCCGCAAACACCTGATGGGCGGATAATCCGGCAAGAGCGATCAACGACATTTGATCGGAAAATTGCAGGTTCACGTGGCTATTGAGCGTCAAATTGTCTTATTTCTTGTCGATTGCTGGGGACTTAGGCCAGAGGAAGCCTGAGCGCTCGTCCGGCTGCTCATGTGGTTCGACGAGAACAACAAAAAACAAACTTGCAAATTTTCAAGACGTTTCGGCGCCCAGATTTGCCACCAGATATTTTATTATCCTGAATACAATGAGGAAACATCCATGAACTTTCGAAATTCAAGTCTGATCTCATCCGCCGCCGCCTTCATGCTGATTTCCAGCGCTGCAATTGCGGGCGAACAGGTCTCTGATGAGACCATTGCAAAACAGCGCGCAGCATTGGCTAAAAACACACAAGGTGTGGGGTTTGGCCCCCAGTCCCCACGCGATCTGGGCACGCTTGGTGGCAGGAATAGTCGCGAATTTGCCGCCGCGCCTTCCTATAAACAGATGAACCTTTGCAACATTCACTTTCACGAAAATGCTGAACATAAAGGCGGCGAGTTCACAAAATATGCGGGCAATGGCGACGGCAAGGGATATGGGACCGGCTTCAAATATTCCGGCACTTTAAGCGCTGAGGAACTGGCGTCGTTTGATCGCAAGGTTGGCTCCAGCGAACATGGTGACCTCGCCCCCGGCGATACAATTGAGGTTCACTACGTTCATACAACTGCCCAGGTTAAACCAGGACCAACACTTGGTTCTTGCCTGAGTGAAGCAATTGGAAATCCGCAATTGCGCGTTGAGACCCAGGTATATGTGATCGTCAACGATAACAGCGCCGGTGATTTTGTCGAACTGACGAAACACGCCGTGGTGGATGGCGTTCATCAGGCGGTCAACATTCCCACGGATACTGGCACGCCGGTTGAATATGATGGGTCAACCACAGGGCCAAGCTATAATGAAAAAGGCTCTCCATTTCAGGTGTCGTGGAGTGTGCGGCCCAAGGTCAAGAAAATCAGCATTTCCTCGGTGGATGCGTGGTTGAAGAATAATGTCTTTGATGAAGACCATGCCCACGGTGTGAGAAATCTGGTTGAGAACCCTGACCTGCTTTCCGCCATCGGCAAATAGACTGTGATTGATGAAAATACGAAACCGCAGACTTTGCCAATTGAGTGCAGGATCTGCGGTTTCCAATTACACCGCTAACATGGGACGGTTCAGCACTAGCCCGTTGGAGCTCTAAAGCAGGCCCCATTTTTCATAGTCCGACACCAGCAAATGTGTGGGCGACACGTCTTCCTCAACATTGGCAAAGCGGCCAATTGGCTGTTCGAAAATATTGTCGGTAAGATCATCGTTTACCGTTGAAACTTCGCCGATGAGCACGTCACCGCCCTCGCCCCAAAACTTGTGCCAATTGCCAGGATGCAGGGTAACGCTTTCGCCTGGGGCAAGCTGAAGAATGCTGCCGGGTTTCAGCACCTTGCGAACCCCATCACAACTCACTGGCACGTGCGCGTTGCGGTCGATCTTTCCTTCTCCATCACTTTCAAACATTTCAATCGCCAGCGTTGCCCCGCCCCGATTGATGATGTCTTCCGTCTTGATCACATGGCGATGCATGGGGGAAATCTGATCGTGACGGGAGATCATTATCTTCTCGGCATAACACATGCCGCCCCCGCGCTTGAGATCCTCAAGAGAACCGTTGCGCGCGGTAAAAAGGAACAACCCAAATTCGTCAAAATTTCCCGCACCAAAATCCGTTATGTCCCAGCCCAATCGCGCGCCAACAATGCCTTGGATGTCAGACTTGCGCTGCAACATTTCATCGGGCGACCAATAGGCAAAAGGTGGCAGGACGACGCCGAATGATCGCATGAACTCATCGGCATTCTTGATGATCTCGTTAACGGTGGAGCGCTTCATGACATTCCCTTATCTCGTGCACGATCACGCGCGGTTGAATATTACAAACTGTAGCTGGGATCAGGCCGAACAGAAGCTCACACTTGCCAGTTCACTTCACCACCGGATCAATTGGTAATAATGGGCCACCTGTTGCCAGTTCAACGAACCTGGCGACCTGGAGCAGCCCGGCTTCATCCCGGGGGCGGCCAATCATTTGCAGGCCAACAGGCAAGCCGCGCGGCCCCAGACCAACGGGCACAGAAATGGCAGGCAGGCCCGTAACCGTTGCAAGAAAGGCAAACCGCAGCCAATCCATATAGCCATCGAGTTGCTGGCCACCAATTTCCGTCACCCATTCTTCTGATTGGGGATGGGGCATGCAGCCAACAACGGGCAGTGCCAAAACATCAAACTTCTCAAACAGAGACACCATATTGGCAAATATGGCGGAGCGGTTGATCTGTGCGTTACAGATTTGCGAAATCGTCAGCGCTTCGCCAAAGACTGTATTTTCCTCAAGGGTCGATTTGAAGTGTTGGCGTATTTGCGGCGCGGTCAGTTTACCGGCTGCTGCCCACATCATGCCGCGCAGCGTGTGATAGGTTTCTTCAAGGGTGGAGGTATCGGGCGCTGCTTCTTCGACGATCGCGCCGCTGGTTTGCAAATTTTGCATCACACCTTGCAAATGATCCGCCATTTCCCGATCCACTGCGCCAAATCCGTTAAGGTCCATGGAGAAGGCAATTTTGGGTTTTTCATTGGGGCGTTTTACGGCCTCAATATAGGGTGTTTGTGGGGCCGGATAAGAGATGGGCTGGCGCGGTTCAAACGCTGCCATATTGTCTAGAAACAAGGCGCAATCGGTAACTGAACGCGCCATTGGCCCCTGAACACCTTCCAACATAAAGGCCAGATCGGCAGAAGACCCACCAGCGCGACCAGGGCTGGGTCGAAGGCCCACAATGCCACAAAATGCCGCCGGGGTACGCAGGGAACCGCCATGGTCGGACCCGTGGCTGAGCCATACTTCGCCGGTGGCCAAGGACACCGCCGCACCGCCGGAGGATCCCCCCGCATTTAGTTTTGTGTCCCAGGGATTGTAAGTGGGGCCAAACACATCGTTGAATGTGTTGCCGCCTGCACCAAGTTCGGGCGAATTGGTTTTGCCCACAACCAGCCCGCCATAGGCTTCAATGCGTTCAACAAGGGGGTCGCTGGCAGTTGGAACAAAATCAGCCAGCCCTTTTGTGCCCCACGTGCTGAGCACCCCTTTGACAGCATTAAGGTCTTTGATTCCCAGTGGCAGTCCTCCCAGCCAGCCTGTGCTGCCTGCATTTGCCATATCGAGATCATTGGCGGCGGCTTCGGCCCTTTCCCAACACACAGTTGGCATGGCGTTCACCAATGGTTCGACTGCCTCAACGCGCTCGCGAGACGCACTAAGCAATTCCGATGAAGACACTTCACCTTTGGCAAGAAGCTGAACAACTTCATGGGCCTCAAGCCGACAAATTTCCGGCCCGGTGAATTCTGGATAGGAGCTGGTTTTTTCGGCCATGGGCGTGTCCACTGAAAATCTGATCGACAAAATAACGATGGAACCTACCATTTTGCGGGGTGATGGAAACTCCAAATCTAACTTCGTTCACCATTCACTACCCAACCGCTTCGGTTTGAACTAGCATTCGGCCAAATTACAGCAGCCGGCCCGTGTGGGCCCGCAAAAATTGATTGAAGGAAGCGCCACATGCGTACGGTTAGCAAAGACAACATTACCGAGGCTTTTTTGGGATATGTGGCCAAGGACACCGACCCACGGCTGAAGTTTGTTCTTGAGAAACTGGCAACGCATTTGCACGATTTTGTACGCGAAACGCAGTTGACCCACAGCGAGTGGCGCAAGGGACTGGAGCTTCTTTATGCTGCCGGGGAGATTTCCACCCCCCAGCGCAATGAGTTCATCCTGCTTTCAGACGTGTTGGGCCTGTCATCCCTGGTCGACATGGTGAATTCACCCGACCATGGAACACCTTCGAGCGTGCTTGGGCCATTTCACGTTCTTGGTGCGCCGGATGTACCGGTGGGCGTTGATCTGATCGGCGATAATAAAGGTGTGCCCGTGGTTGTGGGCGGCAGGGTTTTGACACCGGAAGGAGAACCCATTGCCGGTGCTGAACTGGAAATCTGGCAAACCGCAGATAACGGACTTTATTCCAATCAGGACGAGGCGCAGGCTGAATATAATTTGCGCGCGCACATGACCAGCGACAAGGATGGGCGTTACCTCTTTTCCACTGTCCGCCCTGCCCCTTACACGGTTCCAGATGATGGTCCCGTTGGCGAATTGCTGCATGCAACCGGGCGTCACCCATGGCGTCCTTCGCATCTGCATTTCATCGTCACAGCAGAAAGTCATCGGCCATTGGTCACGGAAGTATTTCCAAGCGATGATGAATATCTCGATGAGGACGCCGTGTTTGGTGTGCGCGAGCAATTGGTGATGGAATATCAGGAGCGCAATGACGCCTCACAATTGCCCGACGATTTGGAAATCAAGGGACGTCTTCCCTCCACATTTTATGTGGTGGACTTCGACTTCGTTCTCGCCGCCGATACCGGAATGAGCCAATTGCTCACCAGTTAGCAGCCTCAAGGGCCAGCGCATTTGAGATTGATGCGACTACCATTCACCGATGCGAATGCCGGATGCAGATTCTCCGGCACGGGTCTCACGCACAACCTCATCGGTCATGGCCACACGGTTTTTACGATCCAGCAGACGTTCGAACAGTTTGTTTTTCATCTCGGCCACCACGAGTGCGAATGCGGGGTTGCGCCCCAGATCGTTGAATTCATTGGGATCAATGTCCAGGTCGAATAGCTGGGGCGGAAAGTTCTTAAAGTGCACGAATTTCCACCGCTTGGTACGCAGCATATATCCGCGGGCATCGGACTCGCCCACGTTCAGCGCGGATTTTGCTGAATAGAACGCATAGTCGATTTCAGAAAACGCTGCGTCGCGCCAGTCGGTTGGGGTCTCACCGCGCAGCAGCGGGCCTAAGGAGCGACCTTCGATCCGGTGTGGCGCCTGCGGGGCACCGGTGGCTTCCAGGAAAGTGGGCACCAGATCAATCGCCTCAACCAGGGCCTGGCTGCGCGTGCCGCGTGTGGCATCGGCTTCTTTTCGCGGATCATAAATGATCAATGGCACACGCACGGACACCTCGTGGAACAATTCCTTCTCTCCCATCCAATGGTCCCCCAGATAGTCCCCGTGGTCGGAGGTGAATACGATCATGGTCTCATCCGCCTTGCCTTGGGTTTCAAGATAGGCAAACAGATTTCCAAGGTGATCATCGATCTGTTTAATCAACCCCATATAGGCAGGCAGCACTGTTTCGCGCACTTCGTCGCGGGAGAATGTCTGGCTCACCTGCATGTCCATGAACGCGCCAAAAACCGGATTGGGGTCAACCTTTTCGGCTTCATCGCGAATGACCGGCAGAAAAGTGTCTGGGCCATACATATCGTGATACGGCGCAGGCGCCATATAGGGCCAGTGGGGCTTGATGTAACTTAAGTGGCAAAGCCAGGGGGTATCACCGGACTCTTCAATGAAATCCATGGCCCTGCGGGTCATATACGCTGTTTCAGAATGCTCTTCTTTGACCCGGGCGGGCAAGTTGGAATGACGCAATTCCCAACCTGACAGAACCTCGCCATTTTCACCCTCAGCCGAATTGGCATAATCGTTCCAGGGATTTTCCCCTTCATATCCCAGTTCGCGCAACCAGTCGTTGTAACGCAGCTTGCCGCCGCGCCGCCTGAGGCCGGGCGTTGGATGCAATCCATCATCGCGTTCGAATGGCTCAAATCCGGGCTCGCTTATGATACAGCCAATCTCGGTTTCTTCATTAAGGCCAAGGCGTGCCATGCCTTCCTTATCGGCCATCATATGGGTCTTGCCAATCACAGCAGTGCGCACCCCCACCGGCTGCAGATAATCGCCCAGTGTCAATTCTCCAATGGGAAGCGGCACCCTGTTCCAGGTTGACCCGTGGCTGAACACAGTGCGCCCCGTATAACAACTGGCCCGTGACGGGCCGCATACCGGCGACTGAACATAGGCCCGGTCGAACTGCACGCCTTTTGCTGCCAGCTTATCGATATTTGGCGTGTGCAAATTTGGGTGGCCATAGCACGACAGATAATCCCAGCGCAGTTGGTCCGCCATGATGAAAAGGATGTTCTTGATCTGGGTCATCGGTCACCTTGAGGGGCTGGATCGCATTGCACCGTTTAACGGCTCTTGGAAATACAATACGCAATCCCCACCCCAACGCTATCCAGCGGGAGACAAACGCCACAATTAATGTTCATTTGCTTCGAACAAATTTGGTGGGCGTTGTGATCATTTGGCGACACCGGGCCAAGCACACGATAGTCTTGAGTTCAGGCGCACTGGTGTGACCACGTTACGGCGGGAGACTCGTGGCCAAAGACGCCATGGCACAATAGGAGAACTGGCATGAATGCGATTGGACAACGACACAACGGCTATTACAGCGCAGACGCCTGTGATCTTAGTGAATTTGCATCGCTCGTTTCGCGCAAGCTCGAAAGTGCAGACGTTCCCCACGCCAGCGAAGTGCTCAAGAATATTCCGCTTTATGACATGAATGCATTGCGGCCCAACCTGAAAGACGCAGCTAAACGGCGCGCGCTCATGGCGGAATGGGCGCATGTGTTGATGCATTCATGCGGTGCGATCGTACTCAAAAACGCCTATGAAAGCACCGATTGCATTGATGCCGCGACGCGCGAATATGACGCGATTATCGAGCGCGAAAAACAATCTGCCGGTGGTGGGGCAGATCATTTTGCCGCAGCCGGCAGCAATGACCGCATCTGGAATTCATTGGAAAAACTGTGCCAGGCAGCGCCAGAGACATTTGTGCATTATTTTGCCAATCCAGCCATTGATGCAGCCTGCGAAGCCTGGCTTGGGCCCAATTATCAAATGACGGCACAGGTGAATTTGGTGCATCCCGGCGGGGCGGCGCAACTGGCGCACCGGGATTATCACCTTGGATTTCAGACCGCAGATATCAGCGCAACCTATCCGGCACACGTGCATGAGCTGTCACCCGCTCTCACCCTGCAGGGTGCTGTAGCCCATTGCGACATGCCGGTTGAAAGCGGCACAACCAAATTGCTTCCGTTTTCGCAAATGTATCACCCAGGATATACCGCCTGGCGACGCGACGATTTTCGCGCCTATTTCGAAGACCATTGTGTGCAATTGCCATTGGAAAAAGGGGATGCGCTGTTTTTCAGCCCGGCAATTTTTCATGCCGCCGGCGCCAATGTGAGCAATGATATTCATCGCATGGCAAATCTGCTGCAAATCTCGTCTGCTTTTGGCATTGCCATGGAATCCATAGACCGCACACAAATGTGCAAGACAATCTACCCCTGCGTACTGGGTCTGCACCAAAATGGCGGGCTCGAAACGGAAGCTGTAGCGGCAGCCATTTCGGCAACCGCCTATGGCTATTCCTTCCCTACCAGCCTTGACAATGACCCGCCGGTTGGCGGCCTCGCGCCGGAAACTCAAAACGCGCTGTTCCACCGGGCTCTTGGTGAAAACTGGTCTTTGACAGAATTCAGCGAGGCCCTTGATGCGCAAAATCACAAACGATTTGGTTAGTATTATCCGACCTTGATTTTTTAAGGCCAATGGGCGCGCCATTGGGGCTGCTGCTTATCCCCAATGGCAATTGACATTCTTGCCCGGATAACCAAACGTCATGAATACGTTGAGTGGGCAAATATATTCATGGACTCTGTGCAAGGACTTGAGTCCGCGCTGATCACACGCGGTGTAGCCTATGATCTGGCGGCGGATGGGGCAAATATAACATCTCCTAAGGCGGTTGCCCGCAGCTTTGACGCTGCCGTTTTGTTCATCGATATATCTGATTTCACCCCATTGACCGAGAAATTCGAGCGCATGGGGCCGGATGGAGTTGAACTCCTGACCGATGCGCTCAACCGCTATTTCGGCATCATGATTGAGACGATTATCGCTTGTGGTGGCGAGGTAGACAGCCTGTTTGGGGATGCTCTGCTGGCCTATTGGCCGCTCAATGATGAAAAGCAAGCCGCAGAACGGGCACGCCATGTGGCCGAATGCGCAAAAGACCTCCAGGGCAAACTTGCCGATACCGTTTTGCAGGATGGCACGCGGCTGAATGTCCATTGTGCGGCTGCCTTTGGTCAGGTCCAGCGGCTTTATCTGGGTGGGCACGACAAACACCGCATGACCTTGCTGACTGGCAAACCCATCAATGATCTGGACGGGTTGCTCGATTCTGCCGGTCGCAACGAGATTGTCATTGATGCCGGATTTGCCGAATTGCTCGATGGCCAGTTTGAGGGCAAGCGCTTTGCCGATGGTAGCGTGAGACTGGATGCCCTTAAGGGAAACGCTCCGAAATCAGCATTTGACGATCAACCACCAGACGCAGCCGCTGCTGCACCCTATCTGTATCAATTCCTTCAAAACGGGCTGTACGAACGCATTCGTTCAACGGGCGCGAACTGGATTGCGGAATTGCGCAATCTGACGGTGGTATTCGCCTCGCTCGATGATCTCGATATCAACGATGGTACGGATCTGGACCGGTTGCAGGGCATTGCCATGGCCATGCAGGCACATGTGCATGAATTTGGTGGGGCAGTGCAGAGCCTGACGGCGGGCGACAAGGGGGTGGTGTTTTATGCAGCTTATGGCCTGCCGCTGCTTGCCCACGAAGATGATGCGGTGCGCGCCATCGCCGCTTCCCAGGGAATCGCCAACAGCCTGGCCGAATTGGGCTGCCGTCCCTCCATCGGCATTTGCACCGGCATGACCTATTGCGGATTGCTGGGAACAGATGATTGGCGCAGCTATTCGGTGCGCGGCACTGTGACCAACCGGGCAGCGCGACTGATGTCGTTGCGTGAAGGGCAAATCGTGGTCGATGCAGCAACCCGGTCTGCTGCCGGAGCGCGGGTGGAATTCCAACCGGAACGCGCAATCAAACTCAAAGGCATCAGTGGCAAGGTGCAGGTTTCCAGCATTGGTGACGGGGCCGTGTCTCACCGCATTCGTGATGCCCGAACAAATATGATTGGCCGCAAGGCTGAGTTTGAGCTGGTGCTGCAACTCATTTCAAAATTCCAGTCGGTTCCCGCAACCAAAGTCGTTTTATTTGAGGGCGTGCCTGGCATTGGCAAAACGACCCTGCTCGACGAAATCACCGCGCAGACGCAACAATTGGGAAAATTGATATGTGCCAAGGGTGGGGTGGATGCGCTGGAATCCAAGTCTGTCTATGCCGCGTGGAGCGCTATTTACGGCAGCCTGTTGGAAGATGATTTTGACCGTTCGATTGCACAGCTGTTTGGAGAAGATGCCGCGTGGCTCAATCGTGTGCCCCTGTTGTCCACGGTGCTGCGCCGTCCAATCGAGGACAATCCTCTGACAACGCAGATGGAAGGGGACACACGCTCGGACAACACTAACGCCATTATGCGCGAAGTCATCACACGGGCAGCATCGAAATCACCCTTGATGATCGTCATCGATGATTGCCAATGGATGGATACAGCATCCCTTCGCCTGCTCACACAACTCATCCAGGCTGAACTCCCCATCATGTTTATCTTGGGCGCACGCCCTGATCAGGAAGCAACAAAAGAGTTCATCGCCGAAATCGAGACCCGGCCAAACACGACACGCATTCGCCTTGATGAAATGGACGCGCATTCCGTCCAAGGGCTCATCTGCGCCACGATGGATGTGGATACAGTGGCCGCAACTGTCGTCGAATTCGTGTTTTCGCGATCAGGTGGCAATCCTTATTTCGCCCATGAATTGGTGCGGGCTTTGCTGGAACAGGATCACATCGAAATTCAGGACCGCGCCTGCAATCTGGTGAACGCAGCGGTTGATCTGAACAAGATTTCATTTCCGGACACGATCGAGCGGGTCATCATTTCGCGTGTGGACCGGCTTGCGCCGGACCTGCAACTGACGTTGAAGGCCGCCAGCGTGATTGGCCAGCAATTTCAGTTTGATGCCTTGCAGGGCACTCATCCCCTGCAACCGGCGGCGGAAGAATGCCGTGAACTGGTGGAAGAATGTGGGCGGCGGGATTTCACACCACGTCTGCAAAACGCTCCCCAGCTTGTCTATTTTTTCCGTCACATCCTGGCACATCAAACGGTCTATGGATTGCTGACATTCGCTGGCCGCAGGGAACTTCACCATGCTGTTGGCAGTTGGATCGAAACAAATATCGACAATGCCCGGCAAACCCAAAAAATTACTCTGGCTCATCACTGGTCCATGGCAGGTCGACCCGATCTTGCACTTGAATATCTGGAGGCTGCCGGTGACGAAGCGCTCAGTGCCGGCGCTTATGCGGAAGCTGCGTCTTTTTATAACCGTGCCTTGGAAGCAATTGACAAAAGTGGGGCGGACGCGCGGCCGGAGCGGGTTGCCGAAATCCATTTCCGTTTGGGTGAGATCAATACCCGCCTTGGCGAAACCGAACAGAGTTTCGAAGATTTCACCAATGGGTTGAATGCGCTGGGCGAAAGCTGGCCTCGCTCGGGCGGTGGATTGGCGCTGGGCATTTTGTCGTCCATCGGCAAGCAAATCTGGCACCGCATCCGGGGCATGAAACCCGATGCGAGCAAACCGATCAACAAACGTGAACTGGTACTTTCCAGCGGCATGGAAAAATTCAGTTATCTGTTCTTTTTTGACCAGCGCTTTGTTGACCTGCTGCTTTCGGTGTTACGCGCGATAAACTATGCCGAGCAATCAAATTCGACCCAGGCTGTGCGTCGCACCTTTGCGGAAATCACCGTTTCTTTGGCCATTGCGCGGCTTGTGAAATGGGCCGATTTTTATGCCCAACGGGCCCAGGAATTGCCGCTTGAGGGATCGAATGATTTCGACAAGGCATTCCAGCTGAATTATCTGGCACTGTTTTCGCTGGGTCTGGCGCGTTTTGACGATGCCCATGACTATCTCAAACGTGGACTGGCATTTGCGCAAAATATCGGCAATCGCCGTTTGGAAATCGACCTGCTGTCATTTACGCGCAGCGCCTATTTCATGTCTTCAAGGTTTGCTGAATGCAAGCAGGCAGACATCACATATCAAGCCGCCGCAGATGCGGCTGACGATAAGCAGCACAAATATTTCTCACGAATTTCCCGGGCAGAAGTGCATATGCGCTTTGGCGAGTTTGAGGCGGCAAGGGAACTTTTGGTCGAATCCAAAAATCTGTTGCTGCCCAATCTCCTGCTCGATCGTTTGCAAACCGTTGGCCTGCTTTCCTTTGTCGAATATCGATTGGGCAATGGCGAAGCCGCTTTGATCTGGGGCAAGGAGGCGCTTGACCTGATCAAGACAGCCCCGCCGATTGGATATTACACGGTCGAAGCCTATGCCGCCGTCACGGACTTGTTCATCGTCCATGCCCGAGATGCCATAGATGGCCATGACAGCACGGCAGTGCGTCTTAAACTTGCCAAGCAGGCGCTTGGAAAATTCGATGCTTTTTCCAAATCGTTTCCAATTGCGCGACCCAAATTCCTCATACGCCAGGGTGAAATGTTGAAACAGCAATCCAAGGAAGCCAAGGCACGCAAATCGTTTGAGGCCGCACTGGCGCAGGCACAAGCCCAGAACCAGCCCTATGAGGCAGCACTGGCCCATCACTGGCTTGGGCAACTTTCCAACGATGATAACGCGAGCCGTCAAGAGCATTTGCAGATGGCGCTGGAAGGCTATCGTTCCTGTGGCCTGTCCCAGGATGCCGCCGGTGTAGAGCTATTGCTCGCAAATTAGGGTTGGGTTGGGGCAATCGATTTGACTTTGACGCCGGTCTGTCACCCGCTAGGTGACAGAGAACCGGGATCTTCGCCAACAATGTCTTTGGGCCAGCCGGACAGGGCACGGGAGGCTTGCAGACCAGACATAACCGCCCCTTCAACCGATGAGATATTAAAGCCGTTATTAGTCCAATCACCGGCAAAGAACAGGTTCTTGATGCCCGCAGCTTGAGTTTTGGGGCGGTTGTTGATGCCTCCATGGGTGGACAGGATATAAAGTTCATTCGGGTCGATATTAGCGCGCAAATATTGCGCTCTTAGCCGGTCTTCGCCGCGAACGCCTTCTTCCGCCACCAGTGCATTCCAGTTGAATCCCTTGATATCACCCCGGTCATGGGCACGTGGCCACAGGGGTTGGGAATGGTCGCGGATATAGTCACGGGCGCTTTCGAACACATATTCATTGGCCTTGGCCTGGGTATCGCCTGCGGTATCGGGCAGGACACCACAGGTGTAGTTCAGGTAGTTCACACTGCGATTGCCCCAGCTTTCGCGCGGCAGCAAATGGGTGAAGTCAGCCAGACTTGCCCACGGCTCCACAAAAGTTCCCGTCACTACAGCCGGGGTGCGCACGCCCAATTCCTGCCGCGACACGTTGAACCAAAATTGCGCCGCCAGAGTGCGAGTGGCCTTGACGGCTGTTGCGGCTTTTTTCCACGCAGGTGACGCTGCCACAAGGTCAGGGCAAACGTGATTGTGGGCAGGCAGGGGCACGGTGAAAATGACATGATCAAAATCCTGTCCGGCCATCAACTGGTTCTCTGGCCCACAATTTTGCCACCCGCTTGTATAATGTTCCAGATTGATCTTGCGGTCGCGCAGGGCATCGCCCTCAACAATCTGATCAAAATCCGGTGTGCTGGGCCAGCAGGGCAATCCGTTCACATTGACCAGCGGATCGTAATAACCACCCTCAAGATTGACCTGTTGAGAGAGAGTTACGCTTTCAATATTCTCGCCGGTCGCATCGGCTTTCATATCTGTCGCCATGGAGAAGAAATTGAACTTCACCCCGCGCGACAACAGAGCCTCATAGGCGGGCACGAACACCGTGTCGCCCATGCCTGCCTGCATTTCAAAACAGAAATGCCCCTTATAGCTGAATGGCAGCCACAGGCAGGCGCGCAACAAGGTTGCAGCGGAAAAGTCTGGATTGTCCGTATCCCCTTTGGGATAGGCAAAACAGGCATCATACAGCGCCTGGATTGGCCCATGGGTGAACGCCAGCCCATTGGGGTCGCCTGCCGCATCATCGGCAAGGCTTGCGTGTTTATACAACCAGGCCCGCCCCTCGACGCCATCAATGGAATCCACGCCATTGTGCATCAGATTGTCCAACAGGATGCCGCGCGAGATTGTGGTGCCCAAATTGGTCATTATCCACAATTGGCGCACATCATCCACGTCCATTTTGTCCTGGACAGCCCACCAGATGCCCTCGGCCAGCAGTTGAATACCCTTCGCCATGGCTTTTGCCCAAAGTGGTGGCGGCTTGTGCCCCGATTTTGCTTTGTCAGAAATGTGTTCATGGAGGCTTTCCACCAGGTCTCCCAGATGCAACCTGGAAGAATCATAAGACAGTTTATCCAGCGGGGATGCACGATGTTCTGGCGCATGCAGATGCGCTTCCAGATCATCAAACAGGGAATCGCGCTTCACACTTGGGTGGTGCCCAAATGATTTCGCTGCCCGTTTGATCCAGGCCATGATGATTTCCAAAAATGCCCATAGCGACGGACGCCCGCCTGGCTGAAGGTCATTCGATGGGAAATTGATCTGCCACGAGCGCCATTCGTCACCGATCTTTTCTTCCAGCACAAAATGATCGAGGCCGCGAAATGCTGTGTCGAGCGTGGCAAGCGGTGCATCCGGTGGGCGATCCAGTTCGTCGTAAATGTTCTTCATCATCGTAAAGGCGTTATCGTAACACCCAAACCAGATATGCAGTCCGTGCTCTTCAATGCGGTCGGCAATATGCGCATTGCGACCGCTTGCACCCTTGCCGCCCAAACGCCAGCCCATTGTATGGATCGTCACATCATATTTGCCGTTCTGCTCTGGTGCAGTGAGGCCATAGGCTGCGGTGATGGCGCCCAGGCCGCCGCCTATGATGACCACTTTTTCGCGTTGGCCTTTGTATTGGGATTTTCGATAAATGGTGGTCATAGCGTGCTGTTTGCCTTCCAAAGTACGGTGCCGCTTTTTAAAGCGAAATCCATCGTGAACTGCATGCCAAATGGCACGGTGGTTTTGGCCGGTAGGCCTAACGTTTCAACGATCGCCGTGTTGAAAAGGTCTTGGAACACCACCTCATAGGGCTGGGTGATGGTCACGCCCGACACTTTGCCCAGATGCATGGGTGCCTGGGTAATGGCCTGGTAACAGGCCCGTTCGGAGAATTGGATGTCGCGGAACTGTTTGAGGAATATCTGGTGCATTTCGCGCTTGAAGAAATCTTCAACCAGGTTTTCCGCCAGTTCCCAGGTGGGATGTAAAGATGCCGTATGCCCCTGCCCTGTTAATGCCTGCTTGATGAGATGGATTGCCTCTTCCATGCCATCAAAGGCAATGCCGGGAATGCTTTCATGCCCTTCCTGTTGCGTCATGGTGAGCACCCGGTGATAGTCCCAAGGCGTGTTAAACGGGTCGGTGCGCACGCCATAGGCGTCCACTTTAAAGCCCGGATCGGTCTTTGACGGCAAAGACAAATGGCCGGCTTGTTTCATATACCCCCAGACATTGCGTCCTTCGATAAAGCCAAGCGGATTGTTGATCACCAGATAGGGTGTAAAGCCGCTGATGGAGACAATTTTGTTGCTGCTAGGGGATTCCCGGCGGCCCATCATAATCCAAAGGGCCACTTCCTGTTCATAGGCACCGGACGCCTGGGCGTGGTGAGCAGACTGGGCATCGGTGATGTCCATGAATGACATCATCATCATATTGGTGAGCGGTACATACGAAACCTCGCCGCCGCTGGGCACTGTGAACATCTGATTGCACACATCCACCAGCTTGTCGTAATCGGCTTCAAGGAAGAAGCTCCACGCCTTGACGTTCTTGAAACTGAACGGCCCGGGGAAAGTCTGCATCCCGTTATATTCCACAAACAAGGGAGCTGTTTGCGGGTTCAGGAATGGCGGGCGCATATCATAATAGCGACTGCCCTTGTCCACCCTTGCGATGGTTTTGGGAAAACCAGAAACCGCACGGGCGGCCAGACGACCGGACATGATGGTGGATTCAAAGCCCCCAAGATTGCCGGGATTATCGATCCAGTCCCCGGTCAGATAAAGATTGTCATAGCCAGATTGGTCCGTGCGCAGGCGCAATTTATCCGACCCGGCAACCGACAAAGTGTACCGCTGATCGGGGTCGATGTTTGCACGCAAATACTGGCTGTTGAGACGGTCAGCACCCGTGGCAGCAGCATCCGACGCCCACATTTTCGACCAGTCAAACCCGTCAGATCCGATCAGCTTTGGCCAGACCACGGGCGCCCCATTTGCGATATAGTCCAGGGCGGTTGCCTTAACGGCTGTCTGCATTTTGGCAGGATAGCCGGTTTGATCAGCAGGTGGTGCCGTATCGGGACCCGGCAGCGCACCGGCCATGATCGACAAATGTACAGGCGCGCCGGTGGCGGGCCAGTTTTCAGCTGGCAATACTTCGCTGATATCTGCGGCCGCATCGAGGGGCGATGAATCATTTGCGCCAATGACAGTGCCGGTGGGCAGTTCTCCCATCTGCGCATTGTCCACATCAAACAGCATTTGCACACTTTGTGTCTGGACCGTTTTGACGCCCTCCACCATCGCCTTCCATTCGCTCTTCTGGGCGATGATCTGGGGGCAGATTGTACGCAGGGAATCCACAGGGATGCCGCAAACGACAAGATCAAAATCAACGCTCTGCTTAAGCTCAATCGTGCCGCCGGTATCCGTCCAGGGTGTCCAGAAGGATTCCAGATTGATATTTTTCGACTTCAGTTCGGCCCCTTCGACAATCTGGTCATAGAGGGGTTCGCTGGGCCAGCAGTCGAGCCCTTTCACCGGGATAAGCGGGTTATAGTCGGCACCGCTGAGATTGACCTGTCGTGAAATTTCCACCTTCTCAATCTGGTCACCAAATTGCGAGGGCACGATTTGCGTCACGCGGTGGAAGAATTCAAATTTCACGCCGCGATTCTTCAAGACTTTATAGAGCGGCGTGGCGACGATATCGCCGGTTCCCGCGCGCATCTTCCACATGAACGCGCCACGGTACAGGATCATGTTGAACATGCCTGCAATTGTGCCACCGGCTGAAAGGTTGCCGGTCTGTTTATGGTCGCCATCGGGATAGGCAAATGTCAGATCATAGAATGCCCGCACCATGGCGGAATTGACGGTGACGGATTTTGCCCCTTGCTGGGTGAGCCAGTCGCGGAAATCCAGTTCATTCATTTTGGCAATCGCGGCTTCGCGATTGAAAAAGAACCCGCTGCGCAGGGCACCAAGGCCAATCGTGAACGCCAGATCAAGGATGATGAAGGCGCGCTTGAGGTCGTTTTCCAGGTTTTGCCACCAGCCTTCAAAACCGGGGCCTGACCAAAGTTCTTCAATCTGCGTCCAGGCATGTTCCATCAGTGACACAAGCCGGGATTGGTGTTCGTGGGTAAATCGCTGGCCCTCGCCATCGTGACCGTTCATCAGATCGTCCAACAGCCCGTGCGCCAGAGAATAGGCGATGCCTGCCGTGCCACTGATCAGCCGCTCCAATTCCTTAAACGGCTTTTCTACCAGCCTGTCCCACCAGGAGGGCTGTTCATCTTTTACACTGGCAACCGTATGGGCTGCCGAACTGGTTAATTGTCCAAAATGCGGTGCCAATTGCCTGAGTGCAAATAACAGTGCTTTCCAAAGCGAAGGCTCTCCGTCTTCCCCTGGAAGGCCCGGCATTTTCGGCACGTTGAAACTCCAGGTATCCCAGCCATCCTTATTATCTTCGCAAACCGTGATGCAGCTGCTGGGCACAAGGGCGTCATAAACGGTTGGGTATTTTTGCCCCGGCTCAATCGTTTCCAGTTCCTCATAGGCGCGGCGTAATATGTTGAAGGCGTTGTCGTAATAACCAAAAAACACGTGCAGTCCGTGTTCTTCGATACGCTCATGGGACTCCTGATTGCGGCCACTGGCGCATTTGCCGCCCAGTCGCCAACCAAGCTGGTGAATTGTGACATCGTATTTGCCAGCCTGTTGCGGGTCGGTGAGTTCCAGCGCACAGGCGAGTGCCGATGGACCGCCGCCCAGAATTGCAACCTTAATTGGCCGGATGTTTGAACTGGTCTGTGTCAAGAATCGATCCCCCTCATTTCGCCCCTGAATCAGAACGATACGCGGCACGGGAAATTGTTTCAATGCTGCCAGTGAAAACCCATTTTTGATGGGACAAAGCGGGTTTAGGACATTTTCAGATGGCGCTGGCGCTGCGCAATATGCTGAAAACACGCAAGCGTTTAAGATTGCGCTTGACCGGGAAAAAACACACTCCATAGTCTCATTGCAACCGGTTGCAAGTTTGGAACTTCCTATGAAAGATATTGGTATTGGCATCGTCGGTGGTGGCTATATGGGCAAGGCCCATGCTGTGGCATTCGCCGCCGTTGGGGCGGTGTTCAACACTGCCTTGCGCCCGAAGCTGGAAGTGGTCAGTGCCAGTTCGCCAGAGTCAGCCGAACGCTATCGCAGGGCCTTCGGTTTCAACCGCGCCGCCCGCGACTGGCGCGACCTTGTGGAGGATCCCAAGGTTGAAGCGGTGGTGATTGCCACGCCGCAAAGCCTGCACCGGGAGATTGCCGAGGCCGCTTTTGCCCTTGGCAAACCGGTCTTGTGTGAAAAACCAATGGGGGAAACCCTCGCCGATGCCGAGGCGATTGTGGACGCTGCAAAGCGCAGCGGTTGCGCCAATATGATTGGCTTCAACTATGTGCGCACACCGGCAACGCAATATATTCGCCAACTTGTGAGCGATGGTGTCATTGGGGATGTGACATGGTTTCGCGGGGAACATAGCGAAGACTTTTGTGCCGATCCGTTCACACCGGCATCGTGGCGTACGGAAGGTTTAGCCAATGGCACGATGGGTGACCTCGCCCCCCACATGATCAATGCCGCACGGGCATTGATGGGGCCAATCACAGAAGTGATGGCGGACATTCAAACCGTCCATAAACAACGTGGCGGCGTTGAAGTCACCAATGATGATCAGGCCCAGATGATGTGCAAATTTGCCAATGGGGCCGATGGTCATTTGTTCTTCAGCCGCATCGCGACCGGGCGCAAGATGGGCTATGCCTATGAACTGCACGGCACCAAAGGGGCTATCCGGTTTGATCAGGAAGATCAAAATGCGGTGTGGCTCTACACAACAGATGCGCCCGAAGCCCAGCGCGGGTTTCGCAAAATTCTGACCGGCCCGGCACACCCGGACTATGAACCCTTCTGCCAGGGGCCAGGACATGGCACCGGGTATCAGGATCAGATCATCATTGAAGCCCGAGACTTTCTAAAGGCGATAGAAACCGGCGAGCCGATCTATCCCGCGATGGAAGAAGGTCTTGAAATCCACAAAGTTGTTGCAGCCGCCTGGGCTTCCAACGAAACCAAGCGCTGGCAGAAAGTCGACGCGCGCTGACACGAAAGACCTCTACCGATGACCATAAGCGTTGGAAACGCGCCCTGTTCCTGGGGCGTTGAATTTGCAGATGACCCCCGCAACCCAAATTGGCGCACCGTTTTGAAAGAAAACCGGGATGCGGGCTACAAGGGCATTGAACTGGGGCCGGTTGGCTTCATGCCCGAAGATCCCGGCCAGCTTGCCGAAGCCCTGGATGAGTTTGATCAGGAATTAATTGGCGGCGTTGTGTTTCGCCCCTTCCACGATGTCGCCCAATGGGATGATGTGCTGGATGGCTCCGTGCGCACCTGCAAGGCATTGAAAGCCCATGGCGCGCAACATCTTGTGCTGATCGATTCAATTTCCCCCCGCCGGGCACCGACGGCAGGGCGTGTCAGTGAAGCCGAGCAAATGGATGATGGGGAATGGGCGGCCTATCGCGACCGCATCGCCACAATTGCGAAAATGGGTTCCCAGGAATACGGCTTGACGGTTGGCATTCATGCCCATGCGGCCGGGTTTATGGACTTTGAACCCGAATTGGAACGCCTGCTGGATGAAGTCGATTCCAGCATTTTGAAAATCTGTTTTGACACCGGGCACCATTCCTATGCCGGTTTTGACCCGGTGGCATTTATGCACCGTCATATGGACCGTATCAGCTACATGCATTTCAAGGACATTGACCCGAAAGTGAAAGCCAGCGCGATTGCAAACCGCACCGGGTTTTATGACGCCTGCGCCCAGGGCATATTCTGTAATCTTGGCGATGGTGATGTGGATTTCCCAGCGGTCCGGCAAACCCTGCTTGATGCCGGTTTTAAAGGCTGGTGCACCGTGGAACAGGATTGCGATCCGGCTGGCGATACGTCACCGCTGGATGATGCGAAACTGAACCGCACCTATCTGGAATCCATCGGTTTTTAAGGACACGACCATGACCAAACTCAACTGGGGAATGATAGGTGGTGGGGAAGGCAGTCAGATCGGGCCTGCCCACCGTTTGGGTTCCGGCCTTGATGGCGCTTTCGCATTTGCAGCAGGTGCCCTTGACCACGACCCCGCTGCGGGGCGCGCCTATGCCCAGCGGCTGGGTATTGCTACCGACCGCGCTTACGGCAATTGGCAGGAAATGCTTGCAGGTGAATCGGCACGCGACGACCGCATTGACCTGGTAACAGTGGCCACGCCCAATTCCACCCACTTTGAAATCACCAAATCCTTTCTGGAAGCTGGGTTCAACGTGCTGTGCGAAAAGCCCATGACGATGACCGTCGAGGAAGGCGAAGAGATTGTTAAAATTGCCGCCGCAAACGGGCAAATCTGCGCAGTCAATTACGGCTATACCGGCTATTCCCTTGTGCGCCACATGCGCGCCATGGTGGCGCGCGGCGACCTGGGCGCTGTCCGACTTGTGGTTGCGGAATTTTCCCACGGCCACCATGCAGATGCCGCAGATGCCGACAATCCACGGGTTCGCTGGCGCTATGATCCGGCACAGGCGGGTGTTTCTGCACAATTCGCCGATTGCGGCATCCACGCTTTGCACATGGCATCTTTCGTGACAGGCCAGGAAGTGGCCCGCCTTTCCGCTGACTTTGCCTCGACGCTTGAAAGCCGCGAGTTGGAAGACGATGCCATGGTGAACTTCCGCATGGACAATGGAATTGTGGGACGGTTGTGGACCTCGTCGGTTGCCGTTGGTCGCATGCATGGCCTCACCATTCAGGTGTTTGGCGAAAAAGGCGGTCTGCGCTGGGCCCAGGAACAGCCTAACCAGCTCTTCTGGACCCCAACAGGTGGCCGCAATCAGATCATTGAGCGCGGCGAAGCCAATCTGTCTCCGGAAGCGGATCGCGCCAGCCGCGTCACCATCGGCCATGCCGAGGGCATGCCACTGGCATTTGCCAATATTTATTCGGATCTGGCGGAGGTCATTGCCGCGCGCAAGGAAGGCCGCGATGCCGACCCTGCTGCCGATCTGTATCCACGAGCTGAAGACGGATTGCGTTCCATGGCCGCCGTGCATCAGGCGGTTGCATCAGCGAAGTCCGGCAGTGCCTGGGTCGATGCGCGCCCGCCGATGTTTCGCTAAGGCCCAACACATTGTAGTGTGTGGCGATCACGGCGGATGCGGCGGTTGACGGTCCAGCAGTCCGTCACCAGATCGGGAGGTTAACTGACCCATGAAGTTTGAAGATATCACCTATGATGTGCGTGCTTCATCAGCATGGATCTCCATCAACCGACCGGAAAAATACAACGCTTTTCGGGGCAAGACCTGTGAAGAATTGATCCAGGCGATCACGTTGGCCAGCTGGGATAAGTCCATTGCTGCCATCGTTCTCACGGGTGCTGGAGAAAAAGCATTTTGCACCGGCGGCGACCAAACCGCCCATGATGGCGGCTATGACGGGCGCGGCATTATCGGGCTGCCGGTGGAAGAGCTGCAAACCGCCATTCGGGACGCTCCCAAGCCGGTCATTGCGCGGGTCAACGGCTATGCAATTGGCGGCGGCAATGTGCTTGTCACCTGTTGCGATCTTGCCATTGCGGCGGACACGGCAATATTTGGCCAAGTCGGTCCAAAAGTCGGCTCTGTCGACCCCGGATTTGGCACAGCCCTGCTGGCACGCACGGTTGGTGAGAAAAAAGCCCGGGAAATCTGGATGCTGTGCCGCAGGTACAGCGCCCAGGAAGCCCTGGACATGGGATTGATCAACACCGTCGTTCCAATCGAAAATCTGGATGCGGAAGTTGAGAAATGGTGTCTGGAAATTGCCGCTCTTAGCCCAACGGCCATTGCAATTGCCAAACGGTCTTTCAATCTGGATTCAGAATCGATCAGAGGCATTTCCGGCATGGGAATGCAGGCTTTGAGCCTGTTCTACGAAACGGAAGAATCGAAAGAGGGCGTGAATGCATTTCTTGAAAAGCGAAAGCCTAATTTCAGAAAATAGTTCGGCTATTTCGATGTGGCAGTGTAGACACCGTCCCAGTCCCGGCCCGGAGGGTTCTGCTGGAATTCCAGCATGCGGGTTTCATAAATGAACAGATAGGCATCAATATCGATGTTAAGTGCGTCAGCCTGTTCGCGCACCAGATCAAGCAATGCTGCAGCAGATTCCCAATCCTGCGCCCGATATTTGGCCAGCATGGAACCGTTCAAGTCATTCAGCTTGGAGAATTGGGGATCGGCGAAGAGTTTTTCATCGCCAAACAATCCAAATATAGTTTCAGGTTCCTGCTTGCCTTTTACCCGTATCTGGTCGATTTCCAGCGTTGCAAATTCCTCAATGATCAGTTGTGCAGTGGCCTGCCCCAATACGATGGGCACGCCATAGGGTTTTGATTGCCCTTCCAGCCGCGAAGCCAGATTCACCGCGTCACCCAGGCAGGTGTAGTCGAAGCGGTCTTCACTGCCCATATTACCCACCACGCAGGCGCCGGAATTGATGCCGATGCCAATATTGATTTCATGGAATGGCAGATCAGGGTCCATTTGGCCGGAATGATACAGTTCCGCATTTTCCTTGTTGAGCTTGTCGACAGCAGCAAACATGTCGAGGGCGGCCAGGCATGCCGAGCGGCCATGCGGTTCGTGGGGCACGGGCGCATTCCAGAACGCCATCACGGCATCGCCCATGAACTTATCAATCGTACCGTCATATTTGAGAATGGACCGGGAAAGAGCCGTCAGAAACTGGTTCATCAATTCGGTCAGGCCCTGGGGATTGTCCTTATAACTTTCCGAAATGGCGGTGAACCCGCGCACGTCTGAAAACAGAATACTGAGATCGCGTGTCTCGCCGCCAAGGGTCAACCCTTCCGGCTTATCGGCAAGCTCGCTTACCAGCGCGGGCGAAACATATTGACCAAACGCACTGCGGATTTCGCGGCGTTTGCGCTCCTCGCGCAGGTAATTAAAGGTCGCCAGAATGATGAAGATGATCACAACCGTAAATGTCGGCAACACGGGGTCGATCAGCATTCGCTTTTGATCGAAGGCGAGATAGGACACCGCCAGGAACAGGGCGATGATTGCCGATGCCCCCACGAACGACCAGGCAGCGCCGAGAAATGGCACAAGTATGATTGCCAGAAGTCCAATGATCAAAATGGTGCCGACTTCCAGATCAAAGGCGAAACTGGGGCGCACCAACATCTGGTTGGACAGAATATTTTCCAGCACCTGGGCATGGATTTCCACCCCGGCCATCTGATAGCCCATGGGGCTGTCGCGATAGTCTTCCAAGCCGATGGCGGAGGTGCCGACAAGGACCAGATGCCCCCGCAGGCGGGCCGGGTCCAGCTTATCTTCCAACACGTCCAGCGCCGAGACGAAACGCCCCGGCACCGTGTTGCTGAAATAGGGCCAGACCGACCCGGATGCGTCAGTTGGGACAAATGTGCGGCCAATGGAAATGCCGGTCAGACCATATCGGTTGTAGCGGGCGGCAAATGCAGGACCACCAGTGGCGACACGCAACATTTCGGTCGTGAGTGCCAGTCGCAATTTTTCCTGAACGAGAAACACCAGCGGCACTTTTCTGAAAATGCCATCGGGAGCCGGCGATACCGTAAACACCCCTCGCCCAAGAGCAGCCTCTTCCAGTTCCGGCCTGTTTTGCAGCAATGGTGGAATAGGGGTTAGAAAGGTCTTGGGATCCCTGCCGATATCCGGCCCCACAAAACTGCTGGGCGTGTCCTTGAGTTTGACCTCGTCCAAACCCTCCGCATAGCGGTTTTCGCGAATCCCGGTCTGGCCAAGCACAACCCGGGCACGGCCAATAGATTGGGCAAAGACAGAATCACTCGATGGCAGGGCCTTTAGGGATTCCCGTATCTCAGCGCTGAGCGATTTGTTGTCTTCGGCAATCCGGTCTGGAGATAATCGGTCTTGTTCTGAAAACACGATATCGAAGCCGGTTGTGACCACACCTGCCGCACTTAGTTTATCAACCAGTTCGGCCATTTTCGTGCGCGGCCAGGGCCACTGCCCGACCTTGCGAATACTGGCTTCATCGATGTCGAGAATGGCCACAGGCACCGGCGTATAGGGGCGCGGCTTTATGCGCTGATACAGGTCAAACGACTGGGCGCGGGCAACTTCCAATATGGTGGGATCAATAATTCGCAGTGCGATCAATCCGAAGAGGACGACCAGTGCAACCAACCTGCCCAATCCAATTTTTCTCACAGCGATGCCCAAAACTCAGTTCAATGCGGCGACAGTAGAAGCAGATTCCAAAAAGACAAGTATGCAATTCCTGTTAACTATAAACTTCTATCCGCTTTCAAATATTATCCTGGTGTGGTACTGGCTAATCGTGATGGGAAGCGTGTGGGGCGCACCGTGTTACCTTCCTTTGCGTAATGTAAGGTGTTGTATTTTCGGCAGATACACACGAATAGTATTTTGGGAGCCTTGGAAAAAATGTACACGCTTCGCTGGATGACTGTCCGCGAAACGGTTTCAGATTTTCAAATCTGATTGTATACATTTCCATTGTTGTGAGCTGCGCGATGTCAAATTGGTTGTTGTCTGTAACAGTTGCTGCAGGTGTGTTGATCACGCCGATTGGCGCAAATGCGATGTCGTTGCGGGAGGCAATCGACACGGCTGTTAAGACCAATCCGCGCATTGCCGCTGCCCAGGCAAGTCGCCGGGCAACCGATAAGGTTTTGGATCAGGCAACCGGCCGGTATTTTCCAGAAGTCGATTTGAGCGCGGACTTTGGTGCCGAACGGGTCGACCGGCCTGAGGGGTTTGGTCCGCTGGTGAACGACCGCTGGCGCAATCGCCGCAAGGCATCGATTAACATTCGGCAAATCCTGTTTGATGGCTGGGACCGGGCCAATGATGTGTATCAGTCCCAGGCGCGCATTTCGGCGGCAGCCCAAAAAGTGATGGCACGGTCAGAAACCATCGCCCTCAATGTTGTCGAAGCCTATATTGATGCCGTGCGCCATGACCACCTCATCAAGCTCGCCAATGCGAATGTGAACCGTCACCGCAAATTGCTGACACTGGTGCAGGCCCGTGTGGAGGGCGGCAAGAATTCCGAGGGCGATTTGAACCAGACCCGTGAGCGTTTGGAAGCAGCCAAGGCCCTGGTGGCTCAAATCAAGATCGCCCGGAACACGGCCTATGCCAAATTCAAGGAAGCCGTTGGCGTTTCCCCAAGAAGGCTTGGCAAGGTCGACCTTCCCCGTTTGGGATACCGGACATCGGATGGTGCCGTGCGCATGGCAATCGACAAGAACCCACGGCTTGCCGCCTTGCGGGCGGAAGTTGATGTGGCGGGCTTCCGCAAGGACCAATTTAAATCATCCTTGTATCCCATCGTTGCCCTTGAAGGCAGTGCCTCTCGCGGCGAAGATCTCGATGGCACCCCTGGCCGGTCGAATGAAGTTCGGGGAATGGTCACCATGAGATGGCGTCTGTTTGACGGGGGCATTCGCGAAGCGCGTGTGGCTGAACTGACCGAACGGGAATATGAAAAAGTAGCCGAATATGACACGCTGGTGCGTTCGGTCACCGAACAGATTGAAAGTGCCTGGACACGTGTTGTCGATGGCCGCGTTCAGGTTAAGGCTTTGACCAATCAGTTGAAGCAGACCCAGCGCGTATTGGCCGCCTATCGACGCGAATATGAAGCTGACAAACGTAGCTTGCTGGATGTGCTGGATGCCGAGAACTCGCGCTTTGCCAGCGAATTCGAATTGTCGAATGTGCGGGCCATTCGCCGCTTCTCCGCCTATCAGCTTATTGCCAGCACAGGCCGCTTGCTGCACACTTTCAAGGTGGAGAAACCGGCTGGCACGCATGATGCACCGTCAGACGTGCGGATCTTCTCAAAGAAAAACTTGAGGCGGGCATTTTCCATTCCTTCATTGCGGCAGGACTAACCATCCAACGGAATTGCGCTCCCGAATAAACAGGGACACCACGTGACAGCTGCGCCTCAAGCCATGCCCCCAAACGCCTCTGAACAGCGTGTCGATCAGCCAATGCCGCTTTTGGATGCGGTGGAGGCTGTTGCACAATTTCACCAAAAACCATTTTCAAAAGCTGCGGCCCTGGCCAGCCTGCCGCTGGAAAACGGGCGACTGACATTGCCCCATGTGGAAGCCGCGTTTGAAAATCTGGGGCTGTCAGCCAGGGTTGTCGCCAAACAGCCGTCCCAAGTGCCGCTGATCGTCTGCCCTTTCATTGTGCTTTTCGAAGGCGGTGATGTGGGGCTTGTGACGGGACGGCGCGGCAGGAGCGGCAAGTTCATGCTGGAGATGCCCGGCCACAAGGGCGGTCGCCGCATCAGCGCCAAGCAACTGGATCAGGAAACACTTGATCACGTTGTCTATGTGAGCCCGGCGGTCGACAGTTTCCTTGAAGACCCGGCAAAGGATTCGCGTTCCGGTGGCCATTGGCTATGGTCGACCGTGCGTCGATTTTGGGGTGCCTGGACGCAAATTGTGCTTGTGGCTCTGTTCGTCAACCTGTTGGCGTTGGCGTTGCCGCTTTTCGTGATGAACGTCTATGATCGGGTGATCCCGTATAATGCCATCCCCACACTTTGGGCATTGGCTACCGGGGTTGTGATTGCCCTTGGTTTCGATTTCGTGCTGCGCATGTTGCGGGCCACAATTATCGACAACGCAGGTCGGCGCATCGACATGAAGGTTTCGGCTGACATTTACCGACAGGTACTTGATGCAAAAATGTCGGAGAGACCCGCCAGCGCGGGCGACATTGCCAGCACGGTTCGCGAGTTTGAAAACGTGCGCGACTTTTTCACATCAGCCAGCTTAACATCCGTAATTGACCTGGTGTTTATCGGGCTGTTTCTCACCGTCTTGTGGCTTATCGTTGGCCCTCTTGTTCTGGTGCCGCTGGCAGCGGTGCCACTTGTACTCATGGTCACATTGCTGATCCAGATTCCCCTCAACTCATCGGTCAAAAAAGGACTCACATCGAGCCATCATCGCCATTCCGTGCTTGTGGAATCCCTGATCGGCATCGAGACCGTCAAAAGCACCAGCTCGGAGGGGGCTTTCCAGAGACGATGGGAATCTGCCGTGGCTGATACGGTGCGCGCCACGTCGAAAACCCGGTTCTGGTCATCCCTGGCAATCTTCTTTTCCACCTTTGTGCAACAGGGTGTCAGCGTCATCATCATCGTTTGGGGTGTCTATCTGATCGCGGCCGGCGAAACTTCCGTCGGTGCCCTGATTGCGGCCAATATTTTGGCCGGGCGCGTATTGGCACCGCTGGGTGGTATCGCCATGACCCTGTCGCGCATGCAACAATCGATCACCGCCCTGTCGGGGCTGAACAAGATTATGGGCCTTTCCCGCGACCATGATGTCACTGTGGGGCGCGCGGAATCCATATTGCAGGGGCGGCTTGAATTCAGAGGCGCGAATTTCAATTACCCGGGCTCTGAGGCCAACGCCCTGTACGATTTAACCACCCGCATCTCGCCTGGCGAACGGGTTGGGCTGGTGGGCAGGGTTGGCTCTGGCAAGTCGACAATCGGCAAATTGCTGTGCGGGCTTTATGAAGTCACCGACGGAGCCATTCTACTGGACGATATTGATATTCGTCACCGGCATGTTGCCGACTTGCGCAAAGCCGTTGGATATGTGGGCCAGGAGCCGGACCTTTTCTCGGGGTCGGTGCGCGAGAACATATGTTTTAATGGCCCGGTTGCGCCTGAATTGTTTGAAAAAGTGTGCTTCATTACTGGTATTTCGTCTTTCGTTCAGGCGCACCCATTGGGCTATGAAATGCCGGTTGGTGAACGCGGGCGCTACTTGTCCGGCGGCCAAAAACAAGCCCTTGCATTGGCGCGGACACTGGCCAATATGCCGAAAATTCTGTTCATGGACGAACCCACGGCTTCGATGGATTCCACGACCGAGACTACTCTGGTGAACAACCTCGTGCGCTTTAAAAGCGAGTTCAAAACGCTGATTGTCGCCACCCATCGCATGTCACTTCTGGAACTGGTGGATAGGATCATCGTGATTGATGGCGGTCGGATCATCGCCGATGGCCCCAAGAACGAAGTGATGAAACAGCTTGGACTAGATCGCAATTCCGCTTCCAGACAAGCGGGAGGGGCGACCCATGGCCAGTGAAGAGCTTGAGTTTGCCAATGATCCGGCGGGGGCCATTCAATCTTCTGGCTCGGGTACGGGCTGGCGTGTCTTAATCCTGATCGGCCTGACGATATTCAGCGCCATCGCCTGGGCTGGGTGGGCTAATGTGGAACAGGTCACTTCCGGTCAGGGGCGGGTCATTCCCTCCAGCCAGGTCCAGACAGTGGAAAGCCTCGAACCCGGTCTTGTGGCCAAAATTCTGGTGCGCGAGGGCGACCGCGTTGAACTGGGACAGGAATTGCTGCGGATTGATGATACCGGCGCTTCTTCGAGGCTGGGAGAACTCAATCGACGCAAGGATGCACTGACCGCTGAGCAGGCCAGATTGCGGGCCGAACTGGCGGATGCCGATGCCTTTGCAATTCCTGCCACGGCATCACAGGAAAACCTGGCATTCTACACGGACCAGCAGGCGGTTTTTCGCTCGACCCGGCAAAAGCTCAACGAACAAGCCAGTGTGCGGCGCTCGCAGCTTGCCCAAAAAGAACAAAGCCTGGCTGAAGCCATTGCCAACACGGCCAAGACATCTGGATTGCTGGCATTGGCTAATAAGGAACTTGCCCTCATCAAACGGCTGTTTCGGCGCAAGGCGGTGCCGGAAATTGATTTCATCCGCGTGCAGCGTGAATCGATCCGCCTGGCCGGCGATCTGAAAATATTTGAAGCCACCCGCAGCAGGCTAGAAGCCGAGGTGGCGGAAGCCCGTGCCATGGTGAGTTCGGAAATGATTGCATTCAAGGCGGAGGCCACCTCACGCCTGTCCATCGTCAATGCCGATCTGGCCATCGTGGAACAAACCTTGCGGGCAGCTACAGATACCGTGAAGCGAGCGGTTTTGCGTTCTCCCGTCAAGGGAGTTGTAAATAAGGTAAACGTGGCGGCGATCAATGAAGTGGTGCGCGCAGGCGACGCAATTGTTGAAATTGTACCGCTGGACGACAGATTACTTATAGAAACTCAGATCAGGCCAGAAGATATTGCTTTCATCCGGGCCGGGCTGCCCGCCACTATTCGCATTTCTGCCTTTGATTATACCCGATATGGCACGCTGACGGGAACGGTTCAAAGAATTGGTGCAGACACGATAACTAACGAGAATCGTGAGACTTTTTATCAGGTTGTCGTCAGCACGGACGTGGAACAACAGCAAGATGGCGGTGCCGCGCCCCTTGATATTATTCCCGGAATGGTCGCCACCGTTGATATTGCAACTGGCAAGCGTTCCGTTCTGGAATACTTGATGAAGCCCATACTTGTGGCAAAGGATCGTGCATTACGTGACCCTAGGTAAGGTATAACCTGGGTAATTTGTAATATGTCTTTGTGATTGCTGGACAATTACTCAAAATCGCAATAGTTTGGTAGGAGATTCAGACGGGGCAGACTGAGTTCACATACATCTCAAGCAAGAGAAGCCCTGAGCCATGCGTACCATCGGCGATTCAACATCTGATACATCCGCGCTGTCGGTTACCTCGGAGCCCGAAACAATTCGGGTCATCGAGAACACGACCGATGGCCGCGCCATCGTCGTTGATGATCCTGCGGTTTTGTTTCTGGGTGACTATAGCCGCCAGGGCAATGACCTTTTGATCGAGCATGAGGGTGAAAGCCATCTGATTGCCGATTATTTTGGGTCTGCCACACCGGCAAATCTCGCAGCCCCAAATGGTGCCTTTTTGGAAGCTGATCTGGTGAGCACGCTCGCCGGAGACCCGTTCGGCGGGCAATATGCCCAGGCTGGCGGCGGCAATGCAGCTCAGATCGGCAAGGTCATCAAGCTTGAAGGTGCGGCCACCAGCACATCAGCCGATGGCACAAAAACCCCGCTGGCGATTGATACGCCGGTCTATCAAGGTGATGTGATCGAAACAGGTGCCGGTTCCAAACTTGGTATTTCCTTCGTCGACAAAACCGTGTTCTCCATGTCGGCCGATGCCCGCATGGTGCTCGATGAATTGATCTTCGACCCGGCAAATGTCGGCAACAGTTCGATGAATTTCAACCTCGTGCAGGGTGCCTTCGTATTTGTCACCGGCGACATTGCGCCAACCGGCAATATGAAGATCGACACCCCCGTGGCGACCATGGGTATTCGGGGCACCACGCCCCGCGTTGTTATCAATACCGACCTTGGCGTTTCGGAATTCACCATTCTGCCCGACCCGGATACCGGCAAGATCGGCAGCTATGTGATCATCAATAAGGAAACCGGAGCCATTTTAGGCACTGTGCGTTCCACGGCGGATAAGTGGGTGGTGACCTCCCTGTCCAATGAGGCGGTCAAAATCAACAAGACCGGGCTCGACCTGCTGGAAGACCAGGTTGCGCTGGATGAAATTCAAGACGTGTTCAGCAGGTCGCTGGGCGACCGGGCTGAAATCGATGGGGCCAATTCATTTCAGCGCATTGGCTTTGATGCCACTGCCAGCGACGATGGCGACGGCCCCGAAGATGGTGGCGCAGGCGATGATCCCAATGGCGATGGTGGTGTCCTGGCCGATGGTTCCAACAATGATGATCCGCCGGTCGCCTCCGACGATGAGTTCGCCACAGACGACAACACAACAATCTCCACGGGCCTGAACGTTGTTGTGAATGACAACAATAATGGTGTCGACATTGACCCTGAAGGCTTTCCGATCAATGTCAGCCAGATCAATGGTCAGGATCTTGTTTTTGTCGGGTCTGTTGCGTCAGTGCCGCTGCCTTCGGGTGCCATATTGCTGATCGAATCCGATGGGGACATTACCTATTCTCCCAATGGCGCTTATGATTTCCTTGGTCTCAATGATGTGGATCAGGATATTTTTGAATACACGATCGTTGATGATGGCGGACAGACCGATATTGGCACGATCACCGTCACGCTGACCGGCCGTAACGAGCAACCTGTTGTCACAAATGTGGACATTTCCGGCTTTTCGGATTCCTTTACGGAAAACGCCGATACCGGCAATAACACCAATATCCGCATGGCGTTTGGTGAGGTGGAATTTGCCGACACCGATGCGTCTGACACCCACACACCGTCGGCTGGCGCGCCTGATGTGGTGTGGACACAAGGCAGCGGTGCCGAGGTTGATCTGGGGCCGATCGGTTCCATCGCATTGACGCTCACCGAAACATCCGCTGACCCGGCTCCGGTTTTGACTTTCAACCCCGGCCCGCCTCCCGTTCTGACCTCGCGCCCTGCGCCCGTTGAAGGCGATGTGGCGTGGCAATATTCAGTCGCGGAAGCCGATATTGACTTCCTCGCATTGGGAGAAACGCTGACCCTCATCTACCCGATCACGATCACGGATGACAGCGGTGTGGGCGGCGGCAATTCAGGCGATGAACCGGATTCCGTTACGCAAAATGTGGTCATCACCATCACGGGCACCAATGACGCGCCGCAGATCGGTGTGTTGACGGATGTGGACCACACGTTCACGGATGGCTCGGCTTTGTTGTCGACATCGGGATCGTTCGGCGTGATTGATGTGGATGTGACCGATGTGGTTTCAATCACAGACGTGAGCGTTGTTACCGCTGGTCAAGACACGGATGCTCAAGGGGCCGATTTGTCCAATGCCGAATTGCTCGATCTCTTCGTGCCCCGCAGTGGTGTTGAGGTAATCAATGGCGAGACCACCGGCACGGTGTCGTGGGACTTTAACGCGGCTGCCAATACATTCGATTATCTGGCTTTGGGCGAGACGCTCACTCTCACCTACACGATCACACTTACCGACGATAATGGTGCGAACAGTCTTTCCGAGACACAAGACGTTGTCATCACCATTGAGGGCACCAACCAGGAACCCATCATCACCGTCAACAACCCTGACGATGTGGCAGAGACATTTGTTGACGGTTCAGCCCTTTTGAGCACAGACGGTTCCTTCATCGTATCAGACGTGGATACGACCGACATTATCACCATTGCCGGTATTACTGTGCTGACAGATGGCCAGGATGTTGATGCTCAAAATGCGCACCTTTCCACCGCTGGATTGCTCGATTTGTTCTCGCCCCGCTCAGGCGTGGAAATTCCCAATAACGACAATGAAGGCGTTGTTGAATGGACGTTTAACGCTGATGCGCAAACATTTGACTATCTCGCATTGGGCGAAACGCTGACGGTTACATATCGGGTGGAAACACTCACCGATGACAATGGTCCAGACAGTCTTACGGCAATTCAGGATATTGTCATCACCATCGAAGGCACCAATCAGCAGCCTCAGATCACCGTTAATAATCCCGCCGATGTGGCGGAGACCTTCACCGATGGTTCGGTCCTGCTGGCCACCAATGGCTCGTTCGATGTTTCCGATGTGGATACGACCGATGTGGTCACCATTTCCGGGGTTACCGTGGCCACTGTCGGGCAGGATAGTGATGCCCAGGGCGCAGCTCTGGATGATACCGCCCTGCTGGCCCTGTTCACGCCCAAGACCGGTGTGGAAGTCACGGGCACTGACAATGCGGGCACCGTCACATGGGACTTCACTGCCGCTGCCCAGACCTTCGATTATCTGGCTTTGGGCGAGACACTCACCCTCACCTATACCGTCACGCTGACCGATGATAATGGCGCCAGCAGCCTGACCAATACCCAGGACGTGACCATCACCATCGAGGGCACCAATCAGCAGCCGGTGATTTCTCTTGTGGGAACGGATTCTGCCACATCTGCATTGACCGAGGGCATTGCTCCTTTGACAGATTCGGGCACCATCAGCGTGAGCGATGCGGACACGACCGATACCGTATCCGTGGCGCTGGATGGTGTGACCGTTGGCGGCACTGGCGCCGGGGTGAACCCGCTGACCACTGCGGCTCTGGAGGGTTTTTTCAGTGTGGGGCCCGTACCGGTTGTCGGCACAGCGGGAAATGAGGGTGATATTGCCTGGAGTTTTGACAGCGGGTCGGAAATCTTCGACTTCCTGGCGAAAGATGAAACGCTGGAGCTGACTTACAAAGTGGATGTCAGCGACGGCAATGGCGGGACAGCGACCACCGATGTGGTTGTCACAATCACCGGTACGAATGATGCACCGACCGGACTGACACCAGCCTTTAATTATACGCTGACAGAAGACACCGGCATCGTCTCAGGAAACCTGGGCGTCTCCGTCGCATTTAGCGGTGCAGACGCGCCGCAGGACGTTGATGCATCAGACATTTTGTCAGGCAATGTTTCCTACAACAATGATGCAACATGGAGTGGCGGCACATTGTCGGCTGCTCAAATTGCGGCATTGACCGCCCAGATTTCGGTCGTGAGTGCCAATCAGTGGGACTATAAAGTTGCCAATGCCGATGTGCAGTTTTTGAAAGCCGGTGAGACCATCACACTGTCCTTCGGCTTTAATGCCACTGACGACAGCGGCGCTGCCAACAATTCCACGCAAACCCAAACGGTAACGATTACGATTCAAGGTACGGGCGAAACGCCGGTGATCAGCAGTTCGACCTCTGCGTTCACCTATGTGGAAGGGGATGGTGCCCGCGCTATCGATTCAACGATTTCGTTGAGCGATGTGGACAGCACAACTCTGACCGGTGCCACGGTGACAATCGGCACCGGTTTCCAGGCGGGTACTGATACGCTTGAATTTGTCAACCAAAACGGCATATCCGGCATACTCATCAATAATGTTCTCACACTGTCGGGTACGGCAAACGTGGCTGACTATGAAGCTGCGCTGCAGTCCGTTGCTTTCCAGGTTGAACCTGGTGCGCTGACGCCGCTGAATGCAACCCGCGAATTCTCATTTAGTGTCACTGACGATGCCGGATTGGGCAGCAATGTCACGACTGTGACTGCTGCCGTATCGAACGCCAACATCATCAACGGAACTCCTGGCAATGATCAGGGAACCGCGTCTCTATATGGCACGGGCGCAAATGACCGCATCAGGGGATTTGCAGGTAATGATGAGATTGAAGGGCAAGGGGGCAACGACATCATCGATGGCGGCACAGGGTCAGACATCATCGGCGGCGGTGCCGGTGATGACATTATCTTCACCGATGGCGATTTCAATGACATAGCGGGTGGGCCAGGCAATGACTATCTGCTCGCCGTCGGCAATTTCAACAATTTGGAGGGCGGATCAGGAAATGATGAATTCCAGATCCTTGCCGGTTCGCTTGGCACCACAATTGCTGACTACACCGAGGGCGAAGATGTCATCAATCTGGAAACTCTGCTTGGACCCTCTTCCGGGTTCGATCCCAATGATCCAACGAGCACAATTTCCGTGGAGTCCGACGGTTTGAATCCTGCCACTTTAGCGGTGGATGGACAGAATCTCGCAATGTTGGAATCCGTATCCCCCGGGGAATTTATCAGCATTATCTATGATTCCAGCCAGGCTGCTATCCAGGTAGAAGTTCAATTCGGCTCCGGTGGCGGGCCCTCATGATTTTTGCAGCTTTTGCCAGGAAAACAGGCCAGTTCATTTTCGCCCTGGTGATGATGTTGACCGTTTTGGGGCCTGGGCAGGCCGCTAATAACGAGGCGGTTGGCGCGGCACTGGCCAAACTTATGGCCGAAGGTGCCAAGGTCGATACGGGATCCGCAACGGCAAACTCCAGCTACAATGACATTCGCGCTTTTTATGCCACGCGCAGTTTCAAGCCAGTATGGAGCCGCGATTCCGGCCCCAAGGGCAAGGCAAAAGCGCTGCTGGGCGAAATCAAAACTTCCATCGTCCACGGTCTTTCGCCCAAGCTTTATAGTGTCGACGAAATGGACACACTGATGGCCAGCAAAGAGCCGGCCAAACTGGCGCGTCTTGATTTGCTGATGACTGGTGCGCTTGTGGATTTTACCCATGACCTGATCAATGGCCGAATGACCAATTTGACGACTTATCCCGGCAATCAGATTGCGCCGATCCTTCTTGATCCAGCGAAACTGGTTGAAGATGCCGCCGCTGCAGGCAATTTGCGGCAAATGCTTGGTAAACTGGTTGGCAAAGACCGGCGCTATCTGCGTCTGATTTCCAAAAAGCTGGAATTACAACGTATTATACAATCTGGTCGTTGGCCCAAACCCAATGGCAGGCCCAACGCCGCTGAAGCGCGGCAAATGCTGGCGCTGATGGGTGACCTGCCGGTGCAGCATATGAATTCCAGTAAAGGGTTTGATGCCGAACTGACGAAAGCAGTGAAGTCGTTTCAGTCTCGCAACGGACTGGAGACGGACGGGAAACTGGGGCCAAAAACACGTGCGGCCATGCTGACCCCTTTGGAAGAACAGGCGCGCAAGATCGACATCAATCTTGAGCGCCGACGTTGGCAGAACCGCAGCACAAACGGCACCATGATTTATCTGAATCTGGTGGATCAGACATTGAAGATGCTGGTCGACGACAAAACCAAGGGCGAGGCCAAAATCCAGCCGGATGCCTCTCTTGAGAAGTTGCCGGCATTTTATGGCGAGGTCATATCGTTTAAGAAAATGGCTGGTGACAACGGAACAGCCCTTCAACTGAATTTTCAATACAAGTCCAACGGGTCATCGCAAATGACCAGCGGAGAATTGGTTATTGAGGATCAGGGTGGCTCTTATTCAGGTTCCTTGGGCAATGTGATGAGTAAGGGTGATCTGGATAAATTACGCCTGGCCAATCGCGATGCGGTGCTCATGCTTAACGAACCCATTGCGCTTTATGTCACCTATCTCACATCCTGGGCCACCCGCGACGGCACAGTGCATTTTCGCCCCGATGTCTATGGCCGCGATTCCAAGCTGAAAGCCGCTCTGGGCCTTTAACCAAGGCCGGCGGACATTTTGCCAATTCCTGAAAATCTTCGACTTCCGAATTTGTGTGGGAAGGCTATGGTTTACCCTTACACAGGTTGAACACATGAGCCTGAGCTTTTGGGAGGATGCAAAATTGAGTGAAGATGTATTGCTGGTGGAAAAGGCCGGCGCGGTGGCTACGCTTACTCTAAATCGCCCTGGCCAATTTAACGCCCTGGACAAAGTGTTGCGCGCCCGTCTGCGCGAAATCGTTGTGGAGCTTGAAACAGACCTGAATATTCGGGTTGTTATTTTGAAGGGCAATGGGCGCGGGTTTTGTGCCGGAGCCGACCTCGCCGACGGCATGGACGACGAGGTGAGCGAGCACATAAACCGGGAATACAAACCTTCGCTGACGGGCATTGCCAGCAGCAGCAAAATCTGGATTGCCCAGGTGCATGGCACAGCCGCTGGAATTGGCGCAGCCTTCGCCATGAATTGTGACCTGGTGACAATGGCTGACGATGCCACAATTTATATGGCTTTTGCGGCGATTGCACTGATACCCGATGGGGGCAATACCCAATTGCTGTTGCAGAATATGGGATATCATCGGGCGTTGGCGGCGATATTGGAAGGCCAGAAAATTTCTGCCGATGATTGCTTGCGCTATGGCATCGCGAACAAGATTGCCCCTTCCGGTGAACTGGATGAGATAACCTTAAGCTGGGCGCACCGGCTTGCCGAAGGTGCGCCGCTTTCCATGGCTGCCGCAAAACGCCTGCTCCGGCAGGTTGGGCATATGAATTACGGCGATGCCATTTCATTTGAGGCCGAGGAGCAGAACCCGCTTTTGAAAAGCGAAGATTGCCGAGCAGGCATTGAGGCATTTTTCAAGAAGGAAAAGGCGAGTTTTAAAGGCAAATAAGCGCTTCCGCATCAGCGCGGTTCAATGCGGTTCACCTCTTTGTTGCCCGTTGCATCAACCCAGGTGATGGTATTGGCCTCTTTGTCGTACAGCACATCAAAACATACCCATTTGGTCGCCGGGGGCCATTGTGAACAATATTGGCCATCCGTTGCGCGCCAGATACCAAGGCTTGGCCGGCCAGCTCCATATAGCGTGTTTCCATCGGCTTCGAATGTCTGACGCGCAGAAGCACCCACGGCGATGATATTTGGCAAGAGATCAATGATCTGTGCGTCATTGAGTTTTTGCGGCTCGGCAACAGCCGGTGAAACGGCCAGCAATATGGCCCATATCAAAACAAAATTGCGCATGTCGGCCTGTTCCTATTTGCTGTCCAGCCAGCGGTAAAACCGGCCCAATATGTAGGGTGTGAGATACATGGGTATTTGATAACATGCCACATAGACCAGTAATGGATCGGTGACTGAAGCTGGCAAGGCGGCCAGGAAGAGCGCCATATTGCGGTTGCCAGCGCCAACGGCGTAAGCCGTGCGTTCGCCGGGTTCAGACCATTTTGTCAGCACTGAACGAGCAACCATTTGCAACCCGATATTGACGCTGAATGTCACCCCCATCACACCGGCCAGCACCCAGGGCTGGGTAAATAACATGGGACCAAACGCCGACATCAGGCCGACAACCAAGACTGCCATCAAAAAAGCGGAGACACCGTCCACTGCCTTTAGCCGTTCTCCCTCCAACTCCTTCATGAAGAAATGGCGAATGGTGAATGCGACCGTGCAGGACAGGGCAATGATGCCAAGCAGACGCAGGGCAGCATGGAACACCTGATCTGGAGATCCAAACAAAGGGGAGAAATAAAACACCGGCACAACCGTGATCGGCAAGAGAGAGGTTGTCAGCACCAGCAATCTAAGCGAAGGAGCGGGATCACCGCCCACCATGACAGTGAGATTGGGCGAGCCGGAAATGGGCGCTGCCGCCAACATCAAAATTATGGCGGAAGGCACCATGCCCTGCCAACCCCAGGCAGCAAATGCCAATATGGCAGCAATCGGCATGGCCACCTGATAAAACAGGATCAGGCAGAACAGGGGACCGAAACGTTCTACCCGCCCCAGTGCCGCCTTGGGCCCAATTCGCAAAGCTGCAAAAAACAACAGCAAGACAAGCAATTCAGCAATATGTCCACGCACGAATTCGGCGACATCCGGCAGCGCGATGCCCACCAACAGCCCGATGACAAGAACAATGCGCGCCCAATCTGACAGCCAGGCAAATGCAGCAATCATGGTCTTCATGACACGCCTCGCATGATCAGCAAGACGGATGCGATGCCCGCCACAACCAACAACAGAGGCCGGTAGCTTGCATCAAACCGCCCCTTCAATCCACGACCCACCAATGTGCCAAGAATAGCTGCCGGGGCCATGGCACAGGCCATCCAGAATTCGCGCAGTCCGGCCCAACCGGTCAAGTAAAGCGCGGTCAGGGATATGGCACCGCCGAAGGCAAAGAATGCCGCCAGTGTTGGACGGGCCGTTTTTGGGTCTTCATTTTGGTAGATGATGGCCAGCGGCGGCGCACCCACCGAAGTGATCACGCCCATCAGGCCGGATATGCCGCCCATGGAAACAAGACTGCCCAGTGTGAGCTTTAATTGCCAGCCAAAGGCAGAAAGCAAAACCCCAAAGGCAATCAATAGGCCAAACACCAGTTGGAATGTCGATCGGTCGGTCATGTAGATCAGGGCCACGACACCGCACAATATGCCGCTGCTCCGGCCAAGCATTCCGACGCCAACCTGGGACCACGCTATGTTTTCACGTTCCCGAATGGCGCCAAACAGGGCGGTGGCCATACCCAGATAAAGCGCGGATGCTGGAACCAGTGCAGGGTCTAACAGGGCAAGGAGCGGAGCCACGGCCAAGCCAAACCCCATGCCCAGCCCGGCCTGTACAATGGCACCAGCAAACACAATGAACAATATGAGCGCGGCCAGTGGCAGGGAGCTCAAAAATAGCGGTTCTATGTCAGGCAATGGCGCATGGCCAAAATTGCATATCGTGAATCAAACAGGACACTCACACCCACCCCATTATGTTGCAGATCGCCAATGAAATTCTAACGATTTCTGCATTGATGACGAACTTGGCACAGGCCCCCATGAAGTCAATATTTTATCAAACAATCATAGGCGTTGGGCGATTTTGAAAGCGCGGACGACAAAATGAAACACCATCACGCCAGTTCGGCATGATGGTGTCACTACAGGATTAAAGAAATCCAGATTCACCGCAGACTAATTGCGCTGCGTTGCCCTAATTGTTCCCTTCCGTGCGCTCGTCTTCGAAGAAGATAACGTCGGGACGCTTGTCGGCAATCTGACGCAACTGGTCAGAGAAGCCGCTCGCACCATTTTCGCTGCCATCAAGAATGAGCGGTTGGATTTCTCCAGTGGGGCCATCAATCACAACACCACGGCTGACGAATGTACCGTCCTGCATTTCAGCGGAAATCTTTAGTTCAAGATCCCATTGATCGGCAGGTCGTTCGGCCACAATGAAACCATCGCGCACGATCCTGATCCAGTCGGGCACCGGCGAGCCGTCAGCAAGTTCCACATGATACCGCGCCACAATGCCCTGTTTGACGGGGTCAAACGTGTTGTTGACATCAATGAACAATACGCGCTGGCGCACATAGGTTTCGATTGTCAGCTGACCAATGGATTCATCGGCATCGCTGTCGCCGAGACTGTCGCCATATCCAAATTTGAGGGAGAATCCGGTCAACCCTTCCACATCCCAATCTTCAAATATGGTGGGTGTCCGCGCAGCATTCTCACGATGAACCTGACGCAGGGCGTCAATGGCCCGCACCGCTTCCAGCACAGCCGGATCGACACCTTCAGATGTGGTTGTCTCGTTCATCTCGTCAATATTATCGACGGTCTCAACGATGATGCCACTCTCGCCATCAAGCGTATTGATGCCATCCAGCGATCCCAGTTCGTTGATCGAATCCACAATGAACGGCACGATGGGATCTTTTCCAGGCGCGTCTTCCCGGCGTTCGTCCTCAAACCTGTCGAAGATATCGACTGTCTTGATCAGGTCATTATCCGCAATGGTTGGCACGACGGTGACGAGGATGGTGCGAACACCACCCTGGCCATCATCTGCGGTCACACTGAAAGACACTGGCCCAAGATCAGAGGCCCCTTCCGGCACTGTTCCGGTGATCTGGCCGGTCACCGGATCAAGAACCAACCAGGCCGGAATGCCGGTTGCTGTCCACATCAGAGCATCACCATCGGGATCGGAAATCAGTGACGGGCCAGAAATATCAACCGGATCACCTTCAAATACGGTCCGTGTCGTATCGCCACCAACAGGTGCGGGATTGTCTACAACCAAATCAAATGTGGTGATGATTGGCGGATTGACGCCATCATCGACCGTGACGGTAATGGTGTAAGGCCCGCCTTGCGATGAATCCGATGGCAATACGCCAGAGATCAAGCCCGTGGCCGGATCAAAGCTGAGGCCAGTCGGCAGACCCGTGGCACCAAATGTCAACGGCGAATCCACATCGGTGAAGAAGCTCGGCAGCGGAATGTTCACACTGCCGCCATCAACTGCGCTGATCGGGCCAAGCGGACCAACCTGTTGCGGTGCATCGTCCACCGGTGTGACTGTCACATCCACCACCACTGTGATGGGCGGATTGGTGCCATCATCCACGACAACAGTAAACTGATCCGGTCCTGAATAATCAGGATTGGGCGTATATGTGTAGTCGCCATTGACCGGGTCAGTAATGACCACCGTTCCGTTAAGCGGCTCGACCGTTACACTCGTTACCGGTGGCAATATGCCAAGAATGTCGATCGATCCGTTGAGCGGCGTGTCTTCCGCTGTTGTCTGTGGCGGCTCAGTCGCCTCGGTAATGATTGGCGCGTCCACGACTTCGATTGTAATCGTCGCCTGGCTGCCTGCATCCGATGCACCTTGATCATCTGTCGCGACGAAGACGAACGGATTGGCGGTTCCCAGGAAGCCTGGCAGACCGGTAAATTCAATACTGGCCAATTCACTGTTGCTCAATACCAATCCAGGCGTCACCGCAACCGGCGCACCGCCGGGTGTTGAATCCGGCACATAGGTCAAGCTGCCCTGGCTGCCCGTTGGGGTTTGCAGAACGAGGCTGCGGATGACGCTGGCATCATCGTCCGGGTCAGTGGGCAATGTGATATTGAGCGGACGCGGATTGTTCTGCACCGCAGTGACGGTGGACGAAGTTGCATCCGGCGCGTCATTGACACCAATCACACTGACGGTGACCAGCACTGTGCTGGTGCCGCCATTTTGATCGTCAATGGTAACTTCAAACGTATCAACCCCGTCAAAATCCGGATTGGGCGTGTAAGTCCAGGTGCCGTCGGGATTGACAACCACATTGCCATTTCCTGGCGGTGTGTCGAGAACAGCGATGGGCACATCGCCATCAATATCCGTCATTGTTATTGTTCCACCTACCGGCTGCTCTTCCAGTGTTGTGGCAGGCGGCGCGCTACCAACAGGCGCATCATTGCCCGGCAACACGTTGACATTCACCGTGGCTTGTTCTGTTACGCCACCGGAAGTAATTGTGTAGGTAAAGCTATCTGGACCGTTGTAATTGGCATCTGGGGTATAGGTGACGTCGCCATTGGCGGTAAATGTTACCGAACCATTGGTGCCCTGGGATACAGCCGTTACGACCGGAACACCTTCGAAACTATCCACACCGGGACCGAAAACACCGCCGTCCGTGGCGGTTCCATCGAGCACATTTGCGACAATTGGCGTATCCTCGGCGGTTGTGATCGCATCATCAGCGATGTCGATCACGGCATCCACAGTCACAGAAACCGTCACTGTGGTCGTGCCGCCGTTGAGGTCATCGATCAACACTTCAAACGAATCCATACCGTTGAAGTCGGCAATAGGTGTGTAGCTCCAGGTGCCGTCGCCATTGACCAGGACGGTGCCGTTGGCTGCCGGTGTCAACAGCGAGGCTTGTGGCACATCGCCATCAATGTCTGCCATGGTTACGAAACCATTGACTGAGGTGTCTTCCAGCGTGTTGGCAGGCAATGCGATGCCCGTTGGCGCGTCGTTGGCCGGGGTCACTTCAATGCGCAATACTGCACTATCGGCTGCGCCATTGCCGTCATCCGCCGTGTAGGTGATCTCTGGTACAAGGCCATTGAAATCAGCCACAGGGTCAAATGTGAACGCGCCATCAGCCGCCAGTGTAAAGACGCCGGTTCCGGTAATCGGATAGGGAACGCCAAGCTGAAATGGCCCAACCTGACCGATGATTGAGAAGCCGGAAATGCTGAGCATATCGCCGTCAATGTCAACATCTGTACCCGCCCCCGTATCGTCGACGAGCACATTGCCCGCGAGCAGGGTTTCTTCAACGGTCGAATAGGCATTGTCGATCGCATCCGGTGCGTCATTTGCCGGCGTGACGGGTGCAAATTCCAGAAGCGCAGTCGCCGGTCCTGATACATTGTCAGTAATTGTGTAGGAGGCCGCGGGAACCGGTCCCACGTAATCCTGCACAGGCGTAAACGTGAAGTCCCCATTTGCTTCGATGACGAGGGTGCCAATGCCCGGTATCAGCGCGGTGCCGCCAGCAGCAATCGTGCCGGTGAAACCGTTGACAATAAAGTCCTGAACCACGATTGGATCGCCGTCCACGTCGGAATCATTACCCAACACGTTTCCAGTTGATGGCACATCTTCCAACACCGCAACCGGTCCATCATTGACAGCCGTTGGCAGGTCATTGATCGGATTGATTGTGATTGCCACAGAACCAAGTGATCCCGCATCCGATGCACCGGCATTGTCTGCCACGGCATAGGTGAACGTATCCACGGGCCCCGTGTAATCTGGTGCAGACAAGAAGGTCACCGTTGCCAGTTCCGATACTGACAACACTGTGGTTGCAACAATCGTACTCACACCACCGCCATCGCGCGTATAGCTTAATGTGCCCTGCGCTACCTGGGGCACCTGGGTCACAACAATTGTCAGATCGGCTTGCGCGTCATCCACATCGGTTGGCAATGTGGGATTGAGCAGTGTTGCCGCATCTTCGTCGGCATTGCGCACATCATCGCTTGCTTCAGGTGCATCATTGGTGGGAACAACCGTGATATTCAGCCCGGCTGTTGATGTGAGGCCGCTGCCGTCATCAATCGTATAGCTGATAGTTGGAACCGAACCATTATAGTCAGCGGCCGCAACAAAGGTGTAGCCGCCCGTGGCAGTAATTGTGAACTGCCCGATCGCGCCACCGGCATTGTCGGTAATTGTTACCGGCAGTCCCAGCAGGAGCGGTTCATCGGAACCATCACCATTGGTGTCCACACTGGCCGACACAAGGATGAGCGGATCGTTTTCAGGATCGCTGTCAAGCCCGCCCACACTGTTGTCTGTGATGACATTGCCAGTCAGAGATGTGTCCTCATTGATGGTTTCATCATTATCAATGGCCACCGGCGCATCATTGGCCGGTGTGATCGTGATGAGAATGGAACCCGTGGAACCGGCATCTGACAATCCATCATCATCCGCCACCTGATAGGTGATCGGATCAACCGGTCCAGTATAATCCTGCGCTGTAAGGAAACTCAAAGTCGCAAATTCACCGCTGGTGATTGTTGTACCCGCAGTCACATTTGCCGTACCACCGCCTGTGGGCACATAGCTGAGTTGCCCCTGTCCCGCTGGCGGCACCTGGTTAAAGGTGACTGTCAGATCTGCAACAGCATCGTCCACATCACTTGGTATTGCGGGCAACAGGGCTGTCACCACATCTTCTTCGACACTGACGTTATCATCATTGCCTTCGGGTGCATCATTCACGGGGACCACGGCAATTGTTATCGTGGCATTGCTGCTGGCACCGCTGGTATCCTCAATCGTATAGACGATGTTGGGAACTGGGCCGGTGAAGTCGACAACAGGTACGAAAGTCAGCGACCCATCAGCGGCGAGCGTGATGTCACCTATCGGCGCGCCGAGCGGGCTGGTCACCGTTACCGCAACACCCAATGTCAGTGCGGTGGCAGTGCCACTGCCATCAATATCCATTGTGGCGGATGTAACATTGATCGCATCTCCATCGGGATCGGAATCGATTCCCGGATTTGTGGAAATCACATTGGCATTCAGTACCGCTTCTTCATTGACTGTGTAATCATCATCAACCGCAACAGGCGCGTCGTTGAGGGGGGTTATGATGAGGGTGAGACTGGCGGTGGCGGATCCGGCACCGGGGCCTGGGCCATCGACAATGGTATAGCTGACCGCGGGAACCGGGCCATTGCCCACCGGCGCTGGCTGGGAGTTGTAATCGGCCACGGGGGCAAAGGTGAATGTGCCATCGCCATTGATCGTGAGATCACCAATACCGGCCATCGTCGCCGTATCCCCGGCGCCAAACGATCCGCCCGCACCGGGGCCCACAAGACCGGCCACCGTGAACTGGCTTATGGCAAGGGCATCGCCCTCCACATCACTGTCAGCCACACCACCCACAGACAGGCTGCCATCAAGCAGATTGCCGCCCACATTGCCGCCATCTTCAACACCGCTGGCCACATCATCCACAGCCACAGGGCCGTCATTGACCGGCGTGATGGTGATCGACAGGGTCGACATGGCGCTAAGCGCTCCCGGGCCTGCCCCATCCACGACCGTATAATTGATCAATGGCACAGGGCCATTGCCCACGGGCGCCGGATCGGAGTTATAATCGGCCACGGGCACAAATGAGAACGTGCCATCGCTATTTAAGGTCACATCGCCAATACCGGCAATCGTCGCCGTCTCCCCGGCACCAAACGATCCGCCCGCACCCGGGCCCACAAGACCGGCCACCGTGAACTGACTGACCACAAGGGTATCGCCATCCACATCACTGTCAGCCACACCGCCCACAGACAGACTGCCATCGAGCACAGAGCCAAGAACAGCCCCGCCATCCTCAATGCCCACAATCGTATCGGCAACCGCAACAGGCGCGTCATTAACCGCCGTCACATCAATCACAAGATCAGCCGTCGAAGACCCGCCCGCCCCGTCATCGAGCGTATAGGTAATCACCGGCACCGCGCCGTTGAAGTTGGCGCCCGGCACATAGTCAAACGACCCATCACTGTTGAGCGTCACATCACCGGCACCGCCCGATAAGGGATAAGCCACGCCCACAACAAATGGACCCGCCTCGCCAACAATCGTAAAGCCTGACACCGACAACACCGCGCCATCCACATCACTATCGCTGCCGGCAACACCATCCACATCGGTGATCACATTGCCCGACAGGCCGCCCACCGCATCTTCGCCAATCGTATAGGTATTGTCCCGCGCCACCGGCGCGTCATTGACCGGGTTGATCTGAACCACAACCGTGACCGTCGTCGTGCCACCGTTTTGATCATCCACCAGCACAACAAAACTGTCATTGCCGGCAATCGTCGAGTTGTAATCGGGATCAGGCGTATAGGTATAAGACCCATCCCCATTGACCACCACAGTCCCGTGCTGGGGCGCCGAACCCGGCGCCGTATCAAGCGAGGCAACAGGCACATCCCCATCCACATCGCTCATCGTTACAATGCCCATCACCGGCACATCTTCATCCGTCACCGCCAGCGGCGAAGACCCAACCGGCGCATCATTAACCGGCGTTACATCAATCAACAGATCAGCCGTCGAAGACCCACCAGCCCCGTCATCGAGCGTATAGGTAATCACCGGCACCGCGCCGTTGAAGTTGGCCCCCGGCGCATAGTCAAACGACCCGTCACTGTTCAGCGTCACATCACCGGCACCGCCAGACAGGGGATACGCCACGCCCACAATAAATGGACCTGCCTCGCCAACAATCGTAAAGCCTGATACCGACAACAATGCGCCATCCACATCACTATCAGCGCCCAAACCCGTATCATCGGTGATCACATTGCCCGACAGGCCGCCCACCGCATCTTCACCAATCGTATAGGCATTATCGCGCGCCACCGGCGCGTCATTAACCGCAGTGACCGTCACCGTCACCGTTGCCGTCTCCGTGATCACGCCCCCGGTGCCATCGGCGGTGGCAATGGTATAGCTGAACGTATCAACGCCGCCCGCAGCCGAGTTGAAGTTCAACGCCGGCGTATAGCTCACATTGCCCGCCGCATCAAAACCCACAACCCCATTGGCCCCCTGGGTCACAGAGACAAGCTGCGCACCGGCATTCTCAAAACTGTCCGCAGTCGCCCCGTTCGTGCCCGCAAGCACATTAAACGTTGCCGCCACATCCTCATCGGTCGTCACCGCATCATCGGTAATATCCCCCACAGCACCAATGCTCAGCGAGACCGTATCAAGCGCCATGGAACCCGCACCGCCAGTCCCGTCATTGCTGGCAAGGGTCAACACCTCAACCGCACCACCGGCCGTGTTAAAGTCGGCAATCGGTGTATAAACAAGACCCTCAAGGGCCGCATTGATCTGCGCAACCGAGCCCGACAAGGTCACACTTGATGTACCATCCCCAAGCACGCCCGTGCCCGCACCAGCAGCCCCCGCGCCCACACTCAGCGTACCATGGACAACCGTGACCACACTGGTCAGCACAGCCCCCGCATCCGCATCGGCAACCGACAGCCCATTACCGCCCCCGGCGCTGAACGTCACGGACCCGTCTTCGCCCAATATCTGGGCACCGGGAACCGTTTGAACCGGCGTGTCATTGGCCGCAACAACTTCAACCGTCACACTGGCCGTCTCAACAATTGTCCCACCAGAACCGTCCGGCGTGGCAATCGTATAGGTGAATGTATCAAAGCCCACATAATCGGCCGCCGGCGTGTAGGTCACATTGCCAGCACCGTCAAACGTCACAACAGCCCCGTTCGATCCCTGGCTCACACCCGTGACCACAGCCCCCGATGGCCCGCCATAACCCGCTTCAAAACTGTCAACACCGGCACCGCCCGTGCCCCCGTCCGTGCCCGCACCGCTCAACACATTGAACGTCGACGCCACATCCTCATCAACCGTTACCGTGTCATTATTGGCATCCACAACAGGATCAATCGCAATCCCCACAGAGGCGCTCACAACACCCGCCACACCATCATCAACCGACAGGCTCACAAGCGCTGCACCGTTAAAGTCAGCCAATGGCGTATACACAACACCCTCAAGTGCCGCCGTGATCTGAGCCCCCGTGCCCGACAGGCTCAAAGACCCCGTCCCATCCCCCACAAGAACCGCACCACTGCCCGCAAGCGCTGCCGCATCAGCCGTCAAGACACCCGTCGAGACCGTCACACCAACCGTGACCACATCTCCGTCCACATCACTGATTACAAACCCATTGCCATTGCCCGAAGAGAATGTCAGCTGGGCATCTTCAAACAGGCTCTCAAACCCGCCCACAACAAGACCAGGCGC
>CALHBJ010000002.1 GCA_937930845.1 uncultured Rhizobiaceae group bacterium
TCTGGCTCTGGCTCTGGCTCTGGCTCTGGCTCTGGCTCTGGCTCTGGCTCTGGCTCTGGCTCTGGCTCTGGCTCTGGCTCTGGCTCTGGCTCTGGCTCTGGCTCTGGCTCTGGCTCTGGCTCTGGCTCTGGCTCTGAAATCTGTTTCTCGGCCTCTTCCTTTGCAAGCCTTTCAGCCTCTTCGCGTTGTTTTTTCTCGTGCTCTACCCGCTGGCGTTCTGCTTCCGATTCAAGCTCAGCCACTTTTTGCGCGGCAGCTTTTTCAGCTGCTTTGCGGGTGCTTTCGGCCTTTGCCTGATCTTCTTTTTGTTGCTTTTCAGCCTTTGCGGCAGCTTCCTTTGCGGCCGCAGCCGCCTTTTCCTCTGCCGCACGTTCCAGCCTATCAGCTTCGGCGATCCGCGCCTCTTCTGCTGCCTGTTCGGCTTTAGCCCGCGCTTTATCTTCTGCTTCCTTTTGGGCCGCCTGCGCTTTCGCAAGAGCCTCGGCTTCAGCACGATCCTGTGCCTCTTTTTCAGCCGCAGCCAGGGCTTGTTTCTCTGCCTCTAACGCAGCCTCGGCTGCCGCCTGTTCTTCAGCCGCAGCCGCTTCACCGGCTTGTGGTTCCTCATCACGGCTCTTCTTTCCAAAGCGAAACAACCGCTTGAAAAACCCTTCTTTCTTTTCAGCCATCGATCCCCCTAAGCTGCAGCGCTTTGGTCACACAATTTACCGGTCAAGCGCACCCCATCATGACCAAGTATATGACCACGAACCAGATCACCGGCCCGCGCGCCTTCAATTGCAACCGGCGTAAATTGATCGGTTCGGCCAAAACCATCCTTTTCCACCAAAACTGCCGCCGTAATTCCCACCCGGCTTTGCAAGAATGCCTGTAACCGCTTGGCTCCTGCTTCCCGCAATATCCGGGCACGCTGCAATATCACGGACCGGTCCAGTTGCGGCATGCGCTGGGCTGGTGTGCCTTTGCGGGGGGAATAGGGAAATACATGCAAATGCGTAAGGCCGGCTTCGTCCAAAATGGACAAGGAGTTTTCAAACATTGCATCAGTTTCGGTTGGGAACCCGGCAATAATATCAGCGCCAAACACCGCATCTTTGCGTATCGCCCGCACATCATTGCAGAACCTGATCGTATCTTCCCGCAGATGACGGCGTTTCATGCGTTTAAGGATCATGTCATCGCCAGACTGAAGGGACAGATGAAAATGCGGCATCAGACGTGGGTCACTTGCAATGGCATCCATCAGCGATTTGTCCACTTCAATGGAGTCAATCGAAGACAGTCGCAAACGCTGTAAGTCAGGTATCTGTCGCAGCAAAACCTGCACCAGTCGCCCAAGCGAAGGCGTGCCCGGCAGATCTCCGCCCCAGGAGGTCAGGTCCACACCCGTCAGCACGATTTCGCGATAGCCGTTTCCCACCAGCTGTTTCGCCTGTTCCACAACTTCACCCGCCGGAACAGATCGGGAATTACCCCGGCCATAAGGGATGATACAAAACGTGCAGCGATGGTCGCAGCCGTTTTGAACCTGCACAAATGCCCGCGTGCGCCCCTCTATGGATTCCACCATGTGAGAGGCCGTTTCGCGAACCGACATAATGTCGTTCACACGTATTTTTTCAAATTGGTTCACACCAAATTCCGGCAATTGCCGATAGGAATGGGCGTGCAGTTTTTCCTCATTGCCAAGAACAAGATCAACCTCCTCCATCACGGCAAAGGCATCAGGGTCAGTTTGAGCCGCACACCCTGAAACGATGATACGGGCCTGGGGATTTTCGCGCCGTGCACGACGAATGGCCTGTTTGGCCTGGCGCACCGCTTCTGCGGTAACCGCACAGGTGTTGACCACCACCGCCCCGCCATCAAGCGCATCAAGGCCGGCAGCTGTTGCTTCCCGGCGCATGACTTCGGTTTCATAGGTGTTCAACCGGCAGCCAAATGTGAGAAACTCAAGACCACTCATGATGTGCGTTCCCACGCCCCGGATTTTGGATCGAACAAGCCCGAAAATTCATATTCCGTGCCACCGGTCATCAAAATGAAATTGTCTTCCCGCCATTCAATGTTCAGATCACCACCTGGCAAATGAACCACCACACGGCGATCCGCCCTGCCCAACCGCATCGCGCATACCGCCGCCGCACATGCGGCAGACCCGCAGGCGTCGGTCAAGCCTGCCCCACGTTCCCATGTGCGCAAGGTCAGCTCCTGCCGGCCATCGATACGACAAATTGAAATATTGGCACGTTCAGGAAACAACATATGATGTTCCAGCATGGGACCAAACTTATCGAGCCCAAACGAATTGGGGTCTTTATCCGTCCAAAACACCGCATGGGGATTGCCAATATTGGCCACAGAGGGCGTGTGCAAAATCGGAGCGTCAATAGGCCCAATCTGCAACTCAATGCCGCTTGTGTCAGCAAATTCCTCAGATAAGGGAATCTGATCCCAATCAAAACGCGGCACACCCATATTCACAGTGACAGTGCCATTGTCATTTCGGGTAGCTGCCAGGGGGTTGCCATCAACTGCAAATGAATAGGCTTCTTTTGGCTGCTGGCCGTGCAACCATTCAACAACGCATCGGGTGCCATTGCCACAGGCACCCGCACGCGATCCATCGCTGTTGAATATTTCGATATTCCCATCGGCAGCATTTTCACTTGGCGCACCGATTGCCATGAGCTGGTCAAAATGAGTCTCGGAACTGGCCGCCAGCGCAATAGCTGCATCAGGCGTTACCGTTCCGTCATAGCTGCGCAAATCGGCAACAATGATCTTGTTGCCGATTCCGTTCATCTTCACAAATTGAACTTGCTTGCTCATGGCAGCCTATATGGCCGAGGTCGGGAGAAATTGCCAGATGGAAGGCAATTCACGACTTGTGGCGTCACGCCCGCGTTGCCAGGGGAACATGAGCACCACAATCAACCGGCATTGTGCCATCCAGTCGCGGGTCTGGATAAATATAGTCTTCTTCGCGATAAACGACAAAACCACGCTTTTTGTAATTTTCAAACGCCGCCCCGTGATCCAGCGTGCAGGTGTCTAGTATCAACGGGCCATGGCTGGCTTCAGCGGCATAATTGATGGCCCGTGTTAGCATGAAACTGCCCAGCCCTTTGCCGATAAACCCCGGCAACAGGGCAAAATACTTCACTTCACATGGCTCATCGTTGTCCCCTGCCTGCGGCACCAACAGTTCAAAAAATCCAGCAGGGGTTCCCTTAAGATACAACACCATCAGGTGAATGGCATCCTGGACAATCAAAGGTTCAAGCTCCCCATCACTCATTTGTCGCCGATCCGCCCACAAAAACGCCTCTCCGGCGGTGTGGTATAAAAACCGATAAAACGCGATGGTGGGTTTATGTGCACGCACCAGCGATAGCCCGTCGCATGGTGCCAGCGCCGGTGCTACGTCAGCTGGACAATCCAGCCGCAAATACCAGCGATGGCCAGGTAAATGACCAGCGGGAATATCCGTGCGCCCACGCTGCCGCTCCCATTCAATTTCATAAGCGCTCGCCATCAGGCCGATTTCGGTGCCGAATGTGGCACATCCCATACCTGGCCGGGTTGCAACGCGCGGAAAATCTCCTCGCTGACACCATGGTTCAGTCGTGCCGCGTTTAAGTCGCTCAATTGATCTTCGATAGACTCATTGGTGAGCTGAAATGTGCCCCAGTGGTGACCAAGCGAAAATTCTGCCCCACATAGAACATGACCTTGCACCGCTTCGTCTGGATTCTGGTGCTGATGTTGCATGAAATCTCGTGGTTCATAGGCACCAAAGGGGACAATCGCAAAACGGATCGGGCCATATTTTTCGCGCACCGTGCGATAGTTTTGACCGCCATGAAAACCCGTATCACCAATATGGTAGATATTTCCCGACGGCCCCTGAACCATAAAAGCCGCCCAAAGGGCGTTGCGCCTGTCACCAACACCCCGCGCCGACCAGTGATGCATGGGTTCCAGCGTCACTTTGACCTGATTGTTAAGTTCGATCGTATCCAGCCAGTCTCCCACGGCCACCTGAAATGACCCATCGTGATCCATCAACAAAGTATCATTACCCAACGGTGTCACGATGAGCGGCTTATGATCCCGGTGCAATCTTGAAAGTGTTGCCAAATCAAGATGGTCATAATGATTGTGAGAAAGCAGAACCACATCAATGGGAGGCAGGTCTTCAAAATCAATTCCCGGTGGGTTTTTACGCTTGGGGCCAGCCCAACTTACCGGTGAACACCGCTCAGACCAGACCGGGTCAGTTAGAATGTTCAACCCGTCAAACTGGAGAAGTACGGTCGCGTGGCCCACAAATGTCACCCGCAAATTGCCGCCATCCACCCGTTTGGGCGGTTTATCTTTAAAGGGCGAAGGATATTGCTCGGGCCATTTTTTGCGGCCGCCCCCCATTTGCCATTTCATCAGTTCGACAAAGCCCTTTGGCGGATGGCCATTTGGGTTGTAAAAATTCAATCCGTCAAAATGATCGCTGACCGGACCCTTATAATAGGGGTTTCGGGCACGCGAAGCGCCAACGGATCCAGCGGCGATGGTAAGGGAGCCCAGGCCCACCAGGCCGGTTTTTTTAAGGAAGCTGCGTCTTTTCATGCCAAAACACGTGTCGTGCACGGGCAGCCAAGTCAAGGTGTCAAACGGACACCTTTTCTGCGCAAAGTTCGGCCTGCACCAAATTCCATCCTCCAGGGGAAGAATTTATTGCGGCGCTAATCGAATTCAATACGGATACACAGACACTTTGGAAAAACCGCTATCGCTGCGGCGCACCATATCCGATGTACCACTGGCAGCATTGCCATAAGCGGTTGTCTGATTGCTCAAATTATCCGCGTTTGCTTTGGGCCATACAGAGATGGGGCCGCTGCGGGTGTCCGTGTCGCCTTCACATATCAACATGGATTCATATCCTGCGTTGCTCAGCCGCCCCCGGCCTGCAGGTTCATTATGCCTCAAAATGGTCCATTACAGTGAGTTTTCTCACTCCAATGACAAAAAATTGCTGTTTCTGTGAGGCTGGTGCCGAAAATGCAGGCCTACAGGCCACTTGACTCAAGGCGCCCAAAGCGCTTTATCGCCCTCGTCAGACAATAAACTTGTCCATGAGCAACCGACCGGTTCCCTGAGACGGCGACAGCCGAACAGCCAACCGGAGGTCCCCACCCGCCAGCGTTATACGCCCGCGGGTGCTTTTTGCGTATGGTTTTGCGGCTGACAAAGACCTACCTTTTCTTCAAGTCGGACAATTCGTTCGGCAGTGCAGAAAAGAAAACAGAGACCCGCAATGTTCGAATCACTTTCCGATCGCCTCAGTGGCATTTTTGATGGGCTCACCCGCCGTGGTGCGCTGTCTGAAAAAGATGTGTCCACCGCCCTGCGTGAAGTCCGGCGGGCTTTGATTGAAGCCGATGTGGCTTTGGAAGTGGTTCGCGGATTTACCGAAGCGGTGCGCGAAAAGGCCGTTGGCGCCCAGGTGGTCAAATCCGTGACGCCTGGCCAGATGGTTGTCAAAATTGTCCATGACGAACTGGTCAATATGCTGGGCGAGGAAGAAACGCCCATTGATCTCAATGCGCCGGCCCCCGTTCCCATTATGATGGTCGGCCTGCAGGGCTCAGGTAAAACCACGACAACCGGCAAACTTGCCAAGCGATTAAAAGAGAAACAGAACAAAAAAGTTCTCATGGCGTCGCTTGATGTGCGCCGCCCGGCCGCCCAGGAACAATTGCGCCAATTGGGCGAACAAACCGACACCGAGACCTTGCCCATCGTAGAGGGGCAAAGTCCGGTACAGATCGCCAACCGCGCAATTCAGGCCGCCAAGCTTGGCGGCTTTGACGTTGTCATTCTCGATACCGCCGGTCGCACATCCATTGATGAACCGCTCATGGCGGAAATGGCCGATATCAAGGCTGCCGCCAACCCCCATGAAATTTTGCTGGTGGCCGATGCGCTGACCGGTCAGGACGCGGTCAATCTGGCTCAGAATTTTGACAATCGCGTGGGTATTACAGGACTGGTTCTGACCCGAATTGACGGCGATGGCCGCGGGGGTGCCGCCCTTTCCATGCGCGCAGTTACCGGCAAGCCAATCAAACTGCTGGGCGTTGGCGAAAAGATGGATGCCCTTGAGGATTTCTATCCTAAACGCATCGCCGACCGCATTCTTGGCATGGGCGATATTGTCTCGCTGGTCGAGAAAGCATCGGAAACCATTGACGCCGAGCAGGCGAAAGCCATGGCCCAGAAGATGCAGAAGGGTCTGTTTGATATGGACGACCTGTCGCAGCAACTTGGCCAGATGTCCAAAATGGGTGGCATGGGCTCGATCATGAAAATGATGCCCGGTATCGGCAAAATGGCAAAACAGGTCGAAGCAGCCGGTATTGATGACAGTGTGTTCAAACGTCAGCAGGCAATCATCTCATCGATGACCCGCAAAGAACGCAAAGTGCCAAAAGTCTTAAATGCCAGCCGCAAGAAACGCATCGCTGCCGGTTCCGGCTCCTCGGTGCAGGAAGTCAATCAGCTTTTGAAAATGCACCGCCAGATGGCCGACATGATGAAAAAAATGTCAGGCAAGGGCGGCAAAGGCATGATGGGCAAAATGGCCGCGGCCATGGGCCTGCCAGGAATGGGCGGCGGAATGCCCGCAGGCATGCCAGACCCAGCCTCCATGGACCCCAAACAACTGGAAGATATGGCCCGTAAAATGGGCGGTGGCATGCCAGGCAGCATGGGGGGCGGCATGCCCAAACTCCCCGGCCTCGGCGGCCCCAAATTGCCAGGCCTGGGTGGCGGCAGTCCGTTTGGAGGGAAGAAGAAATAATGTCCACGCTTTCTCCTGCCGACCAACTGCTTTCCTATCGCGATTCCATTGATAATTTTGATGCGGCACTCGTCCACATTCTGGCCGAACGTTTTCGCGTGACCAAGGCTGTGGGCGAATTAAAGGCCGTTGCTGATCTGCCGCCTTCTGATCCCAAACGCGAAGAAGAACAGATAGAGCGCCTGCGGCGGCTGGCCGAGCGTTCCAATCTCGATCCTGATTTTGCCGAAAAATTTCTCGAATTCATCATTCGCGAAGTCATTCAGCATCACAAACGCGCGCGGGATTAAGATGATACCTGTGCTCACTTCAGATCGCCTTATTTTGCGTGGCTGGTTCAAAAGCGACTTCGATAGATATGCCGCGTTTTGGGCCGATTCCGATAGAACCAGGCATTTCATTTCCGGTACTCAGGATCGCTCGAGTGCCTGGTCTTTGTTTGCAAATATGATGGTTGAATGGTGCCTCAATGGATTTGGCATTTTCGCCCTGCAATCCAAGGACACGGATGAAGTCGTTGGTTATGCCGGTCTATGGTATCCAGCTGACATCGACGAAGCCGAACTCGCCTGGAGCCTGTACTCAGGTTACGAGGGCAAAGGTTTTGCAACTGAAGCCGCACGCCGGATCATTAGATGGGCCAGTCAGGGTCTTTGCCTGCCCCCGTTGATGAGCTTTGTCCATCCTGACAACACCCCATCGATTGCCGTTGCCGAAAGGCTTGGGGCCACCAGGGAAAATGAAACAACTTTGCGTGGCAGTCCAAGATTTGTGTTCCGCCACGCGCCCTACACCACTTAAACATATCCACTTCACAGGAAAGAAATAACATGGCTACTAAAATTCGTCTCGCCCGTGGCGGCTCCAAAAAGCGCCCGTTCTATCGCATCGTTGCCGCAGATGTGCGCGCACCACGTGATGGCCGCTTCATCGAAAAACTGGGTACTTACAACCCGCTGCTGTCCAAAGACAACGCCGAGCGCGTGACCATGAATAAAGAGCGCATCCAGTATTGGCTGGACCAGGGCGCGACACCAACAGACCGCGTCATGCGTTTCCTTGACGCTGAAGGTCTCGCCAAGCGCGAAACACGCAATAACCCAAACAAGGCCAAGCCTGGCAAAAAAGCCCAGGAGCGCATTGAAGAGAAAAAGCAGAAAGAAGAAGATGCAGCCGCCGCCGCAGCTGAGGCTGAAGAAGCTGCTAAGGCAGCCGCAGAAGCCCCTGTCGAAGAAGCCCCTGCTGAAGAAGCGCCGGCCGAAGAGGCGCCAGCTGAACCCGCTGGTGAAGAAGAAAAAGCTGCTGAATAATATCAGCCCTGTCTTTTTGCTATAAACATGTATCGGGGGTGTTGATCAAACCAAGATCATCGCCCCCGAACTGCTTTAATAAGCCCTATCCTTATAAAAACCCAGGCCAGTACACCCATCCATGACCCTAGACAACCCGATATTGATGGCCAGGATTGGTGCTCCCCACGGCATTAAAGGCGAAGTACGTGTGAAATCATTCACCGATGACCCTTTGGCATTAGGCGACTATGGCAGCCTCTATTCACCTGTTGGAGAGAAGTTTAAAATCACCCGGTTACGGCCTCAAAAAGGTGTGGTGGTGGTAAAGTTCAAAGGCGTGAACACACGCAATGAGGCGGAACAACTCAACGGAACGGAATTGTTCATTGACCGCTCCGCATTGCCTGATGATGTGGACGAAGATGAATTCTACATCACCGATTTGATCGGATGTGATGCAAAGACCGCTGACGGCACCAAAGTCGGGAGCATCATTGCCGTACCGGATTTTGGTGCCGGGCCGCTGCTTGAGATTTCGCCATCCAGTGGCGCATCCCCCGATGGTGCTGCGAGCTGGTATCTCGAATTCACCCTAAAAAATGTACCCAACATCGATCTCGATGCGCGGGAGATCACAATTGTCATGCCGCCCCAGGTCAGCGAACGCGACGGATAAATCCACACAAACGTGACGGACACACCCTTGCCCAACCGCCATGATCGGCGGCACAATTTATGTTCGCGATCTCTGGAACATATGTGAAAGGCAGTTTTGACCGATGCCGCGTCTCTTCACCGCCCTGGAAGTTCCCCAACCATATCGTTCTCAGCTGTCATTAAGCCAATCCGGCCTGCCGGGAATGCGCTGGCTGGAACCGGCAGATTTTCATATAACTTTGCGCTTTATAGGTGATGTGGATGGCCGCATGGCGGACGAGATCATCGCCGAACTGTCTCGTTTGGAATGGACCGCCCCAAGGATCGAAATTTCAACCCTGGCGGCTTTTGGTGGCAAGAAACCGTCTTCCATCCACGCCAGCGTATTAATGAATGACGATCTAAAGGCGCTGCACGACCGTCAGGATCGGGTGATGTCCCGTTTTGGTTTGCCTCCAGACCCAAGGCGCTTCACACCCCATATTACCCTTGGCCGGTGTCGGGGACTAAGCAGCGAAAAAATTGCCCAATATCTGAGCCAGCGCGGTGGTCTGATTGTACCGCCCTATAATCCAGACCGATTTGTCATGTATTCCGCGCGAGAATCCGTGGGGGGTGGCCCCTACAGGGTCGAGCACAGCTGGAAACTGAATCGCCGTGAACGGGAAGACAATTTCCAAACCGCACAACCTGGACAAATCACCCCGGTTGCAACTTAACGGTCAAACCATCACCATCGGCCTATCTGAACCTGTTTGCTGGAACCCATGAAAGGATCCTCGCATGGCCAAAAAGCTTGATGAGCCGTCCCGCAAGTCCGCGCTTGCCACCCTTCCCAAATGGAGCGCAGTTGAAGGGCGTGACGCGATCTATCGCAAATTTATATTTGGCAATTTTGTCGAAGCATTCGCCTTCATGACAGCCGCTGCCCTGGTTGCAGAGAAAATGAACCATCATCCCGAATGGTCAAACGTCTACAAGACAGTCGAAGTTACCCTGACCACCCATGATGCGGGTGGCCTGAGCAGTCTTGATGTTGAACTGGCCAAAAAAATGGATCAGCTGGCAGGCTAAATCGCCAAAAACAACTTATTTTGGTGCCATGCGGATAGCGCCATCGAGACGGATGGAGGCCGCATTCAGCATTTCATTTTCACAAATATGCTGAACCATGGCCGCATATTCATCCGGGCGACCCAACCGGCTGGGAAATGGTACGGACGCAGACAATGCCTTCACGGCTTCTTCGGGAAGCCCTTCAAACAGGGGTGTTTTGAACAAGCCCGGTAAGATGGCACAGACCCGCACCCCGTCACGGGCCAGATCGCGTGCGATGGGCAGGGTCATGCCTTTGACGCCGCCTTTGGATGCAGAATAAGCAGCCTGACCGATCTGGCCATCTTCGGCGGCAACCGATGCTGTATTGATGATCACACCGCGTTCGCCATCATCGGTGATCGGATCCAGATCAACCATGGCCTGGGCGCTATGGGCGATGCAGTTGAAACTGCCGACAAGATTGATGGCGATGGTTTTGGCAAAAAGTCCAAGGTCATGCATACGCACAGCGCTGGTTTCCCGGTCCCTTGATACTGTTTTCATGGCAACACCAATTCCAGCGCAATTGATGAGAATACGTTCCACCCCATGGGCGGCACGTGCCACCTCAAATCCGGCTGCAACACTTTCCACATCGGATACATCAACACGGGCAAATGCGCCGCCCAATTGTGACGCAACAGCCATGCCCCGTTCCTCGTTGAGATCAAACAAGGTCACCTTGATCCCAAATCCGGCCAGACGGCGCGCTGTTGCTTCGCCCAGGCCTGATGCGCCACCGGTAACGACTGCTGATATTTCTTTGCCAAGCTGCATATTTATCTCCAATGGGCTGGAACGGTTATTTGTCTGCTCTGGCGTAAACGCGGCACGCAAATTCATCAAGCCATAAGCCAAAGACCAACAATGCCTTAAACCCGTAAATCACGTTCTGTAGAAGGTGGTATTGTCGTTTTGACCAATCATTCCCATATGAAACCTATGGAGAAGGACACACACGAAACCACAATCGCCAATGCACTCACCCCGGTGAGTGACGCAACCACGCGCAAACGTGAAAAACTTGTTGAACGGGAATTCTGGTCGAAACTGCGCGCATTCGCTTCACGTGTGCCCTTCGCGCAAGATATTGTTGCCGCCTATTATTGTGCGCGAGATCCGCAAACACCCACAAAAGTGCGCGCCACATTGCTGGCGGCTCTTGCCTATTTCATCATGCCGCTGGATGTCATGCCCGACTTTCTGGCGCTGGTTGGCCTGTCCGATGACATGGCGGTCTTAACCGCGGCATTGAGCATGGTGAAAGCCCATATAAAGCCCTGCCATGTTGAACAGGCGCAGGATGCGCTTAGACGCGCAGCCGACGAAGAAGCAGCGTGAGGCGGGTCAACCCACCCGCAGCAGCACTTTACCTTTTACATCCCGCGAAGCGATCTTGTTCAGTGCAGCAGCACCATCTTCCAGATCAAAAACCGAATCCACATGGGGCTTGAGCGTTCCGTCTTTCAGCCAACCCAAAAGATCATCAATGTTCTGCCGGTTCCCCTCAGCATCGCGCATGGTAAAGGCACCCCAGAAAACCCCACGAATGTCCGCGCCCTTCAACAGGGGCAGGTTAAGCGGGATTTTTGGGATGGGGCCAGCGGCAAAACCGATCACCAGAAAACGACCTCCCCAGGCAATGGAACGAAATGCCGCTTCGGAAAAATCGCCCCCCACCGGATCATAAATCACATCGACCCCATTACCGCCGGTGAGTTCCTTTAGGCGGGCTTTCAGATCCTCGGTTGAATAATTAATCCCCTCATCTGCACCGCACTGGCGCGCAAAATCGAGTTTTTCCTCGCTTGATGCGCAAGCGATCACACGTGCGCCCATGATCTTGCCCAACTCCACCGCTGCCTGGCCAACACCGCCAGACGCACCCAAGACCGCCAGCGTTTCGCCCTTTGCCAAATGACCCCGGTCTTTAATACCGTGATAGGACGTTCCATAGGTCACCATGATGCAGGCTGCATGTTCGTCGCTCACCCCTTCAGGTATGTGCGACAGAACCACTTCAGGCGCCGTGACATATTCACGAGCCGTTCCGCCCTGCACATATCCACACACCCGATCCCCTGGGGCAAATCGGGTCACGCCTTCGCCAACCGCTTCGACAATTCCAGACATTTCCGCAGCGATTGAAAACGGACGCGGCGGCTTGAACTGATATTTGTCTTCAATAATGAGACAATCAAAGAAATTGAGCGCCGCGATTGTGACGCGCACCAGAACCTCACCCTTTTTGGGCTCAGGCTTTTCGATCTCTTCCACCACGAGCGTGGATGGCGGACCGGGTTGTTTGGACAAAAGCGCTTTCATGGGGCTCTCCAGATCATTTGTTTGAAGCGGTGTAACGCACAAGCAGCTGGCTTGCCAATCGTGCAGCACCGGGTAAACAGGGGTTCATGAAAACACGCGGATATTTTGGCATTGGTGTGGAGGGCATCTCCAAGCCAATGAATTTTGGAAACCTGTCACGAACGGCCTATGGTTTTGGGGCAAGTTTTGTGTTCACCGTATCGCCCGGTCGTCGCATTGACGCGCCGCCCTCTGACACCGCACGCAGTCAGGACCACATGCCGTGGTTCAACTATGACAGCCATGAAAACATGCTGCTTCCCGATGGGTGCCGCCTGGTGGGTGTTGAGTTGACGCCAGATGCCATCGAACTGCCCAGTTTTCGCCACCCAACCCGCGCGGCCTATGTGTTGGGCCCTGAAAATGGCTCACTGTCACCTGGGCTTACGGAAAAATGTGAATTCGTAATCAAGATTCCCACCCTGTTTTGCCTGAACGTGGCCACAGCAGGCGCGATCATCATGTATGACAGAATCCAGTCCCTGGGTCATTTTGCCGACCGGCCTGTACGCTCAGGCGGTCCGACCGAATCAATCGCCACCCACATTTATGGCCGTCCAACCTATTCCGGCGGCAAACGCCAGCCCGGCAAGAAAATCCGCGACCGCACCACCAAAGTGGGTTCAAGGGGCAGCGAAGATGCGGGGCCTCCGCAAAAGGACAAATTGTAGCGCAATCTCCAAATTCTCGCCGGAATTGGGCTGCATGAACGGGGTGGGTTTGCAGGCTATGGACAATTTGAGTTAAATCTTATCAAAATTTACCATACCTGTTTAAGGTTTTGTAACGCCGTTGCAGGCATTGTGACGGCATCAAACAATGGGCTTTCAATGCTACTGCCGCTTTTCACTGGCAGGATGCGGCATTGAAATTCAAAGGACTGGTGGGAACTGAAATGCTGAAATCGTCAATCGCGAAATGTGCACTCGTAACCTGCATGCTGGCTGTACCAGCACAGGCAATCGCGCAGACCCCCAAACCGATCAAGCAACACAAGGCCTGGGGCGCATATACCTATAATGATTCCCGCGCTGGCAAGATTTGCTACATTCTGTCCATTCCAACGATCAAGGAACCCGGCGACCGTGATCACGGCGATGTATTCTTCCTTGTCAGTCAAAAGCCAGACGGTTCCGCTGCCTTCGAACCCCAGGTGGAAGTTGGCTATCCGTTGAAAGCAAATGCTGCTGTGACGGTGACGGTGGATGGCAAGCCATTCAAAATGTTCAGCCAGGGCAACAATGCCTGGCTTGAAGATGTGAGCAAGGAATCCGATCTGATCGCTGCCATGCGCGTTGGCCGCAGCATGAAAGTGTCGGGCCAGTCGAGCCGCGGCACCCAGACCAACTACACCTACTCCCTGTCCGGCGTTACCGCTGCGCTTAATGAAGTCGCCAACTGTAAATAAGCATTACCGCACCAGCCGAACCAACACGACCGCAAGTCAATGGCTTGCGGTTAGGGCGTGTCAGCGCCATATAGACGCCATTGTATAAAGGGACACTTTCCCAATGGCGCTTTCCATTGATCTCACAAACGCTGAAACCCGCGATGCCGTGGCGCGTCTTCAACCTGCCAAGGTTGCAGAAAAACCAAATCTGATTGGCATGGACCGAACAGAAATGGCCGCAGCATTTGAAGCCATGGGCATTCCGGCCAAACAGGCACGCATGCGTGTTTCCCAGGTCTGGCAATGGATATATCTGCGCGGCCACGATCAATTTGAGAAAATGTCCAACATCGGCAAGGATCTGCGATCAAAACTTGCCGATAATTTCACCCTGGACCGCCCCGAAATCGTTGAAGAGCAGATCTCGTCAGACGGCACCCGCAAATGGCTGATGCGTTTTCCACCCCGTGGTGCGGGAAATCCCGTCGAAGTGGAAACCGTCTACATACCCGAATCCGATCGCGGGACGCTGTGCATATCTTCGCAGGTTGGCTGCACGCTCACCTGTACATTTTGCCACACAGGCACCCAAAAGCTCGTGCGCAACCTCACCAGCGAAGAAGTGTTGATGCAGTTGATTGTCGCCCGCGACAGGCTGGGGGACTTTCCCGATAAAAATGCCGACAATGACGCCTTTATCCCAAGCGGAGATCGCAAGGTCACCAATATCGTAATGATGGGGATGGGCGAGCCACTCTATAATTTTGCCAATGTCAAAAAAGCACTGCTGATCGCGTCCGATGGCGAAGGGCTTTCCCTGTCGAAACGCCGCATCACACTTTCCACTTCAGGGGTGGTGCCGTTCATTGAAAGAACAGGCGAAGAGATCGGCTGTATGCTGGCCATCTCATTGCATGCAACCAATGACGAATTGCGCGACGAAATCGTCCCAATCAACAAAAAATACAAAATCGCAGAGCTTCTGGAAGCCTGCCGGAACTATCCCGGCGTCTCAAACGCAAAACGCATAACGTTTGAATATGTCATGCTCAAAGGCGTTAATGATTCCCTCACCGATGCCAAAGAACTGGTTCGTCTGCTGAAAAATATTCCCGCAAAAATCAACCTCATTCCATTCAATCCCTGGCCAGGAAGCGCCTATGAGTGTTCCAGCTGGGATCAGATCGAACTGTTTGCAGATTTCGTCAACGCCAATGGCTATGCGTCACCCATTCGTACCCCGCGCGGGCGCGATATTCTGGCCGCCTGCGGTCAATTGAAATCTGAGTCCGAACGTCTGCGTATCCGTGAGCGACTGGCACTTGAAGCCATGGTTGCCGGTCACGGAGACTAGCGGGTATGGGCTGGGCGTTGACGCTCATTGTTCTGGCATTCCTGCGCCTCGTAGCGCTGACCTTGTCGTTCACATTGTCAACATTTTGCGCGGCCTTGTTCATCACCTTCGTTCTGTTTCTTGGCAGCGACATGGGCTGGTTGCAAAATGACCCCGTTACTATGGTCGGTTCAATCGCTTTTGCCACCGCCTTTTGGCTCACTATTGGACAAATGACCTTTGGCCCTGCCTGCCTTACTATTTTCGTGCTGGAGTTGTGGCGGGCACAGTCGTTAACAATCAATGTCATCGCCGGAGGCGCAGTAGCCCTGGCATCTGTGATGCTGGCAAGTGACACAGGTGTTGCAGAAGTCGATCTACCTTATGAAGACATGCGATTGTGGGGCGCTTTTTTATCAGCAGGCTTTATAGCTGGCTTCGCCCATTGGGTGTTGGCTGGACACAGGGCAGGGCGCTGGCTCGGCACACCACAACAAGCTGTGCGCGATTAGATGTATTCGGCGCGCGCCCGCCGCAGACGCTCATTCACCGTGTCCTTGGTGGACCCCCAGATAAAGGCAAACGACTGAAAGCCCTCTTCGGTGATCTTGTCGGTATCCAGCGCACGAACCGCCCGTTCGAGCAAGGCAACAAGCTCATCTTTCATTTCCTGTAGCTCTTCGGGATCAGCATTGGCTCGTGCCCTTTCCGCAATGCGGAGCAATTGGTCGTTATACCGGTCACCCTGATTTTTGGCCCGCGCCTGCAGGCTGCGCCGCAGTGCCAGCATGGCTGAAATAATCATGGCGATGAGGGTAACAATAAGAGCCATGGGCTCGGCATTTTCCTGCAAAAATGACGGTTTGTCGCGGTCAAAGAATCGCGCAGCTCCTGGATGAAGCGGCAGGGTCGCCACGCCTTCCTGGCGCGGATCCTGGATGGAAGAACTCAGCGCCATGCGGATCAACAGGTCGAGGCGGTTTTCAAAAATGACCCGCACCAGTTCATGGATCAGTTCTTCATCAGTATCGGCGGCTGTAACCAGAAGCCGGTTCAGACTGGGCGTTGCCACATCTTCTTTTGGTAACGGCACATGCCCGTCAAAAGCGCCCTTTACGATTCGAACCGACTTCAGATAAGGCCGCTTCAACGTCATGGCCTCGGCCTGATTTATCGCAATGAACTTAATGGGGATGCCTCGCAGTCCGGCTTCGCCGATAAAACTCAGCAATTCTGGATCCCGAAGCGAACTGACAAGGAATATCGCATCAACATTGCCGGCCAAAAACTGTTCCACGCCCTTTTGGCGCGGGGTGGCAACAGAAGAAAACCCTTCCGGTGGCACCTTGTAGTGGTCGACAACACTCCAGAAGGATAAATTGGCTTCCGTGCCGGATTCAGGGATAGCGATGCGCTTTTTGCGAATGCCACTGATCTGATCAAAATTGCGGCCCTGTTCCGCAGCCGTTCGGTAATCCTGGCTGATCAACAGAAAATAGTCAGTAAACAAATCCGCCACCACATTGATGCTGGTATAGGCGGGTGTGTTGGACTGGATCGTCGCGAGATCAATCTCTCCCCGATTGATCTGAGAAATGCTGTCCGAGGATGATCTGCTTTCTACAATGTTCAACCGAAGCGTCTTTGAGTGCCGGATGAGAACTTCCGACACTTCTTTCATCAAGACATGGGAATCACTGCCCTGACGTCCAGCTGCAACTGTAAGTATGCGTGTTTCGGGAACCGACACGAACACCCACCAGCCACCAACTGCCGCAATAAGGCCGATCAACAGGAAGATGGTTCCCCAGATCAAACGCATTGCTGTTCCCCCGGCAGCGTCATGATCAGCGTTTCAGGCGTCTCTTGCGCGCAGCCAGCGTGCGCAACCGAAGCGCGTTAAGCTGAATGAAGCCATGGGCATCTTCCTGATCATAGGCGCCTGCATCGTCTTCAAACGTCACCAACTCTTCGGAATACAAGGACGCATCGCTGGAGCGGCCCGTGACCATCACATTACCTTTGTAGAGACGCAGTGTCACTTCGCCTTCCACATGGGATTGCGAAAGATCAATCGCGGCTTGCAGCATTTCGCGCTCGGGCGAGAACCAGAAGCCATAATAAATGAGTTCCGCATAACGGGGCATCAGCTCATCTTTAAGATGGGCTGCACCCCGGTCAAGCGTGATCGATTCAATCGCCCGGTGCGCGGTAAGCAAAATTGTGCCGCCGGGGGTTTCATAAATACCGCGCGACTTCATGCCAACAAAACGATTTTCCACCAGGTCCAAACGGCCAATTCCGTTATCTTTGCCAAGCTCATTAAGGCGAGCAAACAAATCCGCCGCTGACATGCGTTTGCCATCTATTGAAACCGGGTCACCTTTTTCAAATCCAATCGTGATATCGGTGGGTGTATCGGGCGCAGCCTGGGGATCGATCGTGCGCATATAAACATATTCAGGCGCGACAATTGCCGGGTCTTCCAACACTTTTCCTTCTGAGGAAGAATGCAACATATTTGCATCGACAGAGAACGGTGCTTCGCCCTGTTTATCCTTGGACACATGAATCTGATGGGCCTGGGCGAATTTAATCAAATCCGTGCGGGATTTAAATTCCCATTCCCGCCAGGGTGCAATCACTTTGATATCCGGGTTGAGAGCATAGGCCGCCAGTTCAAAACGCACCTGATCATTGCCCTTGCCCGTCGCGCCGTGTGAGATCGCATCCGCACCGGTTTCTTCCGCAATCTCAATAAGGCGTTTGGAAATCAACGGGCGGGCAATGGAGGTGCCCAACAGATAAACGCCCTCATAAACCGCATTGGCGCGGAACATGGGAAAGACGAAATCAGCGATGAATTCTTCGCGCAAATCATCGACAAATATTTCCTCAATTCCAAGCTGCTCCGCCTTGCGCCTGGCGTCTTCAAGCTCAGCCCCTTGCCCAAGGTCAGCGGTGAAAGTGACAACTTCCGCATCATATTCAGTTTGCAGCCATTTGAGGATGATCGACGTATCAAGGCCGCCGGAATAAGCCAGAACAACCTTTTTGACCTGACCCTTTTTGATTTTTGACATAAGTGTTTTCGCGTATTTTTTGAAGAAATTCCCTGCCGTGCACTTTAGTCAGAAAGCGCCCACAAACAAGCGGCGATCACGTATTCTAAAGATAGCCCCGTGCTTCCCATCTTTTCATTGTGCGATTGGAATAGCTGGACCATTTTTCAAACAAGCGGCTTGCTGGGCCAGATTGGACAAGCGCCGCCGCCACAACGATTGATACAATTGTAATGCAGGCGGACATCGTCACATCTGAAAAATAATGACGCCCAAATGAAACACGGGTGAATGACGCAAAAATCGCAAACAGTAATATGATCACGCCACCTGGTATTCTCCATCGCTGGGGTAACAGAGGCACAAACACCAGCAGCCAAAATGCCCCGGCCGCTTCACCAGAGGGAAACGAACAGTTTGTTTGGCATGCCGCGCTTAAGTCTGCTGGCAATGTGAATTTGGCATATCCGCCAAAATCAAGCGTTTGATAGGGGCGGGGGCGACCCATAACTTCTTTCAAAAAGAAAATGATAAACAGCAGCGGCCCCATCAACAGCGCCAAAAAACAATAGGCAGGTGCCACATAATCTTGTGGCGTGCGCCTGCGCTTGAGACAGGCCACCCAGATGATCCAAACAATCAGGCCGATAACCGCCACGCGCGTCACTGTGATCACAACCCACTGTGCTGGCCGCGCCCAGGCCGTCAGAGAATATTCAAACAATCCACATCGTGCCGCTTTGGGGTTTGACCCAAAATAGGTGCCCACCTGATCACAGGCCAAAGATGAAAAGAACATATCGCTGATGGCGATGTCCACATGCGCATGGGCGCGCAATGCCAGCAGAATGAAAAACGAAAAAATGACCGTGCAAATGGCCACCACCCATGGGTAGGGCCAAAATCGATCAATTTGAGGCTGTGAATTTTTCATCGGCAATGACTGAACTAGGAGAAAAACAAGCGTGGTATGAAAAGCCAGGCGGCCTGTATTTTTCTAATGCAAGCGCATCACAATGAACAGACTTGCCGTTTCCACTCCGCCCCGCCAGTGATACGATCCAAGCCTGTCCACATTCCGGTAGGGTCATTGAGCAATGCCAAACTTTATTCCCGACCTACCCATACTCCTGGCATTCAGCCTTGCCGCCATATTGCTGGCAATAACGCCCGGTCCGGACATGACCCTGTTTTTGGGAAGAACATTAACCCAAGGGCGCAGTGCCGGGCTGATGACATTGGCAGGAACGATTGTGGGCACGATGATCCACACAATCCTTGTTGTCGCGGGTATTTCAGCACTGCTTGCTGCTTCACCAACCGGCTTTTGGATGCTCAAGATTATTGGCGCGCTTTACCTGCTCTGGTTGGCCTATCAGGCGATCTTCAGCCGTTCCACTTTCTCCCTGGAAACCAATTGGGCTGTGAGACAGTCTTCAACCCGTAATTTTTGGCTGGGTCTGGGTGTGAACCTGCTCAATCCAAAAGTGATCATTTTCTACATCACCTTCTTACCCCAATTTGTGGAGGCTGCAGATCCATTTGCCTGGCAGAAGATGCTGTTTTTGGGGCTGTTCTTTTCAGTCGTTTCCGGCCCGTTGCTGGTCGGCCTCATTTTTGCGGCAGATCGGGTGGCCAACACACTGCGCAACAATCCCAAAATAAGCCGGGGAATCGATTATCTGTTTGCCGGCGTATTTGCAGCCTTCGCCCTGAAAATCCTGACAACACAGGCCCGTTGACTGGCACACAAAAAAGGCGCCGCAACGAGCAGCGCCTTTTTTCGCGTTCAGGTCGAACCGGGTATTGGCAATAAAACCGATACCGGTTTGACAGGATCAGGCACTTCGGTTCTGACGATTTTCAATCAGATCATCCACGACGGATGGATCCGCCAGAGTTGATGTATCCCCAAGACTGCCGAAATCATCCTCCGCGATCTTGCGCAAAATACGCCGCATGATTTTGCCGGAGCGTGTCTTGGGCAATCCCGGAGCAAACTGAATTGCGTCCGGCGAGGCAATGGGTCCGATTTCACTGCGCACATGATTGCGCAATTCTTTCTTTAGATCATCGGAGGGTTCTACACCTGCCATCAAGGTCACATAGCAATAAATACCTTGCCCCTTGATATTGTGGGGATATCCCACCACCGCCGATTCCGACACCGAACTATGAGCCACAAGAGCGGATTCAACTTCGGCCGTACCCATACGGTGGCCCGATACGTTGATTACATCGTCCACCCGCCCGGTAATCCAGTAATAGCCGTCCTCATCGCGGCGACAGCCATCGCCGGTGAAATACTTGCCCTTATAGGTGGAGAAATAAGTCTGCACGAAACGTTCATGATCGCCATAGACCGAACGCATCTGACCGGGCCACGAATGGGTAATGCACAAATTCCCTTCCACGGCACCCTCAAGTGGATTGCCATCATTGTCCACCAGCTCGGGTTGCACACCGAAGAACGGGCGTGTTGCCGACCCCGGCTTCAATGCGGTTGCGCCGGGGAGCGGTGTAATCATGATTCCACCAGTTTCCGTTTGCCACCAGGTATCGACGATTGGGCAACGGCCTTCACCAACGATGCTGTGATACCATTCCCAGGCTTCCGGGTTGATCGGTTCACCCACAGAGCCCAACAGTCTCAGCGAGGCGCGGCTGGTCGTCTTGACTGGTTCATCACCCGATTGCATGAGGGCCCGAATGGCCGTGGGTGCGGTATAGAAAATATTGACCTGATGCTTATCGCAAACCTGCCAGAAGCGTGAATTGTCCGGATAATTGGGAACACCTTCAAACATCAAAGTGGTCGCGCCATTGGCCAGCGGCCCGTAGACGATATAGCTGTGCCCGGTAACCCAACCCACATCGGCGGTGCACCAATAGATATCGCCATCGCGATAATCGAACACATATTGATGCGTCATTGACGCCCACACCAGATAGCCGCCTGTTGTGTGGAGAACACCTTTGGGTTGCCCGGTTGATCCTGAAGTATACAAAATGAACAACGGGTCTTCCGCATTCATTTCCTCTGGCGGACAATCTGCCGACACGCTGGCGACAGCCTCATGATACCAAACATCGCGATTGGCATCCCAGGAAATGTCACCCCCGGTACGCTTCACCACCAGAACTTTTTTCACCTGAACACCGGATTTGGCAGCAATCTCCACCGCTGCATCGGTGTTTTGTTTGAGCGGAATAGGTTTGCCCCCGCGCAGGCCTTCATCAGCCGTAATCACAAAGGTCGAATCGCAATCGTGAATGCGACCAGCCAATGCATCGGGTGAGAAACCGCCAAAAACAATTGAGTGCACGGCACCAATGCGTGTGCAGGCAAGCATGGCATAAGCCGCTTCGGGAATCATCGGCATATAGATCGTAACGCGGTCACCCTTGGCAACACCATTGGCCTTCATGGCATTGGAAAGGCGGCATACATGTTCATGTAACTCGCGATAGGTAATCTTGGCATCTTCTTGCGGGTTGTCCCCTTCCCAGATAATGGCCACCTGATCGGCGCGCGTTTCCAAGTGCCGGTCGATGCAATTGGCAGACACATTGAGCGTGCCATCTTCATACCATTTGATGGAGACATCAGGATAATCATAGGTCCAGTTCTGAACCTTTGTGTAGGGTTTCATCCAGTCAAGCCGCTTGCCCTGTTCCCCCCAGAACCCATCGGCATCATTGATACTCTTGCCATACATTTCCAGATAAGCGTCATTGTCTGCCCAGGACTTGGCAGCAATGTCTGCTGGCACGGGATAAATTTTTTCTTCCATTGATGGAAACCTCCTGATGCGAAAGGCTCTCACGCCTTTCCTTTCCTGTTGTTTTATACCCGCTGTCGCAACACGTCCATTATACTTGAGGGGGGCATATGCGTTCTTGGAACGTTAACAGCAGCGTGAACATTTCTCTGCCACATTTCACCGGCAGTAGAATTTCAACGTGTTGGGTGGCGCAGATTATTTTTGCTTTTTGACCACTATTATCAATCTTCCGGACGATAATCATGATCCTCTTTATTAGCCGCATTCGTGCGCTGGCGTTTGTGTTCGCTTGCGCATTTCTGGCCGCATGTACCCAAACCGCCTCCACCAGCCATCACGGCTCAACCGGGCTCACCAAGACACATGGCACAAACGCCAAGAAGAAATCCCGTGAAACCAAGTTATCGGCCTCGCGAAAACGCGCCGCAAAGGCGCGCAAACTGCGCCGCGAAGCTTTTTTGAAAAATCGGGCAGAACGGCGGGCAAAACGCAAGGCAAAACGAGAAGCCAGACGCAATGGCGCGGCTTTGTCTGCAAAATCGAAAACCAGCCGTAAAAAGTCGATCAAAAACAAGAAGTCGCGGCGCACCGCAAAGGTTTCGACAAAGAGCAAAAAACGTACATCAAAATCGAAGACAGCAGCATATGCAGGTGGGCGGGCGCGCAAGATATCCGTCAACAAACCATGGAAATGCGTACCAAACCGGCTGAAATCGGTCATCAATGAAGTGTCGAGGCGGTTTGGCCCGGTGGTGATCAACAGCACCCATCGCACCAGCAAGTATAATCGCATGGTCGGCGGCAAACGCAAAAGCTATCACCTGCGCTGCCAGGCGGTGGACTTTACTGTCAAAGGTCGAACAAAAGGCCTCACCCGCTTTCTTGCACGACACCCCAAAGTGGGCGGCTGGAAACGATATCCTTCAGGCTTCTACCACATCGATACCGGCCCCAAGCGCACTTGGTAAATTGGACCGCGGCGGTTTGGCCTCAAAAACCAAACCAGGCCACGATGGCACCTTGTGCCAGCATCACCAGCAGAAAGTGACCTGAATCAATAAGGGTCAATGACCACGGCTTGAACTGAAAGCGGTGATTGATGCTCATTGTTGTTGCAACAATTCCAAGCCACAACAGAAATGCGGTCAGCAATCCGTCCACTGGGGACACATCACTACCAGCTGTATGAAATATTACGCCGCTTAAAACGATGGCCATCACAAGATGGCACAGCGCCGCCACCACGTAGATTCCCGGTGTGTCATTGGCCTCAACCTGGGCCACTTGCTCCGGCGTAAATCCATTTGCTTTGATCCATGATTTGGCCAGCGTGCTATACCACGCAGCACCGATGGCCATGGAAACCACAACGCAAACTATGATGGCGATCCAGTTTATTTGTTCCAACATTTTCAGCTCCTTTTCGGTTTCGCACCGATATTAACCAAGCTTTCTCATTAATTCTAAGCTTTTTGTGCAGACAATCTTTACCAATTCAAGATCGTCAATCCAGGTTTGATATGCCGCCAAAATTTGTACGAATGGCTACCTTGTCCGCGCTGCTGTTTCTCGCCGGCTGTTCCAGCCTGCCGGGTCTGTACCGCATTGGCGCAGAAGGCACGGTGAATTATCAAAAAATGTCCTGGTGTGTTCCGTGGAGCCTCAAACGGGTTTTGCGGCGTGTCGCCTATCGCTATGGCGATGTGGTGGTATTTTCCACCTGGCGCAGCCCCTGGCACAATCGCCGCGTCGGTGGCGCCAGCGCGTCGTTACACAAGACATGCCGGGCCGTCGATTTCAAAGTACGCGGTGCCGATATGAATGAAGTCTATAGATACGTTAAGTCCCAACCGGCCGTGGGGGGCCATAAGCTCTATCCGGCCCGCCGTGGTGGCCACATCCATATTGATACCGGGCCGCGACGCACCTGGCGTTGAGGCTGCCGCCGGGTAGATAAATAATGGTCAGTCGGGTTGAAGCGCATCCGGTGCCCACACCACTTCGTTCATGCCGGTAAATTTTGCCTGGCGCTCCAGTTCTCCATTAAGTGCTGCCATGCGCTGACTACCGGCTTTTACACCCGGCTCCAGCCACACCTTTGCCACATCAAGAGAGTCTGAAGCGCGGTGCGCGCGCATGTCGATCCGACCAATGATACGATCCCCTTGAAGCAGCGGAAAAACATAATAGCCCCAGCGGCGCTTCTCTGCGGGCACATAAATCTCGATGCGATAGTCAAACCCAAATAGCCATTGCAGCCGTTTCCGGTCACGAATCACGGGATCAAACGGGGACAGCGCCCTGATGCGTTTAGGCATGTTAGGCAATTGAGCCACCAGCGAGACGATGTCCGGTCGGGCAACCAATTGTTTGGTGGAGCGCCTGTCAGCCGTTTCAATATCGACTGGCACCAGGCTGTTATTACCCTGGCTGGCTATCCACTCATTGGCTTCTTTTATGGTGACCAGATCAAAGAAGCGGGCAATATCACCAGCCGAGCCAAACCCAAGCCGTTCCAGCGCCGCACGACAGCACCAGTCGACAAATTCCTGATGGCTGACTTCGCCATGATAGTGATGTGAAGGAACGGTATTGGAACAAAGGTCATAGACCTTTTGGAAACCCTGCCTGGCCCTGATGCCCAAGACGCCCGTTCGCCACAGATATTCAAGCGCGGCTTTGCCATCATGCCATTGCCACATCTGCTGTTTTACACCTTTGGCCCGTTCCACATCCCGTGACATCAATGGACCGTCCTTTGCAATGCGCTCCACCAGCGCATCACATTTTTGAAGAAAACCCGGGCCTTGCCAGTTTTCAAACTTCTGTTTCAGCCGGGGTGCATCACGTTGAAACTTGTGACGCCAGATTGGATAGAATTCACTGGGTATGTAGCAGGCATCATGGGTCCAGTTTTCAAAGACCTGCTGCTCCTTTTCGTGCAGCTGCGCCAGGTGCGCCGGCCGGTAAGTCTGATTGCGCGCAAACAAAATCATGTGGTGGGCCCGTTCAACCCACTGGATTGAATCGACCTGAACATATCCCAACTGTTCTATCAGGCGCGCAAGATCGCCCGCTTTCATACGCCCGGTCGGGGGTGCACTAAGAGCCTGCAAATGCAAAATGACCTGGCGGGCCTGGGAATTGGTCAAACGAATACTCATGTTTGAAATTCACGTTGTTGGCGCCATTTATGCAAGCGGAAATCGGCTCAATGGTTGAATGTCGGCCAGCATCCAACAAGAACGTGAATTTTCTTGAACCGCAGGCTATGTCAGATAGTGGCCATGAAAAGCCTGATTAAACTTTCGATTGTCTCATTGGTATTCGCTGCCAGTCTGGCCAACCAGATCGTCTCCACACGTGCCACTGAAAAATCGGCTGCACCAGACCCTGGTGCGCCATGCCAGTTGGCCGTGCCCTGCATATTGAATGATCGCTCTTACCACGCCCGCCTGCCGGACAATTGGGATGGAAAAACACCTTTGCCGGTTCTCATGCATTTCCATGGCTGGGGCCGCCAGGGCACGTTGATCATGAAACATGAGCGGATTGCTGGGGCAACCCGTGAACGCGGGGTCTTACTGCTTGCCCCTAATGGTCTTGGCCGCAGTTGGCAGTTTTGGTCGAGCGATACCGAAGATATTCCCTTTGGTCGGGCGGTTCTGGAAGATGCAGCCAAGCGCTGGCCAATCGATACCAGCAAGATTTTTGTGTCCGGGTATTCCTATGGCAGCGCAATGGCCTGGCGCTTCGCCTGTGCAGAGGGGGCCAGAATTAATACACTGCTGGCGGTTGCAGGCACATTACCATCCCAGGATGAAGAGTGTCATTCCCCGGTTCGGGTGCGCCACGTCCATGGAACCAGTGACAATGTGATGGACTATCCCTTTGGCCCCCAGGGCGATGTGGAACATGCCGTTAAACTGTGGCGGGACCGCAACAAATGCGATCATGGGGCGGTATCGAAGACCAATTGGCAGTTGGTGCCGATTTTGCCTTTCACCAGATATGAATGGAAATCCTGCGGTTCGGGTAAAAGTGTTGTGCTTGATGCCCACACGCGGGGTCATTTCATTCCCCGGTTTTGGATAGGGCGACAACTTGACGAGTTGCTGTAGCTTGAAACATTGCGATCAACGCCCCATAGTTAAGTCTTGTTCAACGCAATGAAAGGAGGTGATCCAATGTCGAGCATTTTCACGTATTCGGTTGGGTCTTTGTTTAACAGTTTTAGCGCGGAGCAGCCTCTGCACTGAGTTGTAAAACCGGACTGTACAAGTCATGCGTTGACGACCTTGTCGGCCTGACTGGACCCTCCGGACAAAGAAATTGCGAAGGGTCGTCCTGTAACCGGGGCGGCCCTTTTTAGTTTCTCCGCACTTGTTTTTGATTAACGCTTTATGTTCCGCACCAACTGATACGCCTGCCCCTGCGATAGGGCCGCACCAGTTCACGTTGCATCAGCGCTTTGCCCACATCGTCGCCGTTTGAATTTATCACGCTGGCCAGAACCCGGCCATAATATTTACCGCCGCTGATACGCAATAATTGCACATGCCCTTGACCAATCAAATCGATCAAAGCGCTTTTGGCCTGTTTAGCCGCCACGCTTTCCTGAACACATCGAGATCTCAATTCCGGGGCATCAATGCCCCGAATGCGCACAGCGACCCGAATTTCATGCCCCGGCCAGACCAGGGCACGCACTTCCAATGTGTCACCATCGCGCACTTTGGTCACCTTTGCCAAAACCGGACCAATCAGCATTTCCTTGGCTGAAAGCGGCATTGGGACGGCAAAAGCCAGGACGCTGGTCACAATAAGATATCGAAGGAAGCGCAAGTATGAATCACCAACAGAAACAATCTAGGAATTATTACCTATATGTTGGCAATTGCAATTGCAACCTATATTAAATTACACACTTCAAAGTTGTATTAAAAATCTGAAGCGATACCCTTATTTTCCCAATCCCCATAACGGGCGGGGTCTGGGCCTTTGCGCCCACCGGTTTCCGGTTGGGGCGCTTGTTTTTGCAATGCAGCGTGCCGGGCTTCTGCCTCGCTTTTGGCTCGTTCCGCCGTCTCAGCAGTGGGGCGCTTTATTTCTTTATGCATCACAAACCTGTTGCCTGATACTTGATACCGGTGTCCACATTGACTCATCTAGGAGCTGCACCCATGTGATGCAAATAAAGAACACCAGGTTAAATGATAACAATTCAGACCATGCAATCCATATGCCAGCTCCTATACCTGCCCAAATACCTACCCATATACCTGCCATGAGAACGAGAACCCCATCATGAACCTCTTTAAAACCGGCGTTTTGCTGGCCGTCATGACGATGCTGTTTATGTTTGTCGGCTATTTGTTGGCGGGCGAAACAGGAATGGTCATCGCCTTTCTTGCCGCGGCTGCAATGAACCTGTTTTCCTGGTGGAATTCAGGATCAATGGTGTTGCGCATGCACAATGCCCGCCAGATTGAACGCGCCGATGCGCCCAGGCTCTATGACATGGTGTCCCAACTGGCGCAGAACGCTGAACTGCCCATGCCTAAAGTATTTGTTTTGGAAACGGATCAGCCCAATGCTTTTGCAACCGGCAGAAGCCCGGCACATGCAGCTGTTGCCGCCAGCTCCGGACTGTTGGACCGGCTAAGCGAAGAAGAAGTTGCCGCTGTAATGGCCCATGAATTGGCTCACATCAAAAACCGCGACACACTCACCATGACGGTGACTGCAACCCTGGCAGGGGCTATAGGCATGTTGGCAAATTTTGCCATGTTCTTTCGTGGCAATCGCAACAACCCCCTCGGCTTCATTGGTGTGATCGCCACCATGTTTCTCGCCCCATTTGCTGCAACTCTGGTTCAGATGGCTGTCAGCAGAACACGGGAATACGAGGCCGATAAACAGGGCGCGGAAATTTGCGGGAACCCGTTATGGCTGGCGTCCGCCCTTCAAAAAATTGAAGCCCATGCCCGGGATACGCTCAATGAGCAGGCCGAAGCAGCGCCGGGCACCGCCCATATCTTCATTATCAACCCGCTAAACGGCCAGGCAATGGACAATCTGTTTTCCACCCACCCGAACACGCAAAACCGAATCGCAGCACTTGAACAACTTGATGCTGCCTGGAACGATCAAGGTGAACCGGAAATTGCATCACAACCTTTGCCCAAAAAGGAAATCTGGGGCCGCCATGCCGGACAGGTTCGCCCATCGCCAAAGCCCCCACAAACCGATAAAGGTGCCCCACGGAAATCAACCAAAGGGCCCTGGGGCTGACACATAATCACAAAGATAATGCGGGTCATAAAAACCGCTCGCCGCAGCAACAGGGGCAGGGTGCACGCATTTTGGCGACCCAATTGCTGACCCGTGTCATCGATGATGGCCGCAATCTTGATGGTCTGTTGGGCACCCGCCACGGGCCGCCCATGATGAAAACCATGTCTGCCTCAGACATTGCCCTATCAAAGGCAATCGTCACCACCGCGCTGCGCAATCGTGGTCTGATCGAAGCCGTGTTCAAAAAGATCATGAGCCGCCCGCCACCGAAAAACGCGCGGCACCTGCTGCACAATCTACACGTGGCCGCTGCCCAGATCATGTTCATGGAAGTGCCGGACAGCGCGGCGGTCAATCTGGCGGTGGCGAGTTTGAAAAATGACACCCGGTCCGTGCGTTTCGCCTCGCTGGCCAATGCAGTGTTGAGGCGCTTGTCGCGGGAAAAAGAGATGCTGCTTGAAAGCTTCACCCCCGAAGACATAGCCAGACTTAACATGCCCACATGGCTTTGGAAGAGGACGAAAAAGTCCTTTGGCGCTCAAAAGAGCAGCCAGATTGCGGCGGCCCACATGCTGGAACCGGTGATTGATGTCACGGTAAAATCCAACCCGGACGCCTGGGCAGAAAAGCTGGGTGGCATCCCGATCTTTGGAAACAGTCTTCGGGTTACCGCCACCGGCAAAGTAGAATCCTGGCCTGGATATGATGACGGACAATGGTGGGTGCAGGATGCTGCAGCCCATTTGCCGGCCCATCTGATGGGTGACATCAATGGCAAACGGGTTGCCGATCTGTGTGCAGCACCCGGCGGAAAGTCAGCCCAGCTCCTAAACGCAGGAGCCATCGTCACAGCGCTGGACGCCAGTGGCGACAGGCTGACCAGATTGCAACAAAACCTTGATCGGCTAAAATTCAATGCAGAATTGGTCGAATCCAATCTGTTTGATTTCACCACCGACGCGCCCTTTGACGCGATCCTGCTCGACGCTCCCTGTTCCTCAACCGGCACAATTCGTCGCCACCCGGATGTTCAATGGTCAAAAACTGCCAACGACATTTCTGAGCTGGCGCAATTGCAATTTGATATGATTTTGCATGCCGCCAAATTGCTAAAGCCGGGCGGAACATTGGTTTTTTCAAACTGCTCCATGGATCGCGAAGAAGGGGAGGATGTGCTGGCGCGGATCATCAGCACTGATTGCGGTCTCGAACACAAACCCATTGAAGCCACAGAAGTGTATGGACAATCCCAGTTCATAAATGGACAGGGCGCCGTTCGCACCTTGCCCAGCCATCTGCCTGAATTGGGCGGACTGGCGAACCACGACAAATCCGCCCAGTTTGAAGGTCGGATGGGTGGCATAGACGGATTTTTTGCGGCGCGTTTCGTTCGCACCTGAATTAGGTTTATGCTGGCGAATCATTGAATCGGTGACACTTTAACAATCCATGCGGGCACCAGCAGGCATTACCATTGGATATCTGATCAGTCGCGAACTGAGCCGGCGAATTACGCGGCGCATTCGCTCTGGCCCGCTTTACAGATGGCGATTTTCTGGATCGACCCCTGAACGTCTGACCATGGCGCCCTCCAATTTGCGGCCCAGCGATCCGGGCCTCGCTTTGGACTTTTATTCAGGCTGTTTCACATTTGGCGGCCTCACCGTCACAACCCATGGCGCCAGTCCATTCCAGATGGAACCACCCTCCAGTGAATGGTATGAAACGCTTCACCGGTTCAGATGGCTGCGCCACCTTGATGCGGCACAGAGCGACCTGGCGCGGGCCAGTGCCGCCGCCTTTGTAGTTGACTGGATTGACCAGTGCGGCAACACGTTGGATGGCGATTGCTGGCGTTCAGACCTTACAGCAACGCGCCTTATCTCATGGTTCATTCATGCACCCATGATGGCCAGCAACACGGGCAGCAGCAACTATCATAAATTCCTCAAATCAATCGCCCGGCAGTCACGTTATCTGCATCACAATGTCCCCAGTGTTCGCGACGGGTTGCCCCGGCTGCAAACTGTCATAGCCCTGGCATATGCCTCACTGTGCATTGAAGGCTGGGACCGCCAGATCAGAACCGCTGAACGTGAGCTGGAACGCGAATTGGCGCGGCAAATTTTACCCGATGGCGGACACATTTCGAGAAACCCAATCGTACTTGTTGAATTGCTTGCAGACCTTTTACCCCTTCAACAAGCCTATAAGACGGCCAGAAATACAGCTCCCCCGCATTTAGATGAAGCAATTGAGCGGCTCATGATTGCCACCCGCTTTTTCCGGCACAGCAATGGCATGCTTGCCCAGTTCAATGGCACTGGCCAAACCCCGGCCGCCCTGTTGGCAACAGTGCTAAGATATGATGATGCCAAATCCACCAGGATCACATCCGCACCCTATTGCGGATATGAAAGACTCGAGTCGAACAAGACCACGATAATCATGGATACCGGCAAGCCGATCTCCAGAAAATCCGCCCGCGATGCCATGGCCGGAACCTTGTCGTTTGAATTGTCCAGCGGAGCAACACGGTTCATTGCAAATTGTGGCTTGCCCGAATTCGACCGGCAGCGGTTTCTGCCCTTCGCCCGCGCCACGGCGGCCCATTCAACGATAACCGTATCCGAGACATCCTCAAGCCGGTTTACCGGTGAAAATCGGGTGCTAAATCTGCTGCCTTCACCCCTGGTTCATGCGCCCAATAATGTGAATGTGGAGCGTTGGGAAAGTGATGGGTTTACCTGTGTCAAAGCTTGCCATGATGGCTATGTCCAGCAGTTCGGCCTCATGCATGAACGTGAAATACACCTGTCAGAAGACGGCCGTGTCGTTAATGGCATTGATCGTTTGATCGCCAACAAAACCATGTCGACCCATGCGGTTCCGTTCGCCATTCGCTTCCATCTTCCCTCATCGGTTAATGCCAGCCCCCTGTCATCTGGTTATTCAATTTTGCTTGCGGGACAGGACAATGACGCCTGGACATTCACCTGTGTGGATGCCGCCATCTCATTGGAAGAAAGCATTCAGTTTTCAGGCCCCGGACATCCACGCAGGTCGCAACAGATTCTCATAACATCTGCGGCCAGCAGTTCCGTGGAAATTCGCTGGATGCTGGAGCGCCAGAAAGCCAAACGAGGGCGCAAGTCCAAGACAAATACAAGCAAGGGAAAGACACCTGTGGATCTTCTGGATCTCATGGACCCTTCCGACCTGGCACGGGAGACCTGACGGCTGCACATTCTTCTCACCCGCCCCTTGGAGCAATCCAGAGCCACCGCAGACCTGCTGCAGGCGCAGGGGCACACCTGCACCATTGAACCTTTGATGCACTTAGATGCCATCGACTCACCATCGCCTAACGGCCAATTCAGTGCCATTGCAATCACCAGCGCAAATGCAATCCGCGCACTCACTTCCCCTATTCCAAAAAAATGGTTGAAACTGCCCCTGTTTGTGCCTGGAACAGCGACCAAAAATGCGGCCAGGGAAGCCGGTTTTCTGAAAATTGACGCTTCGGGTGAAAACGCAGTTGGTGTGGCCTTAGCCCTTGCGCATCACTTACCGCCAAAATCACATATACTCTATATTTGCGCCCAAACGGTCGCACACGATCTGCGCAGCATATTGGAACCCCATGACATTGCCTGCACCAATTGGGTTGTCTATCGCGCACAAGAGCTTGAGCAATTTAGTACCCAGCTTGAAACAATGTTTCAGCAAGGTGCCATCGATATTGTGCGCCTGTATTCCCCACGGACTGCCCAAACCTTCGCTCGCCTTTGGCAATCCATGGCAGGATCAGTCCAATTGCCGACATTTCACGTTTTGAGCGACCAAATAAGGCAGGCTTTGCCACCCAGCTGGAATGAAACAGTGGTTGTCGCAAAAAAGCCCAATGAAGCTGCCATGCGGGCCTTATTGAACCACTGACCGATAGTGTGCCAACATAACCTAACGTAATGTTTGCAACTGCCATGGCTTCTGTCTTAGATAAGTTGAAATATCCAGTTGGCTGGAACCGAACCAATGACCAAAACGCCCAAATCATCGTCTGGAACAAAAAGCGCGTCCGCAGCCAGTGGCTCCGCACGTCCGTCCAAACACTCCAAATCATCAAAGACCCCCGTTACCATTGATCTGGAAGCCGAATCGGTTACGGCCAACGAGTCGGCAAAAGCCACACCGCCCAATACAGCCCAGTCAAATAATGCTGCACGGTCGGTTCCAAAAACCGCTCCCCGCCCCCGGGCTGCTGAAGTTTTTGCAAACAAGGCAGAGGCTGGTGCCAACAAGGCGGCTAAGCTGGATCAAAAATCGGCTACGACATCCACCAGTGACAAATCCACAACGTCCAATCCATCTGGTGCTGCCTCCCAAAATAATGCTTCCAAGGGCACGAAACCAGTCGTTCAAAAACCAACAAGCCCACTCCTGGCTGGATGTCTTGGCGGCGTGGTTGCGCTCCTTCTGGCCGGTGGTGCTCAATATGTCGGCCTTCTTGGTTCGCCCGGCGCATCCACTGGCAATTCCATCTCTGCACAAATGCTCGATAGCCGCAGTGATGAACTGAACAATAAGATTTCCGAAATCGACGAAAAACTGGCGGTCTTTGAAAACGCAATGGCAGACGGCGACAGTTCCTCCTTATCGGCTCAGGACGTTACGAATCTGGTCGAAGCGCGCGTCAACGACCTGGCAGCCCAAATTGGCACCTCCCAGGGAGAGACTCAAAACGTTTCAGCCGCGTTGGCCCCAATCAATCAAACACTCGATGATTTAACAGCCCGCCTGGAGAGCCTTTCAAACAAAGTAGCGTCTGAAGCTGCAAACAGCGGGTCTGAACAAACGACCTCATCCACCGATGACCAGTCATTGGCACAATTGCGCGACCAAATCGCCAAACTCGATCTTCAAATCACCACACTGGGCAATGATCTGTCACAAAAACTGGCCGGTAAGGCCGACGGGGAAGAAATAGCCCAAATCAAATCTGCCCTGGGCGAGGTAGAAACCAACCTGTCAGGCACCTCAAGCCAGTTACAGGAACAGGCAGCGCAGCTGCAGTCGGTGGGCGAAAAAATTACCAACGCCCCATCAAAAGAAGCGGCCAAGGCTATCGCGGCAGCGGCATTAAAATCAGCAGTTGATCAGGGAACACCTTTTGCCGATGCACTGGCCACGTTTAACACGATTACCGGCAATGAAGTGGATCTGGGCGCGCTGGAGCCTTTTGCTAAAACCGGCTTGCCGCCGTTTAATGCCATCTCCAGCCAGTTTTTAAATGGGGTGGGCGGCAAAATCAGAGCCGTTTTGATAAAACCGGCAGACGATTCTTTTGCCTCCCGTCTTCTGTCTGGCGCCCGATCGCTGGTTGAGGTGAAGCCGCTGGGACCGGTGGACAGTTCAGCGCCCGATGCGGCGGTGTCTGAAATTGAAAATTCACTTGCGTCCGGTCAACTCGCTGCTGCATTGGCCGCGTGGAACACTTTGCCCAAAGAAGCCAAGGAAGCCTCCAAGGACTGGGAGCAAGCAGCTTCCGCCCGATTAGGCGCCGATACTCTCATCGCCGATGCGATTCGCAAATTTCTGGTTTCCAATTCTGATTCCTAATAATTCCAAGCCTGAACGCCGGGCTCAATTCACTGGAGCGTATTTATGTTTCGCATTGTAGTTTTTTTCCTGCTCCTGTTTGCCCTTGCAGCTGGCTTTGCCTGGTTGGCTGACAATCCAGGCACTGTGGAAATTCAATGGCCATGGCTTCAGGCATCTGTGAAGGGGTCACTGCTTCAGGCCGTGATCGCCATTGCAGCCGTTACCGCATTGATCATGATGGTATGGTGGGTTGTATCGGGCGTTATCAATTCGCCAAAACTGTTTGGCAATTGGTTGTCTGGCCGCCGCCGTGAAAAAGGGTATATGGCGCTATCGAAAGGCATGGTTGCCGCTGGTGCCGGCAATGCGGCGACCGCGCGCAAACTGGCCAACGAGTCAGCCAAACTTCTTGACAATGAACCCCTTGTGGCCATGCTCAACGCGCAAACTCTTCTGCTTGAAGGGAAGCGCGGCGATGCGCGCGAGAAATTCGAGGAAATGGTCGAGAAAGACGAGACCAAACTCCTGGGACTACGCGGCTTATATATAGAAGCCGAGCGCGAAGGGGAGGTGGCCGCGGCGGCGCATTTTGCAAAATCAGCAAACGAAACCAGTCCAGGAACCCCCTGGGCTGCCAAGGCTTTGTTGAAGGCTCAAACTCTGGGTCAGGCATGGGAACCGGCACTGAAAACTCTGCAGGAAAACCATGCCTTTGGCCTGATCACCAAGCCGGAATTCCAACGCAAACGCGCTGTTATTCTAACAGCCCTTGCCCTCGAAGAAGAAGATGCAGCCCCCGACAAAGCCAAGGGCCACGCGCTCACCGCGCACAAACTGGCAGTTGGACTTGTACCCGCCTCCATCACCGCTGCACGGATTTGCCAGCGCCTTGGTGACAACCGTAAGGCAGCAAAAGTCTTGGAATCCAGCTGGAAAGATGCCCCCCACCCTGAAATTGCGGATGCCTATATCAATCTGCGCAGCGGTGACACGGCCAGTGAACGGTTAAAGCGCGCCGAAAAATTATCCCAGAAAAAACCAGATAGCCTGGAAGGACATCTCGCAATTGCCCGATCTGCCGTGGATGCTGGCGAATGGACAACAGCGCGCACGGCCATGAAGAAAGTTCTCAAAGCAGGTGCAACAGAACGCGCCTGCCTGCTCATGGCAGATATTGAACAGGCCGAACATGGGGACGCGGGCCGGGTGCGCGAATGGCTGTCACGGGCGGTATCAGCTGAACGCGATCCTGTATGGACTGCGGATGGAATGGTTTCAGACCACTGGCAACCATTGTCTCCAACTACCGGGCAACTCGATGCCTTCGAATGGAAGATACCCGTCGCGGCGCTGGGGGATCCAGCCAACACCGTAGACTATAGCGACCTGGCCAATGAACCGTTGCCAAAACCTGCCGCACCCGTCGTTGAAAAGGAAGCTGATACAACCGCACTCGACGACATCGAAGACGCAACCATCATTGATGATGACAAAGAAGAGGCGGAAGCGGAAGCAGTCAGCCCGGAAATCGTTTCAATTGCCTCTGCTGGCACTGTTGTAGCCGCGACCCTTTCTAACGAAGCTGAAAAGCCAACAAACGAACCAATTACCGAAGCCGAAATCATCGAACTCAAGCCTGTTGCGGCCAAGCTCGGAGACGAACAAACAACAGAAGCGGCGAGTGCTCCAGCCCCAGAGCCAGAAAGTGCAGAAACAGCTGAAAAACCTCTGGCAAAGAAGGAAGCAAAATCGCCCTATGCGAATGCTAATCTGGACGATGACGAAGACGGTGTGATTGACCGCCGCCCCGACGACCCTGGCATTTCACAAGAAGAAGAATCCCAGCCCAAAAAAGGCTTGTTCTTCTAAGACACAAAATGGCGAGACGGCGTTTTCCATGCCACCGCCTCGCCCCGTCGTTTGGTACAACAGAACGTCTATTTGCGAAGAAAGATATGGTCAGGGCGCGCCAAACTTAAGTTGGCACGCCCTGAATGCAGTTCAAAAGGGCAATCTGAACCAGCCCCTGGCTAATTCAGGCGGCCTGACGATTTTCCAAAAGCCCACGATTGACGAGCAGTTCAGCAATCTGAACCGTATTGAGGGCGGCGCCCTTGCGCAGATTATCGGATACCACCCACATGTTCAGGCCATAATCGATGGTTGGATCTTCGCGAATACGCGAAATATAAGTTGCGTCTTCGCCCGCCGCTTCATAGGGCGTGATATAGCCGCCATCTTCGCGCTTATCGATCACCAGACAGCCGGGCGCTTCGCGCAATATCGAACGGGCTTCATCTGCTGACAATTCATTTTCAAATTCGATATTCACTGATTCCGCGTGGGATACAAACACCGGCACCCGCACGGCTGTTGCCGTCACTTTGATTTTGGGGTCAAGCATCTTCTTGGTTTCGGCATTGATTTTCCATTCTTCCTTGGTATCGCCGGAATCCATGAATACATCGATATGTGGGATGCAATTGAACGCAATGCGCTTGGTAAATTTCTGCGGCTCAATTGGATCGGCCACGAACACAGCGCGGGTTTGGTTGAACAATTCTTCCATCGGCTCTTTGCCTGCGCCGGAAACGGATTGATAAGTGGAAACGACAATGCGCTTGATTGTCGCCCGGTCATGCAATGGCTTGAGCGCAACCACCAATTGAGCCGTGGAACAATTGGGATTTGCAATGATGTTTTTTTGCCGAAAGCCGATCACCGCATCTGCGTTGACTTCTGGAACAATCAGCGGAACTTTTGGATCATATCGAAATGCCGATGAATTATCGATGACAACACATCCAGTTGCGGCAATTTTTGGCGCCCATTCCTGGGACAGCGATCCGCCGGCAGACATGATTGCGATGTCAGATTTGTTGAAGTCGTGGTTGTCGAGCGATTTCACCTTGAGTACACGGTCGCCAAATGAAACTTCCGTGCCCTGGCTGCGGCGTGAGGCCAGCGCCACCACTTCGTCTGCTGGAAATCCGCGTTCGTCCAGAATGGATAAGACTTCCCGGCCCACATTGCCCGTGGCTCCGACAACTGCAATTCTGTAACCCATGATTATTGTGCTCCACTCTCCCAATTGCACGAACCAGACAAAGCTGGTCGACCACTCTCTCCCGGGGAGAGTGCGGGAGAAAGCAGTTAAAAGGTGGTCTTCGTCTTGATAACCTTCATAAGCATGAGGCGCGTTTTAACGGCCTTTGGAAAAATGTCAAACATTGGCCAGATTGCCATGGCCGCCCTGTTGCTGATGGGCAGTCTGGTTCACGCCCAGATGACACTTGCACCCCTAAACGCAGCTCAAATTCGCACGGAACTTTTCGGCCGTGCAGTTTCCGGCGAATATAATTCAGGTAAGCCCTGGGCCGAACGCTTTTCCCGCGATGGCACAAGTCAATACAGCGAAAATGGCCGCATTGCCCATGGCACCATGCAGGTTCGAAGCAATCAATTATGTTTCACTTATGTGGAAGTGGCAGACATGGTCGGGGGGTGTTTCGAAATCTGGAAACGCAGCCGCAATTGTTTTGATTTTTACGCCATTGATGACACACAAGTGAATGCCACAACGCGCCAGAAACAATTTGGCGAAGCCTGGGATGCCCGCGCCTGGTTCAGCGATGAACCATCCACCTGTGCCACTGAACAGATTTCCTAAGGCGGGTTGCGACAATTCCGACCTAAACAAAACCTTTTGGCGGGTTATTGGCGGGCACCAAATATCGCACTGCCAACCCGTATATGAGTGGCACCAAAACCAATCGCCGTCTCAAAATCTCCCGACATGCCCATGGAGAGATTGGACAAGCCTGCCTCCTGGGCAAGTCGCGACAGCAACGCAAAATGTGGCCCTGGATTTTCCTCAAATGGTGGAATGCACATCAGGCCTTCAATCTCCAGCAAATGTGTTTTGCGACAATGCTCCACAAATGCAACGGCCTCTGAGGGAGCAATTCCAGCCTTTTGTTCTTCCGCTCCGGTATTCACCTGAACAAATAATCGGCACACTTTGCCCTGGCGCTTGAATTCCTTGGCCAGAGCCTTCGCAATCTTGTCCCGGTCAACCGTGTGAATCACATCAAACAATGCCACCGCTTCCGCTGCTTTATTGCTTTGCAATGGGCCAATCAGGTGCAGCTCCACATCTGGATATTCAGCGCACAATTGGGGCCATTTTCCCTCGCTCTCCTGGACCCTATTTTCTCCAAAAACCCGCTGCCCGGCCGCTAAAACGGGCCTGATGTGATCCCCGTCATAGGTCTTGGAGACAGCAATCAGTTCAACAGAATCAGCTGCTCGCTCGTATTCCTTACAAGCCAGTTCGATCTGTGTCCTGACCGTTTTCAGATTGTTGGAAACCATACAAATGCGCTCCTGGCCAATTGAGATTATGCAGCGGTTGACCTGTGGCGGGTTTTCAGGTCACTAACGCGCACAAATTCCTTATTCAACGAAGTCTCTCACGATGGCAAGCGAACGCTACAATCCCGGTCCGGTAGAAGCCAAATGGCAGCAACGGTGGGACCAGGCCAAACTATTTGAAGCGGCCACCGAACCACAGGAAGGCCGTGAATCCTACTACGTCCTGGAAATGTTTCCCTATCCCTCCGGACGGATTCATATGGGCCATGTGCGCAACTATGCCATGGGCGATGTAATTGCCCGATTTAAACGGGCAATGGGGTTTGAGGTTCTTCACCCCATGGGTTGGGATGCGTTTGGCATGCCAGCAGAAAATGCGGCGATGCAAAACAACACTCACCCCAAGGGGTGGACCTATGACAACATCGCGTCGATGCGTAAACAATTGAAAAGTATGGGTTTATCCATTGACTGGAGCCGCGAATTCGCCACCTGTGATGTGGAATATTATGCCCAGCAGCAGGCCCTGTTCCTGGATTTTCTAAAAGCCGGTCTGGTCTATCGCAAAAATTCAAAGGTCAATTGGGATCCCGTCGACATGACGGTCCTGGCCAATGAGCAGGTTATTGACGGCAAGGGCTGGCGTTCGGGGGCTGAAGTCGAGCAACGAGAATTAACCCAGTGGTTCTTCCGAATTTCTGATTTCAGCGAAGATTTGCTGGAGAGCCTTGATACCCTGGATCAGTGGCCGGAAAAAGTTCGGATCATGCAAAGCAACTGGATTGGGAAATCCCGAGGCTTGCAGATGAAATTTACACTGACAGAATCGATCGCGGGTTTTTCCGACATTGAAGTCTATACAACGCGGCCTGACACATTGGCTGGTGCCAGCTTTATCGCCCTGGCGCCGGAACACCCCTTGTCCGTAAAGTTGGCTGCCGACAATGCTGAACTGGAAAAGTTCAATGTCGATGTGAGGAAGTCTGGCACGTCTCAAGAGGAGCTTGAGACAGCCGAGAAACAGGGTTTCGATACCGGCTTAGAAGTCGCTCACCCGCTTTATGCAGATCAGACATTGCCGGTTTACGTCGCCAACTTCATTTTGATGGACTATGGAACAGGCGCTATTTTCGGCAGCGCAGCGCATGACCAACGCGACCTGGATTTTGCCCGAAAATATGATCTGCCCGTCATCGACACTTTTTTCGCACTCGACAACGACACGCCGGTGACGAGTGAAGCCTATCTGCCGCCCAAGACTGACAAGGTGCGCTGGGTCAATCAACCCGCCGGCCTTGAGATCGCCACGGGCCAGGAGGCCATCGATGCCACCATCGCGTGGGCGCAAACCAAAGGACTGGGCACAGCCAAGGAACAATATCGCCTGCGCGACTGGGGCATTTCCCGGCAGCGCTATTGGGGCTGTCCAATTCCTGTCGTGCATTGCGATACCTGCGGCGTCGTTCCCGAAAAGGCAGAGAATCTGCCTGTCGAGCTTCCCGATGATGTGACGTTTGATATTCCAGGCAACCCCCTCGACCGTCACCCAACCTGGCGCAATGTCAGCTGCCCAAAATGTGGAGCAGACGCCCAACGCGAAACCGATACGATGGACACATTCGTGGATTCATCGTGGTATTTTGCGCGTTTTGCCGATCCCACAGCTTCCACGCCGACAAATGTTACGGCAGCGAATCGCTGGTTGCCCGTGGACCAATATATTGGCGGCATTGAACACGCGATTTTGCATTTGCTCTATTCTCGTTTTTTCGCACGGGCCATGAGCCAGACCGGCCATTTAAACGTTTCTGAACCATTTAAAGGACTGTTCACCCAGGGAATGGTGGTTCACGAGACATATAAAGATGCCGATGGCAGCTGGCTGCAACCCGCAGAGCTTCGGTTTGAGGAAGTTGAAGGTCAGCGCAAGGCATTCCGTTTGGATAATGGCGCTGAGGCGCAGATCGGTGGCATTGAAAAAATGTCGAAGTCCAAACGCAATACGGTCGATCCAGACGATATTATCGCCACCTACGGGGCGGACACGGCGCGTTGGTTCGTGTTGTCTGATTCTCCCCCGGACCGAGATGTCATTTGGACTGAATCCGGTGTCGACGGCGCCCATCGGTTTGTTCAGCGTTTATGGCGGCTGGTTGATTCAATCGTTGAGAGCAAAGATCCCGAAAGCCCGTCTGGCAATGAAGATGTGCTGCGCGCCACCCATGTGGCTCTCGATAATGTCGGCAAGATGATACCGGCCCTGCGCAACAATGCAGCGGTTGCCCAGGTCTACACACTGGTCAACGCATTGGAACAGGCCGTGAGATCCAACAATGTATCTGCCATTACCCTAAGATCTGCCATTGAGATCACCTTGCAAATGGTGGCACCAATGATGCCCCATCTGGCGGAGGAGTGCTGGGCTAAACTGGGTCATGAAACAATGATCAGTGATACACCATGGCCAAAAGTGGATGAAAGCTGGCTGGTACAGTCTACGATCACATTGCCCGTCCAGATTAACGGCAAGAAAAAGGGCGAGATAACCGTCGACGTGGACCTTGATCGCGAAGGCGTTGAAAAAGAGGTGCTGGCGCAGGACTTTGTTCAGGCCGCTCTTTCTGGTAAGAGCGTTCGGAAACTGGTCGTTGTCCCCGGGAGAATTGTCAATGTGGTCATCTAGGCCGCCCCTATCTGCGATCGGTGCAGGTGTGCGAACCACTGTCGTATTAGCTGGTATTTTTTTGGCCGGTTGCACAGTTGAGCCCCTCAATGCGACCCGAGCATCTGGCGTGTCAAATGTGGATTCTTCTACCCGTCAGGTATTGGCACAAACGCAAGTCGACCCGGTAACCACCCGCGTTGCCCAACAGGTACGCAATCAATTGTTGTTCTCAATGAATGGCGGCCAATTGCAACCTGGCGGCCGCTATCGGGTCAAACTGGCAATTGAAGAGGAAAATCTGTCTCAGTTTGTCGAAACCGGAAGCCGTACAACAACCGCCGCACAAGTCATATTGCGCGGACGTTATGCGCTGATCGACACCCAATCCCCCAACAGCGGCGAACAAACAATCGATCAGGGGCTAAGACAATCTGTCTCATCCTATGACCGTACTTCCCAGAGTTTTGCCAACAAACGGGCACGCAGGGACGCGGAGAACCGTGCTGCTAAACAATTGGCGCGCCAGATTGAACTCGCAATTGCTCAAAAGATTGCCGGGAACTAGTTTGAACAAGCCGGACAACCATGGCTGACATCAAAGCACATGAGGTTGACCGTTATCTTGCAACCCAAAAACTGCCCCATTGCATTTTTCTCATCTATGGGCCTGATCGCGGTTTGGTGCGGGAACGTGCTGAAAAGATCATAAAAATCAGTGGTGTCGAGCGCGATGACCCGTTTTCACTGATCAGTCTTGATGCGGATGATGCTGCGGCAGACCCATCTCGGATTGCCGATGAAGCCCATACCGTGTCCATGTTTGCAGGCCAAAGAGTGGTCTGGATCAAAGGCTCCACTCAGAAAAATCTGGCCAAGGGCATAGATCCAATTCTGGCCACACCACCTTCGGATTGTGTTGTCATCATCGAGGGTGGAGATCTTAAAAAATCCGCACCATTACGACAGCGAATCGAAAAATCATCCCATGCGATGGCCCTGCCCTGTTATCAGGATCAGGCCCGTGCATTGGATGTGATGATTGATGAAGAATTAGCCGCTTCTGGCGCAACAATTTCACCGGGCAGCCGCAATCTGCTGAAAAGCCTTTTAGGTGCGGACCGCATGGCATCGCGCAGCGAAGTTCAAAAACTGTGTCTGTATGCCGGCCCCGGCACCGAGATCGACGACATAATGATATCAGATGTCGTGGGAGACGCATCGGCTCTCGTACTTGATACGGTCATTGATTGCGCCCTGACAGGTGACATTCGAACGATGGAACATATGTTCAAACGTCTGATTGCCCAGGGCGTTGCAACATTTCAGATCGTCAGTGCGCTGCAACGGCAGGTTCAGATGATGCATGTGATGCGGTTAAAGATGGAAAGCCTGCGCCAGTCGGCCAACACAGTTGTACAGGGTGCCAGGCCGCCCATCATGTTCAAACGCAAGGATGTGGTTATCTCCGCCCTGTCGCGTTGGCCCTCGGCCAATCTGGAAAAATGCCTGGAACGTGTGGAGAAGCTGACTCTGGAGAGCAGATCCAATGCTGCCCTGTCCAATGCCCTTGTGGCGACAGCCCTGCTGGCCATTGCCGTTGAAGCCCGGCGTAACGGGCGCAACTGAAAGCTAACCCAGCTTCTTTTCCAATTGATCCAACTGCTCAAGAGATTTGTAGTCGATCACCATGCGACCTTTGCCATTGTCCTTGTGATCCAGAACAACTTTCATTCCCAATCTATCAGAAAGTTTCTTTTCAAGCGCTCGTGTGTCCGCGTCTTTTTCTTTCTTGGCCGGACCGCTTCCTGATTTTTTAGGTGCCTCATCCCAATGGGCAGCCAGTTGTTCTGCCTGACGTACAGACAAACCTTCTGCAGAAATTTTGCGCGCCAGATCAATTGGATTGTCCAGTGTGATGAGCGCACGTGCATGGCCGGAAGACAAAGATCCTTCCGATACCATTGTGCGCACCTGGTCCGGGAGCTTCATCAAACGCAATGTATTGGCCACATGACTGCGACTCTTGCCGATGGTTTTGGCCAGATCAGCCTGGGTATATTGATGCTCATCAATCAATTGTTGATACCCCATAGCCTCTTCAAGGGGATTGAGATCTGCCCGCTGCACATTTTCAATAATCGCCAGTTCGAGGCTTTGGCGGTCATCCACTTCCCGCACGATGATCGGAATTTCATGAATTCCAGCCTTTTGCGCAGCCCGCCAGCGGCGCTCGCCCGCGATCAATTCATATTTGCCAGGATCATTCGGTTTTGGCCGAACCAATATGGGTTGCACGACACCATGCTCGGAAATCGACCTGCTGAGGTCTTCAAGCTCTTCGGCCCCAAATACCCGCCTTGGGTTATTGGGATTGGGTTCGATATCAGCAATGGAAACCTGCTGGTCAGCACTGGGAATTTCAATGGCAGATTCCGTGTCCTGGTTAGTAACTGGCTCCGGCTGGTCCATCTCACCAATCAGCGCAGCGAGACCCCTGCCAAGGCGTTTTTTTGTTGGTTCATTTGCCATATTGTCTGTTCCTACGACCCAAATTGGGATTGAAATTTATCGATCAGCCCGCTGGACCTTCTTTTCACGCTGTATCACCTCTGAAGCCAGTCTCAGATAGGCCTGACTGCCGGCGCAATTGATATCATACAACAATACCGGTTTCCCAAACGATGGAGCCTCAGAAATACGCACATTGCGCGGTATGATTGTATCGTAAACCAAATCGCCCATGGTCTCGCGCACATCGCCCACAACCTGTTGGGCAAGATTGTTCCGCTTGTCATACATCGTCATCACGATGCCCTGGATGGCCAGCGTGTTGTTGATGGACCCCTTCACCTGATCAATGGTTTTGAGAAGCTGGCTCAACCCTTCAAGCGCGAAGAATTCTGCCTGCAATGGAACCAGAACCGAATCTGCTGCGGCCAATGCATTCAAGGTCAAAAGATTGAGCGAGGGTGGACAGTCAATAATAATATACGTGAAGTCGGGTGAACGCCCCAAATGCGCAGCAACCGCTTTCTTGAGCCGAAAAATTCGGTCTGCTTCATTGGAAATTTCCATTTCGACGCCCAACAGGTCCAGTGTAGAAGGCGCAATAGATAGCCTGGGAACAGCCGTTTTCTGAACCACATCTTTCAATGACATTTCTGCCAAAAGAAGATCATAGGTCGATTTGTCCCGTTCATTGGTACCAACACCGACACCGGTGCTCGCATTGCCTTGGGGGTCAAGATCAATGAGCAAGACCTCTTCGCCAATCGCAGCCAAAGCAGTGGCCAGATTGATTGCTGTCGTGGTTTTGCCAACACCGCCCTTTTGATTTGCCAGCGCAATTACACGCGGTCTCATATCTTGATTGATGCTCATTACACCTGACAGCTCTCGAAAAAACGGCTTGATACCGGCATGGGACTCACCGGATATGTCTGCATACAAAAAGTCAAAATGGTCCTGTCGATCATTCGCGCAAACAGGTCCAAATCACGGGCTACTCATAACAGGGATAGGAACAATTGGAACGGCCAGAGCCCAACAGTTTACTAAAATTATTTCCGCACAACATTGCGAAGCTTCAAAATCACCGAATCAGAACTGAGTTTGCTTGCAACGACCTCACAATCAAATGACCAGTCCTTTTCAGCAGCCACGATTTCAGACAGATATTCACGACCTTTGGGGAATATTGCCGTGGTATCTTTGGACAATTTACCCTGGGTTAACCCTAATAGATCGTTCAACGAAGCCAGTGCCCGGGCGCTGATCACATCGGGCTGGGGCAATTCCCGAAGCGCGTCTTCAATGCGGGCACAGTGAATGTGGATGTCCACGCCTTTGCCTTGCAGGTTCAATTCCCGGGCGACAGAGCGCAGGAACGAACATTTTTTCTGATTGCTTTCAACAAAATCGACCCGACCGCCCGACTGGTCCGCCAGCAAGATTGCCACGATCATGCCGGGCAACCCCGCGCCACTGCCAAGATCGATCCAGTGACGGGCATCAGATGCCGCATCAAAGCACTGAAAGCTGTCTTCCACATGCCGGGTCCAGATTTCCGCGACTGTTGACGGGGCAATCAGGTTGATGCGCTTTTGCCATTTTTCAAGCAGGCTCACATAGGCGTCTAAACGGGCATATGTTTCACGTGAAACGTTTTTCAGGAATGCAGGCGGATTGGGTGGAGACATGGTCTAATTACACTCACAAGACCGATTTACGGGCCGCAGCACCAATTGGCTGTTCATCGCCCTTTTGTTTTCTCAAACTGATCAAGATCAGGCTCAAGGCGGCCGGTGTCATGCCATCAATACGCCCGGCCTGGCCGATGGAGTCAGGTTTCACCTTTTCCAGTTTTTGCCTGGCTTCATTGGACAAACCTGTAATCGAAGCATAGTCAAAATCGGAAGGTATGGGAAAACTCTCATCCTTCTTTATCGCAGCGATATCTGCCTTCTGCCGCTTCATATAAACGGCATATCCCGCTTCTATTTCAATCTGCTGGGCAATTTGCGGATCGATCTCCTTCAAGTCCGGCCACACGGCCTGAACCTGTTCCAGAGATATTTTTGAATGGCTGAGCAGTTCAAATGCAGAGCGCCGCACTCCATCCATGGTTATTTTCAGGCCATGTTCAGCCGCCACATTTGGCGTAATGGCCCGTGCTTCAAACTCCGCCCGCGCATTGTCCAGAGCCTGTTCCTTGGCGCCATAGGCCGCTTCCCGTTTGGTGCCAACCAGTCCAAGGGCAATACCTTCAGCCGTCAATCGCTGGTCGGCATTGTCGCTGCGCAGGCTCAATCGATATTCCGCCCGTGAGGTGAACATACGATAGGGTTCATCAACCCCTCGACTAACCAGATCATCGATCATTACACCGATATAAGATTGGGTTCGGCTAAAGACGTGTCCTGACTGCCCGGCGGCCCGGCGGGCGGCGTTCAGCCCGGCCACAAGTCCCTGGGCGGCGGCTTCCTCATAACCAGTTGTGCCATTAATTTGTCCGGCAAGATAAAACCCGCCTACTGCCTGGGTTTCGAGACTCGATTTCAATGCGCGCGGATCCACATAATCATATTCAATTGCATAACCAGGCTGCAATATGACCGCCTGTTCCAGCCCTTCAATTGTTGCGATAAATTCCCGCTGAACCTCTTCTGGCAAAGAGGTCGATATACCATTGGGATAAACCGTATGATCGTCGAGACCCTCCGGCTCCAGAAAAATCTGATGGCCGTCCCGTTCTCCAAATTTGACAATCTTATCTTCAACCGATGGGCAATATCTTGGTCCAACACCCGCAATCTGTCCTGAATACATGGCCGAGCGATGCACATTATCTGCGATGATTTGGTGGGTTTTGGTATTGGTTCGAGTGATACCACATTCAACCTGGGGCACGGTAATCTGCTCCGTCAATGTGGAGAACGGAATGGGCGGATCATCTGCCGGTTGCATCTGCAATGATGACCAGTTGATAGTACGGCCATCCAACCGGGCAGGCGTTCCCGTTTTAAGGCGACCAAGCGGCAATTTCAGCCGTTTAAGCGTGTCTGCCATGGCGGCTGCCGGATTTTCGCCCATGCGGCCCGCAGGCCATTGCTTTTCACCAATGTGAATGAGGCCATGCAAGAACGTGCCGGTTGTTAAAACAATAGAATGACACCTGATCGTCGAACCATCAGCCAATACCAGTCCGGAAATCTGACCATCAGATATAATAAGATCTGCCGCCTCGGCCTCGATCACCGCGAGATTAGATTGCTCTTTGATTTCCTCCTGCATTGCAGTGAGATAAAGTTTTCGGTCAGATTGGGTACGCGGGCCCCATACAGCTGGGCCTTTTCGACGGTTAAGCATTCGAAATTGAATGCCCGAACGGTCTGCAACCCGTCCCATAAGACCATCCAGCGCATCAATTTCCCGAACCAAGTGACCCTTGCCCAATCCACCGATTGCCGGATTACAGGACATGGTGCCAATGGTCGCAAATTTATGAGTGACCAATGCGGTTTTCGCGCCCACCCGTGCAGATGCCGCGGCCGCTTCTGTGCCAGCATGTCCGCCACCCACAACAATCACGTCATATTCGGGTTGATTGGTCATTCAATTTCTATCCTATTTCAGGCCTAAAACCGAACCTAGGCCGGGAAACGAGCATATAGGGTGTCCGGCATGTTTGGTCAAAACTGGTCAGTTGGTTTCACGTGAAACATATCGCTGGGGGCCAGTTACAATGTTTCACGTGAATCATTGCGGTTCGTGGCAGATTGCGATCATTTGCCGATGCAAAATTCAGAAAAAATGACGCCGAGCAGTTCTTCAGGATCTATGCGTCCGGTAATCTTGCCCAATGAATCCCCAGCAATACGTAAATATTCCGAGCGTAATTCAGAGCTAAGCTGATCGTCTTTTGCCTCTGTCAAACTGCTCACAGTCTCTACCAACAAATGCCTGTGCCGGGTTCGTGTCACTAATGCAGGATCATTGTTTTTTAATTTGGCGTCCAATTCACTTCTTATCAGGTCCATGAGACCCGACAAACCGTCTGGCGATATCGTATCAATCGCCGTCCATGTTTCGCCTTTAGGTGCCTTTTTGATGTCCGCCTTAGACCAGATCGGCCTGGCCCCATCAAATTCCGGTTTCAATACGCTCTGATCGGACGGTTGAAGCCAAAGCACCATGTCGGCATTTTGCGCGGCGGTTCGGGCGCGTTTGATGCCCTCATTTTCAATTTTGTCATCGCTCTCACGGATACCTGCCGTATCCTGAACAACAACGAGTTGGCCCTCAATGTCGAGATTAACTTCCAAAACGTCCCGCGTGGTGCCTGCTTGATCGGTAACGATTGACACATCGCGCTTGGCCAGAGCATTCAACAGACTGGATTTCCCCGCATTGGTTGGACCAGTCAGCGCAATCTTGAACCCTTCCCGAATGATTTCACCCCGCCGGCCATCCAACAGGTGCCGAGATATTTCGTCTTTAAGAAGTCCAGCATCCCGCCAGACCTGATCGCTGACACTGCCAGGCACATCATCTTCGTCAGCAAAATCCAGTTCGGCTTCAATCATAGCGCGCATATGCAGCAATTTCCTGCGCCAGCCATCATAGATAATTGCCAGTTTTCCACTGCTTTGATGTAAGGCTTGCTTAAGCTGGGATTCAGTTTGCGCAGAAATCAGGTCTGCCAGACCCTCCAGGCCGGTAAGATCGATTTTACCGTTTTGAAAAGCCTGTTTGGAAAACTCACCGGCCTCGGCCAATCTAAACCCAGGCATAGCGCCAAGTGCGTTTAGTACGGCCTGAACACCTGCACGGCTACCGTGACAATGCATTTCAACGGTATTCTCGCCGGTGAAGCTTCCCGGTGCAATAAATGCACTGACCAATCCTCGGTCGATCACATCGCCATTGGCAGGGTCCAGGAATTCGCGCAGCAAAACTGCCCGTTCTTTCCAATCGCCAAGAACAATAGTCCCAAAAACGTCGAAGGCTTTTGGACCACTAACCCGGATCACAGCGACACCGCTTGGCAGAGAACCGCTGGAAAGTGCAAACAAAGTGTCAGCCATTTCCGCGATTCTCCAGCAATTTTGGTAGAAAAAGTCAGATTCCAGTCAATTCGATCCGTTTCCGAATCGAAAAACCAGATCAGGTGTTCATGGAATCAAAGAACTCGGCATTGTTCTTGGTCTGCTTCAGTTTATCGATCAGGAATTCGATCGCATCGGTATTACCCATAGAGGACAGAATGCGACGCAACACGAAAATTTTCTGCAAATCCGCTTTCGGGATCAATAGATCTTCCTTGCGGGTGCCGGATTTCAAAATATCCATTGCAGGATAGGTACGTTTGTCCGCCACTTTGCGATCCAGAACGATTTCCGAGTTGCCTGTACCTTTGAATTCTTCAAAGATCACTTCATCCATCCGACTGCCGGTATCAATCAAAGCCGTGGCAATGATGGTCAAAGAGCCGCCCTCTTCGATATTTCGAGCCGCGCCAAAGAATCGCTTTGGCCGTTGCAACGCATTGGCATCCACACCACCAGTGAGCACCTTGCCCGATGAAGGAACAGTAGTGTTGTAGGCCCGGCCAAGACGGGTAATTGAATCCAACAAAATCACCACATCGCGACCGTGCTCGACCAAACGTTTGGCTTTTTCAATCACCATTTCAGCAACCTGAACATGGCGTGTTGCGGGTTCGTCAAAGGTAGACGCGATAACTTCACCCTTCACCGACCGTTCCATATCCGTCACTTCTTCTGGCCGTTCATCAATCAACAGAACCAGCAAATAGGCTTCAGGATGGTTTGCAGTAATGGAATGGGCAACGTTTTGCAGAAGAACCGTCTTACCAGTACGCGGCGGCGCAACGATCAATCCACGCTGACCTTTACCCAATGGAGCAACCAGATCGATTACGCGGGCTGAGAGATCCTTATTCTCCGGATCATCAATCTCCATATGGAAACGCTCATCGGGATAGAGCGGAGTGAGGTTATCAAAATGGATTTTGTGTTTGATCTTTTCCGGGTCTTCGAAATTGATCGTATTGACCTGAAGCAGCGCGAAATAACGTTCACCGTCCTTCGGACTGCGGATCGGGCCTTCAACCGTGTCTCCCGTGCGCAATGAAAACCGGCGCAATTGCGACGGCGAAATATAAATATCATCGGGACCAGGCAGATAATTGGCGCTTGGTGAGCGCAAAAATGCAAAACCATCCTGCAGCACTTCCACAACGCCTTCACCGATGATTTCAATTTCATCGTCAGCCAATTGCTTCAAAATTGCGAACATGAGTTCCTGCTTGCGCAGGGTGCTGGCATTTTCCACGTCCAGCTCTTCAGCAAAGCTAATCAGATCGGTGGGAGATTTTGTTTTAAGGTCCTGGAGTTTAACTTGTTCCATAAGAAATCCGGTATTTGATGCCAGTGGGCATAGACGTTTTGGAAAATCATCACACCGGATTATCCGGCTAGATCAAAATTTGTCTGGATGATCGGCATGCGGGGAGGTGGGGCCCTTGCGGGTAGGTGCATGCTTGATGATGGCCGCTGTTTAGAGGCTGTCGTTTTCAGAAGCAAGTAAAATAACGTAAACGCCCATTCATATCGTCAATAGGTTAAGGCCAACACGTTTGACACTCCAAGACCAACCGGCAAGGCCCGGATTTAGAATGGCTGCACAATCACCATAATCACAATAACAATCATCAACACAGCGGGAACTTCATTAGAGATTCTGTAGAAGCGTTGTGATTTTTCGTTCGTGTCATTAGCAAAAGCTTTTTGCCATTTTGCATAAGCCATATGCATGCCGGACAAGACAAGCACAGCAACCAGCTTTACGATAAACCAGGTATCAGCCCACACATTCAAAACACTGGCCGCCCAGAAACCAAAGATCCATGTGGACAGCATGGCGGGCGTCATGATGGCTTTCAGCAATCGACGTTCCATGATTTTCAGTGTTTCGGACAGTTCCGATCCGGTTTCCGCGTCACAGTGGTAAACAAACAGCCGGGGCAGATAAAGCAGGGCCGCCATCCACGCGATAACAGAAATGACATGCGCTGCTTTGATCCACAGTATCATGCTCGAAAGCCTCTCTCGTTAACCGGTAAAATTGCGCACACGGGCAACCATTTGTTCCACATGTGGTATGGGAGTCAAAGGGGTTATTCCGTGACCCAGATTAAACACAAGCGGACCAGAAGCCAGATTCTCCAAAATCAAATCAATTCCTTCGTCCAGAGCTTTGCCCCCAGCGATCAGTCTGTTGGGATCGAGGTTTCCCTGAACCGGTATCGTTTCCTGCAATTTCCGGGCAAAACCCATGGGAATTGTCCAGTCCAGGCCAAGCATATCAACCCCGGTCTTTGTGGCGTAGCCAGCATAAAATGCGCCAACCCCCTTGGGGAATCCGATGATCTTCGCACCAGGAATTTCTGCTCGTACTTTTTGAACAATTGCAGCCACTGGCTTGATGCACCAACGCTCAAATTGTTCTTCATCAAGAACCGAAGCCCAGGAATCGAAAATTTGAACCGCGTCCGCTCCGGCTTTTAATTGGGCAATCAGATAAGCCGCAGACGCATCAACCAAAACATCCATTAGTTTCTGGAAGGCGACAGGATCAGCAAACGCAAACTGGCGGGCCGGTCCCTGATCAGGCGTTCCGTGTCCGGCAATCATATATGTGGCAACAGTCCACGGCGCACCACAAAAACCCAATAGGGTTGTTTCATTCGGCAATTCTTCACGCAGCCTAGCAACGGTTTCTAGAACAGGCGCCAAATGGTTCAGTGTATTTTCTGAACTTAGCTTTCCAATGCGTGACGCATCTACGGTTTCCACAATGGGGCCACGGCCTTCTTCAAAGCGCACATTCAGTCCCAGCGCATCGGGAATAACCAGGATGTCAGAAAACAAGATAGCTGCATCAAAACCAAACCGCCGGATCGGTTGTAACGTAACCTCAACAGCTAGTTCCGGATTGTAACACAAATCCAAAAACCCTCCGGCTTCAGCACGTGTCGCTTTATATTCCGGCAGATAACGGCCAGCCTGTCTCATCATCCAGATTGGTAAACGATCTGGCTTTTCACCATTCAGTATCTGGACGATGGCTCTGTTGGAACTGGAGTTTTTCATGCTTTGTACACACCCGGTCAAAATAGGATTCTCGGTTACTGATTGATTATTATTATTAGAGTCGGTGGATTATGGGGATTAACTCTTGCTCACAATCTGGAATGCTTAGGAGCCGCGCTAAATTTTCTATATCAGAATTCATCCACAATGTGATGATAACGGGGATATTATTGAAAACATTTATATTTCAATTAGTTATCGTTTGCCAAATACGGTAAATATTTCCCCCTTTGTGGATACTCATGGACAATATCAGCAATCCACAACGATCTCCACAGGTGCAATACCCAAAATGCGCCGGTTGGCTTGTGTGGAAATTTTGCGCCAGCGGGCATGAATTGCCGCCATCGCGGGACAATAGCGTTTTATCCACAATTGCCCACAGGCTGGTGTTTAAAGCGCCGTGCTGCCAGATTCGCCTCTAATCAAATGAACACGGGATATGAAATGCGCAATTGGCTCGATAAAGCCCGTCAAAAGGTGTCCCGGAAATCTTTCTTTCATTTGCATCTCATATCCGATTCAACCGGAGAAACTTTGAGCACAACTGCGCGGGCCGTGGCGGCACAATATGGGAAGTGGCGGGCCATCGAACACGTCACGCCCATGGTGCGCAAACGCCAGCAATTGGAGAAGGCTCTCGACGCAGTGGATGGAGCACCCGGCATTGTTCTTTACACGCTGGTTGATGAAGAGTTTGTTGGTCTGGTTGAAAGCAGGTGCCAGAAAATGGGGGTTCCGTCTTTGAACTTGTTGCTGCCGATCACCCGCGTGTTCGACACTTATCTGGGAGATTCAAAGTCCGGGCGAACCGGTGCCCAACATACGTTGGATGATGAATATTTCGGACGGCTGGACGCGGTGCGCTATGCCATGACCCATGACGATGGAAATCTGCCGGATGATCTGGAGGAGGTAGACATTATTCTGGTTGGCATCAGCCGCACGTCAAAAACGCCCACTTCCATTTATTTGGCCCAGCGCGGAACGAAAGTGATCAACATTCCCCTGGTTCCGGGAATAGATGTACCCGCCTCGGTCTATGAGGCAAATAACCCATTGATTGTTGCGCTGGTGGCATCTGCGGAACGTATATTGCAGGTGCGCGAAAACCGGCTATTGGCATTTGGTCAGGAATTAAATGACGCATCCTATGTGGACCGGGCGTCAATCATGGAAGAGCTCGCATGGACCCGTCGCCTGTGCAAGCAAAACGGTTGGCCTATGATTGATGTATCCAAGCGCTCCATTGAGGAAACATCGGCGGCCATTCTTGCCCTACGCCGAAACCGCGACTAATTCTCAACCCAATCAGCGATGACCGTGCCCATTGCTTGCTCAAAGTTTCCAGGAATTTCACCCATGTCATCATCAGAACAGGACATTGTTCTCGCGTCTTCCAGCGCGCATCGGGCCGCATTGTTAAAAAATGCCGGTATCGAATTTCGTCAGGAAAATTCCAATCTGGATGAGCGTGCCCTGGAAGCCCCATTAGAGGCAGAAGGTATTTTGCCCGCTGACCGGGCCGAAATACTGGCCCAGGCAAAGGCAGAAAATGTTGCAGAACGGAATCCCGGAGCCTGGATCATTGGCTGCGATCAGATTTTAGCATTGGGAGATGATGTGCTGCATAAACCAGCCGATATGGAAGCTGCGCGACGACGGTTGCTCGCCCTGTCGGGCCAAACACATTATTTATATTCCGCCGTGGTGTTGGTGCGCGATGGGGAAACGGTCTGGCGGCATGTGACACCCTGCGCCATGAAAATGCGTTCCCTCTCGCCACAATTTATCGGTCGATTCCTGGCCCAGGAAGGGAATGATGTTCTCTCCAGCGTCGGTGCCTATCAACTGGAAAAACGAGGTGCACAGCTATTTGATTCTGTGGGGGGAGATTTTTTCTCAGTGATTGGCCTGCCATTGCTGCCCCTGCTTCAAGCGCTGCGGGAAAATGGTGTCATCGATGGCTAAAGCATTTGTCACCGGTTGGCCTGTTGAGCACTCCCTTTCACCATTGATCCATAATTACTGGATCAAGGCCCACCAATTGACGGGCAATTACAGCAAACGCCCCTGTGCGCCCCAAGAATTTGAACATTTCGCTGAAAATTTTTCTCTTGAGGGTTTTGTTGGAGGAAATGTCACCATTCCTCACAAGGAAGCAGCCTGCAAACTGGCCAAGGTGGTTGATGAAACCGCCCGGCAACTGGGCGCGGCAAACACACTTTGGTTACACGATAATCTGGTCCATGCGACCAATACCGATGGCTACGGTTTTCTATCCAATCTGGATGAATTTGCCCCTGGTTGGGATGGTGAAGACAAGTTGGTCAAAGGCGCTTTGGTGGTCGGCGCGGGCGGTGCAGCGCGCGCAATCATACATGCACTGGTCAGCCGGGGGTTTGAAAAAATCTGGATTGCCAATCGCACAATCACGCGCGCCAATGAGTTGATTGCAGATCTTCGAACCCGCGGGATGACCACAGGTATTTGTGAAACGGTGGGGCTGAACGAACTGCCAGAAGGTGTGAAATCTGCCGCCATTATCGTCAACACCACATCGGTTGGCATGGCCGGAGGAGCGGAAGAAAGTCAAAGTCCCGTGTCCCTGGACGGGTTTTCAAAAGGCAGCATTGTAAACGATATCGTCTACACACCTCTTCAAACGCCGATCCTGCTGGAAGCGGAACACCGTGGTCTGTTACCCGTGGATGGATTGGGAATGTTGTTACACCAGGCTGTACCGGGTTTTGAAAAATGGTTTGGCGTGCGCCCCCAGGTGACGGCAGAATTGCGCAACCTAATCCTTGATACTTTGGCAAGCAGGGCCAATTCATGACGCTTTTTATCGGTCTCACCGGATCCATCGGCATGGGAAAATCCACCACCGCCAAGATGTTTGCCCACAGGGGCATCCCGGTTCATGACGCCGATCAGGTTGTCCATGACCTTTATCGCGGTGAAGCGGCTCCTATGATCGAAGCGGCGTTTCCCGGCACAGTGGGCGATGAGGGTGTCGACCGGGCAAAGCTGGCAAAATATGTTGTGGGCAATGATGCCCAGATGAAGCGGCTTGAAGCGATTGTGCATCCTTTGGTTCGCCAGGCAGATGAGGACTTTCGACACCGCATGATCGAGTCCGGAGAGCCGCTGGCCATACTGGATATCCCGCTATTGTTCGAAACGTCTGGCGAAGACCGGGTAGATATTATTGTGGTTGTCACGGCACCTGCTGAAATTCAGCGCCAAAGAGTGTTGGATAGACCGGGCATGAGTGTTGAAAAGTTTGAATCTATCCTGGAAAGACAAACACCTGATGCTGAAAAAAGACAGCGAGCCGACTTTGTAATCGATACCTCTTTGGGCATGGAAAATGCCCGCCTCCAGGTCGACACCATAATCAAACAACTCAAGGCAGCGTCCAAAGATGCGTGAAATCATATTTGATACCGAAACCACGGGCCTTTACCCTGACAAGGGTGACCGCATCATTGAGATCGGCGCAATCGAAATGATCAACCGTTTTCCAACCGGGAAAACCTTTCACCAATATCTCCATCCAGGGGACCAGCCCATACATCCAGATGCGCAAAACGTGCACGGCATTTCCCTGGAACAATTGAAAGACGAGCCTAATTTTGCCGATGTTCTCGACTCGTTTATGGAATTCTTTGGTGAAGGAAAATTAATCGCCCACAATGCCAAATTTGATATGGGTTTTATCAACGCAGAACTAAAACGCGCTGGCCAACCGGTTTTTGAAAATGACCGGGTGATCGACACGTTGGTGATGGCCCGTCGCAAATTTCCCGGTGCGCGCAATTCACTCGATGCATTGTGTGACCGGTTTGGCATTTCCAATGCTCACCGCACGTTGCACGGCGCGCTGCTCGATTCCGAATTGCTTGCCGATGTGTATATTGAACTGACCGGCGGCAGGCAGGCTGGGTTGGTATTGGATCAGGCACCGGCAGAGAACAAATCGTCATCTGTTGAATCTTCATCCATTGATGAAATTCCATTGGTCAATCGCCAGCGGCCGCAACCTTTGCCCCAACGTCTCACAGAGGCTGAAGTGCAACGCCACACCGCATTTGTTGAAACAATTGGCGAGAGCGCGATCTGGCACAAATGGAAAGATGCCTGACGGTATTCTCTGCAACGCAACAAAAAACGGGACAGCCGTTTCGACCATCCCGTTATTTTGGTTCTTCGATTTTCCCTTCAGTCGGGAAAAAGGCGCAAAAGGTTGCGCGTTAATTGGCTTCCATCTGCGAGCGAACCTGCTCTTCAGCCATACGCTGCTGGAACAGGGCGGCGAAATCCACAGGATCAATCATCAGTGGTGGGAAGCCGCCATTGCGTGTGGCTTCGGCGATGATTTGACGTGCAAACGGGAACAACAGACGCGGGCATTCAATCAGAATTGCCGGTGCAACAGCTTCCTCGGGAATGTTCGTCAGGCGAAATACACCGCCATAGATCAATTCCACGTTGAACATGGCGTCAGCACCTTCACCAGCATTGGCTTCGAGCTTTAGCTCAACTTCAAAATCGGTCTCAGAAAGCGGGTTCGCATTAACATTGATGTTAATGTTGATCTCGGGCGCTTCTTCACGCGGACGCAGGGAATGGGGCGCGTGGGGATTTTCGAAAGAAAGGTCTTTGATATATTGCGCAAGTACGTTGAGAGCGGGTGCCTCACCAGCTGCCTCTGCTGCTGCTTCGTTAGGGGTCTCGGCAGCTGCCTTCTTGGTGGATTTCTTGGCCATGATTTACCCGATCTTCTTTTGGTTCAAAGGGTTTAGGAATATGACGGACATATCCGCCATTCGGTCGGATGCGGCGTTAACACGCTGGTCGATTTGGTGCAAGGAATGAACGGAATTCCTTTGGGAACATCAATCTTCGGTCTGGTTCCTGTTCCACGGCGAATCAGGGTCTGATTCACCCGTATGGTATTCCTCTTCGTCCAGATCAATCACCGGCCCCTGGTCTCCATCATGGAAAGGTTCCTCATAGTGATTGTTGCGAAATGTCGCGCCACCGGGGACAACAACGGATATCCGGCTGGCAAGGAATGACCAGATGGCCGAGCGCACAAACGGAATGAACAGCGAAAATCCAATGGCATCGGTGACGAATCCGGGCGTAAGCAACAAGATACCTGCAATCAGGATCATTGCACCATCGCCCAATGCCTTGGCGGGCATTTTGCCACTGTCGAGTTCGCTACGAATCCGCGTTATCAGTTGAAAGCCCTGATAACGCAGCAATATTGTGCCAATAATGGCTGTAACAAGGATCATTAACAGCGTGGCGGCAATCCCTATTTCACCGCCAATCGCGATGAATGCGCCAATTTCGACAATTGGAACAATCAGCAACAGGAATGGGATAATGGCAAAAGGCATGGTTCTCCTAGCGCGCAATGATGGCGTCAAATTAATATAGGTATGACATGAAACGTTTTGTATGGCCGAATTTACAGTCTCGGCATTTGAATGAAGCAGATGAACGTTCTATATGAAGATTAACATATGTGGGTGATTACACCCAAAAGCCGGGCGATTTGTTCATTCGGCCTGGTTCAGCAACAGCGTTGGAAAATCCATGGAATTCGATCTCTTTACTCTTTTGCCGCTGGCGGCCGCAGTTTTCGTCTTCTGGAAATTGCGCAGCGTGCTTGGTACCCGCAACGGCACGGAACGCCCGCCCTATGATCCCTATGCCCAGTCGGATCAAAACGAAGCGCAACCGGCAGAATCCAACGATAATGTGGTTACCCTGCCTGGAGCCCGTGGTCGCCAGTCTGCAACGCCAGGCGCATTGGGCGAAGCCGAAGTACAAATTGAAAAGACCGCCGGTAAGGACAAGGACCTGAAAAAGGGCCTGACCGCGATCTTGTCACGAGACCCAGCATTTCTTCCCGATGAATTCACTGATGGTGCCAAAATGGCCTATGAAATGATCGTTACCGGATTTGCCGATGGCGATAAGCGCGCGCTCAAAGGATTGCTTGCCCGGGATGTTTTTGAAAATTTTGAGACTGTCATCGATGAACGTACCAAACGCGGAGAGCGGGTTGAGGCGAGTTTTGTTGGCATTGAAAAGGCCCGGATCGTGGGCGCAGAACTGGCGCGGGAAGATGCGTTGATCACTGTTGAATTTGTCAGCCAGATGATTTCGGCCACGCTTGATGAGGAAGACGCCATCGTTGAAGGTGACTTGCAGGAAGTTGCCGAAATCACCGATGTTTGGACATTCTCACGCCCGGTCAAATCGCGTGATCCAAACTGGAAACTTGTGGCAACAGACGCTTAGTCACGGCAACGGACGCTGTGTATGCCCCCATCCATGCTCCAGCCCCTGGATTTTACCGGCATTGACGGTTGGGTTGACGATGATCACACAGCGGCACTGCAGGCCTTTTTAGGTTCCGCCCACCAGATGCAATCACAACCCTACAAGACCAGGGCGCTTGGGGTGTGTTCCCATGCCCTGCAGCAAACTGCGGCTCGGGCAATTGATCAGTTTGGTGGCGACAAAGACATTTCACCATCCAAGGCACGTGATTTCTTTGAAACGCATTTTCAACCTCGCAGGGTAATTTCCGACACTGGAACAACCGGCCTTTTGACCGGATATTTCGAACCGGTTGAACCGGCAAGCCGGACAAAATCGCCGCAATTTCCGATCCCGATTTACCGCCGTCCACCGGACCTCATCGATATTGATGCCACCAATCGACCGGCCCATATGGACGAAGAAATGCGGTATGGTTGCGTTAAAGACGGTTCGGTCAGTGAATATCTTGATCGTAAGGCCATTCAGGAAGGGGCGCTGGAAGGTCAGGGTCTTGAGCTTGTCTATGTGAAAGACAAGACAACCGCATTCTTCATCCACGTGCAGGGGTCCGCCCATTTGCTGATGGATGATGGCACATCCATGCGGATTACCTACGCGGCGAAAAGCGGGCACAGATATTCTTCACTTGGCAAGATTGTGTGTGAACGCACCGGCATCCTGCCCGCTGAAATGACAGCCGACAAGCTGGCCAGTTGGATGCGCAATCATCCCCACGATATTGATGCCTTATTGGCCTGCAACCGGTCCTATATTTTTTTCGAGCAGAGCTTAGAGGCAGGTGTGGTTGATGTTGGGCCAATTGCAGCAGCAAAAGTGCCGCTCGTAGCAGGGCGCAGTATTGCGATTGACCGGACGTTGCATACTTTTGGCGCGCCCATATGGCTTTCGACAAACAAAGCATTACCAGGCAATCCAAACCCGTTGCGACGTTTGATGGTCGCCCATGATACGGGGTCAGCCATTACCGGTCCGATGCGTGCCGACATCTTCATGGGCAGCGGCGCTGATGCGGGTCTCATCGCGGGCCGGGTACGCCACGATGTCGAAATGGTGCTTCTGGTCCCACGTCAGGGAGGGTTGGTAGCATGAAAAGGAAAGCTGACAAGACAACTCCCAAACCCATTTTGACTGGCGAAGACCGCAGGCTTTGGCGGCGGGTCGCACAAACCACTCAACCATTAAACAGAAGTCGCAGCCCGGACTTGCAACAGCAAATGCGTGAACTCATGGGCGATACGGCTGATACCCAGTCGGTTGGCTCCAAACGCCACGCCCAACAATCAATCGGCAGTCCAGCACCAGCAGCCAAGCCCGACCTGCCACCTCTGGTGCCAAAGCAGTCGGATCACTTTCTCCAACACCCAATCGAAGAGCGCACCCTAAAGCGGCTGGCGCGGGGACGACAAACCGTCGATGGACGAATCGACTTGCACGGCATGACCCAGGATCGCGCGCAATTTGCGCTTCTGGACTATCTGCAAATGGCCCAGCGGGCTGATTATCGCATCGTATTGGTGATCACGGGCAAGGGAAATTATGGCCAGGGTGTGCTGCGCATAAATGTGCCCAAATGGCTCAAACAGAGACAATTTGCGCCCTATGTGAATGGCGTGCAGCAGTCCCATCCATCCCATGGGGGCGATGGTGCGCTCTATGTTCGCATTCGAAAACCGCTGAACTGGGCGGCAAGAAAGCCGGGCCTGTGACACCTTTTGGCAAATATCTGCGCCAATTACGCAGTGATCGCGGGATCTCTCAAAAGGATATGGCTGCCGGTATTGGCGTAACCGCTGCCTATTTGTCGGCCCTTGAACACGGCCACCGGGGCAAACCCTCATGGGTTCTGCTCCAGCGTATTGTCGGATTTCTCAACATCATCTGGGACGATGCGGACCATTTGCAGGTATTGGCCAAATTGTCTGATCCAAAGCCAACCATCGACACACGTGAATTGAGCGCTGAGGCCACATTGGCTGCCAATCTGTTGGCGCAGCATTTGGCAGATTTCGATGATACCACCATTGCCGAACTGACCGAGCTTATACGCAAAAACAGCACAAAGAACGGTTGAGGCAAAGCGAACGATGGTGCGCGGATATGTTTTACCCTATCGCAGGGCGCGCAGATCGCGTTCCTTTTCATTCACCAGCCAGCCGTAATAATTTTCCTGTGGCAGGCGGGGCTTCTTTCCCGCAGCCCGGCGTTTGGCGTTATTTGCCCGCAGCGCGCGGGCGCGGGCGGTTACATTGCCAAGATTGTACAATGTGGCCGTGACACCGGGATTGCGTGAAATATCAAATCCGGCAATTGCTTTGTAAGCATCAATCGCATGGCGCAGAACCGCAGCCATATAAATCAGGCTGGAATCCGGTTCCATGATTGTATTGTAGATTTCAGGGCCGCGCCGCATGTTCAGCCTTGGCTCGCGCGGAAGCCGCTGGCGCACGAGATCGTTGACCTTGAGTGCGGTGAGTGGGTTCAACTGGCCCAACCCAAATGTTTGCCCGGCATAAAATGGCTGAAAAAATACCCGGCCCAATCGGTCATTCGGCCAACGTTGGCCGGCAGCCGACTGTCCCCGGTATTTTTGATCCCACACAACTTCCCGGCAGGACCAGATTTCATAGCTGCCAGAGCGGGAATTGCATGTGGCAAAAGCGGGTTGAGCCACGAGCTTTTGAATGGAAACGTTTTTGTACCTAAATTTCAAATCCTGTCCCAGATAGGCAAGAGCTTTGACATAATAGGATTGCAGCCGGTCCTTTGCGTCCACATTGTAGGTATGTTCGCCCACCAATGCGCCGATGATGTGGATAGGGTCGATTCCAAATGTTCTGGCGGCCTTGTTTATTTTGGTTCGCAATTTGCGGTCCCGCGCCAACAGGTTTCGGATCTTTTGATATTTCTTTTCAAATGACGAACCGCGTGTGCGTTTCACTGAACCGCCCGGAATAGGGGGCTGGGTCGCATTACGATTTCCCGCGGGAACCGGCGTCACGGCTTGCGCTGCGGACAGGCTGAACTGAGCCACCAGCATGAACGCAAGGGCGGTGATGAGCGAAAGGCGTGCAGATATTCTCATGAAAGCAGTATTACGGGGAGTGGCTACCCCCCGCAAGCATATAAAATCACACGTTCTTTATCGCCGGGATGCCACGCTACAGGATGTAGCGTGACAAATCAGTATTCTTGGCCAGGTCACCAACATTCTTGCGCACAAACTCCGCATCAATATCGATCACCTCGCCGGACTTGTCCGGTGCATCAAATGAGATTTCATCGAGAACCTTTTCCATCACCGTTTGCAGCCGGCGCGCGCCAATATTTTCCACCGTGGAATTCAGCTCAACAGCAATATCTGCCAGGGCATCAATTGCCCCATCGGTGAAATTCAACGTCAGCTCTTCTGTGCCCATCAACGCGATATATTGTTTGATCAGGCTGGCTTCCGTCTCTGTGAGGATGCGCACGAAATCATCCTTGGTCAGCGCGCGCAATTCTACGCGAATGGGCAAGCGACCCTGAAGTTCCGGCAACAGGTCCGATGGTTTGGAAACGTGGAAAGCGCCCGACGCTACAAACAGGATGTGGTCAGTTTTCACAGCCCCATGTTTTGTTGCAACGGTTGTGCCTTCAACCAGAGGAAGCAGGTCGCGCTGAACGCCTTCGCGGGAAACCGAGCCACCCCGCACATTTTCCGAAACGGCAATCTTGTCGATTTCATCGAGAAACACGATGCCATTATTCTCCACCGCGGATATGGCCTCGGCAACCAGTTGGTCATCGTCGAGCAGTTTGTCGCTTTCTTCAGTGATCAGCAGTTCATAACTTTCTTTCACCGATGTTTTCAGCTTTTTCGTGCGACCACCACCCATCGCCTTTGACATCATGTCGCCCAGATCAATCATGCCCATGCTGCCGCTTGGCATGCCGGGAATTTCAAATCCGCCCATTGGGGAGCCGGTATCCGCCACTTCGATTTCAATCTCTTTGTCGTCCAGCTCGCCTTCGCGCAGCTTCTTGATAAAACTGGCCCGTGTAGCAGGGCTGGCGCCGGCGCCCACAAGCGCGTCGAGTACCCGGTCTTCGGCGGCTTCATGGGCTTTTGCTTTCACCTTTGCCCGTTTAGCTTCGCGCACGAGGGAAATGCCGATTTCCACCAGGTCGCGGATAATCTGTTCCACATCGCGGCCCACATAGCCGACTTCCGTGAATTTCGTTGCCTCAATCTTGATGAAGGGGGCACCGGCCAATTTGGCCAATCTGCGGGAAATTTCTGTTTTGCCGACACCGGTTGGCCCAATCATCAGGATGTTTTTGGGCATCACCTCTTCTTTCATGGGGCTTTCAAGTTGCTGGCGGCGCCACCGGTTACGCATGGCAACGGCAACGGCGCGCTTGGCGTCCTTCTGCCCAATGATATAGCGGTCAAGTTCCGAGACAATCTCGCGGGGGGAAAATGTGGTCATGAATTATGCCCCTGTAATGAGTTTGGGTTCGTCGAGGGTTTCGACAACGAGATTATGGTTTGTATAGACACAGATATCAGCCGCGATGCCCATTGCCTTACGGGCAATGTCTTCCGCGCTGGCATCGGTGTCATAAAGGGCGCGCGCGGCAGCAAGGGCATAATTGCCGCCCGACCCGATTGCCATGACACCATGTTCAGGTTCAAACACATCGCCAACGCCGGTCAGGCACAGGCTCACATCCTTGTCGGCAACCAGCATCATGGCTTCCAACCGCCGCAGATACCGATCCGTGCGCCAATCCTTGGCAAGCTCAACACAGGCGCGCATCAATTGATCGGGATATTGTTCGAGTTTTGCTTCCAGCCGTTCCAGCAGTGTGAAGGCATCGGCGGTTGATCCGGCAAACCCACAAATCACATCGCCTTTGCCCAGTGTGCGCACTTTGCGGGAATTGGCTTTCATGACTGTCTGGCCCATGGAGGCCTGTCCATCACCTGCGATGACAACTTTGCCGCCTTTGCGCACCATGATGATTGTGGTCGCGTGGATGGGCGGCAGCCAGCTTTCTTCCTGTTTACTCACTTCGATCTCCAAACGTGAATCAGTCTTCGGCACCCCGTAACGGCGGCACCGCATTGCGCTCTTATGTATGTCGCCAACCAGTGATTGCAATCGGCGATATTGGGAATGGTGAACCAGCATTGCCACATGTAGCCAATGCGCGCCAAGCCTGTTAGGAAACCTGGAAACCTGAACTGGCACAAACGGACTATTACAGCCCGTTTCGTAGCTGTCGGAATTGGGAGGCGAGTTTAACGCTCGCATGAATATGACACGCACCGCACACATTGCTCGTAAAACCAACGAGACCCAGATCGAAGTCGCTATCAATATCGATGGTAGCGGCGACTTTGATATCTCAACCGGCGTAGGATTTTTCGATCATATGCTGGAACAACTCAGCCGCCACTCGCTCATCGACATGAAGGTGCACGCTAAGGGCGATCTGCATATTGATGATCACCACACGGTTGAAGATTGCGGGATTGCACTTGGTCAGGCAATCAGCGAGGCGCTCGGCGAGCGGCGGGGAATACGCCGCTATGCCAGCACCGACTTGCCTATGGACGAGGCCATGACCCGCGCTGCTGTTGATGTGTCGGGCCGGCCCTTTCTAGTCTGGGATGTTGATTTCGCCAGTCCCAAGATTGGAACATTCGACACCGAATTGGTGCGGGAATTCTTTCAGGCCCTGTCCCAGTCGGCGCGTATAACCTTGCATGTCCACAATCTTTACGGCGCGAACGCCCACCATATTGCAGAGACCTGCTTTAAAGCCGTTGCCCGGTCCCTGCGTGCAGCAACCGAGTCGGACCCGCGCACGGGAGATTCTGTCCCATCCACCAAGGGCACACTCACCGGTTAAGTCGATGATATATACATTGCATATGTTGGCAGATGATCGTCCGCTTGCGGGTGATGAATCTGACGAAGCCCGTTTTGACAGTTTGGTGGCCATTCCCGAGGGCAAGGCGCCCTGGGCGCTGATATTCCCGCCACTCTGGCTGGCCTGGCACAAATTGTGGTGGGAACTGGCGATCTATATTTTGATTTCAGTTCTTATCCTGACATTGCTGGCCACCCCAATGCAGTGGGCTGCCATTCTGCTAAGCGGCTTGCCGGGGGTATTTTTGCTGTTGGAAGGTCATCAATTGCGCCGCCGGCATTTGGATGCTGCGGGCTTTCAACATGTGGCGATTGTGGAAGCGACCAGCGAGGAACTGGCTTTACGCAGGGGGCTCGCCAGCCTCACAAATACTCCGGTGCGACCGGCTGCGGCATTCCCGAAAACAAAACGTTCCCATCAAGATGATGACAATCTCAGCTTTGGCATGTTTCAAGAGCAGCAATCATGATGCGGGTGGCAATCATCGATTATGGGTCCGGTAATCTGCGTTCCGTGACCAAGGCTTTTGAGCGGGCCGCACGGGAGCACAATCTTGATGCGATAATTGACCTCACATCCAATGCGGATCGTGTCAAAACAGCCGACCGGGTAGTTTTGCCTGGTGTCGGGGCCTTTGCAGATTGCCGCGCCGGGCTCGATGCCGTCGATGGCATGGTTGATGCATTGCGGCTTCGGGTGGTGGATCAGGCCATACCTTTTTTGGGCATCTGCGTTGGTATGCAATTAATGGCCAGCCGCGGTCTGGAGAAACAGGTCACGAACGGTCTTGGCTGGATCAATGGAGATGTGGTTGAGATCGAGCCGGATGACCCAGCGCTGAAAATTCCCCAGATTGGATGGAATACCCTAAAGCCGCGCCAGGACCATCCTTTGCTCAACGGCATTGAAACCGGGCCGGACGGGCTGCATGCCTATTTCGTCCATTCCTACCATATGGTGCCTACAGATGGATCAAACCTTCTGGCGACCACCAATTATGGCGGCGACATTGCAGCCATTGTGGAAAAAGACAATGTGGTTGGCACCCAGTTCCACCCGGAAAAAAGCCAAACGCTTGGGTTGAAGCTCATATCCAATTTTCTGAAGTGGAGGCCATGATGGCCGATCCCATTTTGTTTCCCGCCATCGATTTAAAAGGCGGCGAATGTGTACGCCTCAAGCTTGGTGATATGGATCAGGCGACAGTCTACAACACAGATCCGGCCGCCCAGGCCCGCAGTTTTCAGGGCCAGGGTTTTCGCTATCTCCATGTGGTTGACCTTGACGGTGCCTTTGCCGGTGAGGCGGTTAATGGGGCGGCGGTTGAAGCAATCCTGGGGGCCACAACCAATCCAGTCCAGCTTGGCGGTGGCATCAGAACCCTCGATCACGTGCGATATTGGCTGGGCAAGGGCATCGCCCGCGTCATCCTGGGAACCATTGCCGTGCGCGACCCGGAACTTGTGAAACAGGCCTGTGCCCTGTTTCCCGGCCAGATCGCTGTTGGCATTGATGCAAAGGGCGGCAAAGTAGCCGTTGAAGGTTGGGCAGAGACCTCTGAGCTTACCGGGGTTGAACTGGCGGCGCGATTTGAAGATGCCGGAGTAGCCGCGATTATCTACACGGATATTGATCGCGATGGCGTATTGGCTGGCATCAATTGGGAAAGCACAATTCAGCTTGCCAATAGTACGCCAATCCCGGTCATCGCATCAGGAGGTCTGGCCTCCATGGATGATATCAACCGCATGATTGAACCTGATGCATTAATTCTCGAAGGTGCCATTTCGGGCCGGGCGCTTTATGACGGTCGCATCAATGCAGATGCCGCACTGGCAGTGTTGCGGGGAGAAAACTAGATGCTCAAGACCCGGATTATACCCTGCCTTGATGTTAAAGACGGGCGCGTCGTCAAAGGGGTGAATTTTGTTGATCTGGTCGACGCGGGCGATCCGGTGGCAGCGGCCAAGGCCTATGATGTCGCCGGTGCCGACGAATTGTGCTTCCTCGACATTACCGCTTCATCTGACAATCGCGACACCATTTATGATGTCGTTGCCCAAACAGCTGAACAGTGTTTCATGCCGGTGACTGTGGGCGGCGGTGTGCGCACACCTGAGGATGTTCGCAAACTGCTGCTCGCCGGTGCCGACAAGGTTTCGTTCAACACCGCAGCTGTAAATGATCCAGATGTGATCGCCCGTGCTGCAGACAAGTTTGGCAATCAGTGTATCGTTGCCTCAATTGATGCAAAGAGGGTCAGTGCGGATGGTGAGGAAGCACGGTTTGAAATTTTCACCCATGGTGGACGCAATGCCACCGGTATTGATGCCGTCGAGTTCGCTCGTTTGATGGTGGAAAAAGGTGCCGGTGAAATTCTTCTCACGTCAATGGACCGCGATGGCACCAAGGACGGCTATAATTTACCACTCACACGCGCCGTTGCTGACGCCGTGACAGTGCCTGTCATCGCATCCGGGGGCGCAGGCACGCTGGACCATCTGGTGGAAGCTGTTGAAGAGGGCCATGCGAGTGCGGTTCTTGCAGCCTCGATTTTTCACTTTGGCACCTATACGGTTGCCCAGGCAAAGAACCATTTGGCGTTACATGGTATTCCGGTGCGCGAAAAAATTTAGATAACGTGCTTACACCCGCAAGAACCGGGAAGTTCTGATGACATTTTCACTGTTTGACCTTGAAACCATAATCGCGCGCCGCGCCGCCAGCGATGACAAATCTTCCTGGACGGCGAAGCTGGTCAATCAGGGAATAAGAAAAGCGTCTGAAAAACTGGGCGAAGAGGCAATTGAAACCGTGGTTGCTGCCATATCCCGGGATGAAGAAGGGTTGCGCAATGAAGCGGCTGACCTTTTGTTTCATCTATTGGTCGTGCTGCATATGAAGGGGGTTCCCTTAAAAGAGGTTTTGGCAGAACTGGAAAGCCGAACCGGGCAATCCGGTCTGGATGAGAAGGCCGCCCGTCCGGTCTCGGAAACCTGATTGGCGTTAGAATTCATGCCAAGCCACAAACAATCTCCGTTCCTGAATTTCACCCGTGATCAGTGGTCGTCCTTTCGCGCCGACACACCTTTGACGCTTACTGAAGAAGAAGTGGAACGACTGCGCTCCCTCAATGATCCCATTGCGCTCCAGGAAGTCACGTCGATTTATCTGTCCCTGTCGCGCTTGCTTGCGTCCCATGTGGAGGCGACCCAGGCATTATTTTCGCAGCGCGCAGAGTTTTTGAATCTTTCTGACACAAAGACCCCCTTCATTATCGGAATAGCCGGGTCCGTGGCCGTTGGAAAATCTACCACCGCCCGTATTTTGCGTGAATTGCTGACCCGTTGGCCGGCCAGCCCGAAAGTGGATCTTGTGACAACGGACGGCTTTCTGTTTTCCAATGAGACCCTGCGCAAACAGGATTTGATGAACCGCAAGGGTTTTCCGGAAAGTTTTGATCGCCGCCGTGTCCTGGATTTCCTGTCGCGCATCAAGGCCGGGGAACGGAATGTGACCGCGCCTGTTTACTCGCATCTGGTCTATGACATTGTCCCCAATGAATGCGTCACGGTTGATCAGCCCGACATTCTCATTTTTGAGGGCATCAATGTGCTTCAGGTCAGCGATCTTCCCAATGATGGGGATTCGGTGCCGTTCGTGTCAGATTATTTTGATTTTTCCATCTATATCGACGCAGATGCCAAGATCATTGAGCGCTGGTATATTGACCGCTTCATGCGCCTGCGTGAAACCGCATTTCGCAATCCCGAAAGTTTCTTTCACCGCTATTCTCAAGTGAGCGAAGATTCAGCGCGTTCCATTGCCCAGGGCTTGTGGAGCAATATCAATATGGTCAATCTTCGGGACAACATCCTGCCCACAAGGCAACGGGCAGATTTGGTTTTGCATAAAGACGCATCCCATGCGGTTGACCAGGTTTTGTTGCGCCGACTTTAAGTTGTTTTGATGCCTGTTTGCATCAAGCCTCTTCACCAAACTTGTCAGCAACCAGTGCTTCAAGCGCATCAAGAACCGCCGTCGCATCCGCTCCCGTGGCCTCGACTTCAATACAGCAACCGGTGGATGCCGCGAGCATCATTAGCCCCATGATGGATGTGCCACCCACCGAACTGCCATCCCGGCGGACGGTCACTTCGGCATCAAACTGCTCGGCGGTTTTGACAAATTTTGCCGATGCCCGGGCATGCAGCCCGCGTTCGTTGACAATGGTCAGGATACGCGGCCCGTTAGAAGAACCATTGCTCATTTTCCAGCCAATACTTCGCTGGCCACATTTATGTAACGCCGTCCTGCCTCGGTGGCCTTTGCCAGGGCATCCATGAGCCCATGGTCGGCGCGTACGCCAGCCAGTTTGATCAGCATCGGCAGGTTCACGCCGGCAACAACCTCAATACTGCCCGGTTCCATGATGGAAATTGAAAGATTGGAGGGCGTGCCGCCAAACATGTCGGTGAGAATAATGGCCCCTTCCCCGGACTGGACCCTGGAGACACAATCCAATATGTCGCGCCGCCGTTGTTCCATGTCATCGTCCGGGCCAATGGAGACGGTTTCCAACTGGTCTTGTGGCCCAACCACATGCTCAAGGGCTAACTGAAATTCTTTGGCCAAAGAGCCGTGCGTAACCAATACGAGGCCGATCATCAGATGATATTGCCAAAATTCTGGGTTCCCGATTGAAAACATATTTGCACGGTCAACACGACTTGCAAGCGTTAATTGTGGTTTAAATGGTCGATTAGTATCCAATAAGCACGGTTTACATCGCCTCTTGGCGCATAAATGGCCGTTAGTGCGTCAATATGTTGCGAGCGACCGGGCATGGGCAACCGTTCCAATGCCGGATCTTCCACCAGGCACACTTCAAGATCGATCACGGCTCGGGATTGAAATTCAACCTGGTGGATGCCGCTGAACCGGGTTTCTGCCTGCCCGGCAATGGTATGTGGAGTGCTGGCAACACATCGGTCGCCGATAAGGGACAGATGAATTTGATCATCGGCCACCCATCTGGCGTATTGATCCGTGGCGATGGCTGTTTCGATCAGGTGCCTGGCCAATGTGGATTTGCCGCAGCCCGATGGCCCGGTTATCATGAGCCCCTTCGTGCCGAAAACAATGGCTGTGGCATGAATTGTGAGCTTCAAAGACATCTATTGGGCAGGTGCGATAGGCAGCACAACAGTAAACAGGGCACCACCCCCGCCCGTTTTGGTTTTCACGGCGCGTGATGCGGTGATCGTACCGCCATGGGCTTCAACGATTTGTTTCGTAATCGACAAACCCAGGCCGGAATTCTGTCCAAACGCCTCATTACTCGGCCGGTCAGTGTAGAAACGTTCAAAGATGCGTTTGGTATTTTCTTCAGGTATGCCCGGCCCATTATCGGACACGGTAAGATGGGCATAATTGCCCACACGTTTCAGTTCGAGGTCAATTTTGCCACCAATGGCCGGGACAAAACTTCGCGCATTCTCAATCAGATTGGCCAATACCTGACCCAATCGACCCTTATGGCCGGAAATCAGCAATTTGCTTGCAGTTTTACCCCGGTTGCCCGGAGCAGACAGATTGCCGAAACTCAACGACAATTCAGCAAAATCAGTGACCGCATTTTGAGCCATGTTGAGATAATTGCCATGATATTGGGTCACAAGATCCAAAAGATTGACAATCTCCGCATCGTCGCGGGCCAGTTCGGCGTCCAGGCGCGAAGCGTCTGATATGTCTGAAATTAGCCGGTCCAGGCGGCGCACATCATGTTGAATGACTGCCAAAAGCCGTTCGCGCTGGTCGTCATTTTTAACCAGCGGCAGCGTTTCCACCGCACTGCGCAATGAGGTTAGTGGATTTTTCAATTCATGGCTCACATCTGCCGCAAAGCTTTCAATGGCCTCAATGCGGGCATAGAGAGATTCCGTCATTTCGCTAAGCGACGTGGACAGGTGGCCAATTTCATCGCGCCGATTGGAAAAATCCGGAATGCTCTCGCGGGCATTGACCCCCAGCCGAACCCGTTGGGCCGCCGCAGAAAGACGGCGCAGCGGCTGAGCAATCGTTGCCGCCAGCATGATGGACAGCAATGCACTGACCGCCAATGCCACGGCAAAAGTGCGCATGATCGCAAAGCGTTCCTTTTCGATGATCTGATCAATATCACCCGCTTCCGTGGACAACAGCAAAACGCCCAGCACCGCGCGAAACCTTTGTACGGGTACGGCCACAGATACGATCGTATCGCCATTTGAAGTGCGTCTGGTTTCGCTGCCGGGACCGCCGGTAAGGGCCGTGACAACTTCACGATAGGCCGTACCATTTGTGTCGGGAGTTTCCACGTAGAGCGGCAAGTCATTTTGCCAGAACCAGTGGCGAAACTGCAGCCATGTCTCTTCCAGATAGTCGCGTTTCTTTTCTTCAATTGGTGGCAGATCAAACCGCAGGATTTGGCCGCGTGAATAGAGCCGCTTTGAATCAAGTATGATCAATCCGTCCCGGTCATATATGCGCGCCCTTGTGCGGGTGGGAGATATGAGGCGCCGAAGCACCGGCGCGACCTGTTCGGGATTGATGGGAAAGTCGAGATTTTCCGTCTCACTTTCCATAGGAAAGGCGCTTTCGCCCGCCTGCAATTCGAGCAGGCGTTCAGGATCAATGGTAATGGAATCGGTATCAACCGTGGCCTGCGCCGCAATAGCACCGGCAATAATTTCGCCCTGCGTCAAAAGGCTTTCCACACGCGCTTCAATCAGGCTGTCGCGAAACTGGTTGAGAAAAAGAATGCCGGATAACAACACCACCAGCGCGCCCATATTGAGCAGGATGATGCGCTGGGTGAGGCTGGTAAAAATGTAACGGCCAAGGAACCGGGACACACGCAGCCGGATGCGTTTCCAGTAAGACAGGCGCAGAACCTTTGACTTTTGAGACGCGGCCGCAGCCTCCACATCAGTGCGGATTGGCGGATGTGTGGCTGCCAGGTCGGGCGAATGACCGTGTGCGGCAGGCTCATGGGTGGGCGCAACGCCCTGGTTCCGAGCATTCCCAGGGGCGGGATCGGCAACACTTTCCCTGATTGTGCCGGTATCCGCCAAAAAGATCAGCCTTCCCGGAACCGATAGCCCACCCCATAGAGGGTTTCGATCATGTCAAAATCATCATCGACGACCTTGAACTTCTTGCGCAGCCGCTTGATGTGGCTGTCAATGGTTCGGTCATCCACATATACCTGATCATCATAGGCGGCATCCATCAGCGAATCGCGGGATTTAACCACTCCAGGCCGCTGCGCCAGGGCAAACAGGATCAGAAATTCGGTGACGGTCAGCGTAACGGGTTTGCCCTTCCATGTGCTGGCGTGGCGCTCCTGGTCCATGGAAAGATGGCCCCGTTCCAACAGGGAAGATGCACCACCATCGGCACGCACCACGCCTTCAGCGCGGGCAGCAGAGCGCCGCAACACCGCCTTGACCCGTTCAACCAGAAGTCGCTGGGAAAACGGTTTGGTGATGAAGTCATCGGCCCCCATTTTCAGGCCAAACAATTCGTCAATCTCATCATCTTTGGACGTGAGGAAGATGACGGGCAGGTCGGATTTCTGGCGCAACCTGCGCAGCAATTCCATACCGTCCATTCTCGGCATCTTAATATCAAATACGGCCAGGTCGGGCCGTTTTGTGGTCAGCCCGTCAAGGGCGGTGGCACCGTCAGTATAGGTTTCAACCTTGTAACCTTCCGCCTCCAAAGCGATGGAAACAGAAGTGAGAATGTTACGGTCATCGTCAACAAGAGCGATGGTCGGCATGAATAATCTCCGCTTGGTCGTGCGCATGATTGAAAACGGATCTGCTCCGTCGTCAAAACCGCCTGTAATGTAGGGTTAAATCTGGAAAACGCCAAGAACTGGCTGATTGAGCAATGGGTTTATCTATAAAGCGACAATTGTGTCGAATTGTGGCCGCAACATGTGGGGCCTATGCGGTTGGATCAAGAATTTCCCGTTGCGTTTGAAATGGTTTGGGATTTCACCTCGGTTGAACACCCAATAGATCGAATCGATTGAATTGACGAGGTCTTAACCGCGTTGAGAAAATACTTCTCAAGTCTAATCGATTAATCAGGAAATCAGCCCGAATTTGGCTTGTCACAGACTTGTCACATACAAACCGGCTGCATAATGTCCCGGTCATTCGCGGCGGGCGCGATACTCCCATTGGGAGCAACTCACGAATCGCTGATACTTTCGGCAAACGGATTTTTCTCCCATTCGCAGATCAACAAGGCAGGTTCCCCGTGCAACAGACAGGCATTCGCAACGAAACGTTTGGTGCTGACAAGATCGGCCTCAATCATCTTTCTTCACTTCGCTGGAATGATGATGAGAAAACACTTTATGATCTGGCCATAGCCCGCGGCGAAGGCGTTGCGGCTGCTGGCGCTGATGGTGGCGATGGTCCGCTGTCAGTGACCACCGGCAAACACACGGGCCGGTCTGCGACCGACAAATATATAGTCCGCGATAGTGAGACTGAAGACACTGTCTGGTGGGCCAACAATCAGGAAATGAGCGAAGAAAAGTTCAACATTCTTCTGGCTGACTTTCTGCACCATGCCAGCGGCAAAGAATTGTTGGCGCAGGATCTCTATGGCGGTGCCGATCCCCAATATCAGATCGGTGCCCGGGTATTTGTGGAATTCGCCTGGCATGCCCTGTTCATTCGCCATTTGCTGCGCCGTCCGGAAACGGCTGATCTGCCGGGCTTTACGCCCGATATGACAATCATCAATCTGCCAAGTTTCCGTGCAGACCCGGCACGCCACGGTTGTCGTTCTGAAACCGTTATTGCGATTAATCTCAAACGCGGCATCGTATTGATTGGTGGGACGGAATATGCCGGCGAAACCAAGAAATCCGTATTTGGCGCGCTCAATTATTTCCTGCCAACCAAGGGTGTCATGCCCATGCATTGTTCGGCAAATGTTGGCGACAAAGAAGATGCAGCACTGTTCTTTGGCCTGTCGGGCACAGGCAAAACCACATTGTCGTCGGATGCGACACGCACCCTTGTGGGTGATGATGAGCATGGCTGGTCCGACAATGGAATTTTCAATTTCGAAGGCGGTTGCTACGCCAAGACCATTCGCCTGTCCAAAGAAGCAGAGCCGGAAATTTATGCTACAACTGAGCGCTGGGGCTCGGTTCTGGAAAATGTTGTGCTCGACCCGCAAACGCGAAAGCCTGATTTTGACGATGGGTCGCTGACTGAAAACACCAGGGTTGCCTACCCGCTTGATTACATTGCCAACGCTTCCAAAACCGGAATGGCACCGCATCCGCGCACCATCATCATGTTGACCGCTGATGCATTTGGTGTGTTGCCGCCCATCGCACGGATGACACCCGAACAGGCCATGTATCACTTCCTTTCCGGTTACACGGCAAAGGTGGCCGGAACGGAAAAGGGCGTGTCCGGCGTACAGGCAACATTCTCCACCTGTTTCGGCGCACCCTTCATGCCGCGTCACCCCAGTGAGTACGGTAATTTATTGCGCGACAAGATTGCCGCCCATAATGCCACTTGCTGGTTGGTCAATACGGGCTGGACAGGTGGCCGTTACGGCGAAGGATCACGGATGCCGATCAAGGCAACTCGCGCGCTTTTGCGGGCGGCCCTTGATGGCAGTCTCAACAATGTCGACATGCGTGTGGATGAGAATTTTGGCCTGGAAGTACCTGTATCCGTATCAGGTGTTGAAGACATCTTGTTGCGCCCCCGGGACACCTGGGGCGATGCTGCCGCCTATGACGCCCAGGCCCGCGAGCTTGTTGACATGTTCATCAAGAATTTTGCCAAATTCGAAGGCCATGTGGACGCCAATGTCAAAGGCGCAGCGCCGAAAGCGGCTTGATTTACCGGTAATGGCGGATCGGCAAATCAATTGCCGGTTATCAGATCCAAAATAGTGCGCTTCGCCCGTTTGTTGATTTCCGCCTCCACCCGCGCGCGCAGTTTATTTGGAACACTTGCGGTGGTTTGAGGAGCGGTCGATTGATCGCGGCCCACATTGGCAGGGGGAACATTGTTAGACCTGTTTGACACAAGCACAGTCGGTCGTGGTGTGGGGAACGGAATATTCTGTGGCTCTAATGCGGAGAGCAAAGACGCGCCAGGAAGCTCTTTTGCTGCCAGCCCCTCATGGGCTGTGTCCATGAAGTTGGCCCATAAGCGGGCGGGCAATCCACCGCCGGTTACCTTCCGCATGGGCGAATTATTGTCATTGCCGAACCATACGCCGGTCACCAGATGGGCCGTATGGCCAACGAACCACGCATCGCGAAACCCTTGCGAAGTGCCAGTCTTCCCACCTGAAATGTGAGATTTCATATGTGCCCTGCGCCCGGTTCCCGATGCCACCACTTTGGTGAGCATTGTATTCATATCGGCAAGCACATCCGCCGAGATGACTGGGGGCACGGCCGCAGTTTTCCGCTGGTAAAGAACATTGCCTTTTGCGTCACTGATGCGGGTGACAAAATATGGCGTCACCGGTCTGCCCCCATTGGCAAATGGGGCGTAAGCCGCCGTTAATTCCTGAAGGCTTACCTCCGACGTACCAAGCGCCAGTGATGCATTGGCTGTCAGTTTGGATGTGATCCCCATGCGTTTTGCCAAATTGGCCACATTGCGTGGTCCCGATTGCATGATCAGCCTGGCGGCAACGGTATTGAGTGACTGGCTGAACGCTGATGATAATGTCACCTCACCCCGGTAGCGCTTGTCGTAATTTTCCGGCCGCCATTTGCCGATGCGCACGGGTTCGTCGATGATCGTGCTTTGCGGGCCATAGCCACTTTCCAATGCCGCCAGCCAGACAAACGTCTTGAACGCCGAGCCGGGTTGCCGGCGCGCTTCCACGGCCCGGTTAAATTGGCTCAACGCATAATCGCGCCCGCCAATCATGGCTTTCACGGCACCATCGGGCTGCATGGACAGCAATGCGGCCTGGCTGACCTTGTGTTTTTTTCCATTGGCATCGAGTGAGGATTCCACCAGCGCCTGGGCGGCGGTGTTGAGATAGGGCGAAAGCGTGGTTTCAACCACAATATCCGATTTCACGTCACCGATCAGCTGTGCCACTTCGCGTATGATCACGTCAGCGGCAAAATGTTCCGGTCCGGAGCGAAAATGTTTTGCAAATATGCCAGCCGGTTTGCTGGCTTCGGGCAATTGAGCGCTCTTGATATATCCCTCGCGTTGCATTGCCTTGAGTACGGTTTTGGCGCGGGCATGGGCAAGCTTGGGATTCTTGGCGGGCGTGTAGCGTGATGGTGCTTTCAACAAGCCTGCCAGCAGTGCAGCTTCAGCGATGGTCACGTTTTTGGCGGATTTGCCAAAATAACGCCGCGACGCTGCATCAACACCTGTTGCACCTGCGCCGAAATAAACCCGATTCAAATAGAGCTCCAGAATATCCGCCTTGGAATAATTCGCCTCCAGCCAGAACGCCAAAATCAGTTCCTGCACCTTGCGCGAAAAGGTCCGTTCCGGTTTCAAAAACATGTTCTTGGCCAGTTGCTGGGTCAGCGTTGAACCGCCTTCGCGCAATTTCTTTTGCGAGATATTACGCACCATCGCCCGGGTGAAGCCGATCGGATCAAAACCCATATGGGCATGGAAGCGACGGTCTTCGATCGCGATCACGGCTTGCGCGATATAGGGCGACATTTCTTCCAGCCGCAACGCTTTGCCGCCCGTGGCTCCGCGGTTGACGATTAATGAGCCATCATCAGCCAGCAGTCTCAAATTGGGCGGTCGTTCCGGCACATGCCATGTATCTGCACTGGGCAATTGGGTCGCGTAATAGGCAAATATGCCAACAATGCCGATGGTTGCCCAAAGGCCAAGCACGGTTGCCCAATAGGCAAGCAGGGGCAATGGGCGCACAAAAAACCGCAATATCCGCCGAAACAACGAGCTTTTGCCGCCAGTTGCCGCCCGTTTACTGCGGCGTGATTTCGCTTTTGCAGCCGTTTTCGGCACGGCTGGCTGCCGTTTTCGCCCGTTCGGCTCGCCCATCGTGGGTTCAATACGTTGAGATCGGTGGATGCGGCGCGGCATGTGGGTCCAGACAGAACTGTGTGGGACGTATCATGCCGCCCAACAAGGTGTGTGATTCCTGAACCCTAACCCATGCAATTTAAGCGAGAGTAAAGGCTTGCCTTAACCATCTTTACCAGTTCGCTGGTTTTTGCGGCCTGGATTCACGGTATTTTCAACGAATTCATCTGAAATTGGCGCTTGGGAATTAATCAAAACCCGGTTGTCGATTGGCAATTCCGGGGTTGGAGAACCTTTCGTGACCACTTCTTCAGTGACGACCGGCCTTTCCACCAGCTCTTTGCCTGCCCGCAGCGATGGACGCATCAATTGGGTGGATACTGCCAAGGGCATCTGCATTATTTTGGTGGTCATGATGCACACAACACTGGGACTGGAAGCAGCTTCCGGCCAACAGGGCTGGATGCATTCAGTTGTGGCGTTTTCCAAACCATTTCGCATGCCGGATTTCTTTGTGATCTCCGGCCTGTTTCTGGCGGCGACAATCGATCGCCCATGGCGTCACTATCTGGACCGAAAAGTGGTCCATTTTTTCTATTTCTACATTTTGTGGGTCATTATTCAGTTCGCGTTCAAAGCGCCCTTCATGATCAAGGACGGTGCCAGCCTTGATGCTGTCATGCGCACCTATGCGTTCACCTTTGTGCAGCCGTTTGGCACATTGTGGTTCATATATATGCTGCCCGTGTTCTTTGTCGTGACCAAGCTTGCCAACAGGCACAAATGGACTTTGTTTGCAGTTGCAATTGCCCTGCAAATTGCCCCGATCAATACAAGCTCATTATATTCAGGTGCAGAAACTGCGCTTGGTGTGATCGGGACAGACGGTTATTTCGTGCTGATTGATGAATTTGCCAGTTTCTTTGTTTATTTTCTGGCCGGTTACCTGTTTGCCCCCAAAGTGTTCGCCTTGGCCAATTGGGTCCAGGAAAACGCCCTTTCTGCAGTGGCAATTCTGGGGGTGTGGTTTGCAATTAACCTGACAGTGGTTTGGCTGTCGGTTGATGGCTGGCCCATCATCTCACTTATTTTGGGTGCCATGGGTGCGGTTGCAATCATCACCTTCGCGTCGCTTGTGGCGCGCTTTTCCCTGATCGCTCCGCTCACCCATGCGGGTGCGAATTCGATTGTTATCTATCTCGCATTCTTCCTGCCCATGGTGATCATGCGCCTCTTCATGTTGAAATTTACGCCATGGATTGACCCGGGAACGATGGCGCTGATTGGCCTGGCGGTTGCGGTTGTAACGCCCCTCATCGGCTATTGGGCCATCCGCAAAATTGGTATCGGTTACTTCCTGTTTGAACGCCCCAACTGGGCCGTACTCAAAGGCACGCCCTGGAAGCGGCCAGGTTCAACCAAGGCAGTATTGCACCCGGCAGAATGATCAATCCGATACAGACCCTTCGGCCAAAGCGGACAATACCCGCGCCCAGGAACGGGCACCCTTTTGAAAGCTCTTCATTTCATATTTTTCATTAGGTGAATGGATTGCATCGCTCGACAGGGCATAGCCGATCAACAGAGAATCCATGCCAAGCTGGCGCTTGAAATTGCCAACGATGGGAATGGACCCGCCGCCAGCAATGATAGCGGCATCCGTTTCCCATTCATCGGTCAATGCCTGCGCTGCCTGTTTCAGCTGTGGCATGTTGTAGTCGAGTTGAGTGGCAGGGTTGCGGCCATGGGGAATGAAGCTCGCCCGGCAATCTTCCGGCAGGCGCTCTTCCACATGTTTGCGAAAGGCTGCAGCCACCCTGTCAGGGTCTTGTGTTCCAACCAGGCGGAACGACACTTTCGCAGAAGCCTGCGCAGCAATAACCGTCTTGAAACCCTCACCCGTATAGCCACCGGTCACACCATTCACTTCCGCGGTTGGCCTTGCCCAGGTCTGTTCCAACACCGTTCGGTTGGCTTCTCCCGATGGCATGGACAGGCCGACTTCGCCCAGAAAGTCCTTGGCTGAAAAGCCAAGCTTGTCCCAGCTTTGACGGATGTCGTCCGGGACGTCCTCAACACCATCGTAAAATCCATCAAGGGTCACAGCGCCCGTATCATCGTGCAGGTCGGCCAGAATTCTGGACAATACATGGATGGGGTTTTGCGCCGCTCCCCCATAATAGCCCGAATGCAAATCACGGCTGGCGGCGTGAATGGTCACCTCGTCGCTTGCCATGCCACGCAGGGCAGTAGTGATTGCAGGCGTTTGTGCGTCCCACATATTGGTATCGCATACCAAAGCAATATCGGCGCGCAATTCCTCTGCCGCCGCCGCAAGAAACGGCTCTAGCGAGGGAGAACCGGATTCCTCCTCGCCTTCAAACAGAATAGTCACCCGGCATGGCAGGGAACCCGTTGCCTCAATCCATCCGCGACAGGCTTCCACAAAGGTCATCAACTGCCCTTTGTCGTCGGATGATCCACGTGCGTAAATCCGCTTGGCCCCTTCCACCTCTTTAACCGTCGGTTCAAAGGGCGGTGTGTCCCATAGTTCGAGCGGGTCGACGGGTTGCACATCGTAATGGCCGTAAAATAACACATGTGGTGCTGTTGCACCTTCCGGCCCTGGGTGATGCGCCACCACCATCGGGTGGCCCGGCGTTGGCCGAAGGCTTGCGTCAAAACCGATTGTGTTCAGTTCGTCGACCAGCCATTGACCGGCTTTGGTGCAGGATTCCTTGAATGCGGGATCAGTGGAAATACTTTCAATCCGCAACAGTTCAAACAGTCTGTCGACCGCCGCATCACTGTTGGCATCAATTTTTTCAAGGGCGGTCTGCAACGGGCTCATGGCACGGGCTCCAAAGAAATGTCAGGCTGATTTGATAGACTGTCTTTGGATCGTTGAGAAGATGTGGCAGGGCAGCAATAAGTGGTGTTTTAAAAAAGTTGAAGCTCCGGTTGCCCTACAATTTGCAAGGCAACCGAAGCTTCGGACGCTGTGTTCTTGTCACCTCAGGAGAGGGGGAAAAGGGCAACAAGGACTGCTCATATTGCGCGGTATTGGGGGGAACACCACACAGAGCGGACCGATGCGTCATCGGCGTGTTTGTAAGGTGGGAGGAAATCATGACACTTTCAAGACACGCAACATTACAATTTCTTGAGCAGTACGTGACTGACCACTTGCCATGCCCATGGCCCATGGCCCATCGTTCCCCAACACCTCTTACGAGCATCAAGGTAGACCTATGAAACAGGGCGATCATCTCTTCCTGGTCGATGGATCAGCATATATTTTCCGCGCCTATCATGCCCTGCCGCCGCTCACCCGCAAGTCGGATGGTCTGCCTATTGGGGCGGTATCGGGTTTCTGCAACATGTTGTGGAAGCTGTTGCAGGAAGCAAGAGATACGTCTGTTGGCGTGGTGCCCACACATTTTGCCGTCATTTTCGACTATTCCAGCACCACGTTTCGCAATGAAATCTATCCCGAATATAAGGCAAATCGCGATGCGCCGCCGGAAGACCTGCGCCCGCAATTTGCCGTTATTCGTGAAGCGACCCGCGCGTTCAATGTGCCCTGCATTGAGAAACAGGGTTATGAAGCAGATGATCTCATTGCCACTTATGCCAGGCTTGCAACCGAAGCTGGGGGCGATGTCACCATTATTTCTTCAGACAAGGATCTGATGCAGCTCGTTGGGCCGCAGGTCATTATGTATGACACCATGAAGGACAAGCGTGTCGGCACGGATGAGGTTGTTGAAAAATTTGGCGTTACACCGGACAAGATGATCGACCTCCAGGCGCTGGCTGGGGATTCCACGGATAATATTCCCGGCGTTCCAGGTATTGGACCCAAGACCGCAGCCCAATTATTGGACGAGTTCGGCACACTGGAAGTGCTGTTGGAACGTGCCGGCGAGATAAAACAGAACAAAAGGCGTGAAAATCTGATCGAATTCGCCGACTTGGCCCGCATTTCAAAACGCCTGGTGACACTGGATGTGAACACGCCGCTTGATGTGGAATTGGGTGAACTTGCCTTGGACGAACTTGACGGCCCACGCCTGGTTGGTTTTCTCAAAGGGTTGGAACTCAACACTCTCACCCGCCGGGTAGCCAGTGAAACCGATACGGATGCGTCCAGTGTGGAGGCGGTTTCTTTGTCCGTGGATGGCTATGATATGCGGGGCCCCGATTTTGATGGCGGCAATGCAGCCAGTGATCAGCTGGAAAATGCGGATTTGGCCAATGGTGCCGATGTCTCGCTTTTGCAGCCATCTCAACTCGCTGACAAACGGTTGAACGAAGCAGCGTCCACCACCATCGATTCAAGCACCTATGAAACGGTACGAGATCTCGATGCACTCGATGTCTGGATGGCACAGGCCATGGATACGGGTCTGGTAGCGGTGGATACGGAGACGACCTCACTTGATGCAATGCAGGCGGATTTGGTTGGCATATCGCTCGCCATTGCACCCGGCAGGGCATGTTATATCCCATTGACCCACACAACCGGCGAGGATGATTTATTGGGCGGCGGGCGCGCAGAAGGACAGATTCCCCTGCGCGATGCATTGGACAGACTAAAGCCATTGCTTGAAGCGCCAAACGTTCTGAAAATTGCTCAGAACATCAAATATGACTGGCTGGTATTGTCGCGCTACGGCATTGAAGTGGGTCCGTTCGATGACACGATGCTGTTGTCTTATGTGCTTGATGCGGGCCGCACTAAACATGGTATGGACACCCTGTCGCAATATCTGCTGGGTCACACGCCGATCCCGTTCAAAGATGTCGCCGGGTCCGGCAAGTCGATGATTACGTTTGATCAGGTGCCCATCGACAAAGCCACCGCCTATGCGGCCGAAGATGCCGATGTAACCTTGCGCCTATGGCAGGTGTTGAAGACTCGCCTTGTCGCAGAGAAAATGACCACTGTTTACGAACGGCTGGAACGGCCCCTGGTGGATGTGATCTGCCGCATGGAAAGTCGCGGCATTTCGGTGGATCGTCAGATCCTGTCGCGCCTTTCCGGCGAACTGGCGCAAAAGGCTGCCGGTTTGGAAGCTGAGATTTATCAACTGGCCGGGCAAAAATTCAATGTTGGATCCCCCAAACAATTGGGCGAAATTCTGTTTGATCAAATGAGCCTGCCCGGAGGCAAGAAAACCAAGACGGGACAATGGGCAACCGGGGCACAACAGCTGGAAGACCTGGCGGCTGAAGGACATGAATTGCCGCGCAAAATTGTTGATTGGCGTCAGCTGACCAAACTGAAATCCACCTATACGGATGCATTGCCAGGCTTCATCAATCCCAATACCAAGCGGGTGCACACGTCCTATGCCATGGCGTCCACATCGACCGGGCGCCTGTCTTCATCGGACCCAAATCTACAAAATATCCCTATACGCACCGAGGAGGGGCGGAAAATTCGTACCGCCTTCGTTGCCGAGGCCGGAAACAAGCTGGTCAGCGCAGACTATAGCCAGATCGAATTGCGGGTGCTTGCCCATGTGGCTGACATTGCACAGCTCAAACAGGCATTTGCCGATGGCGTCGACATTCATGCCATGACAGCCAGCGAAATGTTCAACACGCCCGTTGAAGGCATGGACCCGATGGTGCGTCGTCAAGCCAAGGCAATCAATTTTGGCATCATCTATGGCATTTCTGCCTTTGGTCTGGCCAATAGTCTGGGCATTGGTCGCTCGGAAGCCGCCGACTACATCAAAACATATTTTGAGCGCTTTCCCGGCATTCGTGACTATATGGAAGAGACCAAGAGTTTCGCCCGTGAACACGGGTATGTGGAAACCATTTTTGGCCGCCGTGCGCATTTTCCTGAAATCAAATCCTCCAACCCGCAAATGCGTGCCTTCAATGAACGCGCTGCAATCAATGCACCCATACAGGGCAGTGCCGCCGACATTATCCGGCGCGCCATGGTGAAAATGGAGCCGGCATTGAAAGCTGCAAAACTGGATGCATTGATGTTATTGCAGGTTCATGACGAACTGATATTCGAAGTGCCCGAACATCAGGTGGATGAGACAATCTCCCTGGTCACTGAAACCATGGAACATGCGCCGTTCCCGTCAATGGAGTTAAGCGTCCCGTTGCAGGTGGATGCCCGTGCTGCTGACAATTGGGATGAAGCTCACTAGATTTAAATTTGTGCTCACGCTGTCAGGCTTCGCCTTTCGCTGCGCAAGCGCGGCGCAATACGCCGGGTCGGCATATGCCTCCCAGAGTTTCCACTTGAGTAAAAAATGCTCTAATGCGCTGTCTGGCCAGATAATTTAAGCCCGGTCCTAACTGAGGTCTTTGCCGGCAATCCGGTAGACCTGCCGGTCACCGCGCATCAGCGCATGAAATGAACGCCCGTCAAACAGGCCATGATAGGCAACGTCCAGCACATTGAGACCGCCGGTATAGGCGCCAAAACTGGGCAGGATCATGCGGGTTCGCGACGCTGCAAAACAGGAACGTCTCACATGTCTGCCGCGCCGCACCAGCCGCGCCTTTGGATGCAGATGGCCAGCGATTTCACACACACCAAAACCTGGCATGGGTTCATGGCGAAGTGTGAATGGGCCAAGGTCGAGACAATCGAGCACCTGACCGCCCAATCCAATCGGGGGCAAAGGGTCATGATTTCCGGTAATCCAGATCCATTCACGCCCGTCCATCAAGCCGGTGATCTGATCGCGGGCCTGTGGAGTAAGCCTTTGCCAGGCCGTATCATCATGGAAAGAATCCCCCAGTGCCACGACTTTTGCGGGCTGCCATTTTTCCACACAAGCCGTTAAACGCCGGAGTGTTGTCAACGTGTCATAGGGCGGCAGCAACTGGCCCCGCCGGGCGATGCTGGACCCCTTTTCCAGATGCAGATCGGCCACCAGCAACATGTCTTGGTTCGGAACAAACGCGATTCCTTCCGCATCCGTTACAACTTCTTCCCCATTAACGCCGTGAATACAGGTGCCCTCAAACCCGGCTGAACGGGCAATGTGCGGGCTGGATAATATTAACTCGGCAGAGCGGTTGGCAGCGGCCATTAATTCATCGTCCAATGAACGTGTTTTTGGATCCGGCATCCCCCCCGGCGCTGCACCGGTTTTACCCGTTGTCCTCTTGGGCCATCGATAGGGATAAGACGAATCATTCATATCCAACACTATACGAACCGGTGCGTTGTTGAGAGACCAATTGTCATCCGCCATTGGCCATTTCAATGGGTTCGCCCATGGCATCGGTGATCAATTGCTCGGCAGCCTCTGCCAACAATGTGTCATTGGCTTCGCCAGGAACGCTTTCGCGTCCGATTTCCAACATGATGGGGACAGCCAGGGGCGACACCCGATCCAGATTTTTATGCACGATATGCCCTTTGATTCGCGCCAACAGACCGCCCACGCGATGAATATCCAACAGGCCGCTTGCAGCGTCCTCCCGTGTTGCCTGCATGAGAATATGATCGGGTTCATGTTCACGCAGCACATCATAAATCAGGTCAGTGGAGATCGTGACCTGCCGTCCGGATTTTTCCTTGCCGGGATAGTTTTTCTCGATCAGCCCGGCGATGAGCGCACATTGGCGGAAAGTGCGCTTCAACATGAAACTGTCTTCCATCCAGCTTTCCAGATCATCCCCCAGCATGTCCTCTTCAAACAAGGCGTCGAGAGACAGTTTGCCGCTTTTAAGCAACGCACCAATATCATCAAGACCCCAGATGCAAATCGAATAATCGGTGGCAACAAATCCCGTTGGCCGCGCCCGCACCCGCTCCAACCGCTTCGTCAGCAACATGCCCAATGTTTGGTGTGCGATACGGCCCTCAAATGTGTAGGCCACAAGATAGAATTTATCTCCGCGTGGAAAAGTCTCCACCAGCATTTGATCAACACGGGGTAAAACGGATTTTAGCTGCTGAATCTCCAGCCAATGGGAAACCTGTGTCGGCAACGCCTTCCATTTTTCCGGATCCGCAATCATGGCGCGGATATGTTCGGCAAGGTAAGTGGTTAGCGGAAATTTCGCACCCGCATACATGGGCACCATGGGGTCTTTCGATACAGTTGGCGTGACAATTGCCTCATTTTCACGAATGCCTTCAAAACGAACGATCTGGCCACCAAACATGAACGTGTCGCCATAGACCATCTGCTCAAGAAAATATTCTTCCAGCTTGCCCAGCACCCGCCCGCCGCGCGTTGCCATCAACCCCTTGCTGTCGCGCTTGGCAAATTTGAGAAGTCGCACTGTCATGGACGGCGCTTCGTAAATGGTTCCCGCATTCATTCTGTATTGTTGAGCAAACCTTGGATGGGTAAGCCGCCAACTGCCATCTTTGGCCTTGCGAATCTTTGCATAGCGTTCATATGTCGCCAGCGCATAGCCACCCGTGGCAACAAAATGGACACAACGTTCGAAACTATCCCAGTCAAGTTGGGCATAGGGCGCGGCGGATATGATCTCGTCAAAAAGCGCTTCTTCTGTAAAAGGCCCGGCCACCGCCATGCCAAATATATGCTGACACAAAACGTCCAGGGCACCTTCGCGCATGGGTGGCGTGTCCTGATCCCCCAGGTAATTGGCGTCAAGCGCGGCTTGACATTCCATAACTTCAAACCGATTGGCGGGCACCAGCACAGCCCGCGAAGGTTCGTCCATGCGATGGTTGGCGCGGCCAATTCGTTGGGCCAGTCGGCTGGCCCCTTTGGGTGCGCCGATGTGAAGAACCAGATCCACATCACCCCAGTCGATGCCCAGATCGAGCGTAGATGTGGCGACGACTGCCCGCAGGGCATTTATCGACATTGCAGCTTCAACACGCCGTCGCTGCGCCACATCCAGTGAGCCGTGATGCAGCGCAATGGGCAGATTATCATCATTGATTCGCCAAAGGTTTTGAAACAGGAATTCCGCCTGGCTGCGCGTGTTAACGAAGAGAATGGATGTGCGGTATTGCTTGATCACATCATAGATTTCAGCAACTGCGTGACGGGCTGAATGGCCAGACCACGGCAAACGTTCCTGGCTATCGAGAATCGTTATGTGGGGTTTTGCACCGCCCTTCACAGTCACCAGGCCAGCTTCGTGAGCGTCGTCGACCACGCCGCTGCGGTTCTGCCCCACCAGCCAGCGGCACAGGTCCGATGGATTGGACACGGTTGCCGACAGTCCGATTGTTTGGAGGTCTTTGCCTGCATCACCGCGTAACTTGCGCAACCGTGCCAGGGCCAATGCCAGCATATGACCGCGTTTCGATGTAACCAGCGAATGCAACTCGTCGAACACCACATATTTGAGCCGGGCAAAAAGATGCCCCGCATCCTTATTGGCAATCAACAATGACAATTGCTCCGGTGTGGTGAGCAGAATGTCCGGAGGCGCATGTTTTTGCCGTTGCCTTCGGTGGGTCGGCGTGTCGCCTGTTCGGGTTTCGACTTTGATATCCAACCCCATCTCAGCGATGGGAGTTTCCAGATTGCGCTTGATGTCGACGGCCAGGGCCTTGAGCGGTGAAATGTAAAGAGTGTGAATGCCGTGGTGTTCCCGAGCCCCGGCTGATCCCGGTTTCGGGCGCACAATACCCGCCAATTCGGAAAGGGCAGGCAAAAAACCAGCCAGCGTTTTCCCCGCCCCCGTGGGGGCAATCAGCAATGTTGATTGTCCGGCCTGGGCCCGCGCCAACAATTCCATCTGGTGGGGTCTTGGCTCCCACCCTTTCTTTTCAAACCAACTGATAAAGTGATCAGGAAGGCAAGCAGCGCCTGAATTGTCCGCGCCATCGGCATTTCGCGAGATTTGTGAAGAGGCGCTTTCTATTGACATGGCCCTACCGTAAAGTGCGGCGAAGCGATTTCACAAGGTATTGCGTCAATGAGGGTTGTGACGAAGGACCGCAACTTGTTGCAAAACAGACCCGGTAGCTGGGCCAGGCCTGTGATTATGTGTGTGCTGGCATTTCTGTTGAGCAGTTGTGGACCGGCCAACAACAGCGATTCGTCTGCGCCTGTCTATGAGGGACCAATGGTGCTGGCGATTTCTTGGCAGGCTGCATTTTGTGAGCGGGCTCAAAAACGGCGTGAATGCCGCACCCAATCTGCAGACCGGTTTGACGCGACACATTTTTCACTGCACGGCTTGTGGCCCCAGCCTGCCAGCAATGTCTATTGCGATGTTGATGGACAAATTGTGGCGCGTGACAAAGCCCGCAAATGGCGTTCACTTGGGGATCTCAATCTGACGGCGGAAATGGAACAAAGGCTGATTCGCACCATGCCAGGATCCATGTCTGGCCTCGACCGGCACGAATGGATCAAGCACGGAACCTGCTATTCAGCCGATGCGCAGACCTATTATCGCCATTCGCTGGCACTGATGGACAAGATCAATAGTTCAGCCATACGCACCCTTTTTACGCAGAATATCGGCCGATATGTTTCCGGTGATAAGATCCGCGACGCATTTGATTTTGCCTTTGGAAAAGGCGTGGGCAAACGGGTGCGTATTTCGTGCCGCCGCGATGGGGCACGCTCCCTGATTGTTGAGCTGACCCTTGGGATATCAGGGTCAATTACAGATAGTCCCGATTTGAGTGCATTAATGTTGGCCTCCAGCGAAACCTCTCCCGGTTGTCCTGGCGGAATCATCGACCCGGTGGGTTTTCAGTGAGCATGGGTTTCAAACACTTGGCGGCATTCGCGCTGTTGATCACACTCACCGGTGCGAGCGCCTCTTCACGTGCCCAGGAAAACAAACAGGCCAGCGAAGTGGGAGCCCAACAAACCTACCAGCCTGCGCAATCGCCGGTGGGGGAGGAATTCAAGTCCTATGCCGGGGCGCGCTGGCAGCGCACCAAAGCGCAATACCTGTCCAAAGATGCTGACCCGGGCGCACGAATTTCAGCCTCTTCAAATCCTAAAACCGGCAAACCAATCAGATTGTCCCGTGACAGCCAAAGACTAATCGCATTTGCGGTTCTGGCTTTGCTGGTTGTATCTTTGGTGTGGTGGTGGTGGCACAACCGTCTGGGCGGCGGTCTCTTCGCCCGCCGGGCCAGTGAAGATAAATTCCGCGAGGAAGTGCTGCAAAGCATGGTCGCAGGTGGCGATGGGGATGAGCTTTCCGGTGGCGACCTTTCTGCGGATAGATTAAAATCACTGGCAGATCGTCGTGCAGGTCTTCGATTGCTGCTTCTTGCAGCATTGCGCCGGGCGGCTGGTGACAATGACATCGTGCTCAAACGCAGCCTCACAACCAGAGACGTGCTGGCGCGCACGCCGGTGCGCTGGCCCTATCGTGATGTGTTTGAGCGCATTGTCGCGATAGCCGAACCGGTACTTTTTGGTGGCCGAGACGTGGCCGCAGCAGATTATCTTGATCTGGTCGATCAATCTGCGGACCTGCTTCCCCAGCCGGGGAGGGGGCGCCAGTGAACACGGTTACAACTGGCCCCACGATGGCGCAAACCACTTCCGGTGCTGGCCAACGCAGCATGGTATCAACAATGGCGGTCGTCTTGGCTTTTGTGGGCACCGCAGTGCTGGCCTGGTTTGTTTTCAATCAGCCAGCAGCACTGGACCGGTCGATCATCGGTACGCGCGGTTTTGTGTATTTTGCCAATGCACCGAAATTTACGGGCAAGGAAAAACCTGTCTTTCATTTCAAAAATGACACGAGACCGGTCGATATGAAATCAATCGGCCTTCGTGTTCTGCCGCTCTACGACACGAACATATTCGTAAATTCAGCCAAACCGGCCAACATCGATGACGAGTTTGCTGATTTGCGGCCCATGCGTCAGCCCGTGTTTCGCCGGAAAATAATGCGCACCAATACTCTGGTCGTTTTGCCCAAATGGCGTCACGGTGCTTTGCGCACGGAGCGATTGCATCCCAGTTTCCTGATATCACCAAACACCATCCGACTGCCGTTTCTCGTCTCTAACCGATTAGGGGCGCCGGAAGCGCGCCAGGGAGAGGCCGGTTTTTCACAAGCGCCAATTGCGATTGCACCTGGATTTGACGCTGTCGATTTTTCAAAACTGAACACCGTTGCCGTGACGCTCTATGCGCCACAAACCATCAGCAAAAGCAGCATCGGCAACAATTCATGTGTGCCTGCTTTGCTGTATGGGGGTGCCACATTGCTGGCCCGGTGTCGGTGGAGTTCAACGGTAAGTTTTTGGTTGTTGACCGACCCGGACATTCTTAACAATCACGGCGCGGGCAATGGTGGAAATTTTGAATTTACGCATTCATTGATGACCATCCTGTCGGGGGGCGGTCAGGTAATGATTGACGCGACAAATACGGAACCTTCCACTGCGCGCAAACGTGACAAACGCGGCCGTAGTTTTTCTGATCTCGCCCGTTTCTTTCAATATCCTTTCACCGCGTTTTGGGTTGCACTTGCCCTGCTGTCCATATTCACATTATGGCATTCGGCCCGACGCGCCTCAGCACCCCGTGACCACGGGTTCGACCGGGTGCTGGCGGCCAGTAAATCCAGCTCCATAGACGCAAGCGTTGCCATGTTGCGGGCATCATCGGGCACGGACGGTCCTCTCGCAGCGCGCTATGTGGAACAACAATTAGACCTGTTGGCAGTGGATATATTGGGCTCAACCATCCGCCGCGGTTCTAAAGGTCGCGCACAATTGCTGACCAGCATTGCACGCCGTAACGTGTCTCTTGCTGACCGGCTACGCGCACTCATTGAAACGCTTATGCCCAATGAGGTTGCTCTGGGATCAGGCCCCGGATCAAGCCCCGGATCAAACCCCGGACCGGGCCAAGGCCTCCACTATCTGTCGACACGTGGGCTGAAACAGTCTCTCAATCAATTTGAAATCACCCTGAAAGAGGTACGCCATGAATTTGGACGGTCTTCAAAAACTCGCCGCTGATATCCGCAGCGAAATTGGAAAAGCGGTGCACGGTCAAGACGGCATTGTTGAAATGCTGCTGGTCAGCCTGTTTGCCCGTGGGCACACCCTGTTGGAGGGCCCACCGGGAACGGCAAAGACATTGTTGGCGCAAAGTCTGGCGGGTTCCTTCCAGCTGACATTTAAGCGTATCCAGTTCACACCAGATCTGATGCCGGGTGATGTTATCGGAGCTAATATTTATGATTTCGCTGCGGCGAAATTCAATCTGATCAAAGGGCCGGTTTTCACCGATGTGTTGTTAACCGACGAGATCAATCGCGCACCGCCAAAAACCCAGGCTGCCTTGTTGCAGGTGATGAATGAGCGCCGCGTTACCATTGACGGGAAAGACTATCCGGTGGGCGATCCGTTTTTGGTGGTGGCCACGCAAAATCCAATTGAACATCAGGGCACCTATCCATTGCCCGAGGCACAGCTTGACCGCTTTTTGTTCAAATTGGTTCTCGACTTTCCCCAGGCGGAAGATGAGCTGGAGATTCTGCGCCGCCATGCGGTGCAGCCTTTGGATCATGATTCACGTCGCACACATATTCGACCAGTGGCCACCAAGGAGCAGATCAAAGCAGGCCAACATTTGGTTGATGGCATCCTGCTCGATGAGAAAATTCTGAAATATGTGCTCGATCTTGTGCGCGCGACCCGCAGCGATTCCGCCATCAGTCACGGTGCATCCACCCGGGCGGCTGATGCCCTGTGTGGCGCTGTACGGGCCTGGGCTGCCCTTCAGGGGCGGGACTACGCTTTGCCCGATGATGTGAAAATGCTGATCGCACCTGCCCTGCGTCACCGTCTCGTTCTCAGTCCCACAGCTGAAATCGAAGGCCTCACCGCAGATGACGTGATTGCCACATTGATCAATCAGATCGAAGCCCCCCGTTAGGTCACAATCAATGCGTCCGTCTCGCCAACTTCTCTGGATGATGTTTGCAGCAGTCATATTTGCACTTGCGGCCGCAATTATGTCTTCCCTGCCTGTGGAGGCAGCGTTGCTGCCCATGGCAATACTGTTGGTCGTTGCGGTTGTCGATTGGTTGATCAGTGTGCGCGGCACAGGCGTTGAGCTGACCGTTTCAATTTCACCGGAAAATTATGTGGGCGAAAATATCAAAATCGATTTGATTTTGCAGCCAAACCAGGAAAAGGGTCGCCTGCCATTTAACGGCATTGAAGCCCATCTGCAGCCGGTGGAGGCATTTGATGATCCTGGACCAATTTCCTTTCAAAGTTTTGGCCGCAGTGAAACCATCAAGAGCTTAACGGCACGTATTCAGCCACGGGCGCGGCGTCGTGGTCGTTTTGCCCTGGAGCGCATTTGGTTGTGTTGGAAAAGCCGCCTGGGATTGATTGAGTTTGTGCCGGTGAAGGTTTTTCAGGGCATGATCGCAATAGTTCCCAACATTCGCCCTGTGACATCGGGCCAGATCGATTTTGAATTGCGAAACGCCCTGCATGGGACCAAGCAATCGACCCAACGCGGTGAAGGGTCTGAATTTCATCAGCTCACCGATTATGTACAGGGCATGGACCCGCGCTCGATTGACTGGAAACATTCTGCGCGTCGCAACAGCCTCGTTGCCAAGGAAATGCGCGCCGAGCGCAACCACCCCATCATGATTGCAATCGACAATGGTTTGCTCATGCGTGAAGACATTGCCGGGCTGCCGCGCATCGACCACAAAATCAATGCCGCTTTATCGCTGGCCTGGGCAGGTGTTCAAGGAGGGGATCTGGTGGGGTTGTTCACCTTTGATGCCCGCCCACGTCTGTTTATTCCGCCCGCGCCAGGGCGGGGCGCCTTCGCGCGCCTGCGCGGACATATGGCGTCCCTTGCCTATCGGTCAGTGGAAACCAATCACACCTTCGCCCTGTCGTCCCTTCAGGAGCGACTGAACCGCCGCAGCCTTGTCATCATCCTTTCAGACTTTGCCGACCCGCTCGCGGCTGAACTTCTCATGGAACAACTGGCGGTCATGCGCCGCCATCATGTGGTGGTTTTTGTGGCATTGCAGGATCCGGAATTGGAGCAGATGGCCCGTTCACAACCGCAGTCGATTGATGAAATTGCCCGTTCTGTTTCGGCGGCGAATCTTCTTGCTGAAAGACGGCTTGTTTTCGAACAGATTTCGGCCCTGGGCATAGATGTACTGGAATGTGCAGCCGGCCAAATGACGCCCAGACTGCTCAATACCTATCTCGACATCAAAGCGCGGGAGCTGATCTGAAATGAGTACGGACGCATCCCAGCAATTGATCAGATCCAGCCGTTTTCGCCAGACGCGGGAAGCGGAATGGAAACGCCTGTCCGACCTTGTGGCAAAGGTGGAAACATGGGGTCGAACCCGATTGACCTTGGAAGAAAGCCTGGAACTGTCGGCACTTTATCGGCAATCAATTCATGCCCTGTCGCTGGCACGGGAAATTTCGCTTGATCAGGCATTGCTCAGTTATCTGGAAAACCTTTGTGCACGCGCCTATTTCGCCGTCTACGCTCCAAGGACCAGCCTGGCGGGAATCATAGGGCGCTTCTTTGGCCGCTCCGCACCCCAGGCAATACGCCGGTCGTGGAAGTTTCTGGCACTTTCCTTTGCGATATTAGTGTTTGGATCCTGGATTGCTTTCCAGCTCACCAGCACGGATCCCAGTTGGTATTATGCATTTGTGCCCGGTGATTTGTCAGGCGGGCGCGGCCCAAATGCCAGCCGGGAATTTCTCCGCTCGGCGATCTACGATGAAGATGGCCATCAACTGGGAAGACTGGCCGCTTTTTCCACCCGGCTGTTCACCCACAACACGCAAGTGGCGATATTCTCATTCACCCTTGGGGTGATGGCCGGACTGCCCACGGCATTCCTGACCTTCTACAACGGCACGATACTGGGTGCGTTCTTTGCTGTGCATCACGCCAAGGGATTGTCCATGGACCTGTTTGGATGGCTGTCAATCCACGGGGTAACCGAACTGGCAGCTCTGGTCATTGCCGCAGCCGGCGGCCTGCGCTTGGGGGCGGCTGTGTTGTTTCCCGGTATTTACACTCGAACAGAATCCCTGCGCCGGGCCGGTCGAGACGCCACCAAGCTGGCGCTGGTAGCGGCTCTCATGCTTGTGGCTGCAGGCCTCTTGGAAGGATTTGGCCGCCAATTGGTGACTGATTTCACCAGCCGTATTGCAATCGGCTGGGGCATTGGTGCCCTTTGGCTGGCCTGGTTCGTTCTGGCAGGCCGCGGTGAAAATCGTGATTCTGGACATGGGGACGCCCCCTGATGAAATTCTGGCCATCGCGAAAACCGAAACTGAAAAGCCATTCCGAGCAAACAAGACTACGCCAACGTGCCAGTGCCATGGCGCGGCGCAAGATGTTGCAAATCATCCCCCCGGAAGGGGTTGTGCTCGAACTGCCAATTGCAAGTGCCGCGGCCCGCTTTGGAGCCCAATTGCTGGATGTTTTTATCACGGTCTTGATTGTGGTGATCTTTCTTTTTTCTGCGGCATTTGCCTTTCAGGGCAGTTTTACTTTCTTCGCCACTTTAACCTTTGTGCTGCTCTTTTTTGTGCGGCTTCCTTATTACATTGTCAGCGAATTGGTGTGGAATGGCCGAACAATTGCCAAACGCCTGATTGGGTTGCGGGTCGTTTCCCGTGACGGGCGAAGCCTCTCTACCCATCAGGTGGTGATCCGCAATCTGATGCGCGAAGTGGAGTTTTATGCGCCACTGATTTATGCACTGAACGGAGCGCAATTGCATTGGTCTATTGCCGCGATCGCATGGTTGTGGATTCTCCTATTGATCATCCTTGTCTGGCGCAGCAAACACAGCCAGCGCATTGGCGACATAATCGCCAACACGGCGGTAATTTCCGATCCAAAGCCTGTTTTGCTTCCAGATATGGCTGCAAACACCGGTCCAAGTTGGCGCAGTGCCCAGGAGGAAAGGTTTACATTTTCCACCGCCCAACTCGACCAATATGGGCGCTATGAGTTGCAGGTATTGGAAAATGTATTGCGGGCTTCCCGGTCCACGAACGCAGCGGCACAGAAGAAGCAGCAGGCGTATTTTGCAGAAATCGTACAACGCATTTGTTCTAAAATCGATTTTGAAGAAACAATCGCACCCGCCCACCATCTGGAGTTTCTGCGTGCCTTTTATGCCGCGCAGCGGGCACACCTTGAGCAACGCAAACTCTATGGAGACGTGCGGGAAGATAAGTTTTTCGGTGTCGATTCAGATGTGAGCAAGCCATGAACGACCTTGACCCGCCAAGGCTTCCCCTGGGCATAGCTGACTTGGCAGGTCGCGCTTTGAGCGGGCTTATTTCCCGGTGGTGGTTGATATTCGCTGTATCACTGATTGTCTATTTTGCAGCAGCGATGCTCAATTACGGCATTTTTGGTGATTTCTTGTTCACCACTGAATCCGAAGATTTTTCCAGACCCTATGTGGTTTTCACGATTTTCTGTACGTATTTAAGTATCACACTGGCATCTGTAATCGTGACTGCTTTTGTCACGCTGGTTGTCTGCGACGCCGATGCGGCGCGTCCTGTTACGGTGAAAAACTATTTTGGATCATTGGCGCGCAGCATGGTTCGATTGTTGCTGCTGACAATCGTCATATGCAGCATCACCGCAATTGCCATATTGGCCCTAGTCATTCCCGCGATCTATCTAGGCGTAATCTGGAGTGTTGCAGTGCCAATTCTGGTCATTGAAAATACCGGCATGTCATGCCTTGGCCGCAGCGCTGCTTTGACCAGAGGCTATCGCTGGCCCATCCTGGGCCTTGTTATATTCATGACCATTGCCAGCTTGTTGTTCACGGTCACGGGCAGTGCCTTGATGGGTGCTGGCATGTTTTTTGACAATACAAATGAATTCTCACCGCTATGGCTCACCATTTTTGACGCGGTTGCTTCGTCGGTCACCGCGGCACCGTTCGCAAGCATGACCGCCATATTGTATGTGAGGCTGATGGAAATTAATGGGGGTGTTGGCAACAAGGCAATGGTCGATGTTTTTGCCTAACAGTGCTCAATCAGTCAGGGAAGGGTGATCTCGAACTCGGCACCGGGGCCGTCATTGTTGATCAATTCAACCGTGCCGCCATGGGCTTTCACAAGCTCGGCAGCGATGACCAGTCCCAGACCTGTGCCGCCGCTGCGACCGCTGGTTTTAAAGGGCGCAAAAAGCGTTTCCCGAACGGCTGCAGGAATGCCCGGCCCGGTATCGCACACCCGAATTGCGACACTTGTTTTTTGTTTTCGGGCCTGAATGGTCAGTCGCTTCACCTCAACTGCCGGATCCATATGCTCCATCGCCTGCAAGGCATTGCGTGACAGGTTGAGCAATACTCTGAACATTTGTTCTGAATCCGCCTTGATCTCCACGTCGGCATCCACGTCATTGACCCATTCCACGTCACCATCGGTGTCCAGCGCCAGAGTTTCTGCCACATCTTCGCACAGGCGATGGAGCCGCAGGACTGTCAGATTGGGAACTGCTTCCCCCGCCCTGCCATAGGCCAGGACGGATCGCGTATAATCTGCTGCCCGGTCGATGGTCCTGATCAATCTTGGCGCGAGGCGGCGTACAGCCGGGTCACTGGCTGAGGAAAGCCGGTCTGAAAATAAAGAGGCGGATGCGAGGATGTTACGCAGATCATGATTGATCTTTGAAACCGCAAGTCCAAGGTCGGCCAGGTGCCTTTGCTGAATCAGCGTCCCACTCAATTGTCGTTGCATTTCGCTAAGCTGTTCTTCGGCAACACCGATTTCATCATCCCGCTCCGATGGTTCGATCACCAGGCTGGGATCTTCCGGGTCGGTGGCAAATGTCAGCATGGAGCGGGTAATGCGCTGCATGGGTTTGATCAGCAACCAACGCAATGTCATGAAAACCAGCAATGCGGTCACCAGTGAAATCAACAATGATATGATCAGCACGTTCCCCGCATAGGTGATCATCGCATCGCGCAGCGGCCGCTCTTTCATGACAAGTTCCAGCGTGCCTGAACGCTGCCGCATCGGTCCAAAAACCCGGATTGTGCGGTCACCACCCAGGATCAGCGTATCAAAGGCATCGATTATCGTCTGCGCCGCCTGCACCCGCCCCGGTGCGACCAGCTCCACATGCCGGTCCACTGAGTTGGGCATTTCACTGTTGACCAATATCTTGCTGACCCCATCACGGCGCACGACAATCATTTCGGTTTTGGTCAGTGCAAATAATTGTTCGCGAATGTCATTGGAAATGGCCTCGTCTTCCAAACGCTCCAAGGTCAAACTGGCGGCCTCGCCCGTGTTAAAATGTTGGGCAAGCCAGGTCAGCCGATAGTTTGCGATGGAGGGAATGAATACCAAAATCTCCGCCAGCATGATGAACAGGGATGTCAACACCAGCAATTTGCCCGAAAGGCCGCGAGGCCAGAATCGGGCACGATTGCGTTTGGATGGCTGTTCAACCTTCAGTTCGGTTGGCTGCGCATCAAACTGTTGGGCGGGGTCAAGCGGTTTCAATTATGCTTCTTTGCCAATTATCAAGGCTGCTGTTGTCAGGCGAATTTTACTATAACCCTTTGACGGACAATATCAAAAAAGCCTCAATTGCAAGAATGTGCCGCAATGGACAAATTACCACACCGAGGGTTCGTTCACCCAAACATCTGCAAAAATCTGACCACACCGCGTACCACTGGCCTTTTGGTTTGTGGCGTATAAAACGATGTGGCCGCCCGTTTTCCGATTTCGCTCATTGTGGGATAGGGCGGAATATAGGCTGTCACATCCTTGAGTTTCATATTCTGGCTGACCGCCAGCGCCCAGATATTCATCATTTCCCCGGCCATGGCGCCGGCAATCGACACCCCTTCGATCTTGCCGTTTTTGCGGGCAATGATCTTAATAAGACCGGTGGTTTTCTTCTCCGCCTGGGCGCGGTCGTTTTCAGCATAGGGCCAGCGCAATATCCGCACATCCTTAAAGGCCTCGCGCGCACTCGCCTCCGTGTGGCCGACCTGAGCAATTTCTGGATCCGTATAGGTGCACCAGGGAATGATTTGAGAATTCTGCTTTGCCCCAAGGCGGAACAAAATTGAGCGAATCACCAGCCCGGCCTGATATCCCGCCACGTGGGTAAATTGCATGCCGCCCACAACGTCTCCCACCGCATAAACCCGACTATTGGTTGTCCGCATCTTGTTGTCGACCTTGATGCCGCGCCGGGTAAATTCGATACCCGCCTCTTCAAGCCCCAGGCCGTCCACCAGGGCGGCACGCCCCGTGGCAATCAACAAGGTGTCGCAATCGATTGAGCGGGATCCGCTGTCGGATTCAACATGTACCAGCGCACCCCCATTAAGTTTGTTGGCCAGGCTGGTCACCTTGGTGCCTTCCAGGATTTCCACCCCTTCTCCCCGAATCTTATCGAGAACGATTGCAGTGAGTTCCGGATCGTCCTTACCCAGTGCCTTTTCGCTTTCAACCACGGTCACTTTAGCGCCAAGGCGGTGGTGGGCCTGAGCCATTTCCATACCAATGGGCCCACCCCCAACGACAACCAGATGGCCTGGATTGCGGGTCCGCTCAAACAGAGTTTCATTGGTTTCGTATTGAACTTTCTCAATGCCTGGAATGGGTGGAATAAAGGCGGATGAGCCTGTCGCGACCACAAATCTGCGGGCCTTGATCGTGGTATCGCCTGCCACCACGGTTTTTTTGTCGGTAAATCGCGCATGTTCGCGCAATACCGTCACGCCCATGGCTTCAAACCGCTCCTGGCTGTCCATGGGCGCAATTGTATCGATTACGCCCTGCACATGGTCGTGGACCTGTTTGAAATTGACCCGGGGTTCGGCTGTATCTTTTGCACCTGTGGTGACACCGAAATTCGGCGCTTCACGAATCGACTGGGCATGTTTGCCTGCCGCAATAATGGCTTTGGAGGGAACGCATCCGTAATTGAGGCAATCGCCCCCCATTTTGCCCTTTTCAATCAAGACAACAGAGACGCCAAATGCCGCAGCAGCTGAAGCAACGACGAGACCACCCGATCCGCCGCCAATCACACAAATATCGGGATTTAAAACTTCACTCATCAATGACACTCTCACAGACAGTCGGTTGAGGCCGTTTGACCATCGCAAGGCGTGGAAAACAACCGTTTGTCGCAAAATATTGTATAAGTATGTTCGCAGGCCCTGACCCTGGGTCCAGGTTGTTGCCGGCTGTTGCCAGATTTTGTCAAATCTTGCCAAATCTTGCCAAATCTTGATTGTGATGACGCTGGGAAACGCCTCTTGGGCCGTTTGTTCCCCCTTGGGTCGTTTGTTCATTGACTCCCAATTGGTGTGGGCCTATAGCCAGCGCCAGATTTCCTTCCGGTTTTCCCTGTTTGCAGCTGTTGCCCGACCCACTTTTGGCGGGATGTGCGCAAAATACGAATGGCGGAAGGGTCCTTTAACGTTATTGACCCATATGTTGCCGGTCCAGATGGAACCAAAAATTGGTGTGTGACGACACGTTCTGGTTTGCAACACAACTGACAGAGGGCCGGGTTCAAGACCCCGGCAAATGAGATGAAGCGTACTTACCAGCCCAGCCGACTTGTTCGCAAACGCCGCCACGGCTTCCGTTCACGCATGTCCACTCCCGGTGGCCGCCGTGTCATTGCACGCCGCCGCACCCATGGTCGCAAGAAGCTGTCTGCCTGATTGCATTGCCGCATCCCGGGCATCAGGCCTGAGTGCTGGCCTCGGCAGCTTAGTCGACGAATTGTCACTCAAAGGGCACATATTGCTCGCGACACGTCTTAAGAAACGTCAGGATTTTGTGCGCGCCCGTCAGGGCGTGCGGCACCATTGCGATTACTTTGTATTGCAATTGCGCGCCCGGTCCGATTGCGAAGTCTCATCCGCCGCTGTGGGACCAGGGGCAAGAATTGGGTTCACGGTCACTAAGAAAATTGGTAATGCGGTTGAGCGCAATCGCATCAAACGCCGGCTTCGCGAAGCATTGCGCCTAAAGCCATTGCCTGCAGATGCCGACAATTGTGACGCTGTGTTGATCGCCCGCCGCGAAGTGCTCAACGTACCATTTGATGATTTGCAGCAACAGATTGAACGGGCATTTGCGCGCGGATTGGCTAAACTTGAACGTGCTTCAGGCGACAAAAGCGCCATAAAAGCGGGCCGAACCGCCGATGCTGCAAAACACCGTGTTGCAAAAAACAAACCTTCGGGGCAGAAACGCGCATCACATGCCGGTTCTGACGAAAATCCCGACAAGGTGACACGCAAGTAAAAATACCAAACTGGAAATAACACAGCAACGGACAACGCCACACGCGGGGGCTGACCTGCTCAGGCTCCACTTACATTCCTGCGATTAACGACGGACCGGACATTCTTTCATGGAAAACCAACGTAATTTTCTTCTTGCAGCCGTTTTGTCCCTGGGCGTGGTATTTTTGTGGCAATTGTTCATTATCAATCCAAGGCTTGAGCAGGAGCGGCTGAATGCCGAACGCGCTGCTGTCAATGCACCGGCCACCCCAGGAGCGGCAACGCCAGGTGCCGCCACGCCCGGAGTTCCCGCAGCATCCAATGCGCCCAGTGGAGCCAGTGCGGTTCCCGGCGCCACAGCCCAGCCCGTATTGCCAGAAAAACAAACGCCACGCATCCAGCTAAGTTCGGAGCGTTTGGAAGGTTCGATCAATTTGCGCGGCGCGCGCATCGATGATCTGCGTTTGCGTGAATATCGCGAAGAGGCAGATGACAACAGCCCCCTCATTCAACTGTTGCATCCGGTTCAGGATGAGAACGCATATTTCGCAGAGCTTGGATTTTCCCCTGATGCGGCACTTGGCGATCTTCCAGGACCGACAACCATCTGGACACAGATTGGCTCCGGCGAATTGACACCAACAACTCCAGTTACGCTGGAATTCAAGAACGCCAATGGCCTCACATTCCTGCGCACGATTGCGGTGGACACCGATTACATGTTCACCATCACCGATAAGGTGACAAACAGCGCTGCCGCGCCCGTGGCGATCAAACCCTATGGCCGCATCACACGCTACGGAAAGCCGGAAACTGCGGGCATTTATGTTCTGCATGAAGGTCTCATCGGTTCTGTGGGCGAACAGGGTCTCGACGAGATCGATTATGATGAAGTGGAAGATGATGGCCCTGTCACCAAGGAAAAGGCCGAAAAGGGCTGGCTTGGCATCACCGACAAATACTGGGCAACGGCGCTGGTGCCCGGTCAAACATTCACCGCCCATTACAGCTATTTCAATCAATTGCGCCCGTTTTACCAGGCCGACTATTTGGGGGATCCGGTTCAGATTGCCGCTGGTGGCGAAACAACCATCACAAACCAGGTTTTTGCAGGCGCTAAAAAAGTCGACATCATCGACAAATATGAAGCCGAAAATGCGATCCCGTTGTTCTCCAACCTGATTGACTGGGGCTGGTTCTACTTCCTGACGAAGCCGCTTTTCGCCCTGATGAACTGGGTATTTAACCTGGTGGGCAATTTTGGCGTTACGATTTTGATTGTTACCGTTTTGATCAAAATCGTCTTTTTCCCGCTTGCCAACAAATCCTATGCATCCATGGCCAATATGAAAAAGATGCAACCGGAAATGGCGGCCATTCGCGAACGCTTTTCTGATGACCGGCAGGCCCAGCAAAAAGCCATGATGGAGCTGTACAAGAAGGAAAAGATCAATCCGGCTGCGGGCTGTTGGCCCGTATTGATCCAGATCCCGGTATTCTTCGCCCTCTATAAGGTTATCTATGTAACCATCGAAATGCGCCATGCGCCGTTCTTTGGCTGGATTCAGGATTTGTCAGCTCCCGATCCCACATCCTTCCTCAATCTGTTTGGCCTGTTGCCTTACGAAAGCCCCGCGTTCCTGGCCATTTTGGCGGTCGGTGTGTGGCCATTGATCATGGGCATCACCATGTTTATTCAAATGCAGATGAACCCGGCCCCGCCGGACCCCACCCAGCAGATGATCTTCAAATGGATGCCGGTCATCTTCACCTTTATGCTGGCCACATTCCCGGCTGGCCTTGTGATCTACTGGGCATGGAACAACTTCCTCTCCATCCTGCAACAGGGCGCGATTATGAAACGCCAGGGTGCCAAGATCGAGCTTTGGGACAATCTCAAATCGATGTTCGCCAAAAAGGGCGAGGCCGAAAGCTGACCCTCAACGCGGTTGTGACTTGAAACTTTTGGGTGCCCGGTGCGTAACTGATCATCGAATGCGCACCCAAAAGGTTCGAACTGTGACCCATGACGACTTCTTTCTATGAAAGTCTGCCGCTTCACACCGATTTCGATGAAATGGCGGATGGTGCGTCTTATGTGCCCTTGCCCGCAGACTGGATCATTGGTGTCTCGGACATTGTGGGCTCCACAGCCCAGATAGAAGCGGGAAATTACAAGACTGTAAATACGGTCGGTGCAGCTGTAATTTCGGCTCTGATCAACACGTTCCAGGGATCTCAATTTCCGTTTGTTTTTGGCGGAGATGGCGCTGCATTTGGCCTGCCGCCAGAGCATGGTCCCAGGGCGCGCCAGGCGCTTGCCGCCGTGAGCCGCTGGGCGCTGGACGAGTTCAATATTGAACTGCGCACCGCCATTGTACCCTTAGGTGAGATAAGGCAGGCCGGACTGGAAGTTGCCGTTGCCCGTTTTGAACCCAGTGACGGTATCGACTATGCCATGTTCACCGGTGGTGGGGTTGCCTGGGCAGAAAGTCAGATGAAAGATGGACGATATCTGGTTGAAATGGCCCCGCAAGGAACATTGCCCGATCTTACGGGCCTGTCTTGCAGATGGACCCCCATCGACCCGGACAAGGGCACGATCCTGTGCGTCCTCATTCAGCCAAATGCCAATGCTGCTCCGGACAAGGTGGCAAAAATCATGCATCAGGTATTGCGCATTACCGACCGACTGGAGAGATCGGGCCATCCCGTTGCAGCTTCCGGGCCCGGCTATGCCTGGCCACCTTCCGGTCTCGACCTGGAGGCACGGGCAACCCACGGCAAGAGCCCTTTGTGGATCCGCAAGCTTCAGCTTTTGTGGGAAACCTTTGTCGCTTTGATATTCTTCCGTTTTCAACTCAGCGTTGGTGGATTTGACGCCAATCATTACGTGGAAACCGCCAGGCGCAATTCTGATTTTCGAAAATTCGATGACGGTTTGAAAATGACCCTGAACTGCGATGTGCAGACGGTGGCCGAATTAAAAAAACTGCTCGACCAGGCCCAAACGGAAAATCTCATTATCTATGGCATGGTTGAACAAAAGTCGGCATTGATGACCTGCATCGTCCCTTCCATCACCCAGGACGACCATATTCACTTCATCGATGGTGCCCAGGGAGGCTACGCGGAAGCTGCCAAGCAGATCAAAGCCGCCGCGTAACCGCGATAATCCGTCACATAAGCATTTCTTTATGTTCTTGCCGGATCGGCAATTTCCTGTTACTTGCCCCCAAATCCGACGCGGTGTCGCCTTCGTGGCCTGCGTTGACCTCCCATTGGACTTTCATAACTGCACCTTCGCAAGGAAGAGGACGCTTCGCATGGCCGAACAAGACTATATCGTCAAAGACATATCCCTGGCCGAGTTCGGCCGCAAGGAACTGGATATCGCTGAAACTGAAATGCCGGGCCTGATGTCTCTGCGCGAAGAATTTGGCGACAGCAAACCGCTCAAGGGTGCCCGCATCGTTGGTTCCCTGCACATGACCATCCAAACAGCCGTGTTGATCGAAACGCTCAATGCACTGGGTGCCGATGTGCGTTGGGCATCATGCAACATCTATTCAACACAAGATCATGCCGCTGCCGCGATCGCTGCTGGCGGCACACCGGTATTCGCCATCAAGGGTCAGTCGCTGGAAGAGCATTGGGATTATCTCGACAAGTCATTCCTGTTTGAAGATGGTCCAAACATGATCCTCGACGATGGCGGCGATGCCACACTCTATGTGCTTTATGGCGCGCGGGTGGAAGCCGGTGAAACCGAACTGATCGAAGGTCCGACTTCCGAAGAAGAAGAAGCAATCTTCGCACAGATCAAGAAGCGTATGAAAGCAAGCCCGGGTTGGTTCACGAAAGTGCGTGACCAGATCAAAGGCGTGTCGGAAGAAACCACCACGGGTGTTCACCGTCTTTATCAATTGATGGAACAGGGCCAGTTGCCATTCCCGGCCATCAATGTGAATGACTCGGTCACCAAGTCGAAATTTGACAACAAATATGGTTGTAAGGAATCCCTGGTTGACGGTATCCGCCGTGCAACCGACACAATGCTTGCCGGTAAGACCGCAGTTGTTTGCGGTTATGGAGATGTGGGCAAAGGGTCCGCAGCTTCGCTCCAGGGCGCAGGTGCCCGTGTGAAAGTGACGGAAATCGATCCCATCTGCGCACTGCAGGCGGCGATGGATGGTTTCGAAGTCACCACACTGGAAGACACGGTCAAGGATGCCGACATCTTCATCACCACAACCGGCAACAAGGACATTATCCGCATCGAGCATATGCGCGAGATGAAGGATATGGCGATTGTTGGCAATATTGGTCACTTCGACAATGAAATTCAGGTCGCCAATCTGCGCAATCTGAAAACCACCAATATCAAAGACCAGGTAGACATGTACGAAATGCCAAGCGGCAACCGCATGATCCTGCTCTCCCAGGGTCGCCTGCTCAACCTCGGCAATGCCACCGGCCACCCCTCCTTCGTCATGTCAGCTTCTTTCACCAACCAGGTTCTGGCCCAAATCGAGCTTTGGACTAAGGCGGAAGAGTATCAAAATGAAGTCTACATCCTGCCCAAACATCTTGATGAAAAAGTCGCCCGTCTGCATTTGGAGAAAATCGGCGTCAAGCTGACCGAACTCTCAAAGGAACAGGCGGATTATATCGGCGTGAAAACCGATGGACCTTATAAGCCAGAACATTATCGCTACTAGGCCGGAAAATAGGGCCCTTAATCCTGCAACAGTTCAACACCTGCAGGATTAACCCCTGAAACCACCGGTCTGGAAGGATTTGTTAACCTTCTGGTAATCATGGCGGCCTAGTCCGGTTATGTATGTATTTCACATGCAACACCGGCCTGGGCCGTTTTGCCATTTGGCCCAGATTGCGGGTCGCACGCTAGGCGGCGCTGGGTTAGATTGTAGCGAATCACGTGACGTATTGCGCCACCGTGCTCAGCTGTTTTTCAGGCTCACCTTGTTTTTCGTCAGGGCCGCAACAAGGGATCCAACCAGATGAAATTGCCGGTGACATCCGCATTTCCAGGATCTCCTATCAAGCGCTCCGTATCGCTTTTAAATATGGCCCTTGCCTCCCTGTTAATTGCTTGCATGCATTCGTCCGCCGCCCATGCGGAACAGGCAAATTTGCCCGGCGGATTGGAGGATTTTCTTCCCTCCATGGAAGTCGCCAATAATTACATCATGTTGATAATCTTCATGGGTGCCTTCGCTTTTGCCATGTGGTCGGCCACCTGGCTGATACGCGAGCGGCGCAGCCTGGATGAAAACTATCGGGCCCTGGCCCTGGAACATGCCGATCTCAAGGCGCGCCACGAGCGGGCGCAGGCTCTCTTGAATGTGCCGGACCAGCGCATTGTGATCTGGACATCGCGGGACCAGCCGCCGTTGTGCCGCGGTACTTTGCCGGCAAACACAGCCGCGCCTGAAGATGGGCAAGCCTTCATTGCCTTTGGAACCTGGATGACACCGGTAAGTGCCCAGGGGTTTGAACATGCAGTTGTGCGCTTGCGGGAAAGAGCAGAGGCGTTTGATCTGACCGTTGAAACACGCAATGGTTCGGTTATCGAAGTTCAGGGGCGCGCATCCGGCAGCCACGCATTTGTGCGTTTCATCAGCCTGTCCGGCGACCGTGCGGCGCTCGCCACGTTGGAAAGCCAGCACACACGGCTGCTGCAAACCACGGACACCATGAAGTTCTTGCTCGAAGCGGTGCCGTTTCCAGTCTGGCTGCGGGATGAAGAGGGTGTGCTGACCTGGGCCAATGGGGCTTATGTCACAGCGGTTGATGGCGATTCGTCAGATACCGTTATTGATGCCAACACCCAATTGCTTGATTCCAGCGAGCGCAGTGCCCTTCAGGCCAGCCACCAGAAAAAGGCCGACAGCACGGCCGGAAGCGAAAAATCGCCCGACACGTCCCAGCATGTCAGCCAGGTACGCCAGCGACTTCCCGCCACCATTGGCCGGGATCGCCGTATGATGGATGTATCAGAGGTCACCTATGCTGGCGGGTCTGCAGGCCTGGCCGTTGATATGAGCGAAGTTGAAGAGGTGCAGGCCAATTTGCGCCGGACGCTGGAAAGCCATGCCCAGACAATGAACCAGCTCGCTACTGCAGTCGCCATATTTGACGAACGCCGCCACCTCATCTTCCGCAATCAGGCGTTTGACACTCTGTGGCAAATTGAGGGTCAAAAACTCGAACAACAACCCGACAATGGCCAGTTGTTTGATGTGCTGCGCGATGCAGGGAAAATTGCCGAACAGCCGGATTGGTCAAAATGGCGCAATGGCCTGATGGAAGTATATTCGGCGACCCAGCCCCAGGAACACTGGTGGCACTTGCCCGATGGGCGCACATTGCGGGTGATTGCCAATCCCCACAAGCAGGGCGGGGTTACCTGGGTGTTTGAAAACATCACCGAACAGCTGGAAATGGAAAGCCGCTATATCGCGCTCACACAGGTTCAGGGCGAAACACTCGATCATCTGGTGGAAGCGATTGCGGTGTTTGCGCCCAATGGACGTTTGAAACTCTCCAACCCGTCCTTCCAAAAACTCTGGCAGCTTGAAGATGAGCAGGTGGCTGCTGACACGCCCATCTCTGCCATCGCCGACCTGTGCCGACCCAATATGCTCAAGCCCGCCGTCTGGGATGATTTTGCAACCGGTATCACAGGCGTATCAGAACACCGCACGTCCATGCAGGGCCGATTGGAAATGAATGATGGCTCTGTGGTGGATTATGCACTTGTGCCATTGCCAAACGGACAGGCCATGCTCAGCTTCGCCGATGTATCAGCCAGTGTAAATCTGGAAAGCACGTTGAAAGAGCGCAACGAAGCTCTGCAGGCTGCAGAGCGGTTGAAGAACGCATTTATCGAACACGTCTCCTATGAATTCCGCGCACCGCTCACCAATATCAAAGGCTTTGCAGAAGTTCTGGAGCAACAAGCCTTTGGTCCGTTGAACGCAAAGCAAATCGAATATGTGGGGCACATCACGTCATCATCGAATGTCTTGCATTCACTGGTCGACAATCTGCTTGATCTTGCCACCGTGGATGCTGGAATCATGGAGCTGGATCTGCAGGTGCTGGAACTGCGTGATGTGGTCAATGTTGCCGCGCAAAGTGTTAAGGGCCAGTTGCGAGAAAGCGGCGTCAAACTGACCCTGCGCCATGCACGGGCAAAGGGTGGCATGTCGTCAACCTTTATTGCCGATTCAACACGTGTCCAGCAGGTGCTGTTTAATTTGCTCAACAACGCCATAAGCTTCTCACCTGAGGGTGCAGATATCGTTCTTGAAAGCGAAATTACGCCGCAAGATATTGTGCTGCGGGTGCGTGATGCTGGCCCTGGAATTCCCGAAGAAGAGCGGGAAACGATTTTTGACCGATTCAGCTCGGGCAGCCAAAACGGCGGTCGGCGCGGCCCCGGTCTTGGGTTGGCCATTGCCCGTTCCCTGGTGGATTTGCATGGCGGCGAGCTTGGACTTGATGATACGGGCACCAATGGCAGTTGCTTTGTGTGTCGGTTCCCCAAACAGCCGCGAGAGGAAACCACCCCAGCGGCCCATGCGGCTCAATAGGAAGTCGAGCGTCTGTGCCGCATCTTGATTTAACCTGCCAAAGTGAAGCCGACACGGCCCGTTTGGGTGAGACTCTCGCGCTCGCATTGAAGGTGGGTGACTGCATCCATCTGGAAGGGGATTTGGGTGCGGGAAAAACAACGTTGGCCCGGGCAATGATTAGATGCCTGGCGGGCGACCCTGGCCATGAAGTGCCCAGCCCCACTTTCACGCTCATACAATCCTACCAAACAAAAATCCCCGGCCCGGTTGCCCATCTCGATCTATATCGGGTGGAAGATATCGAAGAGCTGGAAGAACTCGGCATCGAGGAAGTGTTGCTGGATGGCGCTGTGCTGGTTGAATGGCCAAAGAAGGGGGGTGCAGCATTGCCCCTCGCAACCCTGCATCTCAGCCTGACCGCCGATCCGGCAAATGATTGTCGCCAGGTGAGGGTGACCGGCGATGAGGCCGCTTTGGCCCGTTTCACGCGCAGCATTGAGACCCGGTCATTCCTTGATGGGAACGGCCACGGCGAGAGCGCGCGCGCACCCTTCATGGGCGATGCCTCGGCCCGCACCTATGAGAAAATACACCCTGCCAGCGGCCCCGCACTCATATTGATGAACTCACCAGCACAGACTGATGGTCCCATCATCCGTGATGGGTTGCCCTATAGCCGTATCGCCCATCTGGCTGAGGATGTTGGAGCGTTCGTGGCAGACGCACGATTGCTTGCCGACCAGGGTTTTAGAACGCCCAGAATCATGGCCCAGGATTTGGATGCCGGTTTCTTGCTGATTGAAGATCTTGGCAACGGAAAGATCATTGATGAAAACCGAGTCCCAATAGATGAACGCTATCTGGCCGCGGTGGAAACACTGGCGGCCATGCATGGGCTTTCATGGCCGTCAAATAGCCCGGTTACCGAAGGTGTGGTTCATGAAATTCCCCCTTTCGATCGCCGCGCCCTGTTGATCGAAGTCGATTTGCTGATCGAATGGTATTTGCCTTACCGGCTCAACCGCGCCGTGACCGAAGAAGAAAAATCCCGGTTCCATGATATTTGGAATGATCTGATTGATGTGGCGTTGGCGGGTGAACGCAGCTTTGTGATAAGAGACTATCATTCACCCAACATCATCTGGATTGACGATGCCGAAGGTGCAGACCGTATTGGTATCATTGATTTTCAGGATGGGCTGATTGGCCCGGCCGCCTATGATGTGGCCTCATTGGCACAAGATGCCCGGGTAGATGTGAGCGAACAACTCGAATCCCGATTGGTTGACCATTATTGCGTCCATCGTGGAGATTTTGATGAGGCTGCTTTTCGCACCCAATATGCGGTAATGGCCGCCCAACGGGCGACAAAAGTGCTTGGCATATTTGTGCGGTTGTACCAGCGCGATGGCAAGGAAGGATATCTGCCCCATCTGCCGCGCATTGAAACCTATATCCGCCGCGCCCTTAAGCATCCGCAACTGGCACAATATAGGGCGTGGATGCAGCGGGTTCTTGGTGTGGTCTGATTCTGGATTGTGCTAAGACAATCGCCATCGGCATAAGGCTCAATTGAGGGGAACTGCGTGAACCAAACCTCCACCATCACCCGTGCCATGATATTGGCAGCCGGTCTGGGCACGCGCATGCGCCCGATTACAGAAACAATTCCCAAGCCGCTAGTTCATGTTGCCGGCAAAACCATGCTGGACCACGCGCTTGATGCCCTGGCCGATGCGGGCGTGACCGATACGGCCATCAATGTGCATTACCTGCCCGACCAGATCATCGATCATGTGGCGTTACGCGAATGCCCACGGGTGACCATATCGGACGAACGTGACACGCTTTTGGATTCTGGTGGAGGGGTTAAAAAAGCGATCAGCGGATTTCCAAACGGGCCATTTTACATTCTCAATGCTGATTCCTTCTGGCTTGATTCAACACCGACAAATCTGTCCGGCATGGCTGGCAATTGGCGGGAGGATGACATGGATATGCAATTGCTTGTGGCACGCAAGGACAGTGCCGTTGGTTTTGATGGGCCGGGAGATTTCTTCATGGACGATAGCGGCCGGCTTTCCCGCCGGGGAAAGGCCGCATCTGCACCATATGTCTATGCCGGTGCCATCATTGCAAAGGCGCAGCTGCTGAACGCCATTGCCGAGGCGAAATTTTCACTCAACCGCCTGTTTGATGATGCGATTGCAAGAAATCGCTTGTTTGGATGTTGCTTGCAGGGTCTTTGGCTGCATGTGGGAACGCCCGCCGCGATTGAAGATGCGGAACGGGCAATTAACGAATACAGATTGCAAGGTGAAGAGGCGCAGGTTCGGCAGGTAAGGTGACGTTAGATCCCCAAATCAGACCTTCAAGCAGGGCGCGGGTTCTTTCCATTGCGCCGGGTGCGCCCTTTTTGCCGACATTGGTGGATGCACTGGTCAACGGTAAACTGGTCGATGGATTTGCCCCCGGCACCAACCCGCTTGCCTTGGCCGATGTGACAATTTGGGTGCCCACACGGCGTGCTGCGCGATCCCTGGCCAGTGAATTTGTCAGTCGTCTGGACGGTGAAGCGGCGCTGTTGCCGCAAATCCTCGCACTTGGCGATGTGGACGAAGATCAATTGGATGCCACCTATTTTAAGGGTGGCACCGATGGCGATGAAGCTTCCTTGGATGCATCCCCAACGGCGTTGGAACGCCATCTGGTATTGGCACGATTGACCGCTGCATGGTCTGCATCCCTCAATCCCCAACAACGGGAAATCTATGATGGTGCCGACATCATCATGCCCTCATCGATGGCCGATGCGGTGCGGTTTGCAGCTGATTTGGCACGCCTGATGGATATGGTCTCCACCGAGGAAGTATCCTGGGATGCCTTGTCAGATCTTGTCCCCCAGGACTATGCGCAATGGTGGCAACTCACTCTTGAATTCCTCAAAATCGCGATCAGCCTTTGGCCCGCCGTACTGGCTGAACGGGGACAGGCCGATGGGGCTAGTGCCCGGGCGAAGCGATTGCGCGCCCAGGCCGACATGTATGCAGACTTTGGCAGCCGTGGACCGGTAATTGCGGCCGGGTCAACGGGTTCCATTCCTGCAACCGCCCATTTGCTGAAAACGATAGCGCATCTGCCCATGGGCGCTGTTGTGTTGCCGGGGCTGGATCGCGATATCGACCCGGAAACCTGGGAAAAGATTGACCTGCCGGACAACCCCATCGACGAAGGCGGCACCGCGCCTGCCCACCCGCAATTTGGATTGCGCAAATTACTGCGCTATTTGGAGGTGGACCGGGGTGATGTGCATCACCTGGGCAGCCTGGACGCCAACTCGGCTGGTTTTGTCCGCCTGCGGGAAGAACTGGTGAGTGCGGCAATGCGCCCGTCGAGATCTACCCAGCATTGGCAAACCATTTTTGAGGCCTATTCACCTGAGCAGCGAAGCCTTGCATTTGGATCTGTGTCACTGGTGGAAGCGCCGGGCGAGCGGGAAGAGGCACTAGCAATTGCATTGGCCCTGCGCGAAACCCTCGCCCGTGCCGATGCAACAGCAGCGCTGGTCACGCCCGACCGAAATCTTGCCCGGCGGGTGGCCGTGGAGATGCGCCGATTCGGGCTTGAAATTGATGATTCCGCAGGACTTCCCCTGCGCAACCGCCGTGCGGGCAGTTTTGTGCGCCTGGTCATTCAGGCGGCATTTGGCGCAGCAGATCCCATCGTATGGATTGGGCTGATTAAACATCCACTGGCGCTGTTTGGGGATAGTGCTGCGCGGGCGCGAACGGCAGCACGAGTGTTTGAACTTGTGGTTTTGCGTGGCGCGTTGATCATGCCGCGCCCGGGAACGTTTGAAGCAGCAGCGCGCGAACGCCATGGGGCGGTAAGTGCAGGCAATATTCGTGTTCCGCGCAGCGTGCGGCGGCTGACACCCCAGGATTGGGAAGATGGTTTTTGGCTCGCCCAACAGCTTGATGCCATTTTTTCAAAATCCGATGGCAGTGACGATACGCCGAAATCTTTTCATCGATTGGCCGCATTGACAGCCGGGTGCCTGGAGGCTTGTGGCCGGGATGCCAATGGCGAACTGACCCACCTTTATGATGGCGAGGACGGCCAGGCACTATATGATTTCCTTGGTGCAATGATGGACCAGCGCGAGGAGATCGCGACTGAACCTTCCCAATGGCCGGAAATTTTTGATGCGCTCATCGCTGCAAAGATGGTGCGGCCCTTAAGTGGCAGTCACCCGCGCGTAGCTATTCTTGGTCCATTGGAAGCACGTCTGCAAACCTTTGACCGCATCGTTTTGGGTGGATTGAATGAACGTACCTGGCCCGCGGAAACTTCAAATGACCCGTTCCTGTCACGACCAATGAAACTGGCGCTGGGACTGCCACCTCCCGAGCGACGAACCGGTCTGGCGGCCCATGATTTTCAGGTGTTGCTGGGCATGAATGACGTGGTGCTCACTCGTTCACTACGCGCGGATAATGCGCCAACGGTGGCGTCACGCTGGGTCCAGCGCGTGACCACACTTGCCGGTGAAGCCGCCCGTTTGGCGATGGTTGATCGTGGGCAAAAATTTCTCGATTGGGCCCAGGCGATTGATCAGCCCAGCAATCCGCCGCGCCCATGTGCCCAGCCACGGCCAACTCCACCAGTGGCGTCCCGCCCCACTGGATTGTCCATCACGGAAATCGAAACCTGGATTCGGGATCCTTACGCAATCTATGCAAAGCGGATTCTCAAGCTGGATGCTTTGGATGATCTCGTGCGTGAACCGGATGCCCGCGAGAAAGGCACGCTTTATCACACGATATGCGAGGCTTTCGTGAAGCAAGCCGGTTTTGATGCACCACGTGACAGGGCGCATGATCTGGATTTGATGATGCGGATCGCCAGGGCGGCATTTGCACAAAGTGCCTTGCCGGAGGAAATTCAGGCCCTGTGGTGGCCGCGCTTTCAGGAAATCGCCGAGGGATTCATAGCCTGGCATGCCGCATCGGTAGAAACAATTTCCGGTATTGCAACGGAAGTATCCGGACGTGCCGAATTGCCCGGGACCGGGTTTCAAATACGTGGCCGCGCGGATCGCATCGACGTTCTCAACAATGGCAATCTTGTTTTTATTGACTACAAAACCGGCACAACACCATCGATCAAACAGATGAGATCGGGTCTGGCACCCCAATTGCCTCTGGAAGCGGCAATGGCATTTCGCGGCGCTTTTGGGCCTTCGCTGGCAGCCCATGCAGAGCGAATGGAATATGTGCGGCTGCGCCCCCAGGGCGGTTTCAAAGTTGACCAACTGGCCGGGTCAGCCAAAGAGCCAGACCTTGCCGTTGATACCGCTGAGGACAATTGGGAACGTCTGCAATCTCTTGTGGTGGAATATCAACGCCGGGATCAGCCCTATGTGTCGAAGGCCCGGTTTATCGAGGATCGTGAATGGGCAAGTGACTACGACCATCTTGCGCGGGTGCGCGAATGGTCGGTCGGCGAAGACGGTGACGACACATGAGCGGGAACAGCGAATTGTTTGTCGACGATCACACAAAGGCACGTCAGCGCGAAGCCTCCAGCCCTGATCATTCGGCATGGGTGTCCGCCAATGCCGGATCCGGCAAGACCACGGTTCTGGCCCGCCGTGTGGTGCGTCTATTGCTCAACGGTTTCGACCCTTCCCGCCTTTTGTGCATTACCTACACCAAGGCTGCCGCCGGTGAGATGGCCAACCGTGTCTTTGACATATTGAGTGAATGGGCCACTTTGCCCAACGATGCGTTGCATGAAAAACTGACGGACATCGAGGGCCATGTGCCCACCCCAACGCAAATGCAACTGGCCCGCACCCTGTTTGCCCGCGCGCTGGAAACGCCCGGCGGCATCAAGATTCAAACCATTCATGCATTTTGTTCGGCCCTCCTCCACCAATTCCCCATCGAAGCCAATGTGCCGGGCACATTTTCAGAAATGGACGATACACAACAGGCAATAGCCATCGAAGCGGCGCGGCGCGCGGTCATTCTGGAAGCGCACAACAATCCTGACGGTGATTTGGGCAAGGCATTTGCGGGGATGTTGGCCCATGCAAGCGATGCAGCCATAGAGCGTGCCCTCAAAGAGGCCATTGGCCGGCGTGAAGAAATCGAAGCATGGCTGAAAAATTCAGGCGGCCCCGCCGGTGTGGAACAGCAATTGCGCACCGCGCTTGGGTTTACCGCAGATGAGACAGTTGAAAACCTTCTGAACACGCACCTGGCGCAATGTACATTCACTGATCAAACCCTGGCTGAAATGGCACGGCTCGGTCACACTTTAACGGCTAAACCCAAGGCAATTGCTGCCAAGATTAATGGGTTCTTATCGGAAAGTGTGCCGCTGGAGCGGTTTGAAAAACTGTGCGGTATTTTCTTCACATCAAAAGGCGCGCCCTATAAATATTCAAATTTTGGGTCCACTGAATTCAGAAATGCCTTTGCAGGATTCGAACAAGGTTTCGACACCGAAACACTGCGTCTGATTGATGCCCGTGAAAGAGTATCCGCGCTGAAAGGCATTCTCGCCACGTGCGATGTGATGATTTTTGTCCAATCCATGCTGACGCGTTACCGCGAAGAGAAGCGGCGCAAGGGCCTGCTTGATTTTGATGATCTCATTTCCCGAACGGCTGAGCTTTTACACCGGCGCGATGCCAGCGCCTGGGTTCTTTATAAAATGGATCAGGGAATCGACCATCTGTTGATTGATGAAGCCCAGGATACAAGTCCACGCCAATGGCAGGTCATCACGGCCCTTGTATCTGAGTTTTTTTCCGGGCAAGGCGCCCGTGCTGTCAATCGTACGGTGTTTGCGGTTGGAGATGAAAAGCAGTCGATCTATTCGTTTCAGGGTGCGCGGCCAGAGAGTTTTGATGCCCAAAGAAGGTTGTTTCAACGGCAGGCCAGCAATGCAGGAAAAAAGCTCTTGCCCGCCCAATTGGGCCTGTCGTTCCGCTCAACAATCGATGTGCTGAGTGCGGTCGACAAGGTTTTCGACCGCACGGCCAATGAACCTGCTGTTGCAATGGGAGGTAATTACCAGGCCCACACGGCGGCCCGCCGGAACGATCCGGGGCAAGTCGAGGTCTGGCCAATGGTGCAGGCAGAAACCATTGAAAATCCTGAAGAGTGGCATGTGGCAGTCACCCAAAGCGACAACCGGCATCAGGCTGTTTTGCTTGCCCGCCGGATTGCAGAACAGGTTCATTGCTGGATTTCAAATGGTGAAAGATTTTTTGCCAATGGCAAACCAGGTGGCAAGCCGATTGGTCCAGGTGACATTTTGGTGCTTGTGCGCGCCCGTGACCGTTTCACCACAGCCCTGTCCCGTGCCCTGAAAGATTTCGGCATACCCGTGGCCGGGGCAGACCGGCTGAAATTGACGGACCATATTGCCATCCAGGATTTACTGGCGCTTGGCCGCACAATGGTCACGGCGCAAGATGATCTGTCTCTTGCCGCCCTTTTGAAATCTCCCCTGTTCAATGTGGATGAGGCGGCATTGTTCGAACTCTCTCAAAGCCGGTTTGATGCCGCCTATGAGATGAGCTTGTTTGAGGCACTCAACCGCACGGAAGATGAGGCGCTCAAGGCTGTCTTGGTGCAACTCATGGCGTGGCGCAAACGGGTCGACGCTATGCCAGTTTACGAATTCTATGCGCAAATTCTGGGCGCAGATGGCGGCCGCCATGCCTTCCTGTCGCGTTTGGGCGCTGAAACGAACGATGTGCTGGACGCTTTTTTGGCACAGGCGCTGGAACATGAACGTGGTGGATTGCCCGGTCTTCAGGCCTTTGTCGAAAAACTGCAAAGCGCTGATCTGGAGCTTAAGCGCGAACAGGACCAGACCGCAGGCGAAGTGCGCATCATGACAGTTCACGCGGCAAAGGGGCTGGAAGCGCCCATTGTGTTTCTGGTCGACAAGGGCAGCGCTCCATTCGTCGACAGCAAAGCGCCGTGCTTCTATGAACTTTTAAATTCCAGCGACAATCAAAGCCTGATGTGGGTGCCGCAATCGGCGTTTCACATCGCTGCCACAAGACAGAGTTTACAGCTGGAGAAAAAGAAAGCGGAGGATGAATATCGCCGCCTGCTTTATGTTGGCATGACCCGTGCCCGCGACCGGCTCATCATATGCGGCTATCAGGGCAAGACGGCTCCCGGCCAGCCGACCTGGCGCACACTCGTCGATGATGCCTTGAAGGAGGCATATCAAGAAGAATTCGACGGGGAAGGCAATCTCCAGCGTGCCGTTTGGACCCATTCCAAGCCACCGGCTCCCATGCCCAATGGGGATGACAATGCGGCTTTGTCCAAAATTTCACTGGCTGTATCTTTGCCTGATTGGGTGCGCCAAAAACTGCCCAGGGAGCCGGGTCTGCCCCGTCCGCTAAGTCCGTCAGGTGCCCAGGCATTGATTGATGAAAGCCGCACCAAACAGGCGCATATTGTGCCCTTAACGCGCCATAGCCACGAGGAAGACACAAGCCCCAGTGCCCGGCAAACAGGGACGGCCATTCATCGCCTGTTTCAAGTCTTGCCGGAAATTGCGTCCAATGAACGCCGTTTGCGCGCCCGCGCTTATCTTGAGAACAGTTTGATAGGTGCCAGCGCAGAAAGTATCGACAATGCCCTGTCCGGCATATTTGCGGTGTTGGATAATCCAGATTTTGCCCCATGGTTTGAGCCAGCCACGAGCCGGGCGGAGGTGCCGGTCATGGGGCGCATTGAAACCACGGATGGCCCGCGCTCCATATCAGGCACGATAGACCGGTTAGTGGTGCAGCCACGCCGTGTCTTGCTGATTGATTTCAAAACCGGCGCACATGTACCAGCTCATCAGGACGAGATTCCTGGAGACTATGTGATGCAAATGACGCTTTATCGTCACCTTGTATCGCGCATCTATCCTGAGCTGCCGGTTGAAGCGGTTCTCATATGGACCAGTGGGCGAACTGCACAGGGCGCTTTTGCCCCCCGTGTTGACCTGCTGGATGAAGCCAGTATGGACGCAGCATTGCGCCAATTGGGGTCCAGCTGACGTGCCTCTGCGGGATGATTTTGTCACTTAAGGGTGATCAAAGTCTCTAAATTGTTCACCTTGACCCCCGCAAAGCGTCTCCCTAGGTTCCCTCCAACGAGGCACGGACCGATTCCCGCCAATTTGCCAGGTAATTTTGGCAGATTGTTCGCTGACAATCAGTGGGGCCGGGAACAAAAGGAGCATGAAATGGCGACTGTCAAAATTGACAAAACAAACTTCGATTCCGACGTTTTGAAATCAGAAACACCTGTCGTGGTGGATTTTTGGGCAGAATGGTGCGGACCCTGCAAGATGATTGCCCCAAGCCTGGAAGAGATTTCGGAAGAGATGGGCGAGAAGGTGAAGATTGCCAAGGTCAATATGGATGAGAATCCTGAACTTGCCGCTCAATACGGTGTGCGCTCCATTCCAACGCTTTTGATGTTCAAAGGCGGTGAGCCGGTGGCCATTCAGGTTGGCGCTGCACCCAAAAACAAGCTGTCGGACTGGATTTCAAGCGAAGTTTGAACACCAGCCTTCACGACAGAAGAATTTGACACCCGGTTCAAAAGGCCGGGTGTTTTCTTTTGCCCTGTTCGCTTGCCACGCTTTGGTTTAGCAATGCGTATTTATGCAATCCCAACAATTTGATCTGACCCGATGACTGATTCCAAAAAGCCGACAACAGATACATCCATTAGTGGAACTATTCAGGCACAATTGCTGTCGGAAGCCCTGCCCTACATGCAGGCCTATTCAGGCAAAAAGGTCGTGATCAAATATGGTGGCCATGCCATGGGCGACGCCGAACTTGGGCGCGCTTTTGCCTGTGATGTGGCCTTGCTGCGCCAATCGGGCGTGGAACCAATTGTCGTCCATGGCGGCGGCCCGCAGATTGGTGCCATGCTGGATCGCATTGGCATCAAGAGCGAATTTAAAGACGGAATGCGGATCACCGATGCCGCCACGGTGGAAATCGTGGAAATGGTTCTGGCAGGCGCTATCAACAAAGGCATTGTTGCCGATTTTAACAGCGAAGGTGCTCGCGCCATTGGACTATGTGGTAAGGACGGAAACATGGTGCGCGCGCGCAAGTTGCAGCGCACGCTCCGTGACCCGGACAGCAAGCTGGAGGAAGTGATTGATCTTGGCTTTGTTGGCGAACCCGCCTGTGTGGATACCTCTGTATTGGATACGGTGACAGGCTCCGGGCTTATCCCGGTCATCGCACCGGTGGCGTTTGGCGATGCGGGCGAAACCTATAATGTCAACGCCGATACATTTGCCGGCGCGATTGCCGGTGCGGTCAATGCCGACCGGTTGCTGTTCTTGACCGATGTGCCCGGTGTTCTGGACGCCAGTGGAAATCTAATTCGCGAACTCACCCGCGCAGAAGCGGAAGCTTTGATCGCTGACGGCACCATCTCCGGCGGCATGATTCCCAAGGTTGAAACCTGTCTGGCCGCGCTTGATCAGGGTGTCGAAGCCGTGGTCATCGTCAATGGCCGCGTGGCCCATGCGGTGTTGCTGGAACTGTTTACTGAACACGGTGCCGGAACAATGATTGTTGCCTCATGACCCATTCCCTCGACAAACTGGCCAGCCGCTTTGCCGGTGTGAACGAATGGGTGTTTGATCTGGATAACACGCTCTATCCGCGCCATTGCGACCTGTTTGCCCAAATTGATTGGAAAATGACGGATTATGTGGCGGCTCTTTTGGATAAGCCAAAAGAGGAAGCACGCAGAATTCAAAAGGAACTCTACAAGGAGTTCGGCACCACCTTACGGGGATTGATGGTGCGTTATGCTGTGGATCCGCATCATTTCCTCGATGTGGTTCATGACATCGATTATTCGCCGGTTGAACCCAATCCGGCACTGGGCGATTTGATTGCATCCCTGCCGGGGCGCAAACACATTTTCACAAATGGCGATGTTCCCCACGCAAAGCGCACAACAGACCGGCTGGGCATCACACAGCATTTCGACCGTGTGTTCGATATTGTCGCGTCCAATCTCGTACCAAAACCGGCTGAAGAGCCTTATGTGAAATTTCTGGCTGACCATGGGGTTGATCCGAAAAACGCCGCCATGTTCGAAGATATGCCGCGCAATCTGGACGTGCCGTCCAAATTTGGCATGCGCACAGTGTTAATCGTACCCGCCCAGGGTTCGCAACACAGTGCAGAAGCCTGGGAGCACGCAACGGATGATCAGGCCAAAATCGATTTCTCCACCGACCATCTTGATGGGTTTTTAGCCGATATTCTTGAGGCAATAGGCACCGCTTAGTAACCCTCGCCCTGCACCGATTCTTCGCCGCGCAAGGCTGCAAGCAAATCGTCCAGCACACTGGATGCGCCAAAGCGCAAGGTTTCTGAACTTGCCCAATCCGCGCCCAATAAACGATCGGCAATGGCCAGATATATGCCCGCATCCTGTGTGGTCTTGATGCCACCGGCGGGTTTGAAACCAATGGTTCTGCCGCCGCGTTCTGTTGTATCTGCGATCACCTGGAGCATGATTTCCGCCGTCTCCGGTGTGGCATTAACTGCGACCTTGCCTGTGGAAGTCTTGATGAAATCCGCCCCCGCCTGAATTGCCAATTCGCTGGCCCGGTGGATGAGTTCCGGTGTTTTCAGTTCGCCGCTTTCAATAATGACCTTTAACAAAATTCCTGGGCCGGTTGCTTCGCGCACGGCGGATACCATATCGAGAACCGCCTGTTCATCGCCACCAGCCAGCGATTGATAGGGAATGACCAGATCAATTTCGGCTGCGCCATCAGCAACGGCACTTTGTGTTTCAACAACTGTCATGTCGACAGACTGATTTCCGCCTGGGAAATTGACGACCGTGGCAATGGGGATGCCTGTTCCACGCAATGCCTTGTGGGCATGGGCGACAAAGCGTGGCCAGATGCAAATGGCACCCACTGGGCCAAATTCGGTGGCCGCGCGGCTGCATAATTCATCAACCGAGGCGTGGCTGCTGTTTTCACCAAGATCAGTCAGGTCGACCAGCGGCAGCGCGCGCCGCGCAATGGCCTCGCGTTGGGATGCGTTCATCAAAAACCTTCTTTCAGTGTAGCTTCGATCAGCCGGGCCAGTTTTGCACCTCCTACGGGTGCCCATTCTTTGGTTTCGTCATGTCCCAATTCGTTGCCGGTCATTCCGGCACCAAAATTGGTGATGACGGAAAATGCAGCCACATCCATGCCGAAGAAGCGGGCCAGAATAACTTCCGGCACCGTGGACATGCCCACCGCATCTGCGCCCATCCGCCGGGCCATCTTGATTTCAGCCGGTGTTTCAAAATTGGGTCCACCAAACCACATATAGACACCGCGGTGGATTTCAATTTCCTCACGCTCCGCAATCGTACGAAACGTTTTTCGCATGCCCTTGTCATAGGCCGTGGTCAGGCCCACGAACCGGGCATCCGTGGGCTCGCCAATCAATGGGCTGGTCCCAGCAAAATTGATATGATCCTTGATCTGCATCACAGAGCCGGGGGCCATGTCCTTGTTCACCGAACCGGCTGAATTTGTCAGGATAAGTCGCTTAACACCCACGTCATTTAATGCGGATATGGGTTTGCGCATGGCAGCAGGATTACCAGATTCATAATAATGAACCCGCCCGGACAATATGACGACGCGGTGACTCCCTATGCTGCCACAAACCAGTTCGGCTGTATGGCCCGATACTTTGCTTTCTGGAAATCCTTCGATTTCGCTGTAAGGGATGCGTAAATCCACATCGACAAGTGCGCTCAGCCCCCCAAGGCCTGAACCCAATACAAGCGCGGTTTTGGGCTGAAAGCCGTCCAGATGTGCAGCGAGCGTTTTCATGCGTCATCCCTGTCAAAGCCAGCAGGCAATAAATCACCAAGCGTCAGGGTTTCCACGACCCCATTGGCATCGCAAAGATGCACTTTTGTGTCGGAACCTGCGAATTCTGCAAGTCGCTGTCGGCAACCGCCACAAGGGGTGATTTTCGATTGTTTTTCAGAAACCACCAGCACTTCCAGAATCTGAGATTGACCGTCCATCACCATGTGGGCAATTGCGCTGGTTTCTGCGCACCACCCCTCAGGTGAAGACGCATTTTCGATATTGCCGCCGGAATATATTTTGCCACTGGCACTGCGAATGGCCGCCCCTACGGGAAATTTGGAATAGGGCGCATAGCATTTGGCCATGGCGGCATTTGCCGCTGCAAACAGATCATCACTCATCAGCGTTCTTTCGTATAGGGAACACCGCCAGCCCGCGGTGGAATGGCTTTGCCGATGAACCCAGCGAGCAATACGACAGTGAGAATGTAAGGCAGGGCCTGCATCAATTGTACCGGCACAACACCCAGCACGGGAAGTGCGACCCCTTGATAGCGAATTTCAATGGCACCCAGAAATCCAAACAACAAACAGGCCCACATGGCAGAAACCGGCCGCCATTTGGCGAAAATCAAAGCAGCCAGCGCGATGAACCCGCGTCCTGCCGTCATGTCTTTCACAAATCCGGCAGACACGCCGATCGACAAATAGGCACCGGCAATTCCGCATAATATACCACAACAGATCACCGCCCTGTAGCGCGCCCATGATACCGATATGCCAGCTGTGTCCACGGCTGCCGGATTTTCACCGACTGCGCGAAGCCGCAGGCCAAATCGTGTGCGAAACAAGACCCACCAGGTGATGGGCACCATGGCAAAGGCGAAATAGGCAATCAGATTATGCCCGGAGATCAATTGTTGATAGGTGGGTCCAAGGACTGGCACGGATGACAAGGTTTCTGCCAGGGGCAATTCAATGGGATTAAAGCGTTGTTCGCTTTGCAATTGTGGCGTGCGACCGCCCTGGTTGAACCAGGCATTGCCGAGCAGGGCTGCAGCCCCGGCTGCAATGAAATTGATGGCAACGCCAGAAACAATCTGATTGCCCTTATTCGTAATGGAGGCAAATCCGTGAACCAGCGCCAGCAGAACGGACACGAAAATTCCCGCCAGCAATCCAAGCCAAACAGAACCGGTCACAGCTGCTGCCGCCGCTGCCGCAAAGGCACCCCCCAGCATCTTGCCTTCAAGACCAATATCCACAATGCCCGAACGTTCCGAATATAGCCCGGCAAGGCAGGCCAGCAGAAGCGGCACTGCAGAACGTACCGTCAGATCCAGAAGCTGAAGAATGGTTTCCATGCGGCGGTGTTCAGAACTCTTTGGTTTTCAGGGTTTTACAGTGAAACATAGCAATAACAAATTCCAGCATCATCATGCTTCACAGGGATATACAGGTTTCATTTGGGCATGACCCCCACGCCCGTGAGCAGACGAACAATGGCCGGTGTGAACAGGGAACCCATGGCTCCGGCAAACAGGATGACAAGGCCCTGAATGAGCACGATCATATCGCGGGTGATATTGGGCATGTCGAAAGCCAGTTCCGACCCGCCCTGATAAAGCCCGCCAAAAAGGATAGCCGCCGGCACAATGCCAGCCGGATGGGAGCGCCCCATGAGTGCCACAGCAATGCCCACAAAACCCGCACCTTCCACAAAATCCAATTGCAGGCGGGCCTGATCACCCATAACCGGATTGAGCGCCATCATACCAGCAAGGGCCCCCGACAGCATCATCGCCAGGACAACCAGGCGCACTTCCGACATGCCTGCGTAACGCGCCGCGCGTGGGCTGATGCCAAGGGTGCGCATTTCATACCCAAACCGGGTACGCCAGATTATGATCCACACAACCAGCGCCATGATAAGCGCCAGCGCGAATGAAACATTGAGCGGTGATGCGCCCATATCGATACCCAGGGGTCTGAACAGACCGCCAAGTTTCGGGATTTGCCCACCTTCGGCAAAGTCCCGCGACCGCGGCCCCAGATTGGCAGATTTCTGCAACGGTCCGGCGAGCAAATATACCATCAGCGCGGAGGCAATGAAGTTGAACATGATGGTGGTGATCACAATGTGACTGCCACGTTTGGCCTGAAGGATGGCAGGAATGAAGGCCCACAATGCGCCAAACAGCGCGCCAGCAATGATGGCGAAGGGAAATGTAATCCACCAGGGAAATACGCTGTCGAGCGATAGGCAAACCAGCGCCACGCCAAGGCCGCCCACATAAGCCTGACCTTCGCCGCCAATGTTGAACAGACCGGCGTGGAAAGCCACCGCAACCGCAAGGCCGGTGAAAATGAAGGTCGTGGCATAAAACAGGGTGAAGCCGATATTATAGCCACTGCCAAATGCGCCCTTTGCCATCAGCAAAGCTGCCTGAACCGGGCTTTCACCAACAAACAACACCACGAGGCCGGAAATTACAAAGGCCACAATCACGCTGATCAGCGGCATCAGGCCATAGTCAACCCAGCGGGGCAGCGCGTTGTTCATCAATTTATTCCGTTTGGATGGGACGCGGCTGCGGCCATAAGATCATCGCTATTCAACACTTTCGCGTATTCGCCGTCCAGCACGCAAAGTGTCAATTCATGCACTTCATCCGCAGACCATTTCCGGCTTGTCGCCGCCCCATCAAGACTGTTGCGCGCACGGCTGGCCGTGCAATCGGCGGGCAGATAGACCATGAAGCCAAGGGTTCCAGCCATCCGCAATGTGGATTCGACCGCCCCTTCGAGCATCAGACCGCAAATGACGAGTTCCGATGATCCGTATTCCTCCAGCACCTGCATGAGGTCGGAACCCACAAAACCATTATGGGTACGAATTTCCACGACAGGTTCATGGTGTTGGGGCGCCAGCTCCTTGATAAAATTGTTACCCGGGTTTTCAGCAGCAAAGGGAGAGGCGGGATCCATGCTGTCAAACCGCAGATGCACTACCGGATTGCCAAGCGAGCGCCAATGGGCAAGCAGCGCGGCTGCCCGTTGTTCGGCTTCCGCCTGCCCCCGCGGCCCTGGGATAAGATCAAAGGCCGCATCATTGGCACCCTGTTGAAAGCCGACCATCACCAATGTTGCACTCATGGGAGCGGCTCCAGTTTCAATGTGCCGGTTTCGGCATCCCCGTTGAAAAACGGGTTATGGGCAATTTCCCACAAATGTCCGTCTGGATCAGCAAAATAGCCCGAATAACCGCCCCAGAATACTTTCTGCGGGGTTTTGATCAATACCGCACCGGAAGCAAGCGCATGGTCAAAAAAGCGGTCAACCATGGCTTCGCTGGCCACATTAAGAGCCAGGGCCACACCGCGAAATCCTGCCGGTTTGTTCTCAACCTGGGCGTCGTCGGCAAGTGCGGCTCGCCCGTAAAGGCCCAGCACAATGTTGTGCCCCTGAAGAAATGAAACACTGTCCTGGCTGGCGGTGGTGTTGGCCCAGCCCAACGCCACGTAAAATGCTGTGGATTTGGCCAGATCATCCACACCCAGCGTGACAATAGAAATGTTGGCAATGGGAAGTTCAGCGCACATGCAATCATGATCTCAAACTAAGTTATGCCGTTTCTAGCACAGATGAGCGTTTGACAAATGCCCTCAATAAATATTCCTGGATTGTGTGTCAGCCGCGCCAGGTATCCTCGGTCCACATTTTGGTTAGCGCTGCGCGGTAATTTGGGTGGGCATAATCTAGCTTTAGCCCTTGTTTCGAACGGGCATTGGATACCCGTTTATTTTCGCCATAAAAGCTGCGCGCCATGGGAGAGATATCTGCAGTTTCAAAATCAATCTCGGCTGGTGGTGGAGTGCCCAGCAATTCATGGGCAAAGGCCACAACATCCTGCGGCGGTGCCGGTTCATCATCGGTGATATTGAAAACGCCGCCAATATTTCCCTCCACGGCGTGAGTGACGGCGGTGGCAATATCTGCCACATGGATGCGATTGAACACTTGCCCAGGTTTTACCAACCGTCTCGACTTGCCGGAACTGGCGCTCACCAGCGCGTTGCGACCGGGCCCATAAATACCAGAAAGGCGCAGGATACACACGCGAATGCTTTCTTCCGCACCAAACGCCATCCATTGATTTTCAGCCAGTAGACGCTGTCTTGAACGAGCGGATGTGGGAGCCGGTTCCACGTCTTCATCAATCCAACTTCCATCGTGATTTCCATAGACACCGACAGTGGAGAGATAGCAAACCCATTCAAGTTGAGGGGCAAGTTCGCGCAGTTTTTGGCCATTCATGCTCTTCAGAAAAGGATCGGCTTTGCCAAGTCTGGAATGGGCATCCTCCTCGCGCGGCGGCGCGATGGAGACAACCAGATGGGTGGTCCTTCCAAGCGCCTTTTGCAATTCTCCATTGAGTTCCACACCGTTGAATTGCACAGGTGAGATACCAGCAGTTTCCAGCTCCGCAAATTTCTCCGCCCCGCGGGTCGTGCCCCAAACGCTATGTGCGTCGCGAGCCAATGCAGCGCCAATTGTTTTGCCGGTAAAGCCGGCTCCCAGAATTCCTATTGTCACTCGATATTGCCCGTATTGTCGTTTTTCAGTTTCATCAGCGCCCATTGTGTCGCTTCTCGAGTGACATCGTTTTGGGTCGTACGCTCCAGTCGTTCAAGCGAATTTACCAGGTCAGGTCTATCGGAATTTCCTGCCGCTATCGCACAATTGCGCAGAAACCGATCGACGCCAATCCGCTTTACGGGCGACCCGGCAAACAGCGATCTGAATTTCGTATCGTCCAGATCGAGAAAATCCACCAACGCCTTGGGGCGCGGTGTTTGTGGATTAGCCAGCTTGGCTTCACGGGCAGCACTGGCAAATTTATTCCACGGGCATATCGCCAGACAATCGTCACACCCGTAGATGCGATTGCCCATCATTTCGCGCAATTCCTGGGGAATGGGCCCCGCATGCTCAATCGTCAGATAGGATATGCAGCGCCTTGCATCGAGCTGATACGGTGCCGGGAACGCATTGGTGGGGCAGATATCGAGACATTTGGAGCAGGATCCACAATGGTCAATTTCGGCCACATCACTTGGTAAATCCAAAGTGGTAAAAATCGAGCCCAGAAACAGCCACGACCCATGATCGCGCGATACCAGATTGGTATGCTTTCCCTGCCAGCCAACCCCTGCCTTTTGAGCCAACGGCTTTTCCATAACCGGGGCAGTATCAACAAACACCTTCACGTCGCCTTCAAGCCCATGGGTCTTTGCCGAAGACAGCAGCTTCGCCGCGAGTGTTTTTAGTCTGCCCTTGATGAGATCATGGTAGTCGCGGTGTCGGGCATATACAGAAATGACGCCGTTTTCACCATGATCAAGTTCTGGCAATGGATTAGTTTCGGGGCCGTAATTCATTGCTAAAGTTATGATAGAGCAAACGCCCGGCCAAAGATTTTTTGGCGAAGAGCGTCGCCCTTTTGTTTCTTCCATCCACGTCATTGTTGCGTGGTAATTGCGCTCCAGTGCCACGCCCAGCCGTTTGGCGGTCACCGGATCATGGGCTGCGCGGGCAATTCCCACCGACTCAAAACCAAGCGCGTGGGCATCACGCTTCAAACGTTGAACAATTTTGGCGCTGGCGTTCAAAAATCAAGATCAACATAGTGGGAGACCGGCGGCATGCCGCGCATTCGGTCCGCAAGTATGGGACGAAACGAAGGTCGCGATTTCATCCGTGCATACCAGTCTTTCAAGGCTTCTTCTTCCGACCATTCGATTTCGCCCAGATAGTCGAGAATCGAAAGTGCGGCGGCAACCGTCAGATCAGCCGCTGTCATTTGATTGCCGCCCAACCAGTTTCGCGTCGCCGCCAGCCAGCCAATATATTTCAAATGGTAGCGAATATTGGTTCGTGCCGCGCGCAGGGCCTGACTGTCGGGTGCCCCGCCTCCGGCATCGCTGGGCATTTGGCGTTTTGTTACCCGCTCATTGACAGTGTAACGGATGACTTCACTTTCCAGCTTCACCAGCGCCCATTCCATCAATCGGCGCATTTCAGCGCGCGCCATCGGGTCTTCGGGATAAAGCCGTTTGTCCCGTTTGAGTGCGCCTATGGTTTCGTCAATATACTCGCTGGCAGCGAATGCGCCGCACACCACCGTGCCACCATTCGAATTATCAATCAAAACCGGCAAAGTGCCATTTGGGTTCATTTGCAGAAACTCTTCCCGGCGCTGCCAAAGGTGCTCTTCGGTCAGCTGGATATCCCTGTCATATTCGGCCAGCATCAGCCGCAGGGCACGGGAACCAGAAGACATTGGGTGGTGGTAAAGTTCTATCATGATTGCTTTCGAATAAAGGCGCACGAAGGGACTGGGCATCTGCGTAGATGCCCGGGCTGGAAGTTAATATGAGTCCTCTATAGGAGGCAGGCAAAATTGCGGCAAGACAAGAGCTCATTCACGATTTCTCAACGGGGATCCCTGTAGATGGAACGATCAAATGGGCACATGCCGGTCTGCTGATTGCTTTTCCGCCACAAATAACCCGTTGCAGACGCGACATATGTTCAAAAGAGGGATGAAACGGCGATGAGCATAGAGCAAATTCTGCTATTGGCGATTGTTCAGGGATTAACGGAATTCTTGCCCGTGTCGTCGTCTGGCCATCTAATTCTTATTCCCGCATTCACGGGATGGCAGGATCAGGGTGTTGTCACCGATGTTATGGTTCATGTGGGCTCCCTGTTTGCCGTGCTGGTCTATTTCTGGCGCGATGTGCTCAATATTCTGGGCGGCTGCCGGGACTTTTTTGCCGGACGTGTCACTCAACGCTCCCGATTGGCCACCTATATCGGACTGGCCACCATCCCCGCCCTTGCCTTTGGTGCCGTATTGAAAATGACCGGTTGGTCAAACGCCATCCGGGGTGTTGAAATTGTTGCCTTCGGCGCAATCTTCTTTGGCATTTTAATGTATGTGGCGGATGTGGTGGGCAAACGAGTCAAGGTTATGGAAGACATGACCCTTGCGCCCGCATTGATGATTGGTTTGGCGCAGGCGGTTGCTCTAATTCCCGGAACCAGCCGTTCCGGCATTACAATGACAGCAGCGCGTTTCATGGGTTTCGAACGGGGTGAAGCAGCACGATTTTCGTTCCTGCTGGGCATTCCAGCGATTACGGCGGCAGGACTGTTCACCACAGCGGAAGCTGTTCAATTGGGTGAAGGTGTGCCAGCGGATGCTCTTTGGGCCGCATTCTTTACCTTTTTTGCAGCACTGGCGGCCATTGCCATTTTGATGGCGCTGGTAAAACGCACCTCATTTTTGGTCTTTGTAATCTATCGGATCGCCTTGGGCTTGCTGCTCTACGCAATGATCTATGACTGGTTCCCGGGCGTTCTTCCGTCACTTTCCACGTTGAGTTAAACCGAACACGCGCAGGCAATAGGCGCGATACACATTAGTGACCAATTGGTGGCCGGCCGGTCACCGTGGCAACAATGGTGCATTCAATAAACATCGAGCGGGATTCCACTTCTGCACGTTTTTCCTCGTGGGTCAGGTGAATCTCAAATTCAACCGCTCCTGCCTCTTCGGCCAGAAGAGTGGCTTGGCTTGAAATTTTTTCATTTGCAAATTCGATGGCGCTTTCGGCATTGGCAAATGCATCGTCAAATCCACTGATTTGAAAGCGACCCTCCACGGGTTGCGATACCGTAAGCTGGGTGCGCAGGGACACCCGGCCCACCACCGCGCCAATGGCATTGGCCACATCGGCATGTTCGGGAATAAGTGCATCAACCCCCAACAGAGCAGCGGCATTGGGATGGAATGCATGGGCCGATGCACCCAGTCCAATCAAGGGCCGATCGAGCGACGCGGAAAATTGTACGTAGGATTTTTCCAGGTTCGGCGACTGGCGGGCATCCAGTACCGAACGGATTATTTCGTGCTGGACCAGGTCACTGCCATGGCGACCTTCGCTGTTCAGTGCCGTTTGCAACACAATTTCGCTGGAACGCCGCTCCATGCGGCGAATGATTTCATCGGCCAGTTTTAGCGGATCGTCAAACAGTGCCGTGCCGGCACCGTTTTTGCGCCGGGCAAACAGCGCAAGCCCCTTCATTGCCGCTTCCTTGTCCCAAATCCCATGGCGGTCCAGGGCATGTAGTGCATCACTTGGAGTTAGGGCGGCAATTTGCACCAATCCGCGCGCTACCAGTCTGTCGAGAACAGCTGCTTCACTCCTGCCTTGCAAAAAACTATCCAGCGCTTGCGGCGTATCCTCCAGGCGCCCAAACATGCGTGCCTCCGTAGGTGACAATCCAACCGCTTCAACGGCTTGGGAACGCAATGCAAAGCGCCCATGCTGGTGGCTAAAATGAGTGGCTTTAATCTGTTTGTCCAAAGCCGAATGCAACAATTCGCCGTGAGACAGTGCCAACAAGGAAAGGGGAATATTGCGCCTTGGCCCAAGCATGATTTCGGGGTTCAGGGCTGGGCCGCCAAGGGAAATTTCTGAATCTCCCCCCAATCCATAGGTGTGCATGGCAACGGCTTCCACCATCGTTCGGTATCCGCCAACCAATGCACCATCCGGGTCTAGCAGGGGAACGCCCTTGTTCAATAGTGCAATGTCCGATGTGGTGCCGCCGATATCGTTGACAAATGCATCATCGCACCCGGTCAAAAACCGTGCACCCACCAGACTGGCGGCAGGCCCCGACAGGATGGTCTCAATGGGCCGCCGCATGGCAAATTCGGCACTTACCAAAGCCCCATCGCCGCGCACGATCATCAGTGGCGCATCAATCTTTCGGGCGCGCATCATTGCCCGGGTTGACGTGATCAAACGGGAGATCAGCGGCACCAGACGGGCGTTCAATACCGTTGTCAGCGCCCGCTTGGGGCCATTGAGGCGGGCGGAAAGTTCGTGGCTACAGGTTGTCGGCAATCCGGTTCGCTGGGATACGAAATCGCGAACGGTCTTCTCATGTGCCGGGTTGCGCACCGCAAAATAACCGGCGATTGCAAATCCGCTCACTTCTTGTGCCAAAGCGTCAATTTCATTTTCCAACCGTGAGAGATCAAGCGGGACTGCCTCGCTGCCGTGGGTCGTGTGACCGCCTGGAATAATCAGGCAGGGATCATTGCCCAAAGCTTGCGCCAGTCCGGCCTTTTCCAGATCACGCGCCTCAAAACCAATGGCGATCAGTGCCACCCGGCCGCCTTGCCCTTCCACCAGTGCATTTGTGGCCAGCGTGGTTGAAAGAGACACCAGCCCGATCGATTGCGGTTCGCACTGCGCGCGCGCAAGAGCTGCTGCTGCTGCCCCATCAACGCCGATAGCCAGATCATGCCGGGTCGTGAGGGATTTCGCCTTGGCCACCACAATCGGCGGTGCATCGCCGATGCTTTCAAGCACGGCGGCATCGGTGAATGTGCCACCGGTATCAATACCCAGAAGATGCGTCATGCCAACCGATGTTCGAAAATCAGTGAATAAGGCGCTGATCTAAACCAATGTGATGCGGTCGGTCAAAGTCTCAATATTGGGTGCAACAGCAGGCGGGTCGACCCTTTTCATGGTCAGCTTTTCCTCCCATGCCAGGGCATGCTTGACGATTGTATCCAGGTTCGCGAACTGGGGTTGCCAGTTCAGCCTTTGCGTCATGCGCGATGCATCGGCAACGATGGCAGGAATGTCGCCTTTACGGCGCGGCGCACAACGCACTTCAAAATCGCAGCCGGATACCCGCTTTACCGCATCGATCACATCGAACACGGATGCTCCTTGGCTATATCCCGCATTGCAGGTGAATTTCTTGCCTCCGTTGCGAAGGAACTGCAAGGCGGCATAATGGGCATTGGCAAGGTCGGATACGTGAATGAAATCACGAATGGCGCTGCCATCGGGCGTATCATAATCCGTGCCATAAACGTCAAACCAGGGCCGCTTACCGGTCGCTGCTTCGCAAGCGAGTTTCATCACATGGGTGGCACCGCGGGTTGAAAGACCCGTTCGGCCCGCCGGATCAGCGCCTGCCACATTGAAATAGCGCAACATCACGTAACGCATGGAATGGGCATTGGCGACATCCCGGATCATGGTTTCGCTCATCAGCTTTGACATGCCGTAAGGATTTGCCGGGATCAAAGAGGCGGTCTCATCCACCGGCGTTAAATCCGCAGGTGCATCATAAACAGCCGCAGTGGACGAGAAGATGAATTGTTCAATACCGCAGCGCACCGCGGTTTCCACCAATGTGCGGGTGCGGCAGGTATTGTTCTCGTAATATTTGAGCGGTTTTTCGATGGATTCCGGAACAACCACAGAACCGGCAAAATGAACGATCGTATCCACCTTGTGATCACGGATGGTCTTTTCCACCAGGACGCGATCAGCAATGTCGCCGATAACCAGTTTGGCAGCAGGTGCCACAGCCCAGTCAAATCCGGTGGTCAGATTGTCGAGCACCACCACATCTTCGCCGTGATCAACGCATTCCCAGACCATATGGCTGCCAATATATCCAGCACCGCCGGTAATCATCACACTCATCTTAGCACCCGTTCCCTAAAGCGCGTTTGTCTGATTGGAGTCAGACTTTGGCCGTCGACATGGACAACAATAATAGAGGCAAAGGAATACGATAGGGTTAAGAATCGATGAGGGCCTCAACCCCCGCTAACGTGTCGGCCTCGCCGGGCGGTTTGTCCCAGCGCAGGCGCGAAATGCGCGGAAACCGCATGGCAATTCCTGATTTATGACGGCTGGAACGCTGAATGCCCTCAAATGCCACTTCCAGCACCAGTCCAAACTCATTGGTCGCTTTTACCGAGCGGACCGGCCCGAAACGTTCCACCGTATTGTCACGCACGAATTTGTCGATCTGCTTCAATTCCGCGTCGGTAAAGCCAAAATAGGCTTTGCCAACCGGTACAAGCCCACCAGTGGCGGTCCACACACCGAACGTGTAATCGGAGTAATAGCTGGATCGGCGGCCATGGCCGCGCTGGGCATACATCAGCACAGCGTCAATCAGCATCGGATCCTTTTTCCATTTAAACCACGGGCCCCTGGGCCTGCCGGGCACATAGGCGCTGTCCCACCGTTTGATCATCACTCCTTCGATGACCGGATGGGGCAGGTTGAGGCGTTGATGTGCCAGCTCGTCCCAGTTTTCAAATGCCACCATGGGCGACAGATCAAAGCGGGTGGTGTCTGTATCTTCGATAAATTTTTCAAGAATTTCGCGACGTTCGGCAAACGGCCTGTCACGCAGGTTTTGTCCCTTATGTTCCAGCAGATCATAGGCGCGCACGATCACCGGATGGCTGGTTTGCAGCTTCTTTGACACTGTTTTGCGATTGAGCCTTTGCTGCAACTCGCTAAATGACCCGATTTCCAGCCCGGCCCCGTGAACTTCCATTGTGGGCCGCCCAACCAGCAATTCGCCATCAATAGATCCTTCAAAATCGATTGAATCCAAAAGGTCGGGAAAGGCCGCACCAATATCATCGCCAGTACGGGAATAAAGCCTGCGCACACCGCCTTCGCCGGTTGCCTGAACGCGAATGCCGTCCCATTTCCATTCCGCTGCATAATGCGCAGGATTTAGCTTTTCCATATCGCTGTCAGTCAGCGGGCTCGCCAGCATGACCGGGCGAAATGGAGCCGCTGCACGGTGGGATGGTTTTTCGCCTGTGCCCGATAGCCAGGCAAACAGGTCAACATAAGGAACCTCCAGCCCGTGCCACAATTCTTCAATTTCATTGATGTGGACGGTGCCATGGCGTGAACCAAAATCGGCCAATGCCAGTTTTGCCAATCGTGCGGAGACGCCAATCCGCAGGCCGCCGGTGACAAGCTTCAACAGCGCATACCGCCCAGAAGCATCAAGTTGATCGAGCCATTCGCCAACCTGTCCCATGGCCTGTGTTTTGCCAAGTTGGTTCAGGGTCTCAACAATATCACTAAGGCTCAGGCTGGTATCTGAATTTGTTGGAGGGCTTACCGAAGCTCCAGCGCCGGTGCGTTGTTGGGAATCCCAAACCAGTGCAACTGTTTCGGCCAAATCGCCTACATAATCGTAGGACAATTTGAACAATACCTCATCCATCCGCTCGCTCACCAACGTGCGGATCATCGCGGGTTTGACGCTGGAAACATCCAGATCGCGCGTGATCGCCGCCAGTGCATAGCCCCGATCCGGATCTGGTGTGCGCATGAAATAATCCACCATCAAGCGAATTTTCCCATTGCGTGATGGTGTCAGCAAAAGCCGGTCGAGAAGTTGAGCAAAGGAGTTCATGGAAATATCCACAACGGCGTTATGCCGATAGATGTATCTAACCCATTGATAAGATTCGGGCACTCATCTGCATTATGATTAAGCAGCCAGAAAAGGGATTGAATAATAGGAAAAACACTGCAAACTAAAGATGCAACGGGATGGCACTTTTTAAAGAACCATCCCGCATCGTTTTACCCACTATTGACCGTGTGGATTGCGAGGAAGCCCGGATTTACCGAAAAATCCCCGAAGGAAGCCAACTGCCATTGGCTTCCTTCCAAAATACATTGTCCGCGCATTGATTCACAACACCAGCGCGCAAAGTGTTCCCCATATTTTTCAATTTTCCTCAAAATAGTTAGATATTGTTGTGGTGTTCATTCGTTCTCATCCTCATAACCGATGAGGTGCAGGGGACGGGCCCGAATCTGATTGAGTGCGCACCATCGAACGATTGCATCGTCGCGCCCGTGGGTGACCCAGACTTCGCTTGGCCGAAGCTCCAAAATCGTATCAAGCAATTCATCCCAGTCACAATGGTCAGACAGGATTAATGGCAGCTCGACACCGCGCTGTTTGGCTCTTTGACGAACCTGCATCCATCCGGAGGCGAAACAAATGATGGGATCGGGAAAGCGTCTCGCCCATTTATCTGTAAAGGCTGACGGAGGGCCAAGGACGATGGCCCCTTTGAAATTGGCTTTTTCGCCTTTCTTGAGTGTTGCGGGAGAAAGCGGGCCAAGGTCGATGCCCTGGCTTTGATAATAATCACACAGTTTCGCCAAAGCCCCGTGGATATAGATGGTCTCATCATATCCGGCCTCGCGAATCAGTCTGATCACCCGCTGTGCTTTGCCAAGGGCATATACGCCAACCAGATGCGCACTGTCGCTGAACAGGCGCACCGATTCCATCAGTTTGGCGATTTCGCCAGTGTCATCCGGATGCCGGAAAACTGGCAATCCAAACGTGGCCTCGGTAATGAACACATCACAGGCAACAGGTTCAAATGGCTGACATGACGAATCATATCGCCGCTTGTAATCTCCTGAAGCCACGATTCGCGTGCCGCCGTGACCCACCAGAATTTGCGCTGATCCCAACACATGCCCGGCAGGCCAGAAGCCCACATCAACACCATTGACTGCAAAGACCTCGCGCCATCCGGCGGGATGCTGGACACGGCAGAAATCTGCGCCATAACGGATGGCCATGATATCGAGGGTTTGTTGGGTGGCCCAGACTTCCCCATGGCCTGCCCGGGCATGGTCGGCATGGCCGTGGGTAATTAATGCCCGGTCCACAGGCTGTACCGGGTCGATGTAAAAATCACCGGGTGGGCAATACAGACCCTTAGGGGTGGTGTGGAGCAGCTGTTCAGGTCGCATCTGTTAGATGCTATCACGGCTTTTGCGTGTCTGCATTGTTCCAGTCATGCGCTTTTATGCGGCAGATACGCCCGCTTCCCATCCCAGCATGGCCCGTTTGCGCGTCAGCCCCCAATGATAGCCGGTCAACTGTCCGGACTTGCCGATAACCCGGTGGCAAGGCACCACAAATGAGATGGGGTTGCGGCCCACCGCCGCCCCAACTGCGCGGGAGGCTTTGGGATTGCCCAGCTCCTGCGCCAAATGGGAATAGGTGGTGGCGTGGCCCATGGGGATTTTCAACAGGCCTTCCCAGACACGTATTTGAAAATCCGTACCAATCAAAACCACCCGAAGCGGTTCTTCAGCACGCCAGTTCTGGCGGTTGAAAACCCGGTCAGCATAAGGAGCCGTAAAGGCCACATCTTCCACATAGGTGGCTTTTGGCCAGCGCCGTTTCATATCTTCCAGCGCATGGGGGCGGTCGAAGCGCAACGTCTCACCATCATGGCGTCCACGGGTTGGCTCGGTCCCATTATCTGCAAAAGCCAGACCGGCCAGGCCCCGCTCGGTTGCCATGATCAACGCCATACCAAATGGACTGGGGTGAAACCCAAAGCGAATTTCAATTCCCTCGCCGCCGGTCTTATATGTTCCCGGCGACATGGATTCATGGGTCACAAACAAATCGTGCAACCGGCCGGGGCTGGAAAGTCCAAGTTCATAGCTCGCCTCCAGAATTGGCAAACCATCGTCCAGCAGCCGCTTGGCATGATCCAGCGTGATCGCCTGCAGGAAGCCCTTGGGAGAAAGACCGGCCCAACGGGTGAATGTTTTTTGCAAGCGTGTCGCTTCCATGCCGGTGAGCTGAACCAGGTCTTCCATCTCCGGCTGGTCCTGCCAGTTCTCGGTAATATGCTCCAGCACCAGCCGAACGGTTTCGTAATCCCCGTGGGCGGCGTTCAGGTCGGTTGAAGGAGTTAGATTAACAATGGTCATGTCGCTCTCAATTCGTATCGTCACGTTGGCATGACCACAATTTGACGATTCCAACAGGGTTTCGCCACCCGAAACCTGCGTGACTTAACGTTTTGCCCGCGACAAGGCATTGGAAAACGCCATGGCAAAGCTTTCCCGGTCGGGCGGGTTTAAAAATGTGCCAAGAGGCACTGATCGGGCGCGATTGGCGATACGCATATTCGTGATACCAATTTCCTCGTGCCGCTCCACTACGAAACGGGTTCCAAATTGCGGAAATTGGTAGGACGTCTCAACCCCTCGCGGCGAAACCTTTCGCAGCGCCACATGGGCGCGGGAAATCTCCACATCCTCAAAAGCGCGTGCAGATTTGTAATTCGCCTTAAATGCCCAGTAAATGACCGCCACATCAAGCCCCATGAAGCCGAGCACCGGCCACATGCCCAGGGCAAAAAATACGCCGCCGATGGTAAAACACACACAAGCGATCGCAATCATCAGCGTTCGAAATCCCTGTTGATTCAAAGATCGGTAGGGGGTCAATCGGGCTGAAAAGAGCAGATCTTCCGCATTGATATTGTGTGCACTCATGAGTTCAGTATAGATGGCGAAGATGAGTGACCAAACAAAAAAATCGTCGCAGGCGGCACGAAAGCCCGTGCGCAAGAAGCTGCCGCGCGCAAAATATACCCAAGCCGAATTAACGGAAATCTTTGCAAGATTCGCTGTTCAAAGACCTGAACCCAAGGGCGAACTTGATCACGTCAATCCGTTCACATTGCTGGTGGCGGTTGTTTTGTCTGCCCAGGCAACCGATGTGGGTGTCAACCGGGCAACAAAAGAACTGTTTCAGATTGCCGACACACCGGAAAAAATGTTGGCGCTGGGTGAAGACCAGGTGCGCGATTATATCAAGACCATCGGCCTGTATCGTAACAAAGCCAAAAATGTCATTGCCCTGTCGCGCCAGCTGATCGAGGAATTCAACAGTCAAGTACCAACCGACCGGGACACGCTCACCACGTTGCCCGGTGTTGGCCGCAAAACGGCAAATGTGGTGGTCTCGATGGCCTTTGGCCAACCCACCATTGCCGTGGATACCCACATTTTCCGGCTGGGAAACCGGCTTGGTCTGGCACCTGGCAAGACTGTCGATGAAGTTGAAGCGATATTGGAAAAACGCATTCCGCGCCAATATCTCTTCCACGCCCACCATTGGCTCATTTTACATGGCCGTTATGTGTGCAAAGCGCGCAAGCCGGAATGCGAGGCGTGCGTCATAGCTGATTTATGCAAGGCCAAAGAAAAGACATGTGACGTGCCTGCGCCGCTGGTGCGGCTGGAAGACTAATATTGCTCACCGCATGGCACGGGCCGCAAGCGCCTTGTGCACATGCACCATCAGCGCACCTGCAAAAAGCGGTGTCAGCAGGTTTACAATCGGCACAGACAGCAGCGCTGCAATGGCGAGACCCGACATGAAAATTTCAAAACTGTATTTGCGGCGCAGGCTTTCCGCCTGTTCAAGGGAGCAATGTCGCAGGGCGGCGAATTGAAAATATTCCCGCCCAAGCAAATAGCCGTTCACCACAAAAAACACGATGAAACCAAGACCAAAAAACAGCACCAGCATCAAAGCAATCAGATTGGCCAGAACCACCATTCCAAAGAATCGAAGCGTAATTCCCACCGATTCACCAATGCTCAATGCCCGCCCAGGTGCATCCGTTGCATAATGCGTTGCTTCAACCGTCTCCGCGACTTCATCTAGAAAAACACCGGCAAACACCGAACTCACCGGGGCGATCAAAAACCCCATGCCCAGCACCAGCCCGGCACCCAACACCCATGATAGGGCCGTTGCAAACCACGGCCACGGACCAAGGAACGGCAACAGGAATGTTGTGGTCGCGGCTTCAAAGGCAAACCAAAGCCCGATCAATAAGGCGATGGTCAGGCCCAGGGATTTCCACAAAACCTTGCGAAACGGAGCCGAGAATAACTGGGTCAGTGTCTTGGATACGGCGGCAAAAAGCATGAGTTGGTTTTCGTCCCATTTGTCCTTTCGGACATGGGCCCCCTAATAAATACGCTATCTCTACATGGGGTCAAAATATGGCGGCGACAATGGTGCTCTTTTCTTTCGTGCCAACACCCTTTAGGGCAGGCGCTGAAAACCATCACCATATATTTCAAGCATGGACCAAAACATGACGGACACCCAATTCGACGTTTTGACCGTCGGCAATGCCATTGTTGATATCATCGCCCGGGCAGAAGATGACTATTTGGCGCGTGAAAACATCAACAAGGGTGCAATGAACCTGATTGATGCAGACCGGGCCGAACATCTCTACGCTGCTATGGGCCCCGCGTTGGAAGCATCCGGTGGCAGTGCGGGCAATACCGCAGCAGGCATCGCCAGCCTGGGTGGCAAGGCTGCCTATTTTGGCAAAGTGTCTAACGATCATCTGGGGACCGTGTTTACCCATGATATTCGCGCCATTGGTGTGCATTTTGATGTGGCTCCCCTCGTCGGTGCGCCTCCCACGGCCCGCTCGATGATTTTTGTGACCCCAGATGGCGAGCGCACAATGAATACTTATCTTGGGGCGTGTGTGGAATTTGGCCCGGAAGATGTGGATGCCGATGTGGTTGCCAACAGCGCGGTCACTTATTTCGAAGGCTATTTGTGGGATCCCCCACGCGCCAAAGACGCCATTCGCCTGTGTGCGGAAATCGCCCACCAGAACAAGCGTCAGGTGGCAATTACGATGTCTGATTCTTTTTGCGTGGATCGGTATCGTGATGAGTTTTTGCAGCTCATGCGAGACGGCGTTGTGGACATGATTTTTGCCAATGAAGCCGAATTGAAGTCACTCTATCAGACCGGCGATTTTGCCACCGCATTGAACGCGGTAAAAGCTGATACGGCGCTGGCGGTGGTGACCCAAAGCGAACATGGCTCCCATGTGGTCACACGAGATGCCACCGTGAAAGTTTCAGCACATCCCATCGACAAGCTGGAAGACAGTACCGGCGCAGGCGATCTCTATGCAGCCGGTTTTCTGCATGGCATGACCACGGACCGTTCGCTGGAAGAATGCGCGCGCATTGGTGGACTTGCCGCAGCAGAAGTCATCACCCATGTTGGCCCACGTCCCCAGGTTTCATTGGCCAACTTGCTGGCCCAATCTGGCATTTAACCCAATCAGGTAGCTTATTCTCGCGACAATGCCTTGAGCCGGTAGAGGGCCTCAAGCGCGTCGCGAGGGGTAAGTTCGTCGGGATTAAGCGCTTCAATTTCCTCATCCAGCTTGGAAGGCGCGGACGGGGTCGGTGAGGATGGTTTGGCAGGAGCCGTGGAAAACAGCGGTAAATCGTCGATCAATGTATCGGCGGGATTATCGCGATTTTGCGATTCCAGCTGGTCCAGCACACTTCGGGCACGTTCCACCACAGCAGCCGGCAAGCCCGCAAGCTTTGCCACCTGAATGCCATAAGATCGGTCAGCACTGCCTTCAATGACTTCGTGCAGAAACACCACATCACCGTGCCATTCCTTGACGCTCATGGTGACATTCGAAACCCGATCCAGCTTTCCTGAAAGCGCGGTCAGTTCGTGGTAATGGGTGGCAAACAATGTGCGGCATTTGTTGACTTCATGCAGATGTTCTATCGCAGCCCAGGCAATTGACAGACCATCAAATGTCGCGGTGCCGCGGCCGATTTCGTCAAGAATAACCAGTGACCGCGGCCCGGCCTGATTGAGAATGGACGCGGTCTCGACCATTTCCACCATGAAAGTAGAACGCCCCCGTGCCAGATCGTCAGCCGCCCCAACCCGTGAAAACAGCCGGTCGACGACGCCCATGCGTGCGCTGCCTGCTGGAACAAAAGAGCCCATCTGCGCCAGAATTGTAATCAGAGCATTTTGCCGCAAGAAGGTCGACTTACCGCCCATATTGGGGCCGGTCAGCAGCCATAATTTCCCGCCGCCAAGTTCTGTATTATTGGCAACGAATGGATTGGCCGCCTGTTTGCGCAAGCTTTGTTCCACCACGGGGTGGCGCCCGGCGGTAATGGAAAAATCCAGTGAATCATCTACCACCGGCCGGCAATAGCCCTGTTCCTGTACCAATACGGCAAGTGCAGTTGCCACATCAATTTCTGCCATCGCCCGGGCAATCGCCCGCAATTGCCCGGCCTCATGAACAGCCATAGCCCGCAGGCGTTCAAAATGTTCCAACTCGATGGCCACGCTGCGGCCAGCGGCGTTGGCAATCTTGCTTTCCAGTTCCGCCAGTTCGGTGGTTGTAAAACGCATGGCATTGGCCATGGTCTGGCGGTGAATAAAGGTGTCAGGGTGGGCCTGCAAAGCGCCCGCGTGAAGTGCTGTAACTTCGATAAAATAGCCCAGAACATTGTTATGCTTGATCTTGAGGCCCTTCACGCCGCTGTCCTGGGAATACTGGTGTTGCAGACCGGCAATCACTTTACGGCTTTCGCGATTAAGGGCACGCAATTCATCAAGATCGGCATCGTGACCAGGCCGGATGAAACCCCCATCGCGGGCCAGCAATGGTAACTCTTCATCCAGCGCCGCTGCCAAGTGAGAGGCGAATTCCCCAGGCACCAATGTCAGTGTCCTGGCTTGCTCCAGCGTGTTGGGCGCAAATGATATTTCATCTGGCGCGATAATCTCACTTAGATGCGATGCCGCATGAAGGGCGGATGCAATGGCGGCCAGATCGCGCGGCCCGCCCCGGTTCAATGCCAGACGAGACAAGGCGCGGGGCAAATCTCCCAACCCTTTCAAAACTTGCCGAACTTTGGAGGCAATATCTTCACGCACCAGCCAGGCGGCAACTTCCTCATGGCGGGCCAGGATTTGTGCCACATCAGTCAGTGGGTTGGCCAGCCTTTGGGCCATCAGGCGTGCACCACCTCCACTTATGGTGCGGTCCAGCGCCCGCAATAAAGAGCCTTCGCGCTCACCGGAAAGGGTTTGTGTGAGTTCCAGATTGGCGCGCGTTGCCGCATCGATATAAAGTGTGCCTCCGGCTGGCTCCCGTTGGGGGCGCTGCAAAACCGGCCTTTCTGAAAGTTGTGTTTTTTCCACATAGCCGATAGCGGCATTGGCGGCGGCCAGCTCCGCCCGGGTAAATTGTCCAAATCCATCCAGGGTTTTGACACCGTAAAACCGTTGGATATTCTGTTCAGCGCGTGATGAATCAAACAGAGCAGCAGGTTGTGCCTGAACCGGAAACGCCAGTGTTTCAAACAACAGGCGCAAATTATCATCTTCGAACAGACGATCGGCAATCACCAATTCGCGTGGTTGAATTCTGGCAAGGTCAGCGGCGAGCTTGTCAAAGGCACTGGCGGTCACAATGAATTCGCCGGTGGAGATATCCACGCTGGCAATTGCATAATCGCCTTCTTGCGCCGCGACGCCTGACCCACCGCCCACGCGCGCCAGGGTGGCAAACAGGCTGGTGGAACCGGGATCAAGCAATTGCTCTTCGGTAATTGTTCCAGGGGTTACGAGCCGCACCACATCACGCCGCACCACCGATTTGGAACCGCGTTTCTTGGCTTCTGCGGGGTTTTCCGTTTGCTCGCAAACGGCAACCCGGTGGCCCAGCCCAATCAGTTTTTGGAGATAATCATCGGCGGCATGAACCGGCACACCGCACATGGGAATGTCTTCCCCCAGGTGTTTGCCGCGCTTGGTTAGCGTGATGCCAAGCGCGCGTGCGGCAATTTCCGCATCGCCAAAAAACAGCTCGTAGAAATCACCCATGCGATAGAATAACAGAGAATCCGGGTTGGCCGCCTTGATCTCAATATATTGCGCCATCATTGGCGTGGGGGCAGTCTGTGGGGTTTCACTACTCATGCAACACTCGTCTGTCCGCACGGACATCTGAAGAACGGGTAGTATGTGTTAACAAAGCCCGGCGCCCGGCGCCAACCATTCCGGCAAACAATCCAACGTTCACGCGGCCGCGGCCCTGGAGCGCTTCAAGCTTCGCTTGAATCACTCTAGATTTAAATTTGTGCTCACGCTGTCAGGCTTCGCCTTTCGCTGCGCAGGCGCGGCGCAATACGCCGGGTCGGCATATGCCTCCCAGAGTTTCCAATTGAGTGAAAAACGCCCTAGGCGGCAAACCGCGAAGCGTCAGTCCCGTAATGGGCAAGATAGCGTGGATTGATATCGGCGACCTTGAGCACAACCAGAACATCAATCGTGCCGAACTGATGGTCAATCACCGCTTCGGGTCCGATTTTGGCCCCGGCGCGCAAATAACCCTTCAATAAAGGGGGCAGATTGGCCAGCGCCCGGCGCGGGTCATGTGATGCATCGCCAATCGTCAGATCAGCCAGCCGCACGCTCTGGCTTGAACGCTGGGAACATAAATCGTGTCGGGAAATCGTGGCATTCTCATTGAGCCAGGCAAGTGATGGTGCCCAGCGCTGCGGGTTTGTGCCTGGAAAAGAAGCACATCCAAACATCACATCGATTTTGTTTTCCAGCACATATGCCCACAGGCCCTGCCACATCAGTTCCATGCTTCGCTTTGAACGATATTGCGGCAGGATGCAGGATCGGCCCAATTCCAAAAACCGCGCTTGCGGCATGGCGCGCAAAAGCGGCAGAACATCAAATTCGGTTTCGGTATAATACCCTCCTGCCAGGCGGGCCTGTCGGTCGCTCAGCAGCCGATAGGTGCCCACGATCCGGTCAAAGCCATCAGACTTGTCGATCACCAGCAAATGGTCGCAATACCTGTCAAATCCATCACTATCGCGGCGGCGCAGGCGTGTGCGCATTGTCGCCTTTGCACCCATTTCTTCATAGAAGATTGCGTAACGTATCTCCTGCGCGGTGCGGATTTCCGCCCTGGTGCGGGCAAGCCGCGTTTCCATATTCCCGATCCTGCCCAGAACCGGAGATTGGGGGCTAAGCCGATTACGCGAAAACACGTTATAGGCACTTGCGTGCATTGTCGGGTCTCCGGGTTTCACAGGTATTCTAAATCAGTTGAATATGACATTGCGGTGTCATGCGCACCCCGTCGATCGATATTTTGCTCAACACCCTACGCGCTGGAACGACCCGCATTTTGGTCAATTTCCTTTGTGGCATATTGCTCAATCAATGTAGCAAGGCGGTCAATATCCAAAGGCTTGACCAAAAAAGAATCAGCCCCGGCTTCGGTAACTTCCCTTTGCGCAGAACCCAGGGCGTCTGCGGACAATACGACGATTGGCGCGCGTTTCGTTTGTGACAGACGCTCATGGTCTCGGATTGCCCGGATTGCAGTTAGCCCGTCACATTCCGGCATATGTTTGTCCATCAAAATCAAATCAAACTGGCCCTGAGGCTGCTGCGTCTTAACGGCTGCAATGGCAGCGGCACCATTATCCACATGAACGACCCTGTGCCCAAGCTTGCCCAAAAGCGAAGTGGCCAACAGCGTGTTGATGGGATTGTCCTCGGCAAGAAGGACTAACAGGCTGTTGGGGCGGTTTGGTGCGGCGGAAAATTTTGCCGGCCCCACAGGGGCCTCCCCTTTGGCTGGCACCAGATCTGGCATGGCCACTTCTACATTTGCCCCAAGGCAATCGCGAAGAACCCGCTCCATGCTGGAAGCGCGCACCGGCAGATTTAACCAGCCACTGGCCGTTTCATTTTTGTGGCCAGGTTCATGTTGCGCCAGGCGCAGTTCAATGAATGAGATCCTGGGCGCAGAAATAAAGGCCGCAATGTCGTGTTCACACGGTGTTGTTTGCGCCATAATTACCAGCGGCAAACCATCTTCAATCTTGAGATTTCTGGCTACACCCAATGTCGGCACCGTGGACACAAATTTGGAAAATCTTCCCACTGTTTTTGACAGGGCTGCAAGCGCTGGCCCAGCTTCGCCCACAATGATGGTTTGGATCGCCAATGTAATTGCCTCAGCTTGCAGCGTTAAGTCCCCATCGGCCACGGCCTCCAGTGGTAGCTGCACCAGAAATCGAGATCCCATTCCAGGGCTGCTCTCCACACTGATGTCGCCATCCATCAAATTGACCAGTTCGCGGGATATGGAAAGCCCAAGCCCCGCCCCTTCGTTTTTTCGGGCCGCACCGGAATCGGTTTGTACAAATGCACCAAAAACCCGTGCGCATTCATCCATGGTCATACCAGGGCCCGTATCGGTCACGGTAAATTGGACACGCCCGTCGTGCCCCGGTTGAGCTTCAATTGCGACACTTCCGGTTTCGGTAAACTTGACCGCATTGCCAACCAGATTGACCAAAACCTGCTTTAGGCGCACCGGGTCGGCCTGCACAATTTTTGGCAAACTTGGGTCAAAAAAGCTGGCAATCATGATGCCGCGACCATGGGCACGATGGGCAAGCAATTCGGCCACATCCTCCAGCAGGCGTTGCAGATCGGTGGGCTTTTTGGAAAGCACAAGATGGCCAGCATCAATCTGGGCCGTATCCAGCAAGTCTTCCACCAGTGCCAGCAAGCTGCGGCCGGAAGTATCGATACCCGCAAGGTGGTCATATTGTGCAGGTGTGAGCGAAGTTGATTTCAGCAATTGGGTGAGGCCCAAAATACCGTTCAGCGGGGTGCGCATTTCGTGGCTCACCATCGCCAGAAACCGGGATTTCGTCGCGCTGGCACTTTCCGCCAGTTGCTCAGCCTGTTTATGGGCAGTGATGTCGCGACCAATAGAACGGATTGCAGCCTCACCCGTCTCGTGATCGCGGATGCGCATGTCACACCATGAATACCAGCGCTGGCCTTCCAGCGTGTCGATTTCAATGTCGCGCACATGCTGGCTGTTGGGCTGGGCATTTATGGCGTTGTCAATTTGAGGCAAAATCCGGGTGTCGCCAAAACAGGCTTTTGCCCGGTCATTGGCCATGATCAGCTTACCGCCAAGGTCGCGATGCACCACCACATCACCAAATGCCAGGGCGGCACTGCGGTGAACTTCCTCGCTTTCGCGCACTTCCCAGGACTGGTCTTCCAGCGCTTCCAGCCGGTCAGCCAGGGCCTTGTTTCGAAGTCTTAATTGCTGGATTTCCTGCGCCTGTTCCGCACGAATTTTGCGATTGGGCATGAACCGTGTCCAAAACGACTGGCGCTTAGTTACGGCTTCCCGGTCTGGCACACCAGGGTTTCGATCGACACGCCGGGAGCGGCGGTGTTGAACCGATTTTGCAGCATCGTATTGGTGATCATTTTTGGGGCCGGATGTCATGTACCCATTGTCGTTGGGCCGGGTTGATAAATGCTTATCGAACAGATCGGCATTTTTTAGGGCCCAACAGAATCAGATCAGGACAGGGCCGGGTTGGCAGATGGCTGGTGCATGCGTGAATTCTGCAAGTTTCACGCGGCCTGGGTTAGCCGTTGCCCGGCGGTGCGATAGGATATGGCCTCTGCCAGATGAATGCGCCCCACGGTCTCGGCACCATCGAGATCTGCCAGAGTTCGCGCGACTTTCAAAATACGATGATATCCGCGGGCTGAAAATTTCAAAGCCTCTGCGGCTTCCTGGAGCAATGTTTGGCCCGGTTGATCTGGCGCGGCCACGTGCTCAATTATTGTATTGCTGATCTGGGCATTGATGCGCACATCGCAATTTTCAATTCTTTGATAACGGTCTGCCTGAATCCGCCGCGCTTTGGCCACGCGATTGGCGACCGTCTCACTGGCTTCGCCCGGTGTTGGTTTCATCAGATCGCTGGCCGATACCGCAGGCACTTCCACACGTAAATCAATACGGTCGAGAAGCGGGCCGGACAGGCGGGCCTGATAGTCTGCCGCACACCGTGCGCCACGCCGACAGGTATGTCCCGGTTCGCCCGCCATGCCGCAGCGGCACGGATTCATGGCCGCAATCAATTGCAGGCGGGAGGGGTATGACACCCGGTGATTGGCGCGGGCAATGACGGTTTCGCCCGATTCCAGCGGCTGGCGCAGACTGTCGAGAACCTGCGGGGTAAACTCTGGGCATTCATCGAGGAACAAAACCCCATTGTGAGCCATCGATACCTCGCCCGGCCTGGCGCGCAATCCGCCCCCCACCATAGCCGCCATGGAGGCCGAATGATGCGGTGCACGAAACGGGCGCGCTGAAGACAACCGGCCATCTGCCAGTGTTCCTGCAATGGATGCGATCATGGAAACTTCCAACAATTCGCGGGGTTCCAAAGGCGGCAAGATTGAGGGAAGTCGTGACGCCAACATGCTCTTGCCGGAACCAGGCGGCCCAACGAGCAACAGGTTATGGCCACCGGCCGCGGCAATTTCGAGTGCCCGTTTTGCCGTTTCCTGCCCTCGAATATCCGCAAGATCACCGTGGCTTTTGTCGTTGGCGCGCACGCCTGCCAGGGGACGTGACAACAATTGAGTGCCCTTAAAATGATTGGCCATGGCGATGAGACTGTGAGGCGCAAGCACGTCCATTTCAGGGTCAGCCCAGGCCGCTTCCGGCCCCGATGCAGCCGGACAGATCAGGCCCTTGCCGAGTGTGTTGGCACCAATGGCAGCAGGCAAGGCGCCATTGACGCCTGCAATGGATCCGTCGAGCGCCAATTCCCCCATCACCACATAATTGTCCAGCGCATCACCGGGCACCGCGCCCAGGGCGGCCATCAGCGCCAGGGCAATTGGCAAATCATAATGACTGCCTTCCTTCGGCAGATCGGCAGGGGCAAGATTAACGGTAACTTTTTTGGGCGGCATTGAAAGGCCCGATGCATGTAGCGCCGCCTGTACCCGTTCGCGGCTCTCTGCAACCGCCTTGTCCGCCAGCCCCACAATCGACATGCCCACATTGCCGGGGGCCACCATAACCTGAACATCAACAGGAACGGCCTGAATGCCTTGAAAAGCAACTGTAGTACAACGCGCAACCATCTCGAAACCCATCCCTCAATGAGCAAATTTCAGTCAGGCTAGCGCACACACTCCCAATAAACAAGAACAAATTAAGAACAAACCGGAATCAGGACCGTTTTTCTTCAACCGCATCCCAGAAAAGTGCGGCAATATCTGCACCGCCGAATTTCTGCACTTCGCGAATACCGGTGGGTGAAGTCACGTTGATTTCGGTCATGTAATCGCCGATCACATCAATGCCGACAAAGATAAAGCCGCGGCGCTTCAGCTCTGGCCCAATCGCGGCACAAATCTCTTCTTCGCGCGGTGTGATGTCGATGGCCTCGGCCCGTCCGCCCACATGCATGTTGGAGCGGGCTTCGTCGGCAGAAGGGATACGGTTGATGGCACCCACAGGTTCGCCATCGATGAGAATTATGCGTTTGTCGCCGGCGCGCACTTCCTTCATGTAACGCTGGGCAATGAAGGGTTCAGGCCAGGTGTTTTCAAACATCTCCAGAAGCGAAGACAGATTTTGGTCGCCTTCCTGAATGCGAAAAACACCGGCACCGCCATTGCCATAAAGCGGCTTGATGATGATATCGCCAAATTCATCACGAAACTTGCGTATTTCCTCACGAGACCGGGTGATCAGGGTTTCCGGCATTAGGTCGGGAAATTCGGTAACGAAAATCTTCTCCGGTGCATTGCGCACTTCTGCTGGATTATTCGCAACCAGAACCTTGTCCGGTCCCTCGCCATGAATGCGCTCCAGCAGATGGGTTGCTGTGATATAACCCATGTGAAATGGCGGGTCCTGACGCATCAGGATCACATCCATATGGGCTAAATCCTCATGGTTGGGCGATTCCAGTTCATAATGCGCCCCTTCAACATCATTCACTTTTACCGGTTCACAAGCGGCATAGACACGGCCATCGCGCATCGATAGGCGGTCCACCTCATAGTGGAACAGGTGATGGCCTCTTTTTTGTGCTTCCAACATGAGAGCAAAGGAGGAATCACCGGCAATCTGCACGGTTGAAATATGGTCCATCTGGACTGCGACACGAAGGGGCATGAAATACGTTCCGGGGGATCAAACGAAACCCAATTTAGAGGGGACGGCCGCAGAATTAAAGCGCAAACCGCGTTAACGTCCCTGCCAGACATTTTGCAGATGCACCGGCCAACGCCTCGGGCACACGGCTATCACGTCGAAGCGTGAAGATAGTTGCCCATGGTCGTGCTGTTGGGACAGCCACCAATTGGCCGCCTTGGCAATCCTCTGTCGTGATGTCGGCGTTACTGCATCAAGCGCCATTTGCATGTTCGCACGGGCTTTCACTTCAACAAATGCCACCAGCTTGCCGCGCCGGGCAATCAGGTCAATTTCCCCAATGGGCGTTTTAAATCTACGCGCCACAATGCGGTAGCCTTTCAGGGTCAGGGCAAAAGCGGCCAACCATTCTGCGCGATGTCCCAGCCGCTGGGCTCGCTGTCGACTTTCGTGACCGGGTGTCATGGCTTTTTCAATGCCAGCGCCTGCTGGTAAAGTTGTTGGCGTGGCAAGCCGGTCAACTCAGCCACTTCCGCTGCCGCATCTTTGGTTTTCAATCGGGTCAGCGCATCACTGAGCAATGCAGTGACATCGGCTTCTGCGGGGATCGGTTTCTTTTCCCCATCAACAACGATGACAATCTCCCCACGAATTCTGTCCATTTGTTCAAATTCGGCGATCAGGTCTTCAAGTGATCCACGATAAAAAGTCTCGTGCAATTTGGTGAGTTCACGCGCCACTACGGCGCGCCGTGTGCCACCAAATGTCTGGGCCATGGTGCCAAGGCTGGCCAGCAAACGCGCTGGGCTTTCAAAGAAAATCAATGTGGGGGCTGCGCCGGAAAATTGTGCCAGCCATTTGGCACGGGCACCGGCCTTGCCTGGCGGGAACCCACAAAAGCGGAAGTCACCTGTTCCAATTCCGCTACCCACAAGCGCGGCCAATGGAGCGCTGGCACCGGGAAGCGGGATGACCCGAATTCCATCCTGCACGGCCTGTTGTACCAGGCGGCTGCCAGGATCACTGACCAGCGGTGTCCCCGCATCACTTACAAGCGCAATGGCGGCACCTTCTGCGATCTGCCGAAGAATGTCTGGACCACGGGCATCCGCATTATGTTCATTATAGGATATGCGGGTGCCTTCAATACCATATCGATTGAGCAAAACGGCGGTGGCGCGCGTATCCTCACAGGCAATCACATCCGCTGCTGCCAGGGTTTCCAATGCCCGCAGACTGATATCACGCAGATTGCCGATGGGCGTTGCCACCACGTAGAGACCGGCTTCCAGTGCCGGCGCAGTGAGAACCGAATTGCGAATGGTAAACTTTGCAGGCGGAGATGTTGTCAAAAGCGCAGGCTCGTTTCAAATTTGTTGGGACACCGGTTCCAAGGCGTGTTTGGGCAGGTGCCTTTTTTGTTAACCCTAACAGAAGGTAAACGCACGTGTCTTGCAACCGGGTTTGACTTTGATCAAGGCGCGCGGGAAGTTTGTTTGGTTAACCGGGTTGGTGGTGCCGATCGAACGCCCGCTTCAACCCGGCAGTTTGAGGCATATGATGAAATCCAATTTTGCGAAATTTTCTTTACCCCGGCCGAGCCGCATTGCCGCTTTGTGCACAAGCATGTGTGCGGGCATGGTCTTGATCGGGTGTCAGCAGAGCGGGTTGGATATCAGCGGATTAACCGGCACCAAAAACACCCAGTCCAGGGTGCCCCAACAGGTGACGGCACAACGGCAAATCACGCCCAATCCGATTGGCCAGAAAGTTGGCAATGGCCCCGTGCGGATTGCGCTTTTATTGCCAACGTCTGCGGCGGGTGACGCGGGCACCATCGCCAAGCAAATGGCCAATGCGGCACGGCTTGCTGTCCGCGATGTGGGGACCGGGCGCATCGAGGTGATCATCAAGAACACCGGCGGTCAGGCCAATCAGTCCCGCGTTGCAGCAAATGAAGCTCGAGATGAAGGTGCCAGTTTGATTTTGGGGCCCTTGCTGTCGGACAATGTGGCGGTTGTCAGCCCGGTTGCGCAATCATCAGGCATTCCCATGATCGCCTTTACGTCCGACACAACCCGCGCCCGGCGCGGCAGCTATCTGTTGTCGTTTGCGCCCGATGATGATGTGCAGCGTACACTTGAATGGGGATTGGCAAATGGTGCCAATCAAATTGTAGCGCTCTTGCCAGACAACGCCTATGGGGCGGTTGCAGAGCGCAATTTGCGCCGCACCTATGATCGCGCCAACAACGGACAGATCGTGTCAGTGATCAAATATGCCCGCAACACGGATTCCATCGTTACCGCCGCTCGCTCAGCTGCACTGCCCCTGGCCAATGGCAACGCGCTGTATATTCCCGATGGCGGTCAAATCCCGGCTCTCATCTTGAATACGCTGACCCAGGGAGGTGTGTCTTTACAGGGCAAGCAGATCATGGGCTCCGGGCAATGGTCTGGCATTGACCTGCGACCCGCAATATTTCAGGGCGCAGTATTCGCCGGTGTCGACCGGCAGAATTTTGCAGCCTTCTCCCAAAGGTATCAAAAGTCATTTGGTGCAAAGCCCGCCATTACAGCTGCCCTGGCATATGATGCGGTGAGCATGGCGGCGCAATTGACTTTGCGCAAAGGCACCGCCCCATTTATCGCGCCTGCCATTGAAAGCTATCAGGGCTTTCGAGGAGCGACAGGGCTGTTTCGGTTTCGCAGCAATGGTCGGCTGGAACGGGGCCAGGTCGTCAACCGTGTGAAGGACGGGCGTGTGCAAATTGTCTCCCCTGCACCAAGGACGTTTCAATCATCCGGTTAGCGACTGTCAGATCTTAAGCGGCAAGATCAGCAACCACGGCATTGAGAACCAGCCAGCCCGATGGCGTGGCGCGCAGTTTTCCACTTGGCAGGTGTTCCACCATGTCAATTTCCAACAGATGGTCCAAACGTGCCGGATCGATCTTGCTTCCGGTTTCCCTTGTATACCGGGCAAGGTCCAGGCCTTCTCGCAGCCGAAGGCCCATCAATAACATTTCGTCTCCGAAATCCTCTGTGGTCAACAATTCATTTTCTGTCAGGCCATTGCCTTCGTTTTCCACTCTTTCAAGCCAGGTTTCCGGGTGGCGCTCGGTTGACAGGGCATGGAGACCGTCATTCATGGCCAGCCGGCCATGGGCACCGGGACCAACACCCGCCCAGGTGCCAAATCGCCAATAGCTCAAATTGTGCCGGCTTTCCGCACCGGGCCTGGCGTGGTTTGAAATCTCATAGGCAGGCAAGCCGTGCCGGGCGGTAATATCCTGGGTGAGCTGATACAGATCGGCTGCAAGATCTGGACCCGGTACTTTGAGTTTGCCACTGCGATGCAATTCAAAAAATGGTGTACCCTGCTCAATCGTGAGCTGATAAAGCGACAGATGATCAGCTGCCAGATCAATGGCCTCTTCCAGTTCCTCTTGCCATTGCTCAAGGGTTTGTGCCGGGCGGGCATAGATCAGATCAAAGGACAGCCGGGGAAAAATATCCCGGGCCAATTTCACCGCATCACGGGCCTCTTGAGCGCTGTGCAATCGCCCAAGCAAGCGCAACTCTTCATCGCGTAAGGATTGAACACCCAGTGAGACGCGGTTCACGCCGGCATTGCGATATCCTTCAAACCGGGCTGCCTCCACACTCGTGGGGTTAGCCTCCAGCGTGACTTCTATGGCATCTCCAACGGTCCATGCATTGGAAATTGCATCCAGAATGCGTGCCACGGTGGCGGGTTCCATCAGTGAAGGAGTGCCGCCCCCAAAGAAAATACTGGTGACTTTGCGCCCCGGTTGCAGCGCAGCCATATGTGCAATCTCGCGCTCAAATGCAGCGGCAAACCGGGGCTGATCCACGGTCTTGTGGCGCACATGGGAATTGAAATCGCAATAGGGACACTTGGCAGCACAAAAAGGCCAATGCACATAAACGCCAAAGCCGGGCGTACCGTCATCGCCATTGTCGTATTCAACGATATCTTGTTGGCCGGTAATGGGGGTGCCGGTCATGGCAACAGGGCAATGGCAAATTTGGCAAAAGCCCGTGCGCGGTGCGACAGGCCTTCCCCGTGATCGACGCTCCAACCGTGCTTTTCCTGCGCACTCATCTGTCCAAAAGTACGTTCGTGTCCATCGGGCTGAAATACAGGATCATAGCCAAACCCGTCCTCGCCGCGCGGTGGCCAGACCAATTGTCCATGGGCTTCCCCGCGAAAATATTCCGCATGTCCATCGGGCCAGCACAGGCACAGGACAGCGCAGAAATAACCGCGCCGCTGATCGGGTGCATCAGCCCCTTTTTCGCCAAGGGCAGCTTCCACTTTCTCCATGGCCATCATGAAATCGCGCCCGCTGCCATCGGCTTTTTCCGCCCAGTCGGCCGTGTAGACACCAGGCGCACCATCAAGGGCATCGACACACAGACCACTGTCATCGGAAAGCGCAATCTCGCCCGTAGCGCGTGCTGCTGCATACGCTTTGGTATAGGCATTTTGCTCAAACGTGGTGCCATCTTCGTCAGGTTCCGGCAAACCCAGATCGGCCACCGACCGCACGGAAAAGCCGTAGGGCGAAATCAAATCACTGATTTCCCGCAGCTTTCCCGCATTGTGGCTTGCCAGAATGAGGTTCTTGGAATCCAACGCGCGCATTTTTATTCCCATGCCTGTTTCAGACTGATAGGTTCTAGGCGGACAGGTTTTGCAGATTGACCAGCTCGCCAATACCTTTTTTGGCAAGGCCAATCAGCTGACCAAATTCTTCTTCGCTGAATGGCGCGCCTTCTGCCGTGCCCTGAATTTCAACAATGCCGCCGGAGCCGGTCATGACAAAATTAGCATCCGTTTCCGCTTCGGAATCCTCGTCATAATCCAGATCGAGTACCGGCGTGCCGTTATAGATACCGCATGATATGGCCGCCACATTATCTTTGAGCACATTGCCGCCGATCATGGATCGGGCCTGCATCCAGTCAAGACAGTCTTTCAGCGCCACATAAGCCCCCGTGATAGAAGCGGTGCGTGTGCCGCCATCGGCCTGGATCACATCGCAATCCAGCGATATCTGGCGCTCGCCCAGCGCTTCCATATCCACAATCGCCCGCAGGGAGCGGCCAATGAGGCGCTGAATTTCCTGGGTACGTCCCGACTGTTTGCCCGACGACGCCTCACGGCGCATGCGCGAGCCGGTGCTGCGCGGCAACATGCCATATTCGGCCGTCACCCAGCCCTTGCCACCGCCGCGCAACCAAGGTGGTACACGATCCTCAAGCGATGCCGTGCACAGCACATGGGTGTCACCAAACTTGATCAGGCAGGAGCCTTCTGCATGTTTGGAAAATCCGCGTTCCAGCGTTACGGCACGCATTTCGTCAGGGGCACGTTTGGATGGTCTCATGGAATGAAAGCCTGTTTTTGTGATGCGCCCTTTTAGACACCTCTCTGTCCAGTTGCCAGCCAAAATATGAGGTGCACCGCCACAGGCGGCACTTATGCCTTTTGAGCAAAACAACAATGGCGAATTTCCCATTTGCAGCCAGTGGGTGTTCATTCCTATATTAGGGTCATGACCGCTCCCTTTATTCCAATGATTCACCACGAACTTGATACGCTTGATGATCGCAGCCGCGATATCTTCAAACGCATTGTTGAAACCTATCTGGAAACCGGAGAACCGCTTGGGTCGCGCAATCTGTCGCGTCAGTTGTCTTCCTCGCTGTCGCCAGCCTCCATCCGCAATGTAATGTCGGACCTTGAGCATCTGGGTTTGGTATTCGCCCCCCATGTCAGCGCCGGTCGCTTGCCCACGGAACTTGGGTTGCGATATTTTGTTGATGGGTTTCTGGAAATGGGCGATTTGTCCAAGGAAGACCGGGCCGGCATCGAGGCCAAGGTAAAGACGTCCCATCAAGACAAAAACATTGATTCCGTTCTCACCGAGGCCAGTCAGCTATTGTCGGGCCTGACCCAGGGCGCCGGACTTGTGATCGCGGGTAAAAACGACCTGCGTCTCAAGCACATCGAATTTGTCCGGCTGGAAGCAACCAAAGCGCTGGTTGTGATTGTGGGCGAGAATGAGGCGGTGGAAAACCGTATCCTTGAACTCCCACCTGGAATGTCAGCGTCGACGCTTGTGGAAGCTTCCAATTATCTTAACGCCCATATTGCCGGACGCACCTTGTCAGAAGCCCGTGCGGCGATTGCTGCCCGCTTTCAATCAGCCCGCCATGAGCTCGATGAACTCACCCGATCTTTGGTGGATCAAGGATTAGCCACATGGGCAGGAGCCGGAGAAAGCCAAAAACCGCAATTGATTGTGCGGGGCCGGTCAAATCTGTTGGAAACCGTTGCCGCCCAGGAGGATCTGGTCCGCCTTCGTCACCTGTTTGACGAATTGGAGACCAAAGAAGGGCTGATGCAGCTTCTGGAATTGGCAGAAGAAGGCCAGGGCGTGCGCATCTTTATTGGGTCGGAAAACAAATTATTTTCCCTCTCCGGCTCTTCGGTGGTTGTGGCCCCCTATCGCGACAGCACCCAAAGAATCATTGGTGCGGTGGGAATCATTGGCCCCACGCGGCTGAATTATGCCCGCATTGTGCCCATGGTTGACTACACTGCACAGGTGGTCAGCAGGTTACTTCGATGAAAGTCTGCGTATTGCGGGTTGATTTTTGTAAGTTGAGAGCCGATATCCCCGATAGGGTATAACGCCCTTTTATTTATTGATGAAACACAGGTTTGGTATGTCCGGAAATCGCACCTCTGAAGACGCCCTCTTTGATGATCTTGAGGCGGAAGAAGAACGCCTGGCTGAAGAAGAGCAGGCGGAACTGGAAGCTGCTGATCAGCTGGAAGATGAAGAACCCGCAGCGGATCCCAATGATCCCGCGACTGTTCTGGCTGTGCTCGACAAATTGCGTTCAGAAAATGAAGAACTGAAGGACCGCACGTTGCGCACAATTGCCGAGATGGACAATCTGCGCAAACGCACGGCCCGCGAGATGGCAGACGCGCGCACCTATGCAGTTGCTGGTTTCGCCCGCGATTTGCTGGTGGTTGGGGACAATCTTCAACGTGCCATTCAGGCGGTTCCTGCGGAAAAACGCGAATCCGGTTCGGAAGAATTCAAGGCCTTGATTGAAGGTGTTGAAATGACCGAACGCGAATTGCTCAAGGGTTTGGAAAATGCAGGGGTGAAGAAATTCAATCCCGAAGGCGAAAAATTCGACCCCAACCTGCATCAGGCCATGTTTGAAATTCCCAATCCCGATGTACCCAATAATTCGGTACAACAGGTTGTCCAGGAAGGTTTCACCATTGGTGAGCGTGTCTTGCGTCCGGCCATGGTTGGTGTGGCCAAGGGTGGCCCCAAGTTTGAAGATGTGGTGGCCAAGCAAGCCGAAGAGGGCGATTCAGAAGCTTGAGTGTCTTCCAATCGTGGCAACGTCCTGGGGCGATGCCACGATCAGGCCGCTTCGTTCTCTGATACGCCTGCCATGAGCAGGCCGAGTTCTTTTTCATCAGCCTCCGGGCCACGTTCACCCACGATCTGCCCATCGAACATCACGATGATTCGATCCGCCAGTGAGCGGATCTCGTCAAGTTCCACAGAAACCAACAGCACTGCTTTGCCCGCATCGCGTGTTTCGATAATGCGCTTGTGGATGAACTCGATTGCCCCCACATCCACACCGCGTGTGGGTTGCCCAACAAGCAACACCGTTGGGTCACGTTCCATTTCCCGCGCCAAGACAATTTTTTGCTGATTACCGCCGGAAAAATTTGCGGTCTTCAACCGTGGGTTTGGTGGGCGGATGTCGTATTTTTCAATCTTTTCCACCGCATCACTGCGAATGGAATCAATCTGCAGAAACCCTGAAGACACAAATTTTTCATCCCCGTGATAGCCCAGTATGGCGCTTTCGTTTTCTTCAAAGGGAAGCACAAGCCCTTCATGGTGGCGGTCTTCGGGCACATGGGCGAGGCCGCGTTCGCGCAATTGTGCAGGATTGGGTTCCACCGGGCTGCCTTCCAGCAAAATCGTACCGCTGGACGGGGTCATCATGCCCGCAATTGCCTGCATTAATTCAGACTGACCATTTCCAGCGACACCCGCAATGCCGACAATTTCTCCGGCCCGCACATCAAGCGACACATTTTTCACCATGTCGACCCCGCGCTTATCGCGCACCGTCAGGTTTGAAACGGACAATAGAACGTCACCAGGTTGGGCCTTTTCCTTCTCCACTTGCAGCAAAACATGCCGGCCGACCATCAACTCGGCCAGTTCTTCGGGGCTGGTTTTGCTGGTGGTGCGTGTGGCAACCATTTCGCCCCGGCGCATAACCGATACTTCGTCAGTGATTGCCATGATCTCCCGCAGCTTGTGGGTGATCAGCAAGATGGTTTTGCCCTGTGCCTTGAGTTGCTCAAGGATACGGAACAGGTGATCGGCTTCGGCAGGTGTGAGCACGCCCGTAGGCTCATCAAGAATAAGCACGTCAGCGCCGCGATACAGTGCTTTTAGAATTTCCACTCGTTGCTGCAATCCCACTGGGAGATCTTCGATCAGCGTGTCCGGGTTGACCGTTAATCCGTATTCTTCTTCCAGCCGCAATAATTCGTCGCGGGCACGGCGAATGGAAGAAGTCAGCAGATTGCCCCCTTCGGCACCCAATATGACATTTTCCAAAACGGTAAAATTATCCACCAGCATGAAATGCTGGTGCACCATTCCAATGCCCAGATTAATCGCGGTCTGGCTATCAGGAATCGTAACCAGATCGCCTTTCATTTTGATCCAGCCATTATCGGCCTGATAGAAGCCATAAAGGATCGACATCAATGTCGATTTGCCGGCACCATTTTCACCAATAATGCCGTGAATGCTGCCTGTCTTGATGCGCAGATCAATGTCTTTATTCGCCTGGACTGGGCCAAACGACTTATTAATCTTATGCAGTTCAATGGCGAGATTTTCGCCAACCTCTGCAGATGCTGAATCGGGTTGGGGCGTGGAGTGCTGTGTGTTCATGGCAAAACGCTACCATGACCGTGCAATAAATTCGAGGCCGCAACCTGCTCGACATGGGGGTTTTTCACGGGCAGAGTCCGGCTTGGCTCAATTGCACAAAGCAGGTTTCGCATGTCCCAAAATTCCCCTGACGAGCGCCTCCAGATGCTTGAGGAATTATGTGCACATCAGGCAGCGGAGATCGAATCCCTGTCTGATTCCGTTCGCGACCAATGGTCGGAAATTGATCTGTTGAAAAAGGCGCTGATGCGGTTTCGTGACCGGCTGACTGAAGTCGAAGAATCAGGCAACGGGCCCCATGTGAACTCCCCGCCGCCCCATTATTAATCGGGCAATCAGTGCAACCTCGTGTTTTGGAACATTATTGATGCGGCCTAAAACATCCTCTGCCATTCCTGCGCAAGCCATATTCATGGGCATGCTGGCAGCCTTCGTGGGATTTGCATCGTCATTTACAGTTGTGCTCCAGGGATTGCGCGGGGTTGGCGCCAGTGAGGCACAGGCGGCTTCTGGCCTGATGGCGGCGGCCATTGCCATGGGCCTGTGTGGCATTGTGCTCAGTATGCGTACAAAAATTCCGGTCAGCGTGGCCTGGTCCACCCCTGGTGCGGCACTTTTGGCAACATCCGCCACCATTGACGGCGGCTTCAACACGGCGGTTGGCGCATTCATCCTGTGCTCCGGGCTGGTCATACTATCAGGGCTATGGCGGCCCTTTGGCCGCGCTGTTGCGGCAATTCCAGATTCCCTCGCCAATGCCATGCTGGCAGGCATTCTGCTGAGCCTGTGCCTTGCGCCATTTAGGGCCATTGCCCATGACGCGGCCTTGGGAATACCAATCTTGCTGGCATGGATTATCGGCTCTCGTTTGAACCGGTTTCTTGGCGTGCCATTCGCGCTGGCGGCCTTTGTTGCGGTCATAGTCTTCGGTGTTGATATGCCCTCCGACTGGATGTCGAAGGTTGGGGGGGCGGTCATTCCGCAACCGGTTCTGGTTGTGCCAAACTTCACCCTGGAAGGGTTTTTCAGCATCGCCCTGCCATTGTTCATCGTCACAATGGCGTCCCAGAATATTCCCGGCCTGGCTGTGCTGCGCGCCAATGGATATGACACAAGTTCCGGCCCGTTGATTTCTGTAACCGGGATTTTTGGTGTTCTCAGCGCACCGTTTGGCAATCATGCCACCAATCTTGCTGCCATTACCGCCGCCATGCTGTCTGGGGAAGAGGCCGGGCCCGATCCTGACAAACGCTATATTGGTGCCCTGGTTTGTGGTGTTGGATATATTGTGTTTGGCCTGTTTGCCGGCGCGGTGACCGCCTTTATCAGCCTGGCACCGGTGGTGTTGATTGAGGCGGTGGCGGGCCTGGCACTCATTGCAGCATTTTCCACCGCGGCTCTTGCTGCGTTTGCCCGCGTCGAAGACCGCCCGGCGGCGGCGGTGACATTTCTGGCCAGCGCATCGGGGATGACCCTATTTGGCGTTTCGGGGGCTTTTTGGGGCTTGATAGCAGGGGCAGTGATGCTGCTGATTGCCCCTAAACCAAAAAGCTAAAACCCCGTTCTGGCCCGCAATGCAGCCGAAAGAGTTCCCTCGTCGAGATAGTCCAATTCACCGCCCACCGGCACCCCATGGGCGAGCCGAGACATCTTGGTGTTAAAAGGCGCCAGCTGGTCAGTCAGAAAATGAGCCGTCGTTTGCCCTTCCACCGTGGCGTTGACGGCAATGATCACTTCGTTGACCTCGCCATTTGCCACCCGGTTCACAAGCGTTTCAATGTTCAGATCATCCGGCCCCACACCATCGAGTGGGGATAATGTGCCGCCCAATACGTGGTAGCTCACATTCAGTTCGCCCGCCCGTTCCAGCGCCCATAAGTCTGAGACATCCTCAACCACGATGATCGTGTTGCGGTCGCGGCGCGGATCGGTGCACAGGGAACAGGGGTTGGCAGTGTCAATGTTCCCGCAGGTTTCGCATTCCCGCACCGCCTCCACGGCTTCCGCCATGGCGCTGGCAAGGGGCACCATGAGTGTTTCCTTGCGTTTGATCAGATGCAGCGCTGCGCGCCGGGCAGAACGCGGTCCCAAACCTGGCAATCGGGCCAGCAGCTGGATAAGGCGTTCAACCTCCTGACCAGCGGGCGAATCAACCATTTTCTGTCTCCGCAGATTTTTGGGCCATCCGGCGTCTTTTGTCGCGCATGCTTATCTGGACAATTTGCAGCTTTTTTACCCGCCGCGGATCGGCATCGAGCACACGGAATTCAAAGCCACGAAGCCCGCTCACCACTTCGCCGCGCACCGGCACATGGCCGGCCAGATTAAACACAAGGCCGCCAACCGTTCCCACATCTGTCTGGTGCTCGGAAGGATCAAATGCCCCGCCAATTTCTTCGCTCACTTTTTCCAGCTCGGCCCGGGCGTCCACTTCCCAGATGCCTTCGCCCAGATTGATGACCTTGGGTGCTTCATCATCTTCGTCGTGTTCGTCTTCAATTTCGCCAACAACTTCTTCCACAATATCTTCCAGCGAAACCAGACCGTCGGTGCCCCCATATTCGTCGATCACCAACGCCATCTGCGTGCGCTTCAACTGCATATAAGCCATCAGTTCAGATGCCATCATGGAAGGTGGAACAAACAGAACCGAGCGAATTACCGACAGTTTGGACAAGGGCACGCTCAGGTCGATCTTGGTCAGGTCCAGAGGTTTGAATCCGTCCTGTTTGGCCTTGGAGCCCTTGCTGGAAATTTTCGTGATATACAGCAGCAGATCTTTGATCAGCACCATGCCACGGGGATCATCGAGCGTATCATCATATACGGGCAGGCGCGAATGGCCGGTTTCTTCAAAGGTTTGCAACAGCTCTCCCAGTGACGTGTTGATGTCCACCGCATGCACTTCAGCACGGGGCACCATCACATCTTCAACCCGCCTTTCCCTCAACCGCAAAATATTCTGCAGCATGGCACGTTCTTCGGGGGAAAACGCATCACTGCCCTCGCCCGACAGGGCTTCATGAAGATCTTCGCGCAGCGAAGAGCCGGAGCGCAGCCCCAGGAGCACAAGGAAACGCGAAAGCCACCCATCATTGCTGTCTGGCTTGTTGATCACCATCAGCGACTTATTGTCAGAAATAGGTTCGGCCTGGTTTGACTGGGTAGGTGCCGACGGATCGCCGGCGTGGCGACTGTCGTCAACCTCGTCCGGGGGCGTGGTTTTTGCGTCCGGTACGTTATTTGGGGCGTGTTCGTTCATCGTTGGGGTGAGCTTTCCATTCGCGCAATTCTAATTGTCCCTGTAGGGATCGGCAATGCCAAGTTCAGCCAGAATATTTCGCTCCAGCGCTTCCATCTCATTGGCCTCGGCATCTTCCAGATGATCATGACCAAGAAGATGCAAAAACCCATGTATCACAAGATGTGTGAGGTGGGCCTCAAATGTCTTTTCCTGTTCCTGCGCTTCGCGTTGTACGGTTTCAAGGGCAAAAACAACATCGCCCAATAAAGCAGACCACGCTTGCCGGGGCACACCATCATTGGCGGCAAATGACAAAACATTGGTAGGTTTGTCCTTGTTGCGCCATTGGGCATTGAGCTGTTGGACCGCAGCATCGCTTGTGAACAGAAAACTCACTTCCATTCCATCGCCAAGACCGAGGGGAAGTTCGCCAGCGGCTTCTGGGTGATCGGCCAAATGTGCTTCCCAGGCGGTCAGGCTCTTCGACAGCAATGTGTCCAATGCTGTCTCGTCGGGCCAGCCGGGACAGGCGATCTGCAGATCGAATTCGATTTTGCTCATCTTGTTTTCAGATTACGGATGTGCGTGGCCGCGTGAATGGGTGTCATAGGCTTCCACGATGCGCCCCACCAGCTTGTGGCGAACCACGTCAGCTGCGGTGAAGCCAACCGACACAATCCCCTCAACCGGCTTGAGAATGCGCAATGCCTCCACAAGCCCGGAAATCTGGCCGGAGGGCAGGTCGATCTGACTGGGATCGCCGGTGATGATCATTTTAGACCCTTCACCCAAGCGGGTCAGAAACATTTTCATCTGCATAGATGTTGTATTTTGTGCCTCATCGAGAATGATTGCCGCATGGGCCAGCGTGCGCCCGCGCATAAAGGCCAAAGGAGCAATTTCAATAATGCCCGATGTGAGAGCCCGTTCCACTTTATCGCCCGGCATCATGTCATACAGCGCATCATAAAGTGGCCGCAGATAGGGATCGACTTTCTCCTTCATGTCGCCGGGCAGGAAGCCAAGCCGTTCCCCCGCTTCAACAGCAGGACGTGACAGAATAATCCGATCCACCGCACCACGCTCCAGCAGCGAAGCGGCATAGGCAACGGCCAGATAGGTCTTTCCGGTCCCGGCAGGCCCGGTGCCGAAAATCATCTCCGCGCGATCCATTGCGCGAATATAGGCATCCTGGGTGGGTGTGCGCGCATGGATGGTGCGTTTGGCCGTGGAAATGGCAGCCATGGCCAGCTTGCCCTTCTTTTCCATGGTCGGCAGCGTCATTTGTGCGTCCGACGCGATCGCCTGACGTATGGCGCCTTCCACGTCTCCGGCGCTGATCTCCTCACCACCCTCCAGTCGTGCATATAATACATCCAACACCCTCCGCGCCTGATCCGTTGCCACGGCTGAGCCGCGCAAATTCACCTCATTGCCCCGCGCCACAGCATCCAGGTGCAGGTCACGTTCGATGATGGCAAGGTGTTCGTCATATTGACCAAATAAGGTACTGGCCCGTTTATTATCGTCGAAAACAACGGCGATGCGAACCAGTTCCTGATCACTGCTCTCGCTCTTGTTTCCAGCGGTGGTGCCTTTTTCCGACTTCTTATTGGTCGGATCCGTGATGAATCCAGGAAGGCTCTGGGACGAATTGGTGGATTGGTTCAATCGACGATCCTTTTGGCTGGCTGGGCAATAAGACTGTTAGGGTTTGCGCTGGTTACGGTCACCTCCACAATATCGCCAATGCCGCCAGTATGTGATGGGACAACGACACTCTGCAACCATGGGGAGCGGCCGATCAACTGATCGGAAGTCTTGCCCGGTTTTTCAACCAAAACTTCGATGGTCTTTCCAACGCAGGAAGCGTTGAAGGCGACCTGTTGTTCATTGAGCAATGCCTGTAGACGGGCCAACCGTTTTGTCTTGACGGTTTCATCTACTTGATCGGTCATCTCAGCCCCGGGCGTTCCCGGACGGGGGGAATATTTGAACGAATAACATTGGGCATAATCTGTCGCGCGAACGATATCCATCGTGGCTTCAAAGTCTTCATCGGTTTCACCGGGAAAACCAACGATCATGTCGCCCGAAATGGCAATGTCCGGGCGCATTTTGCGAACGCGGGAAATAATGTCGACATATTCCTGCGCCGTGTGAGAACGATTCATCGCTTTCAAAATGCGGTCGGAACCGGCCTGCACCGGCAGGTGCAGATACGGCATCAATACGTCGAGGTCGCGATGGGCTTCGATCAGGCCGTCATCCATGTCCTTGGGATGGCTGGTCACATAGCGCAGCCGTCGAATGCCATCGACCTGTGCCAGATCGTGCAACAATTCACCAAGTCGCATTTCGCGGCCATTTGGCCCCAGACCATGCCAGGCATTGACGTTTTGCCCAAGCAGGGTGATCTCGCGCACCCCGGCATCCACTAGTGCTCGGGCCTCGTCCATGATCATGGCATGGGGGCGGGAAATTTCTGCGCCGCGCGTGTAGGGCACCACACAGAACGTGCAAAATTTGTCACACCCTTCCTGGACAGTCAGGAATGCCGTAACACCGCGCGCCTGAACCTGTTTGCGCGTTGCCATTGGCATATGCGCAAACTTGTCCTCAACGGCATATTCTGTGTCCACCTGCGGGCCATGGGTTTTTGCCCGTGCCACAATTTGCGGCAAACGGTGATAGGTCTGTGGCCCCACCACCAGGTCTACAGATTTCTCACGGGCCAGAATTTCCTTGCCTTCCGCCTGGGCCACGCAACCGGTGACCCCAATGGTCATTGGCCGATCGGTTTCTGCCCGCGCCTTTTTCAAGGCGCGAATGCGGCCAAGATTGGAATAGACTTTCTCGGCTGCCTTCTCACGGATATGGCACGTGTTGAGCAAAACGAGATCGGCATCTTCCATATTGTCGGTTGGGCTGTAGCCATCACTTTCCAAAGCGTCTTGCATCCGCGTTGAATCATAGACATTCATCTGGCAACCCCAGGTCTTGATGAAGACCTTCTTAGGCGTATCGGCACTTTGCATTAAATGGTTTTCCGGTCGGTTGAATGTAACAGGGCGGGTGCGCGCGAGGGTTTTAGACCTGCTCACCCAAGGAGTCGAGCTTATCGCATGCTCAACAGCTTGCGAATGGCACTATGTGTTGCCGCAGATATTTCTTTTCGGTTGGAGCGGTGATCAAAGGCAATTGGTTCACCTATTTGCACTGTAACATCCAGCGCCCCCCGGCGCACCAGCGGAATCATGCTTTCGCCCAAACCAATTTCCCCAGGCCAGGCAACGTATGTGCGCCAATGGCGGTCCATGGGCAGGCCATGCAGCCGATTGTAATTGATTGCGACCGGCTGGATCAGCGCCTGCTCCATTTTTGCTTGTACAAGGGCAAAACGCGCTGCTTCAAACAGGGGTGTTTTGAAAGCATGCAATTTGTTGCCGTCTGTTGTGGTGGCCTCGGGAAACAGCACCATGATTTCCCGTGCTGCCATTCGGTCAGCCACGGCATTTGCCTGTTGGCCCGCGTCGCGACGCTTTTCACGGGCCACAAAAACCGTGCGTTGCAGCTGGGCAAGCCATCCAAAAACCGGCCAGGATTTCATTTCTGATTTGGCCACAAAAGATAGGGGCGCCACCGCGCCCAGGACAACAATATCAAGCCAGCTTACATGGTTGGAGACAACCAGCAATGGCCTTTCCAACGGCAATGGCCGGCTCACATGCAGCCGCACGCCCATCAAGCGCAAGATGCCGCGGTGAAACCAAACGGGTGCAATCCCTGCGCCCCTTGGATACCCGAATCGCGCAGCGACAAGACAAAGGATATGGGGTGGCAACAAGATGAGCAGCAGAACAAGTGCGCCCAGAACAAATACGACAATTTTCAGATGCCCGATCACCTGACCACCTGCTCAGGCGAGCGACAGGCGCATGATGATCGCCGTCGACCGCACTGTGTTTTCAGCGGTGTTCTCGCGGGCATAATAGCCGGGGCGCAATCCAACCGCATCAAAACCAAGATGGTTGTATAATTCAACCGCATCCACATTGGTGCTGTCCACTTCCAGCACCAGGCTGGCAATTCGCTCGCCCTGCAATCTGCGAATGGTCTCCCGCATCAGTATTTTGCCAAGCCCGTTGCGGCGTGCTGAAGGGTCAACAGCCACGGACAATATTTCCGCTTCATCAGCCGCAATTCGATAGATGACGAAACCCAGTGGGGGTTTTGATCCACCGCCCACGGGGCGCACAACAATGAGATGGGTTTGTGGATGGGCTGCCAGAGCCTCCACTTCGGTCTCGGACCAGCCCCGGGGAAAGCTTTTGCCATGCAGTTCAGCCACGGCTGCCACATCGGCATCAAGTGCTACCATGCAATGATATTCGCGCTTCAAAAATCCAAGCATCAGGCCGGCGCCTCCTGCTTGCCGTGTTGCGGTTTGGCATCCGGCGCCCGCAGGTAAAATGGTTTGGGTTGCGTCTCTTCTGGATGGCTGGCATGTCGAAGGGCAGCAGCGCTTGCCACAAGCGCAATGGGTGGGGATGGAAGATCAAGCCCTTCCACCACGCGCAATGTTTGTCTGTGCGCCACAACACTATGGGCGCCCGACCCCATCAGTGCTGGCTGCCAGTCTTCGGCATCAATATCTGACAGCGAAACGGCGCGGGGTTCGCTAATAGGGCAATTGGTCTTGGAAAAATGCTGCACCCATAATTGATCACGCCTGGCGTCCATCACCACCGATGTGGGGGCGGTACAGGCTTGTGAAAAGGCGTCAAATACTGTGATCCCAATACAGGGCGCATCCAGTGCCAACGCCAGTCCACGTGCTGTTGCAATGCCAACGCGCAATCCGGTGAATGAACCGGGGCCGGTGGTGCAGGCAATTGCCGTGATATTCTGCCAGGAAAACGAGGCTTCGCCCAGCAAAGCCTCCAGTTGGGGCATTAGCCGTTCGGCGTGGCCGCGCCCCAGATTTTCCGTTGTTTCGGCAATAATCTTCCCGGTTGCTGGATCGCACAGGGCGACAGCGCAATCGGGGCCGGATGTGTCAATTACAAGCATCATACCGCTTGTTTAGAAGTCCAAGGCAACGGTTGATACACTCAAATGACCAAATGTGAATGTTTATTACTGAACGGCCTCAACCGTTTCCACTTCCGGAATGAAGTGCTTCAACAGGTTTTGAATGCCGTGTTGCAGTGTGGCCGTGGATGAAGGACATCCCGCACAAGCACCACGCATTTTGAGAAACACTCGGCCGTCCTTGAAACCGTGGAACGTGATATCGCCACCATCTTGCGCCACGGCGGGGCGAACACGGGTTTCCAAAAGTTCCTTGATCGTCGCAACGATTTCTTCTGCACCCTCTTCGATGACTTCCTCACCATCGCCAATGTCAAAGCCGGAATTGCCGGTCATCACCGGTGCGCCGGAAGTGTAGTGCTCCATAATCGCACCCAGAACCGCAGGCTTTAGGTGTGGCCATTCAATGGAGTCATCCTTGGTGATCGTAACAAAGTCGAAACCAAAAAAGACGCCCTTCACTTCTTCGATGGCAAATAGCCGTTCAGCCAATGGCGAGTGCCCTTCAGCGGCATCGCGACTGGTAAACTCGAAGGGCCCGTCCTGCGCGACGGTTTCACCGGGCAGAAATTTCAGGGTTGCTGGGTTCGGAGTAGCTTCGGTCTGAATGAACATCAAAGGGATCCTTTGTGAAACAGCGTTGCTGGTTTGAAACGTCTGTTTAGAATAACTCTAAAATAGGCCCATTGGGGCACGCCATCAAGGGGCAATATCGCACCACCGGGCTGTGCACCGTAAGAATCGATCACAATTTGCGTTGTCAGAGCCAGTCTGGCTGACCAGGGCAACGGTTAGACGAGGTCGTCGATGTCTTCATCGGTCAAAGTTGCAGGCACAACTGTTACGGGAATTGAAAACACACCACTGCTGCCTGCAATGGAAGAGACCAGCGGTCCCGGCCCTTCATTTCCTTCTCCAGCCGCCAGCACCATCAGTGCGATGTCCGGATCCTGTTCGATCACGGCTTCGATGGCGCTTACGGCCTTGCCTTCCGTGATGACTGTTTCTGGCGTAATGCCGCCAAATTCGACAGCCAGCTGGGAGGCTTTTGCCAATGCAGCCTCCGCTTCAGCCGTGGCTTCAGCGCGCATAACGCCTTCAACACCCAGCCAATGCTGAAAATCGGCCGGTTCAATCACATAAACAAGCACCAGATCAGCATCAATCGCCGCAACGCGCCGCGCCGCATAGTGAATGGCTTTAGTGCATTCAGGCGTTGAATCCACAACGGCCAGAAACTTCCGGCGGTGGCCTTCTTCGCGTACTAATCTCTTGGTGACCATATTCGTAATGCCGCTTCAAATAAAACCAAGGCACAGACTACCCGCGTGCACCCACAAAGCCAACGATTTCCTTCACATCGGCAACCACACCATTGGCGATCTCGCGGGCCCGTTCAGCCCCTTTGCTCAAGACCGCATCAATTTCTGCTGGATCGGCCTGCAAACGGCGCATTGTGTCAGCAATTGGCGCAATTTTTTCAACCGCTAGCTCAGTCAGGGCCGGCTTGAAGCGCGAAAACTCTGATCCGCCAAATTCTTTCAAAACCAATGATTTGTCGGTTTCGGACAGTGCTGCATAGAGACCCACAAGATTGTCGGCCTCTGGTCGTCCCTGAAGTCCCTCGACTTCCGAAGGCAGCGCATCGGGATCGGTTTTGGCCTTGCGGAATTTCTTGGTGATCGTGTCTGCGTCATCGGTCATCACAATTCGTGACAAATCGGAGGGGTCGGATTTCGACATTTTCTTGGTGCCATCGCGCAGGCTCATCACGCGCGCTGCCGGGCCGCCAATGACGGGTTCAGTCAGGGGAAAATAGCCGTTGACTGCTTCATCCCCCACAGCCATGGGCACGCCCAGTCCCAATTGGGCAATACGATCAGAATAGTCATTATTGAATTTTTGCGCGATATCGCGGGTCAGTTCCAGATGCTGCTTTTGGTCTTCGCCCACCGGCACATGGGTGGCCCGGTACACCAAAATGTCGGAAGCCATCAGATTGGGATAGGAGAACAACCCAACAGAGGCGTTTTCGCGATTCTTGCCAGCTTTTTCCTTAAATTGCGTCATGCGGCTCAACCAGCCCATCCGCGCCACGCAATTAAAAATCCAGGCGAGTTCCGCATGGGCGGCCACTTGTGACTGGTTGAACACGATGTGTTTTTCAGCATCGATACCCGAAGCAATGAAGGCAGCGGTGACTTCACGAATGTTCCGCGCCAACTCATCAGGATCCTGCCAGACTGTGATGGCGTGGAGATCGACAACGCAATAAATACAGTCATGGCTTTCCTGCAGGGCGACGAATTTTTTGATCGCACCCAGATAATTGCCAAGATGAAGGTTGCCGGTGGGCTGAACGCCTGAAAAGACGCGCTCTGGGATAGTCTGGCTCATGGTTTGGACCCAAAAACGAAGAATGAATTTGCGCGGTGTATGGGCGAAGCCTAGCGACGACGCAAGAGCCGCTTGACCAGAACTCGGTCAATGGCCCCGCTGCCCAGCGCAATTGCAAAATAGGTCATTGCGCCAAGGCCGATCAACAGGGCAACCCCCAGCACCCGTTGCGTGAACAGGGTGTCGCCGATAGCCGCAATCACCGGGTCGCGGGCAAACCACACAACCACACCCATCGCAATTCCTGAGAAAATCAACAGGGCGGTGCGCCGAAGGGTCAAGGCATCCGGTCTGAAATCTCCGCGCCGGTATTGTGTGCCCACCAGCAGGGTGAGATTCACCCATGCCGAAATGGACGTGGCGATGGCAATGGCCACATGGCCATAGGTGCCAAACAGCGCCAGGCTCAGTGTAATATTGGTGACCACCATAATGATGGAAAACCAAAACGGGGTGCGCATGTCTTCGCGCGCAAAGAATGCGGGCTGGAAAACCTTCATCAACACATAGGCCGGTAGGCCCGTGGCAAATGCGGCCAATGCCAATGCGGTTTGGGTGGTCGCACCTGCATCAAAATTACCCCGTTCATAGACCAATTGGATAATCTCGTTCGGCATGACGATAAAGCCGATTGCGGCAGGAAGGGTCATACCAAGGGCAAACTCAAGCGAGCGGTTTTGCAGATTTTCCGCCAGTTGTTTGTCATTGGCGCGCAATGCCCGTGATAATTCTGGCAGCAACACAACACCAACCGCAATGCCGATCACGCCCAATGGCAGTTGGTTCAATCGGTCAGCATAATTCAGCAAAGCATTTGCCCCGTCTTGTGCGGTGGCAATGATCGTGCCGATCAGCAAATTGATTTGCAGCACACCGCCGGTCAGCAGTCCCGGCCCCATGAGCACAAGCAGCCGTTTGACCTGGGGGGAAATAGAGGGAAGTGACAGGCTAAAACCCATGCCGGCGCGCCGTACCCCAAGCGCAAGAAAGCCCAATTGGATAAAGCCGGAAGCGAATACACCCCATGCCAATGCCAGGCCGGTTTGCCGTGCGGGCATATCCACCCAAATGGCAATAAGCAGGATTGAAACCAGAACAACGTTGAGCAGGACTGGTACGATTGCCGCCAGGAAATAGCGGTGCAATGAATTCAAAATTCCCGAAAACATCGCCACCAGCGACATGCACAACAGGTAGGGGAACATGATGCGTGTCATGGTCACCGACAATTCAAACTTGTCCGGCGTGTCGTTGAAACCGGGAGCAACAATGGTGCTCACCAGATAAGGCATGAACAAAAGCGCCAGGCCGGTGATCACCAGCAGCCAGGATGCAAGTACCGAAAACACCTGTTGGGCAAATCTGCGAGCAGCTTCCTCGCCATCGCCTTCCAGCTCCTTGGCAAACAGGGGAATAAACGCAATGTTGAATGCGCCTTCGGCAAACAGGCGTCGAAACAGGTTGGGAAATCGAAAACAAGTATAAAAAACATCGGCAACCGGGCCGGTGCCCAGGGTTGCGGCCATACAGGCCTCGCGGGCAAACCCCAAAACCCGACTGGCCATTGTGGCACCACCGACAGTTGCGAATTTTTTAAGCAAGCCGCTCATGACGCTGTTGCCTTGGCTTGTTCGGCTTCGGTATCCGGCGATAATTTGCCCAACAACTTGCGCCGAATGGCAGAAATTTTCTGTGGGCTTGTAATTTTGAAACCGACCAGGTCGGTCACATAAAATGTATCGATGAATTTTTCTCCAAACGTGGCGATTTGAGCAGATGCAATATCGAGGGACAAATCTGCCAGGGCATCGGTGATCATCGATAAGACGCCTTTCCTGTCCAGCGCTTCAATCTCGATCACCGTGAATTTGTCGGAAATGTCATTTGAAATCCGCACCACTGGCTTCAACCTGAATGCCTTGCGGCGTGGCTCACGCAGTTGTTTGGATTGCAGCAGGTTTTTCAGCCGAATTTCTCCTGACAAAACCTGTTCAATTGTTTCACTTATGCGCTCGGCCCGCCGCAACTCATCCTCGTCGCTCTTGTAAGCACGATTGATGAAGATTGTATCCAGCGCCCGCCCATCACCCGTAGTGAAAACCTGGGCATCAACAATATTGGCCCCGGCTGCGGCACAGCAACCCGTAATGGTCGACAGCAAGCGTGGATGGTCAGGCGCTAAAAGCGTGATTTCCGTAACAGCTTCGAACTTGCGCATTTCAATTGTTGTGGCAAGTCGCAGCCCGGCTTCGTCGCTTTCTTTGAGAAAATTTAAATGCCGCACCTGATTTTCAAACGGGACTGTGAGCAGGTAATTGTCATAGAGCAAATTTATATAACGTTCGCGATCAGTATCGTTCCAGCCCTTGAGTGCCTGGTGGAGATTGTCGCGCACCTCGGCGATCCGCTCGCGGCGAGGAATGGAAGTGAAGCCGCCTGTCAGATGCGGTTCTGCTTCATAATATAACGTGCGCAGCAATTGGCCTTTCCAGCCGTTCCAGACCCCCGGTCCCACAGCCTTGATGTCACAGACGGTCAATACAAGCAGCGCACGCATCCGCTCCATGCTTTGCATGACATCGGCAAAATCACTGATGGTGCGCAGGTCATTGAGGTCGCGGGACTGGGCGGTGTTTGACATCAATAAATGATGCTCAATCAGCCAGGCGACCATTTCTGTTTGAGAGTTCGACAACCCCAGTCTTGGGCAAATGCGCCTGGCTACCCGTGCCCCGGCAATTGAGTGGTCCTCTGGTCTTCCCTTGGCCACATCATGGAGCAGCAGTGCCACATAAAGCACCACTCGATCCGGCGGATTTTGCATTAGTTCATCGGCAAGCGGGTGTTCTTCGCTGACCTCACGGTGTTCGATTTCGGCCAGAACACCAATCGAGCGCAGCAAATGCTCATCCACCGTATAGTGGTGATACATGTTGAATTGCATCATGGCGACAATCTTGCCGAAGGCTGGAATAAAGCGACCCAAAACACCGCATTCATTCATCTTGCGCAGGGTTCGCTCCGGGGTTTTCGACGAGGTCAAACAGGCAAGAAAATCCGCATTTGCCAGGGGGTTCAGCCGCAATGACTTGTCGATGAGCTTGAGCGACTGGGACAGGCTCCGCATGGCATCGGGGTGGAACAGATGCCCCTTCTCTTCGGCAATGCGGAATATCTTGATGATATTGACCGGATCGCGGGCAAACACCTTGTCATCGATTGGCTTGATGCGATTGTTCACATTGACGAATTGATCGGTGCCCCGAATTTTGCGGGGGCGGGAAGTCATCGAGCGGATCACGCCGCTGATCCCGCTCACACTCTTGGCGTGTTCTTCTTCCAGCGCTGCACACAATATGCGTGTGAGATCGCCCACGTCTTTGGCGATGAGAAAATAATGTTTCATAAAGCGCTCGCCCGCGCTTTGTCCCGGGTGGGGCAGATATCCCAGGCGCTCGGCCAGTTGCGCCTGCACATCAAACGACAACCGCTCTTCCGAGCGCCTGGTCAGGAAATGCAAATGACACCGCACAGCCCACAGGAAATCATGGGCCTTGTTGAACTTTGAGAATTCGGCTGGCGAAAAAACTTTGCGTTCAAGCAATTCATCGCGGCTGCGCACTCGGTAGAAATATTTTGATATCCAAAACAAAGTATGCAGGTCGCGCAATCCGCCCTTTCCATCCTTCACATTGGGTTCCACCAGATAGCGCGATTGCCCGGATTTTTCGTGGCGCGCATCGCGTTCGGCCAGCTTGGCTTCGATGAATTCCTTGGCGGTTGTGCGAACAATTTCATCGTCAAACCGGGCCCACATGGTTTCAAAAAGGGCCTTGTCGCCCCATAGAAACCGGGCTTCCAACACCGATGTGCGTATGGTCATGTCTTCGCGTGAAAGCCGGATACATTCGTCAATGGTGCGTGTTGCGTGGCCAACCTTAAAGCCCATATCCCACAACATGTAGAGGATAAATTCGACCAGACTTTCACCCAGTGCGGTTTGTTTATAGGGCAACAGGAACAGCAGATCGATGTCTGAACCGGGCGCAAGTGTGCCGCGTCCATATCCGCCCACGGCGGCAATCGACATGCGTTCGCCTTCAGACAGATTGGCTGCGCGAAATACATGAACAATGGCAAAGTCGTGGATGCAGCGCACCAGTTCATCCTGCAAATCCGACAGGCGGCGCGCGCAGTTTGACCCGCTGCCATCTTCGATCAACAGCCGTTCGGCTTCACTGCGCCCGTGCTGGTAGCGTTGTTTTAGAAGAGCAAGTGCTTCCATGCGGATTTTTCGGTCGCTGCCATCGCCGCCCGTATGAGCCGTTAAATCCGTGAGCGCCCGCCGGGTTTCATCGGCGTCGATCAGGGGTTCAAGGGCGTGGTCGGGTTTGATTGATGTGCGCATGAAACAAGCGGGAAGGTCCAAAATCACGTGACTTCTACGCGACCAGCGCCCCACAGGCCAGCCTCAACATAACTGGCCAAGGTGCGGTGTTACAAAGTGGTGGTGTGCAAATGCCCCAATGCCGTCACCATGTCGCGCTGGGCGGGGGTTTCTGGAACCGGCTTGCCCCGCGCGCGGCTGACGGTTTCAAGTGCGCGTGTGGGTGAATTGCCCAAGGCAACCAGAGTGCCGCACGAGACGAGGCCCGCGCGGCCAATGCCACCGGCACAATGGATCATGACGCCAACACCATTCTTGAGGTGACCAGCCAGGCCGACGGTCAGATCGAAGAGTGCCTGCAAGTTGGGAACGCCAAAATCCACGATGGGAAAGTGCTGGAAATTCATGCCGTTGTCGCACACCAGTTGGTCTTCGCGCCACAGATCAAATTTTGAGATTTCTTCATCGTGCAAAAGGCTGAGAACTTCCGTGACATTGCCGGCCTTCAGCAATGTCACCCAGTCCGCCAGCGAATTGCTTTCAGGACGAGGGCCAATCAACAGTTTGCCGGGTGTGTTTTGTTCAATTTCAAACACAGACAATGCCATCATGAACGCCCTGAACCTAGATGGCCGACTTCCGGTTTTCCTCGATATACAATGCGCGTAGGCGGTCACCTACTGGGCCGGGTTTGCCGGTGCCAATTTTCTTACCGTCTATTTCGACAATCGGATTGGTGAAGCCGGATGCGGAAGTCGCAAATGCCTCATCAGCATTCCAGGCTTCTTCAAGTGTGAACGGGCGCTCTTCCACATCCATCTGGAGCAGTTTGGCGCAGGCCAGAACTGATTTTCGCGTGATGCCGTGGAGGATGTCCGTGGACAAATCCCGGGTGATGATTTTCCCGTCTTTCACGATATAGGCATTGTTGGATGTGCCTTCGGTGACGAACCCGTCCTGAACCATCCAGGCATCGTCCGCGCCACGCGCCTTGGCTTCCATTTTGGCCAGAGAAGGATAAAGCAATTGCACAGTTTTGATGTCCCGGCGGCCCCAGCGCAAATCCTCAACCGAAATGACTTTCAGCCCCTTGGTTTCGACACTTGTGCCGATCACCTGTTTGACTTGGGTAAAAAGCACAATTGTTGGTTCCGTACCTTCCGGGGGAAACGCAAAATCCCGGTCATCAGGCGCACCTCGGGTAACCTGCAGGTAGATCATGCCCTGATCCAGATCATTGCGCTTGACCAGTTCGCGGTGAATTTCCAGCAGCTCGTCCGGGTCAATATCCACATTCATCTTCAACTCGGACAATGAACGCTGAAGGCGCTCCATATGCCCGGCAAAACCAATCAGCTTGCCATCAACAACCGTGGTGACTTCATACACCCCATCGGCAAACAGAAAGCCCCGGTCAAATATCGAAACGGTGGCTTCGTTTTCGGGAACATATTCCCCGTTCACATAAACTGTTCTCATCTTGGTTCCTAAAGTTCAGCCCCAAAGAGCGGCAACCGGCGGGTGCACGCCCTGTGAGTCAAAAAGCAAGGGAGTGTCCCGGTCTTGTGCAAGCAGAAGCGGGCCATCCAGATCGGTAAATTCTGCCCCCTGTGCCACCAGCATCGCGGGGGCCATGGCAAGGGAAGAGCCAACCATGCAGCCCACCATAACGGCGAAACCGGCGTTCCGGGCCGCATCACGCAGCGCCAGCGCTTCGGTCAGGCCGCCGGTTTTGTCGAGCTTGATATTGACCATATCATATTTGCCATGAAGTGCGCCAAGCGAGGCACGGTCGTGGCAGGATTCATCGGCACATACCGGCAACACCCGTTCGATATCGCGCAGCGCATCATCGTCTCCGGCTGGCAGCGGTTGTTCCACCATTTTCACGCCAAGGTCGACCAGAACCGGCGCAAGCTCACGATAGGTTTCCGCGTTCCAGCCTTCGTTGGCGTCAATGATGATATCCGTATTGGGAGCGCCTTCGCGCACAGCTTGAAGCCGCGCCATGTCGCCTTCGCCACCCAGTTTGATTTTAAGCAACGGTCGATGGGCATGTTCAGCTGCCTTTGCCCGCATGGCATCCGGTTGCGCCAGTGACAGCGTATAGGCGGTTATTTCAGGGCCGGGTTCGGCCAGTCCAGCCAGTTGCCAGGCGGATTTCCCCGCCTGTTTGGCTTCCAGATCCCAAAGCGCGCAGTCCAGTGCATTGCGGGCAGCACCTGCATGCATCAGGGATTGAAGAGCTGCGCGATCCATCCCGTTATCAAGGTCGGCTTGAATGCCACGAATTTCCCCGATCACGCTTTCCACGGTTTCATCATACCGGGCATAGGGAACACATTCCCCCCAGCCCGTTACCCCATCGCGGGTGATCGACACGGTAACGACCCGCGCCTGGGTGCGCGATCCCCGCGAAATGGTGAAAACCTCCGCCAGGGGAAAGATGGTTTCTTCAACCTGCAACTGGGTCAAGCGGGTCATTGCACTCTAGCCCAATGCATCCACCAACCGGCCTGCACCATGGCGGAACGGGTCCACAGTTGGCAGGCCCATGCGGGCTTCTGTTTCTGCACAATAGGCCTTGGCTTCTTCATCGCTAAGGGCAGCCGTGTTGATGGAAATTCCCACCACCTGACACTCCTTGTTCACAACATGTGCCATCATCAGTGCCGCGTCGCGCAGTTCTTCAAGACTGGGCTGCTGATGGTCTGGCAGACCGCGCATGTGCTTGCGGGTTGGTTCGTGGCACAGGATAAGAGCATCGGGCTGGCCGCCGTGGATGAGAGCAAGAGTGACCCCGGAATAAGAAGCGTGGAACAGACTGCCCTGACCTTCGATCAGATCCCAGTGATCGGCATCATTGTCGGGCGTGAGATATTCAATCGACCCGGCCATAAAGTCGGCAATCACCGCATCCAGGGGCACACCATCCCCAGTGATCAAAATTCCGGTCTGGCCGGTGGCGCGAAAGGTCGCTTTCATATTGCGGGCGCGCATTTCTTTTTCCATGCACATCGCGGTGTACATCTTGCCAACGGAACAATCTGTACCAACAGCAAGGCAACGCTTGCCCGAGCGGCGAATACCGTTTGCGATGGGATATTGCACGGAGGGCACACGCACATCGTGCAAGGCCCGCTCATTTTGGTCTGCCACAAATGCCAGATCCTGTTCTTCGCGCAACAGATTGTGCAAGCCTGAGGCAAGGTCCAGACCGGCATTCAGCGCTTCCTTGAGCACTTCGCGCCAGGAATCAGAAATATATCCGCCCCGATTGGCCACGCCAATAACCATGGTCTTGGCACCGCGAGCCATTGCCTCTTCGATGGTTAGGTCTTCAAGCCCCATGTCAGCCTTGCAGCCGGGCAGGCGGAATTGACCCACACACAATTCAGGACGCCAGTCTTTGATACCCTGCGCCACCTTGGCGGCCAACGGGTCGACGGCATCTCCCAAAAACAACAGATAGGGCGTTGAGATCATCGGTTTAGAGCTCCGTGTGACATTCGAATAATCGCTCTTAGGAGCGCAGCCACCATCCATGCAATCGAAGAAATGCAGTGGTCTTAGGGGCTTTGGCGAACTGGACTCATTTCTTGTCGAGCAGCAATTGAGTCTGTTTCTTCAATTTGTCTGAAAACGCACCAGAGAGTTTGGCGAGAATCCAGGGCAGATCAACCTCAATTTTCACCTGTGTGTCCTCCACATTCAGGCGGCCGGTAATATTCTGACCCATCGCGGCTGCGGTAAACTGCATGGTGTCGCCTTGCCAGGATTGCTCCATTTCCAGCGTCTTGCCGGTGACCTGTTCCTGAACTTTGGCAAACCCGGAATCAATTCGCCGCCGGGCATCTTCGCGTGTGAGCTTGTGGGGTACATTAATGGTGATCTTCTCAGCCATGGTCTGATTGCTCCTTTCCTGTTGTCTTTCAGATGGTCTCGCTGCCGTCAAATTACAAACAACAACCGCCATTTGCGGACTGTATTCATTTCTCCCCTTGCGTTCACGCGGACTCCAGACCTAAGCTTTTGTCTGGAAAACTTGGAGTTGTTCAACCTGAAGGAAGGTTTTCAGGGAGAACGGGAACTGGAGGAATAAATGGCCAAAGTGGAAATGACGGTAAACGGCCGGTCCGTTGCAGCAGATGTGGAAGATCGCACTTTGCTGGTCGAGTTTTTGCGCGAAGGGCGCAATCTCACCGGCACACATGTGGGGTGTGATACATCCCAGTGCGGTGCATGCGTTGTGCATGTGGACGGTAAAGCGGTTAAATCCTGCACCATGCTGGCCGCCCAGGCGAGTGGCAGTGAAGTCACCACCATTGAAGGTCTGGCCGGAAACGGCGCGCTGCACCCCATGCAGGAAGCGTTTCGCGACAACCATGGTTTGCAGTGCGGGTTTTGCACACCAGGGATGATCATGTCGGCGGTCGATATGGTCAATCGGCTGGGTCCAAAGCTCGATGAGGCCACCATCCGCTCTGAGCTGGAAGGCAATATCTGCCGTTGCACGGGTTATCATAACATCGTCAAATCCATTGCTGCAGGTGCCAAAACCATGGGCAAGGGCATGAAGAAGGCCGCTGAATAGCCAGCACGATCAAAGTCGCATCGCCCAGGGGAGTTATCTGTTCGATGCGTCATTTCTGCACACGGAATTCATGGGCAGATTGTCCGGCGCGCTTGCAACGAAAAGACCAAACAAGCCAAACGCCAGCGTTCTGACCCACATTGAAATTGGAGGATTTATCTTATGGGTGTTGAAGGTATTGGCGCACGGGTACTGCGCAAGGAAGACAAACGTTTTATCACAGGCAAAGGTCGTTACACGGACGATCACAACGTACAGGGTCAACACTATGCGGTGTTCGTGCGATCACCCCATGCCTATGCGAAGATCAAGAAGATCAACATCAAGAACGCCATGAAGATGCCCGGCATTGTCGGCATTTTTGATGGCAAGCAGCTCACCGGCGACGGCATCGGCAACATTATTTGCGGCTGGATGGTGCATTCCAAGGACGGCTCTCCCATGAATATGGGTGCCTGGTCGGCGCTGGCCACTGAATATGTGCGCTATGTGGGTGACGCTGTCGCCGTTGTGGTTGGCGAAACCCTGGCTCAGGCGCAGGCGGCAGCTGAAGCAGTGGACGTGGATTATAAGGTTCTCAAAGGCGTTGTCAGTGCCGAGGAAGCCATGGCATCTGGCGCACCGCAATTACATCCAGAAGCTGCCAACAATATCATTTTCGATTGGGAGATCGGCGATGAGGCTGCAACCGATGCAGCCTTTGAGAGCGCAGCCAATGTGGTTGAAATCGATATCCGCAACAACCGCCTTGTGCCCAATCCCATGGAGCCCCGCGCGGCACTGGCCCAATATGATGCGGCCGAAGATCACTTCACGCTTCATACCACAAGCCAGAACCCCCATGTCGCCCGCCTTGTGCTGTCGGCGTTCTATCAGGTGGCACCAGAAAATAAATTGCGTGTGATTGCCCCTGATGTAGGCGGCGGTTTTGGTGCGAAAATTTATATCTATCCCGAAGAGATTGTCTGTCTTTGGGCCGCCAAAAAAGCCGGAGTGGAAGCGATCAAATGGACCGCAGATCGGGGTGAAGCATTTTTAACCGATGCCCATGGCCGCGACCATGTCTCCAAAGCGCGCATGGCGTTCGATGCCAACAATAAGATCGTTGGTTTGAAAGTCGAAACCCTGGCAAATCTGGGGGCTTATATGTCCCTCTTCTCGTCGTCGGTTCCCACTTACCTCTATGCCACATTATTGTCTGGGCAATACAACATTCCCAACATCCATGCGAATGTGAAAACCGTCTACACCAACACTGTGCCGGTTGACGCTTATCGCGGTGCGGGCCGGCCCGAAGCAACCTATCTGGTGGAGCGGATGATGACCACCGCCGCCCGTCAGTTGGGCATTGATCCGGCGGAATTGCGCCGCACGAATTTCGTGCGCGAATTCCCCCACCAAACGCCTGTGATCATGTGCTATGATGCCGGTGATTTCGACGCATCCCTTGATGCAGCGATGAAAGCATCTGACTACGCAAATTTTGGCAAACGCAAAGCCAAGTCAGAGAAGAAAGGCATGATGCGCGGCATCGGCATGAGCTGTTACATTGAAGCTTGCGGCATTGCACCGTCTGCTGCGGTGGGCTCGCTAGGTGCAGGCGTTGGCCTTTGGGAATCGGCCGAGGTGCGGGTAAACCCCGTTGGCACAGTAGAAGTGTTGACCGGTTCTCACAGCCATGGTCAGGGCCATGAAACCACCTTTGCCCAGCTGGTATCCGATCGTTTTGGCCTGCCTTCTGAAAACATCCAAATTGTCCATGGTGATACAGACAAGGTGCAGTTTGGCATGGGAACATACGGATCACGCTCCGGCGCGGTTGGCATGTCTGCCATCGAAAAAGCGCTCGATAAGGTGGAAGCCAAGGCCAAGAAAATTGCCGCCCATATGCTGGAGGCTGCCGAAGGTGACATCGAGATCAAGGATGGCGAAGTCTCGGTCAAAGGTACGGATAAAAAGCTTGGCTGGCATGAAGTCTGCCTGGGGGCTTATACGGGCCACAACCTGCCCGAGGGCATGGAACCTGGCCTTAAGGAAGGTGCGTTCTACGATCCGACAAACTTCACCTTCCCCGCCGGTTGCTACATTTGTGAAGTTGAGATTGACCCAAATACGGGCGTGACCAGCATCGAACAATTTGTGGCTGCCGATGACTTTGGCAAGATCATCAACCCGATGATTGTTGAAGGACAGGTCCATGGTGGTCTGGCCCAGGGCATTGGTCAGGCGTTGATGGAAAACGCCACCTATGACGCGGACGGACAGCTGCTTGCAGCATCCTATATGGATTATCAGATGCCCCGTGCCGCTGACCTGCCCAACTTCCAGGTCTCCACCACTGAAACCCTTTGCCCGGGCAACCCGCTCGGCATCAAAGGCTGTGGTGAAGCCGGTGCCATTGGCTCTCCCCCAGCTGTCATCAATGCGATTACAGATGCGCTGGGTCACAATGAGCTGGCCATGCCCGCAACGCCCCAAAATGTCTGGGCGGCTGTTCAGGCGGGCGGCATGAAAGACGCAGCCGAATAAGGGCCAATACTACAGGCGCTCGGGCCTTTGGTCCGGGCGCGCTAATTCCAGCCAGGCCTGCAAGAACATGAAGCAGGCTCTGGCCACATAAATTGAACGAACCTGGGAGGAAACCCAATGTATGAAACGAATTACACCCGCGCCAAAGACGCAGCCGATGCCGCCAAGAAATCCAAAGCCGCTGATGATGCAGCTTATCTGTCCGGCGGCATGACGCTGCTGCCCACCATGAAACAGCGCCTTGCCGCTCCATCGGATCTGATCGATCTGACACATATCAAGGGCATGAATGCCATAACGGTATCACGCAAACAGGTGACGATTGGCGCAACAGCAACCCATGCCGAAGTGGCCACCAATGCGAAGCTGATGAAAGTCTGCCCATCCCTGTCCAGTCTTGCGGCACATATTGGTGACCCGCATGTTCGCAATCGGGGCACTATCGGTGGGTCGATTGCCAATAATGATCCCGCAGCCGATTATCCCTCTGCAATGATTGCGCTCGATGCAACGATTGTGACCAATAAGCGCAAACTCAAGGCCGAAAAATTCTTTGTTGGCCTGTTTGAAACAGCTTTGAAGGAAGATGAATTTGTGAAAGAAATTTCTTTCACTGCGCCAAAGTCAGGTGCTTACGCAAAATTCCCTAATCCCGCATCACGCTATGCCATGGCCGGAGTATTTGTAGCACATCACGGTGGCACCAAGGCCAAGCCGGAAATTCGAGTGGGCATTACGGGCGCGTCCCAGGATGGTGTGTATCGTGCCAAGGATATGGAGAAGGCGCTGGCGGCAAATTTTGCGCCAGAAGCGCTGGATGGTTGCACGGTGGATGAAGGCAATATGCTGTCTGATATTCACGGTTCTGCCGCCTACCGCGCTAATCTTGTAAAGGTCATGGCCAAACGTGCCGTTGCCGCCGCGGGATAATTTACGCAAAATCTTGCGGCTTTGAACAATTTATAAAGGGCGGCTCATCGGGCCGCCCTTTTTTTGAATTGCATTTTGGCCAGAGAATTCGGATCAGGCGCGTGCGCTGACGGTGAAGGCCTTTTCCAGGTCGTCTTGCAAATCGCCGACATCTTCCAGTCCCACCGAAAGCCGCAACATACTGGCACTGATGCCCAGCGTATCGCGCTCCTCGTCTGACAGGTTTTTGTGGGTGGTCGTTGCAGGATGGGTGATTAGGCTTTTGGCATCACCCAGATTATTGGAGATCTTGATTATCTCAAGGGCGTTTTCCAGCTCAAATGCCGCTTGCTTTCCACCTTCAACTTCAAAGGCGATCAAGGTCGACCCGGCTGCCATTTGCTGGCGTGCAAGTTCTGCCTGCGGGTGGTCGTCCCGCCCCGGATAAATCACCCGTTTCACATTGTTCTTTTCTGCAAGATAGTCTGCAAGAGTACCCGCACTGGTCGTTTGTTGGGCGACCCGCAATGGCAGTGTTTCCATGCCCTTTAACAATACCCAGGCATTGAACGGTGACATGCTGGGCCCGGTATGGCGAAAATAGTCAAACATCTTTTCATCAATCCAGTCGCGCGTGGAAAGCACCGCACCGCCAAGACAGCGCCCCTGCCCATCAATGTGTTTTGTTGCCGAATACACCACCACATGGGCGCCCAGTTCTAATGGATTCTGGTATAGGGGCGTTGCAAATACATTGTCGACGACCAGCACTGCGCCGATTTCATTAGCCAGTTCGGCAACCGCCTTAATGTCCACCAGTTCCAGGGTTGGATTGGTGGGGGATTCCAGAAACAGAACCTTTGTTTCCGGACGGATGGCGGCCTTCCAGGCGTCGATGCTTTTGCCGTCCACAAGAGTTGAAGCGACCCCAAATTTGGGCAACAATTTTTCCACCACATAGCGGCATGAACCAAACAGTGCCCGTGCAGCCACCACGTGATCACCGGCTTCCAATTGGCACATCAGTGCTGCACTGACCGCGCCCATTCCCGATGATGTGGCCAGGCATGCTTCGGCACCTTCCATGGCGCACATGCGTTCTTCAAACATCGTGACGGTGGGATTGGCATATCGCGAATAGATGTAGCCTTGATCATCGCCATTGAAGCGGGCTTCTGCGGCTTCCGCGCTGTCATACACAAATCCCTGGGTGAGATAGAGCGCTTCAGACGTTTCGCCATGTTGCGAACGCAGCGTCCCACCGTGAATGAGGCGTGTGGCGGGTTTCCATGTAGTCGACATGCAATTCTCCTGACATCATGTACGCCGTGGGAGCAGTTCACAAAAAAACCGATCCCACGTTTGTCGCGAAATCGGTGTGCAAACAGTCAGGCACGGCAATGTGTCCCTGCATATGCGGCCCTTTAGCGACTTTTTTAACGTGGCTGCAAGCCGACCGGCCAAATCACCACGAATGATATGTGGGTTAAACGAGGCTGGCCTTTGCGTCAATCGCTACCCCGGATAAACAGTTTGTCATGGAAAAGATGGCTGGCATTTTAAACGACGCTGGAATCCTCGCTTTACACAAAGCCGGGGCGATCAAGGCCGAGCGCCCATTTGATGATGATCAGGTGCAACCGGCCAGTCTGGATTTGCGATTGGGCAGGACTGCATACCGGGTACGCGCCTCGTTCCTGCCGGGGCCGGGATCAACGGTTGCAAACAAGCTTGAGCGCTTTGCCATGCATGAGATTGATCTGACCAATGGTGCCGTGCTCGAAACCGGTTGTGTCTACATCGTGCCTTTGCTGGAAAGTTTTGAACTGGCCAACGACCTGTCAGCATCGGCCAATCCAAAAAGCTCCACTGGGCGGCTCGATATTTTTACTCGCGTCATCGCAGACCATGCCCAACAGTTTGACATGATACCTGCGGGATATCGCGGCCCCCTTTATATTGAGGTCAGCCCGCGTACATTTCCCATTGTTGCCCGCATGGGATCGCGTCTTTCCCAAATCAGATTTCGCAATGGCAATGCTGTGCTGGGTCGCGACGCGCTGTTGCAGCTTCACCGCGAGCAAACGCTGGTTGCCGCTGAAGAGCCCAATGTTGATGGTCGCGGCATTGCCATGTCGATTGACCTGACCGGCGATAGTGATGGTCTCATTGGATATCGGGGCAAGCGCCACACCGGTGTGGTGGATGTGGACCGCAAGGCTGCTTGTGAAATTCTGGATTATTGGGAGCCAATCTATAATCGCGGCTCCGATGACATGGTTCTCGACCCCGACGAGTTTTACATTCTCGTATCCCGCGAAGCCGTTCATGTGCCGCCGGATTATGCCGCTGAAATGGTGCCGTTTGATCCCCTTGTGGGAGAATTTCGCGTTCACTATGCAGGTTTCTTTGACCCAGGCTTCGGCCACGCTGCTGCCGGTGGCACGGGTTCACGCGCGGTGCTGGAGGTGCGCAGCCACGAAGTGCCCTTCATTCTTGAGCACGGCCAGATCGTTGGTCGCCTTGTTTATGAAAAAATGCTGGAGCGTCCTAAAGCGCTCTATGGTGCCGATCTGAAGTCAAATTATCAGGCGCAAGGTTTGAAACTCTCAAAGCATTTCAAGTAGGGGTTTTGAAGTTCCCGCGCCCCAATTGCAGCCGGTGGGGCGTTTTCTCCCATTCATGTGGGCGGCGGATCAAATGCCATAACGCCCGCCATGCAGCTGCCGACAACATCATCCAATAGGCCGGAATCGTCCACAGGGATGCGCGCAGATTTTTCAAATTGCGCAGCGGCAAGGTCCGCCAGCCAAGCACGGCAAAGGACAGATATCCGGCGAGCACTGTGAAGACATCCAGCATGAATAAGGGGTCATACATCAATTCAGGAACGCCTGATGAAAAGGCGCGCCAACACCACCACATGATCATTGCCAGAAGAAACGGATGGACCAGTGCGGACAGGCAAACGCCGGTGACGACCAGATGAAACACCAGCGATCCAAGCCATCCAAGGTCCGCCATGGATTGCAATGGATGGCGCATATGGACCAACCAGGTCTGATACCAGCCCTTAAACCAGCGGGTTCTCTGCTTCAGCCAGATGGAAGCGCTGGCAGGCGCTTCCTCAAAAGTGGGATGCGCCAACACACCAATTGCATAACCATGACGCGAAATGCGTATGCCCAAATCCGCATCCTCCGTCACATTATAGGGATCCCAAGCGCCAATCTGGTCCAGCACCTCACGGCGGAAATGATTGGAAGTCCCTCCCAGTGGCAGCGGGGCGCCCAGGCGCGAAAGAAATGGTAACAACCCGTCAAACAAGGCGGAATATTCAATGGCAAACAGGCGGGGAAACCAGCCCTCCCGGTGATTGTAAATAATCAGCGGTGCCTGAAGGCAGGCCAGCGAAGTTCCGCTGCGCTTAAACCGTGCGTGGGCTTCGCGCAATTGCAAAGGGCTGGGCCGGTCTTCCGCATCATAGATCACCACATAGGTGCCACGGCACAGAGGCAGGGCATAATTGAGCGCTTTAGGTTTTGTGCGCGGATGGCTTGATGGCACCTCGACCAACGCAAAATGATGAAAACGTGGCTCCAGAAGGGCAGTCCGAACGGCGTTGAGCGTGTCAACATCGTCCGCCTCACAGATCAGTTTGATCTCTAATCTTTCAACCGGCCAGTCGAGCCTGGAAAGCGCGTTGACGAGATCTGGAACCTGGCCCGCTTCGCGGTAAAGGGGAACCAGAACCGAATAGAGGGGCAGACTGCTAATTTCAGCCAGCCGTTGCTGGCGGCCGCTTGGGTTTTCCAGGATGGAGGCACGTTGGCGCGGATGAAAACCAAGACCCGCTGTGAGGCGCAGGAATGAGCAGCCCAGATAGAATGCGGTGGCAAAAAAATGGGCCGCAAGCAGCACATTGACGGACGAAAACAGGGCAATGGCGATAAGTATTTGAACCAGAACAAACAGAACCAAAGCCTGCGGTACTGTGATGACAGTCTTGGCACTCAAGTGGGGCCAGCGCTGTTTCAATCCATTCAAGGCGCGCTCGGTCAGTGCCGGGCTGCAGCGGTTCTCCAGCGCCAGCATATTGGCCCGCCGGGTGGTTACACGAAGTCGGTTGCGAAAATGCGGGTGCCGGGTCAACAGCGCGCGTGTCCCATCAAAATTCTCAAATGGCGGTGCAATGATGAATTGCCGTGGAGAAAATTGTCCCGCCCCATTCGGTTCAGCGTGATGTCCTTCGCTCGCCACCAGCCGGGCCATTCGATCCAGTTCGTCCGGCGATGGCACGTTGATGAAAGGTTCACCCTGGACCAGGACATTTTCAACAAATGGCAATCCAAGTTCGAAGGCAGCACAGGCTGCATAGTCATGTTCGCTAAGATCACCGTTTTGGTTCAGCGCCTGCGCCGCATTTATATTGAACAAGCGGGCCCTGAGCGCCGCCTTTTGCAATACGGGCAATGCAATGCCAAACCGCGTCAGGAATTCGATGTCGGGTGGTAAATTAACGGCGATGCTGGTTTCGGTTGGCAATGGGCCAAGTGGCGAATTACAGACCAGGTTCCCTGTTGGACCAGGTTCAATTCCCGGTTCGGGCGCAGACGACACGGCAGATGGCACAGATGGGCCAAAGCGGGGTTTATCCCCCGCCCCGTTTATGAAATCCAACATCGTTCCCCCAGTCCGGCCGGTTCACGGCGGGTCGTCGCAGCGGGTTCGCAGGCAGCCGCAAATGATCAAACGCGCAATGCGCTTGGGTGTGCATGTCATCTGTGTCGCCGGAGACTTAACGCCCCGCTCCGGCGACACAGGCTCGCTTCAGGCTGCTTGGGCATTTTGGCCTGAAGGGATGGATTGAGTGACCGAGTTTGGTCGATCACTCAATAAAGGGTGCGTTACGTTAAGCCGCCGCCGCATGTTGGAAAGAACCCGTTTGGAGACTTCAAAACTGCCCGCACACACAGGCCGCTTGCCATAGCCATCAGCGCGTCCAAGCTCAATCAGGTCCGCGCCCGCCATGTTGTAGAGCCGCCGCGTGGGCGGTTCATAATTGGATATCAGCGTATGAATACCGTGTTTGAGCGCCGTCTCGCACAGGGCCAGCAGCATAAGACAAAAGGCCCGCTTGGGGTCAATGTCTGGAAGATCACGTTCGATCATTTCCTCATCGATACACAACCGGGTCCCCTCCCAGATACCAGGTGCCATCAAGCTCACATTATTGGGAAATGTGTCCCTGAACACGTCGTATAAGAGAGTGGGCCCGGTTGTCGGCAGCAGTCGCAGGCAGCCGTAGAGAATTGTTTTTTCGTCATTGCACCAAATCAGGTAAGCCGGGGTCGCATCATCGTAGGCGTCAAGCTCGCCGCGCGCGCCAACGTTTACGTCCCAGCCCAGCTTGTCATGAAACACCTTTGCACGCAGGGCGAACATGAGATCCACAAGATTCTTGTGAGCCAGCCTGGAATGGTTTTCCAGAATAAGAAACATAACATCACCTCCTCGCTAGTGATGGTGTCAGTTTCTCTTTTCCTTATGAGTTCGCCAATTCCCTAAACTGCCCCCCTCAAATTTGGGGGGTTGGACCCCTAGTCCAGGGCGTCTGAATCGATAATACGCAGCATGGTGGCTTTATGAATTGCCTGAAACAGCGTGGCGCAACCCAATTTGTGTTTGGCAGATTTGCAGTAGTCGCGCACCGTATGTTCTGAGATGCCAAGTATGATGGCAATCGCGCCGGCGTCTTTGCCCTGGGCAACCCACGACAGGCACTGAATTTCCCGTGGTGAAAGTGCTGGCCGCTCGTCTTCCTTGCCGTAAAGGTCAAGAATCGCCTTGCGGTGCAGGATCTCAGCGCACTCGCCCAGCACCACCGCAATATCTTCAATCTTGGTGGCCCATTTTTCCGGGTCGATTGGGCTTGCAAAATTGACAATGGCCCTGCGGCGTCGGCGATCTGTCACAGGAATGAGGTAACCGGCACCACCAACGCCATGCTTGATTGCGTCTTCCACAAATGTGCCGGACTTTGGGTCACTCCAGTCCAGATCAGCCCACAGACAAGGCAGTGCGCGGGCAAAACCGCTTTGGGCCACAGGATCAATTTCGATGTAATTCATCACCAGATACTGGCGTACCCAATCGGAAGGATAGTTCGTTTTCACATAGGGCGTATCGATGGCTTTTCCTTCGTGGAAAGCCAGATGATACGTTGCAAATTCAATTTTGAAATACGCGCAAATTGCATCAATGCACGCATTGACGTCTGGAAGCGCGCTTAAATCTTCCAGAAATTTGTCATGCTCGCTGACAAGTGATGTCGGTTTCATAGCCCAGCCTCCAAATTTTTTGGGGCAAGCTAATATTTGTCCTTAACACCGAAATTCGGATGAGGACGGCAAGCAAATGACACTACGGGCAACGATTACCACCCGTGTCCCCCAAATTTGCCGGGAAAAACAAAAAAGGACAGCGATTGAACCTCATCAATAGTTCAACCGCAGAAATTGCCCAGCCCAGCGTAAATTCAGTGTAACGTTTAAAGGCGAGCGGTAAACAAAAAAGCGCCAAGCTGTGCATTACGTTGGGGAAATGCACAACATGGCGTTCAAATAATTAAATTTAAAAATTGCTATTTAGGGGCCAGCACCATCATCATTTGACGGCCTTCCAGCTTCGGTTCGGCTTCAACCTTGGCAATTTCTTCGGTGTCTTCCTTAACTTTCTTAAGGAGGTCCATGCCCAGATTCATGTGAGCCATTTCGCGACCGCGAAAGCGCAGCGTCACCTTGACCTTATCGCCCTCTTCAAAGAATCGGCGCACGGAGCGCATTTTCACATCATAATCATGGGTGTCGATGTTGGGCCGCATCTTGATTTCTTTGACCTCGATGGTCTTCTGCTTCTTGCGCGCCTCAGCGGCTTTCTTTTGGGCAGCATATTTATACTTGCCAAAATCAAGAATTTTGCAGATCGGAGGGCGATTTGTGGGGGATATCTCGACGAGATCCAGTCCCGCCTCCCTGGCCATTTCCAGTGCTGTTTCCAGCGCTACACTGCCGTGATTTGTGCCCTCATCGTCAATAAGCTGAACTTCAGGGGCGGTAATATCATTGTTTGCGCGGGGGCCGGATTTTTGCGGCGCGGCTGCTCGGTGTGGACGGCGAATGGTCGTTTTCTCCTAATTGATGAACCAGAACTGTCAAAAGCCGCTCGCGCGACGATCAACAACAAGGAGCCTATAGCATAATTGTTACGGAAAAACAGCGCTTGTGAAACTTGGTTTCAAACGCTCCCACTAAGCCTGATCTGGAGCCCGGCTATGACATCTCATCGCCGCCCAGCAGAGTGCGATACACGTCCAGCGTTTCGCGACACATCAGTTCCAGCGAAAACTGATCAAGCACAAATGCGCGGGCCCGTTTGCCCACTTTGGCCCGATCCCGGGCAGGCATCTCCATGATGGTGCGCATGGCATCGGCCATTTCAGCGGCGTTTCCAGGTTCAACCTTCCAGCCGGTGAAATTTCCCTTTGGAGCATCTTGCGGTGAGATGACCGTTTCTTCCACGGCTCCCAACCGGGTGACGATCAATGGATTTTCCAGCGCACTGGCTTCCACTGCTGCGCGCCCAAAAGCTTCCGCGTCGGTGGAGGCAACCACCACAGCATCTGCGGCGGCCATTGCCCCGGCTGGATCATCACAATGACCGGGCAGGATTACTTTGCCCTGCAAGCCATGGTCCTCGATTAATTGCTGCAAGCTTTCCAGATAGCCGGAACGTCCCTGGGCATCACCGGCCAACACACACCGCATATTGGGAAAATCTGCTGCCAGCTTGGCCGCGGCTTTGATTACAATTTTCTGGCCCTTCCACCCGGTCAAGCGTGCCAGATGAAGAAACACGAAATCCCCATCACCGCATTGCCAGGAATCCCGCAGGCCATTTCGCCGTGCTTTTTTGACAGCTTTTGGGTCAAAGCGGGCAAAATCCGTACCCCGGGCAATAGCGATAATTCGTGGGGCAGCAAAAGGGTGCCGTTGCGCAATCAGTCTCGCAGTCCATTTGGAATTGGCGATCACACGGTCAGCGCGCGCCATGACGGAATTGTACCAGCCCTTAAAGGCATTCGATTGCGAATAGGCACCGTGATAAGTGGTGACAAATTTGCGCCCCGTGCGCCGCGCGGCAATGAGAGCCGACCAGGCGGGTGCCCGTGAGCGGGCATGAACAATGTCGATATTGTGTTCGCGAATGAACCGCGCCAGCAGAGCCGCATTGCGCCAGATCCTGATGGGGTTTTTGGTGTCGAGCGGCATATGAACATGCTGGCTGCCACCTTCTTCCAACTGGTGCAGCAAGCGCCCACCCTGGCTGGCAACAAATGATGTCCATCCCGCTGCGACAAGCGCCTCACCGATATCCAGCGCTGTCTGTTCGGCTCCACCGGTTCCAAGCGCGGGAATTACCTGCAGAATACGGGGCGGTCTTGAGGGTGGTGACATGTTGGGAATATTCTTTGTGCCAATGTTGCGAAAGGAGACGATGGGACGGATAGTGCACTGTCAGGGGCGCTTACCAACGCGCTCCCGGTAATGAAGATTGGGATGCAATAGAGGGAAATGCTTCCGTTGGAAAAGACTATTTCACACGAACATGAATGGCTCGGCAATACGACACGCCTTGCTGCAAAAATGCTCACGGCAACGCGGGACACCGTTCCCGGTCTGGTTTGGCTTGGCGGGTTCCGTTCCGACATGGAGGGTTCAAAGGCGCTGAAGCTGTTTGAATTTGGCCAAAACACAGGCGCTGCCGCATTGCGCTTTGACTATTCTGGCCACGGCCAATCTGGCGGAGATTTTGCCGAAGGTACAATTTCGCGCTGGGTCGAAGAGAGTCTGTCGATCATTCGCGCTCACACCCAAGGCCCCCAGATTCTTGTCGGCTCCTCCATGGGCGCCTGGATTGCCCTGCGTGTTGCCCAGCGGTTGCAGGAATTGGGTGAACAGGATCGACTGGCAGCCATGGTGTTAATTGCCCCGGCCCCCGATTTCACTGTTGAATTGATGGAACCTGAATTCACACCCGATCAGAAACATGAATTAGCAACAAATGGGTTCATCCTGGAACCCAGCGCTTATTCTGACGAACCCACCAAGATTACCAGCGGGCTTATTGAAGACGGTCGCAACAATTTGCTGTTGAGCGGCGAGATCGCTTTGGGGGTGCCTGTGAGAATTTTGCAGGGAATGCAGGATCCCGATGTCCCCTGGCAACACGCCATGCGCCTGGTTGAACAACTCAGTCAGGACGATGTTGTTGTGACTATGATCAAGGATGGAGACCATCGGTTGTCGCGGGAACAGGATCTGGAAATGCTTGAACGGGCATTGGCTGATGTTGTTGCTGCATCGCAATCGGCATCTTCTTAAGCACGCCGCAGTTGGCTAATTCAAAAATCTCCTCCACTATGACTATCACATGAGGTGATTGACGATAAATTAGTCGATCAACAAGGTAGCAGGGTCATGGTGGAGGATCATCAAGTCAATCCGTCCAAGGCAACACACAGGGACGTGGAAGAAACGCTGGCGGCGGTTCTGCGGTCCGGCGCTTTTAATGGCTCGGCCCAATTGTCGGATTTTCTGACGTTCATCGTTCGAAAAACGCTCGCAAACCAGCACGAAGATATAAAAGCCTATTCCATCGCCGTTGACGCTTTGGGGCGTTCGGAAGATTTTGACCCCCAGACTAATGCGGCTGTTCGTGTGGCCGCCGGCCGGCTGCGACAAGCTCTTTCCGCTTACAATGCCAGTGAAGAATCCGCGGAAAACCCGGTTCGCATTGAGCTGGCTTCCGGCTCCTACGTGCCGGTTTTTGTGGTCAATGAGAGTGAAACCAAAACACTTTCATCCCAAGGCGAGCCCACGGGCAAGTTGGACGAAATTGCCCCGCTGCCATCGCTAGCCAAAACCCCTTTGGCCCCCAATCTTCAAGGGGAAATCGCCAACACCAAAACGCCGGCAAAACCGGCGAGAACTCCGATCGCTGTCGGCTTGGTGGTAACCGGGTTGATTGTGGCGCTGGCGGCAGTTTTGTCGACAATCAGATCATTGGACTACGCGGACAATCCGCCCATCGCCAAACCCGCTTCCTCCACTAAGGTCGCAGGCAGTTCCGCGGGCACCGACATAAATGCGCAAGAAGTCATGTTGCGTCCAACTGTTTTTGCCACCCTTGCACTGCCCGATGATGAATATCCTGACTGGCTAAAGTTGGGTGAATTGAGAGATGCCATCAATGTGGCCATTGCCCGGTTTGAAGATTACAAATTTCTGGGCACAACGATTGTGCGTAAGGAAAACGCCCAGCCCGCCCGCACCGCCGACTATCAAATTCAGCTCACTGCCCACAGGCGCGAAGATGAAGTGCGTTTTTATGGCAGCCTCACCCGTGCGGTTGATGGCGAGGTGCTATGGACGGTCCAACGCGCCATTTCCCGTCCGGCATCACTGACTGACCGGAAAATTGTAGACATGATTTCGCGTGAGGCCTCCCCGCTCTTTTCGCCCTATGGCATTATTTACGCAGACATTGCCAAAGGCATGCTCAACCGGCCTGCAACGACCTGTTTCGTAAAAACCTATCAATATTTCTACTCCAAAACCGATGCGAAACATGCCGAGGCCCGTGAATGCAGCGAAAAACTCATCAAGGATGGCATGGCCACATCGGGCATCCATTCCGCACTGACTTTTCTGCATCTGGACACCTATCGGGAAGATCGCAATCCGCGCGCCGGGCAACAACCGCTCCTGGCGGCTGCCAATCATGCCAACATCGCCCTGCGCCTTGCACCGCTTTCAGCCAGGGCACATCAGGCCCGATTTGCAGTTTTCAAAGTTCAAGGCGACCGTGCACGGGCACGGGCATCGGCAGAAAGGGCATTGCAGCTTAACCCGTATGACAGCGACATCATCGCTGACTTTGGCGCATGGAAAATATCAATTGGCGAAGTCAGTGGCGGACGGGCACTTTTTAAGCGGGTGGATGAAGAGCTGATCTCCCGTCCGGCCTGGCTTATGTTCTACAAGTTTCTTGCCGCCGAGTTGGAGGGTGACCGGGCACAGGTCGCACGGCTATCGCGGTTGATGGATGTCAAACGCTCTCCATTGACGGCGATGGCCGTGGCAATTGGTGCCCATCAAAGCGGGCGCAAGGACGATGTCAAAAAAGCCTGGAACGAGTTGAAGACCAACGCCCCGAAAATTGTTGCGGACCCCATGAGCAATCTGCTCAAGCGTGGATTTGCCCCTGAGGTGGCCCAGAAATTGATCGACCGCTTTATGGAAACGGACATGAAGTCTGGCTCGTGATATCAATTATTGAGAACAATTGTCTCAAAAAATAACAAAATTGTAGAGTCCGACAGGGTGCATACTTAACATCGTTGTCGATTTAGGTATCTGAAATAATAGAGAAATATAGAAGTGTAACACTATGTAACGGTTACATGCCTTTAATCCCGTGCGGTTTCACTCCATGTGACCGCTGTCGCCGTCAGGAGCGGGGCGCAAAACCTGCTGTCAAAAGCAGGTAAGTTCCTGCGGCGATACATGCATGCTCTGCCGACTTTGCAAGTGGCCGGTAAGATTTGCATGAGAAGCTGCGCTGCTGCATTTCCGACCCAACCCTCATAACGGGGTGCGCGGCGCAGCTTCGTCTCGTCGTTGACTGTGGGGCTTTCCTCCCAAAGCTTAATGTCCGACGGGACATTGTAGATGGCACTGCGGAAGGACATTTTGGTACGCAGTGTCCATGGGCTGATGCCGCGCCTGAAACCGATCGGGGCAAATTAAGATCGGCACAGGCGCGGCATTGTTCATCACCAATGCCGCATGATTGAAAGTCTTTGCCAAAGTCTTTGCCGGGGTGAGGAATTAACTCCCAGCCCTTCAGCACTTTCTTCATTCAATCCGAGATTGCCGGTATTGATGCTTTTCAATAGGAATTGATCAGAATTTCTTTCAGCCAGAGCGATGTTTTGGTAGATTTAATTCACCTCGCCCCGTGAAAGCCCGACCCTCCCATGGGAAATAAGAAAAGTCTGCTGGATTACATCGCTGAGTTTGTTGCGGGTCGCCTGACCTCGCAATCATCAGGCTATGAGCCCTATACACCTTCGTCGCCGGAAATTTTGCAGGAGACCCTGCGGCCCGGCGATGTCTTGCTGGTTGAAGGCAATCAGAAAGTATCAGCTGCGATCAAATATCTCACCCAAAGTACATGGTCCCATGCGGCCATTTATGTGGGCGATGCTTTGCCAGAAGCCGAAAGCGGGCGCGATGAAGACCGGCCACGCCTGATTGAGGTTAATCTGGGAGAAGGATGCGTTGCTGTTCCGCTTAAAAAATACGAGACCTACAACACACGTATCTGCCGCCCCATTGGCCTGGAAAAACAGGACCGTAATGACCTGGTGAGCTATATGGTCAACAGTCTTGGCCTGGCCTACGACACAAGAAACATTCTTGATCTGGCGCGATACCTCATTCCCACGCCGCCGGTGCCCACAAGGTGGCGTAGAAAAATGTTGGCATTTGGATCCGGCAGCCCCACCCGCGCCATCTGTTCCACATTGATTGCCAAAGCCTATCAATCCATCCGATATCCCATCCTGCCCGACATTGAACGCCTTCCGGAATGCCTCGACTATGATTGTGAATCCTATGCGCGGGCGGAAATTCTGCACATCAGGCACCATTCCCTGTTCACCCCCAGAGACTTTGACTTGTCGCCCTATTTTAGGATTGTGAAACCCACGATCGAAACCGGATTTGACTTCAAGAAATTGCGCTGGGGCAAAACCCATCAAGTGGAAGTTGAGCCGGTGGAGGAACAGGAAACCTGACCATCGGCAAGGTGCCAGGCGGGTGCGAAAATCACATCGCGACCAAACATGCTCTTGCGGCCTCCAAGGATGGTGCTAAACAGCCCCCATGAGCACACCACTTTCAAACATTCGCAATTTCTCCATCGTTGCGCATATCGATCATGGCAAGTCGACGCTTGCTGACCGCCTCATTCAAATGTGCGGTGGCCTTGCTGAACGCGAGATGTCCGAGCAGGTGCTCGACAATATGGATATCGAGCGCGAGCGCGGCATCACCATCAAGGCACAAACGGTGCGCTTGCCCTATCGGGGGCATGATGGACAGGACTATATCCTCAATCTCATCGATACGCCCGGTCATGTGGACTTCGCTTACGAAGTATCGCGTTCGCTTTCGGCCTGTGAAGGGTCGCTGCTGGTGGTGGATGCTTCCCAGGGCGTGGAAGCGCAGACATTGGCAAATGTATATCAGGCCATCGACAATGATCATGAGATTGTCACTGTTCTCAACAAGATCGATCTTCCTGCCGCCGAGCCGGAACGGGTAAAGGCGCAGATTGAAGAAGTCATCGGTCTCGATGCATCGGATGCGGTGGAGATTTCCGCAAAAACCGGCCTGGGCATGGAGGACGTTCTCGAAGCAATCGTCAAACGCCTGCCACCGCCCCAGGGCGGCGAACGGGATGCGCCGCTAAAAGCGCTTTTGGTCGACAGCTGGTACGATGCTTATCTTGGCGTCATCGTTCTCGTGCGTGTGATAGATGGCGAGCTGCGCAAGGGGCAGAGCATTCGCATGATGGGCACCGATGCCAAACACCCGGTCGACCGGGTGGGGGTAATTTCGCCCAAACTGGTTGAAGTTGAAAGTCTTGGGCCGGGCGAGATTGGTTTCATTACCGCTTCGATCAAAGAAGTTGCAGACACCCGCGTTGGCGACACGATCACCGAAGATAAACGCCAGACGGCGGAGGCCTTGCCGGGCTTTAAACCGGCACAGCCGGTTGTTTTTTGCGGCTTGTTCCCCGTTGACGCCGCAGACTTTGAAGATTTGCGCTCTGCTGTTGGCAAACTGCGCCTCAATGATGCGAGCTTTTCCTATGAAATGGAATCGTCAGCCGCGTTGGGCTTTGGTTTCCGCTGCGGTTTTTTGGGTCTGCTCCATCTGGAGATTATTCAGGAGCGGCTTGAACGCGAGTTTGATCTCGACCTGATCGCAACGGCCCCGTCGGTTGTCTATAAGATGCAAATGCGCGATGGCAGCGAACTTCAACTGCACAATCCAGCCGACATGCCCGATGTGATGAAGATCGAAGAGATCCACGAACCGTGGATCAAGGCGACAATATTGACCCCGGATGAATATCTGGGCCCGATTCTAAAACTATGTCAGGACCGGCGTGGCATCCAGACCAACCTCACTTATGTGGGCACCCGGGCCATGCTGGAATATGATTTGCCGCTCAACGAGGTCGTTTTCGATTTTTATGACCGGTTGAAGTCAATTTCCAGGGGCTATGCGTCCTTTGACTATCAGATTTCAGACTACCGCGATGGCGATCTGGTGAAGCTGTCGGTTCTGGTCAACGGCGACCCGGTCGATGCCCTTTCGATGCTCGTCCACCGCAGCGCCGCCACAAGCCGTGGGCGGGTGATGTGTGAAAAGCTCAAAGAGCTGATCCCCAAACATCTGTTTAAAATTCCAATTCAGGCTGCCATTGGCGGCAATGTGATTGCCCGCGAAACCATCTCGGCCATGCGCAAGGACGTGACTGCCAAATGTTATGGTGGCGATGCCAGCCGCAAACGCAAACTGCTGGATAAGCAAAAAGCCGGTAAGAAGAAAATGCGCCAGTTCGGTAAGGTGGAAATACCCCAATCGGCATTTATTGATGCCCTGAAAATGGGTGACTGACCCAAACGCTACCCGGACCAAACCCAATTGGTGGATCGGTAACTTGCGCCGAGCCTGGTGCTTGTTCCGCTTGATTGGACTTACGAGATTTGTCGCCGATGTTTCGCAAGACAATGGCACCCGCCCTTAAAGGTGAGGACGAATAAGCGCTAATTGCATTAAGCTTTGCCGGTTTTGGCCCTGTGCCAGTCCCAGGCCGATGCAACAATCGCTTCCAGCGATTCATACCGTGGCTTCCAGCCGAGCAATTCTCGCGCCAGCGCCGCGTTGGCAACAACATTGGGCAGATCACCTGGACGCCTTTTTTCAACCCGCCATGGAACAGCTAAGCCTGTTACCTCTTCGACGGAATTGATCACTTCCCTGACCGAATATCCCTGCTCACTGCCAAGATTGAAAATCTTGCCCCGGGCGCCGAACTCAAGGTGGCGCAGAGCTGCCAAATGGGCGCTGGCAATGTCTGATACATGCACAAAATCGCGGACACAGGTGCCGTCACGGGTGGCATAGTCGTCGCCAAAAACCGGGAGATCTTTGTTCTTTCCCTTCACCACGTCGAGCACCAGAGGAATAAGATTGTTTTCCGGCCGGTAACCACCCCCATGCAGACAGTCGGTGTCGCCTCCCGCAACATTGAAATAGCGCAGGGCCACCCATCTCAATTTATCGCTGGTTTCAAATGCCGCCAACAACTGTTCACCTTCCAGTTTGGATTGGCCATAAGGGTTGGCTGGCGCAAGTGTCGCCGTCTCGTCGAGGGAGTTTCCCGGACTGTCCCCATAAACAGCTGCAGAAGACGAATAGATGATTGTGTCGATACCGACATCTGCCATGGCTTGAAGAACGTTGCGCGTGCCAAGGACATTGATGCGCTCATATTTCTGCGGATTGGCAACGGACTCGGTTACCGAACAGACCGCAGCGAGATGCATCACGGCAATGGGTTGGTGGAGTTCAAATGCTGCCCGAAGCGCCGATGGGTCATTGATATCTCCAACCACCAGTGGGCCCCATTTGGCGGCCAGCTCGTTGCCCGCGGATAAATCATCATAGGCAACGGGCCGGTAACCCGCCTCAAAAAGCGCTTTGCACACATGGGCCCCAATATAGCCGGCCCCTCCTGTCACCAGAACGGATGGGGAAGAACCACCCCGCACTTTATGAATTGGCGGTGGCAAATCCATCTATGCCAGGGATGGGGTTAAAATGTTCTGGAAATAGGCAATGGTCTTCTCCAGACCATCTTCGAGCGCAATATTTGGGTTCCACTTTAATTGCTCGCGCGCCAGTGCGATATCGGGTTGGCGCTGCCGTGGATCATCCTTAGGCAATGGCTTGACCACGATCTTTGATCTGGAACCGGTTTTCGCAATGACCTTTTCGGCCAGTTGGCGGATGGTGAATTCATCGGGATTTCCCAGATTGACCGGCCCGGTAAACCCTTTAGGTGTTTCCATAAGCGCGATCAGACCATCAATAAGATTGTCCACATAACAAAATGAACGCGACTGGCTGCCATCACCATATAGCGTGATGTCCTGGCCTTTCAGCGCTTGCACGATGAAATTGGAAACGACCCGCCCATCGGCCTGGTCCATGCGCGGACCATAAGTATTGAATATCCGGGCAACCTTGATGTCGAGATCGTGCTGGCGCTGAAAGTCAAAAAACAAAGTCTCAGCGCACCGCTTCCCCTCATCATAGCACGAGCGCGGCCCCACAGGGTTCACATTGCCCCAATAACTCTCAGGCTGGGGGTGAACGATAGGGTCACCATATACTTCACTGGTGGAAGATTGCAGGATCCGACAGTTCAGGGCTTTTGCCAGGTCCAGCATGTTGATTGCCCCAAGTACGCTGGTTTTGACTGTTTTCACCGGGTCATACTGATAATGAATGGGTGAGGCCGGGCACGCCAGATTGTATATTTCATCAACTTCCACATTCAGCGGCCGGCACACATCGTGGTCCAGGAAACTGAAATCTGCGTTATTGCCCAAATGGGCAATATTATCGATCGAGCCGGTAAACAGATTGTCGACGCACACAACCTGGTGCCCTTGTTCCAACAGCCGATCAATCAGATGCGAACCCAAAAAGCCGGCTCCACCAGTCACGAGTATGCGCCGACGTTCTTTAGTCATTGGTGTGGACATGATTCTGTTTATCTCAATAGTCGCAGGGATGAGGTGTTCATATTACTCGTTACCCGGCATGGAAAGGGCAATTCATTATAATGTCGGCCGTGAATAGATAATGCCGAGATGCTCAAAAGCCTTTGTTATTTAAGTGAATTATCTGTTTTAAGCAGCTGTTTATACCCGGCAGGCAGCTAAATTTTTTAAAAATATCTTCACCCTGTGCGATCTCGCACATCTGAGTTGGATGAATTGGCGCATGGTTGTTTCAAGGACGCAGCAACGTCAGCAAACAATCTTCCAAGCCGGTGACATGTCGTCACGTTAGGTAAGGAAATCAGCAGCAGGAGAGAACCAAATGTCTGTTTCAGCTTCCACCAGCAAGACTTCCAAACTTATCAATTTTGGCGCAACGGCCCTTGTTGCAGCGACGCTTCTGGCCACTTCATTTTCCACCGATGCATATGCCGGCAAACGCGAACGCTGGATCGCAGGCGGCGTTGCAGCTGGCATCGTGACAGGCGCGATTATCGCCAACTCCAGAAACCGCGACTATGACGACGATCGCGAAGTTTCCCGCTGGGAACGCCACGTGGATCGCTGTTACCGCGCCTATCGCAGCTATGACGAGGAAACAGACACCTATATCGACCGTCGCGGCCGCGAACGCCGCTGCCGCAAGTAAGCCCGGCAAACGGCAACAGTTTAGCTTTAACCTATATGCCCCTATGGATTGAAGCTAATACGGATGGGTCTGCCCGAAAGGGTGGACCCATTTTCGTTGGCGGCACGGCATCGTCTCCAAAAGACAACCTCATTGACCTTCGCGGGTGCATCGCGCATCAGTTTTACGGGCTGAACAAGTTTGATTCGGAGGCGCAGCTTGGGCGTTGCAACGCAACTTACCCGGCTTTCACAGCGGGTTATTCTGCTCGAAGGCTATCCCAAGGCTTTGCTGGCGGTATTGGCTGGTGCCGCTTCCGCGGGGGCGCTGGCGCCCTATCACCTGTTTCCAATCCTATTTGTCACGTTTCCTATATTCATATGGCTGCTGGACGGGGCAGTGGCACCCGTGGGGTCAACCGCCACAGGCGGCTTGCGCAATACGCTAAGGCGTGTCTGGCCCGCCTTTAAAGTGGGCTGGCAATTTGGTTTTGGCTATTTCCTGTTCGGATTCTGGTGGGTCGGCAAAGCCTTCCTCGTTGATGCCGACGAATTCATTTGGCTGTTGCCGATTGCCGTTATTGCCCTGCCCGCAGGGCTTGCGCTGTTCTGGGGCCTGGCAGCTTCGTTGGCACGATTTGGCTGGGGCGTTGGCTGGACACGGCTACTGGCGCTTGCCGCGGCTTTGACCTTTTGCGAATGGTTGCGCGGAACCGTGCTGACAGGGCTGCCCTGGAATGCCCTTGGTTATGCATTCATGCCATTTCCGGTGATGATGCAAACCTCCGGCCTGATCGGCCTTTACGGAGTCACATTCATAACGGTGCTATGCGCGTCCGTGGCAGGTATTTGTGTTTTCGGGCGCTACGGTCCAGCCGTCCATATGGTCAGAAGCTTCGTCGCCGCGATGATTTTGATGGTGATGCATGTGGGATATGGCGCATATGTCCTGTCCACCGCACCAAACGAGTTCCAACCAGATATCCGGTTGCGCATTGTCCAGCCGGCCATCGATCAGCGTGAAAAATGGAAGCCGGAAAACGAAGCCGCAATCATGGCCGACTACCTGTCGCTTTCCAACACCAATAAAGGCCCCGAAAACGCCTCTGTTGCTGCCTTCAGCCACGTGATTTGGCCAGAATCGGCGTTTCCCTTCATCTTGACCCAGCGTCGCGACCACCTGGCATCGATCGGCAAACTCTTGCCGCCAACCACAATTTTGCTCACCGGTGCCATGCGCCTGGATGACACCGGCAATCAGTCAAAGGTCTATAACGCGCTATATGCGATCAACGGCAATGGGGAAATCGTAGCGGCCCGCGACAAGACCCAATTGGTGCCATTTGGCGAGTTTTTGCCTTTTCAATCCTTCCTTGAAGAACTTGGAATAGAACAGCTTACCCGTTTGCCAGGCGGTTTTACCCATGGCAATCAGCGCACAACGGTCACCATACCAGCCACCCCCGCGTTTTTGCCGCTCATTTGTTACGAGATCATCTTTTCGGGCAAGGTTGCAGCTGCAGGACCAAGGCCCCAATGGATTGTGAACCTCACAAACGATGCCTGGTTCGGCGCCACCGCCGGGCCCTACCAGCACGCACATCAGGCCACGGTGAGAGCGGTTGAAGAAGGTCTGCCGGTTGTTCGCGCTGCCAATAATGGCATATCAATGGTGATCGATCCCTATGGCCGCGTGGTGGCCAGTCTCGGTTTGAACCAGCGCGGTGTTGTGGACGCGCGCCTGCCACAGGCAGCACCCGCGCCCCTATTTGCCAAAACCGGCAATCTGCCGGTTCTGATTTTCATTTGCATCCTATTTGTCATTTTGGTAGTCCTGCGAAGCGCTAACACCAACAGGTTGCAATAAGCTGCAACGGTTTCCCCTTACACATTGCTGAAAATGAGGCTGTAAATGGCGGAAAAGAAAGTCCCAAACCCCATTGACGTTCATGTGGGAAGCCGCGTGCGATTGCGCCGTACCATGCAGAGCATGAGCCAGGAAAAACTTGGCGAAGCGCTGGGCATTACGTTTCAGCAGATCCAGAAATATGAAAAGGGCACCAATCGCATTGGGGCCAGCCGGATGCAGCAGATTTCCGAAGCACTTAAGGTGCCGGTCTCTTTCTTTTTCGAAGATGCGCCCATGCCGGGCAATGCCGCTGTTGGCATGTCTGAGGCCGGGTCCACTTCCTATGTGGTTGATTTTCTTTCAAGCCCGGAGGGCATACAGCTCAATCGGGCTTTCGTGCGCATCACCAACCCGGTTCTGCGCCGCAAGGTCATTGATTTGGTGCGTGGACTGGCCGATGAAACCGGGTCGCCGGAAGCCTGAACATTCTGCCCGGCTATTGTCGCGCCCCCAAACGTTCAAACGCCACCTGCATATTCCAGCTATTGCTTGACATCGTTGGGCCCATTCCCGTAACTGCGCCCGTTCATACAATGGCGTGTTTGGCTCCCTGCTTGTTGCGCCTTGTTCCTCCTCAGTTTTCCGGGGCCCGGGCGGCGCGGAAGCTCAACTAAGCAAGGGCAGATCCATGTCACGAAAGAACTATGTCTTCACTTCTGAATCCGTTTCGGAAGGCCACCCCGATAAGGTTTCTGACCGCATTTCCGACGAAATCGTCGACCTGTTTCTGGGCCGTGCCCACGAAACCGGCGAAATGGACCCCTGGGATGTGCGCGTTGCAGCCGAAACTCTCACAACAACAAATCGCGTGGTCATTGCGGGCGAAACCCGTGGGCCTGCATCCATTACCAATGATGAAATCGAATCGGTCGCCCGTGCGGCAATCAAGGATATTGGTTACGAACAAGACGGTTTCCACTGGGAAACAGCCAAGGTTGAGGTATTGCTCCACGACCAGTCTGCCCACATTGCCCAGGGTGTCGACAATTCTGTCGAAAGCAAAAGCGATGCCGATGCCAAATCCATGGAAGGGGCTGGCGACCAGGGCATCATGTTTGGATATGCCTGCAAGGGCAACGAAGCGCTCATGCCCGCGCCGATTTATTACAGCCACATGATTTTGGAAAAACTCGCCCATGAACGCCACCATGGCAGCCTCAAGGGCAAGCTTGGTCCGGATTCAAAAAGCCAGGTTTCGGTCGTCTATGAAAACGGCATGCCGGTACGAGCGTCATCCATCGTTGTCTCCCACCAGCATCTCAACGAGAAAGATACCTCCGCTGACATCCGCGCCATGATCGAACCAACGGTCACGCATTGCCTGCCGCAGGGCTGGATCACGGACGAAACCGTCTGGCATGTGAACCCCACTGGTGCATTTGTTATTGGTGGCCCAGACGGCGATGCCGGACTGACCGGCCGCAAAATCATCGTGGACACCTATGGGGGTGCCGCGCCCCACGGTGGCGGTGCGTTCTCTGGCAAGGATTCCACCAAGGTGGACCGCTCTGCCGCTTATGCCGCGCGCTATCTGGCGAAAAACATCGTTGATGCAGACCTGGCTGAATGGTGCACCATCCAGCTTTCCTATGCGATCGGTGTTGCACAACCCTTGTCGGTATATGTTGACACTGGCGGCAACAGCGCATTGGAAGAAAAACTGGAAAATGTCATTGCCAGTGTGATGGACCTGACCCCAACCGGCATTCGCACTCATCTGGGTCTGACCAAGCCGATATTTGCCCGCACCGCGGCCTATGGCCATTTTGGCCGTACGCCTGATGCGGATGGTGGTTTCTCCTGGGAGAAGACCGACCTGGTTGATGCGCTGAAGGCAGCCATGTGATTTTCATATGAGCAGCAAATAGCGAAGTATCAATTCGGGCGTTGGCAACAGCGCCCGAATTCGTTTGGGATCCCGGTTTGGGAAGGCCGATAGCCGATGACTGAAAGCAAACCACTTAAAGCGCGGGCGACCGAAAGCTTTTATGGCCGCCGCAAGGGCCAGCAATTGCGTGGGCGCAAACAGCGGCTGATGGATGATCTGTTACCCCGGCTCAAACTGGATTTATCGACCCCCGCTTCCAACGACCTGGGCGAATTGTTTCAAGGAAAGCCTGATCAGGTGATGCTCGAAATCGGATTTGGCGGTGGGGAACATCTTGCCGGCCAGGCGCGGCAGGCTCCTCATGTGGGCTTTATTGGTGTTGAGCCGTTTATCAACGGAATGGCCAAGATGCTTGGCCAGATTGACGATGATGATCTAAAAAACGTCCGCCTGTTTGACGATGATGCGTCTTTGATACTGGACTGGCTGCCGGACAATTGCCTCGACCGGGTTGACCTTCTTTATCCCGACCCCTGGCCCAAAAAACGACACTGGAAGCGCCGCTTCGTCAACGCGCCAAATCTTGATCGTATCGAACGGGTGCTCAAGCCCGGCGGCCTGTTTCGTTTTGCCTCCGATATCGACACCTATGTGAACTGGACCCTGCAAAATGTAGCGCGTCATTCTTCGCTGAGCTGGCTGGCAGCCAGCTCAGCCGATTGGAACAATCCGTGGGAAGGCTGGACACGAACCCGCTATGAGGCAAAGGCCATCCGCGAAGGCAGGCCGCCGGCATATCTAAGGTTTGAAAAATCCAAATAATTGCGTTTCGGTTCCACACGGGTGAACTTAAAATGCAAACCCGGCCAGATCGACAGGCGTTGTATGATCCCAACTGTCGCCGGCAAGCGCCAGTACCATGAAATACCGATTGGGCCCTGTGACAATCTCGCGGGTTTGTGCGCCCGTCATCTCAACCAGCGTCAGCGGATTGTGCGCCGGTACAAAGCCAGCTTGCTGATAAAGTGGATTTTCACCAAACAGAGCCGCAAATCGCGCGGTCGACTGTCGTGCGTCGTCCAAAGCATTGTTCAGCAAGGTGCGGGCTATGCCCCGGCGTCTAAAGGCGGCCGCCACGGCCACTTCTCCGATTCCAATAATGTCAACGAGCGCCTCACCCATGGTGATGGCACGAAAGCTCACTGCAAGATGGCCAACAAGTTGCCCTTCGCCCGATTGGGTCTCCCAGGCCAGATATCTGCGGTGGTGGCGGTTTTGGTAATACGAACGACCGGAAAAGTCGCTGCGATAGGTATCGGCAATCAATCGTGCAATGGACGTGTTATTGTGTCGGTCGAGCTCAAGTTCCTCAACATATTGATACCGAATGGCTGACATGGATTGCCGCTGTTTCCTTTGTGATCTGAACCCAGATAACCATAGCTCAGGTGATGTAAAAACCCGCGCCGCTTTCTCATAAATTTCACGGGCTGTTCAAATCTGGCCCGGTTTGATTGAGACTGTGGCTGGTTGCCCAAAAGTCCTATTGATTTGCCATGGGCTTGCGGTGGCTGTTCTGATACATCCAAGTTAAGCCCTGCAAGCTGTTACACGGCTTGACAGGTTTGAACCTTCCCGGTCAGCCCACGCCTAATATGGAACACACAAATGAGAATTGAAGCGATTCCAGTCGGGGACAATCCGCCCCATGATGTAAATGTCATTATCGAAGTGCCTATCGGCGGGGAGCCGATCAAATACGAGATGGACAAGGCCTCGGGTGCCATGTTTGTGGATCGTATTCTCTATACCGCCATGCGCTATCCGGGGAATTACGGTTTTGTGCCGCATACGTTGTCTGATGACGGAGATCCACTGGACGTGCTGGTTGCAAATCAGCGCACACTGGTGCCCGGTGCGGTGATCAATTGTAAGCCAATCGGTGTGCTGTTCATGAAAGACGAGGCGGGTTCCGATGAAAAAATCATTGCGGTTCCTTCCGATCGCATGACCGCGTCGTTTCAAAATATCAATTCCATCCATGACCTGGCGGAAATTCGATTGAAACAGATCGCCCATTTTTTTGAGCGGTACAAAGATCTTGAAGACGGCAAATGGGTCAAGATTGACCGGTGGGGCGATGCAAATGAAGCGCGCGACATGATTGCCAAATCCATTGTTGACGGGCAGGCCTGAAAATGATCCTGCGATGAGTACCGCACCGGCAAAAAGCCTGATGGATCATATCAGGCTGACATTGGTTCTGGGTGGGCCGCTGATTGGCGCTCAACTGGCCCAGATGCTCATCAATGTGACAGATACAATTATGCTCGGTCGCCTGGGGACCGCGGAGCTTGCGGCGGGAACCCTGGCTTTCCAGACATTTTTTGTCCTGCTCATTTTTGGCCTGGGCATTGGTGCTGCAATGATCCCGCTTATGGCCGGTGCCCTTGGCCGCAATGATCCGCGCGGTGTGCGCCGCTCGGCGCGCATGGGCTTGTGGGCATTGTTTACCCTGTCACTTTTCTTCCAACTGCCGTTGTTTTTCACATTTGATATTTTGGTCGCCCTGGGGCAACGCCCGGAATTGGCCGAGCTTGCCCAATCCTACATGCGTTTTGCCCAATGGTCACTGATACCGGCCTTTGTCATAATCGGGTTGCGATCAATACAAACCGCTGTGGAACAGGCAACCGCTGTGTTGCTGACCACATTGTTCGCCTTTGTTGTGAATCTGGTGCTGAATTATGCCCTGATCTTTGGCAATCTGGGAGCGCCGAGATTGGAAATGCCAGGTGCTGGTATTGCTACCGTTATCGCCAATTTGCTGGCGGCACTTCTGGTTATTGTCTACGTGGCGCGGTCGAAGACCACCCGCCCTTATGAATTATTTGCCCGCATTTGGCGTTCTGACTGGCAGGCGCTGCGTGCTGTCCTGTATCTTGGTATTCCCATTGGCCTTACCATTTTTGCCGAAGCGGGCCTGTTTACAGCAGCGTCATTGATGATCGGCTGGATAGGAACAGTGGAATTGGCCGCCCACGGCATCGCGCTGCAAATTGCCAGCATCACGTTCATGGTGCCCCTGGCTTTGTCCCAGGCAAGTTCAGTGCGGGTTGGCAATGCGGTGGGCAGATTGAGCCGCCTGGACGTGGGGCGCGCAGGTTATGCCGTGCTGGTGCTTGCAGGCGCATTTGCATTTGTCTCAGCAATCACGCTTTTTCTGGTTCCGAAATTTTTCATCTATTTATTCATTGATCCCCGCAGCGCAGACATAAACAAAGTGGTTGCCGCAGCTGTTCCCCTGCTCTGGATGGCGGCCGCATTTCAGCTGTTCGATAGTATTCAGGTTGCAGCAGGCGGTGCGTTGCGCGGTCTATCGGATACGAAAATTCCCATGGTCATCGCCACCTTCAGCTATTGGGGTGTGGGCATGGTCACGGCCTATGTCATCGCATTCTATTTTGGCCTGGGTGCCGTGGGTGTGTGGGTCGGCCTTGCCAGTGGACTTGCTGTCGCCTCGGTTGCGCTTACCTGGCGCTTTGCGCGGCGTGAACAACTGGGCCTGGTCAATTTTTCCTAGGGTTATGACCCTGGCGCCATCATCGCGCTTCATCACGATAAAGTCACAGCTTCGGGAGCAGAGTTTATTGTCCCGATTTTGATATACACGATAGTTTAGAGCAAATTTCTTACAAAGGTTACGGGAGTACCTCATGAATAAACTGATTTCATCATCGACATTTCTGGCAGCATTTTTTGCCACTTCAGCCGCTTTTGCCGCCTGCACTACAGATGTGGCAAAAGATGATCTGACCGACGCGCAGGTGCAGGGCCTTTATGACTGCGTGAAAGAAAAACTGCGCGAAGGCTATGCCTCACAAGGTGATGCAATCACTAAGGATTATCAGGGCTGGAAAGCCGCCGCCACTTTGCCAGCGGTAACCGGCACCCATGGCAAGCGGTTTCTCATGACCTTTGCCAATGACACGGCCTTTGCAGAATACACCAAGTTTTCCGATGAGCGCGGCCCCATGCCCGTTGGATCGGTTCTGGCCAAAGAAAGCTTTAACGTGAACAAGAAGGGCGAAGTGAAACATGGACCTTTGTTCTTCATGACCAAAGTTGCCGCCGGTGGCGATGCAAAGGAATTTGGTGACTGGTTCTATGCCGCCTATTCGCCAAAAGGCAAAGCCATGAAGATCAAGCAGAAATTCTGTCACAGCTGCCATGGCGCTTTTGAAGATCAGGATTCCCTGGGCTATCCCGGCGAGGACTACCGGGTGTCTTCCAACTGACTATTCGACCCCAATACGGGTGATTAATGCAGAAAGGCCGGACAAGTCTCCGGCCTTTTCGTATTTTCGGGCCTGCGGCACCGCAATTGCGCATTGCCCTTGCCACATCCCGCGATAGGGATTATACAGTTTTCAAAATCTCAGACTGTTCGTCGGAGTGGGTCCCTTGGGTACCCGCTCTTTTTTTTGATCATTTAGACCCAACGGATGCAAACACCGTGACTCAAGAAGCCGCCCATGCAGATGACAGCGCTGCAGCTGACCGCCTTGTCAAAGAGGAAGGCCTTGACGCGCGCGTGGCAGAAGTCGTTGCACCGGTTCTGGAAGATCTTGGCTTTCGGTTGGTTCGCGCACGCATGTTTGACCACAACGGCCTGACAATGCAGATCATGGCAGAGCGGCCCGATGGCACAATTTCTGTCAATGATTGTGAGTTGATTTCACGTGAGTTGTCACCCGTGCTCGATGTTGAAGATCCGGTGTCCCAGGCCTATAGCCTTGAAGTATCATCGCCAGGCATTGATCGCCCGCTGGTGCGGCGCAGTGATTTTGCCACCTGGTCCGGTCACGTGGCCAAAGTGGAAGCCGCCTACCTGGTTGAAGGTCGCAAGCGTTGGCGCGGTCAGATTATCGGCCTGGAAGATGATAAGCTGATCATGAAGCGGGACAATGCAGCCAAGGGCGAAGAAAGCCGTGCTGAAATTCCGCTGGATGCCATCATTGGTGCGTCATTGGTGCTGACTGATGAGCTTATCACTGAGGCATTGAAGAGAGACAAATCGCTCCGGCAGGCGAACAATATTGAAGACGCCCCTGGCGAAGACAATTGATCCGGCACCGCAAGGATTGCCGCAAGTGAAAACAATGCCCCGAATTGTGGGGCGCGTTAACGGAGAAGACCCATGGCAGTAAGCGCCAACCGACTTGAACTGATGCAGATTGCAGATGCAGTTGCCCGGGAAAAATCGATTGATAAGTCCATCGTTCTCGGCGCCATGGCAGACGCCATCGAGAAAGCTGCCAAGTCCCGTTATGGCCTGGAAACGAACATCCGCGCCGATATCAACGACAAGACCGGTGAGATCAAACTGCAGCGCTTGCTGGAGGTGGTTGAACAGGTTGAGGATTTTGATACACAGATTGATCTGACCTCGGCAAAGAAGAAAAACGAAGCAGCAAAGGTCGGCGACCATATTGGCGAATTGCTGCCGCCAATGGATTTTGGCCGCATTGCCGCCCAGTCGGCCAAACAGGTCATCGTTCAAAAAGTCCGCGATGCTGAGCGTGATCGCCAGTTTGAAGAATTTAAAGACCGGGTTGGTGAAATCATCAACGGCACCGTCAAACGTGTTGAATATGGCAATGTCATTGTTGATCTGGGACGCGGTGAAGCAATCATTCGCCGCGATGAACTGATCCCGCGCGAAATGTACCGTTATGGCGACCGTGTGCGCGCTTACATCTATGATGTGCGCCGCGAACAGCGCGGCCCGCAGATTTTCCTTTCGCGCACCCATCCCCAATTCATGGCGAAACTCTTCCAGATGGAAGTGCCGGAAATCTATGATGGCGTCATCGAAATCCGTTCGGTTGCCCGTGACCCCGGTTCCCGCGCCAAGATTGCCGTGATCTCCAATGACAGTGGCATTGACCCCGTTGGTGCCTGTGTCGGTATGCGCGGCTCGCGCGTACAGGCCGTTGTTGGCGAATTGCAGGGCGAGAAAATCGACATCATCCCATGGTCGCCAGATGCGGCAGGATTTATCGTCAATGCGTTGCAACCAGCTGAAGTTGCCAAAGTTGTTCTTGATGAAGAGCGTGAGCGCATCGAGGTCGTTGTGCCCGATGAGCAGTTGTCCCTGGCGATTGGCCGTCGTGGTCAAAACGTACGCCTTGCTTCCCAGCTGACAGGCTGGGATATCGATATTCTCACCGAGGAAGAAGAATCCAACCGCCGTCAGGCTGAATTTAACGCCAACACGCAGACCTTTGTTGAAGCGTTGAACGTGGATGAGATGGTGGCGCAATTGCTGGCATCGGAAGGCTTTTCCGATCTGGAAGAAGTGGCCTTCGTGGAATCCGATGAGATCGCCATGATCGAGGGCTTCGACGATGAAACAGCCTCTGAATTGCAGGCCCGGGCCCGTGAGTTTCTTGAAAAACAGGAAACGGAGATGGACAATGAGCGCAAGGCACTGGGTGTTCTTGACGACATGCGTCAGGTGCCTGGCATCACCACGGCCATGATGGTTGCTTTGGGCAAAAGCGATGACGAAATCAAATCACTTGAAGATTTCGCCGGTTGCATTGCCGATGACCTGATCGGCTGGAACGAGCGCAAAGACGGTGAAGTGACACGTCACGCAGGTATTCTTGACGGTTTTGAACTGTCGCGGGTGCAGGCCGATGAAATGATCATGGCCGCCCGCATTGCCGCAGGCTGGGTGACGGAAGAAGATCTTAAGGAGCCGGAAGTCGAAGAAGTTGAAGAAGTCGTCGAAGAGGATACCAGAGCTGCCGTGGTCAATGTGATTGAGGCAACAGGCGCCTGATCGGTCGCTGATAGGCGCGCGCGGGTTATCGCCATGGCTGATCCTGAAAGGACATGTATCGTTACCCGCAAGGCGTTGCCGCCCAAAAAGATGATCCGTTTCGTCGTCGGGCCGGATCAGCAATTGGTGCCGGATATCAAAGCCAAATTGCCTGGAAGGGGAGTATGGGTATCCAATGCCCGCTCTATGGTGGAAACCGCAATGGCAAAGAAGCTTTTTGCCCGCGGTTTGAAGCAGGGAATTTCAGTGCCGGAAAATTTGCCCGACATGGTCGATAATATGCTAAGCTCCGCCGCGATAGGTGCTTTGGGAATGGCCAAACGGGCTGGCGCTTGTCTTACAGGCGCAGACAATGTGGACAAGAAGATCAGATCGGGCAGAACCGTGATGGCGCTTCATGCCACCGATGGTGCGGAAGACGGGTTGCGTAAACTGCATCAAGCAGCCTATGCATCTCAAATGCTGACGGGCAAAGAGGTACCTGTTTACCGAGTTTGGTCGAGTGACCAAATGAATTTGGCATTAGGCGCAACAAATGTGATACACGCTGCACTTAACGATAGTGGCGCGGCACTTAATTGCCTCTCTGCAGTCAAGAGACTGGCGAAATACCGAGAAATGGAGCCATCCTGATGGGTGACCGTTTGAACATAAGAATGCCGAACTGATGTCGGTGCAACAATGATACGGTCCCCGGATAACCAGAAGGGGGTCAAAAAGGTTATATAGTTAAATGAGCGATACGAATTCAGGTGACGACAAGAAGCCCGCCGCAGGCCCTCGCGGGACATTGTCACTGCGCGGCCGAGGCGGTTCAGGCACAGTACGCCAGAACTTCTCCCATGGTCGTTCCAACGCCGTAGTGGTTGAGACCAAGAAACGCCGCATCGTCAAACCGGGCGAAGAAAAGCAGGTGTTTGCTCCCAAAACGGAATCCGTGACACCAGCCGCGCCCAAACCGGCGGCGCCTGCTCCGGTTGAAAAACCAGCCGCTGCACCGGCGGATTTGGGTTCCAAGCTTTCCAGCAATGAAATGGATGCGCGCACCCGCGCCCTCGAAGAAGCGCGTCTACGTGAAGTTGAGGAGGCGGAAAAGGCCAAAGAAGAAGCCCTTCGCCGCGCCCAGGAAGATGCAGCCACGCGCAAGGCGCGCGAAGAGCGCGAAGCTGAGGAAGCCAAGGAAGCTGCCAAAAAAGAACTGGAAGCTGAGGCCCGTGCCAAGGAAGAAGCTGAACAGGCCCGCATTGCGGCTGCTGATGCGTCTGCTGCCGCCGCCGCTGCAGATCCCGATGCATTGAAGAAATCCGGATCAACGGGTGCATTGCGCCCTGTGGAACGGCTCAAAGAAGCGCCCAAGCCGGCAGCGCGACCCAAGGGCGGTGATGACCGTCGCCGCACAAAGCTTACCCTGTCCAATGCGCTTGATGATTCAGCCCGATCCCGTTCGCTGGCTTCCATGCGCCGCCAGCGTGAAAAACAAAAACGCGGCCAGCGGTCCTCCGGTCCGCGCGAAAAGGTGATGCGCGAAGTTACCGTACCGGACACAATCAGCATTCAGGAGCTTGCCAACCGCATGACCGAACGGTCTGTGGACGTGGTCAAATTGTTGATGCAACAGGGCCAGATGATGAAGCCTGGCGACATCATTGACGCCGATATGGCCCAGTTGATTGCTGAAGAAATGGGTCACACGGTTGTGCGCGTTTCGGAATCCGATGTTGAAACCATCGACGCTGTTGAAGACAAGCCCGAAGACATGGTGGAACGTCCCCCAATTGTTACCATTATGGGTCATGTCGATCATGGTAAAACGTCTCTGCTTGATAAAATTCGCGAGGCCCGTGTGGCTTCCGCTGAAGCCGGTGGCATCACCCAGCATATCGGTGCCTATCAGATTGAGCGTGATGGCAAGAAGATTTCATTCCTCGACACGCCTGGCCATGAAGCGTTTACGGCCATGCGCGCCCGTGGCGCCCAGACAACCGATATCGCAATTCTTGTGGTGGCTGCCGATGACAGCGTGATGCCCCAGACAATCGAAAGCATCAAACATGCCAAGGCGGCAGAAGTGCCAATGATTGTTGCCATCAACAAGATGGATACGCCCGGCGCGGACGCCAACAAGGTGCGCACTGAACTGCTTCAGCATGAAGTGTTTGTTGAAGGCATGGGCGGTGAGATCCTCGATGTTGAAGTATCTGCTAAAACCGGCGACGGTATCGACAATCTGCTTGATGCAATCATTTTGCAGTCCGAGTTGCTTGAGTTGAAGGCCAACCCGAACCGTGAAGGTGAAGGCATCGTCGTTGAAGCCAAGCTTGAAAAGGGCCGCGGCCCGGTGGCGACCGCAATTATCAAGCGCGGTACACTCAGCATTGGCGATATCATTGTTGCCGGCAGCGAATGGGGGCGCGTGCGTGCACTCATTGATGATCAGGGCAACCAAATGTCGGCTGCATTGCCGTCTACGCCGGTGGAGATCCTTGGTCTTTCTGGTGCGCCATCTGCGGGCGATCAAATTGTGACCGTGGGTGATGAATCCAGAGCCCGCGAACTTTCAGATTACCGCCAGCGCAAGGCGCGCGAATTGGCTGTCGCGGCCCAGGCAGGCCAACGTGGTTCGCTTGAACAGATGATGACCAATCTGCAGACCAAAGGTGCGGACATGGCACCTCTGGTAATCAAGGGTGACACCCAGGGTTCGGTTGAGGCAATCAATGCGTCATTGATGGGTCTGGGCACGGAAGAAGTTCAGGTGCGGGTCGTTCATTCAGGTGTTGGTGGCATCACCGAGGCCGATGTTACTCTGGCCATTGCGTCCACAACGCCAATTATTGCGTTCAATGTTCGGGCCAATAAACAGGCTCAGGAATTGGCGAAACGCGAAGGTGTTGAAATTCGCTATTATTCGGTGATTTACGATCTCATCGATGATGTGAAGTCGACTCTTTCGGGCATGCTGGCGCCAGAGCGTCGCGAAACCTTTATCGGTTATGCGGAAATTCTGGAATTGTTCAGCCATTCAAAAATCGGCAAGATTGCCGGTTGCCTGGTTACCGAAGGACATGTGGAACGTGGCATGGGCGTGCGCCTGCTGCGCGACGATGTGGTGGTCCATCAGGGCGAATTGGCAACGCTGAAACGCTTCAAGGATGAAGTGAACCGGGTCGATTCAGGCACCGAGTGTGGCATGGCCTTCAAGCATTATCAGGACATGCGCAAAGGCGATGTGATCGAGTGCTTCACAGTGGAAATGATTGAGCGCTCGCTTTAAGTCCGCCAGGCCAAGTGAACCAACCGCACGGGACGCCGCCACATGGCGCTCTGTCTCGTGTGCCAGGTCACCACAGGTCTTTGGCCGGTTGCGTGGCTGAAATAACGAACAAAAAACCGCGGTCAGCGTAAACAGCCGCGCCCAGAGGTTTCCCCATGAGCAAATCAAAAGCTCCTTCCCAACGTCAGCTGCGTGTCGGTGAATTGGTACGCCATGCGCTCACGGAAGTGCTGACACGGGAGACGTTGGAAGACCCGGTTCTGAAGAACCAGCTTGTTTCCATCTCGGAAGTGCGCATGTCACCTGATCTGAAAATTGCCACTTGTTATGTTTCCCCCCTTGGCGGACGCAAACAAAATGGCAAGGGTGCTGCCGACGCGAAAGCCATCTGCAAGGCATTGGCCGCCAATTTGAAATTTATCCGCGCCCGGGCAACGCCCCATCTCAACCAGATGAAATACATGCCCACATTTCGGTTTCTCGAAGATACAAGCTTTGACAATTTCTCCCGCATTGATGCCCTGCTGCGCAGCGAAGCGGTGCGCCGGGATGTGGATGGTTCGGTCGAAACGACCAGTCCGGAACAGAAAGACTGATCCATGGCGCGCAGAAAGAAGGGCCGTCGGATATCGGGCTGGCTTGTCCTGGACAAGCCCTATGATTTTGGATCCACCCCGTCAGTGGGCAAGGTGCGTTGGTTGTTCCAGGCCCAAAAGGCTGGCCATGCAGGCACGCTGGACCCGCTTGCCACAGGCGTTTTGCCGATTGCGCTTGGAGAAGCCACCAAGACGGTTCCCTATGTGACAGATGGCGAAAAGGCGTACAGGTTCACTGTGCGGTGGGGCATTGCCACCAATACCGATGATGCGGAAGGGGAAGTCACGGAACGCAGCGACACCCGGCCAAACCGTGCCGAGATCGATGCAATCTTGCCAGATTTCATTGGCGCGGTGGCGCAGGTGCCGCCCGCATTTTCGGCCATAAAAATTGATGGTAAACGGGCCTATGCAGAAGCCAGGGCCGGTCGGGAAGTTGTGCTCGAGGCCCGTGAGGTTGATATCAGCGAATTGACCATCGTTGAAATGCCCGATGCGGATCATACCGTGTTTGAAGTGATTTGCGGCAAGGGTACTTATGTGCGCGCGCTGGCCCGTGATTTTGGACAACGTCTGGGTTGTTTTGGTCATGTGACCGCATTGCGCCGCACATTTGTTGAACCCTTCGAAGAGGCTGATGCCATACCGCTGGAACACCTGTTGTCGCTTGAGGGTGATTTGGAGGCGCTTGATGCTCTGTTGGTCTCTCCCCTGGTCAGCATGGAAGGCTTCACACAATTGCGCCTGTCACAGGATGAAATGCGCCGCGTGCGGCTTGGCAATTCCATCATCCTGCGCGGCCGTGATGCACCACTGGAAGAAAATGATGTCTGCGCCGTGTACAAACAAGCGTTAGTGGCAATCGGTGATGTTGAAAAAGGCAGCTTTCACCCAAGACGAGTTCTCGCCGAGGGTTGATGCGCGCCGCCGCATTCGATAAAGCAGAACACAGGCAAACTGCCTATAGCACCCGTAGCTCAGCTGGATAGAGTGCTGCCCTCCGAAGGCAGAGGTCGCGCGTTCGAATCGCGCCGGGTGCACCAGATTTCCCTCATGGAATCATGCGTGTAGGCGAAATAAGGCAAGTTGCCTTTTTGCTCTTTTCAAGCTTTTGGGACAAAATTGGGACAAATTTGTTCATGGAGTGTTCCCAATGCCGGTCAAAAGACTCAAGAATCACGACTATATTCACGAGCGTATTTCTAACGATGGCCGCCTTACCGGCTATCAGGTCAAAATACGAAACAAGATGTTTCCGGACTTCATCAAGGGCTTTGATGATCTCGAAGAAGCTAAAGAAGCGGTCCATCAAGCGCTGCTCGATCGTGCGCGTGGATTTAAGGGCGATCGCACGTCAGCGGATAAAGTAACGGTCGCTGATCTTTTCAAAGCTGAAATTGAGCTCATACGGCGTGGTGTAAGGGTCAGGACTGATCCAGAACCGGATATGAACCGCCTCAAGTGCTTTATCCGCGATGAATTCATTGCAGATTACAGCTTATCCAACCTGAAACGTGAGCATTGGGAGGACTATATCCTTGATCGCCTGGAGAACGTGAAACCGGCCACTGTGAAGCGTGAATTGTCGTTGATCCGGCCGATCATGCGACGCGCCTGTGCCACGCATCATATCCCTAACGTGCTTGCCGAAGTGCCTGATCCGAAAGTTGAAGACACCGAGATCCCTCGCATCCCCCGGGACATTGCCAAGGCGTTAAAAAAGGCGTTCAAAAACCAACAAAATCCTTGGGTAGAACCCTGTGCAACATTCGCACTTGAAACTGGCGCACGACGAGGAGAAATGCTGCGCCTGCAGTGGAAAGACTATGATCCACAGCAAGGCACGATCTGGTTGCAAAGAGGAAAAAACGGGAGAGGCAGGTACATTCTGCTCACTAAAAAGGCGGCTAAAGTTCTTGAACGGCTGCCGAACTCAAACAAGCGTGAGGAGGTGATCTTCGATACAACTGGCGACACGTTGAAGCAGGCAATGGAACGCGCGCGTGTAATCGTTGGCGCACCATGGATTAGATGGCACGACTATCGCCATGAGGCGATTTCAAGGCTGTTCGAAGCTAGCTGGACGATTGAGCAGGTAATGGATTTCTCAGGCCATCGCGACATCAAAAGTCTGTTGAGATACCGCCACATTCGTATTGAGGACAAAGTAGCGCTGCTTCGCAAAACAGAACGTAAAATGAAGAAGCGTAGATGATCACGTGGCGTCGAACGGCTATTCAATTCCCTGGATACAGCAAAAATACCTTTCGCTGAAAAGCTTGAATGCTTCGCTTTTACAAAGGTTATTTTCGCAGTTCGGTGGAAACGTGCTTTGCTGGGAAAAGGTCGAATTCGTTGAATCAGTGCGAAAGTCGACTTCTAAACTCCGACTTATCTAACATTTTGCTCACTCAATTGGCCGTGGTTAATCATACCGGGCGGTGAGCAATGCAACTTTTCAAAACAAAAATCAACAGTTGACTTTATTTATAATTTTTGTTAATCAGATATTGATTATTAGGAGTAAAACCATGATTTTTGATTTCCAACGAGCTGGTGCACGGAGTGCTTTGGAATATGCAGTAGCCATTCTCTCCAACGGAGACAGAGCTCCCGAAGAGAAGTCACCAAACTCAGAGCGTGTAGAACTGTTTCGAAATCGGGTGGCGGATTCCATGGATTCCGAGCAGCTTAGAAAGGCAGTAACTGCCGTTGCACAATTGTCCGATGACGAGCAGCTCCAGTTCTGCAGAGACGTTCTGACGGATAGCCATCGCCATACTGGAGCATACCTTGACGCGGCTCTGAGTGAACAATTGACATCGTTCTCCATGTTGTCAGGCGCAATCCGTTTTGAACATGATCTGGCTGCTCTTGCTGCGTTAGGGGCGGCCAAAAGCCGAAAGGAGAAGGGGCTTTCCGAGCCTCATCTGTGCCTCCAAAATGAAACACTAGGGCTGTTCGTTGAACTGGCATCACAGGCTTTCAAATGGCCGATGAGCGTCACTATCGGCGATCCATTGGTCGAAAAAACGAATGCGAAAGTTGCTACGATTATCAGTTGCCCTCCCTTCGGATCGACGATGAATGATCTCTCAGATTTATCGTCGAAGGCCAAGAATTTTCTGGGCGATGACGGCGCGAAAACCCGTATTAGCAGTGAGTGCGTCGCTCTGGCATCCGCGATGGCGTCGGCAACGGAACGGGTGGTGATCGTCGTTTCTGAGAGCTTTTTGTTTAGAATGGTCAGTACTGAAAAAGCATTGCGTGAAACGCTTGTCGAAAACGGCTTAAATTCGGTTTTCTCGCTGCCGCCCGGTGCAATTGGCGGGACGCAGATGAAGTCCGCATTGCTTGTTATCGACGTAGACGAGCCGCCGAAAAAATCTGTGCGGCTGGTCGACGCGAGTGTTGAACCATTTTCCATAAAATCGGATCGTGGTCGTGCGACTTTGCAAACCCAATGGCAGATGTCCTCGCTTGTGCAGCCCCGTAGTGAGATTGGAACACAGGCCATCGACGTGCCGATTTCACATATTCAGCAAAACAATTTTGCCCTGACTTACGATCGATATGTCGAGACTTGGCACTCCAGAGCACTGAAGCATTTCTTACAAAAGTCGAGCGCTTCAAGTATGGACGAGTGCGTGGAAATCATCCGGCCAACAGCTCTTCCTAAAGCTGAATATGGGGGCAAACGCCTACGCGAACTAAGCCCGTCGGATAGTCTTCCGTCCGGTCGTTTCGGTAAACCGTCTCGCGTGATTGAGGTGCCGATGGAACATGAAGTGCGCGCGCGTAAGCAGGCGGTTCAGGCTGGCGATGTTCTGTTGTCATTCAAGGGAACAATCGGTTCGGTGGGTATCATAGACCGTGAGTTCAAGGACGATAAGGCAACTGAATTCTGGACTGCCGGACAGTCATTCCTGATTTTGCGGCCAACACCCAACGGCGGCTTAACCTCAGAAGCGCTGTATCTGTATCTCAGTTCCCAGAGCGTCCATGAACAGTTGAAATCCCTCGCCTCGGGCACGACAATTCCAGTTTTGAGCATCAAGGATATCAAGCTGTTGGGCATTCCTGTTCCAACCGCTCAGGAGCAGCATGAGATCAAACAAGAATATGCAAACATTCAAATTATGCATCACGAGATAGAACAATTGCAGAAGAAAGCCGCTGACTTAAGAAAAAACAGCTGGCCTTCCAAGCAAATAACAGCAGAGATGCCTTTATAAATCGAAAGAGACAGTTTTATGATAACGGGTAAACTGAAATCACAAGTCGACACGCTTTGGAATGCCTTTTGGGCGGGCGGCATTGCCAACCCGCTAGAGGTGATTGAGCAAATCACCTACCTGCTGTTTCTGCGTGGGCTGGATCAAGAGCAAACGCTGGCGGAGCGCAAAGCCAACACTACGGGCAAGCCGATTGAGCGTCGTATTTTCCCTGAGGGGCGCGACAACATTCCCATTCTCGATGCGAAGGGAAACCCGCTCGAACCCGGTCTCGAATACGCAAAAATGCGCTGGAATTATCTGTCGTCAGCTGATGCTGATGAGCAATTCTTGATTATGGATCAGCACGTTTTCCCGTTTCTGCGAACACTTGGCGGCGAGGCGACAACGCTGGCCCAACACATGGGCAATGCGCGTTTCACCATTCCCACTCCAGGTTTGTTGTCGAAGGTGGTTGATCTCATTGCGGAAATCCCGATGGATAACCGTGACACCAAGGGTGACCTTTACGAATATATGCTGTCGAAAATCGCAAGCGCCGGGCAGAATGGCCAATTCCGCACGCCGCGCCATATTATCGATATGATGGTCGGCATGGTGCAGCCTGTGCGGGATGATGTGATTTGTGATCCAGCCTGCGGCACATGCGGTTTTCTCGTGTCGGCGGGCGAATATCTGCGGCTTGAAGACAAGGCGCTGTTTACCGATGCGAAAGCCCGCGATCACTTCCACGGCGGCATGTTCCACGGGCATGACTTTGACAACACAATGTTGCGCATTGGCTCCATGAACATGGCGCTGCACGGGGTGGAAGGGGCGGATGTCTCCTACAAGGACAGCCTGGCGGAAAGCGTCGCGGACGATGCGGAGGCCTATTCGCTCATCCTCGCCAACCCGCCCTTTGCCGGTTCGCTGGACAAGGAAACCACGGCGAAAGACCTGCAGCGCATTGTCGATACTAAGAAGACCGAACTGCTGTTCATGGCGCTGTTTTTACGACAGCTGAAAATTGGTGGCAGGGCGGCGGTGATTGTGCCTGACGGGGTGCTGTTTGGTTCCTCCAAGGCGCATAAGTCGATCCGCCAGATGCTGGTGGAGGAGCAACAACTGGAAGGTATCGTCAAACTGCCATCGGGCGTGTTCAAACCCTATGCGGGCGTTTCCACCGCCATCCTGTTTTTCCGCCGCACGGATTCCGGCGGCACGGACCATGTCTGGTTTTATGATCTGCAAGCCGATGGCCTGTCGCTGGACGATAAGCGCAATCTGCTGCTGGATGCCGAGAAGTTCGGTCCTTACGCAACGGGCTTGAACGATGAGGATCACGCCAAAAACAATCTGCCGGACGTGCTGGCCCGCTGGGCAGACCGTGAGGGTGAAGAGCGCAACCGCGCCCGCACCGATCAGAGTTTCACCGTGCCGAAAGCAGAGATTGCAGAGGCCGGCTACGACCTGTCCATCAACCGCTACAAGGAAGTGGTCCACGAACAAATCAACCACCGTGCACCAAAGGACATCATTGCAGAGTTGAAAGCCATGGAGGCGGATATTGCCAAGGGGCTGGATGAACTGGAGGCAATGTTGTGAGTGGTTGGCCGATGGTGGCTTTGGGGGACTTGATGGTCAAAAAGGCCCCATCAATCAATCCTGCCAAATACCCCAATGACAGCTTTGCGCTCTACAGCATTCCCGCGTTTGACGCCGGGCATCCAGAGATGGTCGACGGAAGCTCTATTGGTTCTGCGAAGAAGATTGCCGAGCCAAATGATGTGATGTTGTCCCGTATCGTTCCTCACATCAGACGAGCGTGCGTTGTAAAGTCACACGATGTTCAGCACATTGCAGTGTCAGGAGAGTGGATTTCGTTTAGACATTCGAGTGTTCATCCCGACTACCTGCGGCATACGCTTGTTGGCGATCCGTTTCACGCTCAGTTTATGCAAACAGTAGCAGGAGTTGGAGGCTCGTTGCTGCGGGCACGGCCAGAAGCGGTTTCACGCATCGAAATCCCCCTCCCACCCCTCGACGAACAAAAGCGCATCGCGGCGATTTTGGACAAGGCGGACGCCCTGCGCCGCCAACGCCGCCAAGCCCTAACCCTCCTAGACACCTTAACCCAATCGATCTTTGTCGAGATGTTTGGGGACAACGAGTCGGGTGATGAAGTCTCATTGAGTGAATTGATCAGAGATGGTGATCGTATAAATTACGGGGTGGTCCAGCCGGGAGAAGCAGACGCCGGAGGCGTACCATTGATCCGTGGTACGGACTTAATGGGTGGCAGAATTGACCATTCCCGACTCAGGACCGTGACTGAATCGATTAGCCAGAAACACTCCAAATCTGTGTTGCAAGGTGATGAGGTGCTAATCAGCTGCGTAGGCCGTATCGGCGAAATAGCTTTAGCAACTCAAAATGAGGCTGGTTTTAATATTGCTCGACAAGTCACGAGAGTTCCGCTGAAGCCAAACGTCAGCAATGTCTATATTGCGGAGTATCTACGAACGGACCGGATTCAAAACTATTTTACAGCCGAACTTCGAACAGTCGCGCAGCCCACTTTGAACGTGAAGCAGATCAAAGAGACTCTGGTGAGGGTGCCTGACGAGAGACAGCAACTAAATTTTGAAAAGCGCGTAGCGGCAGTGAAAGCATCACTGCAACAGTACGCAATAGTAAGTTTGAAGTATGACTCTCTTTTCGCCTCTCTCCAATCCCGCGCCTTTTCGGGAGACTTATGATGCCTTCCATCCATTGCGCCACGCTTGATGGCGGTCTGCTGCAACGAGGGTTTTGGATTTACGTCTGGAGGGTCACGGATGCCAATGGCAATCAGTGGTTTTACATTGGGCGCACGGGCGACAACTCTTCTCCTTACGCTGCGCCACCCTATCAGCGTATGGGCCAGCATCTTGGGCATCAGGCCAACACGAATGCCCTGCGTGCGCGGTTGTGGAGCGAAAAGAAAGTGAAGGCGGACGACTGTAAAACATTTGAAAAAATCGCTTACGGCCCAGTTTATCCGGAAATCAAGAAACCCAAGGGTTTTAAATACAAGGATACCCAACAGCGCCGTAAATCGTTCCAAGAACATGTGCCTTTTCGTGACAAAGCAGGCGCGTTGGAACGGGATCTGTTCGAGTTATTCAAGCAGTCAAGGCTCGGGGATCAGCTGCTTAACAATGTGTCTTGGAAGCATGACGCGCCCGACGATGAGCAACATTCCTATGAAGCCGACAGGGACGCCATGTTCGCTTCCTTTGCCGAACATTTCAAAGAGTTGAGGGAACACCTCTAATGTCCAACTTCGCCTTCCTCGCCGCTGACTTTCCCGCTGTCCACGATGCGGCCCGTTCGGCTGAAAAACATGCGGCATCGGACCCTGTGGCGGCGGCGTTTCTTTCCGGCAAGGCGATGGAACTGGCGGTGAAATGGGTGTTTGGGCATGACCCCAAACTGACACCGCCCTATCAGGACACAATCTCAACCCTGATCCATGATCCCGATTTCCGTCGTCTTTCCGGCGAGGCGGTGCATCTGAAAGCGAAATACATCAATCGCATTCGCAATCGCGCGGTGCACGAGGAAAAGAAGATAGCCCCCGCCGAGGCGCTGGCGTCGGTCAAGGAGCTGTTTCACATCTGCTACTGGTTGGGCCGCACCTATGGCCGCAGCGAGAAACCCGCCGACGGCCTCGCTTTCGACCCCGCACCGCTCTCCGCCCGCAGCGACGGGCTGCGCATGGCCTTCTCCAAACTCAAGGCCCAGCAGGAAGCGTTGGAACAACGCGACGCCGCACTGGAAGACCTGCGCACCGGCAAGGCTGCGCTCGACGAAGAATTACAACGCCTGCGCAAAGAAGTGGCCCAAGCCCGCGCGGAAGCTGAAAACCGCACCGACCCGCACGACTACAACGAGCAAGAAACCCGCGATAACTTCATCGACCTGCTGTTGCGCGAAGCTGGTTGGACGGATTTCGTTGAGGGCAAAGACGTCGAATACGAAGTCACCCCCATGCCGAACACGCAAAACAAGGGTTTTGCCGATTACGTGCTTTGGGGCGCCGACGGGCTGCCGTTGGCCGTAGTGGAAGCCAAACGCACCCGCTTCGACGCGCGCAAAGGCCAGCAACAAGCCAAACTCTATGCTGACGCGCTAGAAGCCATGCACGGCCGCCGCCCGGTGATTTTCTACACCAACGGGCAGGAACACTGGATCTGGGACGATACCCCCGGGGCAAACGGTATCGCCAAGCCACCGCGCCGTCTGGGCGGCTTCTACAAACGCGATGAGTTGGAACTGCTGATACAGCGTCGGATCACTGGCAGATTGCTTTCCACGGTCTCCCCCAATCCCGACATCGCAGGCCGCCCCTACCAGCTCAAAGCCATTGGCCGCATCGCGCAGGATTTTGATGCTGGCCGCAATAAGGCCTTGCTGGTGATGGCGACAGGCACCGGCAAAACCAGAACCGTGGTCGCGCTGGTCGATGCCATGATGAAAGCCGGTCTGGTCAAGCGGGCGCTCTTTCTGACCGACCGTGTCAGCCTTGTGAAGCAGGCGGTTAACGCCTTCAAAGCACACCTGCCATCCTCCAATCCCGTGAATCTGGTAACCGAACGGCTGGGCAACGGGCGGGTCTACGTCTCCACCTATCCCACTATGATGGGTCTGATCGACGGCAAGGTAAAGAAGGACGACGATGAGCGCAGCTTTGGCCCAGGCCATTTTGATTTCGTCATCATCGATGAGGCGCACCGCTCGGTCTATCAACGCTACCGCTCTATTTTCGATTATTTCGACAGCTATCTGGTAGGCCTAACCGCTACACCCCGAGAGGAGGTAGATCGCGATACTTACGAACTGTTCGATCTCGAAACCGGCGTGCCCACCGATAGTTACGATCTGGAAGAAGCGGTCGCCCAAGAGTTTCTTGTATCCTCAGAGCCGATTTCAGTCCCCACCAAGTTTCTGCGCGGAGGCATTCGCTATGACGAGCTTTCTGATGAGGAGAAAGAGCGCTGGGACATGCTGGAATGGGACGACGAAAACCCGCCGGACGAAGTGACCACAGAGGAACTCAACAAGTTCCTGTTTAACATTGATACTGTCGACAAGGTGTTGGCGCATCTGATGCTAGAAGGCATCATGGTGAAAGGCGGCGACCGGCTGGGCAAAACCATCATCTTCGCCAAGAGCCAGCGACATGCCGAATTCATTGAAGAGCGATTCAACGCTAACTGGCCGCAATATGGCGGTGAATTCGCCCGTATCATCACCCATAAAAGCGATTATGCGCAGAGCCTGATTGACGACTTCTCGATCAAGGACAAAGCCCCGCACATCGCGATTTCAGTCGACATGTTGGACACGGGCATAGACGTTCCGGAAATCGTCAATCTGGTGTTTTTCAAGCTGGTGCGCTCCAAAACCAAATTTTGGCAAATGGTCGGACGTGGCACCCGTCTTTGCCCCGATCTGTTCGGTCCCGGCGAGGACAAATCTGCCTTCCGCATTTTCGATTTTTGCCAGAACCTCGAATATTTTGGCCAGAACCCGGCCACTAAGGAGGCTGCAAACGCCAAATCTATCACGGAACGCCTGTTTTCCGCCCGGCTATCGCTGGTCAAAGCGCTGGAAAGTGGTGATGTTCCCGATGGCCTGCGCGAAGAAGGGGAGGGGTTCGAAGGCCACCCAGACGCCATTCCAACAGTGGAACAGATCGCCAAGAATACGCGCAGCCAGATGGAGAGCCTCATCGGCTCCATGAGCATGGACAATTTCGTTGTCCGCACCAAGCGCCAATTGGTGGAGAAGTACCAATACGCCAAAAACTGGCTCGATCTGAGCGATCAAACGGTCGAAGAGTTGCAAGAAATCTCTGGCCTACCGAATATGCTGACATTCGAGGCCGAGGAAGCAAAGCGCTTCGATCTGCTTATGCTGTCGCTACAGCTATCTGTCCTACGAGCCGAAAAGCGCTTCGAGAAGCTAAAAAAGCAGCTGATCGAAATCGCTGGTGCGTTAGAGGCCCGTGCTAGCGTTCCAGCCATTCAACAACACATCGAACTGATCGAGGACATTCAGCGCGAAGACTGGTGGGAGGGCGTGACCATCCCGCTGCTCGAACTGGTGCGCCGGCGCTTACGCAACGTTGTCCATCTGATCGATAAAACCGAACGCAAAATTCTCTATTCAAACTTCGAAGACGAGTTTGGCCCCGGAACAACGGTACCACTTCCCGGCACTAGCGGCGTCAATATGGAGAGCTTTCGCAAAAAGGCGCGATCATTCCTCAAGGCGCACGACGATAACATCGCTCTGCAAAAAGTGCGCAATGGCAAAGCACTGACGGATACAGATATCAAAAGTCTGGAAGCTATGCTGGTGAACGCAGGCATAGCAACCCATGAGGACATGGAACGCGCAGCAGCCGCTGCCAACGGATTTGGCAATTTTCTGCGGTCCCTCGTCGGCCTTGACCGTTCAGCAGCTACGGCAGCCTTTGCCGAATTTTTGGACGAACAAGCAACGGCAAATCAGATCGAGTTCGTCGAACTGATTATCAGTCACCTCACTGAAAACGGTAGTATGGACGCAGCCATGATGTACGAAAGCCCATTCAAAGACATCGCACCGCAGGGGCCGGAGGAGATTTTTCCGGAGGCCAGAGTGGTAAAGCTGATGGAGACGATTAGGAAGGTAAGTGAGATGGGTGACGAAGAAGTGGCTTGATGTGGGAGTGCAGGCGAGAAGTCTGGGCGCCAGTTAGATCACTGTACGTTGATAGGAATGCATTTAACGAACGGTTAATCATACGGAACTCGATGCCGATACGTCAACTTTGAGCAATGTTGACAGTTTGAGGGCACGCCTACGAAAAGTTGCAGTTTTGTTAATTTCATAGGTTTTTGTCATGATGATTTTATGGCAATTTTTCACTTAGACACATACGCAATTACCAATCAAAGTGGCATCGGCTCAGGGGTCGCGGCTGCGGCCTATCGGTCAGGAACGGCCCTTCGCCAGTTTTCCACCCTTTCTGGCGATGCGAGAACATTAAAGCGACTACGCAAAGCCGGTGCCGACCGTTCTCCTCTCCACGATTATACGAAACGGCATGGTGTCGTCTCTGCTGAATTGATCTTTCCGGAAGGCCAACCGCCTGGCTCACGGGCCGACCGCGAAGAGTTTTGGAACCATGCAGAAAGCATTAACACACGCAAAAATTCGCGCGTGGCTCGCGAATTTAGGGTCGCCTTGCCCCATGAGATGTCAACGGAGCAGCGCCGGGCCCTAGTACTAGATATCGCTCAACAGCTCGTTGATCAGTTCCAGTGCGTGGCTGATGTAGCGGTTCATTTGCCGTCACTGAATGGTGATCAGAGAGGACATCACGCGCATATCATGACGACAACTAACAAATGGGAGGATGGAGCGTTGGGCAAGAAAACCGATCTTGAATTATCCAATCGTCAATGCGCCGAACGCGATATCCCGTATCCGCGCGAGCAAATCATTAAAATCCGGCAAATGGTTGAGAAAACCACGAACAAACACTTGGCTGCGGCTGGTCTAAGCGTGCGCGTGGATTGCCGCTCCCTCCGAAATCAAAACGTGCCCATTCGACCATGTAAGAGTGTTTCTCTCGCTGAGCACCACATTAAACTTCGTGGAGCGGCGAACGATAATCAAACTGATCAGGATAGTGCGATTTCCAACAAGCTAATTGGCACTAATGTTGAGTTTTTGCGATCAAACCCTAGCTGGATTACTGAACGATGCAGAACGTGTGATGGCGAATTAAACGCCGAATGGGTGACTACATCTCTCAGCCGATATGTGCCGCACGAACACAAAGAATACGAAGGTCTGATGCAGTTCATCATGGCCGATGGTGAGATTTTGGAAGCCACTGTCGCTGACGCTGCTGCAGGATTGGATACTGACAACCCCCTTGCACATACGCCCTCCTCTGCAATGTCTGCACCAACATTAGCCGCGCCGCGCACAGGCTATTCAGTGGCTGAAACTCGACCAAATTCAGCAGTGGACGAGCAGGCAATCTTCGACTCAATTGAGCGCACAATCTATGGGCTATCCAGCCTGTCTCTCATGGTCTTGCAAGGGCTTCGTGATGACCCAAAACTGGCTACAAAGTCATATATTGAAGCACTCATTGCACAGTTTGCCGAGTGTTTCACTCCGGACCACCTTGCCGATCAGCTTGATTTAATAGTGGCGCTCAGAGAGGTCGTTCCGTCCCAGGAGGCGATAAAATCCCTTAACATATCAGGGGAACTGCGGCGCATTTCTAAAGCAATCATTGCAGTCAGTGTGGTTATTGAAGAGGCAATCAAAATTTGTCCGGACGAGCTACCCGAATTCGCACAAGACGTGGAACCTAATCTCTGTTCAACCCAGCGTTTTGCGGCATAGTTATGAAAGCAGATCGGGTTTCGGTTTGCTCCGGCTTAGCGGTTGCAGCGGTGGCCAATGTAGTTGACGACCCAACCAACTTTATCAGGTGAATACAAAAATGGTCCCCCGTCTTAGCGAGAGACCATTCTTTGCTCTATTTAAGAGCTTCATAACGGTGTTTGAGTGTTTTTGCGCGCCGCCACGTCCTAAAAATGATAGTTTTCGCCGGTTTCACAGTGAGACGACGCCAGCCATGTAGGCGACGAAGCAAGAATGGTTTGATTTGACCCAGCCAAACCGCTGCTACAATCGCCTCATTGGGATAGACTTCAAAACCGCTGCGCTTTTTGCGGTCGGCAAAGCATCTGGCAAAAGCAGCGCTAATCTCCTTCCGGCACATTTCGTTTTGGCAAATGCAGCAAAACAGAATTTTCGCAGTGCCATAACGCTCGGCATAATCCCTTCGCAGCAAGTCAGGTGCGCGCGTGAAATCCAGATGGACGATGCCGCGACGGTCGAGTGTAAGTGTCATAAACTTCATGACCGGCCTCCTTTGCAGAAAGCTGTTATTTCGCGACGTATTTGTAAGAAAGTGAATGCGCGAAGAGCACACTTTGCGTTGACGAAGCGTACGCAAGCGCTATTGGTTCCAATAACCATTGGATTCTCCATTCGTACTGGAGTTGAAATTGGCCAGATGCCGCCGATGTTTGCGCGTCGGCGGCATCGTCCTTTTTTGCGAAAGTACGATGCCGATCTGACCGCACCGGATGAGCCGAGTGCATATTCATTTTTCCATAGATCAGCCAAAGAGCAAGCGATAATCGGCCGAACAGTTAATGAAATGCGGCCGAATCCAGCCAGTCAGCCAACGCCGGTTTTGGCAACGAGCTATAGCTTCAATGTTCGATCCTAGCACCATTTCTAGCTAACTGTTTCTAGGCCATTCTCCACGTAGCGCTGAGATTAGCCAAAAAATTCAATGATTTGGAATTATTGTGCGCTTCATTTTCAATTATAGTGTGCAGAAATAGATTTGTTGCGAAATACCCAAGATTGATCTTGGAAATTTCAAGATCTTTGGCAATTTTGAAATTACTGGCGCTCTTCTAACACTTTGACAAACCCGCCAGTAGGTTTGCCGTGGTTGTTGAAATGCCTAAGTTCCTAACCCGTAAGCAGGTAATCAAAAAGTTTCCGATTTTATCGCGAAGCCTGTTCGACAAATTGTGCGCGGATGGCAAGGGCCCGGCATATACTGTGATCGGTAAAGCTCATTATTACTTCAAGAAAGACATCAAACGTTGGCTCAACATCTTTTATGTCCCGTGTTCAGTCGATCCTGACAATTTCAAAGAAGCTGCCGATTGTAAGCTGGTTGAAATCACCCCTCACAAAAGATCATCAGAAGCACCTCGACCGTCAGCAAAGATCAAGGCTGAAAGTAAGCCGTCAAAATGTGGGAGGCCGCGTAAGAGTTTGAAGCCATCTCGACACTCAAATCTGAAATCTCAAAACCTCCCAAAAATGTCACATTGCCCAACATTTCCAATTCGAAGAGAGAATGACGATGACTGAGCTTTCAAATAAAAAAACGTACTTGGCAGTAGTTGAAAGTTCAGTGAAATCGGACACTCAAATTTCTGAGAAGTTTGACGGTCAAACTTCAGAGCCTCAGACACGGGCGAATACCACGGATGATTGCAGGACTAATAAGTGCATTATGAATAGCCGTATACCGAATGCGAACTATAGCTCTGCTGTTGATGCGTTTAAAAAGATGGAAGCTTTGGAACAGCAATCAGATATCGGGCTGCAGATAGTTCAATTGGCAGCAATGCACGCAGCCTACCTAGTGTATTATCCGTTTCGCAATGACGAAACAGCATGGTGCAGCTTTCTGAGTGAACTTGGAATCACACTCAAAGGACAGACAAGGCACGTTGTTTCGCCGCTGCTAGATTGTCTCTTCGCGTCTAGCAAATCCTCTGCATGCAAATCTAAGAAGAGTATGTGGTCGTCGTCCATTACCCATGCTGCCAAGAATGACATCGAGCCTGATAAATTCAAAAAATTCATTCAAACTTCAGGTGGCATAGCTAAATCGGCAAAAGCTGCGCGGAAACTAAAATTGACTAAAGATGATCGGCTGAAAGCAGCTGAGGCGGCGCATGAAGCTGAATTACGTTTTCGCGCGCGCGCGCCAAATCTGCAGCTTCAAACTTCACAATTTGTCGATAGCCTCAGTGTCGGATTTAACATCGTGGTTGTTGAGAAAAAGGCTTCAGGGAAGGCCAGCATTCTCGCTCGTCTAGAAGATTCAAGTGTGACGGCTCATCAAAAATTTCTGAAACTCATCACTAAGAAATAGGTGATGAAACAAAATAGAAAACCAAAGCAGCGCCACACGTCGAAGAAACGACTGTCACCCATTTGTTTGGCGGCTGATGATCCTGCAATCATTGAGAAACGCTCACTTCATCCCAATCGTGTGCGTGATCCAAATGAGACGGAATGGGTCCTGAAAAGTGGCATGCATTCTAGGAAATATGGAGACCGAGTTGCGAAAGGAACCTGGGTCGATTTTCCGGTTTTCTCTTTTACTTTGGAAGAGCGTGCCACTTGTCCGGCGCATTGTTCCCAGTTTGCGATTTGCTTCGGCAATAGAATGAGCCAGCCGAGAGCTTATCGATACCGCCACGGCCAAGCCCTGACTGATCAGTTGGAAACAGAATTTCAGATATTGTCGTTGGAACCTGAGACAGCGCCCGGTACCGTGGTCCGCGCGCACACGTTAGGTGATTTCTATTCAATTTCCTATGTATCCTGGTGGGCAGAGCAACTTGCCAGACACTCTCGTTTGCATGTTTGGGGCTACACCGCATGGACGCCCAACTGTGATATTGGACGAGCAATAGCACAAGTTAAACGCGATTTTCCGGACAGGTTCCGCGTGCGTTGGTCGAACCGGCCAGGCGAGGAGGACTCTGTTTCGGTTGTTAGTGGTCTGGATAAGATCCCAAACGACGGATCGATCGTTTGTCCATACGATATCCGGCGGGTGAAAAACTGTGCGGAATGTGGCATTTGCTGGGAATCCCGCAAACACGTCGTCTTTCTAGAGCATTAGTGAGCTGCTGTTTGGTGCTGCTTTTCTCTGGCAGCTCACTGTCACGATTGATGCCCAATTTTACATCTTCCACGATTTGACATATTAAGTAGACATGGGAATTAGATATTCCTCTTAAATTCCGTTCAAAAAATGTTCTAATTCAATAAGTTAAATTTTATTAAAACCGGACATTTATCAGGACATATATGCGGACAAGTTATGCGTGAAGATCGAAATGAAACCACGGCTACAATGGAGCCTATGCTAATCGCTGAAGGCGCAAAAGCGAGAGCAGAGCTTGTTGACCTAGCGTTGACACTGGCTGAGGAATCTGCGGCATTTAAGAACAGTCTGCCAGACGGTGTGCGGATCGCGTTGGCAAATCTCGTAAGGTCAATGAACTGCTATTACAGCAACCTAATTGAAGGCCATGACACTCATCCGGTTTCAATAGAGCGGGCCTTGAAAGAGGACTACAGCGCTGATCCAGAAAAAAGAAACCTGCAGCTGGAAGCTAAAGCTCATATCTTAGTTCAGCAATGGATTGATGACGGTGGATTAGATGGAGCTGCGACCAGACCAGACAACATATCAGCTATTCACCGCCGGTTTTGCGAAAACGTCCCTGACGAGCTTTTGTGGTCGGTGAATCCCGAAACCGGTGAACGGCTTAAAGTTGTTCCGGGTGAGTGGCGGACAAGTGACGTTAAAGTTGGACGACACATTCCTATCAGTCCCGGAGCGGTGCCCAGGTTCCTAGAGTATTTCGAAAGAGCTTACTCCAACCTTGGTCGGGCTAACTCAATTTTATCAGTTGCCGCTGCTCACCACCGGCTTGCGTGGATACACCCTTTCCAAGACGGCAATGGACGTGTTGCACGATTGATGACGCATGCCATGCTGCTTGATGCATTGGATACAGGAGCTATTTGGTCGGTCTCACGGGGCTTCGCTCGCAGCAATGGTCGATACAAAGACCTTCTCGCTGCATGCGATATGCGCCGACGGAACGACCTTGATGGTAGGGGCACGCTGAGCCAGGAATCTTTGGTCGCTTTCACCAAGTTTTTTCTAGAAATTTGCCTAGACCAAGTGCGGTTCATGCGCGAACTCATCAGGCCAGAGAAACTTCACACGCGGATACAACTATGGGCAGAGGAGGCAATTCGACTGGGCGAGCTTCCCCCGAAGTCCGATAGAATTCTACAAACTGTGCTGTATCGCGGTGAACTTCCAAGAGGTGAAGTGCCTGAAATCATCGGCGCTACCGCTCGCCACGCCAGCAGACTTACATCTGCTCTCTTGGCTAGAGGCGTGCTGACATCCGAAAGTTCAAGGGGAGTATTGAAATTGTCATTTCCAGCCGAACTGGCAGCCCGATGGACGCCTGGCCTGTTCCCTGATCAATTAGACTGAAAATGCTGAATAGCGAGTGTGCAAGTGAAGGTTTGAAAGCAGTTGCAGCGGCAAGTCGCCGAACTGTCGCATTAGAGCTTTGCCGCTACACAGCGAAGTTGCATAAGGTCCATTATGGAACGAGTATCCATAACGCCAAGATTGAAACAGGGTCAGAGGTCCCACTGAAATTTTCCTGGAGTATTGTCCGAAACTTGCCGACCAACACTTCGTGAAACAGCGATTTTCCAAGCCACATTGTTCCCCGTCAGCGCCAATGGAACATACTAGTCTGATTGCATAAGGGAGAGTTTTTGGCTCATCTTCACCACCTAGGAGTGAAGAATGAGACATGTCCGTCGTCAGCATAATCTGGAACACTCGATGAGCCGACGGGGCAACTGTCACGACAACGCCGTCGCAGAGAGCTTCTTCAACCTGCTCAAGCGCGAACGGATCAGCCGACGCACATATCGTAGCCGTGAAGAGGCACGGCGCGATGTGTTCGACTATATCGAGATGTTCTATAACCCGAAAAGGAAACATGCGAGAAACGGGATGCTGTCACCCGTCGAGTTCGAACGACAGCAGAAAATGAACACCGAGGGTGTCTAAGAAACTCGGGGTTATTCAATCATTCGAATTGACTTGCCAACCAGGCCAGTGTTGTTTTTTGCTAGAATTTGAATTTTAGAAAGTGAACGGATTTTTGGAGTTGAATATGGTGATGCGAAATATGCTGAAAATTTTGATTGTAATTCTTTTCGCTTTAGGCTGTCCGCAGCCAAGCCTTGCACAAGGGGTGATTGGGTCAACATGTTCTGCAGCATTATATTGTCCCAAGAGCAACAATGATTCAACAAATGCCTGCCTTGGCATTGGCAAGAAATTTTATCCCGGAGTTCTTATGTTGGTCGCCAAGAGTGCGTTTGTGAAAGAGTGTCAACGTAAGAACGCGTTAGATTATTGCGGAGCGTTTGGAGGATCATCAAACCTTCGCAAAGAATATGGGGGAGGATGCGCCGAACAATGCAAGAGCAGAGTTGTTTGCTTACACGGAGACAATCGATGATCTAGCCAACACGAGCTTAGCTGAATTGGTCAGATATCGATCTCTAATCAATCCCTTAAAGTAATTGAAATACGATCTATTTGATTTTTCAGGCCCTGACACATTCTCCGGTCTTCCTGTATAACGCTCGTAAAGCGCTTCAAATTCCTCGGTACGCGCCTGCCAGAGGCGCAAGATCGAAGCTTTAAGATGCCCGAGTTGCTCTTGAACAATACTAATCATCAGCCCCCGCGTAGGAAGGCAGACCCTTCCGCAACGAATACCCGTAAAAGACGTTCATGCGTTCACGTTCGAGACTATCCGGTCGCAGATCGGATGCCGATGTTTAATCACAATTTCTAACGGAGCAAAATTCGCGCGGACGTCATCTCATAGAGAGTCTGCTAGCCGGTCGATGAAATAGCTTTCCACCAATCTTTTGACCTATGTTCTGCGGGCAGTTCTATTGGCTTTATAAACTTCAGATAAGACTTGAATACTTCTCCATTTGCGAGGGCATCGTAATCCACTGACTGCCCTCGAATCATTGGGCCCAGCAGTCCCGCTCTTCCCAATCGGATTATGTCTTGGCTTAGCTTATCGCAACTTTCATAACAGGCCTTGTTCGCCTCCAACGTATCGACACCCGTTTCATAAAGAAATTGGATGAAAACATACCACGTTAGTACTTTAATCTTTTTTGAAGCCTTGCTTTCTTGAGTCTTCATAGCACCGAAATGGCCTAAGGTAGCTTTTGCTACGCCATCAAAGATCATTGAACGCAACTCGATAGCACAGCCTTTGTTGCAATCATTAAGGCGCTCTAGAGCCTTCACTAGCTCAGCTTGGGCAACGTTCGAATCGTACTCAGCTGCAATCGCATCCCGCGGAACCGCGTGAAAAAGCAATCCCAAAAAAACGAAAACTGTCGAAATCAGTCGAATATTTGTCATGCGCATTATGCAATAATCCTTCTTGTTATCGGCCATAACTCGTCGGCTCCAAGGCGAATGTTAGTTCATAGTCATGCCTTTACGCAAATTAACCATACTTTCGGCAGCTTGTGAATTTTATGCGAGCAAGCTACGCGACCGTTTGGTATAATCGGAAAGACGCCATTATTTGATAGCGATCTGCGCTTAATTCAATAATTAGTATATCGCTCCGTCCGGCATTCTATTGATGAGGACCGCCAATTTTTACGTTACGCATCAAAATGTTCTCCACATTTCAAAAGACATTCAAAGTATAATCAATCGCATAGAGTACATGATTGAAATTTTAGGCGCAATCGAGGGCAGGTTTGCGCCAATTTCTTGTTTTATCAACAGCTCCCTAGTATTTGTTATTTGATGCATTGACGGACTTGCGTCAATGCACGAAGCTTTCGTTCGGGGCAAACAGGGGGGAGAGGCGCGTGCTTTCAAAAAGGTCGCTCAGCATTCGCGATGGTCTCGAGACTTGCGACAAGCAATTTGCCACGATCAAGTCGCGTGACGAGCTTGAGCCCGAACTAAGGGTGGACTTGGACCGGCTAAACGCTTTGCGCGTGGATGCCAATCGCCGATTTCAGGAGCTGGAAGCCGAGCATAGTCTGCCAGCGTATGAAAACGATCCGAACCTGTCTTGGGTCGGCAAACGAGAGAAAGGTTTGGGCAGCTACGTGCTGACAATCCTCTTGTGGTGGATCATCCTGCTCTTCCTTGTGCAGAGTGTTGCGATCATCCTTCTGCCTCATGTTGAGTATTTCGCTCGTATGGTTGGCGCGGTATCGGCGACGGACTTGGATACGTTCAACAAAAACTTCCCGTTCAACAAAATTTCCGTTGGTCCTGACTGGGAAACCAATTTCACTTTCCCCCATGGAATGTGGACCGCAGTCGGAACCTACAATGAAGAAAAAGGAGATTTCTCGTACGCCTTCGTCGGCGTAGTTCAGAAACTCACGCTTCTAGCTTTTGTAATTGGTTCGGTCGAGCTTTGGAACATTGCTGATGAGCGCAAGCGGGCGCAAACAGTGCTAGACAGTCCGTCCGCGCCCAACCCTCTGCTGGCTCATTTTGGTCGCGACAAGGTGGCCCTGTTTCCCCGTCGCATGTTGACGATGACCCCTGTTGCCAACGGTCTTGGAGATGCCTATCAGCACCCCGATCCGTTTATAGCTTATTGCGACACAGTTTCAGCCACCATCGAAGGTGTTGCCAAAAGCGCACCGCAATCCATTCTCGCGACCTTCTTGGGTTACGTGTCAGACGTGTTGGTGGCGGGTACGCAAAACAGCCAGTTGTCCGGCGTTGCGCGATTTGCGGATTCACGCGAGCCGGCTGTTCGCGCCACGATGGAAGAACGTTTCTGGCTAATGGATTATCTGATCTGGTTGCTGCCGACGATTGGCTTTCTGGGGACGATTTACGGCATTGGTGAAGGCTTGGTTACTGTGCGCACGGCGTTTATTGGAAACGGAGCCCTCTCTATCGATGCTGAAAAGATGAAGGCAGCCATCTCTACGCTCGGCATCGCATTCGATACGACGGCTTTCGCGCTTGCGCTCGTGGCCGTACTGCTCTGGATGCAAAAACGCAGTGAAAAGTCGCTTTCACAATTCGTCGACGCGACCCTGCGTGCGGTTCGTAAGAGATTGATCTCAAACCTGCGTGGTACGGACGCTGTGAGTGATTTCGAATTGCTGCGCGAGGTCGAGGAGCTGACCCGTCGCCTGACACCGAAATCTCCAACAACAGACTCCGCAGGGCAAAGCTCAGCAAGAGAGGGTTGAACCGGTGGCGCGGCGACCCATTGTTGATGTGTTTGGCATGTCTATGCTGGACACGGTGACATGCGGACTTGGTGCGGCCATCATGCTGCTCGTCGTCATCGCTACGCAGGTGGAGGCTAAGGGCGAGCCCGACACTCAACGTTCCAGCTCGAAGGAGAAGGGGGAGCAAGTTGCTGGCTCAGACGATGCCGACAAGCCCGTGCCGCTGGCTTTGGCTTCGCTCATCCACATCACGCAGAAACCCACGGAGATTGACGTAAAGATCGTGCAGCAGGAGGGAGCGATCAATGAGCTAATGGTTGTTAGCCTATCGGATGACCGTACCGTGTGGGGCAATAAGTCTACCAATTCAGGCATCGCCCTTTGGCACTCCGGCGTCGGTAAGGTACCGGAAGCTTTCATTCTCCAAGTAACCCATGAGGGGCGGGTGGGGGACTGCCGGGCGCTCTATATTGCCGACGCTTACTATAGGTGGCTCAACACGTGTAGCACCAGATATAAGGTCACGCGCAATGGCACCAAGCTAGTCTATGAGCTGGAGCCAATACCGTGAGTGCGCGGCGCAGAAGGCGCGGGGCGATGTTGCCCATGATGTCGATGCTCGATCTGTTGTTTGGTGCGTTTGGCGCGATGATTGCCGTGGCGGCCGGTCTGTCGGCGCTGCAAGCACAGTCGCCTAGCGTGGGCAGCCCTGCTTTCCTTCACATCACCATCGACATTACTCCGGCTGATGGCACGCAAGGCGAAGTGCTGGCCAATGGTGGGCTGGAACCGCTCTTCATTGCGTTTCTCGGGGTCGAATGCACTGAAGCGGAAGGACGCGCGGAAGCGGAGTGCGGGCCGCACAAAGCAAAAGCGGGACAGGCACAGGAGATGGAAGAACCCAAACATCCCATTTACTGGGGCCGCTCACAGGCAAAGCAGGTGTCAGCCGCCCTGTTTGACCCCACGCCGGGTGAGCGCAAGCACAATGATGGCATCGGCGCTGTCCTGCACAATGCGCCTGGTCTGCTCTACGATTCAGGTATGTCCCCGAATGACGAGGTTACTATCGTGGCGGCGATCCGGGTCAATGACGGCACGTGCGACGCGCGCAAGACGCTGCGCATAAGCGATTTTTTCGACAAAGTCGCACCGTCAATCTTCAACCTGATGGCCGACCAGAACAGCAGGCTTATGTGCCAGCAAAATACGGCCAACACGAACAAAGTCACGACGTTCATCGTCAGCGGCGATGGGAGAATTCATGGGACATAATAGCATGATTGCGGGCTCGGCCCGCGCAGCATGGATTGCCCTTGGTCTGTTTTTGGTTGCATGGCTGCCCGTCTCTGTGGCTGCTCAGGAAAAGCTTGCGACACCCTCGCCTGCTGACCCGAAGGGCTATTCCCTTGCCGAGGTCACGCAAGGGCTGATCCGGGTTCAAGATCTGCTGGGGCTGGGCGCATCGAACGGTGGTGCCGGGTCCGCAGAGGTACAGGCCCTGCTGGACGCCATTTGCGCGGTGGCCGACAACGCATCAGCCAGGGCGTACGCTGGTGCTGGCAATGAGGTCAAAAGCTCGCAGCACTGCGCCATCGTGGAAGATCTGGGCACGCTGCGCAAGCAGATCAAGAATTGGGAAAAGCGCTACCGGCATTTCGGGGAAACCGCCAAGGCCGGTGTGAAAATCCACAAGCGCAAACTGGAGGAACTCGTCGCGTCCCAGATTGAAAAGGCCGCGCCGCTTGCCGCGACTGGCGAGGATCGCAAGGAGGATGCCGCTGCTTGGTGGCAGTCGCAGGGGCTCATCTCCCTCCAGTTGCTGGACCGTATCGGGCGCGAGCATATCCGCCTAAAACGCCGCACAGGGCGCGCGGTCCGTAACGAGGCGCTCAAACATGTCCATGCCAGACTTCTGGTCGTGCTGCAGCGGCCCTCCGTCGCCACATGGCTGTCCATACTGGACCCGGATATTGCTGCCGATCTGCGCTCTGAGGATCCGGCGACCGGCCTGGATGCCGCCGCCCGCGTGTCGCAATGGGTGCAAACGGAAGTGTCAAAAGACATCGAGGCCGCTTTGAATGATGAAAAGGCGGAAGATGTCTTGTGCGAGACCTATGAAGGCGAGTGCCTGTTTGCCCTGGCAGTGGTCGCGGAACTCAAGCACGTTTTGAAGAACGCTCCGAAGGCGGGTAAGCCGGAACTCGTCGGCGGCGTCGCACCGATTGCCCGGCCCTTCATCGACACGCTGACCGGCCATCTGGCTGACCGCAAGGTGCGCTTCGGCACGCTGGCCGCCTTCACAAAGCGGTTGCCGACCGAGGGTTGCGAACTGGTCCCGGCCAAGCCCCTTTTGTTATCTGACAGAAAGGTCACGCTCGCGTCGCTGAAAAGTGCGGGCAACACGTTCGACGCCTTTATTGAGCGGTGTCTGGAAACACGCATAAAGGCGGGCAAAGAGGCTTTCAAAGTCGTCGACGATGCGCTAGCGGGCGAGGCGAACCCGCGTAAGCAACTTGATGCGGTGTGCATGCTTAAGGATGGACCTGCATTGCCCGGCGGCTTGACTAGGCAGATTGCGAATGTCTGCGAGCAGAGTAAGGCTATTGCCAAGGGTGCCGAAAACGCGACCGCGGCGATCACGAAGGCCGTCGATGCCATCGAAAAGGCGACCGAAGAGGGGCGCAAGGCCGTGCTGAGCGGGTCGCTGAAAGACCTCATCCAGGCGGCCCGCAACCCGGCAACGGTCATCGAAGAAGCGTGCGCGGCGCTTGGCAATTTCACGACCGTGCTGGGCATGGGCGACCAGTGCAAGGCCGTCGCGTCGGCCATCGAGAAAAACGCGGAAGGAGTGAAGGGCAAGGTGGATCCGGCCGATGCACTTGAATATCTCAAAACGCTCAAAACCGGCCTGACATCGTTTCTGCCGACCATTAACAGCCTTGGCCGTATCGGCTCGCGGCTCGACACGTGCGGCAAGGGGCTCGGCCTGCGCACCACGTTCGACGAGCCGCACATCGAGCCGCAGGACGACGGCACGGTGCGCTATTCCGCGGAGGCGGACATCAGGCTGTGCGCGCCGCCGCCAAAAGTGTGCGAACGAGGCTCAACAAGCCCGCGCAGCATGGGCACAACGGCCAATCCCGGCCTTGCAGGTTTTAAACTCAGCGTCGTTCTTCCCAACCTCACGAATGCCACTGCCGCCGACGCTGCGGACAAGGCGTTTCGCGACGCGCTGTTTTTGCAGCTGGAAAAGGTCAAGCTCAAGTATAAGAAGAAGCCTGACACCAGGTCACTTCTGGCACTGGGGCGCATGGTGCTGAATGCGCTCACGCCAGCCTGCGAGCCACAGTTTAGCAAGGCGCTCCCGACCTTCCTGTCCAACGTGAAGACGAAAATCGCCGACGATGCTCTGAAAGTGACGCTGCCCTTCGAATTCGGGGACGTTACGAAAGAACTGTGCGTGAGCCTACCGCTGCGCGGCGGTAAGCACGCCGGGGCCGACGGGACATGCCTTGACATAAGTGATCCAGAAGCGGCGTTGAAGAAGCTTCAGGACAAATTCATTGCCGAGCTCAAAGTCAAGGTTCTTGGGGAAGCCGTTGCACAAGTGAAAAAGCTGCTGCCTGATGCAGACGCCGACCTTCCCGTCAAGATGGTCCTGATCGACAAGGGGCTCGACGCGACCATTTCATTCGACCCTGCCGATGGCGAGGCCACGCAGGCCGGTCTCTTCAAATATCTGTCCGGAAATTTGCATCTGCGACTGCCATTGGAGGACGATGGCAAAGTAGGCGAGGTGCAGGTGTTGGAGCGACCAAAGCCAAATCTGCGCGCCTTTCTGAACGCGCATCTGGGACCGTTTGCCAAGTCTTCATGGCTGGCGATCCGCGAGATTGCGCCCACGGACGAAAACAAGGCGGGCAGCCAGACCGGATGCGGCAACGCCTACGGGGTGGACCTGTCGCTCAAGGCCTCCGCGCCGCTGTCCGGGCCGCTCGGCCGGTTCTGTTTGGTCGATGGAAAACTCGAACACACGCCGCCCAGCACTGGCGATGTCACGCTCACCGCCGCCGGAATGCGCCTGTCAGCGCAGGTTGATGAAGGGGAAGACCGTCTGGAAGTGACGGCCCGAATTGAGACGGCAAATCCGGATTCCACCGCCGCACAATGGGGGCTGGACCAGTTCGGGGGGGAGATCACCATCTTCCTGTCCAGTAATGGCAGCGTGATGCTGCCAAAGGATGAAAACACAGCGCTATACGCCAGGCTCAATCGCAGGTCAGGGGCCATCCTGCCGCCCGGCGTGACCATCGAGACGATTGCATTTGGCGACGAGGGCCTGCGGGTCGGCGTCAGGACGGATGTAGACAAGATCACCGACACCGCTTTGAACGCACTCGAAAACGCGGCACCGGAACTGCGGGCCGCTCTTCTCACCGGCAAGGACGCAGCCTGCTCCTTCCAGGCCGTCAAAATGCTGACGACACTGAAGGTACCCGACCGTGACGATTCGCTTTGCAGCGATCTGAAATTAAGGGACGAACTGACGCTTCCCGTGTTTGGGGCTGTGAAATGGCGCTGCACGCTGATGACGGGCAATCCGAAAATCCTCAAACGCTGTCGTGTCGAGGCACCTGCCTTCGACCGTCTGTGCAATCTGGATGGTGGAAACTCGCTGACCATGACCAGAAAGTCCAGCAATGAACCTGTGCGGGCAGAGTTGCGCAAATTCATGAGCTGCGTAGGCGATAGGCTGGAGGAGCAGTTGCCCGCTTCCCTGCGTGATCTCGATGTGGGCTTTGCCGCCAACAATAGTGCCCGCAACCTCACATTCAAATGCAGTGAAAATAGCACAGACTTACGCACCTGCAGCGTCAGTAGCGACGTGTCTCTCGACCTCACGAACGTCGTTCCGGAAGCGCTGCGAGACGAGGTGGATCTTATCAAAGGGACGGTTTCCCTCGGACTGGACGGACGGTTGCGCAGCAATATCAACTTCAAGGAAGTTGGCGAAAAGCTGGAAGCCACGCTGGAAAGTGCGTTGCGCGACGGCGCGGCAGAGCTTGCCGACACGGCCATTTTGCAACCCTTGAAGGCGGCGTTGGAGCGGCTTGAAAAGCTGATCGGCCAGACTGAGTGGACCACTCAAATCCAGATCGCCAATGAATGGAAACCGGTGAAGAACGGTCTCGGCGAGTTCGTCGATGCGCTGCGCGAAGACCGTTCACTTCGCCTGCCCACCGGCATACGGCTGCAAGGGCCGTTGGAACTGGGCACCGTGAAGCTGGAGGCAACGGTGACCGCGCCCTATTCGCGCGATGGCAAACTGGGCGAGCCAACCGTCACCATGAAATGTGCCGAGGCGGGATGCGGAGATAGCCTCGACGATGTCGCCGCAAAAATCGCGGGCACGCTGGCAGACACTATCAGTGCTGCGAACTATCCTGGTGGTGCGACCGCGCGGCTGGAAACCACAGGCAATCTGTACGACGGAGACCTGAACGCCGAACTGACGGTCAAATTGCCCTTCCAGATCGACGGCAAGAAACTGCTGGGCACATTTCCTGTCACCATCACCTGTTCCGTTTCGCTCAAGGGAAAGGCCGAATGTTCAGGCGGCAAGTCGTTTGAGGAACAGTTTTACGCTGTCGCCCTGCAGCGCCTCGCGGCGCTGAAAGGTCGGGAAGTTAATCTGGGCATCTTCGCAATCAAGGTCACGGAGAACCCCATACTTGAGAATAACGCCCTGAAACTGGCTCTGGAGGCGCGTCTGTCCTTCATGGGCAACGGCGCGAAAACGCTGCGTGGCACTGCAAGCTTCGATCTCAAGACTGGGAAGGTGAATGGCGGCGTCGATGTCGGGAAGCTGACAGAGGAGTTGACAGAGCCTTTGAAGGACAGCCTCAACGAACTGTTCGGTGTTGCCGACATCATCAAGATCACGTCCATCAGGCTCGACGCGGATGCGGGCACTACTGACGGACTGAACTTGCCCAAAGGTCTCATCATCTCGTCCACCGCCAAAGTTGCCGGCCTGTTTGGTGTCTCCATTCCGGACGTGAAGATCACCAAAGAGGGATTGCGGGTCAAGGGCCCCAAGGAGTTGACGCTTATCGTTCCTCCCGGGCTGACCATTCCGGTTCCACCGGTCGCCATCTGCCCGACAGGGGGCACGCTGGGTCAGGAACGGGTGGTCGTCTACATGGCCATCACGCTGGCCGAATGCACCACAGGCTCGCAGCTACTGGCACTTAATGGCAGCCTTGGCATCACGTGGAAGGACACGGTGCTGAAGGCGGAAGGCGCACTCACCGTGCTTGCCTTCATCCGGCTGGCCGAAGCGGAGGCCGAACTGAATATCGGCAAGCAACAGTTCAGTTCCTTCATTGATGTGGGTGGTCCCATCAAGGACATCATCTCGTTTCGTCAGGAAATGTACCTGCAGGGCAGCCCGCTGAAAGCCGAAATGCAATCGGAACTGCAGATATTCCGCGTGTCCATCAACAAGCAGCATGTGTTCATCCTCATCGACGGTGACAAGAGCGAAATAACCGTGATGATGAAGCAGGATCTGTTCGGCTTTCTCAAAGGGCACGGCGCGTTTGAGGCCAAGCAGGGCCTGCGCAATCCCAAGCTCGATGTGGGCGGTTCGGCGCGGATTGGTGGCTGGTCGCTGGCCAATCTCGACATCAAGGCCACACCGCGCATCGCGCGCCTGAAATTCAAGGTGCTCGGGACGTCCCTGACCGCAGTGATACCGGGTTTTGCCGCGATCAACGCGGACACGTTGCGCAAGATGATCGAGAATCTGCTGATCCCCGATCTGCGCAATCTCGACAAGGCGCTGCTCTCCATCCTCAAGGGCAGGATCACCATCAACCCGATGGGCGGTTTTGGCGATGGCGAAGGAGAGGGCATGGACGGCGGGAATGATGATGGCGACGGGGGTGATGGCGCGGACGGGGAGGGCGATGCGCCTGAAGCTGGTGCCGACGCTGACGAAAATGCCCCGGCCCAAACCCAGGCCCAGGCCGAAGCGCAAAGTGCAGGTGAAGGGGCCGCGCTCAACCCGCTGGGTCGGTTCAGCACCAGCTTTGAGCCAAAGGGTACGGACGGCCATGACATCTGGCTGATGGAGGGCGAGCGTAAGGTGGAGCGAATTGCCTTTGCGCCCGCCAGTGCGGCCACCGCGCCGATCTTCAACAAGGCTCCTAACGGGGGCAAAGCTCTCGTCTGGGGCAAGGGTTTCTATGTGCATCAGGCCCCGTCAGGCAAAAGCCAGATGGTCTATACATTCTCCGGCACGGACACGCCCGCCACCGGCTATTTCGATCTGGCGAAGGTGCAAGGCCGTGCAAATCTAAAAGATGGGCAATTTCGGGCGGTGGGCGCGGCCTTGCTGGGTGCGCTTTCGGCAGTGCCGCGCGACTGGCCCGCACTGACATCCGATAAGCAGATCCATGACAAGGACAACCCAGGGCAATTGCGCACCGGGCCTTTGAAGGTGCTGCAGCATGGCAACCTGTCTATGGTTGACGGCAAACCAATGGCGATTGCGCAGATTGCCAGTGGGCGTTTTCTCGTTGTGGGCACGATGAACGATGCAGGTAACACCGGTAAGTGCACGCAAACCCCGGCCCAACCGGGCACGAAATCCAGGGTCCGCACCGTGCTGCTGACCCTGCCGGAGTTTGACACGACCCCACCGGCTAGCGCCCAACCAGAAGAAAGCATACCGGCATGGGGCGACATTGCAGCTCGGGCAAGGCCGATCCTCAATGCGCTGTCGGCCTGCGATGGCACGTTCGTCGCCGCCACCAGTAAGGTAAAAGACACACTCTATCTGGGGGCAAATGGCTACGTGTCGAAATCCGCCAATGGTGGCCCGTTCACTCTGGTGCGTGAGCCTATCGAGGATGACTTAAAAAAACCGACGCCAAGCTTCGGGGCTGCAATGCAGGCTGGGGCCACCGCCGCGATGAAGGCCGCACCGGTGGAAGCCAAGCCCGCAGATCCGCCACTGCCACCATCGGATAACGATGTTCCGGCGGGCGCAATCGGCGGCGCGCAGGCCAGCGATGGCAACACGTATTACACCATCACAGGCACGGGCACATGCACGCTGACCCGGGTAACGGGGCGAGCAATCAATCATAAATTCGATTTCCCCAGCAGTGACGCAGCCTGCGTACCGGCCGGAACAGTCGCTATAGTGCATATGGCAGGGGACTGGGCCGTCCTGCTGCAACGCATGGGGGAAGAGGACACGATCAACCTCATCTTGCTGCAACCAACCGGGCGGAGCGAGAAGGCAATCAGTGTCACGCCGTGGCAGCGCGCCTACGCTTTCACCGAGGCTCTGTTTAGGCGAACGCCGAGCGGCGAAACGGCGCGCCTTGCCTTCAATGGCATCGTCCATACCTCAAAGGCTCTGATCGCCCCGACAGCCGAAAGCGGGACACCGCCCTTCCTCTGGACCGCACCGCGACTGGAAGCGGCCCGATTGATTGACGTCACGGGAACCGGCACCGCCAAGGGTGGTGCTCTCTCAAAAATTCTTTTGAAATATCTGACGGATGCCGATGTGCCCGGAAGACGCATTCAGATTATCGACAAAAACCTTATCGCCTTCGATGGGCAAAGAGTTGCAAGGCTGAAAGACCAAACGCTCACGACTGTAGCGCGGCTGCATGGCGCGGCCGACAGTTTCACCGACGTGCAACGTAAGGTTCTGGCAAATGCAATCGGCGCGCGGGACGACAAGGATGTGCCCACCATCCACATGCTGCCTGAGGGAGCCGTGAATGATGGCATTGCTGTCGTAGGAACCGACAGGATGGGGCAGTTTGTTTGGGGCGTTAAGGATACGGAAGAAAAGGTTCGTGCAGACGTGACGAATGAAGAGCAAGAAAAAGCAGCAGAACAATATTGTTTGTTTATTAAAAATCTGGGAGTCGATCGCCTAGAACGTACTTTAGCGATAGATCGGAATAACAAAGACACTACCGATATGCGTTGGACTTATTGGAAATTTTACAATCAAACTACTCGCCTTACAGATGGAGCTGGAGTTGAAACCAATTTCATTCTATTTGAAAGAGACGTGCGTGTATTGTTCTCTTCCATTCCTTTAAGGTGGAATAGAGTGTGCCCAGGTGATGAAGAGCCCATCACGCCTGACGGTTGGAATGAAAAATTCTACCTTAATCTGACGGGTCAACCTTTGCCGTCCGCTGGCGCAACACCCGCTGAAGGCACACCGACCTTTAAGATCAGCACATCGAATTTCATTCGTTTCGGTCCTGGCACCGAGAACCAGTTGGCAAACGTGACGCAACGGTTCCTCACGGCGCTCAAAACGGTGGACTCGGAAGACTCCACCATGCTCGCCGCCGTGCCCGAGCGGCAGGAGCTGATCGTCGTCGAGCTGAAGGACATAAAAGAAAAAAGCGAACGCGGGGTTCAGGCAATTCTGACTTTGCCCGAAGCCGAGGCCGCATTCAAAAACAGCGTCAAGATTGAAGGCGATTCCCTGCCGCTGAATTTCCTGTCGCGCTTTACCGACACCATACCCGCTTCGGGCACGGTGACCGGTGTGTCCATTGATCTCGACGCCACGTCCGCATGGGCGGCGCGCGATGATACGGGCAAGATGCGGATATTCATTGAGGGCGACACGGTGCGCGTGATCGAAAACGCGCCCGACGACATGGCAAAACTGAAGCGGCTGGCGGCCTTTGTCGTCGCATCCGATGCCCACACGCACAACGTGCTTTCCGCCGCGGACGGGGAAAACGGGGCCAATGCCGCCACGCCACTCATCGTCCTTACCACGGGCTCCGACCTGCCCACCCGCTTGGTGCAGCTCGGCCAGCAGGACGCCAAAAATCCCTATCCGTACGCGGAATTGACCGGTACATTCGAGGCGCTGACAGACCCCGAAAAGCGCGACGACTGGCGGGTGCAACGACTCAGCTCCATGGTTGCCAAACTCACATTAGGAGAATCCTCGCCGATCTGGGATCTGCTGGTGCATGACACCGCTATGGCCCTGTCAGCCCGCCCCGGACGAACCGAAATCATCGTGAATGAGGGCGATACCTTCACCCGCACCGTGCTGTGCGGCGACGCGCTGACGCAACGCGACCTGAACGCCCTTGCCACCAACGGGCTGGGCGATTTCGCATCAAGCGACAAGTTTGCGGCCTGCTTCTTGGGTGCCGACGAAAAACCGAAGCAGGGTGAGCGTGTGCCCGTGCGGGTCTCGAAGAGCGATGATCGTCTCGTCCTCATCGGCACCGACGACAATGGCAAGCTCCTGTTGGGACTGATTGGTGAAGAGGCGACAGTTGTCAGCGGCCCGCAAATGGATGACGACCTGCGCGACGCTTTCGTCGCACGCCTGTTGCGGATCAGGGGGAGCATCGAAAAGCCGACCCTTGCCTCTATTGATGATAAGTCCAAGACGCTGCTCTCCTGGCAGGATAGCGGCAAAAGCCGTTTCGTTGTTGGCACCATGCGAGAGGGCCGCGCGTGCATCTCGGGCATCATCACGCTTTCTGCCGACCCGCAAAACGGGGAGACAAAGCGGGTGGCGCAGATTGCCAGGCTGTTGCTTGGAAAGGAGAATGAACTATGTTCCGCCGGTGCGGACGCTACCATCACCCCGATCTGGAGCGAGGATGGCGAAACGCTCAACGACTATGTGATCAAGCAACAGGCCAGCCTGATGCCGCCAGCCGATGCGCCGCAGCCCGTGCGCGGCAAGGCGGGCCTGCCCGTCTGGCGCGCCAGCACGCATAGCGCGGCGGATAAGGCGCAGCCGATGATAAGGCACGACGCCAAAAAAGGCGGATGGAGCGTGCGGCTTCCTCAAGATCTGAGTAATGATCAAGCCATCAAGAGTGCGCTAGTTCACGCGATCAGCCAGTTGGGCCCATCGCGGGGTGAAAAACTGAGCGTCTCGACCGTCGGGATGACCGAGGAGGGCAAAGGTGCGACCTACGCGATTGTGCGAGAGGAAGGCGGGCCAACCTATGTGCAACTGGTCACGGGTGAAAAGAAGGCCCTCCGCTTTACCGTCACGGCGCAACCCGACATGTCAGATACCAAGCGCCGGAGTTTTCGCAAGGCCGTTGCCAACCTTGGCTCGGCACTGCGCAAGAAGAACCCCGATATCAGCAGACCGGTCCTGAACATCCATCTGCAAAGCGAACATAAAGACGATGAGGGCCGTTATTGGATTGCCAGCACCCTGCAGGGACACGTGCTTCACAAGCCACCCGGTGCCGGTATCGCCTTTGCCCCTCTGGGCGATCTGCCCGGCGACCTGAAAGACGACATGCGCGCCGCACTGCTCACCCATCTGCTGGCATCACCCGAAGCGTTTTTCGCAACGTCGATCGAACGATCGATCTGGCTGCGTGCGAACCCTTCTGATTACCCGGACACGCCTAACAGTTCGACGCAATGGACCATGTTTCGCGGTCATGACGCGGGCACTGTCGAAAAGCGCACCATCGTCACTCGCGTGGCACCGGAAGATATCGACCAGACGGCCCTGAACCATCATGTCCAGAACGCATCGCTCTGGTATGGCGAGGTGACTGTCGGCGCGGTGGGGGCGGCGTTTGTTGCACGGCTGGATGGGCACGATGGCAACGACTGCCTCGCACTTTCGGAACCGAAGGTTGGCGGGCAAGGGAGCTTCCGGACCTGGCTCCGCGCAAGCGCCTGCGTGCACGAACCCGCCCTATGGAACCTGCTGGAGACTGCAACGATCACCGACGCGGATGGCGTGCTGGGCGGCGTTGGACAGCGCGTGTGGCTGCGGCAGGGTGACACCATGATGCAGCTCGCAACGGAACAGCATCAAGGGCGAATTCGCCTTCTCAAAAGCGGCAACGATCCCCTGGATGACGATAGCCTGAACGCAGCGATCAGCACGCTTGTTGGACAGGTGGAACCTGCCAGCCTGTCCTCCGAAAAACAGCTAGTCGCCCGGTTCCGCAGCGGCATGTTCAATCTGCTCGTGTCCACAACAGGCGCGCGCCAACTGAACGAGGCTGCACCGCCAGCCATCACATTCAAAGACTCTTCCGATATCGAAACAATCTGGGCGAACCTGAGCCAATACGGTTTGCCAATGGCACACCTGATCGACGCTATTTTCGACGCAAACCAAAACAAACCCGTCCGTCTTGGCGTGACCAAGACACCTGCACACCGCCTTTATTCCGAAGATGACCAAGCGGGCGATGCGACGCCCTATCGGCTGATAGGGATCGGAGAGGGCGAACAAGAGATCATCCATCTGACTGCCATGGGCGCGTTCACACCGGAGATGCTTGCCAGTTCCATCGAGGAAGGTTCGTGGATCGGATATGCCAACGATAAGCGGCAGGTACTCGCCGCCTTCGATACAAATGATGCGCTCACCACATTGACCACAAAGCCAAATGATGCCAGCGAACCTAAGACCGTTAAGCGCCTCAGAGACACACCGCAGCGCGGCGCATTCGCCAGCTTTGCCATGCCATTGGCCGGGCTGGATAATGATGCGCAGAACATTCATCTGGTCACCACGACGACTATGTCCGCATGGCTGTGCTGGACGCAGGGTGATGCACAACGCCTGATGTCGATTGAAACGGATGCGAAACCCGTCGCGCTGCATGGCCAAGCCACGTGTGACAATGCTGCCGAAGCCGACCTGTCGGGCACCCTTGTCGCCATTGCCACACTTGCTCCTCCAGCCAAAGAGTCCGCCACAGTCGCTGTACAAAGTGCCGGTCACATCGCATGGCATCGTGTGAAAGATGACGCGCAAGAAGCCGTGAATTGGGCCCTGCTGGCACCGGGTGCAATGGACACAAAGTGCCGCTCAAACCAGAGCGAAAACCCGTCCCCGCGCATGATTGCCCTTATGATGGATCAGGTCATAGTCGACAATGACATGCACTGCGCACGCTCCAGCGATGACGATAGCGGCGCGGCCATCATCATCGCGGACCCGAATGACAATCAGCTTGCTGGTGTCTTTCACGCTCGCACGCCGCACTGCACCATTGTCGCGGACCCGCTGGACAGAGAGCCAGTCAAACTTGCCGCTGATGCGGGAAATGCAGACATTACTGACCTGCTGGCGCTGTCCGCAGAAGCGTGCGGGGACGGGGCAACGCCGGAGCATAAAGTGACAGGCAAGTGGGTGCGTCACGGCGCTACGCTATTCACCGTTTTCGACGACATGATGCGCGCTTTGAAACCGACAGAACCTGTGAGGCTGGACGTGGAAATCAAGGGAGCGCCCCGCTCCGTCAGCACGGTGGCCAAGTGGCTCGGAAAGGCGGCATGGCCCGAAACATCACTGACGCTTCTGAAGCAGAATGGCCACCCGGTGCTGAAACGTACCGATGTGCCCGAGGCGAGCTGGTTGCATCTGCTGGCTCATCCTGGGCGCTGCCCAGCGTACAGCATCAATGCTGGTTTGCCGACGTCGGTAGCGGCACGCGCGCTCATATTTCAGAATGAAACCGCTGGAAACGGGCCCAGCTGCGCTTCCGAGGTCCACGCATCATTTGCCGGTTTTGCGCCTGCCACGCCGCCGCATACATTCACGCTCACCGTCAAGAGCGGCAGTCCGTTCGACTGCATCAGTCCATCCCTGCTTGCAGGGCCAGACTCTGCGCCCTGCATCGGTGAAGCGACACTTGACAAGCAACCCCTCACGCCCAACGAGGCCGTTTCTTGGCTGCTGGCTCTCCTCGACGACAGCCAACCCCAACGTCGAACCCGCGCGCAGGCCTTGCTGGACACTCCTAAGGATGCATGGTCAAAACGGGACGACGCGTTTCACTTCGCGGTCGGCTGGCGCGATCGTGTCATCATCGCGATGATTGGCGATACGTGCCGTCAGGGAAGCAGGTATGACCTCAAGAATGCTGTTGAAACCACCGCAACGTCCAACGAAGTGGTGTCGGCACTCGCCGCGTTACAAAGCATGAATGGCCGGGACCGCTTCCTGCATCTCGTCAGCAATATCGGGCAAGACCCACGTGCTCGCATCGTCGCCAGACTGAGGCCGTGCGGCCCCGCGACCTGACGCGCCTTGGTTCCAAACAAACGATCACAGAAAAGCCTTCGAAGGGCGATGTAGAGACGCAAGGACAATACTCTCAGATCTTGAACCGCACTGGTGTAACGCATGGACTTCTACACCGAGATCCAGTCGAGCTCGACCGACTTGAACCGACACGCCACATAGTGGCCAAGGGTTGTCAGTGATTGAAGCGTACGTACTGCTGGATCTGAACCCAAGCCTAAGCCATCGTTACATGGTGGCTCAAATGAATCCTGACCTCATGTAGGGTGCCAAAGCACAGAGTAATTACAGCAAGTAAGATGGGCATATTTCGAAACCTTTGAATATGGTGGAATAGAGGTCTCGCAATCTAATTCACATGCGAAGTCAGGCGCGCTGCCAAGATTGGTGCCAGATAAAAATGTAAGTTGGTCGAAGGCAGTCAACTTTTTGGGACAATATGGGGACAAAACGGTTTGGGACGGACTGAAACGGTGTGAAATTGAGTGTTGCGTCCTGAAACGGAATGCAATAAAAACAAAGCCTTAGCGTTAAACGAAATCAGAAATTTCTCCCGATTTGGCGCTCCGAAGGCAGAGGTCACAGGTTCGAATCCTGTCGGGTGCACCAATTGACCTGAGACCCATTTCTTCATCCAATTTTGGGTAGAATTCGTCGCCATCAAGGAGACGAATAAATGAGACAATCACGGTTCAGCGACGAGCA
>CALHBJ010000003.1 GCA_937930845.1 uncultured Rhizobiaceae group bacterium
GGAACGGCAGAACATGACATCCATTGTAACAAACACCGGCAAGGCCAAAATCTCTGCTGCGCTTGCCAATGAAGCGCCGCTCGATATTTCCCACATCGCCGTGGGTACGTCAGACCGTGTGCCCAATGGTGGCGAAACCGAACTTGATGCGGAAATCTATCGCGATGTGATCAGCGAACAGGGAATTGTGGCCGGGACGAACAAGGCATATTTCCGCATGACTGTGCCGGAAGATGGCAACGAGCCGGGCAAGAATTATGGCCCGTGGACGGCCCAGGAATATGGTCTGTTTGATGCAGATGGAGATCTGATCGCAATTGGTAGACTGGCTCAACCCTATCCAAAATATGACCCGGCTGGCGCTGAACTCAATGCGATTGATATTCAGATTGACATCATTTTTGACAATCTGGCAGCGATCAATCTCACTTACGTGCCGGAGACAAATTTGCCCTGGGCCAACCAGGCGCAATTTGATGATCCAAATACGACCGGGCGCATTCCCGAAGTGTCACAAATCCATGCTTTGGTTGACGCGGCTATTGATGCATTGGGCGATCTTGAACACCCGGATGTTGAAACTGACGAAACAATTAAAGGCGATGCCCGCGACCCTCAAAACCCATTGACGGTTCGTATGGCCACTACTGATGTGCCTGGCATTGGCACACTCGCACCAGTTCCCGCAGCCGATGGCGATCCCAATGATCTTGTCACGGTTGCTGGGCTTGGCGATGCAATTGGCGGCCTGGTGTTGGAAACAGATGCAACAATTGAAGGCCATGGGTTTGACGATGCGGACCCATTGACGGTTCGTGTGGCCACCGAGCAAGACACCGGGATTTCGAAGCTGGCCCCGGTGCCGGTTTCAGGGGGTGATGACGATGATGTTGTAACGGTCGCAGGGTTGGCAGACGCGCTGGGCGACATTGCATCAAGCCTTGGTCCTTTGTGGCAAGAAGTTGAAACGGTAGTCGCGGGAAATGATGGCAACTATTCGTTCGCAAACAATCCTAATCCGCCTGACGGATATTATTCATTCAGTGGTGAAGCTGGCTCAAACGGTGGTAGTGCCCGTGTAAAGGCCATTATCAACGTTGGGGGTGGCAATTACACCCTGTTTAACGACTTTGATGGAGCGGGGGGCAACGATCAAGTATCGTACGCATCAGGAAGCGCCGCATTCATCAAATCTGGCCAGCAGATTTTGATACTTAGCGACGAAATTGGCGGGATCACATCGGTGAGACAAGTTCTCAACGGCGCGTGGAATGGCAGCTTTGTTGGTGAAAATATTACTGCACAGCGTTTTGAGAGATTTGAACAATGACCATTGCGCTTGCTTTTTATAAAGGACGCGGCAACTGGATTGATAGCGTCATTCGATTGGTGACCAGGTCACAATATTCCCATGTGGAATACGTGCCGGACTACTGGGCAACGGGTGTCAGCCAGACCTGTTATTCGTCCAGCCAGCGAGACGGTGGTGTGCGCAGCAAAACTATTGATCTGCATTCCGGCAATTGGGAAGTCGTTCCCGTGCCGTGGATGAAGACAGACGCCACCCGAATGTTCGAACGGCTTGCCGGTGCCAAATACGATTATCTTGGTATTTTGTTCTCGCAGTTTTTCACATTCCGCAGGCAGTCAAGCAGTCGGTGGTTTTGTTCTGAAATCTGTGCGGCGGCGCTCAATTTTGAAGCGCCGGAAACACATTCACCCGGCAGTCTATTTCTCACACTACAGCAGTCCAACCGGCTGTTTGGTGAAGCCTATAATCGCGGTTGGCAGGATGCGGAAAGGGAAGCCAATGTATGAGTACAAGGCAGTCGTTGTTGATATCTACGATGGTGACACAATTACCGTTGATATCGACCTTGGTTTCAAATCCGGTATGCGCGGCCTTAAACTTCGTTTGTTCGGTATTGATGCACCTGAAATGCGCGGAGCCGAAAAGGTTGACGGCAAGGTCACACGTGACTGGTTGCGCGAACAGATTTTGGGTCAGGAAGTGCGCGTTAAAACCTATCGCGACAATGTTGGTAAATATGGTCGATGGCTTGCCGAAGTATTTGCAACTGGTGACGATGCCGACAGCCGTTCGCTGAACCAACAAATGGTTGATCTTGGTCTGGCACAGGAAGCGCACTACTGATGCCGGTACGCGAACGCACGATTTACCTGCCAGATGGTCGTGTCGGTGGCTTGGCGCTGGTTGATGAAGGCGACACAAAGACGAAATGGTCTTTGGCATTATTCAATCGCAGCACGTGGCTTGGCCGTGGTGAAGACGATGAACCTTATACGGATGATCAGCGGGTTTTCTTGGTGATGTGGGACGGCTACCGCTACACGGTCATGCAGACCGTTGCGACGATGTTGAACGAAGAATGCGCGGTTCCTGCGATCTGATCAACTTGGCCTAGACGCTGAAACGACACACTGTTATGAATTGGAAACAGGTCGCCAAGTGCGGCCTTTTTTTGTGCCGGTGACATGTGTCACCCGCAAAGCCCAATAGGCAAATCAACTATTGATGGTGCAACACACGGAGATTGCACCAATGGCTGAACAGTTTCACCACGGGATTACCACTACCGAAAGCCTTTCAGGCCGCCGCCCCACGCGCACAGTTAAAAGTGCCATTTTGGGACTGGTTGGCACTGCGCCGGATGCTGACAACACCAAATGGCCGCTTGATGAGCCGGTGCATGTGCAAAATGCAACCGAAGCAGCGCTCTTGGGTGCAAGCGGCACATTGGCCAATTCGTTTGATGGCATTTTTGATCAGCGCAACGGCTTGGATGTTGTTGTTGTTCGCGTTGCCGAAGGCGCTGACATCGACGCGACGCTAAGCAATGTTGTTGGTGCTGCTGGCCCAATGACTGGCGTTCATGCGTTGAAGGCAGCGCAGGCGCATCTTGGGTTAACGCCGCGCATTTTGTGCATGCCGGGCTTTACGTCACAGCGCCCAGGCGATGCCGCTAATCCGGTTGTTTCCGAAGCGATCAGCATTGCCGAAAGCATGCGCGCTGTTATTCATGCGGACGGGCCGAATACGACCCGCGACGCGGCGGTTCAGTATCGCGGTGACTTCGGTTCGCAGCGTGTCATGATTACCGATCCGCATGTCAAGGTGTTTCGCGGTGGCCAGACAATCATTGAACCGGCATCAGCGCGTGTCGCGGGTTTGATGGCGCGCACTGATCATGATGCCGGGTTCTGGCATTCGCCATCGAATAAGGTTGTGAATGGCATCACCGGGATTGCCCGACCTATTACATTTGCAATCAATGATCCTGCCACCGAAGTGGGCTATCTGAACGAAAACGACATTACGACAATCGTTCGTGATGATGGTTTCCGGCTTTGGGGCAACCGCAGTACGTCCGACGATCCGCTTTGGGCGTTCATGTCCGTGCGCCGCACAGCGGACCTGGTTTATGACAGCGTTGAGCAGGCGACGAAATGGGCAATCGATAAGCCGTTTTCTGCGCAATTGCTGATCGATATCGCGGGGCAGGTGAATGCGTACCTGCGGTATTTGAAAACCATTGGTGCGATCCTTGGCGGCGTTGCCTGGCTTGATCCTGCATTGAATACGCCGGACCAGCTGAAGGATGGCAAAAGCTTCATATCGTTTGATCTGGAGCCGCCCGCGCCAAACGAGCACATGCGGTTCATCGCGTATCGCAATGATGGCTATTACGCCGAATTGACCGAAGAAGCGGCGGCTGAAATTGCCCGCCAGGCTGCATAAAGGAACCTGACCCATGCAAGATATTCTTCGTTTTTTTACTGCCTATGTTGAAGGTGAAAGCCAGCACCTGGACATTGAAGAAGCCCAAATCCCTGCTATCGCGGATGCTGTTGAAAGCTATCGCGGCGGCGGCATGTGGTCTGAACTTGATGTTGCGCACGGTCTTGAAAAACTTGAAGCGTCGTTTGCGCTCACCAGCATTGCGCAAAAGATTATGGTTCTGGCCGGGCTGGCCCCTGGCAAGGTGCGTGAAATTACATTTCGCGGTTCGTTGGCATCCGAAATTGACGGAAGCACCAAAGATGTTCTTGCGACTGTTCGCGGGCGCATCAACCAGAAGCCGAAAGCCTGGCAGGCGGGTGGCAAAACAGGCGTCGAATATCCCATTGGCTCAATCACTTATTACAAGCTGATTATCGGTGGTGAATTGGTTGATGAATACGACCTGGTCAACATGTCGCTGATTGTCGACGGCGAAGATCAGCTGAAAGAACACCGGTCCAATCTTGGTTTATTTTAACTGACGGGAAGCGAACATGACTAAGGCCAACAAGAAATCACCAGATAACTTGGCGAAGCAGACGGACGCCGGGCAGGCAGTGCAAACAGACGCGCTGCCTGCCCAAACGGCGGAAGTGCCTGCGCCAGTCGTTGGCTTTGCCAACAAGGAATATGCGGCGGGCGTTAATCATCCTCTTTGTCAGCCGATCACGGTTGATGGGGAAGTGCTGAAACATATTCATGTGCCCCGCCGATCTGTTGGCGAAATGGAGGTCGTTGCATCGGCGCTGATTGAAGGTGGCTCACTGCGCGACATGTTTGCTGCATATTGTGGCGTTCATCCTGCCGTTCTTGGCGGCCTTTGCGCAGAAGACGCGGAAGCATTGGAGGATGTGATAACCCCTTTTTTGCCCCAGAAAGTCCAGGAAGCCATCTTGGCGATGAAACAGGCGTTGACTGCCGACAGTGGCGACAGCTGACCGCGCAATTGGCTTATGGCTACAAGTGGGGTTGGTCAGAAATTATGGCAATGCCCTGGTGTGAAGCGGTCCATTACTGGCGGGAGTTGCAGGCAATTTACGAGGCGATGAAGCCGAAGACTTGAACGGGAACCGAAGCAAATGTCTGATCTGACCGTCGCACTGGTCGTTGCGCTAAAGGATCAGCTTACCGGTGCGCCCGCTGCAAAACTCAAGCAGACACTTGAAGGCATATCTGCATCAGGCAAAAAGATGGGAAAAGACTTTTCCCAGGCCATAAAGTCCGGCTTTTCTGTCGACAATATCGACGAAGCCATCGCGCGAAATCAACAGAAGTTTCAGCAGGCCCGTGGTCGATTGCAGGGCGCTCTTGCGATGGCCGCATCGGTCGCAATCCCGATCAAGCTTGAAGCTGATTTTGAAGAAGCATTCATTGATTTTGCCAATGTCGCCGAAATTCCGCTGGATCAACGCCGACGCATTGAAGACCTGCTGATTGAAGCGTCGCGGGAAACCGGCAAATCCAAAGGCGAATTATTGGCTGCTTTGTCTGCCTATATTGGCAAAGGGCTGGACGTTCAAAGCGGACTTGATGCGCTGATCGCAACCGGCATGACGGCCAGTGCAACCAAATCTGAAATCGACGATATGGCCAATTCTGGCTATGCGGTGATGGACAATCTGAATGTGGCGGCACGTGACCTGTCGACCGCATTTGACGTGATGGCGCTAAGCGGCAAAGAGGGGTCGTTTGAACTTAAGGCCATGGCGCGCAAGTTTCCTGAAATCACAGCCGGTGCCCGTTCATTGAAGATGCAGGGCATACCGGCTGTTGCGGCCCTATCATCCGCTTTGCAATTAGCCATGAAGGCGGCGGGCAGTGAAGACCAGGCCGCAACCAATTTGTCAAACTTCCTGGGCAAAATTACAGCCCCGGACACCGTGAAGAAGTTCGCCAAGTTTGGTGTCAATGTCGAAAAAGAAATGAAGCTGGCCCAGAAGAAGGGTGTCGACGTTCTCGATCACATGCTGACCATCATTGCCGACAAAACCGGTGGCGATGCGTTCAAAATGGGGGAATTGTTCGCCGACAAACAGGTGTTGGATTTTCTTCGCGCGATCATTCCCAACCTTGAAGAATATCGCAGGCAGCGTGACAAGGTTGTCAAGGCAGATGGCAGCACAATTGCCGAAGACTACGGCAAAGTGGCAAGTGGTCTGAATTTTCACGGACGCCAGTTGCGCAATGCATTGGGCGAACTGGTTGGCAGTGCTGGGCCATTGTTGCCGATGATGAAGTCACTCACTTTCGAAGCGACGCAGCTGGTCTATGCGCTTTCCAACTGGACCGCAGCGAACCCGGAACTGGCAGCTACAATTGTAAAAGTGGCTGCCGGACTTTTGATGTTTGGCGTTGCCAGCCGTGTTGCTGCATTCGCACTTGCAGCCGTGCGTGGTCCGCTGATCATGTTGGTTTCGCAATTCCTGAAATTTGATGAAGCCGGAAAAAACGTATCGAACCTAGCACGTGTTTTTGGCGCATTCCGGGTTGCGGGTGTTGGGGCGTCTGCTGGAGTTGTGGCGGCGTTTAAAGGGCTTGCAGCGGTATTGGCAGGGGCAGCGGGTGCTATATCTTTGCCCGTTGTGGCAATCGCGGCGGCGTTTGTTGCAGCGGGTGTTTTGATCTACCGATACTGGGAACCCATTTCGAACTTCTTTTCCGGCTTTGCGTCGGTCGTGGGACAGGAATTGAATGCTGCAACGGCTGCTGTTTCGAAATTTGTGGCCGATGCGGCCAGTTGGGCGGGTGACAAGCTGGTCGATGCGGCGGCGTGGTTTGGTGTTGACGAAGCAACAGTCAGAACTTCGCTGGCTACACTATCGGCCTGGGGTGAAAGCGTGGTGTCGTTTTTCACGGCGCTGCCCGGTCGCATCGGCAATTGGTTGTCTAATCTGTTCACGATGCAGGACTATTCAAGCGAAGCAGAAGCAGGTTTCCGCAGCGCCGGTGAAAGTGCCGGGCACATGTTTGTAGAAGCCATTAAATTATCATTTAACGGGCTGTTTTTGTGGTTCGGTGGACTGCCTGCGCGCATTGTTTCAGCCATCGGGAATATTGATCTTTCAGGCCTGATCACATGGCCATCTTTGCCCAAATGGCTTGGTGGTGGTGATGGCCGGGGTGGCACGGGGGCTGTTCGCGGGGATGTCACAGGCACAAGTCCATCTATTGGAGATCGCGCCGGGGCCAATAACCCGCGTGTTTCACTTGATGGACTGTTGGGCAAGCCTGCGCCACTGCCAACAAATGCACCGGCACCGACGGTCAATCAGGTAACGAAAAACGAACCAAAGATTTCGGTTGTCAATCATGTGAAGGTCGATAAGGGCGCGAACGCCTCGCAGATCGCGGCGGCGCTTGGTAAACAGACGGCGCAGAAAACCCGGCTGGCGCTGACCGATGCGGGGGTGAACTGATGTTGATGTCGCTTGGTCCTGCGCGGTTCACGGTTCGCACGATACCGGTCAATCAGGTTGCACGGTCTGCCAGTTTCAGGCTGGCGTCGATGCCTGTTGGCCAGGCACGGCCAAGTCAACAGTTTCTAGGGCCTGGCGACGAAACGGTGGCGTTTGAGGCCACGATATACCCAAAGGTTCTTTCGCCGTCTGGCGACACCTACCTGTCGATTTTACGCAGCCTTGCGGCCAACGGTGCCCGTGTTCCGTTCTTTGCCATCGCCGATGGCCTGGCAGGCTCATTCTTTGGTATGTGGGTGATTTCTAACATTGATGATGATCGCGGCTTGTTCACGCCGTTTGGTGAAGCACAGCGCATCGATGTCGGTATCACCATCGTTCGCGATGGTGGCAGCGGCGCATTCGGCGGGCTTTTTTAATGGAGAGTGGAAACATGACACCCAAAGAGGAATACGAAATTCGGAAATCAGAGCGCGACAGGTTGGTCAATGCGGGCAAAGTTGATGTGCAAAGCGCCAGGGAACATGACTACATCGACCGTTTCTTGACGGCCTTCGAAAGGTTGGCAGATGCCGCTGACCGTTTCACCGGGCGGGCTTCATGACAACAACCATCATCACCACAGACGGCGATGTGCTCGATGAAATCTGCTGGCACCACTACGGCCGACATGCGGGCACAGTTGAAGCTGTGCTCGATGCGAACCGTGAATTGTCCAATCTCGACCCAATTTTGCCGGAAGGCTTAGCCATCGAATTGCCTGACTTGCCGACAACGCGGACTGCATCGTCATTCCGGCTGTTTGATTAGGTCGCCCGATGTCACGCAAACCCTATTTCACAATATCGGTGAACGGCAGCGACGCCACTGGTCAATTCGCGCAGCGCATCTTGTCGATAGAAGTGACTGACAATGCGGGGCACGAAAGCGACACTGTCACGGTCGAATTGGATGATCGCGGCGGTTCAATTGCAATGCCCGGTGAAGGCACACTCGACGTAGCCATCGGCTATCTGGATGGCGAGTTCACCCGCAAAGGAACGTTTGAGATTGAGGAGATCGGCGGCACCTTTAGTGGTGAACGCACGATGACGATTACCGGTAAGGCTGCCGGAAAACCATCCTTGAAACAGTCAAAAACACGTTCCTGGGATGATCAGACTGTCAAACAGATCGCCACAAAAATCGCCGGTGAGCATGGACTTCAACCCGCCATTGACAGCGAAATAGGTGATATCAAACTACGCTTTGAAGGTCAGTCGGAAGAAAGTGACATGCACTTTTTAAGCCGGATTGCGAAGCGGTTTGATGGTTTGTTTTCTGTCAAAGATGGGCGTCTTGGCCTGGTCAAACGCGGCGCAGGGAAAAGCGCCAGCGGCGCAGCTGCGCCGTCGATATCGCTGACATCGGCCGACCTTTTGCCGGGTGCTGATTACACACTGAAACCACGCAAGAAATACGGGAAGGTGAAGGCCACTTATCCCGACCGAGAAAGCACCAAACGGGCGGAAGTTGAACACACGGTCAACGGCGATGGCCCGACGCATACGCTGCGCGTTCCATTCAACAATGAAGCTGAAGCCAAAGCAGCGGCGAAGGGTAAAGGCGACCAGCTGAAACGAGACGAAGGCAGCGTCAGTGTCAGCATTCCTGGCGACCCTTCCATGGTTGCCGAGGGAACACTTGAATTGTCCGAATGCCGTGAAGGCGTAGACGGCAGCTGGACTATTGAAAGTGTGGCAGATCGTATCGAATTCACAGAGGGTGAAGCGAGCGGATATGTGACCACAATTAACGGAAAAAAAGGCAAAGGTTGAGCCGAAAAATAGCCCAACCCCCCAATATTCAAGGCCGCAATTGAGGAAAATAATACCCAGATGGACACGATTTTTAAAATGATGCCGTCATTTTTGGAGTATCTGACCGGCCCGAATGCAGGTGTTTTTGTGCTTGGTATGATCTTTGGTGCGGCACTTATGTATGCCTTCCACGCGCGTGTTCGTGTGGCCGAAATCCAGCGGGATTTCGAGAAGAAAATAGCCGCTTTGGATGAGGTGCACAGAGAACGGGAATTGGCTTTGCGCGATGAACTGCAACGCCTTCGCGAGCGATTTAGCCCCATTGAAGAAATGATGCATAAGGCGTTTGAAGCAACGCTGACCACAGGCCACAACCAGCCAAGGGAAACACAGAAATGAGTGTTGATATTGTATCAAAAACCATTGCGGCCGCAGCGGCGTTTCAGGCCAGTGCGTCACCGGCAATTATCATGACCGAAGACAATATTGTAGTTGTCATGAACGCCGCAGCAGAAGGGTTTACGGGGTATTCTGCGGCAGATATTGAAGGCCACTCAATCGCATTAATCATCCACCCAAGCCAAGCACACCCACACGATAAACCGATGCATCCATATTTGCCTGGCGGCGATAAGGAAATGGCAGATCATGACGATGTGATGTTAGCCAATGGCAAGAGGGTAAAAGTAGACCGTCGCGTCATCGATGTTGCTGGCAAAACATATTTGGTGGGGTTTATGTGCGACCCCGATAATGAGCCGATTATAAGCTGATAACGACCTTATAAAAAATCGCGCTACACGATGCATCTACCAATCTGGCTTGTGTCAATTTCTGGTGTCCCAATTGTCAAAAGCTGCTGTCCGGCTACATCAACCCTATTGGTTTTTGACTTTCAGGCGGTTGAATTCCTGCTTTGGGCCTAAAGTTCCGGCTGTTAACGCCATACTAACCATAAATTCGCACATAATCAGTGTGGCAGGGAAACCTTGCGCGTTTCAGGCGTGTTCAATGGTTTTCTCGTTGGGGCATTGTTTAAGTGGTAACATTATGGCGCGGGCATTTAAGTCGATTTTCAAAAAACGGGCTGCAGAGGTTCTCGAACCGCCTGCACTGACCAAACCGCTCATGCGGGTTTTGGAGCCGCGCGTGTTGTTGGATGCGGCTGCGGTGGAAACGGCCATCGATATTGCCGGTCAGGCTGCCCACAGCCAATTGGCAGATGATTTTGTTGCCAATAGCCGCATGGTGGATGACGCCGATTCCGGCCCGGTGGACCTGGAAGACGGTACGCCACCGCTTTCGGACGCCTCTCTGGCAGGCGATGATATTGCTGAAAATGATGGAATTTCTGCGCGTCGTACAGACAGGGAAATTGTGTTCATTGATGCCAATGTGGAAGATCGCGAAGATCTGATCAGTTCATTTGAGCCTGGTGTTACGGTGCATGTTCTTGATGGCAATCTGGATGGGGTTGAACAGATTGCTGCCATTTTGGAACAATCAGGCGGATATGATGCGGTCCATATTTTTTCCCATGGCGGAGCCGGGCAGCTTGAATTGGGCAATGCCCAACTGACACGGGCCTCAATGGGCGGGCTTCATGCCTCCGCGCTGGAGCGCATTGGTGGCGCGTTGGGTGAAGATGGCGATATTCTCATTTACGGCTGTAACTTTGGCCAGGGGGTTCAGGGGCAATTGGCGGCTGAGGCCTTGGCCAAGGCTACGGGCGCGGATGTGGCCGCGTCAGACGATCTGACCGGGGCTGAAAGCCTGGCCGGTGACTGGGATCTTGAAGTGCAGGTTGGGCAGGTGGAGCGGGTTTCGTTTTCCGCCCCCAATTGGAACGGTATTTTGGGCGACTTCACGCTTGAAGCAACACCCGGTCCCACGCTTGACCATGTGAGCGGGGGAGTCGTTGGGACACCAGGTTCGATTGCCACATGGTCGAATGCGGCCAGTTTTGACCCCGGCGGTGGCGGGCCTGTGGAATTGTACGACGTGCGTGCGACAATCTTGAGCACCAGCGGGGCGACCACTGCCACGTTTGAATCAACAAGTTCCGGCGACGGCTCGCTGGATGATTTCCAGATTATTGTTACCAATTTGGGCAGTGTTACCGGCTCGGTCGCAGGGGAAGAAGTTCTTGAAGAAGGGACGGTGACGGTATTTTGGGAAATCCTCGTGGCGGGAACAGAAGATGCTGCTCCGCAGGGCCGATTGAACCTGGCACTGACGGATATTGATGGCCTGGGTGGCGCTGTAAACACCAAGGATGCCATCAATATATTTTCTGATGAGCTATATTCCTACACGGTGGAAACCGGCACGCACCTGGTTAATGATTTTATTGACGAAGGATTGGAACTCGACGGGACGGAAAACGGAACCGATGATCCCCTGTCCCAGGTGTCCCTGTTTTGGGCGAATACCAACCAGTTTGCGATTACCTACAAAACCCATTCCCAGACCGCTGAATTTACTATGGATGGTGACGGTGGTGTCACCTTCGTAAATCCTGAAACACGTGTGACGCAAAATCTCGATCTCAACGGCGTTGATCCTGGCAATGACTATGTTGCTGTTTATGTGAACGGCGCCGATGGAGCATCAGACGTGGACGTTCCGTTGGCCCTCGTCGATGTGGGTATGGAAATCTATGATCTTGACAGTAAGGAATTGGATACGGCGACGATTACGCTAACCAATGCATTCCCCGGCGACAAGCTGAACTTTGACACCAATCTGCTGTCTGCATTGGGTATTTCAACGACGCTGACGGACACTGGAGCTGAACTGATATTGGAGCTGGAAGGGCCGGCACTGATATCCAATTTCGAAACGGCGATCAAATCTGTCACCTATTCCAACGACAATCCTGATGGCTCGTTTGAACGCGGTGTGAACCGTATTATTTCATTTGAAATCAGCGATGGATTGGTCACCACAACAGGTCCGCAAACGGTGGTTTTCTTTGGTTCAGCCGGGCAGCGGCCTGTGGCCGGGTCGAATGTCTATGTGGAAGATGAAGACACGACAATTTCGACAACGCCCCTAACCGGGTTGCTTGCTGATGACCGGGATCCGCAGGATTCTTCAACGCTGTTTGTGTCTGGCGGATTTGATTCCCTTGGCCGTCCGATCCCGATTGACGCGGGCTTTGTATTGCCCAGCGGAGCGCTGTTGACGCTGAGAAGTGATGGCAGTTTTGATTATGTCCCGGTGACCAATTACAGCGGTAACGAGACCATTACCTATGTCATTAGTGATGGTGTGAACACCGCGCAAAACTGGGCGACGTTCGACATACAGCCTGTGCTCGATACGCTGACAACGAACATTGTTCAAAACTCGCCGGTCTCAAGCGAAGACTTCGCCACATCTCCGATCAGCATTACGACCAGTTCCAGTGACCCATCGGAAAACCAGATGGTGACGGCGGAAAATATTCCGCTGGATGTGGTTATCACCGATGGTACGAACTCCTTTCGCGCATCTGAAATTGCCGGAGATTCCGTTGATATTTCAGAATGGGATCGCAGTCAGATTCGCATCCTGCCGCGGGAAAATGATGACCGTGACGTGAACATCACCTTTGTGATGACCAATATTGAAATTGACGGCAGCGAGAGCTTTGAAAGTCAGGTGGTGACCTTCCAGGTGGATGCTGTGGCCGATATTCCATTATTGGAGGTTGATCAGGCGATTGGTGCGATTGATGCGGACGTGCCATTGGCTGACGTGATCATGGCCGATACGTTCGACCAGGATTTTTCCGAAGAAATTACAGATATCACGATTTCCAATCTGCCAGCCGGTGGTGAAATTCTCATCGATGACGTGATTGTGCCAAAAGTCGGCAACAGTGCCAGCTTTGAATTGATCGATCTGCCGGATGTGGTTTTCCGGCCGCCCCAGATTGGCGCCAGCGCAATCTATGACTTGCGGATTTCTGTCACGTCTTCCGAAGTTGCCGCGGAAAATGGTGTTCAGACAGCTGATGCAACCATATCGGGCATTTTGCTGCGCGTCGATCTCAATGACAGTGACGACCCTGTTGTTGCGGTGGATGATGATGCGGTTACATTTGCAGGGGAAAGCGTCAATATTGACGTGATTTCCAACGACCTTGTGCCAGATGGCGACCCGCGCGTGACCCAGGTCAACGGCCAGGCGATTGACCTGGTGACGCCGATCACCCTGCCGGGTGGTGAAGGTGTTGTGCGTCTGGCCTTGTCTGGCGACCTCATTTTTGAAGCTTCCACTACATTCTCCGGGGAAGTCGTCTTCTCTTATACACTCGAAGATGCCGATTTCAGTTCTGACCAGGCCGATGTGCGGGTGTCTGTTCAGCCGCGTTGGTCGCTCAATGTGGACCCCTCAGTGGAAGAGGGTGACGATGCCCGCTTTTTCCTGACCCTTGAGGGTGCCATTCCACAAGGGGATGTGATCACGGTCGACCTGAGCCTGGTTGATGGCGGCGCAGACTCCCTCGACCATGGTGATTTGGTAAGTTCGGTCAACAACAGTATTGCCGCAATGGGCCAGGACGATTTCTCGTTTGATGGAACAACGCTGACATACACGGCGCCCCCGGCCAATTATGGGGTCACCTATGATCCCGCTGGCAGCCAGTTTAACAATATCGCCGGTACTGGTACTCCGCTGGGGTTGGGCGATGATGGACTGGCGGCGGAAACTCTGCCGTTCTCGTTCCCGTTCTATGGACAGAGCTACGACACGGTCTATGTCTCGGCCAATGGTTATGTGACTTTCGGTAGCCCGGTGAGTGCGCCGGACAATGCAAGCCTGGACGGCAATGCATTGGCAGGGCGACCCATTATCGCGCCCTTCTGGGATGATCTGGAAACCACCGCAGGCGATGTCTACTTCCTCAGTTCAGGAAGCACACCTGGCCAGCGGGAATTCATCATTCAGTGGGAAGATGTTTCCAACGCCTCTGACGGGGCGGGCACGGGCCAGTTCCAAATTGTGTTGAGTGAAGCCACAGGCGAAATCCGTTTTAATTATCAAGATGTTGAGTTTGCAGGCACGGGCGACAATGGTGCCGGTGCCACGATAGGTCTTCAGGGGCTGGGTGGGGCGTTTGATGAATTCAGTTTCAATCAACCTTTGTCGGTCGTCAGCGGCTCGTCGCTGATTTTCTCGCCCGGTGCCAGTGTTAATCCCACATTGATTATTGATGTACCGATCGTCGATGACCCAGACTTTGAAATTGATGAATCCTTTAGGATCGAACTGAGCAATTCCACGGAATCTGCCATCGGCCAGGATCAGGGTGTCGTGACCATTCAGGTGAGCGATAACCTGTCACCGATTGCTGTCGATGATTCCCTGTCGACCACCGAAGAGTCGACTGCATTTATCAATGTTTTGACCGATGTGGCGTCCGGTGACAGTGATCCGGAAGGTCATGCCCTGTCGCTTGCCGAAATTGAGGGCGTGATCATCGCGCCCATGACATCAGTGACGCTGGCTTCCGGGGCTGTTGTCACAGCCGAGCCGGATGGGCAGATTACTTATAATCCCAATGGCGCATTTGGCTACTTGACCACCGGTCAAAATGGGGTCGACACATTCAACTATATCGTTCGTGACGCTTTTGGCGGCACGGATACGGGCACGGTTACCGTCAATATTGATGGCGTGAACCAGCTCGTGACTTTCGACCTTGATGATGCTGGTGTCACGCCGGAGCAGGACAACACTGTTGTCTATCCAGCGTCGGCCACTCAGGTTAACGTCACGGCGGCAAATGCGGTTGTGTTTGATCCGGACAATTCCGAACTGACCGCATTTACGGTCACGCTTGGGGGATTCCAGCAAGCCGGCAATGAGAAAATCCGGATCGGGGCAGAGACGTTTGAGTTTGGCACCGCCTATACCGGCACGGTGACCATTGGCGGAGCGCCGGATACGGCCAGCCCGACAACGTTCTCAATCGCCTATGATGGGGGCAATAATTTCACATTCGACAATGTTGCACCGGCTGACATGCCACGTGAAAATATCGAATTGCTGATCCGCACCATCACCTATGAAAACGATTCATCCGATGATGTGCGCGGCCTTAGAACGATGACCTTCGCCGGTAATGACGGCAATGGAATTGGCCCGGAATCGGTCGTGACCATTGACGTGCGCGGTAACAATCTGGTGCCGATTGCGGGCGATGATGGCGATGTGGTGCCATTTGAAACGCCCGAAGAAACTTCGATCACCGTCATTGGGGCCGACCTGATGCTGAATGATTCCGATGGGGACGGAGATATGTTCTCAATCGTTTCCGTCAATGGCGGGGCCAATGGAACAGCCGTTCTCGACGGGTCTGGAAACATCACCTTCACGCCAGCTCTAGACTTCAATGGCTTAACTTCCTTCACCTACACGATTGAAGATACAAGAGGCGGACAAGGCACGGGTTCTGTTTTCGTCAATGTGACGCCCATCAATGATGCGCCTATCGTTGATCTCAACGGCAGTGGTGCAGGCATAGATTACAATTTCACCTATGTAGAGAATGATGTTTTCACGCCGATTATTGATCCCAATGGGTCGATATTCGACGTGGATAATACGGACCTGACCCGCGTCGATATCACTATGACGGGTGGTCAGATTGGTGACCGATTTGAGCTGAGTGGTGTTCCTGGAACCATCTTTGTGTCGATCATTCCCTCCGATGCGCTCACCGGATTACTGGCACCCGGCAATGCGGTCATTCAGTTGACGGGCACTGCGGATGTGTCGGTGTATCAGTCAGCGCTTGAAAGTATCTTGTTTGACAGCACCTCTGAGCGCCCGGTGGAAGGTGATCGTGAATTGACCATCACGGCCAGCGATGGCGCGCTCACTTCAGTTGCGGCGGTGACAACAATCACCGTGGTGGAAGAAAATGATGCGCCTGATGTGGTGGATGATACTCCTGCGGCATTTGATGAAGACACCACCCTTACATTGACCAAGGCATCATTGCTGGCCAATGACAGTGACCTTGATGGTGATGTCCTCGATATCGTGTCGGTGCAGGACGCTACTTTTGGAACCGTGGAAATCAACCTGGCTGGTGACATCGTATTCACCCCGACACCCGACCATGCTGGAAATGCATCTTTCACCTACACGGTGGAGGACTCCCGTGGTGCCCAGACCACTGGCCTGGTGATGCTCACGGTATCTGCGGTCAATGATGCAACGATAATTGATCTGGATTTCATCTCAAACGGAACCGGATATTCGACCGACTATATTGAAGACGCAGTGGGTGTGCCCATTGTTGATGCAAGCGTGCGGTTTGACGACATTGATTCACCCAATCTGGTTGGCGCGACGATTACGCTGACCAACGGCCAAATCGGTGATATTTTGGAAACCGGTATTTTGCCGGTTGGTATATCAGCCAGTGTGGTGCCTTCCGGTGCACTCGTTGCACCTGGAACCATGGTGCTCACATTAAGTGGACCGGCGACGCTCGCCGACTATGAAACGGCACTGCAGGCGGTGACCTATCGATCCACGTCGCAGGCACCATCGGAAGTTGATCGTCTCATATCGGTTCAGGTCGATGATGGCGAAGACCCCTCCAATGTGGCCATTAGCGTGGTTTCAGTGACGGCCACGAATGATGTGCCCATTGCGGCGGATGATGATTCATTTGTCGTGGACGAAGACACGCTTTTGACAATTCTTCACAGCCAGTTGCTGGCCAATGACATTGATCCCGATGGTGATGCGCTGACGATAGTATCAGTGCAGGATGCCGAGAACGGGTCTGTTAGCCTGGGCGCTGGCAATGTGATCGAGTTTACACCCGCGACCAATTATTTTGGACCGGCGCACTTCACCTATACGATTGATGATGGCAACGGCGAACAGCATGTGGCCAGGGTGGATTTGACGGTGTCGTCGGTCAATGACGCCACCGTAATCGATCTGGATGACGTAGGTCTGGGAAATGGATTCACAACTGCCTATGAGGAAAATCAGGTGGGTGTGCAGGTGGTTGGTGACCGGGTTGAGTTTGTCGATGTGGACGATAGTGAACTCACTTTGGCAACCATCACACTGACCAATGGACAGGTTGGGGATATTCTGGAAGTTGGGGCACTGCCCCCCGGCATCTCCGTGACCATCGTGCCCAATAGTGCGCTGGTGGTGCCTGGTGTGATTACGGTTACTCTTTCCGGCACTGCAGATTTCAACGACTATCGCACGGCGCTGGAAGCTGTGACCTACAGATCGGTATCCGAACGTCCTTCAGAAGTTCAGCGCACCGTTTCGGTTTCGGTGTTTGACGGTGATGACCAGTCAAATACGGAATTCACGACCATTGCGGTAACCGGTGTCAATGATGATCCCGTTGTGCAGGGAGATGGCCCGTTCTCGTTTGACGAAGATACGGTGTTTGAAATCAATCCAGGCGCTCTGTTGTTCAACGACAGTGACCCGGATCTGGACAGCCTGATGGTTGTATCGGTTCAGGACGCCGATCAAGGAACTGTCGAAATCAACGGCCTTGGCAATATCGTTTTCACCCCCCAAACCAATTATGCAGGACCAGCTTCGTTTACCTATACGGTTGATGATGGCAATGGTGGGATCGTAACAGCCAGAGTTGATCTCAACGTGTTGCCGGTCAACGATGCACCAGTGGTTGATCTGGACGATATTGGACCCGGCACCGGCTACATCACGACTTACATCGAAAACGCCGTGGCTGTTCCCGTGGTGCATGGCAGTGTTGAAATTACAGATGTTGACCATAGCCAGCTCACAGGTGCGTCGATTGTTCTTTCTAACGGACAAGTGGGTGATGTGTTGGAAACCTCTGGCTTGCCTGCGGGCATTTCAGCAAGTTTCAGCCCGGCCTCAGCACTTGTGGCCCCCGGCAATATTGTGGTGACACTCACAGGCACGGCAGACTTTGACACCTGGGAAACCGCGCTTGCCAGCATCGGGTTCCGGTCCATTTCCGACAATCCGGTTACTGTCGACCGTTCTATTTCAGTGTTTGTAAATGATGGGCAGAACAGTTCTGTGGCGGCCATTTCCACCATAGAATTTGACGCTGTCAATGATGCGCCCACCGCAGGAGATGATGGCCCGTTCAGCGTGGACGAAGACACGGTTTTCACAATTGTGCCAGCCGCGTTGTTGTTCAATGATTCCGATCCTGAAAATGACGGTCTCACGATTGTGTCCGTTCAGGATGCCGTCAATGGTTCGGTGGAAATCAATCTGGCCGGGCAGATCGTATTCACCCCAAACGCAAACTATTTTGGTGTCGCGTCCTTCACTTATACGGTGGATGACGGGAACGGCGCCACCAGCATCGCGACCGTTGATCTGGTGGTGAACTCGATCAATGACTTGCCGAGCGTCGATCTCAATGGTGCGGCGGGTGGATCCGCCTTTAGCGTGACCTATACCGAGAACGATCTGGCCACGACCTTCATTGACCCCACACCCATTATTATGGATGTGGAATCTACCAATATGGTTGGTGCAACGGTTACGCTGATCAACGGATTTGTCGGTGATGTGCTAGAAACGGGTGTGTTGCCGGCTGGCATAACCGCCTCCATCACTCCGCCTGGCGGGTTGATTGTGAATGGACCAATCGTTTTGAATCTTTCTGGACCAGCAAGCCTTGCTGACTATGAAACGGCACTGGCTGGACTGACATTTAGATCAACTTCTGACAATCCTGATACGACCAGCCGATCCATATCCGTGAGTGTCAATGATGGCCAGGACAACTCGCCAAACGCCTTTTCCAATATTGATATTGTGGCGGAGAATGATGATCCGGTTGCCGTTGTGGATGGCGTTTTCACCTTTGATGAAGACACGCTGTTTACAATCGCTCCCACGGCGCTGACCTTTAACGACAGCGATGCTGAGAACAACACGCTCTCGATCGCCAGCGTTCAGGATGCAACAAACGGTTCGGTCGTCATCAATGGGGCTGGGCAGGTCGTCTTTACGCCTGTGCTGAACTATTCCGGCACCGCTTCTTTCAGCTACACGGTTGATGATGGCAATGGAGGAAGCGCCACGGCCACAGTTGATCTTGATGTTGTTGCTGTAAATGATTTGCCCACGCTGGATTTGAATGCGCCGGCGGCATCGACGGGCAATACGGTGAGTTTTGAAGAAAACGATCCACCGATTGCGCTTGTGAATTCCAACTCAATTCTTGGGGATGTGGATGATCCCGATATCCACGGGGCCACTTTTGTGCTCACCAATGGCCAGGTCGGCGATATTCTTGACGCCACCGGTCTGCCGCCTGGAGTAAGTGTTAATGTTGCGCCGAGCGGCGCGTTGACGGTTCCTGGCCCGGTCACGCTGACGCTGACCGGTATTGCTTCCCAGGCTGACTACAAGACTGCATTGGAGCAGGTCACTTTCGGATCTGATTCCGACAATATCAATGGCACAGCACGTCAGATCGATGTGACGATCAATGATGGTGAAGCCGATTCGGTCGCTGCCCGTGCCATCGTTGTGGTCAATATTGTCAATGATGCTCCAATCCCGATGGATGATGGTGTTTTCGCATTTGACGAAGATACGGATTTCACAATTCAGGCTTCGGCATTGCTGTTCAATGACATCGATCCGGAAAATGACACACTTACCGTTATTTCGGTTCAGAACCCGACCAATGGTTCAGTGGTGATGGATGGCAGCGGTTTGATTACATTCACACCCAACGCTGCTTACCATGGTCTGGCTTCGTTCGATTATACCGTTGAAGACAGCAATGGTGCCCGGAGCATGGCGACCGTCGATCTGGAGGTGAGGTTCCTCAATGATGCGCCCATCCTGGATCTGAACGGAAGTCCTGTCGGTATAGATTTTGCGGTGACCTACACTGAAAACGATCCGGCGACGCCCATTGCTGACGTCACCGCATCCCTGTTTGATGAGGATCATCTGGACCTCGTTGGTGCCACGGTTACGCTGACCAATGGCCAGGCCGGTGACATCTTGGAAATTGGCAGCTTGCCGGGAACGATGAGTGCAACCCTGGTTCCAGGCAGCGGGTTGACTGCGGCGGGAACCATTACGGTGACACTGACGGGCACAGCGCCATTGGCGGACTATGAGCAGGCCCTAAGAGGCATTACGTTCCGCTCCACATCCGACAATCCTGATGTCACGGCTCGAATTATCGAGTTTACGGCAAATGATGGGTTTGATGAGTCCCAAACGGCAACCACGACTATTAATTTCATCAGCGTGAATGATGCGCCAGATGCCGTTGATGACGGGCCATTGTTGGTTGATGAAGATACGTCAATTACGTTCAATCCGGTCGCGCTGAACGACATCGACCTTGAAGGCGACCTGATCCAGATTGTTGAGATTGACGGTCTGGTTATCACCCCTGGCGGTGCGTTGGGCTTGTCGGGCGGTATTCTGGCCCTTGATGGTGACGGTGTCACACTGACATATACACCGCCGGCGAATTTCTTCGGTCCGGTTTCCTTCGATTACACCATTTCCGACGGGTCTTTGACCGATACGGCCACGGTTTCGCTTGATGTGGTGCCGGTGAATGATGCGCCAATCGCGGTCGACGATGGGCCGGTTGTTCTGGCTGAGGACATGGACGTGTTCTTTGATCCAGTCGTTGCCAATGACAGCGATGTGGAAAACGATGCGCTTGAAATAGTTGCAATAAATGGACAGCCGATCGCAGCGGGTGTCACCGTGATGACAACCGATGGCGAAATTACGTTGGGATCGAATGGCACCCAATTGCACTTCAGGCCAAGCCACGATTTTTATGGGCAGTCTCAGATTATCTACACATTGAGTGATGGCACTGATACATCGGAGGCGACTGTGACTTTTGATGTCACTCCGGTTGACGATGTTACGGTCTTGAGTTCAGTGCCGCCAAATCTGAGTTTGCAGGATGGCGAAATCGTCAACCTGCCAATGGCTGGATATTTTGATGATCCTGATGATGATCCGCTGCTATATGTTGCCACGGGCTTGCCCGCAGGACTGAGTATCAACTCGGCCACAGGAGTGATTTCCGGTGTGGTTGATTCATCAGCCTCGCAGATTGGAACCTATTCGATTGTGTTGTCGGCCGATGATGGTTTGACGAGCGTGGTAACGACCGGTTTCGATATTGAAGTGACCAATACCGTTCCCGTTTCTGCCGGTAATTCCACTGTGGTGGTCATGGAAGGCGAGGCCTTTAACATTGATGTGGCATCGATGTTTGTGGATGCGGACGGAGATGTGCCGAATTATGCAGCACTTAATGTTCCCGCCTGGGCCTCATTTGACGATGTGAGCGGCCAATTGAGCGGTGTCGTGCCAACCGATGCATCCATCTTTGGCAGCATCGCCATTGACTTCAGTGTGGATGATGGGGAAGGCGGCACGGCATCCCTGGTGCTGACGCTTGATCCACAAAATGTTGCACCGGTGGTGATTGGCAATCTTACTTCAATAGATGCACGCGAAGGCGAAGAGGCCGGCTTTGATGCGTCCGTCTTGTTTGCCGATGGTGGAAACGATGCCGACACTCTTGTGTTTGGTGCAACGGGCCTGCCCGATGGTATGATGATTGATCCCGTAAGCGGCCTTGTTTCCGGTGCTCCGGCAATTGGCAGCGGCAGCGCGCAGGCCTATGTGGTCACGCTCACCGCCGATGACCTTCAGGGCGGAGTGGCCAGTGCGATTTTGAACTTCCGTGTGGGTGTCGATGACTTCCAGGAGGATGAAGACCCCTTTGCTGATATTGCACCACTGGACGTATTTGCTGATGCCAAAGGCTCTGGTGAAATCGGGCGGGTATCGATTGATGACTTTGTTGATGGCATTGAATCGCTGGGTGGCACGACTGCTTTGGATGCTCAAAATGGGGTGCTGCTTTCGGCAATCGGTGCAATTGACCCGCTTCACGAAGCAACACTTGCCGGTTCAGATGGTGGTGTTCCAGATCAGATCGATGCGATTGACGCCTTGATCGGCTCAACAAACTGGCTGGTTGATTCTGGTCGCGAAGGCAATGGCGACTGGCATGTGGGCGGTGTGTCGGCCTATTCGAATTTCCTGGAGTCCAAAGCTGAACGCGATGCGGGGAGCCGGGATGAACGACTGTCAAAAATCGGACTGGCTTCAATCGTGCGCGGCGACGAAATCTATCTTGAATTCAAGCATCGCCTTGACCCGATGCGGGATGGGGTGGTTGTTCGCACCAAGGTATCAATGGCCGATGGATCGGATTTCCCCGAGTGGATCAAGCTGGTGCGGGAAGGTTTCCTGACCTTGAAGGCACCTGGTGAAGTGAATGAACTTCAACTGGAATTGTCGGTGACACTGGGAAGCGGGAATGAATTGGTCACGCTGATCGAGGTCGATGTTACCACCGGCAATGTTGCCGTGATTGAAGAGGCTGCTCCTGCGAAAAAAATTACTGACGCTGATGGGGAAAATGCCGAAAAAGTAGAGCCCGGCGAAAGTCAGGCTAACGGTGTGGAAAAAGCCGTTCCCGGCCCCACTGCATCAAATGGTGGTGAACTGAGAGGCACGGTTGTAGTCAATTAACATCGCTCCATTTTTAAGAACGATAAGGGAGCTCAGGCTAATCGCCTGGGCTCTTTTTTTGTATCTGATTCAGATAATTAGCCGATTGGTGCCTATGGTAAATAAACCTGAAAAAAGCAGCCCCTGTTAAATATTCATTAGGCATAACAAATCATTATCAGGCGTAACAACGGTTGCGATCTGTATCTACTAGACAGGCGCTTTCCGGGGGCGAACCTTAGTAGTCAGAGGAAAGAAAAGTGAAGCGTATTCTTCTAACATCACTGATGGCGCTTAGCGTCACAGCGTGTACCATTTCACCAAAGCCACTTACGACAGGCTCTATTTCCAGCTTTGCGACCGATAAGCTTGCCCGCGTTACCGCTGGGCAGGAACCGGTGAGCAATGCCATTACGCTTTATGAAGCAATGGCACGGGCGCTGAAATATAACCTGGATTTTCATGTTGAGCTGTACAATGAAGCTTTGGCCAATCGTCAACTGGCCTCAGCCCGGTTGGACACTTTGCCCAATCTTGTTGCGTCAGCTGGCTATATCGGCCGTAACAATAATTCCGGAAACACGGGCACGACCACTTTTCCAGACAAGGAAAAGTTTGAAGAAGACCTGACTCTTTCCTGGAACATTCTTGACTTCGGCCTGTCAAAAATCAGGGCCGAACAGGCAGCAGATGAAGTGCTGGTTGCGCGTGAAACACGCCGCAAGATCATCAATCGGATTATCGAAGATGTGCGCACGGCTTATTGGCGTGCTGTATCTGCCGACCGCCTTGTGGTCGGTCTGCGTAAACTGGAAGGCCGCACCCAGCGGGCACTGAAAAATTCCGTTGCCCTGCAGCGGGACGGGGAAACGTCACCACTGACCGCGTTGACCTATCAACGTGAGCTGGTGGAAATCCAACAGCGCATTCAGCGATTGGAAAAAGATTTGTCGCTGGCAAAAATGCAGCTGGCTGCCCTGATGAATGTGCGTCCTGGCGAGCATTTTTCACTGGCGCAACCGCCGCGCCGGGCTGACAGTACTCAGCTGAATATGACCGGTGAAGAAATGGTTTTTGCCGCTTTGGAAAATCGCCCGGAATTACGCGATATCCAATATAAGCTGCGCATCAACGCCAAGGAATCCAAACGGGTGCTTCTGGAATTGTTGCCAGGTATCAATCTGTTTGCCGGTTCGAACATCAGTTCTGACAGCTATCTGTTGCATGGCAACTGGGTTGGCTGGGGTGCAAAAGCCACGTTCAACCTGTTGAACATTTTCAAATATCCATCCCAGAAGCGCACGATTGAAGCCAAGAGCGAAGTGCTGGATGCGCGGGCTCTTGCGGTCACAATGGCGATCATGACTCAAGTGCATGTGAGCCGGGTGCGCTATTCCCATGCGAAGAAACTGTATCGCACATCTGCCAAACATCTCCATGTACAGCGGGGTATTGTTAAACAGATCCGCGCCAGCAACCGTGAAGGTCAGGCGAGCGAGCAAACTCTCATTCGTGAAGAAATGAACACACTGGCCAGTCAGGTTTCTGCTGACATCGCCTATGCTGATCTGCAAAATTCCTATGCCAACATATTCGCTTCCATGGGCATTGATCCCTATGTCAACGAATTGCGCGCCAATGACAGCATTTCCGGGCTTGCCGGAACACTGGAACAGGTGTGGATCGAACGTGGTGACATGTCTGGCCAGCGCCGTGCCAAAAGCTCAGCGCACCGGGGTATTGTCACCCATTCCACGAAAAAACCGGGTTCAAAAGCGACGCCTGTGACATCAAAGTCCACAGGAAAAGTCGAGGTGTCGAAGTCCGGCTGGACAGATACGGAACGTCAGTCGGCCTATAACCCACGTCCGGTGGCGAAGAAAACGTTCTTCCAGAAATTGGCAGGCAAGCGCTCCAGCGCCGGGGCGCGCCAACAGAATCTGGGTCGTTAAAACAGCGGGCCTTTCGACTGGAAACTTATGAACCCGACAACGTCATGGCTGCAATGCGGGGCGCGATCGCGAAATGAAAGTACAAGAGATGAAAACCACAACTCTATTTAAAATCCTTCTGGTGGCCGGTGCTGCAAGTGCAGCTTCTGTTTCTTATGCGGGCAGCGCATCCGATGCGGTGACCAAAATGGCCAAGAAAAAAACCACCCAGATTGACCGAACCACAACAAGCTCGGTGAAATCGGAATCAACATTTGATGCGCGTGGCGTTGTGATGCCCAATGCAGAAGTAACTCTGGCCGCTGGTGTTGCAGCCGAAATCCAGCGTATGCCGTTTAAGGCAGGGCAGGTGTTCCGTAAGGGCGACACATTGGTGGAGTTCGATTGCGCCCGTCAGCTTGCTGACCTGCGTGGTGCAAAGGCTTCCCTGGGTAAGGCGAATTCTTACTATCAGGGCAAGCGACGCTTGAAATCCCGCGGTGCAGCCGGTTCCCAGGAAGTGCGTGAAGCGGCCGCTGATGTGGCCACGGCGACAGCTACCGTTGATGCGCTTTCTGAAGTTATCAATTTGTGCAAGGTGTCGGCACCCTTTAACGGCCGGGTCGTTGAGCGCCATTCGGAAACCCATGAAATTCCCGCGGCCAATGCGCCCCTGCTGACGGTTGTTGACGACAGCGAGTTGGAACTTGACCTGATCGTGCCGTCGACCTGGTTGCGCTGGGTCCGTCAGGGTTCACGTTTTGGTTTCGTGGTTGACGAATTGGGCAAGACCTATGACGCGAAAGTGGTGCGTTTGGGCGCCAAAGTCGATGCGGTCAGCCAGACCATCAAGATTACCGGTAAGTTTGTTTCCCGCCCCGGCAGTGTGCTGGCAGGCATGAGCGGTACAGGCAATTTTGAGCCGGTAACGAACTAAAAATTGATCTTTAGGGCGGGCCTTTGTGGCCCGCCGGCATTGCAATACGTGCAGCTGGGGAGAGATTGTCGGTCACTTGATAGCGCACGCAACAGGACTGTGAATCTTCCACCATGACGCTACAGGGTGCGCGTAAAACCGGACATTTTTCCAAGACAGCGGCACGTCCGCCCGCTTCTGCCACGCCAACAAACGGGCATATTGGTGATGGCAATGGCGTGCAGGCAAATGCGCCCGGTCAGCGCATTGGCATAAATTCATCAGCATCCTTGTCGCCCACCCAATCTGCGGCCATCGACAGGAAACGGGCCACAGATGGTGCGCAGGAAAAGCCTGCCGCTTCTGCACCGCGCAAAGCCGGTGAAGGCGATGTGGCAAATGCACTTCTTAATCTTGAACGCGAAGCCAGACAGGCGGAAACAGAAGCCGAACTTGGCTATCTGATCGTCAATGGCTCGCGGGTTGCTGTTCAATATCGGCAGGCATTGCTGCTGCTGCGGTCCGGCCCTGCCAAACACCGGGTTGTTGCGGTGTCGTCCCTGTCGGCAATTGACCGCAACTCGACTTTCATTCGCTGGATCGAACGGTTGGCAGGCGAGAAACTTGCCGGTGAAAATGCCACCAAGATTGTCAGCTTTGATGCACGGGCAAAACTTGCCGGTTCAGATCTGGATGCCAGTTCCTATCCGTTTTCGAAAATGGCTTTCTTGCCGTTGCAATTGCGCGACGGCACGGTATTCGCCTATCTGCTGCTCACACGGGAAGCCGACTGGGACGAGCGCTCGCTCGTGGCGGGGGCGCGTTTGTGCGAAACGTTTTCCCACGCCTGGGAATTCATCAGCGGGCCCAAGCGGGCCAAGCGTAAGCTGAAATCCAAGTCCTTGCTTTTGGCTCTTGGGGCGGCGGGAATTGTGCTGGCGGGATTTTTGCCCGTACCACTTTCGGCCCTGGCACCGGCGGAAGTTACCCCTGCGAACCCGTTTGTTGTGGCCGCACCCATTGATGGGGTGGTGGAAACCATTGCTGTTGACCCAAATACGATGGTCAAAAAAGGCGATGTGCTGTTCAGGTATAATGATACCGATTTGCGCAATCGGCTGAAACTGGCTGGGCAAGCCGTCAGCGTGGCCGAGGCCAGATACCAGCAAAGCGTGCGCACGTCCTTTGCCGACGCGAAGGCCAAACGTGAGCTTTCGATTGCCCAAAGCGAATTGCAACTCAAGGCAGGTGAATATGACTATGCCAGGGAACTGATGGATAAGGCGGTCGTCACCGCCGGATCCAGCGGCCTGATCATATTTGCTGATAAAGACACATGGACGGGACGCCCGGTTTCAACCGGAGAACGGATCATGCGAATTGCGGATCCTGCAAAGGTTGAGATGACTCTAAGCCTGCCGGTGGCGGATGCGATCGTTCTTGAAAAAGATGCGCCAGTGCAGCTTTATCTCGACAGTGATCCGCTCAAGGCGATTTCAGGCAAACTGGTCAGCGCCAGCTTTCATGCCCAGCCCGATGGGGCCGGGACATTGAGCTATAATGTGCGCGCGACCTTTGATGCCAATGATCAGGATATTCCACGCATTGGATTGCGCGGCACGGCGAAAGTGTATGGCGAAGATGTTTCGCTGGCGTATTTCCTGTTCAGAAAACCCCTCTCGGTGGTTCGGCAATGGATCGGTTACTAAAAGGCGAGGGCGAGGAAAAAATTCCACTCCCGGTTTTACGGGATGATCTGGAAATCGTTCCCACCGCTCCGCAATCCAATGGCGCACCTGCCTGGGTCATTTTTGACCCCGTTGGCAGCCGGTATTTCGAAATTGGCCGCGAATTGCTGGACATGCTGACCTTGTGGCGTGTGGGCGATGTGGACAAGCTGATCCGCAGCATCAAGCAGGAATATGGCCGGGTTATCGTTGTTGACGATGTCAAAGAGGCGATCCATTTTCTCATTTCCAGTGCTCTGGTACGCGATATTCCCGGCAATGATTATAAAATGCTGGCGCAGAAACAGGCCTCGGAAAAGAAGAGTGTCTGGTCGACGGCCATGCATTCCTATCTGTTTTTTAGAATTCCGTTGTTCCGGCCTGACAGGTTTCTACGCGCCACCTGGCCGGTCGTATCGCTGCTGTTTACCCGTATCGCGGTGTGGATTTATGTGCTGATGGGCATTGCAGGCCTCTATCTGGTCTCGCGTCAATGGGATCAGTTTACAGGCACGTTTCAATACATGCTGTCCTGGCAGGGGGCGGTTTTTTATGGTGTCAGTCTCGTTCTGGTGAAGTCCATTCATGAATTGGGCCACGCCTATATGAGTGTGCGCTACGGGTTGAGGGTGCCGACAATCGGCATCGCCTTCATGGTGCTGATGCCGGTTTTGTATACCGACACCAGTGGTGCCTGGCGGCTTCGTTCACGGCGCAAGCGGCTGATGATCGATGGGGCCGGGATATTTACCGAACTGGCGCTGGCTGCGATTGCCACATTGCTGTGGGTTTTTCTCCCCGATGGGGGTGTTCGTTTAAGTGTGTTTGCGATTGCGGCCACTTCCTGGGTCACATCCCTGGCAGTGAACCTCAATCCGCTGATGCGGTTTGACGGCTACTATATTTTGTCGGACACGCTTGGTTTCCAAAACATGCAAAGCCGTGGTTTTGAAATGGCGAGATGGCGTTTGCGCGAAGCCTTGTTTGGGTTGGGCGAACCTGCACCGGAAACACTTTCGGTAGGTTTGCGCCGCACGATCATTGTCCATGCGTGGGCCACATGGATTTATCGCTTCTTTCTGTTTCTGGGCATTGCGCTGCTTGTCTACACATTCTTCATCAAGATCGTCGGCATTCTTTTGTTCGTCGTGGAAATCCTATGGTTCATCCTGCTGCCGGTTTGGCGGGAGTTGAAACACTGGTGGGAAATTCGGAGTAAGATCATGTCTTCAAAACGCACATTCGGTGTGGCTGCTGGTGCAATCGCGGTCGCTATTCTTGCGATCATTCCCTGGTCGACGCGCATTTCCATCCCCTCCGTCATGACCGCGCAAAAAGAGCAATCCATATTCGCACCTTTCCCGGCGCAAATCGCCAAGCATAATTTGCGCAACGGTCTGGTCGTCAACAAAGGGGATGTCATTGCCACATTGATTGCGCCGCAACTTGATCTTGATCTGCGCCTGGCAAAGGAAAAAGCGTCCTTGCTGGAATCGCGTATCGACCGAACAGGCTCCGACGATCAGGACCGGGCCTCTTTGATTGTATTGACCAATGAGCTGGAAGAAGTGCGCGAAAAACTGGAGGGTCTCAGCCGGGTTCGCAAACAACTGGTTGTGCGCGCTGCCTTCAATGGGGTTATCGTCGATGTCGATCCGGAGCTTCATGCGGGACTTTGGGTCAACCAAAAAGTCCCCCTGGCCCTGCTTCAGGCAGGCAGCGGCCCACGCATCAAAGGGTATGTGAGCGAAGCGGATGTGTTTCGTTTCAACGCCGGGGCCACGGCACGGTTTGTTCCAGATAATCCTGAATTAGCGAGCTTTGCTGTTCAGGTGGAAGATGTGTCTCAAGCTGCCGCTGAACAGCTCGATTCGCCCTATCTGGCGCTTCCCTTTGGCGGCTCCATTCCCATTGAAGAGGCCCGTAAGGAGGAGCTTCGTCCGGCAGAAGCAGCCTATGCTGTGGCGCTGGTGCCCAATGCCGAGGCGGGTGTTCTAACACCGCGCAAAGCAGTGCGCGGCGTTTCTTTGATTAAAGGGCAACCCCGCAGCTTTTATGACCGGGTTAAAACCCAGGTATTGAAAGTGCTGGTGCGGGAAATGGGCGTCTAAGACGCTATTTGAACTCAAACTGTTTCTTAACATCACCGGCGTTTCCTGGCGGTGTTTGTATGGAAAACTGCCTAAATCTCCCTATATTGAATAATATCGTCGCAATTTCCCGACGGGCTGGTTAGGCCTGCAGGTGCGATAAAAGTTTTTTCAGGAGGGAGTTTCCATGGCCGCAATGAGCAAATTCGACAAAGAGATCGAAAAGACCCGCAGCACCGTCGAAGAGATGCGTAACAAGATCAAGCAATCCGGTGTTGTGCTGGAGGAATTGTCGAAGGCTGAAACCATTGGTGACATGGATTTCGATATTGAGAATGCCCGCATTCAGGATGTCCTCAACCAGCAAAAGGTGATGGAAGGCAATATCGCTGATCTGATTATCGGCCTGGAAGATGCCACCAATGTTTTCGGTTCTGAATTTGAATCGATGAAAAGCTATACCGGATGGGAAAGCTTCATTAACCTGTTCTCAAAGCAACGTGCCCAGCGCATGCGCACGGACCGGGTGCGCAACATGTCGCTTGCTGGAAACCTGCAGGAGCTTTTGACAAAATCGGATACAATTACCGGCATATTGCAGGAACAGGAAAAGGTTCTTGATGAGCGATATGCAACTTCTGAATCGTCGCTGCGCGAAGTGATTGAGCGCCGCAAAGGCACGATCGCCACTCTTGAAACCACCCAGGCGCGTATTGAAGAACTGAACCCGATATTGCTTGATCTGGAAAACCAGATTTCGGTTGCCACCAATCAGTCCAAACGTGCTGACCTTGAAAGCGAGCGCTCCCAGCTGGCGACCGAATATAATGCGGCACAGGCGAAGGAGCAGGAATTGCTGGCGGAAAGTCAAACGCTGGAACGCTACACGTCAATGTTTCAAACCTTCGTGGATTCGCTGAATAACCAGAAAGCGGCGCAGGCAACCCTGATCAACAAGCTTACCATCGACACCGAACAACGTATTGTCTTGTACAAGGCGCTGGAAGATTCGTTGAAAACGGCCGCCCAACAGGATGTGGCCCACAAGATCAACACCCTTGGCAATCAGGTGGACACGGCTGCTGAAAGCACCATGGCCGGAATTGGTGCCGCCGCCCAAAGCCACATTGGTGATCTTTTGGAGATGCATGAAAAGAATATGGTGTCGACCAAGGATATTCAGCGTCGCAAACAATTGGCAGATGATGCATTTGCCCGGCGGTTCCAGGAAGTTATGGACAAGCACAACAAGGCTGACTACGTGGCGCAATCCTGACGTGGGGATCGGGATTTAGGGGATCAGCATGTCGGCTTCTGAAACTGATGGGGAGGCACCCGGTAACGGGCTGGACGCCAAAGCCGCGACCGAACGGTATTTCAGCGGTATCAGTTCTGCGCTGGATGGCCTCGATGCCTATCTGGCTGATGAGGAATCGCCGTTTTATCGCCATGAGCTGACCGGCAGCATTTTGTCGGGCTATCTGGACCGGCTGCGGCATTCCTATGATGCATGGGAAAACCGGGTCAGCTTCGCCGAACGGTTTCGCATCAACCGTGCTGAAAGTGGCTATCCGGCGTTTCATCATGTGCTGGACCTGGACAGTGATGCCCGTAATGCGGAAAAAGACCTGGCGAAAATTCCTGATGCCGACCAATTACGCCAGGAAATGATCGACTTCATCTTGCTGAAGAAAGCCTATCCGGCGCCGATCAAACGGACCATGGCCAAGCGACTGTATCTGGAACATGTGCAGCAAGGTGATGTGTTCTCGCCATTTGTGTTGCCGGAAACGGTGCGTGTTTCGGTCAATCCCAAAACCAATCGCCCCTATTATGTGGTGCACTGGGGCGCTTTCGACGGTTCTGCCAATATTCCGCTGGTCTACATTGCAGTGATTGAAGATTCATCGAGCCAGATGGTCGGCAAATTGTTGGAGCCAAACGGGCAGCTTAAACCCGATCTGAACATTCCATTCCCCATTGAAGGCCTGTTGAACCCGGAACTGGCCCATCAGTTTGACGATTTTTGCGAAAAGAATTCCAGCTACGGTCTGACGCTGGCCACCATTGCCGACAACATGGACAAGGATTTTGAGTTCCTGCACCCCAAGCAATTGCGCCGTATTGTGATGGGGCCATTTTATGGGGCAGGGGTTACCAGCCATGGGCGGGTGGTGGAGGATATTCTGGCCTCGGTGAGCAACCCCGACAACGCCTGGATGCTGACCTGGACCCAACAGGAATTGTTTTCAATCTCGGAAAAAGCGGCAAAGTGGGGCATCTGGGGATCCACCCCCGCCCGGCAGACCTATCACATTGAAACGGATGATCTGGAAGCCGTTCGCCAGGGGGTGTCGGACTACCAAAAGCACGCTCTCGTTCCCCATGAAGCCTATCAGGCGATCTATGCGAGTGGAAAACGCGATCAGGTATTTGCTGGCTACAAGACACATGTTGTCAGCGGCGGCCAGGTATTAAGGGACTTTTGACCATGGACACGGGCCTCACAACGCTTCGCGAATCCGACATTGAAAAACATCTTGGCGTGGCCCAGTCGCTGGTGACCCAGTTTGTGGTGGTCACGACCGGCACATCGAAAAGCAATACGGAGATTGCCGGGACGCGCCGGCGATTTGTCTCCACAGTGTCAACTGCGGGGGCGAAGTCGACCAATAAGGTGGGGCTGACGGCGACCGTTTCTGCCATCAATCCTGGTGACGCCCTGTTGTCGCCACTGCAACATGGGTTGATTTACAAAACCCGCCGTGCGGCGGCTGTGGCACTGGCGGTGGGAGATTTGTTTGCCCAGCAGACCGGGCTCGATGCGCTTACCAAGAAGAATGTGGGTGGTGACCTGTCCGGTGACGAGACGGGCCGTTTTCGTTCGCTGGTTGAATCATGTGCTTACATCGTTGTGTTTTCTGCGGCTGCTTATCTTTTGCAAATGTTGCCGGAGGAAGGCGAGCCTGCCAGCGATCTGGCCGAGCCGGATTTTGTGTTCGATACGCCCCAGGATGCGCTGAAAGGGTTGATTGCCGCTGTTGATCTTGCGGTGGAAGGTGCAGCGGACGACAAGGTTATGACTGCCCGTGCACGCGAGGCGGCGCGCCTGGCGATGGACGAACTGCTCCAGCGGCGCGCCCGTTTCACGGCACTTGGTTCATTTGAGCAAACTCATTTGCGGCTTGAAAGCGATGGGTTTGAACTGAACGGCTTTGATGTGGCACCCGGCGTGAAGCGCACCAAGCTGGTGATGCAATTCAAGAAGCCCAACGAAATCATCGGCAATCATATCGCCAAATATCAGGCGATGAAATTGTCCAAAATGGTGATGGCCTATGATTTTGACCGCCAGTTGAACCCGTTTGTGGAACTGGGTGGTTTTCTGTTTACCTTCATCGGCGACGGATCGCCCGGCACGGGCAAGACCATTTTGATCCAGATGATCGCCGGGATGATCAACGATTATTGTGAGGTCGCCGGATACGGATTTACCTATGAGAATTTTGGCGTCGACCAGATTTCTTCCTATCAGGGCAAGTCGGGCCAGAACTGCAAACAGTTCGTGTCCAACGTTCTCAACACCAAAACCATTGGATTTGGTACGGTGGACGATATTGATCAGGTTGCCGCCAAGCGATCTGACGACAGGGCCTCTGCGGGGCAACAGGAAGTTACAGCTGTATTGATGGAGAGTTTTGCCGGTGCCAATACGGTGGTGCGCGGCAATTGTGCCTTTGGCATGTTTTCAAACTATCCGGAAAATGTGGATGATGCCCTGCGCCAGCGCGCGGGCGCGCGCTGGCTGGTTGATGGCCCGCAAACCCGCGATGACTATATCGATATATTTGCGCTGCTTGCGGGCAAGAACCATTCCATTCCCCTGGGCGACCATGAATTGTTTGAGGCGCAGGCAATTGAGCGGGCGGTGGGTGAAGCCTATGCGGAACTTTCCAAGCCCCAGGAAGCAGGTATGGATGCCATCTATGACCGGTTCATGAACGAAGTGGGTGAGCCAAAATCCATGGCGGATGTGGGCACCTATCTGCACATGATCAAAACCGCAGAGCCGCGCTTTACGGGGCGGGCGATTAAAAATATTACCGACGCCATCAAGATGCGCGCCATGGATATTGAATTGCCGGATGAATGGTTCGAAACACCGGACGTATTCATGCACAAGGATTACGACACCAAACGTGACATGATCGCGGAACTGCGTTCGCCCTTCACCATGGATATGGTGATGCAGGAGATCAACCGATATGCAGATTCCGAATTCCGATATACCGACAAGTCCGATAATGCCGCGGTTGAAGGGATTATTCGCCGCGAACGCCAACGTGAAAAAGCCGTTGTGGAAATGGAAGCGATGAAGAAGGACGGGCGCTGGTGATGAGTCCTGACCTTAAGGTGCGCACCAAATGAAGCGGCTTGAAGATTCCGAACTGATTTTCGGGCGGATGATGCGCATCACCGAACCGCATCTCATCGCGCGGTATAATGAAGCGTTGTCGGGTTTTGGATTGCCGGAAACCAGGCTTTCGTCTTTTCGCATCGACATGACAGGCTTTTCTCCCGAAGTGGCCGATGAGATTGGCGACCGGCAATATCTCGACCCCCACGGCGTTAACCGGCGCTATATCATTCTGTCACCGGTTCAACAGGAATTGCCGGTGGTGCATACTGCCTTTTCCAATACCGGCAAATTGATGCACCAGTTTTTCAATGCCAACAGACGGGCAATCAATGCGCTCACAATCAAGGACGTGTTGTATGGGGAGATTGATGACCCCATTTTGGTCGTCAATGATATTGAAGATTTGCTGTCAATCGAGCAGGTGGAATTCAAAGTTCACACCGGGCAGGATCTGGCCAGTCAGGCGCTGCAATTGCGCGTGTTGATCGACCGTTTGCGCAAAGACCCAGATGCATGGCGCGATGATGACATGTTGCATGAGATGGTGCGTTTGTCGCAACACACGGGAGACATTCGCACCAATACGCTGGTGCCGGAAGAGGTGGTGTTTCGGCATAACACGTTTTGGTCGAGCCACTTTGGTGGCGTCTACGTGTTTATTGATGCCAACCAGACAACGGTGATCGGTGATTCCACCGCACCAGGGTTTCGCCGCTCGCGTCCCTGGCAGGTGGCCTATATCGATAAGTCTGACACTGAAAATATCTGGCGGTTTTTGGTTGAAACCGCACGGGTTCAAACACCTCGCGGGTCGTGGGTGGAGAAGTCGGGATATTTGGATCACCGTGTTGAAATGCTGGTGACGATGCTGGCATTTCACCGCGCCTCCAAAGGCAATCACCGACCCGGCGACAAGCGCTGGGTGCAGCGCTGGATGAATGACAATTCGTCGTTCATTAAAGACGAAGGGACATTGCCGTTTTTGCTGTGGGCCAAGCGGGAAATTGAATCCTGGGCAGAGATCGATATTCACGAGGTCGATGCGCGGGGCCGCTTCATCCTCTCAAGGGCCAATCCGGATCATAAGGATGTTTGGCTGGTGAACCGGTTGATCAGCGATCAGGTGCCGTTTGATTTTGTTGCCCGGTTTGTTTTCAACAAGCCATCATTTTACGAAGATTACCATGATTGGGGTGAAGCGCTGAAAGAGCATGTTGTGAAAACTGTCTCGGCTTCTTACCTTACCAACAAGGCCGCCATGCGCCGCCAATTATTTGGATTTGAAGGGGACTAGACGCGATGCTTGATCCGATAATCGGTTTATTTCAATGGGTGTTCGAACGTATTGGCCGCGCCATTGGCTGGGTTGTGGCAGCGATGTTGTGGCCTTTCATCACGCTTGCTGCCTGGGTGCGCAAGCGGGGCATTTTTATCAAGGCGTTTTTCAGTGCCATCGTGATCGCGATTGTATTGAGCTATGGCTATCTGTTCTATCAAACCCAGTTTTGGCGCGGGTTCGATCGTGATTATGCATCGCTTTACCAGTTTGAGACGCGCAAAACCCGGCCCGGCAGCCCGGTTGAAGGCAAGGAAGGGACGTGTGGCCCTTCTGCGATTGTGCAAATCGCCGGTGATCTGACAGATTTCAATGTGAACCGGAACGGATGGAATCCCTCCAGTCTGTTTTACAAGTTAGGCCTTGCGGGCCTGCCATGGAAAAACACACCCTGGTTCGACAACAAGGCTTCCTTCCAGCTGGGCGTCAACGAAATCGTGCGCCGTACGGCCCTGGAGGCGGTGGACAGGCTGGGGCGTGTGCGCGGCACATCGCAAATTGATCAGGATCTACAAAACGCGCGCCAGAACATCTATTACAATGAAGACTTCTGGTACTTTTCCTTTGATCCGATCGGGCCGAAATCGCCAACGCCCTCGTCTTATCGCGCCGCGATCAGCAATTTTGAAAAATTCAACAGCCGGTTGGAAAAATGCGATGCGCTGTTTGACCCTCGCGCCGACAATCTCTTGCGCTTTTTGGACCAGATGTCGAATACGATGGGGTCGACCTCGGATATTTTGGGTGACCGCATTCGCGCCAGCAATGCGGGGTGGTTTGACCCCCGTGCCGATGATCGGTTCTGGTTCACTTACGGCCAGGTATATGCGTTGAACGGTGTGATGGCTGCCGCACAGAGTGATTTTGCAGATGTCATTGCAGAACGTGGCCTGACCAAAACCTGGGCCGAAATGCAAAGTCAGTTGCGCTCCACCCTGGATATCGACCCGATCATTATTTCCAATGGCGCTGAATCCGGTTTCATCATGCCCTCGCATCTGGCGATCATGGGATTTTATCTGTTGCGGGTGCGCGCCAATATGACGGAGATGCGGGATATTCTGGATCGTTAAGGGCCAGTTTTCCTCAACCCTTTGTATGCGAGGGACGTGTCGCTCAAATACCCCTTGAAAGACCGGGTTTGCCCCGTGCTGCGCCTTGCACTCTCGTTTTGGTTGTGTAATTTATTTTTTGCATTCTTTGGTAGTATTTTGTTTACAAATACAACCTATGTTTGTATTTAACAACTATCGAGGGAAATTCCTGATTCGAAATACTGAGATACATCGCTGCTGATCCCCCTGCTTTTCCTCAGCTGCGGTGTCTAGCCCGTGCCAAGCGGGTTAACTCCGAGGGTCCAGGCCAATCCGCCCGGCCTGGGCCCTCAATTTGATTTCACACCCCAGTTTAGGGTGTCTCCACGTTCAAGGGGCAACGACGGCAACTTACCTGCGCCCCTTTTTTGACGAAAGGGGCGCTTTTTTTGTGTTGCGCAAAAAGCTGCCTTGCAACTGGCCGTGCAGCCGACTACACCCATTCCATGAGATTTATGTTGTCCATCATCGGTTCCTGGTGGCCTCGCTGAAAAGGCGGGTGGGAAAGAACTGTTGTTGAAATTCCAAACACCGCCCCAGCTTTCGGGCGGTTTTTTTATGCCCGAAGCCTGAATTGGCGGTGGGTGTGAATTGTATAAAAGGGGAAGCAAATGCCGGATCACAGCGTAGCAGAGCATTACGATACCAAAGGTGGCGTGAAGATTGAGCGGGAGCGGTTTGCCACGCCCTATCAGGACGCTGTCCAGACTTACGTGGACCAATTGGACACCCGCCGTGGGGCCGTGTTGTCATCGAATTACGAATATCCTGGCCGTTATACGAGGTGGGATACAGCGATCATTGACCCGCCCTTGGGCATTGAATCCAAAGGCCGCTTAGTCACGGTGCAAGCCTATAACAGCCGCGGTGAAATTCTGATTGCCCCGCTGGCGCGCTTGTTGGAAACCCATGACCATATTGCCTCCATCGACATACACGCGGCCCATATCGACCTGGTGGTGAAGGAACCCCAGGGGGTGATCTCAGAGGAAATGCGCTCCCGCGCCCCCACCGTATTTTCCGTGCTGCGCGCGGTGGTGGATTTCTTCTACAGCGATTTTGACGACAATCTCGCGCTGTATGGGGCGTTTGGCTATGATTTGTGCTTCCAGTTCGATGCCATTGACTACAAGCTGAAACGGCCTGCCGATCAGCGCGACATGGTGATGTATCTGCCGGACGAGATTTTGATTGTCGACCATCACGCGGCCAAGGCCTGGCATCAGCGGTACGAATTTACCATTGGTGAGACGACCACCAAAGGCCTGCCGCGTGAAGGGGCACGGGCAGATTTTGTACCAGCGTCTGAAGAACCTGGTCGTGGCGATCATCAGCCGGGCGAATATGCAAAACTGGTGGAGAAGGCGAAAGAGAAATTCGTGCGCGGGGATTTGTTTGAGGTCGTCCCAGGCCAGACCTTCACCGAGCGCTGCACCAATCCGCCCTCGGCGATTTCACGCAAGTTGAAGCAGATTAACCCGTCCCCCTATTCATTCTTCATCAACCTGGGGGAGGGGGAATATCTGGTTGGGGCCAGCCCGGAAATGTTTGTGCGGGTCAGTGGCCGCAGAATTGAGACCTGTCCGATTTCAGGCACCATTCGACGCGGGCGTGATCCTATTGAAGATAGCGAACAGATTCTCAAGTTGCTCAATTCCAAAAAAGATGAATCCGAACTGACCATGTGTTCTGACGTGGACCGCAATGACAAAAGCCGCGTGTGTGAACCAGGGTCTGTGAAAGTCATCGGGCGGCGGCAGATCGAGATGTATTCGCGCCTGATCCATACGGTCGATCATGTGGAAGGCCGATTGCGCGAAGACATGGATGCATTTGACGGTTTCTTGTCCCACGCCTGGGCGGTGACCGTGACAGGCGCGCCAAAACTGTGGGCCATGCGGTTTATCGAGGAAAATGAAAAGAGCGCACGGGCCTGGTATGGGGGGGCGGTTGGCATGGTGGGTTTCAATGGTGACATGAATACCGGCCTGACCCTACGCACCGTGCGCATCAAGAACGGTATTGCGGAAGTGCGGGCCGGGGCAACTTTGCTTTATGACAGTGTTCCGGAGGATGAAGAGGCCGAAACGGAATTGAAGGCTTCGGCCATGCTGGCGGCCATTCGCGACACAAGCCTTGCCAATGCGGCGTCTTCAAACCGTGAGACGGCAAGTGTAGGCCAGGGCAAACGTATTTTGCTCGTGGACCATGAAGACAGTTTTGTGCACACGCTGGCAAATTATTTCCGTCAAACCGGCGCGGAAGTAACAACGATCCGTTCCCCCATTGCCGATGCCGTATTCGATGACCTCAAGCCGGACCTTGTGGTGCTGTCGCCGGGGCCCGGTAACCCCAAGGATTTTGATTGCGCGGCCACAATTGCCAAGGCTCGGCAACGGGGCCTGCCCTTGTTTGGGGTCTGTCTTGGATTGCAAGCGTTGGCAGAAAGCCTGGGTGGAACGCTGGCACAGTTGGACGTGCCAATGCACGGAAAACCGTCGCGGATTTCGGTTCAGGAAAATTCAATTGTATTTTCCGGGTTGGAACAACAAGTCACAGTGGGCCGCTATCATTCGCTCCATGTGGACAGGTCAAGCCTGCCAGCAGAATTGCGCGTTACGGCGGAAAGTGCCGACGGCATTGTCATGGGTGTGGAACATGTAAGCGAGCCGATTGCCGCCGTTCAGTTTCACCCGGAAAGCATTATGAGCCTGGGGCAGGATGCGGGAATGCGCATGATCGAAAACGTGGTTGCCCATTTGCATGCCAGATAGAGCCTCGTCGAGGCACTGGTTGGATGGGGCTTGATTGAAATTCTGATCGGCGTAGAGGTCTGGTGTTGCAGCCAACTGGAAACTGATACGTGACTGATAAACCAATCAGCGGAAGCTCCCTTGGCCTGTTGGCAGCATTTGCAGCGTTTGGCATATTTTCTGCCCATGACGCACTGATCAAATTGCTGGGCGCACAATATTCCGTGTTTCAGATATTGTTCTTTTCCGGACTGTTTGCATTTGTGCCGGTGACACTAATGATGTCGACCGACCGGGCGCTCGACAATTTCATTCCCAAGAAGCCGTGGCTGGTTGCCGGCAGGTCGTTGACCAATGTGATTGCCATGTCGTCGGCCTTCTATGCTTTTTCGGTTTTGCCCCTGGCCGAAGTCTATGCGTTGATTTTTGCAACGCCCCTTTTGATCACCATTTTGGCGGTTCCCCTGTTGGGGGAATCGATCCGGTTGCGGCGCAGCCTGGCTGTGCTGGTCGGGCTGATTGGTGTGGTCATTGTTATTCGCCCCGGTGCCAGCGAGTTAACAGCCGGGCATGGGGCTGCCTTACTGGCGGCATTTGCCAGCGCGCTGAGCGCAATTGCGGTGCGCAAACTGGGGCGCACGGAGCGCACGGCCGTCATTTTGCTTTATCCTATGCTGGCCCTGCTTGTTGTTACCGCCGCCTTGCTGCCGTGGGTTTATGAACCATTTGAACTGGCTGATCTGGTGCTCATGGCGGCTGTTGGCTTGTTTGCTTTTGTTGCCCAAATGCTCATCGTGGCGGCCTACAGAATGTCGCAAGCCACGGTGGTGGCCCCCATTCAGTACAGTCAGATGATTTGGGCCGTTGTCTATGGGGCCCTGTTTTTCAACGAGTTTCCAGACAAATGGGTTGTGGCCGGTTCTGTGATTATTATCGCAAGCGGCGTCTATATCGTGTTGCGTGAAGGTCGCGGGGATGTGTCACAAACCAATCCGGTGTTGAACTCCCCCAACATGCGCGCCGATACCGGCCCCGGACCCAAACCCAAAATCCTGCGCGAAATATTGCAGTCTGATGATTGAATGAGGAACAAACTGTGGCAGTGGGATTGCCCATTTGATGCTGCCTAGCTTTCAAAGTTGGGAAGCTTTAAGAATGGTTTTTTAGTGCGTTTATTGAGCCGTGTTCTGCCATGACATCAAAATTGTTTTCTCCGTTCAGCCTGGGTGAACGCGAGCTTGCCAACCGCATTGTTGTTGCCCCCATGTGCCAGTATTCGGCAGTGGATGGCACGATGACGGACTGGCATTTGATGCATCTTGGCCAATATGCCGTGGGCGGTGCGGGGCTGGTGTTCTTTGAAGCCAGCGGTGTGGAAGCGCAGGGGCGCATCACGCCGGGGTGCCCTGGCCTTTATAGCGATGAAAATGAACAGGCGATGGCGCGGATAGTTCGTTTCTTCAAAGATTACGGACATGCCGTGCCCGGTATCCAATTGGCTCATGCGGGCCGCAAAGCCTCGGCCCATGTGCCGTGGAACGGGGGGACGCCGCTGGATGCAAATTCAGGTGCGTGGCAAACCAGCGGCCCTTCTGCACTGGCCTATGCGGAGGGATGGCACATACCAACCGCCGAAACCGAGCAAGGGCTGGGGCGCATCAAACAGGCTTTCGTTCAGGCGGCTGTACGGGCTGTTCGGGCTGGGTTTGAGGTGATCGAAATTCATGCCGCACATGGCTATTTGCTGCATCAATTCCTGTCGCCGCTGAGCAATCAACGCGATGATCGTTATGGCGGTTCGCTGGAAAACCGCATGCGGTTTCCATTGGAGATATTTGAAGCGGTTCAGGCAGTATGCCCGGTCAGCCTTCCGGTTGGTATTCGGGTCTCCGCCACAGACTGGGTGGCCGGGGGATGGACGCTGGAAGAGTGCACTGAATTTGCCATGCGCCTGAAAGCACTGGGATGTGCATTCATTGATGTGTCCAGTGGAGGCAATAGTCCCTTGCAGGAAATCGAAGTGGGGGCTGGATATCAGGTGCCCTTCGCCCAGACCATCCGGGCTGCCACTGGCCTGCCTACAATGGCTGTGGGCATGATCAGTGAACCCCGGCAGGCAGAGACCATTATTGCATCAGGACAGGCGGATTTCGTCGCATTGGCGCGGGGCATGTTGTATGATCCGCGCTGGGCATGGCATGCCGCAGAGGCTCTTGGTGATCAGGCCGCTTTCCCGCCGCAATATCAAAGATGCCATCCCACCTTGCGCGGCGCACCGATTCCGGGCAATCCGCCCAAAGCCAATTGAGGAACCGTGTCCATGCCGCATCTGATTGTTGAACATTCCGCAAACCTGAGCGAAACCCATGATTTGCAGCGCCTGAGTGATGAATTGCGGACGGTGATCGATGAAACGGGAATTTTCCCTCTTGCAGGCGTTCGCGTTAGATTTCACCCAAGCGAAGTCTACACCATTGCAGACAGCCATCCTGATAATGGATTTTTGGCCATTATCATGCGGGTTGGTGCAGGGCGTGATGTGGAAACCAAACAGAAAGCCGGCCAGGCGGTGTTTGATCACGCCTGCGCATTCTTTGCTGGAGAAATTCAGGCGGGAACCATGATGGTTTCCGTCGATATTGAAGAAAATAATCCAGAACTTACATTTAAGAAGAATGGTGTTCATGGACGTCTGAGCGCCTCCTAAATCGGTTTATTGGCCGATTGGGGGCAGATCAGCATCACTGGGGCAAAAAATATTGCGACAAGTTCACGTGAGACCTTGTTCCAACTGGACAAAATACCACCAACAGGCATACAGAAGCGCAGGGAAGCCCGGCAATCCGGCGCAAGAAGCGATTCCACACGCGCAATCGGCGTTGTCCGGTTGCGATCATGCGAACTATCACGGCTGGAGAGGTTAACTCCATGAGCGAACACACACACGACGACGCAACGCGCCGCGACTTTCTTTACATTGCAACCGGTGCTGCTGGCGCAGTGGCCGTTGCGGGCATTGCCTGGCCACTTGTGAGCCAGATGGGCCCCAATGCGCGCGAACAGGCCGCAGGCGCTCCTGTGGAGATTGACGTGTCCGAAATTGAAGCAGGTCAGTTGATCACCGTTATCTGGCGCGGCGCACCTTATTTTGTGCGCAAGCTGACCGAAGTTGAAATTAAAGCGGCTGACGATGCGCAACAGTCTGAATTTCGTGATTTCCAGCCCGCCAATGAGCGCATTGCAGCGGCTGAAGGCGCGACCCCACAATGGGCTATCGTAGCTGCAAACTGCACCCATTTGGGCTGTGTGCCGACAAAAGTGGATACGGGTCTCAATGGCTGGGTTTGCCCCTGTCACGGATCGATATTCGATGTTACGGGCCGCGTGATCAAAGGGCCTGCGCCCATCAATCTGCCCTTGCCACCGTTTGTCTTTGCAAGCGAAGACACGCTGATTATTGGCACAGACCAGGCCTAAGCTGAGGAGTTCGACACGATGAGTGGACATTCGACATATAATCCGACTTCCGGTTTTGGAAAGTTTATGGACAAGCGGCTGCCCCTGGCCCGCCTGGTACATGACAGTTTCGTCTCCTATCCGGTGCCCCGCAATCTCAATGCGTTTTATACATTCGGCGCTATTTTGATGATCATGCTTGTTTCGCAGATCATCACGGGTGTGGTGATCGCCATGCACTATACCGCTGATGCTGGAATTGCGTTTGAAAGCGTTCAGTTGCTACGCCGTGATGTGAGCTATGGCGGCCTGTTGCAGAACTGGCATGCGGTTGGCGCGTCCATGTTCTTTGTTGCCGTATATGTGCACATATTCCGCGGACTTTATTATGGCTCATACAAAGAGCCGCGCGAGGTTTTGTGGATTCTCGGTGTGATCATCTATTTGTTGATGATGGCAACAGCGTTCATGGGATATGTGTTGCCCTGGGGCCAGATGTCCTATTGGGGCGCCCAGGTGATCACCAGTTTCTTCTCGGCCATTCCTTTGGTTGGTGAGACCATTCGCGAATATTTGCTGGGCGGATATTCGGTCGGAAATGCCACGTTGAACCGTTTCTTCTCGCTGCATTATCTGTTGCCCTTCATGATTGCGGGCATCGTGATCCTGCACGTGTGGACATTGCATGTGACCGGCCAAACCAACCCGACCGGCGTTGAAGTGAAATCCAAGCAGGATGTGCTGCCCTTCACCCCTTATGCGACAATCAAGGATGCGTTCTTTGTTGTGCTGTTCATGATGGTGATGTGCTATTTCGTGTTCTTCCTGCCGGATTACCTTGGGCATGCGGACAACTACATTCCCGCAGATCCGCTGAAAACACCGGCGCATATTGTGCCTGAATGGTATTTCCTGCCGTTCTACGCGATCCTGCGTGCGATCGATTTCAACATCGTTGTGCCATTCACCGAGATCGTTTTGATTGATTCCAAACTGGGCGGTGTTCTGGCCATGTTTGGGGCCATTGTGGTGCTGTTCTTCGTGCCATGGCTCGATACATCAGATGTGCGTTCGACAAATTATCGTCCCATGTACAAGATTTTCTTCTGGCTGTTCGTGATCAATTCTATCTTCCTGGGATATCTTGGGTCGCGTCCGGCAGAAGGCATCTGGATCCCGCTGATGAAAGCATCAACGTTCTGGTACTTCTTCCACTTCCTGGTGATCATGCCGGCCCTTGGGTTCTTCGAGAAGCCATTGGCTCGTCCAGCTAGCATCACGGATGCGGTTCTGGCCAAGGCATCCAATTCTGGTGCCAGCCAGATTGAAGGCACCGCCGCGGAACCTAACACCAAGGGCTGATAAGAGGCCCGTGAAACACAATTGACCGACTGTCGGCCTTTCCCCTGAACAGGGCTCCTGAGCAGGGAAAGGACCAAAACAGAAAGAACATGAAAATGAAGACACTCTTCTCTCGTTTGGCCAAGCATGCTGTTGTCGCCGTATTGGGCGCATCAGTGCTGGTAGGAGGCGCATTTGCTGCCGAGGAAGACGGCGGAACTCCCCATTATCCGTTGCAAAAGCCACGGGAACAAAGCTGGAGCTTTGGTGGGCCATTTGGCCATTTTGACAAGGGCCAGTTGCAACGCGGACTTAAGGTGTACACCGAAGTTTGTGCAGCGTGTCACTCCATGAATCTGCTGTCTTATCGGAATCTGGAAGATCTGGGTTACACCACTGATCAGATCAAGAATTACGCTGCTGAATATGAGGTCACCGACGGCCCCAATGAAGATGGCGAAATGTTTGAACGCCCGGCGCGTCCAACAGACCGCTTCAAAGGGCCCTATGCCAATGACAAAGAAGCGGCTGCCGCCAATAATGGCGCTTTGCCGCCTGACTTTTCGCTGCTTGCCAAGGCGCGTGCGCCCGAACGGGGGTTCCCGACATTTATTTTTGATGTGTTCACGGCCTATGCAGAAAATGGCCCTGACTATATCTACTCGCTGTTGACCGGATATCAGGAAGCGCCGGAGGGCAAGGAAGTTGGTGAAGGTCTCAGCTACAACCCCTATTTCATTGCCGGGACTGCGTTGGCCATGGCACCCCCCCTGTCGGATGATCTTGTGGATTATGACGACGGAACGCCTCAGACCGTGGATCAGTATGCGAAGGATGTTTCTGCATTCATGATGTGGGCGGCTGAACCGGGCCTGCCACAACGCAAGCAGCAGGGCTTTATCGTATTGCTGTTCCTGGCGGTTTTTGCCGGCCTGTTGTATTTCACTAAAAAGAAGGTCTGGTCCGACGTGGCGCATTGATCTGCCGCTGAACAGAATTGTTTGAAAGCCCCGGCAGGCACTGCCGGGGCTTTTCCATTTTTAAGGCACTCCCATGAAGATGCAGGAATCACTTACCGAAGAATTGGCACAATCCATTCGGGCCATTGAGGACTATCCCAAAAAGGGCATTACGTTCCGCGACATCACCACTTTGCTGCAAAAGGCACGCCCTTTTCGGCGGGCAGTGGATGCATTGGTCCATCCCTATATTGGCATTGGGCTGGATCAAATTGCCGGCATTGAAGCGCGAGGGTTTATTCTTGGCGGCGCGATTGCACACCAATTGACGGCAGGATTTGTACCCATTCGCAAGAAGGGCAAACTGCCGGGTGAGAAAGTGACAATCGCCTACAGCCTGGAATATGGGGTTGATGAAATGGAAATGCACCGGGATGCGATTAAGCCCGGTGAGAAAGTCCTTTTGGTGGATGATCTCATTGCCACAGGTGGCACGGCCGAAGCTGCGGTAAAACTACTTCAGGAAATGGAAGCAGATGTGATTGCCGCCTGTTTTGTGATTGATTTGCCGGACCTTGGCGGGCGCAAGAAAATAGAGGCATTGGGGGTGCCCGTGCGAACACTTATAGAATTTGATGGGGACTGAGCACCAACGCTGATTTAATCATCGATCTGGATCGTGACGGCACCGCGCATCGACACAACCTGCGCACCCTCTTGCGTAAATCCGGTAGAATGGCTCATTACAATCGCCCAACCGGGGCGTCTGGGGCTATCTCTTTTGGCTGCCACTGTGGAACTGTAGTGAATGGTTTCGCCAACGAAAACGGGCCGTGTCCATTTGATGTCTCGCACCCCGGGAGACGGGCCAAACATGGGTTCCGGCCCCTCATAGCCTGTGAGGCGGATAAGTTCTTTGCGCCCATTTAAAATGTTGAGCCGCATCCAAACCGACAGTGTGTGCCAGCCCGAAGCGCAAAGGGCACCAAAATTGCTTTTTGCTGCCGCTTCTTGGGATAGGTGAAAAGGCTGCGGGTCGAACTCGCTGGCGAATTCGACGATCTCTTCTTGCGTGAATGTGTGGCTGCCCAATTCCTGTTTCATGCCAGGTTTGATCAGACTGTAAAATTCAGCGTTGCTCATGCGCATTTTCCTGCAATTCGGCCGGGCCGGTACTGACCATTCCCATGCCGGTCATTGCCAATACCTGTCGGGTGTCCTGGTTCTGCAATACATATTTGAACGTCACAATGCCCAGCGCCGGGTTGCTGCGTGACACCCGGCGGTCAATGACGGTTGCGGTGCCGCTCAGGATATCGTTGGGCCGGACGGGGTGCAGCCATTTTACTTCCGACAGGCCGCCGGAACCCTGGGATATTGTGTCCAGTAAATAGGAGTCGCACATCATCCGCATGGCGATGGAACAGGTGTGCCAGCCGGAGGCGATGAGCCCACCAACCAATTGTGCCTGGCTGGACTCTCCATCCAGATGAAGCGGCTGGGGATCGTATTTTTGCGCAAAGCGGATGATTTCGTCAGCCGAGATTTGTCTGGGACCGAGCGCAAAAGCATGTCCAATTGGAAAGTCAGTATAAGTGAGCAAGTCTAACTGCCTCCAAGCATCCAGATAAAATAGGCGGGTACGGCCAGATACAACAGGATCGTAATGCTCAAGACCAGTCTGGGCAAAAATCCCTTGAAACGGAACATCAACACAAGGCTCAAGATTACGCCTAATGCAAACTCAAAATATTTAAACACATCGCCGTGGTGATTGGGGTTCCAGTACGATACCGGAGAAATGAACTTCCAATCGGTGAGCGGCCAGAAGTGACGGTGGGCGTCGCGCACATGTACCGGCAAATCGCCTAACACGTGAATGAGTGCAGCAAGCGCGAAAAACAAAAGAAATGTGCCGGGGCGAAACAGCGCACGGGGCGCTCGCAAAAAAATGACCGCGAGAAGGAGCAGTGCCCCATAGAGCGGAATGGAATTCCCCAGAGCGGTGAGTGTTTGCCAGGGTTGTTGCCAATAGAGGTCACGCCAAACAGTCGCTTCGGGAATGCCTGCAAATTTCGACCAGCCAAAAAGTGCGAATATGGCCAGGTCAGGGACGATGGCGCCAATCAATATCGCGCTTGCGCGCAATTTTTGATTGGGCCGCGCCAGCAGCGCGCTTGCCATCAGCACATGGGTTTGGCTCATCATGGGGCGAAAACCTCAGCCGTGTTCAGGTGCGACGGCTGATGCGCATGGGCATCTGGTTGTCGGGCTGGATGGTAATTTTCATCACCGGCCAGGGCTTTCGCGTGGCGCTGTAGTCGAATCGCAGCCGCCGCAACAACAATGCCAAAATGATTTGCGCCTCCTGCATGGCGAAGGATGCACCGATGCAAACCCTTGGTCCCATGCCAAAGGGCAGATAGGCGAAGCGGCCGATGTCATTTCTTGCCTCGGCAAAAAAACGAGAGGGGTCGAATTCCGCCGGACGCTCCCACAGGGTTGTGTGGCGATGCAGTATCCAGGGGCTGACGTAGACATTTGTGCCCTTGGGGATGTCGAACTCGTTGTAACTTACGTCTTCGGTCAAAGTGCGCAATATCACCGCCGCCGGAGGGAACAGCCGCATGGATTCCTCAAAGCAGGCGGTTGTCCATGGCATGGATGCGCCCCACAGGTGCGGCGGTGTGTTGTCTAGATCAAGTGCATCCACTTCGGCCTCTGCCCTGTCTCTTGCCGGCTGGTCATGGGCCAGCAAATAGAGCGTCCAGGTTAGCGCACGGGCGGTCGTTTCGTGCCCTGCGGCTATAAAGGTGATGATGTTGTCTTCGATCTCCTCAATGGAAAGGCGGTCCTTTTCGGTATCTCCCGCGCGCAGGAGCAGGGTGAGAAAATCCTCTGGGACATCTTCGCCATCGGCGATGCGCCGCTCGCGTTTTTCTGCCGCTTCGCGAACAACTTCGCGCAATTTATGAGTTGAACCACGACCGCGCAGCAAGGTAGGGCGGGGCAGCCATTCCGGCGCGCCCATGAGATCCAGCGGGTCCACATTGGACAAATGCTCGAGAAATTGAGCCACATGGGTGAGAATGGTTTCGCTTTCCTCATTGATATCTCCCGAAAACAAGGTTTCGGAGAGCACGAGATAAGCCAGACGTGCCAGCACAGGGGCGACGTTGACCTGTTTTGGGCCGGTCTCCATTTCATCGACAAAAGCTGTGGTGGCGCGTTGCATTGCTTCTGCAAAGCCTTCCACATGGCGCGGTGCAAATATGGGGGCAATTGTGCGGCGGGCGCGCCGCCATACATCACCTTCAGCCGTGAGCATGCCATCGCGCAGGGCCGGGCGTAACACTTTTTGCCGCAAGGGTTCAGCGGCGAGAATATCTGCCCGTTCGACAAAGATGTGGCGGATCAATTGTGGGTCGCTGATCAGTGCAAACGGCTTGTGGAACAATTTGTACCGCGATACCGGGGCATCAAACTGAAACTTGGCAAATGCTTCCAATGGATTGCGCACCATGTTTGGCACTTGCATCAATGTGCGCAACCAAATGAAATTCTGGTAGGGTCCATCGCGCCCAACAGGGTAGGGGGGAGCAAACTGTGCGGCAGCCGCTTGTAATTGGGGCTGTGAAACTGAAGCAGGTGCTGTCGTCATTGCTTTGCTATCCGCCTTGCTATCCGCCATGGGAGGAACGATCTGGCATAGGTGGCACCTATGGATGCCACACCAAATCGTGGTGTCACACTATTTCACCTTGGGGAGACAAAGACCAAACGGTTTTTCGTCACACCCGGGAGAGCGCTACGCGGTGGACCAGCTCAATGCTCAAGTGTTGAATTTGAACAGCATGATGTCGCCATCCTGCACCACATATTCCTTGCCTTCATCCCGCGCTTTGCCGGCTTCCTTGGCTTTTTGTTCTCCATTGAGTTCCACATAATCGTTGAATGCAATGGTCTGCGCGCGGATAAAACCGCGTTCAAAATCCGTGTGAATGACACCGGCCGCGCCGGGCGCTTTGGTTCCCTGGGAAACGGTCCAAGCGCGGGTTTCTTTTGGCCCGGCGGTGAAATAGGTGATCAGTTTCAGCAGATCATATCCAGCCTGAATGAGCCGCGAGAGGCCCGATTCTTCCAAACCGTTCATTTCCAGAAAGTCGCCCTGTTCTTCGTCAGGAAGCTGGGCGATCTCTTCTTCGATCGCAGCGGAAATGACGACGGTGCCTGCGCCCTGTTGTTGCGCCATTTCCGCAACGGCTGCGCTGAGTTCATTGCCGCTTGCCGCATCGTTTTCGGCGACATTACAGACATATAAAACGGGCTTTGAGGTGAGCAATTGCAGGCTGTTGAGGATGCTCAAATCCTCATCCGCGATGCCGTCAAGCAGGTGACGCACAGGCTTGCCATCGCGCAGCAGTTCGAGGGCCGCTTCCATCATTGGCAGCAGCAGAAGGGCTTCCTTATCCTTGCCGCTGGCGCGCTTTCTGATTTGCTCAACGCGGCGTTCCAGGCTGTCCAGATCGGCCAGCATCAGCTCGGTCTCAATGGTCTCGGCATCGGCAATCGGGTCGATTTGGCCTTCCACATGGGTGATGTCGTCATCTTCGAAACAACGCAATACATGGATCACCGCATCAACTTCACGGATGTTGGCCAGAAACTGGTTGCCCAGGCCTTCGCCTTTGGACGCACCGCGCACGAGGCCCGCAATATCGACAAATGATATGCGGGTGGGGATGATTTCCTTGGAGCCCGCAATTTGGGCAATCTGCATCAGGCGCGGGTCCGGCACGGCGACTTCGCCTGTGTTGGGCTCAATGGTGCAAAATGGGTAATTGGCGGCCTGGGCGGACGCTGTGCGCGTGAGCGCGTTGAACAGGGTGGATTTGCCCACATTCGGCAGGCCCACGATGCCGCATTTAAATCCCATAGTCTTATTCCTGTTCTATTGTCCTGGTGTGACGGTCAGTCTTTATTGCCCAGAAGCTTTTTTAACATATCTGCCATGGGGCCTGTCTTGGGCACCGGGGCAGAGTTTGATTTTGTGCGGGCCTGCCGGATGTGGCTTTGTTGCTTGTTGCCTTTGGCACTTGATTGGCCCCGCGCCCCTGAAGGCTCGTTCGACTGGGTCCGCAAGGCAATGCGGTTCATGAACCCGGCATCGTCGCCTTTTGCCAACAGGTCGGCATTGCGGGCAATTTCGTCCAGGAGCGGCTTAAGCCATTGGTAATCCGCTTTGGCGAAATCGCCCAGCACATGGGGCGATACCCGGTCCTTGTGACCTGGATGGCCAATACCTATACGCACCCGGCGATATTCCTTGCCCAGATGGGCATCGATGGAGCGAATACCATTGTGTCCGCCTGCGCCACCGCCGGTTTTGATCCGCAGTTTACCCGGTGCCAGGTCCAGCTCGTCGTAAAGAACGATCACATTTTCTGGTCCGATTTTGAAAAACCGCGCAGCTTCACCCACCGCACGTCCCGATTCATTCATGAATGTGGTGGGCTTGATCAGCATGACCTTTTCGCCACCCAATGTACCCTGGGACACGAGCGCCTGAAACTGCACTTTCCATGCTGGAAAATTCTCTTGCTGGTGAATTTGGTCAACCGCCATGAAGCCGACATTGTGTCGGTTGTTCTGGTGTTTTGTGCCGGGATTGCCCAGCCCAACGATGAAAAGCATGGCGGGCTCCGCTTTCACCCCATCTTAAAAAGGAAATGGCGTGGCATCGATCAATGCCACGCCCAAGTTCATTCAAGCGAGGGAGAGTTTACTCGTCTTCGCTCTTTTGATTGATCACTTCCGTTTCCGGTGGTGTATCATCTTCTTCTTCGGCAGCATCGTCAGAGCGCAGGCCAGCAGGCGTTGCGATTGTGGCGATGGTGAAGTCACGGTCGGTGATGGTTGGCACCACGTCCGCAGGCAGATCAACCGAAGAGATGTTGATGGAATCACCAAGGTCAAACGGTGCCAGATCAATGTGGAAGGATTCCGGAATTGAGTTGGCCGGGCAGTTCACTTCCACCGTGTGACGAACAACGTTGAGCACGCCACCGGCTTTCAGGCCAGGGCAGATGTCTTCGTTATCAAAATGCACGGGCACTTCAACGGTCACCTGGGTTTTGCTGGAAACGCGCAGAAGATCAACGTGCAGAACCCGATCGCTGACGGGGTGCAGCTGATAGTCTTTTGGCAAAACGTTGTGACTTGTGCCGTCGACATCGATTGTGAGAATGTTGGTCATGAACCCGCCTGCGCGGATTTTCAAGGTCATTTCCTTGACAGGAAGTGCGATGGATAATGGGGGTTTCTTATCGCCATAAATGACGGCTGGCACCATGTTTTCTTTGCGCAATGCCCGTGCGGCCCCCTTGCCTACACGATCACGCGCCTGGGCCGTGAGCTGATTTTCGTTGCTCATGATATGCTCCTAAGCGTTTGTAAGAGGTCGCTGGTGCAACACAGTCGCATCAGCTCAAAACGGTTCGCTACAGCGCGTGTTGCCGATGATTGGAATCGGGATCACCATGTTGCGAAAAGTTCTGACCCGCGTTCCCTCCAGGGGTGTCGACGCGGTGGCGGTGCTTTAGCGCAAGCTTGCTGTTTACGCAAGTGTTTGGGGGCAAACACAAGTCGTCCAAATATCTTCGCAATGCGCCAAAGCAGGCTGCTTGATCAGAAGTTCACGACGAAACGTGCTGCGCCTTCAATGCCGTCAGAAAAATCACCTTCGGTTCTGACTTCGCCTGCGTTGGTGATGTTGTTGAAGTCTGAACCATCAATGCCATCGGCCTTGTCGGCTGTCGTGGAGACGGTGCCCGCGTTAAAAACGTCATTAAAGTTATTGACGGAGATGCCTTCTGCGCCGCTGCCTGTTGTGGTGATCGAGCCCAGGTTTTCGACAAAGTTTTGGTCTGTGGCCTGAATTCCCTCGGCGCTCGCGCCTTCGGGGCGGATTGCTGCGCCTTGTGCGTTCAATATGTCGTTGAACGAAAACGCTTCAATACCATCCGCATAGGATGGCGAAGCAACCGCCAGAGAAATAGAATACACGGAGAGAAGAAGCGTGCGGTTGACGCGATGGATATTCATTTATTTGCCCCAACCCAATATATGCTGTGATGTATAAACACGGGGGAACGTTGAGCGTAATCGCTTTTTTAAATCAATATTAACAGCCGTTGAAAAATCTATAATATTTCATTGTATTTAGCATGTAACAATTATCTAACGTAATATTCGGTCGTAATTGGCATGTCTGGAGTAGGCTTGCTTTAGGTAAGTTTGGCAATCTTGCTACTCTTGTATGCCAGAGCTTCGTCTTCCACGGTTTTCATAGCAAGACGGCGCAGAGTTAGCAGGCTGATTGCTAATCGCGTTATGTGTGCTGTTTGGCTTTAGGTGATTCCAGGAAAATTCTAATCAAACAAGCTGGAGACCGATTGTTCCAGAGCAGTGCGGTTGATTGCTTCGCCAATCAGATCGGCGATGGAAATCACACGAATGTTGTGTGCGCTCAACACCGGAGTTGTTGGTTCTATGGAGCTGGTGATGACCAACTCTTTCAGTTTTGATGATGTGATGCGGGAAACCGCACCGCCTGAAAGCACGCCGTGGGAAATATAGGCGGTGACACTGATCGCGCCATTGGCGAGCAGGGCTTCTGCTGCGTTGCACAGGGTGCCGCCGGAATCGATGATATCGTCAATCAGGATACAGTCTTTGCCGGATACGTCACCAATGACATTCATGACTTCGGATTCACCGGGCTTGTCGCGGCGCTTGTCAACAATCGCCAGGGGGGCGTTAACACGCCGGGCAAGCGCGCGCGCGCGCACCACGCCGCCCACGTCCGGCGAAACAACCATCAGATTGTCGACATTATAGTTCGCGCGCAAATCCCTGCTCATCACTGGCACTGCAAACAAATTGTCGGTTGGAATATCAAAGAAGCCCTGGATCTGTCCGGCATGGAGATCAAGTGTCAAAACCCGGTCTGCCCCGGCTTCGGTAATCAGATTGGCAACGAGTTTTGCCGAAATGGGTGTGCGCGGCCCGGGCTTGCGGTCCTGGCGCGCATAGCCAAAATAGGGCAACACGGCGGTGATGCGTTTGGCTGAAGAGCGGCGCACGGCGTCGATCATGATCAGCAGTTCCATCAGGTGATCATTGGCAGGATAAGAGGTGGACTGCAGGATGAAGACATCTTCACCGCGTACATTCTCTTGAATTTCCACGAAGATTTCCTGATCGGCAAACCGGCGCACGTCACACTTGCCAAGCGAAGTGTCGAGATAGCGGGCGATTTCCTCGCTCAGACTCTTATTTGCGTTTCCTGAAAAGAGCTTCATGCGGGCCTGCGCAGATAAGGGTCGCGATTGCCGGGCTGTCTTAGCAACAGGTTTGTCAATTCGCAAAACCTAAGGAGTCTTATCCCCACCGAAGCTGAAAGAAATCGACTAAAGTGTGATCATTTCCAGTGGTTTTGCAGAAAGGGATTTCGGTTTCCCTTCGGTGGTCAGATAGGACTGGCCCAAACACATGGCCGAACCGGAATCGCTGTCCATGATGATCATGTGTGCAAACAGGCTCATATCGGGCAGGATAGCCTGCTCATTGCCAGCAAAAAACATCGGCCCATCCATCCAGCAGGGGGCAAATTTTGCGCCAAGGGAATAGCCGCAGGCATTGAGCCGGTGGCGCGAAAGTCCAAGGCCGTCAAACGTGCGGGCATGGGCATTGAAGACATCGCCAAATGTATTGCCCGGCACCATGACCTCTTCACAGGCCAGCAGCGCCTGGCGGGTCGCGTCGAAAAGCATTTCGTGTTCCGGACGCGGTTTGCCGATGATCAACGTGCGCATCATTGCCGCGTGGTAATGGGCATGGGCACCCGCCCATTCCAGGGTCAGCTGATCGTTCCTGGAAAGCTTGCGCCGGCCTGATTTATATCGGCACAAGAGCGCATCATCACCGGAGCCGATGATGAATTCATTGCCGGCATAATCACCACCAGCTTCAAATATCGCGCCTTGCATGGCTGCCAGAATTTTGCCTTCATCGACACCGGCCTTGGCTGTGGCCATGGCGGCGTCGAGTGCCAGGTCAGCGCTTTTGGCCGCCTTTTGGATATATTTGATTTCTTCCGCACTTTTGACGAGTCGAAGCCCGTGAATGGCATCTGTGGCGTCCTGCAGATTGGCGAAGGTGCTGAGTTTCTCATCGAGCATTTTGCCCTGCGCAGCGTTGAGGCCGCTGGCGCCGTATTCTACCCCGATATGGGCTCCAAGCAGGTCCATCTCGCTCAACAGGTCGCGCAGGTCATTGACGGGATTGGCGTGGACCCCATCGATCCAAATGACGATGTTTTCAATATTGGACGTGTGCCTTGCCTGACGCAGGTCTGCTGAACGGGTGAGCAGCGCCATTTCGCCATTGGCTTTGACCACAAGGCACTGGAAAAAGCAGAAACCAAAAGTGTCATAACCGGTAAGCCAGAACATGCTTTCCTGGGCGAACAGCAAAACCGCATCGCATTTGTTTTCCCGCATGTTGGCCGTCAGTTTTTCGCGGCGGGCGGCAAATTCTTCTTCTGAAAAATGCAGCATGGTCGCTCCTCAGGTTTCACTCAACATGATTGCAGACAATTGACGCCCGTAATCGGGCTCCATTCTATGGGTGGTTCTGCGATAGGAGAAGAAGTTTTTCTCTTCCCCATAGGTGCAACGTTCCACGGCGCTGCCCGCCACACCTGCGGCGTTAAGACGGTCGACCACATATTGGGTAAGGTTGAACATGTGATGGTTGGCTTTGGTTGACGGCGTGAAATATTTCACTGAACCAGCATTTTGGGCAGTGAAAGGGGCGGGAAAATTGGGGCCGACTTCGTAGTTGGATTGTGAAATCATTGGTCCCAGAACGGCGGTGATGTTTTCCCGGCGAGCGCCCAGTTCTTCCATTGTGTCTATGGTATTTTCCAACACACCATTAAGCGCGCCCTGCCAGCCCGCATGGGCGGCACCGATAATTCCAGCCTTTGTTTCTGCAAATAAGACCGGCCCGCAATCGGCGGTTACAATGCCAATGGCCAGGCCGGGCTTGTTCGTGACGATGCCATCTGCACGGGGGCGGTCTTCGCTCCAGGCCCGGTCGGTGACGACAATATCGGCGGAATGGACCTGATAGGGTGTTGCCATGAGGGCTGAGGTGGTTCCCATCCAGTTTGCCATGCGTTCGCGGTTTTTGCGGACCAGGTCGGTATCATCATCTGACCCCAGACCCGCATTGAGACCTTCATATATGCCGGTGGAAACGCCGCCGGGGCGGGTAAAGAATGCGTGGCGCAGTTTCGCTGTGTTGCCAAATTGCGTTGCGGTGATGGGGGAAATTTGGGTCATAATGTCTCTTGGTGAGGCGAATACGCTGGCTAAAGAATGGCCGGTGAATACAAATGGCGCAATCTGTTAGTTGACTGTTGGTTGAAGAAACAGCCGGTCATGGCGCGCCGTGAAATCCCGGCCAACGTTCGCCAAGCGAACGTGGAGCGCCAAAGGCCATGGTCTTAAACAAGTTGCCCATTTGCTGTGGACCGGCCAGGCGCTCGACGGCTGTCTGGAGACTTTCCTGCACATGGGTCGCTTGGGATTGCCCCAGGTTTCCGGCCCGTTCCAACAGTCCAAGATTGAGCAGGAATTCCCCCTGGCTCACCGGCTTTGGCACAACACATCCTGCCTTTTCGGCAAGGCGCAGGAGCGGGTCGAAGTCCACATGGTTTGTCAGATCGGCCTTGCCGGGGGAGGCCAATGGCGAGGCGAATGCGTGATCACGTACCGCCTGGAAAGTGTCGCCAAATCCACATTCGAGATGCCCGTAGTCGATGAACAGTGCTGCGCCCTGGGTGTGCACCAATTGTTCCGCAAGGGTGGCGATGAGGCTTTCTCTGGCCCCTGAGGTTTCAAACACAGAACCTTCGGCCTGCAATACATGGCCGGAAGGCAGTTCTGTCACCGGTAAAGTGTTGGGAGATATTGTGAAGCCAAGAACATTGTCGGTGATGCCGATGGCCCGTTCAAACCAAGCGCCATCAAGCTTGACCCACTGGCGAAAGGGCAGGGCGTCGAGAAATTCATTGCCGATCAGGATTGTCGGCAGATCGGGCAGCGCAGAAATGTCGCGCACCCATTTTAGGTTGGTTGCGGCAGACGACAGGGTCAGGCTTTGTTGTTCTGCCAGGGACGGGCTGATTTCCACCAGATGGATTTGTGCGCATTCCAGAAATTCGGGCAGGGCTTTGGCGACCCGCAGCAAGTCTGCCATCAATGTACCGCGTCCCGGCCCAAGTTCGGCAAGGACAAATGGGTTAGGGCGTCCCAATGCATCCCATACTTCCATGCACCACACGCCAATCATTTCCCCAAACATCTGGCTGATTTCGGGGGCTGTTATGAAGTCGCCGCCGGCACGATTTGATGATGCGCGCCCCCCCACCGGGGTGCTGGTCGTATAATAGCCGTGGGTGGGATGGGTGAGGCAAAGGGCCATGTAGTCGGCAATCGACATTGGCCCTTCGAATTCAATGCGCGCACGAATTTCTGCTTCCAGGGGCGTCAATGGGAATCGTCGCCTTCGCTTGTGAGGTGTTTGGCCCTTTGTGCGGTGCGCCATGGGGTGCGCCCGCTGGCCGTGCCCATGCCCCAAAGGCCAATCGCCAGCATGGGGAGGGACAGGATCATGCCCATGGTGAGCCAGTTTCCGGCAAGATAGCCGATATGGGCATCGGGCTGGCGAAAGAATTCGACAATGATGCGCGCGCTCCCATAACCAAATACCCATGCTCCGCCAATGAAGCCGGGCGTGGCGAGTTTTCCTGCACGGGCAATGAGTGCGAATAAAACAATAAACAGCAAGAGGCCTTCAAGACCGGCTTCATATAGCTGGCTTGGATGACGTGGCAGCGGTCCGCCGGTTGGAAAGATGAATGCCCACGGTACATCGGCAGTGCGGCCCCAGAGTTCCGAATTTATAAAATTGGCGATGCGGCCAAAGAACAGGCCAAAGCAAGAGGCTGCGGCCACCACATCGAGTAGGGAGAACGCGCTGAAACCACGGCTGCGTGCAAACAACACCATGGCCACGATGGCCCCAAATGCGCCGCCGTGAAAACTCATGCCACCGTCCCAAACCGCCGGGATGGAGAGGGGATTGGCGAGGTAGTAGGACAGATTGTAAAACAGCACATAACCAATGCGACCGCCCGCAATAATTCCAATGACGGCCCAGGTGAGGAAATCGTCGAGTTCTTCCTGCTGAATGGGTGATGCGTGGGGCACCCAATATGCTGCCGTGCGCACCACGTGACGGGCAAACCACCAACCCAGCAATATTCCAGCCACATAGGCCACACCATACCAATGAACGGCAAACGGACCGATTTGTATGAGAACAGGGTCAATCGACGGAAAGGTGAGTGCGGTCATTATAAGAGCTGTTGATGGCATGCCGCTGTTCCAGACCGGGTCTGTTGCTATTGTCACCAGACCTATTCGTTTTGAGTGAAGGGTTCAATCGGGACGCTGCAATATTGCAGCCCTTTGGCGGGACGCTGTGGCGCAGTTGAATCGCGCGACACTTAGGCTTACATCAGGGGCACAACAATAGAGTTCGAAAGCTGAAATCATGAACCAGAGTTCCGGCGGTCCAAACCGCATGTTCGACGAATTTGCGAAGTTGATGACGGATGCTGCCGGAGTTGCCCAGGGCGCGCGGCGGGAAGTTGAGACGGCGGTCAAGAGTCAGGCCGAACGCTTTTTGGCGAATATGGATCTGGTTCAGCGCGACGAGTTTGAAGCCGTTCGGGAAATGGCCATGAAAGCGCGTCTGGAAAATGACGCTCTGCGGGCCGAGTTGGACGAGCTTAAGGCGCTGGTTGGCGTCAAGCCCAAAAAAGCGGCTGCGAAGAAAACCACCGCCAAGGGCGATGACAAATAACCGTGCCTTTGGGCGGCCCGGATTTTTGTACACAATTTATTTGAGCTGTGGATGACTCTCCAAATGTTGAGTCATTTGAATCGATTGGCTGGTGTTTCGAAAAGTTCGATTCATTGCCTGTCTGATCGATTCTGTGGGCCGCACCCGAAACAGGGCTTTGCGAACCGGTTCGCCGTTATATTCTGAATCTATTGAATGATTCGGGCGCGTTTTCCTGTTTATCCCGTCAGTCGTTAGAAATTTATGTGGCCCGTAAGGGCGCAGCGGGTCTTGCTATGGTCCTTGGAAGGTTGAGTGAAAATATGGGAATGAGTGAAGCTGGCTTCGAACGTGCCAACCATCCGGTGGATGCGGTTGAACAGGTTGCGGACTTTCACAAATGGAATTTCGAACGCGCTGGCGAGGACGAGATTTCCATTCTCGTTCAGGGTATCTGGACCGATTACAGCGTGTCATTCTCGTGGATGGAAGATTTCGAGGCGCTGCATATTGCATGTGCGTTCGACATGCGGGTGCCCAGCAAGCGCGCGGTTGAAACCATGCGGCTGATAGCGCTGGTAAATGAGCAAATGCTCTTTGGACATTTCGATCTTTGGGTGCAGGACGGATCTGTCGTGTTCCGTCTCACATTGCCGCTGGCAGGTGGGGCGAGTGCGAATGAGGCGCAAATCGAGTGCCTCCTCGACAGCGCTCTAACGTCCTGTGAACGGTATTATCAAGCGTTTCAGTTCGTTGTGTGGACGGGAAAGTCAGCAACGGAAGCGTTGGACAGCGTGCTGTTCGACACGGTCGGCGAGGCGTAAGCGTGATTTCCTCCCGCACGCTTTGTCTCGTCGGCGCCGGGAATATGGGCGGCGCAATGCTGGCCGGTTGGCTGGCGGCGGGACATAAAGGGGCGCAGATCAGTGTGATTGATCCGGGGCCGCCTCCGGCGATGGCGGAACTGATGGCGCAACATGGGGTGCAGCATTTTCCAGATGCATCAAAGGCGGTGCGGGCGGATATTCTTATTATTGCGCTGAAGCCTCAATTGATGGGGGCTGTATTGCCCGGCCTGACCCATTTGATGGATGAAAACAATGTGCTTGTTTCGGTCGCGGCGGGCACTACGATCGAGTCGCTTTCCGCGCCCTTTACCTTGGAAGGGAAAGCCATTCGCATTATTCGGGCCATGCCAAATACGCCTGCTATGGTGCAGCGCGGAATCTCCGTTTGTGTGGCAAATGACGGGGTTAGTGAGGAGCAAAAGGAGACGGTGTCTCACTTGCTTATGGCGGTGGGCGATGTTGATTGGGTTCAGGACGAAGCGCTGATCGATGCTGTTACCGGTGTATCCGGCAGCGGCCCGGCCTATGTGTTTTTGCTGGCAGAAGAACTCGCCAAGGCCGGTGTTGCAGCCGGTTTGCCGGCACCATTGGCGGCACGATTGGCGCAGGCAACGGTCAGTGGCGCCGGAGAACTGATGCGGCAATCTGAATTGCCGCCCGCCAAGTTGCGCGAAAATGTGACATCTCCCAATGGCACAACGGCTGCTGCGCTTGCTGTTTTGATGGATGAGCAAGGTCTTTCGCCTCTCATGGAAAAGGCTGTGGCAGCGGCGACCGAACGGTCGCGGGAACTGGCAAAAGGTTGAGATTGAATGACAGCGGACGATACGCAAATTAGTTTTGATGATTTTCTCAAGGTTGATATTCGCGTGGGAACCGTGGTGTCGGCAACGGCGTTTCCTGAAGCGCGCAAACCTGCCTACAAGCTGGTGATCGACTTTGGCGAAGCTTTGGGCACCCGCAAATCTTCAGCACAGATTACCGTTCACTATACCCTTGAGGAATTGGTGGGGCGTCAGGTGATGGCCGTTGTCAATTTTCCACCCCGGCAGATCGGGCCGTTCATGTCGGAAGTGCTGACCTTGGGCTTTGCCGACGCGGCAGGGGATATCATCCTCGCCAGCGTCGACAAAATGGTGCCAAACGGCGAACGGCTTATGTAACTCGTGGCTTGAGCATGGTTTGGGCCGGATGTGCCTTGGCCAGATGTTCGGCCAACAGGTCATGAAACATTAATGACACGGGTGTGGGTTTGAATTCCGGCAGAACTTCCGCAAAGCGGGCCTCATCCAGCCGGTGGGCAGTGTCCCAGAGGTATCGCATTTCGCGCACTTCGCGCAGCAGCGGACTGAACGGTGCAATGCAGGCCAGCACCCACCAGGGAAACGTTTTCAGTTGAACAGGGTGTCCTAGGGTTTGCGCAATCATCTGGCGCATGGCCTCGCCTGACAGAGTGTGTCCGGGAAATGGAATATCTTCAAACGGGGACAGTTGGTCACGAATATTGGCAAGGTCTGCCATTGCGCGGCCCGCATCGGGCAAATAGCCCCATGCGTGATCTATGTCCGGCTTGCCAGGATAGACGAATTGCCCCTTTTTCAACTTGCCAGTCAGGTGGGTGTCAAACCATCCGCCGGTTTGTTGCCTTTCCAGAAAATCCCCAATGCGCAAAATGATCGTGTGTACACCTTTGGTGCTGGCCGATTGACATTCGGCCTCCATTTCGGTGCGCAATCTGCCCTTTTTAGTGTCTGCACATTGAGGTGTGTCAGCTTTCAAAACGGGCGGCATGTTTGGGCCGAAATTATATACATTGCCGGGGATCATAATTGTTGCGCCACTGGAGCGGGCAGCGGTGATGACGGCTTTCGTCATGACTGGCAATTCCCGGCTCCAGGCCGGGTAGGGAGGATTAAGCGCGTTGACGATGACATCGCAGGCATGTGCTGCGGCTGCAAATGCGGCGGTATCATCGGGCTGGAACGCTACAAATCCGTTGTGCGGGCCGTGTGCAGGCATTTTTCCCGGCCTAACGTGGCGCTTTACATCCCATCCGGCATTGGAAAAAGCGGTGGCTGCTGCGCGGCCAAACCGTCCGTTGGCGCCAAGAATGAGTACCGTTTTGCTGTTGTTGATCATGGCAGGTTCCTTGTCAGAGAGTGGATGCCATGAAACTTAAGCAAACGATATTGAATGCCAATTGCGAATAATTCGATATATGATATTCATAATTGAATGGATAGCGATTATCATTTTGACTGGAACCATGCCCGCCTGTTTGTGGCGGTTGCGGATCACGGGTCTCTTTCGGCCGCATCACGGGCAATTGGTGTGAGTCAGCCAACAATCGGCAGGGCCATTCAGGCGTTGGAATCCAATCTCCAGACACCGCTATTTGCCCGACATGCGAAGGGTCTGACCCTGACGGAACAAGGTCTGCACTTGATTGAACCGGCGCGTGAACTGGCACTGGCCGCCAGCGCTTTGGCAGCGGCTGCCGCAGGGCGGTCAGTCGATATGTCCGGGTCGGTGCGCATTACGGCCAGTCAGATTGTGGCAACCTTTGTGCTGCCACCCATGCTTGCTGATCTGCGGCGGATTGAGCCGAGCATTCAGATTGAAATCGTCGCAACCGATTCCGTTGAGAATCTGCTGTTTCGCGAGGCGGATATCGCATTGCGGATGGTGCGGCCCAGCCAGGTTGATCTTGTTACCCGCCACGTTGCTGACATGGCGATGGGGCTTTATGGCTCCCACGATTACATCACGGAGTATGGCGAACCCGCCAATGTGGACGAACTGCTTGAACATGCCCTTGTGGGCTATGACCGTTCTTCACTGATTATCGATGGTGCCCGTTCCATGGGGTGGGAACTCGATCGGACACATTTTGCCCTGCGGTGTGATGACCAGGTGGTCGACTGGAATTTGATTGTTGCCGGTGCTGGAATTGGGTTTTCATCCCAATGGGTTGGCGAAGGCGACCCCCGTGTCAAAAGGATTTTACCCGAATTGAGCATACCCGCTCTGCCCATATGGCTTACATCTCATGCAGCGTTGAAAACCAGCCGCCGGGTGCGCTTTGTGTATGATTATCTTGGCCAGGCTTTGGCAGCCAGATCCAGACCGGATCCAAACAGAAAATGAGAGAGTTGAATGACCCGTGATCCAAAAGTGTTGCGAACCCCCGATGCGCGTTTTGAAAATCTGGCGGACTATTCCTTTGCGCCCAATTATGTGGACGATCTCGAAGGCTATGAAGGCATGCGGGTTCATTATATTGATGAAGGGCCGTCAGACGCGGAACACACGTTTCTGTGCCTGCATGGCGAACCCACATGGGCCTATCTTTACCGCCACATGATCCCGGAATTTGTCGCCAGCGGCGGGCGGGTGATTGCGCCGGACTGGTTTGGATTTGGCCGTTCCGACAAGCCGGTGGATGATGCGGACTACACGTTTCATTTTCACCGCAACATGATGCTGAGGTTTATTGAGAAACTTGATCTGTCAAACATCACGCTGGTTGTTCAGGATTGGGGTGGTGTGTTGGGCCTCACCTTGCCGCACGAAATGCCGGAGCGGTTTTCGCGTCTGTTGATCATGAATACGGCGCTGGCAACCGGCCGTTCGCCCGGCCGCGGCTTTATGGAGTGGAAAGCATTTGCGGCCAGCCAGCCGGATATGGATTGTGGCCAGCTTATCGCCCGGGGAACACCGCATTTGGGGGACGCGGAAATTGCAGCCTATAACGCGCCGTTTCCCGACATCACATTCAAAGCGGGCGTGCGGCGTTTTCCTGAAATGGTGATGGTTTCGCCTGAAATGGAAGGGGTGAATATGAGCAAGCGGGCAGCCGCATTTTGGCGCGACGAATGGCAGGGTGATAGTTTCATGGCCATTGGCGCGGCTGATCCGGTATTGGGTGTTGATGTGATGAATGCCATGCGGGCGCTGATCAAGGGCTGCCCCGAACCACTGGTTCTAAAGGAGGCAGGTCATTTCGTTCAGGAATGGGGTGGCGAAGTTGCGCGAGCGGCACTCCAGCACTTTAGCTCAGGCCGCTAAGAGACGCCCGCCGATGAAATGGCGGGCCTCCCATTTTTCAGATCTGGCTATAATGTAGCCTATTCAATCTTAAGGTCTATGGCCTTGGGGCCTTTGCCCTTTCGATCCGGCTCAACTTCAAAAGTGATGGATTGACCTTCTTCCAGTGATGTCATGCCCGATTGTTCAACTGCGGAAATGTGTACAAAAATGTCTTTTCCCCCATCATTGGGCGTGATGAATCCATAGCCCTTTGCGGCGTTGAAAAACTTAACTGTGCCTTGCATTTGGGAGTTCCTCTTCCCGATATTCTAATAAATGCCCATAGCGGGCAAATCCAACCAACCGAGTTCGTGCAAGGAACTGAAGTGATGCATTTCGTTATTGAAAGCCGCCGGGAAGGGGGGCATCACGCATTTGACCCGCTTATTGGACGGTCAAAAGTCTTCCCAAAACGGCCTGCGGGCAACTATTTGCACTACGCAGCTCGTTTCCAGATTCCGGGCAGAACCCGAATAATGCCTTATGAGTGACAAAACGTCGCGTTTGCAAGTATTTTCTTGCGCGCGGCAGCCAAATTTGCGGCGAAACGGCAAAAAACCGCGATTACTGGCGCGATTCGGAAACGAAGCTGATGATGGCAATGGCACTGAACAAGATGGCGCAACCGATATAGCCCAACCAGTCGAGACGTTCTCCCAGAATTATCGCACCGCATATGGCCGCAAACAGAGCTTCCGATGAAAGCAGAATGGCAGCGTCTGAGGCCGGCGTGTATTGTTGACAAACGGCCATGAGGGTAAAGGCGGCGGCTCCTGCAATCACGGCCGCATATAAGACCTCGGGCATGGCGTTCAACAGTGTCTGGTAGGAAACCGCAGGTTCAAATGACCAGTCAAGCAGTCTGGCAATGATAAACAGAACAAGCGCAATCACACCGCCCACCGCAAATTGCCCCATGGCGATGAAAACCGGCCTGGCTGACGACATGGCGGTTTGGCCAATAATAATAACGTGCAGCGCGGCAAACCACGCCCCCAACACGACAATCGCGTCGCCCCAGTTAAATCTGTCAAAGCCGCCACCGCCCAGCATCCAAATGCCAGCCGTTGCGGCCAGGGCGCAGGGCCATACGATTGTGGGTACGTGCTGGCGCATGAAAACAAAGGCGATGATGGGAACCATGATCACATAAAGCCCGGTGAGCATTCCGGCATTTGTGACCGTCGTTGCCAGCAGCCCGACTTGTTGCATCGACATGCCGATGAAGAACACAATGCCAACCACCACCATGGAACCGGTCAGCTTTTTATTGATCATCGAGGGAGCGCCAGCGGCATTCGCGGCAGTCATGTCAGCCTGGCTGATCGCCGCCATCGTGCGTCTTTGTTCCCAAATTGCCAGGGGAATGATGGCAATTGCGGCAATGAAAAAGCGCAGCGTGATGAACAGAAACGGACCTATATCGTCCATCGCCGTTTCCTGGGCGATGAAGCCGCCGCCCCAAAGCAGGCCAGCCAGCAGCAACAGGCAATTGGCGGTCAACCGCGACATGAACAGGGGGTCGTGAATTTAAGATGGCCAAACGGCAAAACGCGAGACTGGCAAGGGCCATGGCCGCGCGCGTTTGTGCCTCGCTTGTTCGTGATCACAAATGAATGCCTTGCAGGTTGGATTGGCATTACAAGTGAAGATCAAAGTACCTATACTTGATGCCATCGATAATGGTGTTTGTTGAAACTAAATCTCAATTCTGCCCGTAAAACACAATACTGGTTGCAACATATTATTTATCATCACACCGAAATCCCTCGCCTGAGACCTAGGAGTTCCCATGACGTCTAAAATCATCCGCACCGGCCTGGCGGCCATACTGACTTCTGCACTGCTTGCGCCGATCCCGGTTGTCTATGCGGCCAGTGATGGCGGCTCTTCGAACCAGGTGACGTGTAAGCGTAAAATGGTTTGGGACAAGAAGAAGAAAAAATGCGTCAAGGTGAAAAAATCATCCGGGCTGGACGACGACAATTTGTATGAAGCAGCGCGCGATCTTGCCTATCATCAGCGATATGAAGAGGCGATCGATGTTTTGAAACTGGCCGCCAACCCCAATGATCCGCGCATTTTGAACTATATGGGCTATTCAACCCGCAAGCTTGGGCGTGTGGAAGAAGGGTTGACCTATTATCAGGCCGCTCTGAAAGCGGATCCCGACTATACTTTGGTCATGGAATATATGGGCGAAGCATTTTTGCAGTTGGGCAAGGTCGACAAGGCGCGCGAACAGCTTGCCGAAATCGAAAAGCGCTGCGGTGTCGGTTGCCGAGAATATACCATGCTGGATAAGGCGATCACTGCTCACCAGAGCAACTGATCCTCCTGCGCTGATACGCGGTCAAGGGACTTGCGTATCAGCATGTATGGCAAAACGGTGACGCTCGCGGCCAGTTGCTGATAGCGGCAGCGTATCAGCCGTTGAGAAATGGATTGGTCGCGCGCTCGCGGCCAGGTGCTGATAGCGGCAGCGTATCAGCCGTTGAGAAATGGATTGGTCGCGCGCTCGCGGCCAGGTGCTGATAGCGGCAGCGTATCAGCCATTGAGAAATGGATTGGTCGCGCGCTCGCGGCCAAGTGCTGATAGCGGCAGCGTATCAGCCATTGAGAAATGGATTGGTCGCGCGCTCGCGGCCAATCGTGCTGGACGGTCCATGGCCGCACAGAAATTCCACTTCATCGGGCCATTTCATTAATTTGTCTTTGATGGACGCAAGCAGGGCGTCGTGATCGCCGCCGGGCAAGTCTGTACGCCCGATGGACCCTGCAAACAGCACGTCTCCCACATGCGCAAAGCCCATGGCACGATTGTAGAACACGACGTGTCCCGGGGCGTGGCCGGGGCAGTGAAATACTTCGAATTCATGGTGTTCAATCGACAGGGTTTCGCCTTCGTTGAGCCAGCGGTCCGGTTCCACATTGCGCACCTTGCTTTCCAGGGAAAACATGGCTGCCTGTTTTTCCAGGTTTTGCAGCAATGGCACATCATCCTGGTGGGGGCCGATAATCTCTACTGACAGGGCGTCTTTGAGGTCCATGGCACCGGCGGCATGGTCGATATGGCCATGGGTCAGCCAAATCGCCTTGGGTGTCATTCCAGTTTGGGCGATTGCCTGCTGAATGCGGTCAATATCACCGCCGGGATCAACAACCACGCCGTTGCTGGTTTTCTCGTCCCACATCAAAGCACAGTTTTGCTGGAAGGCGGTGACGGGGACAATGGCGATTTTCAGTTCAGACATGAAGGGGATTCCGCAATAGCTTGACGTGTTGGGTGACCTTTACCCGAACATGGCCAAAAGAAAAGGCGGCCCGCAGAGCCGCCTTTTCAAAAAGCATGACCTTTTATGGAAGGTGCTTTTATTTTTTCATCATGTTCATGACAGTTCCGGCAAGACCGGTCAGAACTGCACCACCGGCACCGCCACCAACGGCGCTGCTGACAATGCTTCCGATGTCCAGGCCTGATGCCGCACCAGCGGCGTCACCGGTAGCTGCTGCCAAACCACCGGCACCTAACATGCCAAGGATTGAACCACCGCCGAGGCCGCCAAGGGCGCCCGCGATCATGTTTCCAGTTGACCCCATGCTTGCGCTTTTCAAAACCGAGGCGATGCCGCCCCCGCCTGCTGCACCAGCGATGGCCTGAATGATAAGTGGCAGAATTGCTTCCATGGTATCCTCTCCGGAAGTTTACGTCCGCTTGCTGCGAACAGCCAAGTTAAGGCGTTTGATTGACCAAGAGTCAAACCTGCACTTGCGCTTATGGGTCGTTATGGGCAACTTTCTTTACGTTTGGTTAACCATGTCCAGTGGTTGATAACGCTGGAAATTAGGCTGGCGTGACCGCTTTTTCATAATCTTCCACCATGGCTTTGCTGATATTGCCGGGTGCAAAATTATAGGGACCGATTTCGGATACCGGGGTCACTTCAGCGGCTGAGCCGGTGATGAAGCACTCTTCGAAATCGGCCATTTCTTCGGGCATGATGGCCCGCTCAACCACTTCGAGCTGGCGTTTTTTGGCCAGGCCGATGACGGTTTGGCGTGTGATGCCATCGAGGAAACAATCGGGATCAGGGGTGTGGATGACGCCATCTTTGGTGAAGAAGACATTGGCACCTGTGGCTTCGGCCACGCGCCCGCGATAGTCAAACATCAGCGCATCGGCATACCCTTTTGCTTCAGCTGCGTGCTTGGACAAGGTGCAGATCATATAAAGTCCCGCTGCCTTGGACTTGCAGGGAATGGTTGCCGGATCGGGTCGTTTCCATTCTGCGATGTCCAGGCGAATGCCCTTCATTTTTTCTGCCGGATCAAAATAAGACGGCCAGTCCCAAACAGCGATGGCCACATTAATCCGGTTTGCCTGGGCCGAAACGCCCATCATTTCGCTGCCGCGCCATGCGATCGGGCGGATATAGGCGTTGGATAATCCCTGCCGTTCCAAGGTTTCCTTGCAGGCATTGTCTATTTCTTCGACCGAATAGGGGATTTCAAATCCCAGATATTCAGCGGATTTATGCAGACGTTCTGTGTGTTTTGTCAGCTCGAAAATCTGGCCGCCATAGGCTCTTTCGCCTTCAAAAACAGAGCTTGCATAATGCAGACCGTGGGTGAGCACATGCACCTGTGCGTCCTTCCACTCGACGAATTCACCATTGTACCAGATATCGCCGCTGAGTTGATCGAAAGGAACGCCAGCCATGATAGACCTCTTTTGTGTTGAAACCAGCGGTCGCTGGTCGTATCAAAACCTTTCAATGAGTATGAAGTGCCGGATATATATGTCAACCAACCTGACGTATTTTATGCGCGCTTTGGTGTCGTTTTAGATGTCAAATCGCGTGGAAATTGATGAATCTGCACCAGATGCGGTGCGAAATGCCCCTCAAAACACAGGTGAGCAGGATTTTCGGCTGATCGAGCTGTTCTTTTTTGCCTATCGGGATTTCATTGCTGATGCGGACGAATTGCTGGCTGAGTACCAATTTGGCCGGGCGCACCACCGTGTGCTGCATTTTGTCAATCGCCATCCGGGGCTCAATGTGGCCGAATTACTGGATATTTTGCGGATTACCAAGCAGAGCCTTGGCCCCGTTTTACGCCAATTGATCGACGCGGAATTGCTGGTTCAGGAAGCCGGGCGCAATGACAAACGGCTGCGGCTCTTGTTCCCTACCCAAAATGGCCGCAATCTCTCGGCTAAGCTAACGCAGATGCAAACGCGCCGTATCGCTTCAGCGCTGCAATCGCTGCCGGATGGGGACCGCGAACGCATCGAACAGTTTCTGTTCGGCATGATCGAACCGGGTGAGCGAGCTTTCGTTGAAAGCCTCGTGCGCACCGGAACGGAGGATTGAACGGGGGCTGTTGGAGAATTATGCAAAGGCTAAGGATACCGAGATGCAAACAGTACCTTCCAGCAATATGGGAATAAGTTCCATGCCCAAGGGTGATCAGATTGGTCTGCCAGACGACCGCCCGGAAGACGGCGCCCCACATATTTTGGTGGTGGATGATGACAGCCGGATTCGTGAATTGCTTTCGCGCTATTTAAGCGAACAGGGGTTTCGAGTTTCCACATCTGCCGATGCCGCCGATGCGCGCCGCAAGATGGAAGGGTTGAGTTTCGACTTGCTGGTCGTGGACGTGATGATGCCAGGCGAAAATGGCACCGACCTGACCCGCAGTATCAGAACCCATAATGATGTTCCGGTTCTCATGCTCACAGCACTTGGCGAGACGGATGCCCGTATTATGGGGCTTGAAGCGGGGGCAGATGACTATCTGGCCAAACCTTTTGATCCGCGCGAATTGGTGTTGCGTATCAACAGCATTTTAAAGCGTGTGGTGGTTGAAGAGCCGCATGTGGCAGAGCAGATATTGTTCGGCCCCTATACATTTTCCATTGCAGCGCGCGAGCTGCGGCGCGATGGCGAAGTGGTGAAGCTGACCGACCGGGAACGGGAAATCATGGTCTTATTTGCCATCAATGCTGGCGAAACCGTACACCGTATGGACCTTGTCGGTCAGGACGCCAGTGCCAATGAACGCACGGTGGACGTGCAAATAAATCGCCTGCGCCGAAAGATTGAACGGGATCCAGCTTCACCCACTTGGTTGCAGACCGTTCGCGGCATAGGCTACAGGCTGCAGATGAGTTGAACGACCTAATACGGGGCTGGCTGTGACGCATGATGTGGAATCCGGCGGCCTTGGGGGCGGCATAAGGGCAGGGGAGAAATCCACTGACGTTTCTTCTGTGGACGGGCAAGACGCCCGAACTGTAATGCAGGAACGCCGTGGACTGCATGTGCGGCGGGTTTTCCCCAGGCCCGTGAGCCGATTTTTTAACCGCATTATGCCGCGCGGGCTTTTTGGCCGTTCGCTGATTATCATCATCGCTCCCATGCTGATTCTACAGGCCGTGATCGCGTTTGTATTTATGGAACGGCATTGGCAATCGGTGACGAACCGGTTGTCGGCGGCGGTGGTTCGCGATGTGGCCGGTCTTGTTGATGTCATTGAGACTTACCCGCAGGACAGTGAATTTGAGACCATTACTCGCATTGCCCAGGACCGGTTCAGGCTGCGCATGTCGATTTTGCCCGATGAAGACCTGCCACCGGCGCGCCCCAAACCGTTTTTTTCCATTCTGGACCGGGCGTTGAGCGCGCAGTTGACGCAACAGATCAACAAACCGTTTTGGATTGATACGGTTGGCAATTCCGATCTACTGGAAATCCGCATCAAGCTGGAGAAAGATGTTTTGCGCGTGTTTGTGCGGCGCAATCAGGCCTATGCATCCAACACACATATCTTTCTGCTGTGGATGGTGGGCGCATCTGTTGTCCTGCTGATCATCGCTATCCTGTTCCTGCGCAATCAAATCCGACCTATTCAACGGCTTGCGGAGGCGGCGGAGCGCTTTGGCAAGGGGCAACAGATCCCGGCTGATTTTCGCCCCCGTGGGGCGGCGGAAGTGCGGCGGGCAACAATTTCATTCCTGCAAATGCGTCAACGTATTGAGCGTTCGGTGGAACAGCGTACCGCGATGCTGGCAGGCGTCAGCCATGATTTGCGCACGGTGCTGACCCGTTTCAGACTGCAATTGGCGCTGGTTCCCAAATCCAATGAAATTGAAGCCCTGTCCGGGGATATTGATGACATGCAGAACATGGTGGAGGGCTATCTGGATTTCGCCCGTGGTGATGGTGGTGAAACCACATCGCAAATCTCTCTGCATGATGTGTTGAGCCGCTTTAAGGAAGAAGCCCAAAATCGCGAAAAAGAACTGTCAGTTTCCATCAAGGGCAATACGGTGATTGAAGTACGCCCGGTGGCATTCAACCGGCTGGTGTCCAATTTGATTTCCAATGCCCTGCGTTATGCCAACAAAGTGGAGGTGAACGCAGATCACGGGGATGTGGAACTGCGCCTTGAGGTGCACGACGATGGCCCTGGCATTGCCGAGGAGAAATATGAGGAAGTCTTTAAGCCGTTCGTGCGGCTGGATGAGGCGCGCAATCTCGATGATTCCGGCACCGGGCTTGGTCTCGCGATTGCCCGGGATATTGTCCACACGCATGGGGGTAATATTTCACTTCACAAAAGCCCGCTCGGTGGCCTCAATGTGACGGTGACCTTGCCCGCCTGATGATTCTGGTATTGGGATTTTTGGCTTGGCCCGCCTGAAGCAAACAGGTGTCCGTTTAAGAAGACGTGGGCGCTTCGAAGGGCTGCAAATAGTCAAGCCAGCGCTTAACCCGTGCTTCGTTCACGCCAAAATCGTCTTCACCAATCTGGCTGGAGGAAAATATTGCCAATGTGCTTGTGGCGTCCGGGTTGGTGAAAAACTCGATGCGTGCGGTATCGGGAAAGCGAAAGAAACTGCTGCGCTGGATAAAACGGAGTTTGAGCGGGTAAAGATCACCGTCGACACGCTCGATGTGCTCTTCCTGCTCAATGGCCTGTAGCAGAAGGGTGCGCAGTTCCTTGGTTGAAAGAGCATAGGACGGGGCCGTTAAATCGACTTCCCCTGATTGGCACAGACCCGACGGGCAAGCCAGATATTGGTTCGGGCTGGAACTTTTCTTCAGGGATTGAAAATTCACCGGCCCCATGTCGGCAGGCCCAACAATTGCCGGCCAGACCCGATCATAACCGATCAGTTTTGCGGCCAGGATGAGAAGCGCACAAAATGCAGCGAGGCCAAAAATCGCGGTGAAAATTTTCTGAACTATGATCATCGCTGGCGTTTAGGGTGCAGCTTGTTCGGGGTCAAGCCGCCTGGCAGCCTCATGAACTCAATGCGGATGAACAATCTGCTTAGAACCCACACCTAGGCTACGAGGGCGACCGACACGGCAACGCCTGCATAACCAACCATCAACGTGGCAATTGCAATGACGCCTGTTACCAGGGCAGCCATATTTTTGGCATGTAGGCGGTTCCCGGAAATCACGGTTCCGGTATCGGTCTGCGAACTTGTGTATAGGTCTTCCATCGTCGCGCCCCTTATTCCAGCATTGCCTGTTCGGCTATTTCTGCATTGTCACAATGGCCGACAATCAAGGACAAAGCATGGAGCAATTAAGGCAGGAGCGTGAATTATGGTTAACAAATGGTTAACATGTGGTGACAATGTGACCGCCCTTTATGGCGTAACCATCCTCATGCATCGGCGGGCAACCAGTTGAGGGGGACATGGCCGGGCAGGTTTGATACCCGGCTCAGCCAGCCTGAAATGCCGGGCCTGCTGTCCAGATCAAAGCCACCCTGGCGCGCACCATGGGTGTAGGCATAAAGGCACAAATCGGCGAGCGAAACGTGTTGGCCTGCTAACCAGTTGTGGCCCTGCAATCTTGTTTCCATGACATCAAGTGCTGCGTGGCCTGCCTCTAGCAAAGCCGCCATGCGAGGAGGCGAGCGGTCCATTTCGCGCTGGGGGTAATTATAGGTGGCCATGCGTACAGCCACGGAACCTTCGTGCATGTTCTGTTCAAAAAACATCCACTGATACATCAGCGCGCGGTCCAACCGTTCGTCAGGCACCCACGGTGTGCCTTCGCCAAAATAATGCAGCAATGCGTTGGATTCGCTGAGTGTAGTTTCATCTTCAAATACGACCAGTGGCACCTTGCCGGTTGGGTTGAGCGCACGGAATTGGGATGTTTGAGTCAAGGTAGCCTCGCCTTCATATTCCACGGCGATGTGCTTGAAGGGAATGCCCAGATGGGCGAGCAGCAGACGAATTTTATAAGAGTTCCCAGAAGAGGGCATGGAATAAAGGGTGATCATGGCATCCGCTCCAATTAGGACAGGAATGCTGACATACCATCAATGGCCCGCACGGCCAAATTGGCCAGGTTCCGTTCTGTTTGCGATCTCGCGCCCAAGGCAATTGAAAGCCATGGGCAAAGTTCCCTTCGGCCCAAAAACATGTGACTGTAGACAAGCGGATCGCGCCATTGCCGCTTGCGCTTTTAAAGCCTGCGTCTTAGGTTCCCGCCGCCTGCGAAGTGTCGTGCTTGCGCAGTTTTGACCTCATTTCAGGAGACCAGTCCCATGGCATTTCTTGCCGACATTCTTTCACGTGTAAAACCTTCCGCCACCATCGCAGTGAGCCAGAAGGCGCGGGAGCTGAAGGCCCAGGGAATGGACGTGATCGGACTGGGAGCGGGCGAACCTGACTTCGATACGCCGGATAATATCAAGCAGGCCGCGAAGGATGCCATCGACCGGGGCGAAACAAAGTACACTGCCGTTTCGGGAATAATCGAACTGCGCGAAGCGATTGCCGCGAAATTCGAGCGCGAAAACGGTTTGAGCTATTCTCCCTCACAGATCATCGCGGGCACAGGCGGCAAACAGATTTTGTTCAACGCCTTCATGGCGACCCTCAATCCCGGTGATGAAGTCATCATCCCAACACCCTATTGGGTCAGCTATCCGGAAATGGTGGCGATTTGCGGTGGGGAATCGGTCCTGGTGGAAACGTCCATCGACAGCGAATTCAAGGTGACACCCGAAGCGCTGGAAGCTGCCATTACGCCGCGCACCAAATGGTTCCTGTTCAATTCGCCTTCCAACCCTTCAGGGGCTGCTTATTCGCGCGATGAAGTCAAAGCGCTCACCGATGTGTTGATGCGCCATCCTCAGGTTTGGGTGTTGACCGACGACATGTATGAGCACCTCGTCTATGGCGATTTTGAATTCGCCACGCCTGCACAAGTGGAGCCGGGGCTTTATGATCGCACGCTCACAATGAATGGTGTGTCGAAAGCCTATTCCATGACTGGCTGGCGCCTTGGTTATGCAGGCGGCCCGCTGGAACTGATCAAGGCCATGGACATGATCCAGGGGCAGCAGACCAGCGGCACCAGTTCCATCACCCAGTGGGCGGCTGTGGAAGCGCTCAATGGTCCCCAGGAATTTCTGGCCGACCGCCGCAAGAGTTTTGAAGAGCGGCGCGATCTTGTCGTCTCCATGTTGAACCAGGCAAACGGTATTGAGTGTCCCAAGCCGGACGGTGCATTTTATGTCTTTCCTTCCTGTGCCAGGCTGATGGGCAAAACGACCGAGAGCGGCAAAGTGCTTGAAACAGACGAGGACTTTGTGTCCGAACTGTTGTCGCAGGAAGGGGTGGCCGTGGTGCATGGCAGCGCGTTTGGTTTGGGGCCGAATTTCCGCATTTCCTATGCGACCGATACGGATTCCCTGCGCACGGCTTGTGAGCGTATCCAACGCTTCTGTGCCAGTCTGAAATAGACCTTACGCCTTTTGGCCAGATGGCAATCGCGGTGTAGCTCCGCGATTGCCCGCGCCTAACATATGAGGGCTGCATGATACGTCACATTGTTCTGCTGAATTTTCGTAAAGATGTGCCAGCCACCACGCGCGCCGGGTTAATGGAAGACCTTGCCGGGCTGCGTGATCTGGATGGTGTTGTGGATTTTCATGCCGGGTCAAACACCAGCGTGGAAACCGACCTTATCCGCGGCAACGAAGATGGCTTCTGGTTTGATTTCACAGACACGGCGGCGCGCGATGCCTATCTGGAACATCCACGCCATCAGGCGGTGGGTGCAAAACTTGTGGCCCACACCCAGGGTGGAATTGAGGGCGTGTCCGTATTTGATATGGAATTGCCGGACTAATCGTCGCCACCTAATTCGATTCCTGCAGCGTGATCTGTGAACCGCTGGTCGGCGGAATGATGAGGGCCAGCCATTGGATATCGCTGTCCGTAATGCGGCCATTCTTCCACCCCTCAATACCTTTCAAGGTGAGCAGGTCAGATGAGAATTTATCGGCTCTGATTTTGTCCGCCAATTCTTTTGCGCCTGTTGCTGGCAAGCCAGCCGCTTTGCCCTTGCGCGGGTTCATCACCTTATTGACCAGTTCGGGATATTTGTTCAGCGTGTACCAGGTTTTGGGGCGTTCGATCATCAGGATGATCCAGCGCACAAGCACCTGCCAGCGTTCGGTGCCGGGGTCGATATTCTCGTTTTGTCGCGCGACTTCCTGATACAAGGAAACCGTGTTGACGATGCGTTTTATCTGGCGGGGATTGGGCGGCAATAATGGGGCGATGGCGACCAGCCTGCGTTGTGTGGCTTCAATCGCGTCCGTGCGCGTACTGGCAAAAACGGTGGCTTGCGCGCTGAGCTCCCGTTCCGCCTGAGCCTTTTCTTCAACCGAAGCATCAGAACCGGCAATGGTATCGCGCGTTTCTTCGACCACCTGTTCCACCTCTTGGGAAGTTTTTACAGACGCAAATATGTCAGGGGTGATGGGCCGCAATACGCTTGGTTGGAATTTGTCCGCTATGGTTGTCTGTTCTTCGGCATCGAGAATTTTGCGGATATAGGTATTGCGGATGTCGGGTGAAATGTCGGGCAGAACGAATGAAAGCTGGATCGCTTTTTCCACAAATCTTGCGCCAAATTCATGCTCCGGTCCCACGTCAATATCTTTCATCTTTTCATGGACCTGGGAAAAGGCCTGCTCAATCCAGTCGCGGTCTCCCAGCAGGACAAAGACGATCCGGCGGCTTTGCAAAATCGTTTGCATGCCGCGCACAAGGTCGACCACGAATTCCGGTTTGCACCGGTCTAGATCATCAACCACCACGAGTACCGGGCGGCGGAATTTTTCCAGGAAACTGGAGAAGTGTTTTCTAAACCGGTCCATCGGGTCATTGGAACCATAGGAATAGTTTTTTGCTGCATCCGGGGTGCCGGGAACCAGCGAGCGGAAGAAGCTTGAGAAGATCGTGCGCAGCAGCGAACCGCCGCCCAATACGACCGCAAGAATGCTGATCAGGTATTGTGAGAAGCTTGGTGATGAAGCGACAGGCGGCGAAGGTGGCTTGGCTGCTTCTTCAACCGGCTTGGGCTTGTCTGCCGCCTCGACCGGGCTGTTTTCAGGCGCAGTGGTGGGTTTGGCTGGCACTTTTGTAGCTGGCTTGAGTGGCTGTTTAGTTTCTGTGGCCGCCACAGGTTTACTTATGGCCGTGATCTTTCCCTTTGGGTCAACGATGGTCCAGCCGGATGCATAAAGACTGTAGGCGAGCGTAATGACGGTCAGTGTTGTGATGGCGCTGATGACGAACTGGGGTGTGAAAAGCCGCCATTTGAATTCGCCTATATTCAAACACAGCCAACGCCCCATGCGGCGGGCCGGATTGTAGTAATCCGATTGTGCATTGGGTTTTGGGGGCGTGATACCGCCTGATGTGGGTTCGCAGGAATTGGCCTCCGCCCGCACCGACCACATGAGTTGTTTTCGGATTGTGTCGTAGAATGTCCACCATGGGGGCTGCACGTTTTGATGTTGCCAGGCGTTGAATTGCACAATGTGCCAGGGCCGGTGATAGGCCTCGGGCCACACATCGGTATTTTTCAGGGGTAGTTTTCCATACCAGTCCGGCAAGGGGCCTTTGGTGGAATAGGGGTTGAGAATGCGGGTCAGGTAGTTGGTAAAACTGGTTTTCCCGCCGCCCCAGGGGGCATCAATGTGTACCACAAAACCGCAATCGGGACTTTCAGGCCGGTCAAACCAGCCTTGCCAAATTCGTTTCTTGGGCTGTGGCGGGTTTTGCGTATCCCAGACCTGATTGAGCCGGGTGGCGAGCACAAAGGCGGTGATGGAGCGATTGAGAAAATCCTCATTATCGGCGGCGGCGTCAGAAATGGTGTGGGCCGGATCGTCGTAGATTGGGGTATCTTCTGGCGGAACGCCTTCGGGTTCCGGTCTGGGCGTTTCCCCGTCCACAGTGCCTGTTGATGATTCGACAAGCTGGCTCGTCTTCATGGCTTCGTCATGGGCCTGTTGCCGGGCCAGGTCGATTTCTTTTTGGTGCTGATCGATGCCTGATGTGGTCCAGGGTTCCAGATCGGGCATTGCACCGGAAAGGATAAGCGGACCGACCTTTTCCTCATGGGCCTTGATCAGTTTGTAGACATGCTGTCCGCCCTTGTCCCAGTCTTTGGGATCCAGCATGGCGCGGTAGATTTCCAGCTTGTCGTTGGTTGGGCGGCCCACAAAGCGCGCTTCATACCAATCCACCCATAATGATTGGAAGGCACCCTTGCGGCCCATCATTTTGACGAGATGATCCCAATTCTCCCGTGCCCAGGCCGGTTCTCCCCCCGGCCAGAGCCGCCGGGTGACAAGCCATTTGGCCCGGTCTGCCGGTTCCAGTAGGCCATAGGCCTCCCATTGATCAACGTCCTGATTGATGGACTGCCAGATATCAGTATCGGCCACATGGAGGGTACGGATGGCATCGGTAGCTGCAAGGGCGGCAAAGGCGGCGGCACGGCCGGCATTAGCGGCGGTAGGGACGGCGGCGGCGGAGGCTGCGGCACGGGCAGCATTTGCGGCGCCACCGGAGGCGGTACGGGCGGCATCGGCGGCACTGGTTATATTATGGTCCGGATAAGCGCATGCGGCCCGTGATATGGAAGTTGCTCGAAAACTTGCCAGTGTCAAATCAACAAGAATGTCCGTTGATTTCTTTGTTTTCGTATTTTGAGCTGCCAGTAGGGGCAGTACGCGCAAGGCAATGCGTGCTGTCAGAGCTTGCAATAGTTCTGCGCGCGGTTTGGTTTCCTCAATCCATTTTAGGAAACCATCTATATCCGAAAATCGCAAACCAGCGGATGTCTGTGCGTCCCCGTCTGTCTGTGAAGTCCCCGCCATGTGTCCCCTCAAACGTCTGGCCCCTGAGATTTAAGCATGGACCAGATTTCAGGTGTCTCGCAAGAGTGGGGTTATTTCAGTTCTGCCTGACATTGCTCCAGCCACTGGCTCACGGCGGGATCGTGGGACAGGGCGATTGCTTTTGCATAGGCTGCCTTTGCGTCTTCCATCTCACCGGCCTGTGCCAGCAGATGGGCACGGGTGGCCCAGTATGGTTGCAGGGATGCGACTTCCGACTGTTCAATTCCGTCCAGCCTTTTCAGTCCGACTCTCGCACCCTCTTCACCGCCCACGGCCTCCGCGATGGCCGCCGCACGGGCTACAGCCGCGCCCAGTGTGGGGGCGAGCTTCAACAGGCCTTCATAGAGTTGGGCTATGGCCTGCCAGTTGATCTGCCCCGTTTTGCGGCGGTCGCAATGGACGGACTGGATTGCCGCTTCCAGCTGAAACCGGCCCACATGCCCTTTGGATTGGGCGCGCTGGAGAAGCTTATCGCAATGGGCCATGCGCCGGTGGTCCCACATGTCCGTATCCTGCTGCGCCAATGGTATATAAGTCTTGATGGACGAATGACGCGCGGCGCGGTAACCGATCAGCGCGGCAAGACCCAGAACTTCAGGATCATCGGGCAGCAATTGGGTGAGCAAATCTGCCAGATACAGGGCTTCCGTGTGCTCGTCCTGCTGGCCGGAAGGTTTGGCGCGGATGTCCGTTGGCAGGGTCAGCGCGCAGGCCCCGTAAATCGCTTCCAATACGGAATCGAGCCGTTCCGGCATAGATGTGCGGGCGGGCAGGGTGAAGGGAATTCTGGCATCGCGGATTTTGCGTTTGGCACGCACCAGCCGCTGGGCCATGGTTTTGGCGGGTATGAGAAACGCCCGTCCAATTTGCAGTGCGTCATAGCCCAAAACGGTTTGTAACATCAGCGGTGTACGAATGGTGGGGTCAATTGCCGGGTGGGCGCAAACAAACAGCAATTGCAGGCGTTCATCTGGAATATCATCGGGATCAAGGGTGTGCAGGCTTTGTATCATCGTGTCTGCTTCGCTTGCCTCTTCCAGGGATGTGCTGGTGCGGTGGGCCGCGCTTTTAAACCCATCGCGCAATACGTTTCGCGCTGTTGTGAGTAACCACGCTTCGGGGTTGTCTGGAATGGTATCTGTGCTCCAGCGCTCAATGGCCCGGGTGAATGCATCGGCGAGGGCGTCTTCGGCGCGGGCAATATCGCCCGATGATTTGGCCAGCACGGCCAACAGCTTGCCATAAGAAGCCCGCGCCACCTGATCGGCGCGGGTTCTCACATTTTCGGGTTGGCTGATCGAAATCATCGACCTGGGGTCAGTTGTGATTGTCCATCTGGCCCGGCGGCATGGCAGAGGGGCGCACTTCGACGGTTCCAAAATGCACGATCGGGCATTTCTTGGCCCATTCCAGCGCCGCATCAAGGTCTGGCACATCGACGACGAAATAGCCGCCCAACTGGTCCCTTGTGTCTGCGAAGGGGCCATCCTGAATGCGCAACTCGCCATCCGCCATGGAAACTGCCGTGGCCGTGGTGCTGGGTTGCAACCAGTCTGTGTCGACAAAAACTCCGGCCTGTTTCAAAGCGCCAATATAAGCGCCGAAAACGGCCAATTGCTCTGGTGTCGCTTCTCGCGGCTCATCATCTGGAGCGCTGCTGGGGCTGTAGGTCAAGAATGTGTATCTCATTGGTCTTCTCCTCTTCATATTGCCGCTTAGGCGGATTTGGACACAGCGTTTGCCAGATTCGCAAGGCCGCGCTCATAGGTTTTTCCCAGCATGCCGTCCATGAACAGGCCAAACACGCGCCCGATGGGGTTCATGCCGAACTCCATGTCCACCTGCCAGGTGACCTGGGTGGCATCGCCCTTGGGGTCAAACCGAAACGTCTGAACCGGCTGGCCCATGCGCCCCAGATCAATCTGCATGGTGACCGTGCGTTCCGGCTCCACGGCGGTGACAAATTGCGTGCCCTTGCCTTCCTTACCGTCAAAGGCAAAGCCGGAACCAATGCCAGATTTCGGGCCTGAAAGGGTGATTTTCAAATCCGGGTCGGTGTCCTTGTAAGGGTTGAATGTCTGGAACCCTTCGTTGGAGGCGACCAGCTCAAACAATTGGGCCGGTGTGGCATCGATGGTTGCGGAACGTTCCACCCGCACCGAGGAAGGCAGGGCGAAGGGGATGAAACTCAGGGCGACAATGGCGACAGTGCCGCCAATCATGATGGTCTTCAGTTCCATGGTTTAACTCTCCTAATCTGGTTTACCGTTGCTGGAACGAATGCGATTTGAGCCAGTTCATTTTGCAAGTGAGCCGGGCCGAACTGCATCCCAAAAGGGCTCAAACGGGTTCAAATGAGGTGTTCAGTTGAACCGCGCTTTATGCGCTTTCACAGCTATGACGATTGGGGGAGACGCAAATCGACAGAACGCAAAAATTTTTTGCGATTTTATTTTCTATAGAGATTTGCGGAGGGATAGGTGGGAGCCGAAGCTGAGGGAACTTCGACTCCCAGGGGCGGCTGCCTGCGACAGAAGCACACCCCTTGCCTCATCACGCACGCCCCGGCGCAATCAGGCAAACTTTATTCCATTGGGACAAGGCACATCACCACTTGGGGGCCATGCCTTGCCAGTTAATAACTGAACTGGACCGATTAATACACAACATGATCAAAAAAAGTGTTTGTTTTGGCACACATCAATATGCGGGTGCTGCGTATGTCCGGTCACTGTGCCCCTAATATTCGATTTCACGATACCGCTGGCGGTCGCGAAACGGAAGCCCATTGCCGAATTTTTATTACGCAAACGTAAATGTAGTTTACGGTTTTGCACCGAATTTTGTTTCCGTAATGTAAGGTTTTGGGATTGTTTGGCGCAAAAAAAAGGCCGGACCACGAAGGTCCGGCCATATAATTTAGCATCTGGTTCGGGAGGAAAACCTTATGATGCCTGGATAGACGGGTTCTTGGGAGGAGGATAATCACCGCGTCTGTCCCCACGCATATGGGCGTTTGATTGCGTCTGCACAAGGGGATGAAATGCATATGAGATATGCGATTTCTGCATATCTGACGTCACATCGCTGCGAACAAGGAATAGCTTAAAAATGCCAGTTCTTGGCCTGGTCGATGAGAAAGTCCCGAAAGGCCATCAGGCGTGCCGAATTTCGCAATTCCGATGAATAGGCGAAATAGGTATCAAAACTGGGCACATCAATATCCGTCATCACCCGTTCAAGGCCTGCATGTTCTTCAACGGAATAGTCGGGAAGAAGTGCGATGCCTGCTCCGCGCTGAACTGCCCGTTTGATGGCCAAAATGGAATTGATTTTCAACACGGGACTGCGCGCCCTGCCAGGGGGCATTCCCGCGGTGAGCAACCAGTTCACATCAGCCAGATAATTTGGGGTTTCGTCTCCCCAAACAATAATGCGGTGGTCATCAAGATCTGCGGTTGTGACGGGCGCGCCAAATCGCTGGATATATTCAGGCGTGGCAAAGACGTGGAAATGCACGGTGAACAGGCGGCGCTGGATGATGTCTGGCTGTTGCGGCTGGCGCAGGCGAATGGCGCAATCGGCCTCACGCATTCCAAGATCGAGTTCCTCATTGCTCAGTTTCAGTTCCACCTGAATATCGGGGTATAAATCAATGAACTGGTTCATGCGGATCGCCAGCCATGCCGAGCCCAGCCCTACGGTGGTGGTGACCCGCAGCGGGCCTTCCGGGCGGGCTTTGAAATCAGTTAGCTCACCGGCGGCAATTTCCAGTGTGTCGGTGACCTCTCCTGCAGCACGAAACAGAATTTCTCCCTGTTCAGTCAGGATCAGCCCGCGGGCATGGCGGTGAAACAGGGGGACACCAACTTCGCTTTCCAGAGAGCTGATTTGGCGGCTGATGGCAGACTGGCTAAGATTCAGGGTTTCGGAGGCGTGGGTAAAGCTGCCCGCCTTGGCAACTTTGTAAAATATGCGCAGCTTGTCCCAGTCCATCGGCATCGGTTTAGCGCCCCATCATTCTCATATGTTGTGGCGCTACAATGCAGCGATTGAACTGCCCGTTCAACCGCTGAACTTCCACTCATTTGGAAAATCTGCCGGGATTATTCGGCCGCGTCGGCCATGCTTTCCTGCTCGGCAATAAATTTTTCAGCTTCAAGGGCCGCCATGCAGCCCATGCCTGCGGCAGTGACGGCCTGGCGGTAGATATCATCTGTCACATCGCCTGCTGCAAAAACGCCTGGTATTTCCGTTGCAGTCGAATCCGGGGCTGTCCACAAATAGCCGGATGGTTTGAGTTTCATCTGGTCCTTGAACAATTCCACAGAGGGCGCATGACCAATGGCGATGAAAATGCCATCGACCGGCATTTCCTGTGTTTCGTCAGTATTACGGTTGCGAATGATTGCGGTTTCTGCCGATGGCACGAGACCATCCTTACCTTTGATTTCGACCAGTTCTGAATCCCAGATGATTTCGACATTCGGCTTCTTGAACAGCCGGTCCTGGAGGATGCGTTCGGCGCGGAATTCGTCGCGACGGTGGATGACGGTTACCTTTGAGGCGAGGCCGGACAGATACAGGGCTTCCTCAACAGCGGTGTTGCCGCCACCAACTACGATCACATGTCGGTCTTTGTAGAAGAACCCGTCGCAGGTGGCGCAAGCAGAGACGCCAAACCCCATGAATTTCTGTTCGGATTCAAGGCCGAGCCATTTTGCCTGGGCACCGGTACAAATGATGACGGTATCGGATGTGAATGTGTCCCCGGATTCTGCCTCGAAGCGGAACGGGCGAACGTTCAGTTCGGCTTTGGTGATGGTGTCATTGATTACGGTCGTGCCCACATTTTTGGCCTGGGCCAACATTTGTTCCATCATCCACGGTCCCTGAACCGGATCGGCATAACCTGGATAGTTTTCCACATCGGTTGTGATGGTGAGCTGACCACCCTGTTGCATACCGGCCACCAAAATGGGCTCCATCAGGCCGCGGGCGGCATAAATTGCTGCGGTATAACCGGCGGGGCCGGAGCCAATGATCAGGACTTTTGTGTGATGGTGGGCCATGGCCTGCTCCCTATCGGGCGAATTGAGTTTTGCGGCTAAAGATATTGCCAGATTGCTATGTAGGGTCACCTGATACCGCTGTTCAAGCAAATCACTTATTCGTCCCCAAAGAAGCTTGTGAGGGGAACTTATTGTGGCAAGTGTTGCCGAATTGGCACCCCAAGATTGTGATTTGGATTCTTCAATTGCACCCCTGCCCATTGTCTCATAATAATTGCGTTTACGAACAGGACCGGGATCCATCCATGAGCAGTGTTGAAGACGTCAAGCAATCCATTATCGCCAGTGTAAATGCCGCGCAGGGATCAGCCGACCCCTATGCCCACTACCTGATGCGTGACGTTTTACCCACAGACATGATTGAGCCGTTGCAAGACCTGCCATTTCCGGCACCTTCGCTGGAGGGCATGTCCGGAACCCGCGAGATTCATAACAAATCGCGCAACTATTTTGATGTTGCCAATCGCACGACTTATCCGTGCTGCGATCTGCTGGCGCAGGCTTTGCAGGATGAAGAAGTGGTGGGTGCGATTGAACGCACATTTGGCACCTCGCTTGAAGGCACCTATCTGCGCATTGAATATGGCCAGGATACCGATGGGTTCTGGCTGGAACCGCACACCGATATCGGCGTGAAGGCTTTTACCATGTTGTTGTATCTGTCTGACGAAGAAGGACATGGCGCGCTGGGCACGTCGATTTATTCCGATGCCAATACCCATGTGGGAAACTCACCCTTTGAACCCAATCTGGCCATGGTGTTCGTGCCTTCCAACAATACCTGGCATGGTTTTGAACCACGCCCGATTAATGGGGTTCGTAAGTCGATCATCATCAATTACGTGACCCAGGAATGGCGGGCGCGGGAACAACTGGCTTTCCCGGAACAGACCGTTACACCAGCATAGCCTGATCCTAGGTTCCTGCCGCATATCGGGTGCGAATGGCGGCGACGATTTCCGCCGTTGCATCCATCTTGACGCCTGAAAACGGTTCGAGCGGGTGGCCCGGTCTGGCATTTCGTATGGCCCGCAGTTTTTCCATCTCATTTAGAAAACTATGGAGTTTGGATTGGAGGCGCGGGGGGCGGTAGACATATACCGGCGCACCGGTTGCCAGGCTCTCTGAGACCATATTGTGGCTGTCGCCGGTAACCAGCAGGATATCACTGTGGGACAAAATCTGCAGGTAGGGGTTTTCTCCTTCCCCGTCCCAGATCCATGCGGAATTTTCAGACAGGTTTTCCAACAAAGCCGTTTTCACGGCATTCATCAGTACGGGAGGGGTGCGCCTTGAAGCTGTTACGAGGACGGACCCGTTCCGTGCAGCTTCACGGACGATTTCAGCGAAATCTCCCGCTGATTTGCGGTTCCATTTCACCGAACCTGAATTCCCGCCCAATATCACCCCGGTAAAGGGGCCGGGGAAAGGCGCAAAGCGCTGTTGGGCCCCTGCGTGTGCCCGGGTCAATGTGGTTTCGTCAAATCCGTGGGGCGATGTGTGTGTGGAAATCATGTTTGTGCCGGACAGGCCGTCATGAGTTGGTGCCCAGATGAAATCCGTCAGCCCCCGGCCAAGCCGGGGGTCTTTGAGATAAATGATCAGGGGTTTGAATGCGCTGCCCCTGTGTTGGCGAAATTCCCGCAGATAGGGCAATGTGCGTCGACCCGATGCGAGGATGACATCGGGCGCGGGTGGTTCAAATACGCTTTGGGCAGAGCCCCGTCGCTGGTCTTTTTGAACCCGTATGCCCGGCAAGGGCAGGGCATATAGCCAACCGGGCTTAACCACCCGTTCGGTAACGGAATTTGGGGTCGTGAGTTGCTGGGCAATGCCCCGGCATTGGGCCAGATCGCCAATTTTTCCATCCGTGAGAATCAGGACTGTTGGCGCTGCTTGAATGGGAGGATCGCTTTTCATTGTGGTGGGCAAACGAAAGATTGGCCTCCCGGTTCAATTTTGACTTGCACCGGTTCAGGGAAGCGGAATTTCCGCTTCGGTTGGCACATTATAAGCTTTGATCACAGCAGGCCGTTTGGCCATTTTTGTGTACCAGCGCTTCACATCGGGCAATTCATCCATGTTGATTTTTTGCCATTGCCAACGGGCACACCAGGGCCAGATCGCCATGTCGGCGATGGAATATTCACCAGCCACATATTCACGGCCTTCAAGCTGCTTGTCCAACACGCCATAAAGGCGGCGGGCTTCGTCGCCATACCGTTTTTCGGCATAGTCTGATTTGCCAGGATTGAATTTCAGGAAATGATTGGCCTGGCCCAGCATGGGGCCGAACCCGCCCATTTGCCAGTTGAGCCATTCGATGGCCTGCCAATGGAGATGCGGATCGCTGGGCAGGAATTTGCCGGTCTTGGTGGCGAGGTAGTACAGAATTGCCCCGGATTCCATCAGCGACAAACCGGTATCATGGTCGACAATGGCTGGAATCTTGTTGTTGGGCGAAATCTTCAAGAATGCCGGATCGAATTGTTCGTCCTTCATGATGTTGATCGTGTGGACATTGTAAGGCAGGCCCATCTCTTCCAGAGCAATGGATACCTTTTTGCCGTTTGGGGTTCCAAACGTATACAGGTCGATCATGTCACTTCCTTTCCAAGAGGGGGTGGGCTTTCCAAGAGGAGGCTGGCTTTTGCTACTCATTGAGGAGCCGCGATGTTCAATCAGATGTACTGGACTTTCAGAATTTCATAGGAACGGGCTCCGCCAGGTGCCGCCACTTCGACGCTGTCACCTTCTTCCTTGCCAATCAGCGCCCGTGCGATGGGGGATGAGATCGAAATCTTACCCGATGCCACATCAGCTTCCTGATCGCCCACGATCTGATAGTGTTTTTCTTCTTCGGTATCCTCATCAATCAGGCGCACGGTCGCGCCAAATTTGATGGAATCGCCCGACATCTTGGACACATCGATCACCTCGGCGCGGCCGATATAATCTTCCAATTCGTGGATACGGCCTTCGTTGTGGCTCTGCTGTTCCTTGGCGGCATGATATTCCGCGTTCTCGGAGAGGTCGCCATGGGCACGCGCTTCGGAAATCGCCGCAACAATCCGGTGGCGATCTTCGCTTGTGCGTCGTTTCAATTCTGCTTCCAGAGCGGCAAAACCGGCCTGTGTCATTGGAACCTTTTCCATTGGAAGGCCCTCTTTCTCTTAACAACAATTCTTCACCGCAGCGGAGGCCGCGCGACGTTTCCTCATTTGGATGGAAATTTACTGCGGATCAGCGTTTGACGCGGCAAACCGCAACTTGTCGTGAGTATATGGGGGCAACAGATTCAGCGTCAAGTTCCTGCTTTGCCCCGTGTGCATTGATTTTGGTTGCTCTGGGGCTGCTCAATTTAGGCCGATCAGCCCACAGACCTGTTTTCCTTTATCAGTCTTTGATGTTTTTCGACACTGATATTGGACCCGCATGCAACTATTCCAACCTTCTTGCCAGCCAGCGTCGCGCGCAAGGGGCCAGCAAGGGCGGCGGCCGAGGCGGCGCATGCGGGTTCGGCCACGAGTTTGAGGGCGTGGAACAGGCTCTCCATCATTGCGCATAATTCTGCGTCTTCGACGCGCACGATTTTGTCGACATATTGTGCGGTGATTGAAAATGATTGGGGCAAAGCCATGGGCGCGCCGAGGCTGTCAGCTATGGTTGTTACGCTATCGAGTTTTACGGGCTGGCCGGTTTGGAAACTCTGCCACATCGAATCTGCGCCAAAGGGTTCAACGCCGTAAATGGTGCAGTCGGGCAGGGCGGTTTTTATGGCGCTAGCCATGCCTGAAATAAAGCCTCCGCCGCCAACTGGAATGATTGCGGCTTCCATGTCGGGATGGGTACGGGCGAATTCCAGACCGCATGTGGCCGCGCCCAATGTCATGAAGGGACTTTCAAATGGGTGCAGCATGGTGCGGCCTTCGCTGGCCACCAGTTCGTCAACCTTGGCAAACGCATCGCTGACATTGTCTGCCAACACGACTTCGGCACCCAATGCCTTGCAGCCTTCAACGCGAATGGGGTCAGCCGTCTTTGGCATCACAACCTTGGCGGACAAGCCTGCCGCCTGGGCACCCCAGGAGACGGCAAGCGCGTGATTGCCTGCACTGACGGCGGTTACCCCGGCCGCACGTTCCGGAGCCGTCATCGCGTCAATGGCCAACAAGACCCCACGTGATTTGAACGAACCGGCCTGCTGAAACAATTCGAGTTTTAAATAGGCTGTCGTTTCAGGGGCAAAGATGTTTGCGATACGTGTGGAATTCAGCGTCACCGTGGGTGTTGCCACGATGCGCCCGGACAAGGCTTCGGCTGCGGTTTCAATCTGTGAAACAGAGGGGGCGGTTGTCATGGGGGGGGACCACAGTCAAATGTTGAATTGCTTTATGTCAAACGCAATTCCCACGCGACCGCAAGCCACACAATGTCGGCCTGGCAGGCAAATTGCTGTTACCGCCCAACGGGTGGCCCAATCACTTATCAAAGTAACAAGTCCAGGATTGAGCGATAACAGGAGGTTGGTCAGTTCAGGCCGGAAACGATGTCACGCCATTGGGAAGGCGCGATTGATCCCAAAATGGCGAAACCACCATCGGGCTTGGGTTGCACAATATAGGCAACACCCTGGGGTTCGGGATAAATGCCGGTTGCCGCTTCAAACGGGTCATCATGGCCAACGATGACCGTGTTTGTGCCCTTGGCGGGCGGTGACGACAGCATGGGAACCACTTGCCGTTTCATTTTTTCAACCTGATCGGCTGTATATTCTTCTGATGGTTCGAAGTTGAGTGCCGGATCTTTGCGGTAGGTGCCAAATGCGAGCTTGGCGGTTTGCCAGGCGCGGCAATATTGGCTGGAGACAACAGCGCCAACGGGAATGCCCAGTTTAGCAAATGAATTGCGGATGAGTTCAGCCTGTCGCCAGCCGGTTTCACTCAATGTACGTTGGGTTGAGCAATTGTTGGGATCCGCCGATACCTGATCTGCATAGTCTTTTTCGGTCGCAGCGTGGCGGAAATAAATGACATAGCCACCGGCGCTGATTTTTGGAACAATTTGCTTTGCAGTCAAATTGTCGTTTGCAGATGCGGTTCCGCAATAGGTTAAGCCAAGGGCAGTGCCAAGAATTGCTGTTTTGATGAATTTGAGCAGGCGGAAACCGCGCCTGACATCAGGACGTTTGGTCATAGATATTCTCCAATACGCGGGGGTCAAGGCCCCGCAATCAAAGGTTGCTGAGGCCTTGATCCTACAGGATTTGGAGAAAAATACTATTAATTATCAATAGATTAGAAATTTTCTAAAGTGGAGTATAAAAGTCGTGTATAATCAGGCGGCGTCCCCAAAATACTCCTGCAATGGCGCCACGCCGATTGAACCATTGATCATGGCTTCGATGGCATCTGCTGCTGCAATGCTGCCTGATACTGTGGTGTAATAGGGGACTTTGTTCAGCAGGGCCGCCTGGCGCAGTGAGCGAGAATCCGACAATGCCTTTTGGCCTTCGGTTGTGTTGAAGATCAGGTCTATCTGGCGGTTGCGGATCGCATCTTCGATATGGGGGCGGCCTTCGTGCACCTTGTTGATGCGCTCACATTTGACGCCATGTTCCTCCAGCACCTTTTGGGTGCCGCCGGTTGCGATGATGCGAAAGCCAAGGGAGGCGAGTTTTTGGGCTGCTGGCAAGACGCGCCGTTTGTCGCCGCCTTTGACCGATATAAAGACAGAGCCTTCCTTTGGCAGGTCGTTTGACGCGCCAAGCTGGGCTTTGGCAAAGGCCAGGGCAAAGTCGCGGTCGAGCCCCATGACTTCGCCGGTTGAGCGCATTTCCGGGCCGAGCAATGTGTCGACACCGGGGAAGCGGGCAAACGGGAACACGGCTTCTTTGACTGCAATGTGATGCAGCTCGCGTGAGGAAGGACGAACCGGCAGTGCCTGATCCAGCGTTTCGCCGGTCATGACCCGTGCGGCGGCGCGGGCAATCTGCGCGCCAATGGTTTTGGCAACGAATGGCACTGTGCGTGATGCACGGGGGTTCACTTCCAGAACATAAATGGTGCCGTCCTTGATGGCATATTGCACGTTCATCAGGCCCACCACATTGAGCGCCCGTGCCATGGCCTTTGTCTGGCGTTCCAGTTCATCAAGGGTGGCGGCATCCAGCGAATGGGTGGGCAGGGAACAGGCGGAATCTCCCGAATGGATGCCGGCTTCCTCGATGTGTTCCATGATCCCACAAACAAAAACGTCTGTGCCATCGCTCATGCAGTCCACATCAACTTCAATGGCATTTGTCAGATAGGAATCGATCAATACCGGTGTATCGCCCGACACCACCACAGCCTCGTTGATGTAGCGTTCGAATTGGGCATCGTCGCGTACGATTTCCATGGCGCGTCCACCCAGCACATAAGAGGGGCGAATGACGACGGGATAACCCACTTTGGCGACGATTTCACGGGCGTCCTGGGCGGAGCGGGCGATGCCATTGACGGGTTGTTTCAGGTCCAGATCATGCAGCAGTTTCTGGAAACGGTCGCGATCTTCGGCCAGGTCAATGGCGTCCGGCGATGTGCCCAAAATCGGCACGCCGGAGGCTTCCAGCGCATTGGCGAGATTGAGCGGGGTCTGGCCGCCAAATTGCACAATCACGCCCAGGAATTCACCTTTTTCGCGTTCGGCATGGATGATCTCCATGACATCTTCGTTGGTCAAGGGTTCGAAATATAGCCGGTCGGAGGTGTCATAGTCGGTGGATACGGTTTCGGGATTGCAATTGACCATGATGGATTCGATGCCCACATCGGCGAGCGCGAATGCAGCGTGGCAACAGCAATAGTCAAACTCAATGCCCTGGCCGATACGGTTGGGGCCGCCGCCCAGGATCATGACCTTGCGCCGGTCCGAAATATCGGTTTCCGAGCGCAACTGGCCTACAAAAGGCGTTTCATAGGTCGAATACATATATGCCGTGGGGGATGCGAATTCAGCGGCGCATGTGTCGATGCGTTTGAAGGCCGGGCGGATATCCAGTCCGTGCCGGTGAGCGGTCACCGCCGCTTCTTTCATGCCCGCCAACATGCCAAGTCGCTTGTCGGAAAATCCCATGGCCTTGAGAGCCCGCATATTGTTTGCGTCATCGGGCAAACCATGGGTGGCCACGCGGTTCTCCATCGTGATGATTTCGAACATCTGGTTGAGGAACCACGGGTCTATGCGACAGAAAGAATGGATTTCTTCCAGAGACGTGCCAAGCCGCATGGCCTGGGCGACCTTGAGCAACCGGTCTGGTTTCGGCGTGCCAAGGGCTGCCCGAATGGCATCGCGATTGTCTTTGACCTGGCCTTCTTCTTCATAGCCTTCGATTTGAATGTCATCGAGGCCGGACAAGCCGGTTTCCAAGCCGCGCAGCGCCTTTTGCAGGCTTTCTGCAAAGGTACGGCCAATCGCCATGACTTCGCCAACGGATTTCATGGATGTGGTCAAGGTGTCGCTTGCAGCGCCGAATTTCTCAAATGCAAAGCGCGGTATTTTTGTGACCACATAATCGATGCTGGGTTCAAAACTGGCCGGTGTTGCGCCACCGGTAATATCGTTTTCCAATTCGTCCAGCGTGTAGCCAACGGCCAACCGGGCAGCGACCTTCGCAATGGGGAAACCTGTGGCCTTGGAGGCCAGTGCGGAAGAACGCGAAACGCGCGGGTTCATTTCAATCACGACCAGCCTGCCATCGGCGGGATTGACGGCGAATTGAACATTGGATCCGCCCGTTTCCACGCCGATTTCCCGCAATACCGCAATCGATGCATTGCGCATCATCTGGTATTCCTTGTCAGTCAGTGTAAGCGCCGGGGCAACGGTAATGGAATCGCCCGTGTGAACGCCCATGGGATCGATGTTTTCGATGGAACAGACGATGATGCAATTGTCGGCGCGGTCGCGCACGACTTCCATTTCAAACTCTTTCCAACCCAACACACTTTCTTCCACGAGCACTTCGTTTGTGGGGGAAGCTTCGACGCCTGAGAGAACAATCTCGTATAATTCATCAAGGGTATAGGCGATGCCGCCACCCAGACCGCCCATGGTGAATGACGGGCGTATGATGGCGGGCAGTCCGGTTGATTCATAAGCGGACAATGCCTGCATCTGGGCGGTGAGGCGGTGTTTTTCGCGGCGGAACTGTTCGCCCGCATCCCATTCTTTCTGCAATGTGGCTGCATCGCCCTTGGTGGCAAAATGAGCTTCTTCTTCAGCCTTGAACTGCTTTTTCAATTCACTCGTATTCACGAAGGCGGAACGGGGGGTGGCCAGGCCAATATTGTTCATTGCGGTGCGGAACAGGTCACGGTCTTCCGCCTTGTCGATGGCGGCGGCATCCGCGCCAATCATTTCCACACCGTGTTCTTCCAACACGCCCATGCGCTGCAGGGACAAGGCGGTATTCAGTGCGGTTTGACCGCCCATGGTGGGCAGCAACACCATTTTCTCGTCGGGATGGGCTGCGCGTTCGCGCTCGATGATCTTGGCAACAATTTCCGGCGTGATCGGTTCGATGTAGGTGGCATCGGCCAATTCCGGGTCGGTCATGATGGTTGCCGGATTGGAGTTGACCAGGACGATGCGATAGCCTTCTTCGCGCAATGCCTTACAGGCCTGGGTGCCGGAATAGTCAAATTCACAGGCTTGGCCGATCACAATCGGACCTGCGCCGATGATGAGAATTGAATCGATGTCCTGACGTGCTGGCATGGTGGAAACTCGATGTCCGTTGTGTTCGCAGAAAACCCGACCTGCGTTAGCGGGCCGGGCGAGCGAAAATGATTTACTGGCTAAGATGTTGCTATAGGCGAAGCGTGCGGCCCGGTGAACCCCATCAGTAAAGCTTTCCCGATATTATTTGTCCTTACGGGATTGCGTGTCCATTTGGCAGGTGTTGTTGGCTGTTGTTTCAGCACAGACCAGCAGCACGGGCATCTTTTTGATAGGTGCGGCTGACGGGCAATTGTTTGCCATCATCCATGACGATCAGTGTTCGCCCGGCTTCTTTTCGTGTGTCCTGGGCGAATTGTGAATTGACCCAATGGGAACGGTGAATTCGCACTCCCGGCAAACAAGAAGCGGCACTGACTGCATCGCCCATGCGCATCAGCACAAGTTCCTCGCCCCGTGTTGTGGTCACCCGCACATAATGGTCTTCCATCGTCATATATTTGACTGGCCCGCGATTTTTGGGGGACAGGCGGTGCAGCAGCAATTCGTTGAGTTTCTTGTTTGCCTCATCGTCCGCAGATGTGTGGGATTTGTTGTGGGCACTCAGCACCATTGTCGCAAGAAAGCCAAAGGCAAGCGTGAGCGGCAGGGCATAGAGATAATGCACCAATATGCTGATCTCAATGTTTGGAGAAAAATAGGGCAGCAGGAAGCGCAGAAACAGGGCGATTGGCAGCGACGCGGTGAAGCAGGCAAGTGCAAGACGCAGATGGCTGTTTAGTCGCGCAAATATCGGCATGTGATTGAACACCGCGATTGTCGTCACGGAAATTGCCCATGATCCTGTCATGGTGATTGCCCAATACACCATCCGCGTTGCCAGGGTCATGCGCTCAAATGTGCCAAATGGCCCGATGATCGCGAACACGACGATGATGGCTGAAAAGACCGCCCAGAAGCGCGGCTGGAACGAATAGTCCCTCAAATTGGCGGTGATTTTACGAAGCGTGGATGACATTGGATAATTATATGGGGCTGAAAAGCGAATTTTACGAAGGGATTCTGCGATCTACGTAGCATCGCTTTTGTAGCGTGAATACATCGCCCAGGGTTTCTCCATAAAACGCGGCATCAATGGGATGTGGTGTTTTGCAAACCAGATAATCCGGGAGGCCTTCCATGCAGTTTGATTTCCAACTCTTTCTAGACGCGAGTCCAGCTGTGCAAATACATGTGGTATTTGCCTTGTTCGCTTTGTTCAGCGGCGCATTCGTTTTCTTCAGACGTAAAGGAACGTATTTTCACCGACAATTGGGCAAGTATTGGGTTGGATCAATGGCGATTGTGGCCCTGAGTTCTTTCTTCATCAATCAATTGAAAATGTGGGGGCCTTTTAGTGCCATCCACCTGTTGTCTATTTTTACGCTGTGGTCGCTGGTCTTTGCGATCGTCAAAGTGCGTCAGGGTGATATTGAAACCCATAGCCGCGCACTTACCGGATTGTATTGTGGTGGCCTTATATTTGCGGGCCTTTTGGCGTTTTCTCGTGATCTGCTGTTGCACCGGATATTCTTTGGTGATGGCGGCGGATTTATCCCATCGCCACAGGAATGGCCGGGTGGTCCTGTTGTTTTCGCACTTGGGGGCGCATTGGCCATCTTTTTGGTGGTGCTGGTGTCTCGCAATCGCGATCTACGCAAGCTGAGATGAACACCCGGCACTCATTTTGTATGGTAACAGGTTGACCGTATCGTGTTGTAAATGCAGAAAAGTGATTGATAAGTTCACCTGGGGTGCAGGCATTCAACCATGCGATCTGAAACTCTTGCCCCATTTTTACATGCAAACAGTTCAATACTGGATTGGCGCAGCCACACCCATTTAAGTTCGCAGGCGATATTGGATGCTGCAGAAAATGTTGCCCAGGGTTTGGTGCAGGGTGCATCGGTAAACGGCCCGGTTATTATCAGCCATGCCCGCGCCGTTGATGTCATTCCAGCACTTTTTGGTGTGTGGCTGTCACAGCGCAATGCTGTCTTGGTCAGTCCGCATCTTTCCGCCCATGAACAAATCAATGTGGCGCAATTTACCGGCGCGACAGCCTGGCTTGGGCCAATGGACCTAAAAACACAGGCAGTTCTCAATGCCAATATTGAACAGGAACCGGGCGCGGGCGAACCTTCGCAGCCCGGTCTTGTGCTTTTGACCTCCGGTACGACGGGCAAACCCAAGGGCGTTCAGTTGTCGTTGCCGGCGCTCGTTCAACGTCTGGCGCTCAACACCCAGGCGATTTCGACGGGCAATTTGAGACATACGCTTTGTGTGCTGCCAGCATTTTTTGGGCACGGATTGATTGGCAATTGCATGACGCCCTTGTCTGCGGGCTGTGAACTGGTGTTGATGGACAGTCCCACAATGGAAGAAATTGCGGGTCTTGGTAGCGTGATCGATGACCATGAAATTTCATTCATGAGTTCGGTTCCTTCGTTTTGGAAATTGGCAACCAAATTGTCCAAACCACCTGTTCGCAACAGCCTGAAACGGGTGCATGTGGGATCAGCTCCCTTGTCAATTGACGATGGGGAGCGGATTATCGAATGGTGTGGCACCAACCAGTTTTTCAACATGTTTGGCATGACCGAGGCGGCCAACTGGATCAGCGGTGGCCAGTTCGATCCGTCAGCACCCAGTGGCGGTTTCGTTGGCAAACCGTGGGGCGGGTCATTGGGCATATTGAATGAAGATGGCACCGTATCGCCGCAAGGGCGTGGAGAAGTTGTCATTCAATCGCCTTCCATGATGGACCAATATCTTGGTGATGAAGAGGCCACAGACGCCGCATTTGTGGCGGGTTGGTTTCGCACCGGCGATATTGGTGACCTCAATCCGGCCACGGGCCTGACCCTTGTTGGCCGTCAAAAATGGGAGATCAACCGGGGGGGCATAAAAGTACAGGCTGAGGAAGTTGACCAATTGCTTGAGGGGCACAGTGATGTGCTGGAAGCCTGCGCATTTGCCGTGCCTGACCGGGTTGCCGGAGAAGCGGTTGCAGCGGCGGTTCAACTGCATGGCGGTGCCGGCGTGTCGCTAGAGGACATTCGTGAATGGTGTCGCCACCGGGCCCGGCCTGATGCGGTGCCGATCTGGATTGTTGAACTTGATGAACTTGCTAAAAACAGTCGCGGCAAACTGGACAGGCTAGTAATCCGTGAAAGTGCTTGTGCTGCCAGGCAACGGGAGAAGCATTGATGACGAAATGGCACAGACAAAAATTTCCGGCATTGAACCAGACTGTCAGCACGGAACGCTTTGACCTTGTCAAAATGAATGGTTGGCAGGTTTTCAAGGCGTTCAGGCGAACTGCAATTGATGACGATTTGCGCGGGTCTGTTTTTCGTTACATGAAAAGGCCAAGCCTGATCAAAACCTACGCCATGATGCGCAAGGCAACCAATAAATCCAGCCATACCTTTGCAATACAAATACGGGAAACGGGTGAACTCCTGGGCTGGCATTCATTCAAATTGCGGCCCTACAAAACTGCAGTGTTGACGATCGTTTTGTTTAACCGTGAGCGCGAGCTTAGCGGGGTAGGAGTTGAAGTGCGCCGGGCACTCATTCGTCATCTTGCCCGACATGCCGGTGTGGAGAATTTTTCCGGCTTCACCAATGTGCGAAATTTTTCGTCGGTGCAGCTGTATCAAAAACTTGGCTTTAAGCGGGTGGGCACCCATAGCCATGTCGATTTTGATCATGAAACAGATCGAATAATGAGCAGCTTTTATTTCGAGCTGAACGGAGAAGCTTTAGACAGGTTCGTTGAGGAAAACGACACATGACGTCACTTGATCTGGCCAGAGAAATATTAAGCAAAGCAACGCACCAGCCGTTGACGGCCGTACCTGCAGACGCATCCCTGCATAATTTTGATCAGTGGGACAGTATCGCCCATGTTCACATCATGCTGGATGTGGAAGAGCGCCTGGGGCGCGACCTGACGCCGGACGAAATTTTTGATCTTCAGTCCGTCGATGCCATTGCAACGCTGCTGGGTGAGGCCTGACCCTGGTTGTGGGGTCTTAGGCGATCCACACGTTGATGGGAGACTGCCGTCCGCGCAACAGCACGCCGTCCTTTTCTTTGAATATCGATTTTACCTCGGTGTTGGCCGATTCATCTTGAACCGCGTGTTTCATCAAATCGTCGCTGACCACGCATTGGCAGTGAAGTTCACGGCTTGAGGATTCCAGGCGGCTGGCGACGTTCACGGTGTCGCCAACCACGGCAAATTCCAGCCTTCTGGACGGGCCAATATCGCCCAGAATGACCGGGCCATAATGGGCACCCACCGAAACTTCGATCTGGGACTTGCCTTCGGCCAGGCGTTGCGCGTTGAAAATTTTGGTTTCTTCCAGGATTTGGCGGGCGGCGTTGAGCGCATTGAGCGTATCTTCCTGACGTGTTTCGGGTGTGCCGAAAGTCGCCATCACCCCATCGCCGAGATATTTGTCCAGCGTGCCATTGTTCTGGAAAATCGAGCGCTCAATAAACGCATGGTAGCCGCGCAGCATTTCCATCACATCCTTGGGCGTGTTGGTCTCGGCAAATTTTGTAAAGCCCACAATGTCGGTAAAGAGCACGGCCACGTTCTGGCTGCGCACCGCGCCAATGTCGTGCTGGGTGGAAGCCAGCACGTCGACAATGCTGGCGGGAAAATAGCGTGACAGATTGGCCCGTTCCGAGGCAATGGCGGCCTGGCGCAACAGCAATTGATTGGATCGCCAGCCCTTTGCGGCAAGAATTCCCGCCACGACCACAAACACCACCATTTCCTGAATCCGACTGGGTAATTGGAAACTGTTGGGATCAAGCTCTTCAGCCAGAATCGGATAGCCTGAAAAAGCCTGCTGCACCTTGTCGGTCAATTCAGGAATGTCTTTGCCGAAATAGGTCACGGCGATGAGGCCGAGCGACCAAAGCACTGTCACCCAGGTGCCCATGGCCCACACCGTGCGCCACGAATAGGCAAGAGTGGCAACCGCCAGGATGACGAAGAAATAGATGAAGGAATTGAATTGATAAACGAATGCGGAAGGGATTGCTTCGGGTAGGAAAGGGTTTGGCACAACGAAAATCACTGTCATAAGCGCCAGATCCACCATGATCAGTAACAGTTCCCGGCGGGATATTCCGGTCTGTGCCATGCGATATTGCAACCACCCAATGCCTATGAACAGCACCAGCAAAAATTCGTAGAACAACACGTCAATGCGTGGGTTAATGATGGGCAGAACCAGGGCAATGACGGAAAGTGCAATGGTGCGGGCAATGAAGGCAACGCGATGCCCATCTTGCTTTTCGGTCTCAAGCGCTTGCATGAGATAGGGGTTGGATTTTTCCTGCTCTAGTTGGATCTCGCGGGAGTCTTGAATCTGTTTGATAAAATGTCGGATGTTTGAAAGCGCCGAGAAGGCCATGCTTGCCTCTTGCAATGGGAGTGCGGGCACACAACCGGCCCTGCCTTCCATCACAATAGGTGGTGCGTGCCTTCAATAACAGGGGTAAGCGGGAAGTTTGGAACTTACCGGTTGGCTTAGCCCAGGAGCTCTTTGACAACAGCGCTGGCTTTGCCCACGTCGAGCTTGCCTGGATATTTCTGCTTCAATGCGTTCATGCATTTGCCCATATCTCGCAGGCCTTCGCCCTTCAGCTCTGTCACGACCTGCTGGCAGGCCGCGCGCACTTCATTTTCATCCAGTTGTTTGGGCAGATATTCGCGAATGATTTCGATTTCTTCGCGTTCCTGCTCTGACAGATCAAGACGGCTTTGCTCTTCATAAATCCGCGCTGATTCTTCCCGCTGTTTGATCATCTTGCCCAGAATTTGGAGAATCTCTTCATCTGAGACACGTTCTTTGCCCGCTCCATGGGCGCTGATGTCGCGGTCCTTGATGGCAGCATTGATGAGCCGCAGTGTGCTGACTTTACGTTTTTCACCGGCTTTCATAGCCGTTTTCATACCTTCTGAAAGGCGGATACGCATTTGGAGAGCTCCTGAGGGCGGATTACGACGCCCGTTCGGGGACGGACATTAGCCTTATCGATGCCGTATGGCAAGCGATTGAAAATTCGTAACCATTTGATTTTGTTGGGTAATAATAAGTTGATCTAAGTGCTTTCAGGCCTGCAACCAATAAGGGGCAACCCTGTGGTTGTGGCCGGGCGGCCTGACGGGGCTTAGATGGGCGTAAATGCACGTGACATCAAGTCGATTGCAACGCACTGGGTGCATATGAGATATGCGTGTGCAAACTGGCTGGCTCATTCAATTTAGCCACAAAATATGCTGAAACGGCGCTCAATTGACTGGTGGAGCGGGCATTTCAAGTGCGTTTGGGATAGCGGGTTTGGCGTGAGCGCGATCGAATTGATTTGACGAGAGCGCCCTGTTTGTTTGTGAAGACATCAGGCACGGGGCGCATCGGGCCAGACCGATAGACCAGACCGACAGGCAAGAACGGACACAAATATGGCTTCCAACACACACACACCATCTGATGCAGCGTCCAAAGCGGCTCCGGCTCCCTGGGCAACGCCCCAGGTCACGGCTGTGCTGGTGCTTGCAGATGGCACAATCATTGAGGGAATCGGGGCAGGGGCAACGGGCAGCGCGGAGGCGGAAGTGTGTTTCAACACGGCCATTACCGGCTATCAGGAAATTCTCACTGACCCGTCCTATAGCGGGCAGATTGTGACCTTTACCTTTCCCCATATTGGAAATGTCGGCGCCAATATTGAAGACATCGAAACACTGGATATGGACACCGCTGAAGGGGTGATTGGGGCGATTTTCAAAATGCCTTCAACGGCACCTTCCAACTATCGTTCCGTGGATGATTTCGACGATTGGCTCAAGGCGCGCGGCATTATCGGTTTGTGCGGCATCGATACGCGGGCGCTGACCGCGCATATTCGCGAAAGCGGCCTGGCCAATGCGGTTATTGCCCATGATCCCGATGGGAATTTTGACTTTGATGCCCTGCGCAAGCGGGCTGCAGATTGGGGAGGCCTGGAAGGGCGTGATCTGGTGCCTGGTGTGACATCCGGCGATTCCAGCCAATGGGCGCAAAGCGCCTGGGTGTGGGACGAAGGATATGACGAGAACACGTCCCACAATTACCATGTCGTCGCCGTGGATTTTGGTGTCAAACGAAATATATTGCGCCTGTTTGCCGGGTTGGATTGCAAGGTAACAGTGGTGCCCGCCAACACATCAGCTGAGGATATTCTGGCGATGCAGCCCGATGGTGTGTTCCTGTCCAACGGGCCAGGTGACCCGGCAGCAACGGGGGAATATGCTACTGGTGAAATTCGCAAATTGGTGGAAAGCGGACTGCCTTTATTTGGTATTTGTCTTGGCCATCAGATGCTGGCGCTGGCGCTGGGTGCGCAGACGGTAAAGATGCATCAGGGCCATCACGGGGCCAATCATCCTGTCAAAGATCACACCACCGGAAAAGTGGAAATTGTGTCAATGAATCATGGATTTGCAGTGGATGGTGCCAGCCTGCCGGAGGGGGTGGAAGAAACCCATGTGAGCCTGTTCGACAACACCAATTGTGGCCTGCGGGTGGCTGGAAAGCCTGTGTTTTCGGTGCAACATCACCCTGAAGCGTCACCCGGTCCCCAGGACAGCCATTATCTGTTCCGCCGGTTCATCAATCTGATCCGCGACTCCAAGGGTGAAGAATTGCTGGCTGAGCGCTGACCCCGGCCACAGGGCAGCACCCATGGTGTCGGCTGAAAGCCTGACCACAGGCTAATACATATTTGCTAGCCAAATATCTTGGTGTCGCATTGGGTCAACTTGCCGGATTCAAAGCCGCGGAAAAACCATGCCTTGCGCTGTTCAGAAGTGCCGTGGTTAAAGCTATCGGGAACCACATAGCCCTGGGTGCGCTTTTGAATGGCGTCATCACCAATCTGGGTGGCCGCATTGAGTGCTTCTTCAAGGTCGCCACGTTCCAGCAATCCTTTTTGATTGGTGTAGTGGGCCCAAATTCCAGCAAAGCAATCGGCCTGCAATTCCACCCGCACGGACATGCGATTGGCATCGGCTTTGCTGAGGCTGCGCCGCATTTGGTTGAATTTGGGTAGGACCCCAATAACGTTTTGTACGTGGTGGCCAACTTCATGGGCAATGACATAGGCCTGGGCGAAATCTCCCGCGGCATTGAACCGGCGTTCCAGGGTGGTGAAGAAATCGGTATCGAGATAAATCTTGCTGTCACCGGGGCAATAAAACGGACCTGTTGCGGAACTGGCCTGGCCACAGGCTGAGCGGATGGCACGGGAGAACATGACCAGTTTTGGCTCTGGATAAGTGCGGCCTTCCTGTTGGAAAATTCCGTTCCACACATCTTCCGTTTCGCCCAGAACCACGCTGACGAATTGTTTCATTTCATCACTGGTGGAAACCCGGTTGTTGCCAATGCGTGTGTTGTTTGTGGGCGCGGGATTAATGCGTGGCTGTGTGGTTTGTGTCTGGGGGACGAGGCCACCGCCACCGCCGGCCAGCATTTCCAGCGGATTGATGCCACAGGCGCGCAGGGCAAAGAAAGCGACAACCAACAGGATTATGGTGCCAAACCCACCGCCGCTGGCACGGCGCGGGGTGCGGCGATTGCCAGCGCCCATGCGTCCACGGCCCAGGCCTCCGGGGAAGCTGAAGCCACCGCCGCGTCCGCTGCTCTGGCCCTCTGAACCGCCGCGTACATCTTCAATATTCGAACTCTCACGACGACCGCGCCAGCGCATGGGCAATATCCTCAACCGGTGGTGGCACTGGCGATAATTCGCAGGCCCGACAAATCAACATTAAAGATGTGACAATGACCGCGCAAGGACTGGGGACCGCGCAAGGACCGGGCATGTTGTGGCAACAGACCAACATCTTCACGGCAAGGTTGGAGAAAACTCGTAATATTAGTTCAAATGCGCCTGTGTTTTTTGGAGTTGCACAATGTGTGTCATGATGGTGCATCCAATCGCCTGCATTGTCCCCAATCCACTGATTGAGGCTGGTCAGGGGAGTTTGCAATATCTATATGAGAGATCAAGGAGCTTGCTTGCCCCATGCGTTTTAGTCCCTCATTCCTGCAGGATATCCGTGACCGGATTCCCATCGCCGATATTGTCGGGCGACGGGTGACTTTTGATCGCAAAAAAAGCAATCAATCCAAAGGGGATTACTGGGCCTGTTGCCCGTTCCACGGGGAGAAATCCCCTTCGTTTCATTGTGAGAACGCCAAGGGCCGCTACCATTGTTTTGGGTGCGGGGTGTCGGGGGACCATTTTCGTTTTCTCACCGAGTTGGATGGATTGAGTTTTCCCGAAGCTGTGGAAAGACTGGCGGATGAGGCGGGGGTTGCCATGCCTGCTTTTGACCCACAAATGGCAGAACGGGAGAAAAAGAAAGCCTCGCTTTATGAAGTGATGGAACTGGCTTCGCAATTTTTTCAGCAACAGCTGCAATCGCCCGATGGGGCGAAGGCGCGGGCTTATTTGCGGGACCGTGGGCTTTCGCCTGCGGTTCAAAACGAGTTTGGCATGGGCTATGCGCCCTCCAGTCGCAGCGCGTTGAAGGAATATCTTGGCTCCAAGAATATCGATAAAGACCAGATCGAGGCCTGCGGACTGGTGGTATTTGGTCCCGATATTGCTGTTTCCTATGACCGGTTTCGTGACCGGATCATGTTCCCAATTCTGGACGCACGCTCACGCTGCATTGCCTTTGGCGGGCGGGCTTTATCGGCTGATGTGCCAGCGAAATATCTCAACTCGCCGGAAACGGAACTCTTTTCCAAATCCAACGTGCTCTACAATTATGCCAAGGCACGCCAGGCGGTGGAACGTGAGGGCAGTTTGGTGGTTGCCGAGGGCTATATGGATGTGATCGCCATGGCGGCGGCCGGGTTTCACAATGCTGTTGCACCGCTTGGTACTGCGCTGACTGAAATGCAACTGGAACTGGCGTGGCGCGTTGGGGGGGAGCCTGTTCTTTGTTTCGATGGAGATGAGGCGGGAATGCGGGCGGCCAATCGCAGCATCGATACGGCACTGGCCGGGCTGAAACCGGGCCGGTCCCTGCGATTTGCCCTGCTGCCGGAAGGGCAAGACCCCGATGATTTGATTTCTGATGCCGGACCGGAAGCATTTCGCGAAGTTCTGGACAGTGCCAGACCTCTGGCCGACATGTTGTGGGTGCGAGAGACCGGCGGGCGGACATTCGACACGCCTGAACGCCGTGCGGAGCTGGAACGCAATATATTCGCCGTGCTTAGCCGAATTGGTGAGGAAAATGTCAAACGTCACTATCAGCAAGACATGCGGGAGCGATTGCAGGCGTTTTTTGGATCCGGGCCCAATAACGGCAATCGCCGAAGCGATACGCCCCGGGATGGCAATCGCACCGGCACGGCGCGGGGGCGTGGGGACGGGTCGCAAAAACGCCTGGCGGTTTCAGAAAGTCTGATGAATTCGTCAGTCGTGAAAAAACGCACCAATCTGCCTGCATTGCGCGAAACGGCGCTTGTGGTCACCGCCATCAATCACCCGTTGATTGGGCAAAGCAATTTTGACGATCTGGCCGCGCTCGCGATTGAACATCCTGTGCTGAAGGCGGTGCATTCGGCGGTGCTGGATTTCTTCGCCATTTGTGGTGAAGGGGAGACCGCGCCTTCGATAGATGCGATTATTGCCTTCGTTTCCCAACAGGGCCTCGCACCTCAGCTTGAAATGTTGTTTGCCCAGGTGCGGCATAATCGCATTTGGCAGGCCATGGCAGAGGCAGCCTATGAAGATGCGCTGGATGGTTGGGAACAGGCCTTTGTCTTGCATCAGCGTTCCCACGCCCTACATAGTGAATTGAAAGAGGCCGAAAGGGCTTTCAACGAATTGGGCGATGAACGCAGTTTCGACCGGCTGGTGATTCTCAAGCGTGAACTGGCCAATGAAGAGGGAACCGAAGCGCTGATTGAAGGCTTTGGAAAATCGTCTGGGCGTCCACAACAGGGCTTTTAAGCCGGTTGAAGGGGGCAAGTTGGACAAAGGTGGTGCAAATCCACTGCAAAAGGACTTGAAATTCCAACGCTAACAAGCGCATATAGTGGTTATCTCCTGTCACTCAGCGGGCATAGTTCCCGAAGGTTGCACACCAAGACAGGGTTAATCAGGAATTAATACCGTGTGGATTACGATCCGCGCGATAAATCTGTTGAGCGATTCGGCAAAATTTTTTCGAAAAAACGAAAAATATTTTTGTCGGCTTATACCCATTCGCGCGGCCTTGCACCTGCAGGAAAGGCCGTCTGCCGGAGAACCTGTTATATGGCAACCAAAGCTGCCTCGAAAACGACCGCAAAATCCACTGAAACAAACGAACAGTCTTCTGATCGCCCATTGCTCGATCTGAACAATGACGCGGTGAAGAAAATGATCCGGGCCGCCAAGAAGCGCGGCTTTGTGACGGTGGATGAACTGAACGCCGTCATGCCTTCCGACGAAGTAAGTCCTGACCAGATCGAAGACACCATGTCGATGTTGTCTGAGATGGGCATTAATGTCGTGGAAGAGGATGAAGCTGAAGAAACAGCTGAAGAAGTGTCCACTGAACTGGTTGAAAGCGGCAAGAAAGCCGTTGCGACTGTCGCCAAGAAAGAACCAACCGACCGAACCGACGATCCGGTTCGGATGTATTTGCGCGAAATGGGGTCGGTCGAGCTGCTTTCCCGCGAAGGCGAGATTGCGATTGCCAAGCGCATTGAAGCTGGCCGCGAAACCATGATTGCCGGCCTGTGCGAAAGCCCGCTGACTTTTCAGGCGATTATCATCTGGCGTGATGAATTGCTGGAAGAAAATATTCTGCTGCGCGACATCATCGATCTTGAAGCCACGTATGCAGGGCCTGATGCCAAGCAAAACGTGCCTGTGAACCCCAATGCGCCAGCTTCCGTTGCAGAAGCGGTGCGTCAGGGTTCAGGCGGTGAACATTCGCCTGAAGCCATGGCGCGCAAGAAGGCGATTGCCGAAGGCCGTGATCCGGACGAAGCCGTTGAGGCTTTGAAAGTGCCGGAGCCGGGCGAAGAGCAGCCTGCTGACACAAATGACGACGATGATGATGAAGATGATGAAGCTGCTCTCTCGCTGGCTGCGATGGAAGCTGAACTGAAACCAAAGGTTTTGGAAATCTTCGATTCGATCGCTGGCAACTACAAGAAACTGCGTCGTTTGCAGGATCAATATGTTGAAAAGCGGATGACCAATGACAAGCTTTCGCCCAGCCAGGAACGGCGTTTGAAAGGCTTGAAGGAAGAAATCATCGAAGCGGTGAAATCCCTTGAACTCAATCAAAACCGCATCGAAGCGCTGGTTGAGCAATTATACGACATCAACAAAAGGCTCGTATCCTCGGAAGGCCGCCTGATGCGGCTGGCTGAGAAATATGGTGTGACCCGCGAAAACTTCCTGGAAGAATATCGTGGTTCTGAACTGGATCCGAACTGGCTGCGCCGAATTGCCAATCTTGCTGCAAAGGGATGGAAAGAGTTCACCCGTGCAGAGAAACCCGAAATCAAGGAATTGCGCGCTGACATTCAGATGCTTTCCCATGAAACGGGTCTTGAGACTGCGGAATTCCGCCGCATCGTGCATCAGGTGCAAAAAGGGGAACGCGAAAGCCGTGTCGCCAAGAAGGAAATGGTGGAAGCGAACCTGCGTCTGGTTATTTCCATTGCCAAAAAGTACACCAATCGCGGCCTGCAATTCCTCGATCTCATTCAGGAAGGCAATATCGGCCTGATGAAGGCGGTGGACAAATTTGAATACCGTCGCGGCTACAAGTTCTCCACCTACGCCACATGGTGGATTCGCCAGGCTATCACCCGGTCCATTGCCGACCAGGCGCGTACCATCCGTATTCCTGTGCACATGATTGAGACAATCAACAAGATTGTGCGCACAAGCCGTCAGATGCTGCACGAAATTGGCCGTGAACCAACGCCGGAGGAGCTTTCAGAAAAGCTCGCCATGCCATTGGAAAAAGTGCGCAAGGTGTTGAAAATCGCCAAGGAGCCGATCTCGCTTGAAACCCCCATCGGGGACGAAGAAGATTCGCATCTGGGCGACTTTATCGAGGACAAGAATGCCGTATTGCCAATCGATGCGGCCATTCAGTCCAACCTGCGCGAAACCACGACCCGTGTTCTGGCGTCTCTGACGCCACGGGAAGAACGTGTGTTGCGCATGCGTTTCGGCATCGGCATGAACACCGACCATACATTGGAAGAAGTTGGCCAACAGTTCAGCGTGACGCGCGAACGTATTCGTCAGATCGAAGCCAAGGCCTTGCGCAAGCTGAAACACCCAAGCCGCTCGCGCAAATTGCGCAGCTTCCTGGATAGCTAAGCACGACACGCATTTGAATATCGGGGGAGGCCGTGCGCCTCCCTTTTTCAACAGATATCGCGTTGCGGCATTGCTGCAACGGTCACAAACTTTAAGTCTGGTTTCGAAGGCTGTGGCTGATGTGCTAACTTCTTTTTCAAGAAGAGAAGCTTCGGTGTGTTTGAAGGGATAAGTCATGGGTTTTCTAAAGCGTCTGTTCGGCGGTGGTGACGGCGGCAGTAGCGGTGGCTCGAAAATGGAGCCGGTTCTTCACGAGGGCTATTCGATCATACCCGAACCCATGAAAGATGGCGGGCAGTTTCGCGTGTGCGGTACGATTTCGAAAGAAATTGACGGAGAAACCAAAGAGCACAAGCTGATCCGCGCCGACCTCTTTCCTTCTGCTGATGAATGCATTGAGGCGACGGTTCGCAAAGCAAAACAGGTGATCAAGGAACAGGGCGACCGCCTGTTTGGCTGATATGCCTGCGCAAACGATCCTGACAATCGATACCCACGGGCCGGGGCTCTATGAGTTCACGAATTCCGTGCAGCAATTTGTGTCCCGTCACGATGCAGATATTGCCTTGCTAACGGTTTTTGTGCGCCACACTTCCTGCAGCTTGATCATACAGGAAAATGCCGATCCTGATGTGCAGCGCGATCTGCAAGAATATATAGGTCGCCTGGTCCCACAAGCTAATGATCCTGCCATGGCCTATCTTGTGCATCGCCATGAGGGGCCGGATGATATGCCGGCGCATATTAAAGCGGCCTTGACCCAGACCAGCATTTCTATTCCTGTGCGGGAGCGTCAGGCGCTCCTTGGTACCTGGCAGGGGATTTATCTGTGGGAACATCGCAACGCCCCCCATTCGCGCGAAGTGGTGCTGCATCTGGCCTGAACCGATTATTGGCCGGTTCGTTGATCCCGTTAACCCGATCTTTGCCCAGGCCTGCTTGAATGGGGGCGGGGCCGGAGGGTTTGGTGTGAAATTCAGAATATTTGCAGTCTTGGGGTTTTCGCTCGTACTGGTTTCAGGGTGCGCGACAGCCATGGTGACGGGCGCTGTGGTGGGAACTGCCGCTACCGCAACCAAGGTTGCTGTGAAAACCACCGTGGGTGCGGGTAAGCTTGCCTATCGCGGCACGAAATATGCCGTTAAAGGCACACAGAAGATGATATCATCTGATGCGCCGGTGGAGGCGGATGGGATCGCGGGGGACGTCTCCGGCTTTGACGAGGCTGTTCCTGAATAATCATTCCTGAACAATCAGTGGTGCCGTTTGGCTTGCCGGGATTGATAATTGCCCTTGGTGCGACGTGAATATTGGGTCAATGTCGGTCCATGACAACGCTTGAAATTTTATCACCGCCCCGTCTTTGCGCAGATGCGCGCACGCTTGAAGCGCCCCTCAATGCCGGATTTATTTTGCGTATATCGGCCCTTGCACCTGATGTCTTGCGGGTTGCGATTGTGCCGGAAGCGGGACTGGCTTGTGACCGAAGCTGGATGATTGCACCACAAGAGGACACGCCGCTGGAAGGCCGTAACCGGTTGTCTTTGGACGGATTTGATGTGCAGGAGATTTCAAGCGGGCCGGAGGGGTATCACGCCGGGCGCTTTCGCTTTTCAGTGGACGATGCGCCATTGCGTTTAAGCGTCGATCAGGAAGTCGGTGGGGTTTGGCACCGTATATTCGACGACCGCGCTGGCGGTGCCTATCAATGGTTTGCCCAGTCGAAACGTTTCAAACACTTCCAGCACCTTGTGGCTGATGAGCGCCATTTGGGGCTGGGCGACAAAACCGGTGAGCTTGACCGCACCGGCAGGCGGTTGCGCTGTCTCCAGTCAGACGCGCTTGGCTATAATGCGCAAACCTCTGACCCACTATACAAACATGCGCCGTGGCTATTGCTCAATCGCGCCAACGGCATAAGTGCCGGGCTGCTCTACGACACAATGGCACAGATCGATTTTGATCTTGGTGCCGAACACTCCAATTATTTTGAACGATACCGGCATGTGGAAGCCCAGGAAGATGGGCTGGTTTATTATGTGATTGCCGGGCCGAGCCTGTCCGATGTGGTGCCGGGTCTGCACCGGCTCACCGGCATGCCAGCATTCCCACCGCGCTGGTCGCTTGGATTTGCCTTCACCTCAATGCACCATGCGGATGCGCCGGATGCGCAAAATGTGATCACCCGATTTGCGCTCGAAGCTCGCCGCCGCCAATTGCCCCTCTCGGCCATTCATCTGGGCTCCGGCTATTCCAGCGGCAAGGATGGGAAGCGTTATGTGTTCACCTGGAACCTGGATAAATTTCCCGACCGGGATGGGTTTTTCCAAACCCTGTGCGATATGGGATTGCGCACCTGTGCAAATGTGAAACCTGTGCTGCTGACCGGTCATCCTAACTTTCCCGCCGCCGATGCCAATGGCTATTTTGTGCGCCGTGCTGATGGCGGATCAGCCATAGAAATGTTCTGGGGCGGGCAGGGGGCCAGTCTGGATTTCACCAATCTAAAGGCTGCCAAATGGTGGGCCAGGGGCATTGAGACGCAAATCTTGAAAGCCGGGTTCGACGGGGTTTGGAACGACAATAACGAAGCTGAATTGTGGGATGAGAATGCCCAGATTGATGGATTTGGCGCACCGCTTTCCGGCATGGAGATGCGCCCTGTTCATGCGCTTTTGATGACCCGAACGAGCTACGAGACCATGCGCCGGGTGAAGCCCGATGAACGCCCATATACGATCAGCCGCGCGGGGCCAATTGGTATTGCGCGCTATGGCGAGACCTGGTCTGGCGACAATGGAACCAGTTGGCACACGCTGAAATGGAACCTGCGTCAGGGCCTGTCCATGGCAATATCGGGATTTCCATTTGTGGGCCACGATGTGGGCGGTTTTGACGGGCCACCACCAGATGGCGAATTGCTGGTGCGCTGGTTCCAGATGATGGCGCTGCACCCGCGCTGTGTCATGAATTCCTGGAAATTGCACCATAACAATATTCCAAATTTACCGTGGATGCATGAGGCGCATTATCCGCATATTCGTGCAGCACTGGAATTGCGGGCACGGTTTATGCCGCTGATCTATTCCCTTGCCCACCGTGCCCACAGGCAGGGGCACCCGCTAATTGCACCGGTGTCCTATGTGTTTGGCGATGAAGCGGTGCTGGATGAAACCGATATATTCATGCTGGGAGAAGATGTGCTGGTGGCCCCTGTGGTGGAACCGGGTGTGGCACATCGCCGATTGCGCCTGCCGTGTTCAGGCACCGGCTGGGTGGATTATCACACGGGCGCTATTTTTGCCGATGGCGAGGACATTACCCTTGCCGCGCCCCTGGAGCAATTGCCCCTATTGGTGCGGGGCAATGCGGTTTTGCCATTGGCGCGTTCCTGGGCGATTGAAAGCCCGCACGATGCGCAGGAAATAGAGCTTTGCCTGTTTGCTGCGCCGTTTGTGCAGTCGACCGCGGTCGTGCGGGATTACATGTTCGACGACGGGATCAGCTGGGCATATGCGGATGGTGGTTTTTCCAGACTGCATGTGAGGTCGCACACCGATGTTGATGGTGCCGGTGTGATAAGTGTGGAAGAACAGGGCGATGGCACGGCACGCCCGGCGCTGTTTGCAAGGCGTGTGACGTCAGGTGATCTTGTGGTCAACACGCCTCTTGATACTGTTGAAATAGATCTATCTTCCTAATTTTATCTCCTTAAGGAACAGGCCATGACGAACCTTGCAGGACAAACTCTATTCATCTCCGGCGGCTCGCGCGGCATCGGGCTGGCCATTGCGCTGCGGGCGGCCCGTGATGGGGCCAATGTGGTTATTGCTGCGAAGACCGGTGAACCCCATGCCAAACTTCCCGGCACGATTTATACAGCGGCCGAAGAAATTGAAGCCGCAGGCGGACAGGCTTTGCCGGTCCTATGCGATATTCGCCATGAGGATCAGGTGGCAGATGCAGTCGCGGCGGCTGTGGCGCGATTTGGCGGTATTGATATCTGTATCAATAATGCGTCCGCCATACAGCTTACGCCGACGGAAATGACGGACATGAAGCGCTATGACCTGATGCATCAGGTCAACACGCGCGGCACATTTCTGGTTTCCAAGACCTGCCTGCCGCATCTGAAGAAAAGCGCGAACGGGCATATCCTCAATCTTGCACCGCCGCTTGATCTGTCGCCAAAATGGTTTGGTCCCCATGTGGCCTACACCATGGCCAAATATGGCATGTCGATGTGCACTTTGGGCATGGCGAAAGAATTTGAAAATGTGCCTATTGGTGTGAACTCCCTTTGGCCACTGACCGCCATTGATACGGCGGCGGTGCGAAATCTGCTGGGTGGTGATGCGGTGGCGAAGATGAGCCGTAAGCCCGAAATCATGGCTGATGCCGCCCATGCCGTGCTGTGTCGTAAGGCGGCGGAGTGTACCGGCAATTTCTTCATCGATGAAGAAGTGCTGCGCGGCGAGGGGGTTACCGATTTTGATATCTACGCCCACGAGGCCGGGGGACAGTTGGCTGCTGATTTCTTTGTGCCTGATGAGGTGTTTGACCGGCTGCCCACTAAGGTTGTTCGGGCTTATCAATAGGTGGCATGTCCGGCGGGCGGATTGCCCCCTGCCGGGCTGAACGCCACATGAACGGTGTATTCCAATTCCATTCAGGCCGGGTTGCCTAAATCTATCTCCATCAGCTGCTGCTCTTGTCCTCCCCCATCCCCTTATCCTTTGGGCGGCAGCTGACCAACCCAAGGAGAAGATTCATGTTCACGTCCACGTTCAAAAACGCAATCATCGCCGGTGCCATCGCCCTTGGCACTCTTGCCGCCGCTTCCGGTTCCGCCAATGCGGGAGCTCGCGGCAGCATCATCATCGATGCGCCTGGAATTTCTATCGGATTTGGTGACCACGGTTACCGCGACCGCCGGTATCGCGGGGATCGCCACTGGCACGACCGTCGCGAGCGGTCCCGTTCACGCCGTTGCACTGTGCGCAAAGCGGTGCGCAAGGCCCATCGTCGTGGATTGCGCCGCACCCATGTTGTCCGCGCCGGTCACCGCGGTGTGGTTATCTCAGGTCGCAAGTGGGGCGAGCGGGTGATCATGGGATTTGGCCGTCACCGTTCATGCCCAATCCGTTTCGTGCGGGCTCGTTGAACCAAGATTACAGGCCCGCACCTTCGTGCTCAACCGAAAGCCCGGCTTCTTATGAAGCCGGGTTTTTGTCTGGTATATTATTGTTCCAACGCCCAGCGCACGTTCACCATGACGGAATAGCTGTTTTCGCCCGCTGCCACGGGCACTGCCACGGCATCTGCTGCTTCAAATTTGGCAGCACGGGCCAACCCTCTGGGTCTGGGCGTGCCGCGGTTCTGCTCGGTTATCTGTAGAACCCGGCCCAGGCTGGTGCCTGCGGTCTGCGACAATAGTTGGGCTTTGGCGATGGCATCTTCCATGGCCTTGCGGCGGGCATCTTCAATTACTTTGGACGTGTCGCTATTGGTGAATGTGATGTGGCCACCGCTGTTGACGCCCAGCGTTACGGAACGGTCGAGAATGGCCCCCACATTGTCGAGATTGCGAATGCGCACTGTCAAAGCATTGCTGACAATATATCCCGTGATGCGAGGTGGCTTTTGGCGGCCATCTTTTTCCCGTGGCGGATAATAATAGCGCGGCTGAATACTGAAATTTGATGTTTGCAAATCCCGGTCTTCAATACCGGCTTCCTTGAGCGAAGCGAGCACGGCGCCGGTTGCCTTGGTATTGGCGTCCAGGGCCTCGCGCGCAGTATCGGCTTCGCGAACAACCTGCAGATTGATAACGGCCATGTCTGGCGCGATGGTGGATGTGCCCGTGCCCGTGACCGCGATAAATGGTCTGGGCTCAGACGCCTGCTGCGCCAGTGCGGGGGCTGATGTGAAGGTATTTAGGGAGGCTGCCAACAGGAAAGTGGAAAAAGTGGCGGCGCGAGTTCTGGAAATAATCAAAGTAACGTCCTTGTTTGCTTGGGCAATCGTAGCATGAAGAGCGTGTTGGCGCACAAGCAAGGAGAAATTACGGCGCGTAAATAGTCAATTCACCAGGTTGATTGTTTATCGACCCCTGAAGACAGCAAAATTGTCACCCTGGAGCGCATTAGTGTGCTTGTTGCCGTGGCGGTTTTACGATAGCTGATACGCGACGGGTCTGTAGCTCAACGGTTAGAGCCAGCGGCTCATAACCGCTTGGTTGGGGGTTCGAATCCCTCCAGACCCACCAAAGTTCACTTCGTGTCCGAATTGGCTGCCTGAATTTGCAGATTGATCACGCCTTTCGCGTGGATCAGCCGGGCAATCCGACTGGCTCGAATTCGCGTGCGACCTCCCAATTTTGTTTTTCAAATGATTGCATTGAGGCGAAACGCCTGTTGCAGATCACCATGGCATTACGGGGGCAAAAAAGGCCCTTAGATGGCGCAATTGTGGAGGGGTTAGTATTTATCAATTCGCGCTGAAGTAATAATATATTCTTCCCTTAGGTAAATTCATAAAAATTGTATATTTCATCGCTTTTTGAGTCTTTTCAGCTCTAAGTTGTCTTTTTTGTTGTAATTTGATCACATATGACTCCAAAATTAACCCATTATTCATTTTTGCGGGACTCTTGGCCTTTCAACGACTAATCAATACATGAGGAATTCTAAGCGCTATTTTACGTAACGTCAGGTTGGGTCATGTTCACTTCTAATATTGTTAAGGATTCGGTGCGTTCCGGATCGCTTAAAGTCATCGCCGCGGTGTTAATGACATCTGCTTCCAGTTTTGTTCCGTTCAGCATTGGGGGCACGGTGATTGGTCAGGCATTGGCCATTTGCGCACCCGCCGGTGACGGTACCGCGCAGATCATTGTCTGTGATACCAGTATTCCAGGAGCATTTTCGGCACTGGGCGGGGCTGATTCCGTGACCGTAAATGCAGGCGTGTTTGGTTCCAATATCAGCGGCGGCGCGGGCGGCGACACCATGACATTGAATACGGGCGCGGACATCAATGCCAATTTGAACGGCAATGGCGGAAGCGACATTTTCCTGCTCAATGGTGGTCAGGTACAAAACGTTGTTGGCGGCCTCGAAGCAGACACGTTCAATCTCAACGGCTCGGATGTTGTTATCAACATTGCAGGCGGAGATGGCGCAGATATCTTCAACCTCACATCCGGCTCGGTTGGAAATGCGGTCAATGGCGGTGAAGGGAATGACGTTTTTAATGTGCTTGGAAACGTTGCAACCACGCTGAACGGCGGCGACAATGCCGATACTTTTAACGTTACTACTGGCACTGTGTCGAGCATTAACAGTGATGATGGCCAGGATAATGTCATTGTTTCGGCGGCGGGAACTGTCACTGGCGATATAGATGGCGGTGATGGCATCGACACATTCACGGTGAACGGCCTCGTTGGTGGCGACATCATTGGTGGCAATGGGGTCGATACATTTAACATCAATGGTGGTATTATAGGTGCCCTTTTGGGTGGTTCTTCTGCCGACATATTTAATCTGGATGGCGGTACAGTGGCGAGCGCATCGGGCGGCATTGGTGCCGATACATTCAATCTGGATGGATCGACCATTTCCGGCGACCTGGATGGCAATGGCGGAGCTGATATCTTTAACCTGACGAGTGGCTTTGTGACAGGTGACGTTCTTGGCGGCGCTACCGGTGATACGATTACACTGCAAGGTGCGACGATTGGTGGTCTTATCGATGGTGGCGGCGGCGGCGATGAGATTACCGTGACAAGCGGCATGGCCCTTGGCGGAATATTTGGCGGTGCCGGAGCGGACACATTCAACCTGGACGGCGGCACCATCTTAAATGTTCGTGGTGGTATTGCCGACGATGAATTCAACCTTGATGGTGCCACGATCACGCAAGACCTCATAGGCAATGGCGGGGCAGATACGTTCAACCTCAGATCGGGCCTGGTCAGCGGCGAGGTTCAGGGTGGCGATGAAGCCGATGAGATCAACATTATTGGTGCGACTGTCTCAGGCGGGGTATTTGGCGACAATGGTGCCGATACGATTGTGATGTCTGGTGGAACGGTTGGAACCGGCATATTTGGCGGAATTGGTACGGATGATATTGATGTCAATGCGGGTATCGTGTCCGGCGAAATAAATGGGGGCGCAGGCATTGATACGCTGGATGTGTTGGCTGCGGCCAATGTGACGGGTGTGACCACTTTCAACGGGGGTGCTGGAAACGACGTGGCAACATTTGTCGGTCAGAATCTCCAAGACAAGGTTTTTACAAGCTGGGATATCGTAAATATTACTGCTGTAACTATCCTCGATTTGGACGGTACGCCTACGATCGACACATTGAACGTAAATCAATCCGCATTGACGCAAGCCGATGGGGCTTTGACGATCGACCCGGAAAATGCGGCGTTCAGTATTGTGAATCTCACGAACGGCACTATTGAAATGCGGGATTTGGCCGCCAATGACAGCATCACAGTTGGCAATCTTAACCTGGATACCAATTCCAGTGTTGCTGTGGATTTTGATGCTGCGTCAGAAACGGCTGATCGGGTGATTGGAACGAATTCAGTCACGCCAACCGGCAGCCCCAACATCGCCTTGCAGGTGTTTAACGGTACGCCCACATCGCTGACGGGTTCTGTGGGTATTATCAACGAAGGGGTCGCAAATGATGGTGTTGCGCCTGCCGTGGGCGATACGTTGGTGCCTTCGGCAATCTACAATGTGTTGGGGCTTCCGGTGGATCCGGCCCGTGAATTTGCAATTGTAAATGTTGGCAATGAGGCGTTCCTGCAATGGACAACGCCGATCAACGAACTCACGCTTGGGCCGAATGTGCTGGCGTCTTACGCCAATGGTCAGGAGATTTCGGGCCTGATCAATTCGGCAGCAGAACTGGTTGGCAACAAGCCGGGCAGCCATTGTTATGGCAAAGGCGGACGTCTTTGGGCCCAAGGTCTTTATGGCAACAATGAATTGGATGCGACTGATGGGTTTTCAGGCGTAGACGCGATGTCTGGTGGTTTCCTGATTGGTGTGGACGCCGGATTTGGAGACGATGAATGCGGCACCAAGAGGTTCGGCGGTTTCGCATTTTACAACACGTCCGAAATCGACATTAATGACGGCTTCGATTCGGACGCTTCATCAGACACCTATGGCGGTGGCCTTTATGGCAGCGTGAAATTGGGTGATGTGGGTTTCTCGGTTCTGGGTCTCGTTTCAAAAACGGAAACCGATTTGTTGAATGGTGTTCTTCTCGGTGCAGAATCCGATTTTGATACCTATAGTTTCGGCGGTCAGATTGAAGCGAACTACTCGCCCAAAGTTGGCGAGAACACATGGCTCGACTTCCGTGTCTATGGCCGCGCGGTTGAGGGCGAAGTGCAAGATTATACCGACAGTTTCGGTCTTGAATTCGACGATTCCCGCAACCGGACCTCACGGGTGGGTGCCACTGCCGGTTTTGTCTATGATGGCAAAACCTCTGGTGGCAATGGTGTGAATTTCTTCGCCAATGCAGGTGTCGCTTTTGGAAATTCCAATAATACATCGACCACCAGCGGATTTGACATCACGCAGGATTTCTCTGAAACCCTTGGCACTGTCGATGCCGGTGTGTCGTTCAATGTGAGCGAAAGAACCAAGCTGTTTGCCCAAGGTTCCGGCGAATGGGGCGAGAATACGCGCAGCTATTCTGGTCGTGTGGGCCTGAAGATTTCGCTGAACTAGAATACGAATTCACCTGTTGCCCTGAGAGCGGCAATGGGCGTGAAAACAATTGCAGCCGGTCCCCGCGATGGGGGCCGGCTGTTTTATTGTTTTTGGTCCAATGTAGATATTCATACGCGGGCAATTTTGGCGGTAACAGCTTCAGTCTGGCATGGGATGAATTCATCTTAGCGCCGGGAACTTGGCTGCTTCACGGTCGCGAATCGGTTGCAATTGTCCACCAAAGTGAATGTCTGGAACCGGGTCAGGCATAGTGACGGATACTCGCGTGACCGGTCTAGCCTATTGAATTAAAGCATTATTGTTGTTTTTTGCCGCGCGTTTGGCGCGAATTGTGGTGTTTACACTCCATTAAGATTGCACTAATAGGTTGTATTGCAAATATATGCAATCAAGAGTGCTCCATGTCTCACAAGAAAACCTCCATTGTTGATGCTGCTCTGCTTGGACAGGTTACTTCCGTTTCAGACCTCCAGTCTCTGGAACCCAGAATCCTGCTTGATGCGGCCGGTTATGCAACCGCAACAGATGTTGTTGATCAGATGCAGGAGGATGTATCCAATCACGCGGTACAGGAAGCGATATCCGGCAATGCGGCAGCCCCCTGGGCGGCGGACAGGACATTATCTGAACAGGCGCTGTATGCGGGCGTGGATGACGGCGGGCAGGCGCGGGAAATCGCTTTCATCGATTCTGCGGTGGAGGATTATGAGGCGCTTGTGGCGTCATTTGACGATTCCGTGGAAATCATTGTCCTTGATGGGGACCGGGATGGTGTTGAACAGATTGCCGAAGTTCTGGCCGAACGCAGCAATGTCGAAGCCCTTCATATTGTCTCCCATGGCCGCTCCGGCACGCTGGATCTGGGAACTGCGAAACTGACCGAAGCCTCCATGAATGGCCGTCATGGGGATGAGATGGCGATTATTCGGGACGCTCTTTCGGCTGACGCGGATATTTTGATCTACGGTTGTGATTTTGGTGCCCATGCCCGAGGTGTGTCTGCAGTTCAGGCCCTGGCCGAGCTGACTTCAGCCGATGTTGCCGCCTCCAATGATTTGACGGGTGCTGCACATCTTGGCGGTGACTGGGATCTTGAAGTTGTGTCGGGTGCTGTGGAAACGCGCCACGTGGAGGCGCGCAATTTTGATGGAACACTGGCAACAACTGTCATTAATGCCGCCGGTGGATCGCAAACGGACGGGTCTGATGGCCTGTCAATTTACGTGGTGGCAAACGGCCAGTTGCAGGTTGAATTTAAAGGGGCAAATCAGGTTTATGAACCTTCTGTAACTGATGACAGCGCGCACCTTTTCAATGGTGTTTATTTGGCTGTGGGCAATACTGTAACCGGCGGCTTTACAGATTCTGCCCTCACAGGACCCTATTCAGGCCCTGCAAATGGGCCGGGTATTGCGATAACGGATCAGGTATTTGTCGAGGCTGGCCAAACCGTCACGGGCAGCGGCAGCGGTACAGACCCAATTATTGTTACCACGACATTGTTCTATGATGCCGGTGGTGCAACCGGCGTTTACAATCCGGCCACGGATTTTCAGGTTGAAATTACCACCTCCTATGTGGTGCCCAATCCCTATTTCACTCAAAGCGTGACCATTACGCCACCGGCGGGAAATACCGACCCGGTGAAATTCTATCATGCGCTTGATACATTCTTGAATATCAATGTGCCGGCCGGCTCCAACCCGGATGCCGGGCCGGGCTTTACGCTGGATCAGGCTCCGGGCAATCCGTCAGTCGTGGGTGTTGCACGCGATGCTGACAATGATGGCACAATCGACTCGTTTACCGCCTTTGCTGAAGAGCAGGGCGGTGAAGAATTCGATCAATATTACACGGCGGTCTATAATGGGCCGGGGCTTTATGCCAATGGCATCAATAATGGCGGGGATATTGTCAACACGGTTGATCCAAACCCGGCCACGGATAATGGCCTGGGCATTCAATTCAATCTGGATGATCCCGGTACGGCACAGACTTTCACGTATCATGTGGCGTTTCGTGGCGAAGCGACAATAGACCTCGATGCGGATGATTCATCAGGCGTGGTGGGAAGTGGTTATTCCACAACCTACGAATTGGGGCAGCCTGATCCGGTGCGTATCGTCGACACAGATGTGGCCATCCAGAATGTGGTTGGCGATATTCAGGAAGTGCGCATTGCTCTGACCAACCCGCAAACGGGCGACCAGCTCACCGTAAATACTGCCGGTTTACCAGCCAATGTGAGCGTGCAATCGCAGACTGCCACGGAGATTATTCTGGAAGCATCAGGCGGATTCGCGCTGGCTGAAAGCACCTTTGATGCGGCTTTGTTGGAGGTTGGTTTCCAGACAAGCAGCACGTCTCTTGCACAACGCAATTTCGACTTCGCTATTACCAATGAATTGGGTGAAGAGGGCAGGGCGAGTGCAGGTTCAATCGCCGTTGTTTTGTTGGACAATGATGGCGATGGCATCAACGATTATGATGATGTTGATGATGACAATGACGGTGTCTTGGATGTCACGGAAGGTTTTGTGGCTGACGGCACCGGCGGTGCATTTGTATTCTACGGTTATTTTGGTGTGGTGGGCCAGTTCGGTGCTGGTCCCTATGACGTTAGTTTTGATGTGGATGGTCAAACCGAAACAGCCACCGTTGCCGATCTGAACGAGTTCGTGCAATTCCTAAACGATGTTGACCCAGATGGTCTGAATTGGACGGCAGACCCAACGGTTTCTGCAGTTCGTCGCGATTCCATCCCTACGAGTGATTTTGTTCAGTCATTTGCTGATCTTGATGCAATTTTTGATAACATCACGGTGATTCATACTGGTTCTGGCGCGACTGCGGGCCTGGCGCCAAATTTCACTGGCGAAGTTCTGTCCGAACAGTCGCGGGATTCCGACCAGGATGGGATTGCCGATCATCACGACATTGATTCTGACAATGATGGCATTGTGGACATTATCGAAGCCCAGGCCACGGATTCCTATATTGCGCCATCGGGCACCGGCACCGGCATTACCGATATCAACCAGGATGGATTGGACGATAGTTTTGATTCCCGCAGCACCACCAATGGTGGCGCTGGTCTGACCGTGGGTTCCACGGCTGCAACGAGCGCCGAGGCGATCATTGTGCCCGTCAACACGGATGGTGTGATCCCAACGGGCGTCACCGCCATCAGTGATGATGTGGCTGACTATCTGGATTCCGATTCCGATGGGGATGGGGTTGATGATGGTGCTGAAAACGGACTTGCCGCCGGAATTCAAACGGGGCTTTCCACCAGTGCAACGGATGCGGATGGGGATGGCCTGTTTGACGTGTTCGAAAATGCCATAGATGGCAATGCCTCAGACGGATTTGTTTCCAATGAAGGCGTGACGGATCCGCTCATCGCTGCTGCAAGTCAAAATGGATATTTGCCAGACGGTGGTGATGCCGTGGCCGGTTCGATTGTGCCAATGGTTGCCGATCTCGATTTCCGGGATGCCGTGTTTGACAACACTCCGCCCACATCCACCGGCGGAACTGTGACGGTTTCAGAAGACCAATCCTATTCTTTCAGTCTGGCTGATTTCAATTTTGCTGACGTGGATGGTCATCAACTGGCATCCATTCGTATCGACACATTGCCTGCAAACGGAGTTCTGCTCCTTGATGGCATGGCGGTAACAGCACTTGACGTTGTTGATGCCGGCGATATCGACGATCTGGCATTTACACCCGCTACGAACCAAAGCGGTGTTGGATATGCCAGCTTCACTTTCTCGGTGAATGACGGCATCGATTTTGCCACCGCTCCTGCCACATTGACGGTTGATGTAACGCCTGAAAACGATGCGCCTGTGCCGGTGATTTCGGGAACGAGCGGTACGGTCCTAACATCGACGGATGACGGCATTGCGGCCCCATTGCTGGTTCTTTCCAGCGCTGATTTTGCCAACCCTCCTGGATTTGCGGTCGCAGACCTGCTCACAGAACTGGGCATCACGGATATTGAGCAATCGTCCTTTGGCATCGGCATTATTTTTGCCGATGAAAGCCAGGGCGTGTGGCAATACCAGCGCCCAGATCTTGGCCAGACAGGATGGACTAATTTCGAGGCAGGGATTGACCCCAACAATGATAACCCGCTTGGGGTCGGTCCCAATCAGGCATTGCTGATGGACGGCAGTGCGCTGCTGCGGTTTTTGCCCGATGTGACTTTCTCAGGTCGCACCCAGCTCGAATTTAGAGTTTGGGACGGCAGTTTTGGAACTGCGTCCAACCCACCATCATTGATTGCAGACGATAGCGGTGGTGTGGCGCCGTTGGATTCATCTTCGCTTTCTGCTGCCAGCTTTATTTCCGGTGTTATCATCGGTGACCGGGATGGCGATGGTGTGGATGATATTGCCGATCTTGATGACGACAATGACGGCATTTTGGATACGGTGGAAAATGCCGGGACGGGAGCCGCTAACGAACCCAAGGTTGTGGTCGGTTCAAATCTGTATCAGAGCTTTGATCGCGGGACATTTGGATTTGGGTCGGGTGCCGCTGATGAATCACCGGCAAGCGACCCCTATGCAGGTGTTATCAGTGGTGGAACATATGACCAGTTCGACCCATCGGTTGGTTCTGGTGTTATTGGTGGCATTGATTACGGGGAATACACCTATATTTCCAATCAGCAGACCCCGCGTTTTTCAGCCCACGCTGGCCCGGCAATTGACCCGGTGTATGGTGAGACAGGGCGTTTTTTCCTGTCTGATCCCAACACCGATACACCAACTCTGAATGATACAATCGCGGACCTTATCCCTGGTGAAACTTATCAATATTCATTCTGGGCGGCCACGCCTGATGCCAATTCAAACCAGAACAATATTGATGTTATCGTTGATGGGGTGCTGGCTTATTCGACGGGCAACCTTCCCACCAGCGTTGGGTCGGTAAACTGGCAACAATATAGTTTCACCTTTGTCGCTCCGGCTTCCGGTCAGGTGACTGTGGCCTTGAATTCGACGGAGACGGGCCGCAACGGCAACGACTTCTATCTGGACAACATCGAGCTACATCTGTGCGCTGCCGATACGGATGGGGACGGCATAGCTAACAGTCTTGATCTTGATTCCGATAATGACGGTATTTCTGATTTGGAGGAAAGCGGCAACGCCGCCGGGCTTGCATTTGATTTGAATAATGATGGCACCGTTTCGCGCGATGAAGGCGGAGCAACCGGGGCTGATGAAGCGGGAGACGCTGACGGAGACGGGCTGCTTGATGTGTTTGATGCCGATGATATTGATATTTCGGCCTCTGCTTCCCAGGGCACAGCACCGCGTGAAACAGTCGACGGTGATACGATAGCCGACTATCTGGATCTGGATTCAGACGGGGACGGGATTGCCGATACGATTGAAGCGCGACCGGCTGCCGGTTTTGACGCAGGCGATCTGGATGCCACGGACAATGATGCCGATGGCGATGGGGTGCTCGATATTTTTGACCCCAATGATGGCGACGGAGACATGGCCGTATTTGGCGGGTTGTTTGTAACGCCCATCAATACAGACACCGTAATCAACAACAATGCCGATGCCATTCCCGACTATCTGGATACGGATTCCGATGGGGACGGTTTTATTGATAGTGATGAAAGTGGTTTGACCCCCGGTGCTGATGTGAACGGTGACGGGATTGGGGACGGCACGGGTGTGAGCTATGCCAATCCCGATGGACTGGGGGCCGGTGAGGGCCTTGCAGACCTGTTGGACAACGAGGTGGGAGACACGTCCGTGTTGGCCTATCGCGAGTTGGACAATGATCCGTTGATCGACCTCAACAGCGCCGCCACAGCAACCGATACAAATACAGATTTCTCGGTGCTCTATACAGAAGGTGCAGCCCTGACCCCGATCACCAATACGGCCGATGCGTCTGATCTTGGTGATGCGGACCTGGCGTCGTTGACCATTGTTGCCACACCGTCGGCGGTTGTTGATGGCGATAGCGAAATTGTGTCGATTGGTAGTGTGGAATTCCCCCTCAATACGACACTTGCCACGCCGACCACGATAACGCTGGGCTCAGGTGCGCAAGTCGATGTGGCCTATAACGCCACGACTGGTGCATTTGTCATTACTGAAACAGCCGGTGGTGACGGTGTGATTACCCAGTCTGATATGGATGCCCTTATTCAAAGTGTTTCCTATCGCCATGCATCGGTTGCGCCCACGGAAGGCAACCGCACATTTGTGTTCACCCTTGAAGATGTGGGTGGCAATACAAGTGAAGATGCCACCTCAACGGTCACAGTTCAGGCCGTGTTGACCCCGCCGATTATCATTCCTGATCCAGATGGGAATAATTCTGTTGGTGGAAAATATGTGGGAACCTTTATCGAAAACGGTAACCAGGTGCCCATCGTGGATTCCGATGCGACCATTGAAGATGTGGATTCCAGCGTCATTGAGAATGCAACGATTGTGTTGACCAATGCATTCCCCGGCGATGTGCTGCAGGTGAATATTCCATCGAGCATTTCCGGGATTTCGGCAATGCCGCCAGTTGTTGATACCGTCAACAATACAATCACTATTGAACTGGTATCGTCCACCGCTACGCTGAGCGAAATGGCGCAGGCGCTGAACTCTGTGACATTCTCAACACCAAGCGAAGACCCTGATCCAACCCAGCGTTTGTTCACCATCACTTTGACCGATGATTCCGGTACTTCCGGCGGCGCCGTGACGGTGTGCATTGATGTGATCCCGGTCAACGACAGACCCGTTATTGATCTCGACCGGAACAATTCAACGGAATCCGGCGATGACTATACAGGCTTGTTCCTGGAAGATGGTGGCCCGGTGGCAATCGTTGATGTGGGTGACAATCTGATCGCCGATTTTGACGATCTGAACATGCAATCCGCTTTGATCACTTTGACAAATGCGGAAGTTGAAGATGTGTTGTCGATCAATCCAGGATTTACCAATCCCGCAGGCTTCACACTCTCCGTTATGGGCAATGTGGTGAACATTTCCGGTGACGGCACAATTGCCGAATATCAACAGGCACTTGAAGCTGTGCGTTTTGAGGCAACGGGCGACAACCCGACCGCCGGAGAACGCGACATTGAGGTGACGCTCAATGATGGTGAGGACAATTCCAATACGGCCAATACCCGTATTATTGTTCTGCCGTTGAATGATGCACCCATCGCGATTGACCCGGCTGGTGATCCCACAACGCCTGCAGATGTGATGCCTCAACAAGCCGGTGCGGATGCTGGCCAGCTGACGCCATTTGACGTGACGCCGTTCTTTAGCGACCCAGACAACGCGCCTGCTGATCTCACATTCACGCTTGGTGGCGATACGCCATCCTGGATGAGCATTGACAGCAATGGCAACGTGGTTGGCACGCCGCCATCGGATGCCAGCCAGAACACAAATGTTTTGGGCAACACGCCAGGCACTTACACCATTACCGTTATTGCAACGGATCCCGGCAGCCCGGAAATTCGCACCAATCCCGCGGTTCCGGTGGACCCCAATGATCCATCGACGGGCGTACCGGCATCTGCGCCCCAGTCAGGGCAAACCACCGTTGAATATGTCATTTCAAACCCTGCGCCTGATGCCATTGACGATGCCTTCCTGGCGACGGAAAACGGAGCGGATGTCTCCGGCAATGTACTGAATGCCAACCCAACGGTTGCTGACAGCGATCCGGATGGGGATTCCATTGCCGTTTCTGCCATCAACGGCAATGCTGCATTTGTTGGCGCTCAAGTGGCAGGCGACATGGGCGGCTTGTTCCGCGTGTTCAGCAGCGGTGACTTCGTCTTTGAAGACAATGGCGAATTTGAAGATCTTGCCGTTGGTGTAACGCGCGATACCACCATCACATACACAATCTCCGATGGCGAAGGCGGTACGGATACGGCAAGCATTACAGTTACGGTTCAGGGCACAAATGACGATCCCACCGTCGTGTCGCCGACACCCAATCAGGCCTACGTGGACAATGAAACGATCACATTGAACACCTCAACCGCATTTAACGATGTGGATAGTGCAGATATGCTGACCTACTCGGCGACCAATCTTCCTGCCGGACTGATGATAGACGAAACAACCGGCGTCATTTCCGGTACGATCGACAATTCTGCCTCCCAATCGTCGGCTGGTTCTTCTGTACAAGGCCGATACAGGGTGAATGTATTCGCAGATGATGGCCAGGGTGGAAGGGTTAGAGACGTTATTTTCTTCAACATTTCGAACCCCACACCAACAGCCGTTGATGATACGCTCAGTGTTGGGGAGGATGATGCCAATATTGTTGCCAATGTTATCACAGCCCTCAACACGACCGGTGCGGATACCGATCCTGACCTTGACGAGCTGAATGTGACCCGCGTTGCGGCAGGCAGTGACGAAACTGCCCTTGCCACTTTGACTGACCTGACAGGTGTGGGCGTGCCGGTTGCGGGTGATAATGGCGGTAGTTTCACCGTCTTGGCCGATGGTACGATCACATTTGAACCGGGTGCCGATTTCCAGAACCTTGATGACAATGAAACGGCCACCACGTCGATTGTCTACCAAATTGACGATGGCGAAGGGGGAACCGATACGGCGGTGATGACGGTGACCGTCAACGGTTCCAATGATGCGCCTGAGCCCATATTGCCCAATCCCGGAGATGATCCCAACGACTTCATCCCCGCACAGTCGGGCACGGATAACAATGCGTTGAGCCCGTTTGATGTTTCCCCGTTCTTCGGGGATCCCGACGACAATGATACTTTGGAGTTCACCTCGCCAGATGCACCTTCGTGGCTGACTGTGGGTACAGACGGTACGATCACGGGCTCGCCGCCTGCAGATGCCTCCACGGGAGGGCCCAATAACAACGGGGAATATCCCATCACCATCAGCGTGACCGATGGCGATGAAACAATTACAAGCGTGGTGGTGTACAGCATCAGCAACGTGCCGCCGATGGCGGAGGACGACAGCTATGAAACCGATGAGAACACGGTTCTCAACGTGCCTGTCGCCACAGGTGTCATAGACAGCAATGACAGCGATGCGGATGGTGATCCGCTGACTGTAACACGCCTCAATGGTGCCGTGCTCGTCAGCGGTGCGCCGGTGTCTCTTACCAGTGGTGCGATTGTTACGCTCAATGATGACGGCTCATTCAGCTATGATCCCAATGGGGCCTTTGAAAATCTGGCTGATGGTGAAATTGGCAATGACAGTTTCGAATATCAGATTGGTGATGGTGATGGCGGCTTTGCCACCGCGATGGTTGAGTTCACCATTACCGGCGTTAACGATGCGCCGACCGCGGTTGATGACGCGCTGAACCATACGGAAAATGCGGTGGCGACTACGGGCAATGTCCTGGCGGCTAACCCGACAGATGCGGATAGCGATCCTGATGCCAGCGATGTGCTCTTTGTGAGCGCCGTTGGTGGCAATACTGCGGATGTGGGAAGCCCGGTTGCGGGTGACGCTGGAGGATTGTTCACAATCGACAGCAATGGTGATCTGAGCTTCGTTGACAATGGCGAGTTTGAAGATCTGGCGCTTAACGAAACCCGCATCACATCGGTTACCTATACCATTGATGATGGCAATGGCGGAACAGATACTGCCACGGTGGAAGTCACTGTAACGGGTGTAAATGACGCTCCTGTGCCAGAGATTCCCGGCGACCCAAATCCGCCAGTTGATGTGGAAAATTACATCCCGCAAATTGATGCAATTGATGGTGCGCCCATCGCCGCGCCTTTGGACCTGACCCAGTATTTCAACGACCCGGACACAAATGATGTTTTGGTGCTGAGCGTTGATCCGGGCGAATTGCCGCCGGGCCTGACATTTGATGGCACGTCCATTTCGGGTACGCCCGATGCCAATGCATCGCAGCTTACCAATAGTTTGGGGGCAGTACCGGGAACCTATGTGATCCCGGTGACGGCAACGGATCCAAACAATGGAACGTTTACAACCAATGTCACATTAGTAATCACCAATACCGTTCCCGAAGCGATGAACGACGATGCAACGACGGATGAAGACACGCCGTTTACGGCGGGCAATGTGTTGATTGCTGACGGTCTAGGCAGTGTGACGGATACGGATGCCGATGGAGACGTTTTGATCGTTTCCCAGGTTGCCGGTGATCCCACACAGGTTGGCCAGGCGGTTGCAGGTTCCATGGGCGGGCTGTTCACAATCAACCAGGATGGCAGCTATTCATTCGATCCCGGACCGGATTTCAATGATCTGGCGGTGGGCGAACAACGTTCCACAACCGTGGAATATCAGATTTCCGACAATGAGGGCGGCCTCAGCACAGCGCTTGTCACCATGGTGGTTACAGGCGTCAATGATGCACCGGAAATCAATGATCCGGCTAATCCGGTTCCGCTTCAGGAAATCGCCGATGGTGCTGATTATTCCACAACACCGCTGTTGGATATGGATGATTATGTAACGGATCCTGACACCAGCGATGTTGTAACCTATTCCACAACGGATGCGCTGCCTGCGGGTTTGACACTCAATCCCGACGGCACAATCACCGGCATTGTTGATCCATCTGCATCGCAGGGTGGACCTGGTGGCGATGGCATTTATCCGATCACCATTATTGCCGATGATAATAATCAGGGATTGACGCCAGTACCGTTGACAATCGATGTTTCCAACTTGGCTCCGATTGCGGTTGATGATGTTTCAACCGGCTCTGAAGATGTTATCCAGTCAGGCAATTTGATCACCGATACGGGTGATGCGGATCAGGCACCGGACAGTGATCCGGTCCTGGTTACTCAAATCAACGGCATGGCAGTTGTTCCGGGAAGCTCGACTGTTGTTGAATTGGCAAGCGGTGATCTAACGGTTGATGCCGATGGAAGCTGGTCATTTGCGCCCAATGGCACCGCCAACGCGCTCAGTGATGGTGATACCATCACGGAAGTGATCGCCTACCAGATCAGCGATCAACAGGGAGGTTTTTCCGAGGCTGATCTGACGATTGATATTACCGGCATCAATGATCCGGTTCAGGTGGTGGACCCCAATGATCCAACCACTGATCCTGAAAATCCCGATTATGATCCTGTCGATCCAACGGTCATTGCAGACCCGGATAATCTTATCCCGGACGTGACCTATAGCGATGGTGACACAATCAGTACGATTCCTGCGGCAGACTATTTTGGTGATGCCGAAGGTGACATGATCACCTTTACAGCCAGTGATCTGCCCACGGGGCTGGAAATTAACGAGACTACGGGAGAAATCACGGGAACAATCGATGCCAATGCTTCCCAGGAAGGCAATACGTTAAATCCGGGTGAACATGCGGTCACGATTACCGCCACGGACCCCCAGGGCAATATGGCTACGACCACCGTTACAATTACGGCACAGAACCTGCCGATCATTGCCCAGGATGATGATCTCGCCACCGATGAAGAATCCTCGCTATCCGGTTCGGTCTTTTTGGCCAACGGCAATGGTGCAGATGGGGATACACCGTCCGACAGCGATCCCTTTACGGTTACGGAAGTCAATGATGTGGCCGCCGATGTGGGGCAACCTGTTGCAGGCAGTGCTGGTGGTCTGTTCACAATCAACGGGGATGGCAGCTATTCGTTTGATGTGCGCAACGACTTCCAATCCTTGTCAGAAGGGGAAGAACTGATCACCAGCGTGAGATATACCATTGATGATGGTGATGGCTCGACCGATACGGCCACCGTATTTGTCACGGTGACAGGCGCCAATGATGGCCCAATCCCGATTGATCCCAATCAGCCGGTTGTGACGGATCCAACTGATCCCAATGCACCGCCCACGGATCCTGATGATCCCCGTGCACCGCCAGTCGACCCCGAGAACTACATTCCAGTTCAGATGGGTGACGACAGTGTGGCGGTGACACCGCTGGTGCTGACACCCTTCTTCGGTGATCCCGATGAAGGTGAGGTTCCGATCCTGAGTGTGGACGAGACCGCACTACCACCGGGCCTGACCTTTGATCCCACGAGCGGCACGATTTCCGGCACGCCCACAAGCGATGCGTCGCAGGGTGGCGATCCGGCTAATCCAGGCACCTATGTGGTGGCAGTCACGGCAACTGATCCAGCAGACCCAACGCTGACATTCACAACCAATGTCACCTATACAATCGAAAACCCGGCCCCCATTGCCCAAAACGATGATGTGCCAGCGGATGAAGACGTGCCGCTTATGGGATCGGTGATTGCTGATAATAATAATGGCGCTGATGTTGATCCTGATGGCGACGATATCGTGGTCAGCCGTGTGACCACAGGCAATGACGAAACTGCCCTTGATCCCCTCGCCAATGGCGACGGTATTGACACGCCGGTGGATGGTTCCAATGGAGGTACATTCACCGTGGCCGGTGATGGCACTTACACGTTTGATCCGGGGCCGGATTTCAACGATCTGCCCGCCGGAGATACACGTATCACGGAAGTGGTGTATCAGATTGATGATGGTCAAGGTGGTACAGATCAGGCTGTGATTTCGGTCACGGTGCTGGGCACCAATGATGCACCGATCCCGATTGATCCGACCCAACCGCCGATTGACCCGGAAAATCCGCCGGTCGGCACGCCCTATGATCCTGATGCTCCTTTTGCACCGCCAGCCGATCCCGACAATTATATTCCGGTACAAACGGGTGATGACAGTGTGGCGGTGACACCGCTGGTGCTGACACCGTTCTTCGGTGATCCCGATGAAGGTGAGGTTCCAATCCTGAGTGTGGACGAGACCGCACTACCACCGGGCCTGACCTTTGACCCTACAAGCGGCACGATTTCCGGCACGCCCACAAGCGATGCGTCGCAGGGTGGCGATTCGGCCAATCCGGGCACCTATGTGGTGGCAGTTACGGCAACCGATCCAGCAGACCCAACGCTGACATTCACAACCAATGTCACCTATACAATCGAAAACCCGGCCCCCATCGCCCAAAACGATGATGTGCCAGCGGATGAAGACGTGCCGCTGATGGGTTCGGTGATTACTGACAATAACAATGGCGCTGATATTGATCCTGACGGTGATGATATCGTAGTCAGTCGCGTGGCAACGGGCAATGACGAGGCCGCCCTTGATCCCCTCGCCAATGGTGATGGCATTGACACGCCGGTGGATGGTTCCAATGGTGGCACATTCACCGTGGCCGGTGATGGCAGTTACACATTTGATCCGGGACCGGATTTCAATGACCTGCCTGCTGGAGATACACGTATCACGGAAGTGGTGTATCAGATTGACGATGGTCAGGGCGGTACAGATCAGGCTGTGATTTCGGTCACGGTGCTGGGCACCAATGATGCACCGATCCCGATTGATCCGACCCAACCGCCGATTGACCCGGAAAACCCGCCGGTCGGCACGCCCTATGATCCTGATGCTCCTTTTGCACCGCCAGCCGACCCGGAGAACTACATTCCGGTACAAACGGGCGACGACAGTGTGGCGGTGACGCCGCTGGTGCTGACATCCTTCTTCGGTGATCCCGATGAAGGGGAGGTTCCAATCCTGAGTGTGGACGAGACCGCACTACCACCGGGCCTGACCTTTGATCCCGCGAGCGGCACGATTTCCGGTACGCCCACAAGTGATGCATCACAAGGTGGCGATCCGGCTAATCCGGGCACCTATGTGGTGGCAGTTACGGCAACTGATCCAGCAGACCCAACGCTGACATTCACAACCAATGTCACTTACATGATTGTAAATCCACCGCCGGTGGTGGTCGTGGACCTGCCGGATCAGGAGGGGACAGATGGGTTTGATATTTCATTCCCAACGGCCTCCAGCTTCGATGATCCCGATGGTGATACGCTGACATTTGCAGCTGATGGATTGCCGCTTGGTCTGACGATTGATCCCGATACGGGCGTGATTTCGGGAACGTTGGATGGAAATGCGTCCAATGGCGGGCCGGATGGTGACGGACTTTATCCGGTCACAGTGACGGTTGACGATGGTCAGGGAGGCATGATTTCGACCACCTTCGTCTTTGAGGCTGAGCCATTGCTGGTTCCACAAACCCCATTGCCGCCGCAGGTCGTTGATGGTCCTGGTGATCCCGGTGGCCCTGAATTTGAACCAGGGGGCTTGTCTGTCGATGATGCTGTTAACTCGTTCAGCGATCTGGGCTTTAATGTCGGGTTGCCGGATGATCTGATTGTCACCAGTGCCGTAAACGGCGCGAGATCTTTGGGTGGCGACATGGCGCTTGATAGCGAACACCCGATTTCTGAAGCCATCCGTAACATGATTGAGACCGATCGCTTATCAGGTGGTGACGCTTCGATCTTTGCCAATGGCAATGAAGATGGCGATGGGCTGGATGCCTACAAAGGGCTGCAATTGGGCGTAAGTCTCGACATAGCAGATGGCCAATATGTGTTTAGAACCGTTATCTGGCAGGAACACACTTATGTGGACCTGCAGAGCTTCGGCAATGTGGATATGGCCAATTGGGATGTTCGTCTAAGCTCCGGGCAATCGCTGCCTTCGTGGATTTCCATGCCACAGGACGGTGTTATCCTGATCGAGAAGATGGCTGATGTGGACCATGTGCATCTGTATATCGAAGGACAGATGCGAGACGGTGGAAGCGTTGTTTTCCCGGTGATCATCAATCTGGATACCGGCGAGATCACACTACAGGGTGATGCTCAGACCAGTAGTGCCGGCTCCGATGACACAACTGAAGCCGGTGGTCCGGACGCGGGGGCCACGGCCTTGTTGAACGAGGAAATTCAACAATCGGCATTTGCCAGCACCAATGCTGCCCGTTCGCTGTTCAATTCCTGAAAGTGAATAACCCATGCCGGGCACAATAAAAATTGTGCCCGGCCACATAACGGAAGTTGGGGAATTATGGAGAGCTTTCATAACGGGGCTATTACCACTGCAATTGATGGGCTTTGCGCATGACGGTTGAAACTTCAGGCGCGGCACCAGTGCCTATGCCGACAGATCCGGCTGCCAGTGGAAAGGGGGGCAGGCCGCGTCTTGTCGTTTCCAAACCCGTCCCCAAAAAATCGGAGAGCAAGGCGCAATCAAAATCCGAGCAGGTGCCAAACCGAACAGAAATGCTTGAAAGGCTGCTTGGCTTCGAGCGGGATTTGCGGCTTGTACAATCCGTGCGGGAATTGAGGTTTTTTCTCGCCAATGAAGTGCTTCAGGTGAGCAATGCCCGGCAGGCATTCATCTTGACAACAGGGCGGGGCCTGAAGGGAAAGGTTGCCATTGAAACCGTTTCCAATCTGTCGTCCATCGATAAGAACGCGCCGGCGCTGATATTCCTGGAAAGCCAGTTTCAGGAAGCCATCGGGGCGGCACTGGTGCGTCCTGCTGGGGAAATGGCGCAGCCCCATCCATTCCAACTGAACCTGCCGCCACGGGGAAACGGAACCGAAAGCTCCAAAGAAAATGCCGCATTGCTGTTGGTGCGTGACGGGCGGGGACGGCCTTTTGCAGCCTTGATATTGGTGGGAAGTCCGAAGGGGTTTGATGCTGAATTGACGGTGCTGGAACGCATTGGTGAGGCGGTTCAGCACGCATGGTGCGCATTGGCGCCACAATCTGGCCGGTCGGTTTCCAACCGGGGCAAAAAGCTTTTGGCCTGGGGGGGCGTGTTGCTTTTCGTGATGGCCATGTTCATTCCCGTTTCGCTTACCGCGCTGGCCCCGGCGGAAATTGTCGCCAAGAACGCGGAGATCGTGGCGGCCCCGATTGAAGGTGTCATTGAGCGAATTTTGGTGGATGAAAATGCCTTCGTGGTAAAAGGCGCGCCGCTTATGAAATATGTGGACACCGAACTTTCGGCAAACCTCAAAATTGCACAACAGAAATGGGCGGTTGCCGCTGCACGGTTGCAAACCGCCCAGCAGAATTCTTTTGGAACCGGGGAAGGGCGGCGCGATCTGGTTACCGCCCAGGCAGAACTTGAATTGGCCCGTGAAGAGCTGACTTTTGCAGAGGTTCAATTTTCCAAAACCATTGTCACAGCGCCCCGGGATGGCACGGTCATTGTTGAGCGCAAATCGAAGTGGCAGGGCAAACCCGTTTCCGTTGGTGAACGGGTGATGGAAATTGCCGATATCAACAGCATTGAAGCGCGCATTGATCTGTCTGTTGCTGACGCAATTCTCATTCAAAACGATGCGCGCGCCCAATTGTTTTTGGACACCAACCCGCTCAAAGCTGTTGAGGCGCGTGTGACTTCCGGCTCGTATAAGGCCTTGCCAGATGATTCTGATCAGTTGGCTTTTTCGCTTTATTCCGATGTGATTTTGGAAAATGAACGCAGGCCCAGAATTGGGGCGCGGGGCACGGCGCAGGTCTATGGGGACAAAGTGTCATTGGGTTTTTATCTGTTCCGCCGCCCGCTTGCGGCGGTGCGCCAGTGGATCGGCTGGTAGGTGGTTGCCGCTGTTCAAAGCGGGCCGCCTTCCGGCCCGGCAGAAGATGTGCCTGTTCCGCCATTGCGGCAGGATATCGAGCTTCTGGAAGGGCGGCCGCAACACAGCGGTGAACCCACATGGATGCTCTTTGATCCGTTGCGCAATCAGTATTTCCGCCTCAGCCGCGCTAATTTTATCTTCCTGTCCTTTTGGGGGCACAAGACAGTGGAGAAGGTGCGGGCATATTCCCAGGCGCGGCTAAAACGCCCCGTTGGTGAGGATGAGGTGGGTGAGCTACTGAAATTTCTGTTTGCCAATCAGCTCACCGATCAGCCGGTCCAGACCGGCTACCGGCACTTTTTTGACAAGGCGACGGCTGGCGACAAGGGATGGTTTGGCAAGGCTTTGCATGGCTATCTATTTTTCAAGATGCCGCTGTTTCGTCCTGCGCGATTGTTATCGCTGACCTGGCCTTTCGTGGGCTTTCTTTTTACCCGCAGCGCCGCTGTTCTTTTCACCCTATTAGGTGTTTTGGGGCTCTATCTGGTGTCCCGGCAATGGCCGGCGTTCCAGGCCCAGTTTGTCGATCTCATTTCATTTCAGGGGGTGCTGATTTATGGCGCCAGTCTGGTATTTGTAAAAATCTGCCACGAAATGGGACATGCCTACATGGCCCATCGCTATGGCTTGAAAGTGCCGATCATTGGCGTGGCGTTTTTGGTGTTGATGCCGATTTTATACACTGACAGTTCCAACGCCTGGCGGTTGAATTCGCGCCGCGAGCGACTGATGGTCGATGGTGCGGGCATTATGGCGGAATTGTTTTTAGCGTCGGTGGCGACCCTGTTGTGGGTTTTCCTGCCGGATGGATCTTTGCGGACAGTGGCATTTTCTGTGGCCGCAGTGAGTTGGGTTTTGAGCCTGTTGGTCAATCTCAATCCGCTGATGCGCTTTGATGGCTATTTCATACTTTCCGATCTCATGGGTTTTGAAAATCTCCAGTCGCGGGGCTTTGCGCTGGCGAAATGGAAGCTTCGGGAAATATTGTTTGGGCTTGGTCTGGAGCCACCGGAATATTTGTCTCCCGGCCTGCAACGCATTGTCATTCTACATGCCTGGAGCACCTGGATTTACCGGTTTTTCCTTTTCCTCGGCATTGCCCTGTTGATCTACACTTTCTTCATCAAGGTGCTTGCCTTGTTTTTGTTCGCGGTTGAAATCCTGTGGTTCATCGCGTTGCCAATCTTTCGAGAAATTCTGAAATGGTGGGAGATGCGCGCCATGATTGTTCATTCACGACGCTCTTATGTGTCACTGGCGGTGGCTGTTATTGGCCTGGTCGGCTTTTTCGCACCGCTGTCCACATCTGTTGTCATACCGGCTGTATTGCACGCGGAGCAGGAACTTGACGTTTATCCACCCCACCATGGGCAGCTTGCGCAATTGTTGGTGGCGAATGGCGATGTTGTAACACCCGGCCAGCGACTTGCGGTGATAAACTCTCCGCAATTGACGCTCCAGATAAACAGCACGCGCAAGCGCATTGCCCTGCTGGAAGCCCGTCTTGCCCGTAGCGGTGCTGATGTCACCGAACTTGCCAACCGAAAAGTGCTGGAGAGCGAACTGGCCGGGGAAAAGGGAGAGTTGGATGCGCTTGTCTCGCGGCAGGAGCAGCTTGTCATTCATGCCGAAATGGACGGGGTGGTGGTGGATCTGAAATCAAATATCCACACGGGGCGTCACGTGGGCAGCCGAACGCTGCTTCTTCGGGTGAAAAGCGATGGGGGGGTATCAGTGTCCGGCCTTGCAGCCGAACGTGATCTTGGGCGGGTTGATGCTGGCGCGCGTGGCACATTCTATGCCGACAATCTGCAGCTTTCGGCCATGCCCATCATCTTGCGGGAAATCAGTGAAGCGGCATCTGCGGAGTTTCAGTTCCCCTCACTGGCAAGCGCCTATGGGGGAACCGTGCCTGAAAAAATGCGCGAAGGGGCATCGGGCGCTCCGCAAATTGCTGGCAGCTATTATGGGGTCAAAGCACGCCTTGATGGGGTGTCGCCGCCGGTTCTGGATCAAACACAGCGGGGGGTTATCCGTCTTGATGCCAGTCCAAAATCCCTGGCCAGCAGTGTGTTTGAACGGGTCAGCGCCGTATTGCGCCGGGAGTCCGGGTTTTGAGTTCCGGTGCTTGGGGGGCAAAGACCGGTCTCTAGGACAGTGTGATTTTCTGGCCCGAAAGGGCCGTGGAAAATGAAGGTGACCCCTCATTGATCAGCCATTTGCGCAATGTATAGGTGCGCACGCCTTCGGCATGCATTGGGTCATTCTTCGCCAGAGTATGTGCGTCTTCCATGGATTTCGCACGATAGATGATCAGGCCGGAACCCTGCATCTGGTCGCCGGTTGCATCGGACAGGGGGCCTGCCAGAAACAAACTGCCGGCTGCTTCCATCTCGCGCTGGTATGCCAGATGTTTCGGCAATACCGCTTGCAGCTGTTGGGGGTCGGCGCAGGGCGTTGTCTCCACCACAAACAATTCGAATGCCAGAGCACCCCGTTCGCGGGCAGTTTTCTTGTAGTCTTCCCAAGCTGGCATATTTCAATTCCCGTGATGTTTTGGCTTCACCTAGCATAGCGTTATTTGGGGAAAAGAAAATATCGATATTTATTGACCGTTCTCGATTAATGTGGGTATTTTTGAGCCAGATTATCAGCCCATGAGCGCGTTTGCATGTCTCCACAGCCGACCCCGGAACAACTCGAAGTCATGCGGGCCGAGGCCCAGCAGGATATTCGGGCACTAAGACAGCAGATTGGTGAATTGGATCAGGCTTCACTGGACCTGATTTTGACACGGGCGCGGTCTCACTATGCCTGGAAGGACACGCCGGTCACGGATGCGCAAATTGGGCGCATGTATGAGATCGTCAAAATGGGGTCGACCAGCATGAACGGATGCCCGGCCCGGTTTGTTTTTGTGCGCACGCAAGAGGGGCGCGAGCGGATTGCAAAGTCGCTGAAACCGGCAAATGTGCCGAAGGTGATGGGGGCGCCGCTCACTGTCATTGTGGCGTATGATCTTGATTTTTGGAAAGAGCTTCCGCGCCTGTTTCCCCATGAAGACCGTCGGCCAATGTTTGACGGAAAACCGGCCTATATCGAGGATACGGCTTACCGCAATTCCACCCTGCAGGGCGGTTATCTGATGATCGCCGCCCGGGCCATTGGGCTGGACGTGGGCGCGATGTCTGGATTTTCAAACGCGGTGGTGGACGAAGAATTTTTCGCTGGCACGACGCTGAAATCGAACTTCCTATGCAATATTGGTGTGGCTGATGAAACGGCTCTGTTTCAACGATTGCCGCGCTTTGAATTTGACGAAGTATGTTCGTTTGCGTGATGCTCTCCCAATGAAAGGGGTCCATTGTCATGGCTCTTAAAATTAAACCCAAAACGACAGTGAAACTTCGCGCAAAGGCGCAATGTCCGTCCCATTCATTGTCTCAGGTTTCGGTGCGTGATCTGACCTTCGATATTGATGAACCCACCGAGCGTGGCGGTACAAACCTGGGGCCGACGCCAACTGATACGGCGCTTGCTGCGCTGATCGGCTGCACCAATGTGATTGGCCATAAATGCGCTGCAAAACTTGGAATCGATGTGGGGGAACTGACGATTGAACTGGCCAGCGACTTTGATCGGCGCGGGGTAACTTTGGAGGAAGAAATCGATGTACCTTTTCCCCGTATCGATTTGAAAGTGCGTACGGGCAATGCGGTATCCCACGAGGACATCGAGCGGTTGCGCATTGAGGTCGGCAAGTTTTGCCCCTTGTCGAAACTGTTTCGTCAGGCTGGCACAGAGATCAACGAGGAATGGACTTCGAGCTGAGAACCTATTCAACAAATAAAATTCGGGAGGAATGAAAATGTCTAAACTTTATCGCGCTACCCGCCGCAGCCTGTTGGCTCTGGCCGTTTCCGCTGCCGCATTTGGAGCGGTTGCACCATCGTCCGCGCAGGCCACGGAAACGATCAACATGATTGCAATCGATGGCTATCCGGCCCGCGCCATGTGGGTGAAGGAATTCTCCGGTTTCTTCATTCCGCGGGTTAACGAAGAACTTGGGAAAACGGGCAATTACAAGATTAACTGGCAGGAGGCTTATGGCGGCCAGATCGTCAAGCCACGGGGTGTGCTGGAAGGCATCAAGCTGGGGCTTGGAGATATTGGGATCGTGACGACTATCTTCCACAATTCCAAATTGCCCAGTCAGGGCATTTCTGCGGTGACGCCGTTTGTTGCACCCGATGCGCGGGTTGTTGCCAAGGCGGTTGATGAGATCGCTAAAGAATTTCCGCAAATGAAGAAAGAACTGGCGGCGGAAAACCAGGTCTATCTGGCCACTGGTGTGGTTCTGGACACCTACCAGATGTTCTCTAAAACGCCGATCAATTCGCTTGATGACCTTAAGGGCAAAAAGGTCGCGGGTGCGGGGTATAATTTGCGCTATCTGGAGGGCATCGAAGGAGCCGCCGGTGTGCGCGGTGGCCTGCCTAATTTCTACAACATGCTGCAAACCGGTGTGGTGGATGCTGCCATGTTGTGGCCGGAAGCAGCCAAGACTTTCAAGATCGCCGAAGTTGCGCCTTACATGCTGAAAGCGGATCTGGGGGCGGTGAATTCTAAAACTGTGACCGTTAACAAAGATGTTTGGGACAAGCTACCCGATGAGGTTAAAGCTGTGCTTGAAAAGGTTGCAGTTGAATATCGCGATCATGTTGCGTCTGTTGCCATGGATCGCGCTGCGGCATCGCTTGAGGCTTACAAAAAAGGCGGCGGTACGGTTGTGGATTTGTCTGCCGATGCACGCGCTTCCTGGGCCAAAGCAATGCCCAATATTGCGAAAGAATGGGCTGAGAAACTGGACAGTGCGGGTGCACCCGGTTCCGACATGTTGAAAGCTTATTCTGCCAAGCTCAAAGCCGCCGGATTTGCACCGGTGCGCGACTGGGCAGGCGAACTCTAAGTTCAAAGGCGGCGGGGAGGCGTTATCCAAATGGAGTCAATCCGCCGTTTCTATTCACCATTCGTGTCCGTTGCGATATTTGCCAATGCGGTGGGCACGGTGGTTATCTTTTTACTTGTGGCCGTTATGAACGCCGATGTGGTGGCCCGTGGCGTGTTTCACGCGCCTTTGAAAGGCGTGGTCGAAGTTGTTATATTTTCGCTGATCCTGATTGTGTTTCTGCAATTGCCCGATGTGGTGCGCAGCAACCGGCTGACACGCTCTGACGGGTTTTTGGTTCTGGCTGAAAATCGTTTTCCTGGCTTCGCCAATGGGTTGTCGCGCTTGATCGATGCGGCCGCATGTATCTTTATGGGCCTGATCACCTGGACCATGTGGCCGGAATTTATTGAATCCTTTGAAACCTGCCATTTCTTCACCCCTCCAGAATTTGGACCTGTTCCCACGGGAAATATTTTTGCGGATTTGCAAACTGCCTTTGCCCGCTGTGAATATTTTGGCACGCCCGGCATTTTTACCGCGCCCTGGTGGCCCGCAAAATTTGCCATCGTGTTTAGCGTAGCGCTTTGCTGCATCATTTTCTTCTTCAAGGTGATCCTGGGTAATCGCAATCCGGTCCTCGTTGACAAAGGGGACAGCCCGCTATGACGCCGGTTGAAATTGGCGGGCTTTCCGTCATTGCCATTGTCGCTCTTGTCTATCTGGGCATGTATATCCCGGTGGCGCTGGGGCTTGTGTCCTTCGTCTCCATCTGGATCATCAGTGGCAAGCCCATTTTGGCTTTCAATTTTTTGAAAGTTGCGGTGGGCGATGGCGTAACAGAATATCCGTTTGCCACCATTCCCCTATTCACCGTCATGGGGCTCTTGGTTTCCCGGGCGGGTCTGGGGACGGATATTTATGTGGTTCTCAACCGGGCATTTCGGGCGGTCACCGGCGGCATTGGCATGGCGACAGTTGGCGCAAACGCCGTTTTTGCTGCCGTGACCGGATCTTCCATCGCCTCGGCCTCGGTGTTCACCCGGATCGCCGTGCCGGAAATGCGCAAATTGAATTACAATAAGCGATTTGCAGTTGGCGTGGTGGCCGGATCGTCGGTTTTGGGAATGATCATTCCTCCAAGTGCCATGCTGATTATCTATTCATTTGTTTCGGAACAATCGGTTGGTGACATGTTTCTGGCGGGGGTGGTGCCGGGTCTGATTCTAACAGCGGCTTATATTGCCTGGATATTTATTGCGGGCCGTATCTGGCCGTCTTATCTGGGCAGTAATATTAACGATGCTGACAATGCGCCGCTCACCTGGTTTGAAATTCTCGACAAAACCGTCCCGCTGGTTTTGCTGATTCTGATTGTTCTGGGGGGCATTTACACTGGTTGGCTCACGCCGGTTGAGGCAGGCGCAGCCGGTGCGCTTGCCGCCTTGATTATTGCGCTGGCGCGGCGGCGGCTGACCCCGCGGGGGCTGTGGGATACCGCGCTTGAAACCGGGCATATTACTGCTTCAATATTATTCCTCATCGCCATGGCGTCGCTCTATAGCCGGATGCTCGGCTATGCGGGCCTGCCCAATGAACTCGACAACGTGCTGCAAACCTATCAGTTCGGCTTTATTGAAGTGATGATTATCTATGTGCTGTTGATGCTGTTTCTCGGCACGATATTGGATACCGCATCCATCATTCTCATCGTTGTGCCCCTGTTCATCACCCTGGTTGAATCCATGGGCATGAGCCTGGTGTGGTTTGGTATTGTCACCGTCATTGGTGCGGAAATCGGCCTGTTGACACCGCCGCTTGGTATTTCATGCTTTGTCATCAAAACCAGTCTCAATGATCCAGAAATTACTCTGAAGGACGTGTTTTTGGGGGCGTTGCCGTTTGCTGGCATTATGTTGCTCGTACTGATCCTGTTGATCAGCTTTCCCGTTCTGTCCATTGGGATTTTGAGCTGAGCCTGGCTCGTTAATGCGACAAAGGAAGCTTTGCTCAGTTCGACAATTCGCGGCGCACAAATTTGCTGGTGTTGTTGTAGTGGCTGACCAACAATTGGGCCGCCAGATCGGCATCCCGGGCCAGAACTGCATCACAGATTGAATTGTGTTCCTCGGCCACATCGCGACTGGGATAGGCTTTGGAACCGGAAAGCTGCCGATAGCGGATGTTCTGGTCGTAAAGCTGGTCGCAGAACTTTAACAGCAATGACGACCCGCACTGGGATATCAGTGCCATGTGAAAGAGCTTGTGGGTTGCTTCCCATTCGGCATTGGCAACGAAATGATCTTTTGATTCAGAACGAGGAATGCGCGACAGCCTGTAATTGGCAAGCACAACCTGTTCTTCCCACTGGGTCGTGCCGTTGGCGATGGATTCGCGCAATGCCCGTTCTTCCAGCCAGCACCGGGTTTTCAGCAATTCGGCGAATTCCGCTTCGCTGACATTGGAAACACGAAAGCCGCGCTGGTCTATGCGCTCTACAAAATGGTCGGATGTGAGCAGGCTGAGCGCCTCGCGAATGGGGCTGGTGCCAACGTCATATTGACGGCGCAATTCCTCGATCTTGAGTTTGCGTCCCGGTTGCAGTCTGCCGGAAATAATATCACTCTTAAGCTGCGCATAGGCCCGGCTGGTCATGCTTTGCGAACCCGGGCCATCGCTGGCCAGGCTTGCATGGATGTCGCTGGAATCGGACGTCGAGGTGGTCAGTTTTCTTGTCCTTCAAAGAGGATATTGCGCTGTCTTACAGTTCACGGGCATCGGCTGGAAAGATACGTCAGTTTACGAGCGCAATTTTATGTAGATTTTTTTCGATATTTGCAAAATATATCGTTTTTTCTTGTTTGGCTGCAAGGGAAACGGTACGTTCGACACAAGAGTTGAATGGTGGAAAATCCTATGCGTCTGGTGAGTTTTAACGGTGGAGATGGCCCGCGCATTGGGCTGGTGTCAGGTGACAAGGTTGTGGATTTGAGCGCGGTGGATCCTGGTGCACCCCGTGATATCCAAACGCTGATTGCCCAGGACAATCTTGCCTCCCTGCAATCGATTGCCGACGGCGCTGCAGCAGATGCAATGCTGGAATTTGACAGTCTCGATTTCTATATCCCCATTAGTTCGCCTGGCAAGATTCTGTGCCTGGGCCTGAACTACATGGAGCATGTGAACGAGGGTATTTTTGAAAAACAGCCTTTCCCAACGATTTTCATGCGTTCTCTCACCTCGATGGTTGCCCATGGTAAGCCGGTCATTCGCCCCATCAAGTCTGAGACGCTGGACTTTGAAGCGGAGCTTGCGCTGGTGGTTGGCAAACGCTCTCGCCATCTCACACCGGAAAATGCGCTGGACGCGGTTGCCGGATACACGTGTTGCAATGACGGGTCGGTGCGTGAATATCAGCGCCATACAATCCAGTGGACCATGGGCAAAAATTTTGATCAAACAGGCCCGTTGGGACCGGTATTTGTATCTGCTGACGAATTGCCCCCAGGTGCCAAGGGTCTTGATATTGCCTGTCGGTTGAATGGCGAAGCAGTCCAGTCCAGCAATACGGATATGATGATGTTCCCGGTGGTGGAAACACTGGTCTACATCACCGAAGGCCTTACCCTGGAACCTGGTGACATAATTTTGATGGGGACACCCTCTGGTGTTGGCCACGCGCGCAAACCACCTTTATGGATGAAGCACGGTGATGTGGTAGAAATTGAGATCGAAAATGTTGGCCTATTGCGAAATCCCATTGAGGATGAAATCGCCTCCTAGGCTGCCGGTTGCTGGGAGGCTCACGCCATGTTGAGCCTCATATTCAGACCGGACCTGGTGAAGCGCTCGCTGATTGTCGCTGCAATTGTGGGCACTGTCCTCAACTTCATCAATCAGGGTGACGTGATGGTGGGTGGCGGCACGGTTCAATGGTTGAAAGTCGGTCTGACCTATATCGTCCCCTATTGCGTTGCCACATATGGGGCTGTCAGTGCCCTGGTGAACAGGCCAGACTGACCCCCGGCAGGCTTGCGCTGGCCAAATTTGAAATAATGGCTACGATCCGGTGACATTTGGCGCAGTCGTGGAGGGGAACCACAATGGCAATCAGGGAAGTACCAACTGACGATCAGATATCGATTGCCGGTCTCGTCAACGACCCCTATCCGATTTACAAGCGGTTGCGCGCGCAGGCGCCAGTGATGCGGGTGCCTGCACTCAATCGGATATTGCTGACAAAAGCAGCTGATACCCGTTACGTGAAGGACAATCCGTCCGTCTTTAGCTCCAATGATCCAAACACGCCCATGCAGCGCGCATTTCGGGCGCATACGCTCATGCGCAAGGATGGCGAAGAGCATTTGCGGGAGCGCATGGCCATGGGGCCTGCCTTTGCCGCTAAGGTCATTCAGGAAAACTGGGTGCCGGAATATCGACGCATTGCTGGCGAGTACCTTGATCGCCTGCCAAAAGGTGAAAGCGTTGATCTGTTCAGCGCGCTTGCTGCGCCCTATGCAGCGCGGGGGCTGGCCATATTGCTGGGCACCGAAGCGGCAAGTGATGCGCAGATGGAACGCTGGAGCCAGGCGCTAATTGATGGGGCTGGCAATTTTGGCTGGGATGATGTGCTCTTTGCCGTTTCCGACCGGGCTAATGATGAGATGGATGCGCTGTTCGACACATTGAGTAAACAACATCTGGCAACGCCTAACCCTTCGGCGCTGTCAGTCATGTTGAATGCGGATAACCCAATTGAGCGAAGCCAGATCTATTCCAATATCAAGATTGCGATTGGTGGCGGGATAAATGAACCACGAGATGCGCTTTGCACCGTATTGTTTGGCCTTTTGTCCAATCGTGACCAGTTGGATGAAGTGCGCGCGAAAGAGGATTGGAAGCGGGCATTTGAAGAGGCCATACGATGGGTTGCGCCCATTCAGGTGTCATCTCGACTTGTTAAAGAAGACACGTCAATTCGGGGACATGCGATTACGGCCGGTGAAACCGTGATGACCATTCAGGCGTCTGCCAATCGTGACGAGGAATTGTATGGGGATGGAGAAGGGTTTGATGTTTACCGAAAGCCTGCGCCGCATCAGGCGTTTGGCAATGGTCCGCATTTTTGTCAGGGCATGCAGGTGGCGCGGCGCGCATTATGCGATGTGATGTTGCCGATGTTTTTTGAGCGATTTCCCAATGCCCATCTGCCGGATGCGGATGCTGTGATCTGGAAAGGTTTCGGATTCCGGGGGCCAATCAACCTGCCGGTTGTGTTGCAATAGGGCGCTCCAGGTTACCGGGATTTGGTTTCCCGGGCAGGGGTGGTTGTGCCGAGCACGAATTTTGCTTCCCAACGCTCCTGAATGGGGGCGGCCGCCGGGCGGTTAATTTGATCCACCAGCATTTCGGCAAGGCGTTTTCCGGCATTTCGGATTGATGAGCGCATGCAGGTGAAGAACGGAACCTGATCTGGTGCCCCGTCCATTTGCAGGAAGGATAATTGATCATCGAAAGTGATCAGAGCGATATCGGCACCGGGTTTTAAACCATGCTCGGCAAGGGCACGCACTCCTCCCATTGCCGGCAAAATGCTGGAAAACAAAATGGCCGATGGCGGGCGGTTTTGTTTGAGCAATTCGTTGGTGGCACGGTGCCCATAGGGCTCAACCATATCCGCACTCATCATCAAATTGGCGTCGATGTTCAATCCGTTCTCCCTTAATGCCGCCTCATATCCGGCACGGCGGCGATGGGCAAAACTCATGTTCTCAAGGCCGTTGACCAGTCCGATTTCAGTGTGACCCATCTCAATGAGATAGCGGGTCGCCTGATTGAAACAGGCCACATTGTCCACATCCAGCCAGGAATAATCCGACGCATCAGCGTTTTCGGGACCGTCTCTGCCATGCACAACAAAGGGCAGGCCCAGACGCTTGAGCATGTCGATACGGGTGTCATTGACCAAAGGACCGTGAACCACAACACCATCGACCCGGTTGCGGTCTGCCAATTCGCGGTAAACGGTCTCCTCGTTTTCAGGGCGGGCAGCGCGCAGCAACATGTCATAACCGGCTTCGTCATAAAATTCGCTGGCACCGGCGATGAAGTCTGAAAAATGCGGGTTGATCATCATGTGTTGTGAGACCGAAATCACGTGCCCGATTTGCCGCGTACGCCCGGTGGCAAGGCTGGCGGCGCTGGGATTGGGAGCATAATTGAGCGCTCTTGCAACGTTTTGAACCCGCTGGCGGGTTTTTTCGCTCACCTCGGGAAAGCCATTGAGCGCCCGGCTCACAGTGGTTTGCGACAGACCCAGATGTTCAGCCAGTTCTTTCAGGTTTATCCGGGATTGGGGCATAATACCTCATTCAAACCAAAGCGCTTTGATAAAGCTGTCAGTGTAGAGCTATTGCCGTAAGTTTGCCAAGCCTGAGTGCGCTAGTATGTGTCAAACAGCGATCAATATGGGGTTCTTGCGGCACGGTGGTGTTGTCGCTTGTGCAAGTATCCGCGCTTGACTTGTTGGGGCAACGGCACAAGAATAGACAAATCCAAAGCGCTTTGAAAATTCAGCGTGGCGGCAGAACACAGTGCGCAGGTACACTTGAAAAACGGCACCGCAGGCGGTGCGTGGAGGAAATAATGAGAAAATCCATTTTGGCAGGGGCAATCGCTCTTGCGATGACATGCACAGCGGCGTTCGCTGATGGTCATTCAAAACTGAAATTCGAGCCGGGCAAGGATGTCCGCTTCAACTGGGCAAGCTATGAAGCATTTGCCAAGAAACATGACTTGTCGGGTCAAAAACTCTCTGTGTTTGGCCCCTGGCGTTCGGCCGACCAGGAACTGGTTGAAAGCATGCTTGCCTATTTCGCCCAGGCTACCGGCGCGGTAGTTACTTACACGTCTTCGGAAAATTATGAGCAGCAGGTTGTTATCGACACACAAGCCGGTTCCCCTTCAGATGTCACTATTCTGCCTCAGCCTGGATTGATTGCCGATCTGGCCGCGAAAGGCTTTTTGACACCACTGGGCGATGCCGCTGAAGGCTGGATGAAAGAGAATTATGCGGCCGGGCAATCCTGGGTCGATCTTGGTTCCTACAAGGGCAAGGACGGCAAGAAGGCGTTTTACGCATTCCCCTACAAAGCCGATGTGAAGTCGCTGGTGTGGTATTCGCCGGAAAATTTTGAAGACGCCGGATATGCCATTCCAAACACGATGGAAGAGTTGAAAGCGCTGACCGACAAAATCGTAGCTGACGGTGGAACACCCTGGTGCATTGGTTTGGGTTCAGGCGGTGCGACCGGCTGGCCAGCGACCGACTGGACAGAAGAATTCCTGCTGCGCACCCAGTCGCCTGATGTCTATGACAAGTGGGTGACAAACGAAATCAAGTTCGATGATCCGCGCATTGTCGCAGCGATTGAAGAGTTCGGCGCGTTTGCCCGTAACGACAAATATGTGGACGGCGGCGCTGGTGCCGTGGCCACCACCGACTTCCGTGAAAGCCCCAAGGGGCTCTTCTCGTCACCGGCAAAATGCTACATGCACCGCCAGGCGTCGTTCATTCCTGCCTTCTTCCCGGAAGGCACGAAGGCGGGCGAGGATGTGGATTTCTTCTACTTCCCAGCCTACGCGTCAAAAGACCTTGGTAAGCCGGTGCTGGGGGCTGGAACGCTTGCGGCGCTCACCCGTGACACGCCTGCTGCACGTGCCTTCATCGAATGGCTGCAAACACCGATTTCCCATGAAGTCTGGATGGCGCAGGGTGGTCTGCTGACGGCGCTTAAATCTGCCAACACCGAACTCTACGCAAATGATGCGTTGCGCAAACAGGGCCAAATCCTGCTCAACGCCACAACGTTCCGCTTTGACGGTTCTGACCTGATGCCCGGCAAAATTGGTGCCGGCGCGTTTTGGACCGGTATGGTCGACTACGCGGGTGGCAAGGATGCGAAAGCTGTTGCTTCCGGCATTCAGGAAACCTGGGATTCCCTGAAATAAGGGGCGTCCAGCTTTTGTTGATCTGATTGATCGACACCAGGCCGGGGTCTTGAACAAGACCCCGGTTTGATCCCGGGGAGGAGGCGAAAATGGAACAGCTCTTGTGGGCATTGTTCACGATGGTGTTGGGGGTTGCCGGTTGTGCCGGTTACTTTTACGGCTCCAATGCGCTTCTCGACCGGATTTATCCCGCCAATGCAGCGGCCCGTCATGCGGGGCTGTCGGCGGCGCAAATATCCACCAATATCAATAAATCAAACGCCATACGCCCGTGGCTGTTTCTGGGGCCGGCGCTTTTACTGCTGACGGCTTTTCTCATCTACCCGGTTATCGATTCCCTGCGGCTGTCCCTTTATGATGCCGACAAAGAGAGCTTCCTTGGGCTGGGCAATTATGTGTGGCTGTTGGGGGATTCCGGCTTTCACGAATCCATATTCAACAATGCACTTTGGTTGATCGTCGTGCCTTCGGCGGCGACATTTTTTGGCCTGATCATTGCAGCGCTGACGGACAGAATCTGGTGGGGCAACATCGCCAAGAGCCTGATCTTCATGCCCATGGCGATCTCGTTTGTCGGCGCATCTGTGATTTGGAAATTTGTCTATGACTATCGTGCCGAAGGGCAGGAGCAGATCGGCATTCTCAATGCGATTGTCGTTTTTTTGGGTGGTGAGCCGCAGGCTTGGATTACGGTTCCGTTCTGGAATAATTTCTTTTTGATGATCATCCTGATCTGGATTCAAACCGGATTCGCGATGGTGATATTGTCTGCAGCGCTACGCGGTATTCCAGAGGAAACAATTGAAGCTGCCGTGATTGACGGAGCCAACCCGCTGCAGATTTTTTTCAAGATCATGATTCCACAAATCTGGGGCACGATTGCCGTGGTTTGGACAACGATTACGATTTTGGTTTTGAAAGTCTTCGACATTGTTTTTGCATTGACCAATGCCCAGTGGAGCACTCAGGTGCTGGCAAATCTGATGTTTGACTGGATGTTTCGCGGGGGCGGCCATTCCGGTCGTGGCGCGGCAATTGCAGTTATCATCATGGTTCTCGTTATTCCAATCATGGTGTGGAACATACGCCGCGCCAATGCAGAAATGCGGGGGCATTGACTGTGGCGGCAACGGGTTCTCGCGCACCACTGACCTGGGCTGTTCATCTGGCCACGCTGTTTCTGGTGGCGATTTGGGTTTTGCCCACGCTGGGCCTGTTTGTTTCATCGGTGCGTGACAAGGATCAGATATCCGTATCCGGCTGGTGGACAGCTTTAACGACTTCCACCCAGAACAAGATTTTTCGCGCTCCCGGTGCCGATGGGCAGGTGCAGCGGGGAGATGTGTTCGTCATTACCGGTGATGTTCTGGAAGGTGGGCCAGGGGTCGTTTCAAATTTCGGTATTTCCAGCCGGGATCCGCAAGCCTTTCAATCGGGTGAAAGCGCGGTGTTGCGGGATGGGTCAGCACTCACGGTCAAGAGCGATGGCACGTTTGAAATTGTGTCATCTGAAGAAATTACCAAGGCCCGCGGGCAACGGATTTTTTATCAGGCCACGTCGCCCCCGCGCTTTACCTTTGATAATTATCGCAACGTGATCGCGGCGGAAAACCTGGGCCGGTCATTTATCAATTCATTGACGGTGACAATTCCCGCAACGGTCATTCCCATTCTCATTGCCGCTTTTGCCGCCTATGCGCTGGCCTGGATGGAGTTTCCTGGAAGGGCATTGTTGATTGCCGTTGTGGTTGGTCTCCTGGTGGTTCCGCTGCAGATGTCGCTGATACCGTTGTTGACCAAATACAATGAAATTGGTGCGTTTTTTGGCGTGCCTGCCAAAACCTATTTGGGGATTTGGCTGGCGCATACGGGCTTTGGCTTGCCGTTGGCGATCTATTTGCTGCGCAATTATATTGCCGGCCTGCCGCGCGAGATCATGGAATCTGCACGGGTGGATGGTGCGACAGATTTTGAAATCTTCATGAAAATCATTTTGCCGCTGTCTTTTCCGGCCCTGGCGTCCTTTGCCATATTTCAGTTTCTTTGGGTCTGGAACGACCTGCTGGTAGCAATCGTGTTCCTGGGGGCGGGGGACAGCGAACTGGTGCTCACCGGGCGACTTAACAACCTGCTCGGCATGCGCGGCGGCCAGTGGGACATTCTGGCGGCTTCCGCTTTCATCACAATTTTGGTGCCGCTTCTCGTATTTTTTGGATTGCAGCGATATCTCGTGCGCGGCCTTCTCGCTGGCTCGGTTAAAGGAGGCTGATGACATGAACATGCACAACATACCCACAGCAGGTGACAATCTAAGTTCGTATGACAGCCGCGATGCCGCAGACTGGTGGCGCGGTGCCGTTATATACCAGATTTATCCGCGCTCGTTTCAAGACAGTAATGGCGATGGGATCGGTGACCTCAATGGCATCACCCAGAGGTTGCCTTACGTGGCACAATTGGGTGTCGATGCAATCTGGCTGTCGCCGTTTTTTACTTCGCCCATGCGCGATTTTGGATATGACGTTTCCGACTACGAGAATGTTGACGAGATGTTTGGCACGCTCGACGATTTTGACCGTCTGGTTGCCGAGGCCCACCGTCTTGGGCTTCGGGTGATGATTGATCAGGTGATCTCCCATGCCTCGGATCAACACCCCTGGTTTGTGGAAAGCCGCCTGGATAAGACCAATGACAAAGCAGACTGGTTTGTGTGGGCCGATGCCAAGGAAGATGGCACACCGCCCAATAATTGGCTGTCCATCTTTGGCGGCTCGGCTTGGGAGTGGGAGACCAACCGTTGTCAGTTTTATCTGCATAATTTTCTGGCCAGCCAACCGGATCTGAACTTTCACAATCCCCACGTGCAGGACGCTCTATTGGATACTGTGCGGTTCTGGCTGGACCGTGGGGTGGACGGGTTCCGCCTCGACACGATCAATTTCTATTTTCACAGTCAGGGGCTTGAAGACAATCCGCCCCTGCCGTTGGAACTTCGCAATGATTCCACGGCCCCGGCGGTAAATCCTTATAATTATCAAAGCCATTTATTTGATAAGAGCCAGCCGGAAAATATTGCGTTTCTCAAACGGTTCCGTGCGCTTTTAGATGAATATCCCAATACGGCGGCCGTGGGTGAAGTGGGTGATGGTGAGCGCGGACTTGAATTGGTTGCACAATATACCAGTGGCGATGACATGGTGCACATGTGCTATGCGTTTGACTTCCTGTCGCCCGACCCCTTGACCGCCGCGCGGGTTCATAAAGTGGTGAGCGATTTTGAAGAGGCGGCACCCGATGGCTGGTCGTGCTGGGCGTTTTCCAACCATGATGTCATGCGCCACACGTCTCGCTGGGCGGCCCAATATTCAGACCCGGATGCCTTTCAAAAAGCGGCTTTGATGTTGATTTTGACCCTGCGCGGATCGGTGTGTTTATACCAGGGTGAAGAGCTCGGCCTGCCTGAAGCTGATATTGAATTTGAAGATCTGCAAGATCCCTATGGTCAGCGGTTCTGGCCAAAATACAAAGGCCGTGATGGATGTCGCACACCCATGGTCTGGTCGCACAATGAGGCGAGTGGTGGATTTTCCAACTCACGTCCCTGGCTTCCGGTATCGAAAACCCATCAAGACCTTGCCGCCAGTGGGCAGGAAGCGGGAGGGGAATCAATGTTGAATTTCTACCGTGATGCCCTGGCTTTTCGTGCCCGGTATCGCGAGTTTGCCAAGGGGCAAATTCTGTTTGGCGATCCTCATGATGGTGTCATTTGTTACGAGCGAAGCCATGACGGGTGGTCGACCCATGTGGCAATCAACCTGTCAGAAAATACAGCCATCTTGGCTGCGCCAGATATTTCATTTGAACAGCTGGACACGCCCGGCATTCAGGCCATTTTGCGGGGGAGCGAATTGGAAATGCCCGCATTCAGCGTGTTCATGGCACGCAGGAAAGACGACCGGGAACCGGAGATTGAAACATGAGCGGCGTCACCCTTAACCAGATCCGCAAATCCTATGGCGATACCGAAGTTATCCATGGGGTCGATCTGGAAATCAAGGAGGGCGAGTTTGTCGTGTTTGTTGGCCCGTCGGGATGTGGGAAATCTACCTTGCTGCGCATGATTGCCGGGCTGGAATCAATCTCCGGTGGTGACATGTCTATTGGTGATACGCGGGTCAACGAAGTGCCGCCTTCGCAACGGGGCATCGCTATGGTGTTCCAGTCTTACGCGCTTTACCCGCATATGAGTGTTTACGAAAATATGGCTTTTGGCATGCGCATCGCCAAGGCTTCCAAGTCCGAAATTGAAACGCGGGTGCGAAATGCGGCGGATATCTTGCAGCTTGGCCCTTATCTTGACCGCCTGCCCAAAGCACTTTCGGGAGGCCAGCGGCAACGGGTCGCCATTGGCCGGGCGATTTGCCGGGATCCTGATGTTTTCCTGTTTGATGAGCCGCTGTCGAATTTGGACGCTGCACTTCGTGTGGCCACGCGCATTGAAATTGCCAAGCTGAAGGAAAGCATGCCGGACACAACAATGGTCTATGTGACCCATGATCAGGTGGAAGCCATGACGCTGGCCGACCGTATTGTTGTTCTGTCCGCCGGGCATATCGAACAGGTTGGCGCACCAATTGATCTGTACGAAAATCCGGCCAATCTGTTTGTGGCCCGGTTTATCGGATCTCCCGCCATGAATATTCTGGGTGGCAAGTTGAAAACGCCCGGCAAGAAATCAACGGTCACTGTGGATGCTCCAGGCGCCAAGGGAGCCGTGACCGTGCCACTTTCCACCCAAGGTCACCCGGCGGGTGCGCGGGTTTACTTGGGCATTCGCCCCGAAGATGCTGTCTTGGCAAGCGGTAAGGATGCGGCTCTTAACGGCACGATTTCGCTGGTGGAGAGTCTTGGGGAGGTCACAAATCTATATATCGACATTGGTGAGAACACTGAACCGTTTGTCCTGAAACTGCAGGGCACGGCGGATGTTGCCCGTGGTGATGCTATTGGAATTGGCATTCCTGCCGCTGCCTGTCACCTGTTTGATGAAGCAGGTGCGTCGGTGAGCTTCAAGGGCTGACAAAATGTGGCGCGACGCGACCGAGCAAAATACAGCCAGAGGCAAATAACAAGGCAATCAGCAAGCGCCGAAACTGGCTGTCGCTCAATCTTGAATAGAGCAGGATACCCAAGGTCACGCCCAACAGTGTGGCTGGCAGGGACCACAGAAGCGCCATGAGAGACCCGCTGTTGTAGCCGCCCTGAAAGGCGATTCCAAAAACGCTGCCGATCAGGACGATCATGTTGAAGGGTTGAAGCAGGCCCCGTGTGCGCCCCTTTGGCCAGCCGCGCATGGACAGCCAAATTGTCGGCAGCGCACCTGACAGTCCGGCCAACCCGCCCAGCACACCGCCAGCAAAGCCAATTGCTGCATCCTGTTTAGGGCGCTCGTCCTGTAATTGGGGCAGTGAAGAGCGCAGGCTGTAAAAGCCGCCATAGATGATCAAAAATACCGCCACCATCAATATCATGATCTGGGCGTTCACAACGGTCAGCAAATAGGCCCCGATCGGAATGCCAATCATGGCAGGGATGACGAACCGGGCCAGAAGTCCAGGTTCGATCTGTTTCCAGATCAAACGAAGTCCCGGCAACCCGCTGATGATGGCCACGGCCAGGCACAGGCCCACGGCTTCTGCCGGTGGCATGACCTGCAGCCACCACCCAAGGGCAAACAGGGCAGTGCCAAAACCGGCAAGGCCGTTAACGAAGCCGCCGAGGAATGCACCAATGGAAATGATGATGAGTGTCTCAAGCGTCATGAATGAGGCGTCTTTGCTTGCTGGCGCGAAGGGCGGCGATGGGGCTGGACGGGATATATGTTCTTATTCCATAAGATGACAGGGCCAGTTTGTGTGCGGTTTACAATTGTCACTGCCAAAATTGGTTTCCCGTCTCGACATCCCTGCAATGCCCTGCAAAGTTTGTTTCATCACTCGATCCCCGGCAGGAGCAGCGGCAATGATTACGATTTACAGTGCGCGCAAAATTATCACCATGAACCCGTCGAACCCTGAGGCGACCCATGTGGCGGTGCGCGATGGGAAAATACTGGGTGCAGGCAGTCTTGAGGAACTCGTCGGCTGGGGCGAGCACGAACTCAATGAAACGTTTGCAGATAAAATCATCATGCCCGGGCTGGTGGAAGGTCATAGCCACGCGATGGAAGGCACGCTTTGGAAATATACCTATGTGGGCTATTTCGACCGCATGGATCCCCACGGCAAAGTGTGGGAGGGGGCGAAAAATATCGATGCGGTTCTGTCGCGCCTTAAGCAGTCGGATGCAGCGCTTGATGATCCCGATGCACCTTTGCCGGGCTGGTCTCTTGACCCAATCTATTTCGACAATCAGCGGGTAAACCGTCACGACCTCGACAAGGTGTCTACCACCCGCCCCGTGGGTCTCTTACATGCATCCGGGCACATCATGAATGTGAATTCCAAAGCGCTGGAACTGGCCGGCTTGTTAAAGAGCGGGATTAACAATCCAGGTGTGCCACTGGGGGATGATGGCTTGCCCACGGGTGAACTGAAAGGCCCGGACGTGATGACGCCGGTGGGTCTGCATGTGGGCTTTGATCGGGATATGCTGGCTTGTGACGAGGCCGGGCTGATCGATTTCGCCAAATTATGTGTGCGTTGTGGCGTGACAACTGCCACGGATCTTGCTGCCCGTTTGCCCGAAGAGGCTGTTGCGATGATGAGCGAAGTCACAGCACGCCAAAATTTTCCAGCACGTATTGTGCCACTGCGCTTTCATCACGGGGTGACCCCACAGGAATTGATCGACCATGTGCTGAAACTGAAGAAACAATCCAGTGACCGGCTTCGGTTGGGCATGATCAAAGTGGTGGTGGACGGATCAATCCAGGGATTTTCTGCGCGTCTGCGCTGGCCTGGATATTACAATGGTGCACCAAACGGGCTTTGGTATATTTCGCCGGAACAATTGCGCGACATCATCAATATGTCACTGGAAAATGACATTCATATTCACACCCACACGAACGGGGATGAGGCGACGGAGCTTGTGCTGGATTGTGTGGAAGAGGGATTGCGCAAACACCCGTCGCGCGACCATCGTTTCACCCTGCAACATTGCCAGATGGCCGACAGCGCCCAATTTCGGCGGATGGCGAAACTGGGCCTGTGCGTGAACCTGTTTGCAAATCACCACTTCTATTGGGGCGATGAGCACTACAATTTGACGATTGGACCGGAGCGGGCGTTGCGCATGAATGCCTGTGCCACAGCGCTGGAAAACGGTGTGCCGATGGCGATCCATTCGGACGCGCCGATCACACCACTTGGTCCGCTGTTTACAGCATGGTGCGCCGTCAATCGCCTCACTGCATCGGGGCGAACGCAGGGGGAAGAAGAAAAAATCGATGTGGATGAAGCGCTTTATGCCATCACGCTTGGGGCAGCCTATACGCTGAAACTGGATGGGGAAGTGGGGTCGATTGAAACCGGCAAGCGGGCAGATTTCGCAATTTTGGAAGATGATCCAGAGGAAATTGGTGGTGACAAGCTCAAGGATGTTCGGGTTTGGGGAACTGTTCAGGATGGCCGCATATTCTGTGCCGCTGATCTGTAAATGAACGCCACGCCAACACCTGTCACCATACTTGGAGGCTATTTGGGGGCCGGTAAGACCACGCTGGTCAACCACCTTTTGCGCAATGCCAATGGCAAACGGCTTGCCATATTGGTGAATGAATTTGGTGCCCTGCCCATCGATGCTGATCTGATTGAAGCCCAGGAGGATGATATTATCAGCCTTTCGGGCGGGTGTGTGTGTTGTAGCTATGGCAATGACCTGATCATGGCCATGGTGGACATGTCGAAAATGAACCCACGGCCTGACCACATCATTCTTGAAGCCAGCGGGGTGGCGCTGCCCGGTGCGATTGCGGGGTCGCTGTCGCTGCTCAACGATTACAGAATTGATGGCATTGTTGTTCTGGCAGATGCGGAAACCGTGCGCGAACGGGCCAGTGACAAATATATGGCCGACACCGTGCAGCGGCAATTGGCAGATGCGGACCTGATTGTGCTCAATAAAACGGATCTGGTGAGTGTTGAAGATTTGAGCGCTTTAAAGGACTGGCTGCACGACTTGGTTCCCGATTGTCGTTTGGTTGAAAGCCAGCAGGCGCGTGTTCCACCGGCAATCATCCTGGACGGGTTAGAGACTGAATTGGATGGCCATGCCGCGGATAAACCACATCAGATCGACCGGTTTGAAACTGTCCAGCTTGATCTGCCGGACCGGATTGATCCCAAGACTTTGATTGAGCAAATACTGGTGCGCGACCCGCCGCCCCTGCGGGCAAAGGGGTTTTGCCGAACCCTCAGCGGTGAATTGGCGACTATCCAGATTACAGGCAAGCGCTGGGAAATCGGCAAAGCAGTGCGCGAAGTGGTGCCGGGGGTTGTTGTCATATCTGCTAAAGAACCTGGGGCCCTGGAGTGATCCAATATTGGCAGCGAAGTGACAACTGAAATTGCCAAGGTGAGGCTTTTCTTGCCATGCACCCTATGAATTGCCGCTGGGGCGACCTATGAGAGGGCAACCCACAGCAGGCTGACATGATGATGTCCGGGCTTTGCGTGTTCGACGCGATGTCGAAATGATTTTCGGAAAGACAAATTGATGGACGAATTTTTGGGCGTTGCCCAGCCCCTCGCACGGGCACTCGCTGCCCGTGGCTACACACAATTTACCCCCGTTCAGGAAGCCGTGTTGCAGCCGGAATTGCTGGATGCAGATTTGCTCGTGTCGGCACAAACAGGGTCCGGCAAAACGGTTGCCTTTGGCATGGCCATGGCGTCCACCCTGTTGGGTGATGACGATAGTCTGCCCAAAGCAAACCGCCCCATGGCATTGGTTGTGGCTCCCACGCGGGAACTTGCCCTGCAAGTGAAACGGGAAATCGACTGGCTCTATGCACAGACGGGCGCGGTCACTGCATCATGCGTTGGTGGCATGGATATTCGTACCGAGCGGCGCGCGCTGGAGCGGGGGGCGCATATTGTTGTGGGTACACCGGGCCGATTGCGCGACCACATCATGCGCAAGGCATTTGATACGTCTGAATTGAGAGCTGTGGTTCTGGATGAGGCAGATGAAATGCTTGATCTTGGCTTCCGCGAAGATTTGGAATTCATTTTGGAGGCAACGCCAGCGGAGCGGCGCACATTGCTGTTTTCTGCAACTGTGCCGGCAATGATTGCAAAACTTGCGCAACGCTATCAGCGCGATGCGGTTCGTGTGAGCACGCAACAGGAGCGTGTGCAACACGCAGATATTGAATACCGTGCGCTGGTGGTGGCCCCGCGCGAACGGGAAAATGCGATCATCAATGTGTTGCGCTTTTATGAAGCGGAAAATGCATTGGTGTTCTGCAACACAAGGGCATCGGTTAATCACATGGTGGCGCGGTTCAACAATCGCGGGTTCTCGGTGGTCGCGCTGTCTGGCGAACTAAGCCAGAACGAACGCACCCACGCATTGCAAGCCTTGCGGGACGGGCGCGCGCGGGTGTGTATCGCGACCGATGTGGCCGCGCGGGGCATAGACTTGCCCAAGCTCGAACTGGTGATCCACGCGGATTTGCCGTCAAACCCCGAAACGCTGTTGCACCGCAGTGGTCGCACAGGCCGGGCCGGGCGCAAGGGCATTAGTGCGCTGATGGTTGATGTTAAGGGGCGTTCGCGGGCAGAGCGGCTTTTGCGCTTTGCCAAGCTTGAAGCGGTCTGGGACAATCCGCCGTCTGCCGATGCGGTGACGCAGCGCGATGAAGAACGGCTGTTGAATGACAGTATTCTAACAGACACACCGGAGCTGGAAGAAGCAGAATTCGCTGCCCGCATGTTGGAACGTTTTACACCGGAACAGATTGCAACTGCGTTCCTGCGCCTGAACAAAGAGGGCAAGTCGGCACCAGAGGATATTCAAAAAGTATCCGTCCACCAGCCAGCCAAACGCAAGTTTGAGGACCGTGGGCACTCTGGCGAGCGCCCTGAACGCAAGCCTCGTGAAGAATTTACAGACAGTGTTTGGGTAACTTTGTCGGTGGGACGCAAGCAAAACGCAGAACCGCGCTGGCTCATTCCGCTCTTGTGCAATGGTGGTGATATTACCAAGCGCGATATCGGGTCGATCAAAATTCAGCAGAACGAAACCCATGTGCAACTCAACGCCGAGCAGGCGGAAGGTTTCGTCAACAGCGTTGGGCCAAAGCTTACGCTTGAAAAGAATGTTCGGGTTAAGGTGCTCGACAGCCCGCCGGACCTGAAATCGGACGGTCCTCACAAACCAGGCAAACGCAGTTTTGGCAAAGCCGGTCGTGGCGCATCTGAAGATGCTGCCGGGGCCGGGAAAAAACGGTTCAGCAAAGGCAAGCCCGGCGCTAAGCCCGACACCAAACATGGAGCTGATAAAGCAAAGCCCGCCATCGGGAAAGCTGACAAGGCAGATGGCGGTAAAAAATGGGCTGGAAAACCAAAGGGTGCAAAGCCGGGGGCATCGAAATCCAAATCCAATGTGAAGGGGGAAGGTGGTGGCCCAGAAGGTAAATGGGCGAAGAAAAAAACGGCACGAAAACCGGCTAAGAAGCCCAGGGCCCCCAAGTCAAGCTGATGGAATAAGCGACACGACAAAGGAGCGGCTCGCCGGGTGAGCCAATTGTGCAAACTTTTCTCAACTTCCTTGGGGTAAGAAAAGTGGTTCGAACTCGCCAAGGACGCCTGTCAGATGTCGCCTACCAAGCCCAATCCCGTGCACAGTTTTGTTCTTTCAGGCGGTATTGGCTCGCGATTATGGCCATTTTCGCGGGGTGATAATCCCAAACAGTTTCACCGGTTGACCGGTGATTATTCCATGTTGCGCAATACGATCCGCCGATTTGCTGGTTCCAACGGCCTGTTTGCACCGGTCAGTGTGATTGCCTCCGCGGACCATGCCCAGATTGTACGCCAGGAAAGTGTGATCGAAGGGGTGGGCTCCAAGCAATGTTTGTTTGAACCGGTGGGGCGCAACACGGCTGCGGCGGTTGCGCTTGCCGCCCAGGAAGTGCTGGACCGCGATGGTGACGGACTGGTTCTCATCGTCCCCTCGGACCATGAAATTTCCACCAATGCCCAGTTCCACGATACAATTTGTGGCGGTATGGAAGCGGCCCAAAATGGTGCGCTGGTGGTGTTTGGCGTGCCTCCCACACGTGCTGAAACCGGATATGGCTATGTTTGCACCAAACCGGGCGGGGCCGATGGGGTGGTGGACGTGGAAAGCTTTGTTGAAAAGCCTGACCTTGCCAAGGCGGAAGAATATCTCAAAGCGGGGAATTATTTCTGGAACGCGGGCATGATATTGTTCCGCGCGCAGGTGATGCGTGACCAGTTTCTCAAACATGCCGCCGATATCTGGAACGGCGTAACCGTCGCGCGGGCAGGGGCGCGAAGTGAGGAAGCCGGAACATTTCTGCCTTTGGCGGAATATGCGGCCATTCGGTCGGAACCGGTGGACACGGCGATATTGGAACAGGCGGGCAGAATTTCCATGGTGCCGACCCGGTTCAACTGGTCGGATATTGGCTCCTGGCAGAGCCTTTATGAAATCGCTCAAAAGGATGCCGATGGCAATGTCAGCATCGGTGATGTGGTCACCGTCGACTGTACCAACAGCTATTTCCACAATGAAGGACCGCTGGTGACAGCCTATGGCCTGGACAATATGGCGGTGATCTCCACCGATGATGCCACATTTGTTGCGCCTCTGGATCAAAGTCAGGACGTAAAAAATGTGTTCCAGAAACTGGATCAGGGCAATCGGGCGGAAATTCGTGTTTCGGTGGGGCTTAGCCGCGCTAAAAGTCCAGGCACAAATGCGCCACGGGTTCGCCGTTGGTTGACGCAGCTTGCCTTTCCACTGTGGGGACGTATCGGTCTGGACCACGAATATGGCGGGTTCCATGAAGTTGTTGGGTTTGACGGTGGGGACCGGAAACAGCCTAAACGCCTGCGCACAATGGCGCGGCAAACATGGTGCTTTGCCCGGGCCGAACAACATGGATGGATTGGCGATGCAGCACCGGCAGTGGCCCATGGGTTAAAATGGCTGGGACAAGTTGCAGATGCCGGATACCCGCGCACCATGAATTGTGACGGCACCGTTCTGGACGCTACGATTGATGCCTATGATCAAAGTTTTGTCGTTCTGGCGGCGGCAGCTGCAATCAAGGCCGGGCATGGCGAAGCTCGTGCGCTCGGCGAGGCCGTCATTGACATGCTGGAAGCGCGTTTTATCGATGCGTCAAACAATGCCTGGTTTGAAACGGCTGATGGCATGTCGGATATTCGCCGCGCAAACCCCCATATGCATCTGCTTGAAGCCTATCTGGCCTGGCATGACGCGACGGGTTCAAAACCTGCTGCGGAACATGCCGTGCGGATCGTAGACCTGTTTCGTGAGAAATTTTTTGACCCGGTCAATTGGGCGGTTATGGAGAAGCTTGACGGTAATTTCCTGCCGCTTGGCGATGGCGAGGCGACGGTTACGGAGCCGGGACACCATTTTGAATGGGCATGGTTGCTGGGCGAACATGCGCGGCAGCGTGGGGAACTCCATGCCGATGAAGCGCGTAAAGTATATGCCACGGGTGTCAGTCAGGGGCTGAACCGGAAAACCAATCTGGCCTGGCACAGCATCACGCCGGACGGATTGCCGATTGACCGCAGTCACCGCTCCTGGCCCCAGGCTGAAGCGCTCAAGGCGGCCATCATTATGGACCGTACGGGCAAGCAGGAAATGGCTGGCGAAATTGAAGCGCGTGTTGACCGATTATTTGCGTGGCACCTTGATACGGCACCGGAGGGCATGTGGGTCGACAGGATTGACGAGAATGGTGTCGCGACGGCGCAGGATGTGCCTGCGAGCATTCTCTATCATATTGTTGGGGCGTTTGAGGCCTATCTCGACCATTTTGGCGATTTGGTGACGGATTGACGATGGGCAAGAGGCAGGCGGAAATCCTGCCTATTCACTGATGCGCCGGGCAATGTTCGCCTTTGCGTTTTGCAACAAGATGTCCGCCTTTTGCGGGGAACTCTCTTCCACATAAATACGCAGTTCCGGCGCATTGCCGGAAGGGCGCAAATGAATGATGGCACCATCTTCAAATGTGGTGCGCAATCCATCCGTCAAATCTGTGTTTGTGACGGCTGGACAATCGGGCACAAGCGTTTGCCAGGAAATCGTGCCGGATTGCAGGCTTTCAATCAGTTCCATGGACGCTTCGCGCGGTGTGTTTTCCAGTCGATCGCTGGCGGTGATGCGTTGGGGCAGTTCACCTTGCAAATGTGCCAGTGAAACGCCGCGCTTGCTGGCCTGTGCCAACACGGCCAGCACCGGCAGAACCGCGTCTCGGGTGGGCAGGGGAGCTATGAGTGATCCGTTCCAGGGCGATGTGACTGGCGTGGCGGTGAGAAACCCGCCATTTGCTTCGAACCCAACAACAGCATTGCCGGGGGTCTTGGTGGCTTCATTCATGGCGGCAATCACATGGGGCGAACCAATGGGCGTTCGCGATGTGGCACCAAACTTGCCACGCAATTCGAGCGCCGAATTTGATGAGACAGGTGTGACGACATGGGTTGCGCCCAGGGCGGATGCGGCGAGAATTCCCAATGTGTCACCACGCAAATAATTGCCATCACTGCCCGCCAGCAGGGGGCGGTCGCCGTCACCATCGGTGGATATGAGGGCATCAAGCGCGTGTTCGCTGGCCCAGGCCATTGCCTGTTGCTGATCCTGTGCAGACACGGCTTCGGTGTCGATGGGCACAAATGTTTCACTGCGCCCCAGAGGCACCACAGTAGCGCCAAGCTGTTCGAGCAGTTTGCTCAGCAAGTCACGACCGGCTGCACTGTGCTGATAGTGACCTATACGCTTGCCCTCAAGCGCGCCGGCAAAGCCGTTGTGATAGCGGTGCAGCCAGGTCTTTTCGGCTGTATTATCGGCGACAGGCAACTCAATGGCATTGCATAACTGGCGATTGTTGAATTGGTCATCGGGAAACGCTGCACCACAGGATGTGACCGGTGCTTCGTCTTCTTTCATCATTTCGCCATCGGCGCGGAAAAACTTCATTCCGTTGCGATCAAAGGGAATATGGCTTCCCGTCACCATCACCGCCGGAGTGCCTGCTTGCAATGCGCTGAAGGCGAGGGCGGGGGTGGGGATGGCGCCACAATAGCGGGCCTGCATGCCTGCATGGGCTATTGCCTGCAGACATGCAGCAGTGATCTTGGGCGATGAGGGGCGCAAATCATGGGCCACCCAAATGGTCGTTTCTGGCATCAGGCCATGAGCGCGTTTCAAATGGTCCAAAAATGCAGCCGTGTAAGCGAACACGGTCGCATCATCCAGATCTGTCACAAGCCCGCGCACACCCGACGTGCCAAAGGCCGCCTCAGAGCTCTGCATGAGCGATGCAAGTGTGGTCATGCGGGTTTATCCACGGCCAACGAACGGCATGTCGTTGGACATGATGGTCATGAACAGAATATTGGCTTCAAGCGGCAGACCGGCCATGTGGACGATCGCATCACCCACATGGGCGACATCCATTGTGGGTTCCGGTTTCATAGAACCATCTGCCTGGGGCACACCGCCGCTCATATCGGCCGTCATGTCGGAAGCCGCGTTGCCGATATCAATCTGGCTGCACGCAATCTTGTGTTGACGTCCATCCAAAGAAATTGACTTGGTCATGCCCGTGATCGCGTGTTTGGAGCTTGTGTAGGGTGCGGAACCGGGGCGTGGCACATGGGCAGAGATGGAGCCATTATTGATAATGCGCCCGCCTTGCGGTGTCTGATCCCGCATCATGGCATAAGCGCCCTTTGCAATGAGAAATGCGCCGGTGAGATTGACATCAATCACGGTCTTCCACTGTTCGAAGGTGAGATCGCCAAAATTCGTGTTGGGTACATTATTGCCCGCATTGTTGAACACAACGTCGAGGCGTCCATGGCGTTTCTTGATTTCTGCAAACAAAGCGTCCACCGATTTTGGATCGGTAATGTCGCAGGCAATGCCTTCCACGTGGCCGCCCTTTGCCAAAGCCGCGGTTTCCTCCAACGCCTCCTGGCGACGCCCGGTGCCGATGATGGTATATCCGGCTGTTGCAAGCGCAAGCGTGGCGTTTCGACCGATGCCTGATCCGGCTCCGGTAACAAGGGCGATTTTGGCGTCTGACATTAGGCATTCTCCATTTCCATTGCAGCACCATCATTAGCGTGATCATTTGCCGGTGGCAAAGCGCAGATGGGCAAAAAATTTGCCCATTGAAATTCACCGCTCCCCGGTGCATTCCGGCGTTTCAAGAATGCTTGGCCCATGATAGGGAAATGACATGGCTCATGACGCGCTCATCATCGACAATTTGCAGTATGCAAACTGGTCGCCGAAAATTTTTCAGCAGATGCAGGAAGGCGGTGTCAGTGCGGTTCATGTGACGATTGCCTATCATGAACAGTTTCGCGAAACCGTCAGCAATATTGAACAATGGAACCGCTACTTTGAAGCCCATAGTGATCTGATCTTTCAGGGCTTTACGGGAGATGATGTGCGCCGGGCGAGGCGTGAAGGCCGCACGGCTATATATTTTGGATTTCAAAACCCATCGCCGATGGAAGATGATCTTGGTTTGATCGAAGTGCTGCACCGGCTGGGCGGCCGGTTCATGCAGTTGAGTTATAACAATCAGTCGCTGCTGGCGACCGGCTGTTACGAGGCCGAAGACCCGGGCATTACCCGTTTTGGCCGCGAGGCGATTGCTGAAATGAACCGGGTGGGCATGGTGATCGACATGAGCCATTCGGCTGAGCGTTCAACGCTGGAGGCCATTGAAATTTCTTCGCGGCCCATCACAATCACCCATGCCAATCCCCATGAATGGCACCCGGCATTGCGCAACAAATCCCACGAGGTGTTAAACGCATTGACACAGGCCGGTGGCATGTTTGGCTTTTCGCTCTATCCCCACCACCTCAAGGATGGTTCGCACTGCACCCGCGAAAGTTTCTGCCAGGCGATTGCCGACGCGGCGGCCAAATATGGTGCCCGGTCCATCGGCATTGGGTCCGACCTTTGTCAGGATCAACCCGATAGCGTGGTGACCTGGATGCGCAACGGCAAATGGACCCGAAATATGGACTTTGGCGAAGGATCGGCAAGCGCGCCGGGATTTCCGCCGCAACCCAACTGGTTTGAGGACAATCGGGATTTGCCCAATATTGCCGAAGGATTGTCGCAAGTTGGTTTTTCGCAGGCCGAGATTGATGGCATTATGGGCGAGAACTGGTTGCGGTTTTACGATATGTCTTTTGAGCCAACACAATCGGCTGGATAGAAGAACAAGTCGGGAGGACGATTAGATGGTTTCGACTGATTCAACGTCCCTGCGGGCCGGTGTTGATCGTGACGTGCCGTTGCATCCACAAACAACATTGCGGCCCCCGTCACAGGTGATGCGGCTGTCGCGAATGGGGAGCTTTTTTCCAACGCGGTTAAGCTTCCTAAGATCCCTTTTGCGCAAGCTTGCGGAAGATGGGGCGCAGTTGAAGCGGCCGGAGTTTTCGTTGGATGGCGATGGCTATGGACATGCTGTCTATGAGATTGTGCTGGATGGCGCGCCCTATTGTCTGATTGCCTATTCAAGCGCATTGGATGATGAAATGCGAACTGACCGGGTGATCGCCGAAGCCTGGGATGCCTGTTTCATTCTTTTCGATGGACGCCCAAATGGGGAAGATGTTGCGGCGTTGCGCACCCATGCGACACAACAGGAAGCAGGGCGGTATGACCCGCGTGTGCTTGTGGTTTCCAGAGCCAATAAAAGCGTGCGGCTGTTCGAGCACACGGTTGAGCGCCTGGCGTTTGGGGACCAACCTGACGCTGCCATGATTGGAAAAATCGGTTATCTGATGCGCACTACAGCCGTTTATGGGAACGGCAAATTTGGCATGGCGGACCGTGTGGAATTTATGAACCGCAACAGTCTGTCCCAGCCTTTCCGCCTGGAGATGCTGACCGTCTATCTGATACGCGAATTTACAATTGACCTTGTGCAACATGTGGCCAATGCCCGGGCCAAGGGAAACGCTGCCCCATTGGCAAAAGAATTTCAGCGTCAATTGGGCATTGGTAATTCCACCGGTCTTGGCATGGCCCCGTTTTTGGTCAGCCATCCGGTGTTGATCAACAATTGGATGCAGGTGCGGGAAACGGCTCTGGCCCGTGTGCGGGCCGTTGTTGAGGCCAATCCAGAACAGATCAGGGAATTTAAGGAATTGCTGGAACAGGTGCGCAGGCACCTGGGCCAATGGCATGTTGACGACGTGGACGAACAGGTGCGGATTGATGTCCTGCGCGATGAATTTGATCAATTTTGCGAAATTGTGCCCGCGCAACTCGCCGCACCCAATCCCTGGGACAGGCTGGTGGATGAAAGCGAACTGTTTGGTCTGGATTTGCAGGAATTGGTGGTTGCCCTGGTGTTGGAGCCCAATGGGGCGCTGGTTGACGGATTGTGCGATTGTATGGAGGATTCAACGCAGATTCATCTTGACCCAACCCAGTCTGTGGGCGATCTGCGGGACATGGTGGAAACCCATTATGATTGGGTGCTCGCCCTTGATCTTGGTGAAGCCGATGCCCGTGCCATGGTGTGGTACGTTTCGGAAGAAAAGCTTGAGCCGCGTTTGGGTGCCCGCGGGGCTGACAGTTGCGAAACCCGCGAAATGCCGCATCACATTGCCCATAAGGTCCAGGCTCTTAGGGCTGATTTGGACATGTTTGAAGAAGACCAGGTATTGGCGGTTTTCTTGATGGCCCATCCGGAACATCGTGACATTGCCCGTCGGATTCAAACTATTTCCCGCCATCCCTACGGGGAAGTGCGTGACAATTTGGTGGCTAAAGGGGTGCGGCCGATTGATCTGTTGAGATGTAAATTATCGTTTTTTGGCGCGGCAAAATTTGACCCGCGTTCGGATCGCTGGACCCGGATTACGCTGTTTCAGGGTGCGCCGCGTGCAGCGGAACTGACGCTGGAAAATTCCGCCGATGTTTTCCTTCCCGCGTTCGGTCTGGACCCTTTTGCCTAGGATGGATATTTCCGGCAATGAATATCGCACGACCGTGTTTAAGGCGTGTCGCGGTGTGGGGGTGATGTATGGCGTCGCAGAAGATGTGGCTGATGCTTGCCTGTTCTGGGCCAGTGTATCCCTTGAAGTGCCCGCCCGGACGATTGGTGATGCTTTGGCCGCATATGAAGCGTCGAAGCGCCCCATGGAATGGTCGCATGATGGTGAATGGGTTATCTGTCAAAATGCCAGCGTGTTGTGCGATGGCCCATCGGTGCTGGATCTTGTGGAAACCGGCCAAAGAGTTCGCATGGTATGCGACTGGCCCGAATTATTGTTGCTGTTGGCCAGACACAGGTCATGGCGACTGGCCGGTGGGGTGGAGATCAGTCTTGATGGCATCGAGTGGGCGGATGCGCTCAAAGCGACCGTGATGCCCGATACTGGGGTGCTGTGGTTGCGACCGGGGCAGGGGGGATCATCAGCGTCCGTTCTATCAAACCGGGTCACGATTGACCCACACGAATGGTCACGAATTAAGATATTTGCGGACAAAATTCTGGTGCCTGCCGATCCGGCTAATCGACAGGACGCGGGCGCCGGCCTGACCGACAATGACTAAGGCTAAAAGACTGAGAACGGGATGCAAAGGGGAGCGCCATGGGCGAGACAAGACTGAATTTGAACGAGATTGAAGCGCTGGTTGCCGATGCTCTTAAGGGGGCGGGTGCTACGGGCGAGAATGCGGCGGCGGTTGCCAGGTCAACGGTGCGGGCGGAGCGCGATGGTGTGCGCAGTCATGGTCTGATGTATGTGCCGATTTATGCTGAACATGTGCAATGTGGGAAGGTGGACGGACAGGCCGTGCCTGTTGTTTCCCATCCCAAACCGGGCGCTGTTCGTGTGGATGCCGCTTCAGGTTTTGCTCATCCGGCGATTGATGCCGGGATGGATGGCTTGCTCAACGCCGCGCGGACCAATGGCGTTGGCGTGATGACTATATTCAATTCTTACAATTGCGGTGTGTTGGGGCACCATGCGGAGCGTATCGCCGAAGCCGGCCTGTTGGCGCTTTGCTTTACCAACGCGCCAGCGTCCATTGCCCCAACGGGTGGTTCCAAACCCGTGATTGGCACCAATCCTTTTGCGCTGGGCGTGCCGGGGGAAATTGGTGCGGTGCGTTTCGTTATCGATCAATCGGCCAGCGCGATTGCCAAGAGTGAAATCATGTTGCGCAATCGCGAGGGCCAGGCGATTGAACCTGGCTGGGCGCTCGATGAAAATGGTAATTCCACCACCGATGCGGCTGCGGCATTGAAAGGGTCGATGGTGCCAAGTGGAGGTGCAAAGGGCTTTGGTGCCGGGCTAATGGTGGAAATATTTGCTGCTGCCTTAAGCGGTGCCGTGCTCGGCAAGGATGCAAGCCCGTTTTCTGGAACGGTTGGCGGTCCGCCCAATACCGGCCAGTGCTTTATTGCCTTTGAGCCGGATAGCCTTTCCGGTGGCGCTTTTCCCATGCGCATGGATGCGCTGGTCGATGCGTTGACACAGCAGGAAGGCACGCGCCTGCCCGGGTCCAGGCGTGTGAATGCGCGCCAAAATACTGCCGATGGAATTTTGGTAGATGATGCATTGATGGCGCGCATTGCTGCATTTGCCAAGTGACATCAGATTGCCGCGATTAAAACGCACCGGAGCCGCACGGCATATCTGTTCATGCGGCTCCAGTTAAGCCATCAATCGCCGGACGTGCTCTAGTCCAGGTTCGCATCAATTGATGCGGTGGTGATTTTTGGATTGTCAATTTCGTGCTGTTTTTGCGCCATTAGTTTGCGCTGGTATCGGCTTTGGACAAGGTCAACCAGCAACAATACGATCAGCACGAAATAGAATGTGGATTTGGCCATTGGCTCCACCGCATATCCGGCAAGTTTGATATGGGCCAGGTGCCCGCCTTCCGACACCAGCATGATGCCAACGATGAACAGCACAAACAGGCCCAGCACTTCGTACATACGATTTGCCGACAGGAAGGCCGAGACACGATCCGCCAGAAATAGCATCATCAGCCCGGAAATAACAATTGCGGTTGCCATCACCAGGAACACTTTGGTCAATGCCAGCGCGGAAAGAATTGAATCAAAGGAGAAGACGAGGTTCATCAACACGATCCAGAAAATGGCACTGGCAACAGAGCGTTGGGCGCGTTCGTGATTGGTGTTGGGATCGTGCACCGCGAGCATGTGCATAATTTCTTTCATTGCCGTATAAACAATAAATGCGCCGCCAAACAGCACGATCAAGGAATGGCCGTTGACCGACCCTTCCGCCAGGCCCGGCAGGTTGAAGGTGAATAATTCGTCCTGGAAATAACCAATTGCTGAAACCACAATGAACAGCAACACAATCCGCAGGCCGATGGCCATGAGGATGCCAATTCGGCGCACGCGGGCCTGGTCCGCTTCTGCCACCCGTTTTGACTCGATGGAGATGTAAAGGAGATTGTCGAAGCCCAGCACAGCTTGCAGCAAGACAAGCATGAGCAGGGTGAAAAAGTTTTCCAGTGAAAACAGGCCGTCGAAGCTCATGAATTCGAGCATATTTGGTTTCCCCTCGCGCAACGGTGCGGTGCATTACACCGTATTTCCAGTTGAGTGTTCTTGATACAGGCACAATCGGCAAACATATAGACCGACAATGCCTCTCTTCCCCAGCAATCCCTTTTTTACAGAATCGCCAGCAGAAAGTCATCGACATGAGCAATCACACCCCCTGGAAACATGTATTCATGACGGGTGCCAGTTCGGGACTCGGGGAATTTACCGCGCGCAAACTGGCCGAACAGGGGTGCCATGTTTCAATTTCTGCAAGATCGCTGGACAAACTGGAGACGATCGCTGCCTCCCACGAAAATATATCCGCCTATGCGCTGGATGTTACCGATATGGATCGCACGAGAGAAGTTGTGGCGCAGGCGGAGGCCGATCACGGGCCTATTGATCTTGCCATTTTCAGTGCCGGCGCGTGGTTCCAGAGCGGCATCTTGAACATGGAAATGGAGAATTTCGAGAAGACGGTTGATGTGAATTTGATGGGGGTTGTGCGCAGCATTGATGCGGTATTGCCGGGCATGGTGGCGCGCGGAAAAGGGCATGTGTCATGGATTGCGTCAGTTGCGGGCTATGGCGGACTGCCCAATGCGGCGGCCTATGGCGCGACAAAATCGGCCCTCATTCATCTGGCTGAAACGGTGAAGCTGGAACTGGAGCGGAAAAACATTGCGGTCAGCGTGATCAATCCGGGCTTCGTGCGCACACCCATGACCGACAAGAACAAGTTCCCGATGCCCTTTCTTATGGAACCGGAAGATGCGGCTGTGAAAATTGTTGAAGGATTGAAGGCAAAGAAATTCGAAATCGCGTTTCCCTGGCAATTGGTGTGGATTTTGAAATTGCTCAACCATTTGCCCTATTGGCTTTATTTCAAGCTCATTGGCCGGTTGAGCTGAATTCCTGCCCATAGACAATGCGTGGCTTTGGGGCGGCGGGCCTGGTTTTGAGAGTTAGGCCCTTGCGCCACAGTTTGAGCGCTTCCCAGTGAATGCCCATCATCACTTTCACGGTCATGAGTGGATAGGCAAAAAACACTTTCACCAATGCCCAATCACTTAAGGGTTGGCGTGTGGCTTTGAAATGGGTGCGCAGCATAGCCCCCTCAGAGGTGCGCAAGGCCACGCCAAAAGTCATTTCCTCAGCCGGAGCGGTGACGTGGAAATCGTAACTGCCTTCCACATCATTGAAGGGAGATACATAAAACTGCTTGCCGATTGAATGGGTGAACACAGTCCCGTGGGGATCGCCAGCCTGCAAGATATAGGTGAGGTCTTCGCCAAATGTATTGCGGACCTCATAGATCATCATGGCCGGTTCACCCGATGCCCGCAGGCAATAGTAAACGGTCAGGGGATTGAAGGCGTAACCCAGGATGCGGGGATAGAACACCATTTCAATGCGTTGCACGTCCTCGATCAATCCGCATTTTTTTACCTCACCCCAGGCGAATTGAGCAACGGAATTGCCGTCGCGATTGCCATGGTCGCGCGGGCGAAAACCATAGAGATTAAAGCGGTCTATCGAGAAGAACTTCAGGCGGTTCAACTCATCCATTCGGTCCACATCGGCGACGATGGTGAAAACATTGTAGGACAGTCGATGTTCAACAGGGCGCAGGCGTTTGTGAACGACCGTGCCGCGATAAAGCGCCGCTGGCGGGCGTTTGGGGCCATCCGGCATCTCGTTTAGGTCTGTCATCCCTGCGGATTGTAACGTCACTCTGCTGCCTCTAAAGCCTCACTCATATGGCTGATATGGATACGGCCGGATTCATTCTCAACGTCCCAGGGTCGACGGATGCCGCCCAATTGCTCAGCAACGGCGAGACCGGACTGCAAGCCATCTTCGTGGAAACCGGCACCAAAATGTGCCCCGCAATACCAGGTGCGATTGACCCCTTGAAGGGACCAAAGCTCGCGCTGTGCCTGCATCGCAGCGGGGTCAAATACCGGGTGCATGTAATCAATGCGCGCTGTTACATTGTCGATCTGCATGTCTTGCGGCGGGTTGAGCGTGACAAACACATTGTCTTTGACCGGCAGCTTTTGAAGCGAGTTCATCCAGTAAGTGACGCATAAATCGCGATTGGCACCACGGGGATGATAAAGGGAGGGCGCATAGTCGATATAGTTCCAGCTTGCCCATGTCAGCTTTCGTTTTGGCATGAGCTTGCGGTCGCGGTGCAGAACGGCTTCGTTGCGGGCATATTGAAATGCGCCAAGCAGGTTTTGTTCTGCAGCACTTGGGTCAGCCAGCATCGCAAGCGCCTGATCGGCATGGCTTGCGACAACCACATGGTCAAACGAGCGCGTTTCGCCCCGGGTTGTATGAACAATTGCCTGGTGGGGATTGCGTTCCACTGACACAGCACCATTGCCGGTTTCAACCTGAATGTTGCTGCTTGCCAACATCTTTTCCACATAGGTGCGCGAGCCGCCAATGACGGTGCCCCACATGGGGCGGCCTTCCACCTGCAGCAATCCGTGATTTAGGAAAAACCGGATAAATGATCTTGCCGGATAACTTGTCATATCATCGAGCTTGCTGGACCAGATGGCCGCTGCCATGGGCAGCAGGTGATGATCTATAAACTCATCGCCATAATTGCAGCGCTTCAGATAGGCTTCCAGGGTTTCGGTGTCGTCCAGATTGGGCAGGTCTTTTGGGGCCTCGCGGAAAAACCGCAAAATGTCTTTGATCATGCGCCAGTGGCGCGGCTTTGCGACATTGGACAATTGCCCGATCATGCCAAAATAGGTGCCGCCGGCATATTCATACGCGCCATTGGCTAAAGATGCGGCGAAACCCATATTGGTGTCGTGAACGGGCACGTCGAGATGTTTGAATAGCGCGGTGAGATTGGGATAGGTCGCTTCATTGAAGCAGATGAACCCGGTATCCACGGGCACGATTTGGCCGTTGATATCCATGTCCACCGTATGGGTGTGGCCACCGATACGCTCATCGCTTTCCAGCAAAGTGACGTTGTGATTTTGGGATAGCAACCACGCCGCTGAGAGGCCTGATATTCCAGAGCCGATGACGGCTATATTAAGTGGCTTCATATAAAGCGCGCTTTGCAGTTCTTTAGTGTGTGATCTCTTAGCTAATACGAAGTGGAGGTTGATCTGGTTTCAGGCAAGCGCTTTTTTGCCTCATATCGATTTTGTGAAGAAATTTTTACAATCGCATCAATGGCTTCGCGCCAGCATCCAGTTTAATTCGCGCCGCCAATCGACCATTCGTATGGGGGTTCCGTGCTTTCCCGTGTCAAACATGATGAACTTTGCCGGATAATTTGGCTTTTTCTGCAGAATTTTTTCAAAAAACTGTTTTTGGACCTCAGGCTTAAAGACAGTGTCCCAGCTGCCATGGCCGAAGAATATCGGGATTTCAGCGCCGTTGCTTTGTAAGGCGTGGCTCTTGAGAAAATCGTCGTGCCAATGGGAACCCAGTATGAACATGCCGGACATGAGGCTTGCGGTTTGTTTTTTCTTGGCCAGCCGCCAGCAAATGCCACCGCCCATGGAGCCGCAGGCCACCACAATGCGCGCCTTAGGATAACGCTTGGCTGTATCGCGCAAAAGCGTTGCGATATCTGCGGTGCCACGGTCTTTGAAATCGGTAAATTCCGGTGTGAGCAACAGGCCATTGTTGCGCACCATCAGGTTTTGCAACCGGTTGAAATTGCCGCCAAAGGTCCAGTCATTGACGCCTTGGCGGTGATTGCCGCCCTGACCATGAACATAAATGACAGCAAGCCGTGTGCGGGACTTTGCCTTGCCCACGGCGAAATATCGATAGGTGCTGTTAGGACTTTTATATTTGCGCACCTTGCGCGACCAGCTTACCCGCGTGTTGACATATTGGTGGCGGGCCTTGCGCAGCGGAATTTTGTCGCGCTTGTAAATGTCGCGTTGTTTGTCATAGGCGACCCGCGTGTATCTGCCCTTGTTCTCGCTTTCAATGACCTTTGGATAAGCAAAGAGCTGGTCTTTGAAGGGCTTGAGTTCCAGGGCAAAAGCGGGCTGCCATGGGGCCGCGCCCAAGGCTGCAATGCCGATAGCAAGAGACGTTAAAGATTGCCATTTGGTTAGGATTCGCATGGGGGCAACTTAGCCTATCGGCCGAATGATTTCACCTAAGATGTGCCTTATCAGTGTCAATTCAGTTCAATTTGGTCGCGGAAGCAACGGGGGTAATGGGTTCGCGCCTGAGCTTGGCTTCGCGGTGGGAAATGAATGTGGCTGCCCCCACGATGATTGTGCCGCCAAGAATGACAAAGGGATCAACCTGCTCGTTAAAGGCGACAACGCCCAATATGGATGCCCAGACCAGTTGCAAAAACGTGATGGGTTGGGTGACGGATATGGGCGCATAGGAGAGCGCCCGTGTCATGGCAAAATGACCGAATGTGGCGCAACAGGCTGTGATGAACAGCCAAAAAATGTCGCTGTTTGTGGGGGGCACCCAATCCACCAGGGCGAAGGGGAACAGAAACAGCGTGCAGCAAATGGTGAGCAAAGTGACAATCGTGCGGGCATCAGTTTGGCCCGACAGGCGTTTGGTCATCAAATAGGAAATGGCAAACAAGGGCGCCGTGGCCAATTGAGCCAATTGGCCGATGGATATTTCGTTGAAACCGGGGCGCAGGATCACCAGTGCGCCGAGTAGACCGGCCACAACGCCCATGACCCGCCGCAGGCGCAGTCTCTCGCCTAAGAATATGGCAGCGCCAATGGTGACGAAAATAGGCGTCACATAGCCGATGGCGGTGACCTCGGCGATGGGAATGCGTGCCATGGCGAAGAACCATAAAATCACGCCACCGGCATGGGCGATGCACCGCAGAATGGAATTTTTCAGGACACGGGTATTTGGTGGCGCACGAAACACGTTGATGATGGCCGGTAGCAAAATCACGCAGCCAAGGGCGTAGCGGATGAAGGCCGATTGCGCTGCTGGCAGGTCTGAGCCCAGATATCGCACAATCCCGGTCACTGCCACGAAGGACAAGGTGCAGGCAATCATCCAGGCAATGCCCAGTTTGATGTTGGTGGATTTTGGAACAGTTGAATCAAATATGGCCATTGCGCTATTTCAATCAGCGCGAAGGCCAATGCGCAAGGTGGCTTGGCATTTGAACGGTTTAGAGCAACTTACTTGTTTGGCAGCTGTCAGACGGGTGCGCTGTCTTTGCGCAGGGAGGATGAAAGGCATCCTTCATTTTGATCCCGCCAGAACGGGTTGTTCTGGGCCATGACGCATTTTGCCCGATAGGAACGTCCGCCCACTGTGAGGCAGATAATGTCACCCAATTCGTGGCGTTTTCCATAGCGGTCCGTGCAAAAGCATTCCGGCCATTTTACCTTGGATTTCGCCGCAATCACCTTCTCAGCGAGCGCGCTTTGCCCGCCGGTGGATATCAATATGGCCAGCGCGAAAAGCGCCGTTGGAAGTTTCACCGGGTTTCGCATGGGGGGAGTGTAACGGCGCAAATGTGGTTTTGGCAATAGATTAGGCGTTTGTATATCTGCGGAGGCGGTCTTCTAAAGTGCCAGAGTGGAGTTCGAACAGATGATTGTCGTGGTCGAAAAAATAGATTGATTGCCCTTCGCCTTCGACCCGCGGACGACCTTCACGCACCTGAAGACCCAAAGATTTGATGCGCTGCAAGCGGTCCTCATATTCGTTGGAACCCATTTTGAAGGCGATGTGATTATAGGTTTGAGTGGCCAGACCTTCGCCTTCCATTGTGGCGACCCAAATGCCGCCAATATCGAAAAAACGTTCACGGGCAATGGAGAAGGTATTGTCTCCGCTGTCATAGGTTTTTTGGGCGTCGAAGACGGTCACCAGCAATTCTTCCATCTTGTCGAGATCGCTCACGATCAGCGTGATATGGCTTAATCCTTCAATCAATTTGCGGCCTCCTTTATCCGTTTTGCGGAAATGGCTGCCCTTTGACTTCGCGGGAATTGCCGCGAAATTCTGCGATGATATCTCCAGCCGTATTGCTAACTGTCACATCATAGATGCCCGAACGACCCGCCTTGGCGCGTTCCTGGGATATGGCAACCAGCGTATCCCCCACACGCCCGGGGCTTAGGAAAGTTATGGCGCAGTGTTGAGCGACGGTGTTCTGGTTCCTGCCATTGCAGGAGAAAGCGAAGGTGGAATCTGCCAGCGTGAATATCATGCCCCCGTGGCACATGCCCTGACCATTTGCCATATCGTCGCGAACCGGCATGGAAATGCGGGCATAGCCCTCGCGAATTTCCTCAATCTTCATACCAAGGGCCTTGGAAGCATAATCGGTCGACCACATGTGGTCAGCGCAGGCGCGGGCCAATTCGTCTCCAGTCAGATTCATTTGAATGTCCATTCGTCACGAAACAATTGTTGCCTTATGGTGCACGGGTTAAAGACTGGGTCAATTGCGTATTCGCGCGGACATTAAAACGGATAGAATTTTCATGAGCGGACCATTGACCGGACTTAGGGTTATCGACCTGTCACGCATTTTGGCGGGGCCATCGATGACACAGATTTTTGCTGATCTGGGCGCCGAGGTGATCAAGATTGAACGTCCTGGCAAAGGTGATGATACGCGCATGTGGGGGCCGCCCTGGCTTAAGGATGAAGACGGGAACGAAACGGCAGAAGCGGGCTATTATCTTTCTGCAAACCGGGGCAAGCATTCGCTCACCGTCGATATTGCAACGCCCGAAGGTGTTGAAATTGTCCGTGAACTTGTGAAGGAAGCCGACTTCTTTGTGGAGAATTTCAAAGTTGGCGGGTTGGCAAAACTGGGGCTGGACTATGACAGCCTCAAAGCGGTGAATGAGGGCATCATATATCTTTCGCTTACGGGATTTGGACAAACCGGTCCCGATGCAACACAGCCTGGATATGATTATCTCATTCAGGCCCGCGCCGGTTTGATGAGCATTACAGGACACGAGGATGGCAACCCCGGTGCCGGGCCCATGCGGGTTGGTGTTGGGGTGTGCGATTTGCAGACCGGCCTGATGGGTGGCGTTGGCATGTTGGCCGCGCTCTACCACCGCATGAAAACCGGTGAAGGACAACATATCGATATCGCTTTGTTGGATACGCAGGTGAATGGGCTGGTCAATCAGGCTTTCAACCATCTTCTGACAGGAAAAGTACCTGGGCGCACCGGCGATTGGCACCCGCAGCTTTCGCCCTATCAACCGTTTGACGGTTCGGATGTGCCGTTCATCATTGCGGTGGGGAATGATACCCAGTTTGTTGATATGTGCCGGGTGATTGGTGCCCCGGAACTGGCGGACGATCTGCGGTTTGTCAAAATGTCCGATCGCAACAAGAACCGCGCTGCGCTTGCGGAATTGATCAATGTGCGCACACGGCTTAAGCCCAGCGCCCATTGGCTAAAGGAATTGCCGGCCAATAATGTGCCGGCATGTCCCATAAACAACATCGCGGAAGTTTTTCAGGATCCGCAAATTGTTGCCCGTGGGGTGAAAATTGAATTGGACCACCCAACTGCTGGCAAAGTGCCGGGTGTGGCCAATCCTTTAAAGTTTTCTAAAACGGAAATTGAGTATTCCAAGGCACCGCCAATTTTAGGTGAGGACACCGATGCCGTGTTGAAACAGGTGCTGGGTAAGAGCGATGATGAGATTGCAGACCTGAAGAGCAAGGGGGTCGTGTAGCAGCTTTTAACTGGCTGTTGCGGCCAATCTGATATCCAAAAATTGCTTGTGCTCCGGGCCATCGGCCTCGGCAACTTTTTCTGCCATGTCCATGTTGATGATGTCGCGCAAGGCAATGCGTATGCCCGGATTGGCTTGTTCCAGGCGGGCCAGGTGTCCGCGGGGCCACTCGATATATCGCCCACCGCTGGCGACAATCGTTGTGGCTGATGCGGGACGGTTGAGCAGGTAACCAACTTCGCCCAGGAATCCGCCCTGGTCGATTGAAAAGGCCTTGCCTTTCTTTTCAACGCGCACATCTCCGCTCAAAACGAAGAATAATCGATTGTTGACTTCGCCCTCCGTGGTCAAATGAGTTGAGCCATCGCCCTCGCGCCAGTGCCCAATTTTCATCAAACGTCTGAACTCGCCAGGGTTCAATTTTTCAAAACGATCAAAAAGCGCGCGGTCTTCATGGCTCATCGTGAATAGGGTGCGTTCGTGGATGACCCGCAGGATGACGGAAAGATTGCAGAGCCCCAAAATAACGCTCCAGATGATGGCATCCCAAAGGGGAACGGCGGGGGCGAGGTAGTAATAGGCAATATAAAACCCGGTGCCGCCCAAAATGAGCAGGCGCAGGGTGAGTTGATCGCGGATCAACAGGCCAATTGCGTAACAAAGTGCTGCCAGGTGAGCCAAATAGGCATTGCTGGTGATAAAGTCAGTGAACCATTCCATGGGAGCGCCGCTCGCGTTTTATGGGTTGTATTTCAATGAGGCCAAGTGCCAGGCATTCAATCCGTCTATCGTGCAAAAAACAATTCGAAAAGTGTCATTGTTCACTTCCCGTCAGACTGGGCAAAGCGTCTGTCCAGCCAGGCTATGAAACTGCGGGTCGTTTCCTCCCGGTTGAGTTCGTTGAGGCTTTCATGGCGTGTGTTGGGCAAAAGGGTGAATGTCACATCTTCCAGGTCGGCGCTGAGCAAACGTCTTTCGATATTGGCAACAGACTGGCCGTTTTCTGTACAGGGGTCGTCTTGTCCGGCGAGCAGGTTAACCGGCAGGTGCTTGGGCAGATTTGCCAGATTGGCATCATTGGCTGCAAAACGAATGCCGCCAAGCAGGTCCAGCCACAGGCCAATGGAAATGTCGAATCCACAATGGGGGTCGGCAATGTAAGCGTCGACTTCGGCAGTATCGTTGGACAACCAATCCGACTCCGTGCGGTTGGGTGCAAATTTCTTGTTCCAGGCGTCGAAAGCCAGTTTTTTGGCCATGGTGCTGGTGACATCTGAGCCTTTGAAAAACCGTTCGGTTTTCAAGATCAGTCCGTAAATACTTGTCATCAATCCATCATCGACACCGGCATTCCACAGGGCAATCCCGTCAACGGATTGGGGGTGCTGCAATGCGTAGTTAAAGGCGATGATGGATCCCATTGAATGGCCAAACACCACCACTGGACTATCGGTGTGCTGGGAACGGAAATGGGCATTGACCGCATGCACATCGTCTAAAACGCATTTGAAGCCATCCTTGGCGGCAAATCTGCCCGGGCTGGCGTCGACGGCCGTGGTGTGTCCGTGGCCGCGGTGATCGTGGGCATAGACCGCATATCCGGCTTTGGACAAAGCATCGGCGAACCTTGCGTAACGGGCGGAATGCTCTGCCATGCCATGGTTTATGTGGATAACTGCCTTTGGCTGGCCCTTTGGCAATTGGCTTCGAAGCGCCAGCGCAGCACCGGAAGGCGAGGCAAGGGGGCTGTTTTTGTCAATGGCCATTAGAATTTCTCTACCCAGGGGCGCAGCTCAATTTCCCATGCCCAGGCAGACCGGGGCTGGTCGATAAAGTGCAGGTAGCTGTCTGCAATTGCATCGGGGCTGAGCATGGAGTTGGGGCTGTCGTTTGGTGAAATGCGTTCCGGGCGATTGGGGTTTTCAATGCCACCGTCAATGACAAAGTGCCCGATGTGAATGCCCTGGGGATGAAGCTCGCGGGCAAGAGACTGGCACAGGCCACGCAAACCAAATTTGCCCATGGCGAATGTGGATGAATTGGCATAACCCTTCACGCCTGCGGAAGCGCCGGTGAAAAGAATGTTGCCGCTGCGCGCAGGAATCATGCGCTTTGCTGCCTGCTGGGCCATCAAAAAAGCGCCGTAGGAGGTGACCATTATGGCGTCGCGAACCTCAAACGGATCAAGCTCGGTAATTCCCCCGCGCAGGCGGGCAGAGGGATTGTAGATTGCCACATCCAATTGTCCGCCCAGGGCATCTATGTCTTCAAAGACCTTCATCATTCCATAGGGATTTGCAGCATCACCTTTGAAAACATGGGCCCCGGTTTGCTGCGCCAGAGTGGCGAGTTTGTCGGTATTGCGGGCCACCAGAGCCAGCGTGTAACCCCGCTTGGACAGTTTGTGCGCCAGGGAGGCGGAGAGCCCTTCACCGGCCCCGATAATGACAGCAGTTTTCAATTTTCAATCCTCGATTGTGCCAATGGGCACGCGATATTGAAGTGTGGCTGATATGGCCGGGAAAATCCAACCCTGCTGTGCCTTGTTTTACAGGCCCAGCAGGGTTACATCAGCGCCAACAAATCCCGAAATATTGCTGACGTTTCAATCGTCGCTCCTCACGCGAGAATACTCCCCATGGCACGCCAATTTATCTATCATATGCAGGGTCTGACCAAGACTTATACCGGTGGCAAAAAGGTGCTCGATAATGTGCATCTTTCCTTCTATCCCGATGCCAAAATCGGTGTGCTTGGACCCAACGGGGCGGGTAAGTCGACCTTGCTGAAAATCATGGCTGGTCTGGATACCGAATGGCAGGGCGAGGCCTGGGCTGCTGAAGGTGCCAAAGTTGGATATCTGGAACAGGAGCCGCAGCTGGATGGTGACAAGACCGTTCGCGAAAACGTCATGGTCGGTTTGAAAGAGAAAACCGACATTCTCGAACGCTATAACGAATTGATGATGAACTATTCCGACGAAACGGCGGAAGAGGGTGCAAAGCTGCAGGATCAGATTGACGCAGAAGGCTTGTGGGATCTCGATGCCAAGGTGGAAATGGCGATGGATGCCCTGCGTTGTCCCCCACCGGATGCGGATGTGAAACCATTGTCGGGTGGTGAGCGACGCCGCGTGGCACTTTGCCGATTGCTGCTTTCTGAGCCCGATTTGTTGTTGCTTGACGAACCCACCAACCATCTGGATGCGGAAACTGTATCATGGCTTGAAAAACATCTGCGCGACTTCAAAGGCGCGGTGATGATCGTAACCCATGACCGCTATTTCCTCGACAATGTGACAGGCTGGATTCTGGAACTCGATCGCGGGCAGGGCATCCCCTATGAGGGTAATTATTCTGCTTATCTGGAAAAGAAGAAAAAGCGGATGATCCAGGAAGGGCGCGAACAGGATTCGCGCATGCGCCAGCTTGACCGGGAACGTGAATGGATGGGCACCAGCCCGAAAGCGCGGCAGGCCAAATCCAAAGCGCGTATCAACAAATATCAGGAACTGGTGGAAGCCGCTGATCAGCGCAAACCGTCTGACACGCAGATCGTGATACCGGTGGCAGAACGGCTTGGGCAGGTGGTGATTGAGGCCGAAGGCGTGTCGAAAGGTTATGGCGACCGTCAGTTGATTGAGAATCTCAGCTTCAAGCTGCCTGCGGGCGGTATTGTTGGTGTGATCGGACCCAACGGGGCGGGTAAGTCGACTCTGTTTAGAATGATCACGGAACAGGAAACGCCTGATGGCGGTTCGATCCGCACCGGCGACACGGTGAAGCTTGGCTATGTGGATCAGAGCCGCGATTCACTCAATCCGGATGCAACCGTATGGGAAGAGATTTCCGGCGGAGCAGAAGTGATCAAACTGGGCAAGCACGAGGTCAATTCGCGCGCCTATGTGGGGTCGTTCAATTTCCGAAAAGGCGATCAACAGCAGAAGGTTGGCACACTCTCAGGCGGTCAGCGTAACCGGGTTCATCTGGCCAAAATGCTGAAATCAGGTGCCAATGTGCTGTTGCTCGATGAGCCGACCAACGATCTGGATACCGAAACCCTGTCAGCCCTTGAAGATGCGCTGGAAGAATTTGGCGGTTGTGCTGTTATCATTTCGCATGATCGCATGTTCCTTGACCGTCTGGCGACACACATGCTGGCGTTTGAGGGCGACAGCCATGTGGAATGGTTTGAAGGCAATTTTGAAGATTATGAAAAAGACAAGCTGGCCCGTTTGGGTGACAATGCACTGACGCCAAAGCGCATCCATTTCAAACCCCTGGGGCGGTAATTCACAGGTCTTGAAAATGTTTCGGGTCTGGAGAATCCGGGCTTGCGATCCGTTGCGGGCGGCGCTAATTGTTTGCTGCTCGCAGCGATGGCGTCGCTGCATATGAGCGTGTGTTTCGGTTGCATAATTGTGCAGCCTTTTCACCGTCCTGTACGCCCGGATGTTTCCCGGGCAGCATGAGCAGCTTTCCCGGGTGATGGGAAAGCATGATGCAAACTCTTCAAGACAGACCTCAATTTTTCGTTCGCCAGGATGGCGACAAAGCGCCAATGGCATTTTCGGCAGCCGAATATGAACGGCGGTTGGAAAAACTTCGTAACGTGATGAAACAACGGGATATTCCCGTTGTATTGCTCACTTCCATGCACAATATCGCCTATTATTCGGGCTTCCTGTATTGCAGCTTTGGCCGTCCTTATGCGTGCGTTGTTACGCAGGAAAACTGCACGACCGTGTCTGCCAATATCGATGGCAGCCAGCCCTGGCGGCGCAGTTATGGTGACAATGTCATTTACACGGACTGGACACGGAACAATTATTTTCGTGCCGTTGCATCGCTCGCCGGTGGTGCTGGTCGGGTTGGTATTGAAGGTGATCACCTCACGCTGGCGATGCGTGATGTGATTGCAGACATGCTGGACAGCCCGGAGCTGGTCGATATTGCCGCCGACACGATGGCTGCACGGATGTGGAAATCGAATGAGGAAATCGCACTGATCCGTGAAGGCGCGCGTGTTGCCGATGTGGGTGGTGCTGCAATTCACAGTGCAATCAAAGAGGGCGCTCGCGAGATAGATGTGGCGATTGCCGGGCGTGATGCGATGGAGCTGGAAATTGCGCGGGCGTTTCCAGATAGTGAATTGCGCGACACCTGGGTGTGGTTCCAGTCTGGTCTCAACACGGATGGGGCGCATAATCCGGTGACAACCCGGCGCTTGCAGCAGGGGGATATCCTGAGCCTGAACACGTTCCCGATGATCAGCGCATATTACACCGCGCTGGAACGGACGCTGTTTTTGGGCGAACCGGACGAAGCTTCCATGACATATTGGCAAGCCAATATTGATGCCCATGAATTGGGGCTGTCGCTCATTCGTCCAGGAACCAGCTGTTCGGAAATTTGTGCGCATATCAATGAATTCCTGGCGGAAAAGGATATGCTTAAATTCCGCTCATTTGGATATGGACATTCGTTTGGTGTGCTTTCGCATTATTATGGCCGTGAGGCCGGACTTGAATTGCGCGAGGACATCGACACGGTTCTGGAGCCGGGCATGGTGGTTTCCATGGAACCCATGTTGTGGATACCCCAGGGCATGGCAGGGGCAGGCGGTTATCGCGAACACGATATTTTGGTGGTGGGTGATGATGGCGCAGAAAACATTACGGGCTTCCCCTATGGGCCTGATCATAATGTGATTGCCTGACTAGGGCTTCCAACCCGGCGCCGATGCGTGCGCCGGGATCGCCCTGCGGAGAGTTCCTTAGTTAAACGCTGCAATCGGTGGAGCATTTGCCAGGATGTGGCGACGCATGGACAGGTTGCGCCTGGCCTCCTGCGATTGCCCAAGCTTCATCAGAACATTGGCATAGGTCAGTTCAAGCAGATCGCGCTGGGCACGACTGCCGCCCAAACGTTCGGCCGTACCCATGACGGGCACGAGTTCGTCTAGTGCCGATGCCCAGTTTTCACGGGCAATCTCACCCCAGGCCCGGGCGAGCGGTCGCACCAGATCACCTGCAAAACCCTTGGCGGTTTCGGCAATATGAGCCAGGCGTTCGCCCTGGCCAGCCATGGCGTGGCTGAGTGCGGCATGCATGTCGGCGAAGCTCTGTCCGGTTTCGGGGAAGAACTTGACCGCATAGTCGCTCAGTTCCATCCACCTTTGGGGCTGAACCGCCATGCCCGCGAGTTCGGCGCGATAAAGGATTGCGGCGGTATCGGTGAGAATGTTGATCGGCAATCCCTTGGCGGCCCCGGGGCGCACTCCCATGTCGACTGCATTCCACATGGCGCTTTGATCTCCTGTCTGCAAAGCCCACAGGGCCACATGCCAGTTAAGATGACCGTGCAATACGCCCCTGTCGTCATAGTCGGCCAGCCATCCTTCCAAATAGGTGCGACCGGCTATTGTGTCGCCGGCTTCATATTGGGCATGGGCCTTGAAATGGGCAGCATTGGCATTGCGCCCATTGAGCGCAAGCGAACGTTCCATAAGTTCGATGGATTGTGAAATCTGCCCGGTTTCGCACAAGGAAAGGGCATGCATGGACATCATCCACCAGTCTTGCCCGTAATGGGGAAGAAGGGCCGATGTGTAGGCAAGAAGTTCTGCTTCTCTGCCCACTTCTCCCGAAAATCCGATCAGCCCAAACACATTGGCGCATAATTGTGCCACCAGGGCATCGCGTGGATGGTCGCGCACATGGGCAAGCACGGCGGTGCGGGCTTTTTGAGCTTCTCCTGAAAGGAGAAGGTTTATGGCGTTGACGTGCTGTTGTTCTCTTGTTTGTCCGTTTGAGGCAAGTTCTGCTGCGCGGGCAATGGCCGTTTTGGCGCTCGCCATTTGTCCGGTCATCATCAGGGCGCGCGCCAGACCCGCATGGCCAAGAGCAAAATCCGGGTCGGCGTCGATGGCTGATTGGAAAGCCTCCATGGCCCCGTAATCCGCGCTCAAGAACAGGCGTACACCTTTGTTATAGGCGTCTGTTGCGCTTTGGGAGTTGGTCGAGATCGGGTTTCCGTAATGGTCATAATAGGTCATGCGCTGCGCTCTCCCGCCCGGTCTGTGACAAATTATCAAGTTACCTGCACTGCAACGGTATTCCAATTTTCTGCAATTGTCTGCGGTCCGTCACGGGTCGCAAATGAAAACCCGCCTACCGCATTTGTGCACAGTGCAGCGCTCATTGTTGTGTCCGCAGCGTGTGCAGCCCCGGACGCCATAGCGAGCATCGAAACCATAATAAGACTTTTCATGGAACTTTCTTCTTCGTGAAATGCCATTTAGTCAGGCGACTTGGCTAAATCAGAAGCCAATTCATCCTTAAAGCCGAAATCGACCCATCGGATAAACGCGCGAGGCTCATCAGCTACACTTACAAAGGGCATTTGCTTTCAAAGCGCTTGCGGAGCGTCAAAGAGCGTCTCAATTCAAGGGTTGAGGATGCAATTGGTCATGAGGAATTGTTGCAGTTGAAAGTGTTGTTAAACGAAACGCGAAACGCGGTTCAGCCTGATAAAGCTCTCAATTTTATGGTCTCTATTGATGCCAGTTTGACGAATAGGTGATTGCTTTCTTGTCCCCCTCGCCAATTGGTGCAGGCTCGTCTATAAGCGCGCAAAATCCCCCGACACCTGAACCGGTCCGATTCCATGAGAGCCACGCTTGGCGCGTTTGCTGAACGCTTTTCCTTTTCCGACGCGAAGCGCGGAATACCCAACAAATTCAGCCCTGATGTAATCAAGACAGAAATTCTGTCGGGCCTCACCGTTGCTTTGGCGCTGGTGCCGGAAGCGGTGGCGTTTGCCTTTGTGGCCGGGGTGCACCCGTTGGTCGGGCTCTATGCGGCATTTATTGTGGGGCTTATTACAGCTGTATTTGGCGGTCGTCCGGGCATGATTTCCGGCGCCACCGGTGCATTGGCTGTGGTTATGGTTTCGCTGGTTGCCCAACACGGTGTGCAATATCTGTTTGCCACGGTTGTGCTGATGGGCATTCTGCAAATTCTGGCGGGGCTGTTCAGGCTGGGAAAATTCATCCGCCTTGTGCCCCATCCGGTGATGCTGGGGTTTGTAAACGGGTTGGCAATCGTCATTTTCATGGCACAGCTTACTCAATTCAAAATGCCTGGCGTAGACGGTGCTCAGGTTTGGATGACCGGCTGGCCGCTGGTTCTGATGTTGTCACTGGTGGCGCTGACCATGATCATCATTTGGGCGTTTCCCCGGTTTACCCGTGCAATTCCAGCGCCGCTTGCGGGTATTGGCCTTGTGGCCCTGTTGGTGATTTTGGCTGACATTAATGTGCCACGTGTGGGGGATTTGGCATCTATTCAGGGCGGCCTGCCGCCATTTGCCATTCCCCAGGTGCCGATGACAATTGAAACACTGCAAATCATCTTGCCCTATGCGCTTATATTGGCGGCGATCGGACTGATCGAAAGCCTGCTGACACTGAACCTTGTGGGTGAGATTACAGGCAAGCGCGGCGGCGCGTCACAGGAATGTCTGGCGCAGGGTGCCGCGAATACGGTGACTGGCTTCTTTGGTGGCATGGGCGGTTGTGCGATGATTGGTCAGTCGATGATCAATGTGAAATCCGGTGGCCGAACCCGGTTGTCGGGCATCGCCGCTGCACTGTTCCTGCTGGCGTTTATCCTCGTCGCCTCTGGACTGATTGAACAGATTCCGCTGGCGGCCCTTGTGGGTGTAATGTTCATGGTGGTGATTGGTACATTCGCCTGGCAGAGCCTGACGATTATGCGCCGGATTCCGCTCACCGATGCGTTTGTGATTGTATTGGTCACCGTTGTGACAGTTATGACCGACCTGGCAATTGCAGTTATCGTGGGTGTGATTGTTTCCGCTCTGGCCTATGCCTGGAACAATGCCAGTCGCATTCATGCGGTAATCAACACAACTGATGACGGCGCGAAGGTTTACCGGATCGAAGGGCCGCTTTTTTTTGGTTCAGCCGCAGGGTTCAATGAACTGTTCGACGTGCAGGACGATCCATCCGTGGTGATTGTAGATTTCATCAACAGCCGGGTTGTGGACCAGTCTGCGTTGCAGGCGATTGAAGCCATTGCGATGAAATATGAAAAGGAAGGCAAGACTCTTCAGTTGCGGCACCTTTCGCGCGATTGCCACCGCCTGTTGAACCGGGCAGGCCAGTTGATGGTCGATTCTGATGATGATCCTGACTATGCCGTTGCGGTGGATTATTCAGTACGCGCGACCCTTGGGGCTGGGCACTAGTCTAAAGCCTGCAGAACGACCCAATGCGTTCGCCTTCACCGGAGATTGAACGCTGGCGGGTCGACAAGCGATGGGCATTGGGCGCAGTATTTGCCCATGGCACACATCGGTCCTCGCAATGGAATGATACGGCTATGGGCGGTCGCGCTTGTGGCTTGTGCTCTTGTGTTCCATGCATCCGCGTCGAGCGCCAAATCAATGGATGTGGATGCGGAATTGTTTTTGGCCGTGGACGTGTCCCGCTCCATGACAGCACGCGAGTTGGAAATCCAGCGGCGCGGATATGCTGAAGCTCTGGTCAGCGATGATGTCATCACCGCCATAAGGCGCGGATTGCATGGCAAGATTGCCGTTACCTATGTGGAATGGTCTGGGCCACAGATGCAAAGGGTGATTGTGGACTGGACGGTTCTTGCCACAGCTGAGGATGCGCGGACATTTGCGCTAAAGCTCACAAGTCAGTTCAACGAAGCCATGCGGCGCACGTCAATTTCCGGGGCCATGGATTACGCCTCGCGATCATTGGACGATAATTCATTTGTGTCCAATCGGCGGATTATTGATATTTCGGGCGATGGGCCCAACAATGTCGGTCGCCCGGTGCTGGAAGCGCGTGCAGCGGCACTTGCCAAGGGTATCGTTATAAACGGTTTACCTCTGATGACCCGGGAAGGCATTGGCCATCGCTGGCATTTGGAAAACCTTGATGAATATTATCGCCACTGCGTCATTGGCGGCCCGTCCGCATTTGTCATTCCGGTATTGCGCTGGGAAGAGTTTCCAGCAGCCGTGCGTCAAAAGCTGGTGTTGGAACTTGCCGGCTCGATGCCGGACCCTACCCGCGTGATGCGCATCAAAGCGGCACCAGCTTATGACTGCCTTATTGGTGAGAAGCTATGGCAACGTATTCGCCAGCAATGGCAACCTTAAGGGCTGTTCTGGTGCGCAGGTGCGTTGGCCAATGTGCCGCCTAGACAGTTTCCCAATTTTCACTTTCGCCGGCGGTGTAAATCGCATCGATCAGCTTTTGATTTTTGACCGAATCTTCAAGTGAAAACAGCTTTTCCTTATCTTGTTCATCGCCAGACAAAGCCGCCCGCCCAAATGCTTCCACTTGCAATTGGTACTGATCAACACCGGCGAAACGGAACTGCTGAACTTCGCTGTGATCGGCATTGTGTAGTCTCACCGTATCAGCATCGAACAGACCAGCATTGAACGGGGCGAAGAGTTCTATCCAGCCGCTGTCGCCATGGAACACCATGGACTGGCGCAGTGCCAGTTGGGTGGAAATGTACATGGACATTTCAAAGGATCCAAAATCAACCCGTGCGCTGGCATGGATATCTGTACCAAATTGCGCATCGCGGATTACCTTTGCTGACACACGCAAGGGCTCGGCCCCCGTTGCAAACCGGGTGGTGACGGTCGGGTAAACCCCAATGTCCGGCAGGACGCCGCCGCCCAATTCCGGCACATTGCGCATATTGGCCGGATCGCGGTTGTAATAGGTAAAACTGGCTTGCACGTGCTGCACTTTTCCAATGGCCTCTTGCGCCAACAGGTCTCGCACCTTGTGCCATTGGGGATGGTGGGTGACCATGAATGCTTCGCTGATGATGACACCATTGCTGTCGCGGGCCTTGATGATGTCATCAATCTGGGAGGCATGCAGCGAAATCGGCTTTTCGCACAATACATGCTTGCCGGCCTCAGCCGCTTTGATTGACCACTCAACGTGTTGTGAGGTGGGCAGCGGGATATAGATGGCATCCACTTCGCTGCTGGCCAGCAGTTCCTCATAGCTGCCATAGGCATGGGGAATGGCAAATTGTGTGGCGACCTGTGCGGCACGGCCAGCATCGCGGCTGGCGATTGCTGTGATAATGCCGTTATTGGCCTTCAACAGGGCCGGAATCAGATGTTCACGGCCAATTTTGGCGGTTGAAAGAATTCCCCATCGCAGCATGTGCGTGTTTCCTATGAAAGGTTTTTATACATGATTGTGGTGGCGTCGCGTTTGGCGGTGTCAAACGGGTCAGTTGCATATCCAGGAATGGGCCCCACAGTTTCATACCCCAGCGACGTGTAGAGCGGTTCGGCGTCATCGCCGCTTCTTGTGTCCAGGGTAAGTAAAGTGCGATTCATGGCCCGTGCATGCGTTTCCAATTCTGCCATCAATGCGCGGGCAATGCCCAAGCGGCGTGATTGCGGGTGCACCATCAGCTTCATCACATCCGCCTTGTGGCGCTGATTGGGCATGGTGGCGGTATCCAATTGCACGGTGCCCGCCAGTTGGTTGTTGGCATAGGCGACCAACATCAACCGTGTGCCATCGCCAAGCGCCGGGCCGACACTCCCATGCCACCAGTCTGCCGCATCCTGGTGTTGGAAAGGAAGCACAAATCCGATGCTGGCGCCTGCATGAACACAGTCATGCAACAGCGAGGCAAGCGGTGTCAGCAGAGCTGAAAATTCGGCTGTGCTTACTGTTTCAATGCGGACGGGAGAGGTGGAGTTTTTTGGCGTTTGCATGGACCGATCATACAAGCCCTTGCCGGTTCGTCCATCGTTGATTCCCGTTATTTTGTCAGTTTGAGAAGGCGGCCACCGGCTTTGTCTTCCAGAACCCAAAGCGCGCCATTGGGGCCTTGTTCCACTTCGCGGATGCGTTTTTCCCAGCGGAAGCGCTCAACTTCACTGGCGGTTTCACCTTTGAGTTCCACCCGTATGAGGGCGCGGGAAACCAGGCCGCCAATGAAGGCATTGCCCTGCCATTGCGGGAATTCTGCTCCGGAATAGAGCGCCAGTCCGGCGGGTGCGATTGAAGGCACCCATGCAGCCTTTGGCGGTTCGAATTCCGGGCGGGTGTTGTGGTCCGGGATTGGAATGCCCGAATAATTGTTCCCTTCGGAAACCACCGGCCATCCATAATTCTTGCCCGGCATGATGTGGTTCAATTCATCGCCGTGCCTGGGCCCCATTTCATGGGCCCAAAGATCGCCCTCGGCATTAAAGGCAATACCCAACAGGTTTCGGTGGCCGGTGCTCCAAAATGTCTTGGCCAATTCGCCCTTGTCTTGCCATGGATTATCCTTGGGCACGCTGCCATCAAGATTCAGTCGGATGATTTTGCCAAGTGCACTGTTCCAGTCTTGTGCTGGCGTTTGTTTTTGGCGGTCGCCTGATGTGATGAATAATTTGCCCTCATGGGAAGTGCCCTTTGGTCCAAAGGCGATGCGGTGGCTGTAGTGTCCGCGTCCGCTGACCTTGGGTTCCTGGGTCCAGATTTTTTGCACATCGGTCAGGGCCGGGGAGGTGCCCATATCCAGCTTTGCGCGATAGACCACAGCGCCATATGTGTTGCCCTGCGGTGAACTCTCAGCAAGCGACAGATAGATCAGCCTGGACGTTTCAAAGTCTGGCGCAATAACCACATCACCCAGCCCGCCTTGTCCGCCCACAGATGCCTTGGGAACATTGGTGACCGGGCGCTTTGACCCATCGGTGCCAACAATGAACAGTTTACCCGGTTTGGTGGTCACCAACAGGGTATTGGTATCAATGAAGGACATGGCCCAGGGCGCATCGAATGTGGCGATGGGTTGGGCGGTGACTTTGGAGCCGGAAGAGCCGTCGATTGTGAAGGCAGGCTCTGCCGCGTGAGAAACACTGATCGAGGCTGCAATCAGGGATGGAATCAGGAGACGGCGCATGGGGTTCCTCACGGGGCTGAACAATCAGTTACGGTTATAATGTATTTGCGGCTTTTTTGGTTTTGCAAGTTCAACACGGACAGCCATTGATAAACTTATCTTGTGGTGCGAGCAGCCATTTGGGCATTATCGTTGGGTCGCTGTGTGGATAAGGGCAATGTTTCATATACGCCCATCGGGCAATTCTTTAGCTTTGCCGGAGGCGGCGGAACAATTGCGGAGAAATAGTGTGCAGGATCCTTTTGCCAACAGGAACGAAGAGATTGAAATTCACCCGGTGCAAAAGGTGCGGGGAACCGTTGCCGGCCTTTTCAAAGCGCAGGGAAAGAGCTTTCAAACCGAGGTTGTCGAAGAATTGCCACTGACATTTGATGGCATCCCCGGTGATTTTCATGCGGGCCAGACACGCCGGTCCGGCGGGCGTGAACCGTGGTATCCCCGGGGAACGGAGATGCGCAACGAACGCCAGCTTTCGATCTTATGCCCCCAGGAATTGCGTGCCATTGCGCGGCGCATAGATGTGCCCGAACTTAAGGCGCAATGGATGGGCGGCAACATGCTGCTGGAAGGTATTGAGAACCTGACCATGTTGCCTGCGCGCACTTTGATCTTCTTTGAAGGGGGCGTGACCATTAAGATCGATGGCGATAACGCACCCTGCCGGGTGACTGGTCGCGCCATTGCCAGTCAGTTTGACGGGCGCAACGATGTTGAAACGACCTTCCCGCGCGAAGCGCGCAGATTGCGCGGCCTGGTCGGTTGGGTGGAGAAAGAGGGGGTGGTCAAAACAGGCGAAGCATTTGAAGCGCGCATTCCCAGCCAATGGATCTATACTGTTTGAGTACCTTGCCCGCGGCTGCAAACCAGTTTCCATCAAATGCGGTTTTTGAGCGGTTAGTCTGTCGTTTGGCTGTCGAGCCCCCGTGGCGCGCCCCATTCGAGTAACTGTGCGTCGATCGCATCTGCCACGAAAAAGCGGGCCGAATCGTGATCATATCCCTCGTCGCGCAGGCTGTCATATTCCGTGTGCATATGGCGAATATGCGCAACAGTTGCGAGAAATGCGGCATTTACCGGGGTGAGTGAACGCATGTGGTTTGCGCGCATGGCAAGGGCAATGGCGCTGAAATCCGCATAGGGCGCGAGGGGAATGAAGTCTCGCAAGGCCCGCAATTGCCCCTGTTGGCGCTTTGTATTCGCTTTCACCTTGGTGCATACCTGAGCCATATACAGTCCATAGCGATATATCATGGATTGGACCGGGAGGTGAAACGGCATGACTGGGGGTAGTGGGTTTTGAACGGCAATGGCCTTGATGAAATTGTTGCCTGGTTGCGGGCAGCGGGGGAACCAACACGCATGCGCCTTTTGGCGTTACTCAATGATGTTGATCTAACGGTGAGTGATCTGATCTCAATTTTGGGACAAAGCCAGCCCCGGCTTTCCCGGCACTTGAAACTGCTTGTGGAGGCGGGGCTGACCGTGCGTTTTCAGGAAGGGGCCTGGGCCTATTTCCGCAATGTGGATCGCGGACCGGCGCGGGACTTCCTGCAATCAATCCTTTCCAGTCTCGACGAAGATGACCCGGTTTGGGCAGTGGACCAGGAAAAGCTTGCCGCAGTTCGTGAACGGCGGGCACGGCGGGCTGCAGATTATTTTGCGGCCAATGCCCAAAGCTGGAACACTTTGCGGTCGCTGCATGTGGCTGAGAGTGAGGTTGAGCAGGCAATGCTGAAACTGGGCCTGTCGCACCAGCCCCAAACCATGCTTGATCTGGGAACAGGAACGGGGCGCATATTGGAATTGTTTGCTCCCCATCTGACCAGGGGCCTGGGGCTTGATACCAGCCACGACATGCTGGCAGTTGCCCGCACCGCCACGGCAACGGCGGGGTTGGGCCAGATGAAAGTCCGCCACGGCGATGTCTATCGACTGGAAGATGTGGGGCAATATGATCTGGTAGTTTTACATCAGGTTTTGCATTTTCTCGATGATCCTGCGCTCGCCCTGCGCCAGGCCGTGCGCACCATGGCGGATGAAGGACGTTTGCTGGTGGTTGATTTTGCCCCCCATGATTTTGCCTTTCTGCGTGAAGAACATGCGCACCGCTGGCCTGGCCTGAGCAAAGAACAACTTGGCCAGTGGGCGAAGGCGGAAGGGTTGGAAATCGTCAATTGCGAAGAACTCACGCCACCACCGGCGCAAGACACAATGTTGACAGTGATGGTGTGGCTGTTGCGCAAGTCGGGTGCCTGATCGGCCAAAGTGAGTGCCTGACAGGTAATGGGTCACACAAAGGGCGACTTGGTCCGGGTGGATTGAATTTTCTTTTCCAGCCAATGGGCAGCCTGTAGTGCTTTTTTGTCCTGTCCAAATGGGGCGATGATCTGAACCCCCAAGGGCAGGCCCGATGTGGATTTCATGCCAGCCACGTTGACGCAGGGCATTCCCAACAATGTCCACAGGCGGTTGAACACGGAATCTCCGGTAGATTTAAGTGTCTTGGACGCAGCACCTGGAGCGGAGGGCAGCAAAAGAACATCGCAATTGTCAAACAGCGCGCGGCTGGCTTTGCGCGCCCTGTTGGCGGCGCGGCGTGCCTTGTCATAATCCTGTGGCGTGTGCACGATGCAGCCTTCAAGATATTTCGCCAATACCGGCGATAGCAGATCCGGGAACCGGTGGCGTTCATCACACAATGCCAGGGCGGCTTCAAAATCCTGAATGGTCGCGTGGGCCAGTCTGCCGGACTCAAGCGCTTTGGGTTCCTTGATTGTAACAATGGTGGCGCCGGCCTCGGCGGCGATGTGGGCAACCTTGTCCAGAGTTTTGGCCATATCCTTGTTCATTTTTGCATCGATGGCGCTGCGGTAAAGACCGATGCGGGGAGGCTTGCCCGGGTTGGCGGAGGGCTGCAAATTTCTGCCCGAACAGGCCGCAGCCACAAATGCTGCGTCGGCTACGGTTGCGCCAAAGAAACCGACGGTATCGAGCGACCAGGAAAACTGCTTCATGCCAATTGTCGGAAACAGGCGGAAGCTGGGCTTATAACCCGCCACGCCACAAAATGCGGCAGGGCGGATGATTGAACCGCCGGTCTGGCTGCCAATGGCGGCGGGGAAAAATCCGGCAGCAACCCCGGCCGCAGACCCGGAGGAGGAACCGCCGGGCGTGTGGCCTGAATTATGGGGATTGGTGGTGTCGCCGGGGCTGAACCAGGCAAATTCTGTAGTGACAGTTTTGCCCGCAATGGTCGCACCGGCCTGGCGCAACATGGCGACTAAAGCAGCATCTGCCACGGGGCGATGATCTGGATAAATGGCGGATCCGTAGCTCGTGGGCATGTCGTGTGTATCGAAAATATCTTTCACACCCACCTGAATGCCCCGCAATGGGCCAAGTCCAGCGTGCAATTGTTCCGGGATATGGGAAAATGCGCGCACGGTTTCTTCTAAATCCGCAATGCGTTTGGCGGAGTGTTCAAACACTTCATTGGGCGATAAGCGACCGGTTGATATTTCATTGGCGATGGCCAATGCGCTCAGCATTTCATCTGCATTCACTGTGGTTTCCCCCAATTTTTTCGGCGACCCCGGCCAATCTGTCATGAATTGGTCCAGGTGCCGGGACTTTTTTTTGTCCGTTACGGTGTTGGTCAGTCGTTTAGCCTGTTTTGGTCGCGTGCGCGCCAATAAAGGCACAGTCCGTAGCCCAACAGAAACCAGACCAGGAACAATTCCTGATATTCCCCAGGACGCACTCCCCCGGTGATTTCGCGCGGTATGTAGTCTTTGGCCTGAATATAGAACTCTGCGACCAACACAATGATGGCCAGCGGAGTGAGGGCCAGTGTGGGGTAAGCAAAATCAAACCGGCGCAGGGGTAAGTGTGGTCGGTTCAACAGGAACCAAGGTGTGATTATGCCCGAAGCCACAATGCCAATCATCAACAGGGCGCGGGGTTTTTGGTCAAGCCAGTGGGAGGTGTTGTGCAGATTAGTTTCCTGCTGATCGTTCACCGCCAGCCAGAATTCCGGTGTGCTCCAGCCAATATAATGTTGCCCCCAACTGGATTCTTCCCCAGCCAGGTAAATGCCGCCCAGCACCATTAAACCCAGCCAGAATTTCAGGAAATTGTCCTGTCTGACTTGTTTGAACATCAGGGTTCTTATCGCAATGATGGCGACTGCGAGAGGGAAAGCTGCGTTTATGAATTCAAGCAAACCGGTGCGTTCGCTGCTCATCCATTTTTTAGAAAATTCCGGATTGGCTTTGAAGACGACGAAAATGGCCACTGCCACAATGCAGGGCAATATTGTCCACCAGAATTTTGAATATTGTGATGCTTCGCGCCGAAAATTTTCTGGCGGGTAGGTGAACTCAACTGGGTATTTCAAGCGGCTGCTCCGGCTCACATTTGATAGACTGTGACCCTAGTTCAGCGGCGTGCCCAAGTGAAGAGCCTGCCGTCGACAACAAGCAGTCCAAACAGGATCAACCCCATGCCGGCAAGCTGGTTGGGTGTGAGCACCTCACCCAATACCCAATTGCCCAACAGGACTGCGGAAATGGGCACCAGAAAGGTCACCAATGCGATGTTAACGGCCCCGGCGCGGGCCAGAATGCGGAAGAACAAAATATAAGCAAACGCAGTGCAGATCACAGCCAGGCCCAGGATCGACCAAAACACAGGTGGTGAGGGGAATGGCAGGGTCCAAAACCGATCCGCATAGGCGGCAATTGGGATCATCAGGAGGGTCGACATGGTCAATTGTCCGCGTGCGGTTTCGATGGCCGGAACCTGGTAGAAGCGCCGGCCAAATACACTTGCGCACCCATAGGATATGGTGGCGCCCAAAACTGCCAGTTGCGCAATCAGGCTGGATTGCAATCCGGTCAACGCATCAACACCGATGAGCAATGCAACGCCAGCAAAGCCCAAAACGATGCCAATGATCTTGTTGCGGGAAAGTTTTTCATCTCCCGTTGTCCAATGGGCGATAAGCAGAGTCCAGATCGGCGTCATGGCGTTGATGATGGCTGCCAGTCCTGCGCCAATTTCCAACTGACCATAAAAAATAAGACCAAATGGAATGATATTGTTCAAAATACCCATTCCGGCAAAGCCCAGCCAAAGGGACTTGGAGTGGGTGATTTTGGACGCAAAGAACAACAAAAAACCATTTAGCGCGATTGCAGCTATTCCCACCCGCGCCAGAACCAGTGTCATTGGTGGAACTTCCTGAACGGCCACGCGCCCAAACAGAAACGAGCCTCCCCAAATTGCAGATAATAGAAACAGCAGTACCCAGTCCTGTGCTGCCATGTTGAGAGATTGTAGGGGTTTTGCGGACATGGGAGATCACTTGAATTCGGGCTTGTTGGGCAGTGTCCCGTATTGAGGCCATGGCTGCCACCCGAAACTTGCACTTGCCACATCTGATTGTTTGCCGCGCCGCACCGCGCCACATTGTATTCTATTGCCGCAGGTGCAGCGGGGCGTTACCAACGGGCGAACAAGCGCCAATATGTCCAGGCGCATCACAGTGGCCTTCGCGGCCTTGATTTCAGATGGCTTTATGATGGATGAGTTTCCCCACGCCCCGCCCCACGCTCCAAGTCGCACGATGCCAAGTGTTGGCATTGTGGGGGCAGGTATGGCCGGACTTTCCTGTGCTGAATTTCTGGTACGGTCCGGTATTGGCTGCGTGGTGTTTGACAAGAGCCGGGGTATTGGCGGGCGCATGTCCACCCGACGTGTGGGGGACGAATTTGCTTTTGATCATGGCGCACAATTTGTCCGGCCCAAGGGCCCCGCATTTGCACAATGTCTCAATTCCCTGCGGGAAGCCGGCACGGTGGTGGTTTGGGACGCGGTAGCCAATGAGCAGTCGGAAGAAATCAGCGCGCCCTTTCAGGTGGGAAGTCCGGCGATGAACCGAATGCTTTTGCCACTGACCGATGGGGTGGACATGCGTTTGGGAGATGCGGTTACCCATATCGAAAGGCAGGCATCGTCCTGGGTTGTTCATACTGAAAACGGAGGTCGTTTCAATTTTGATGTGCTGGTGTCCACAATCCCCGTTGTGCAGATGCGTCAATTATGTGCCAATCACCGCGATCTTGTTGATCAGGTTCAAGCGGTGGAAATGGACCCGTGCTGGGCGATGATGGTGGGTTTTGCCCATAAGATTGAAGTGCCATTTGATGTTTGGCGACATGTCAGCCCGGCGATTGGCTGGATGGCGCGCAATTCTTCCAAACCGGGACGAAGACACAAGAACGATTGCTGGGTCGTGCATGCTTCCCCACAGTGGAGCCGCGCACATCTGGAGGGGGACCGGGATGAAATTTCAAACATGATGCTGGGTGAATTTGCAGAGGCGCTGGGGAAGGGGCTGCCCCGCCCCGCCCATTTGGATGTTCACCGGTGGCGCTATGCGCAAACCATTGTGCCCCTGGGCAAGCCGTTTGCCATGGATGTAACCGGCACGCTTTTTGCCGGTGGAGACTGGTGCCTGGGCGCGCGCGTCGAAGCGGCATTTGACAGCGGTACGGCCATCGCCAATTGCATTCTTGAAAGTGTTGCAAAATGAGTGAACGGGTCTTGATGATCGGCAGCGCTCCAGACGCCATGCGCGCGCGGGATATGGATTTGTCATCGTTTGATGCCATTGTGGCTATGAACAATTCCTGGCAGGTGCATCCCGACTGGACGCATCTGGTGTTTCCCGATGATTTTGACTCCGAACGCTTGCCGCCTAAAGGCCATGGGAAGCCTCTCATTCGCGCAGATATTTATGTGGCGTCAAACAACCGGTTTGGCGGCATTGTTTATGCCGGCGGCACGATGGCCTATTCAACCGCCTATTGGGTGCTGGATGCATTGAAGCCCAAATGCATGGCGATCATTGGCTGCGATATGGTGTATCCGAAAACCGGTGGCGACACGCATTTTTATGGCACGGGTGCGCCTGACCCGCTGCGCGATGATCCCACGCTGCAAAGTCTGGAAGCGAAGTCGAACCGGTTGCTCGTACTTGCAGCAAAGGCTGGGTGTTCATGTGTTAATCTTTCCACCAAGAGCGAGAGCCGTCTGACATTGCCCCGCGGTGAGGTGGCCACACTCGACAGTCCACCAGTTGCGTTATTTGATGAAGTGGCAGTTGAAACCGCATTGCAGGCCGAAATGCAGGCAGGTCAATATGTGGAAAGCGGCGATTATTGGAATTGTGAACCGCCGCTGGATCCGGCGGTTCTGTCTCGCATTGATGGATTGTGGCTCAAAGTGCTGGCTTAGGCTCTTCCGGCAATTTTGCTGCCAGCCTTATTTCCACTGTGCATCCTGGACTGTCTGTTTGAATGAATTTGGCCGACCCGCCATGGGCCTCGGCGATCTGGCGTACGAGGGAAAGGCCAAGGCCATAACCGGGGACGTTTTGTTTGCCTTGCCCGCGGGTGAAAGGCTCGAAGATATTTTCCCGTTGCCCATTGGCGATGCCGTCGCCGTTGTCGTGGACACGCAAGACGGCAAAGTCGCCAGACTGTTGCAGTTTGACATCCACCGGCGGGCGGCCATGTTTGGTGGCATTGTCTAGGAGGTTGCGGACCAGGCGGCGCAGCAATTTTGTGCTGCCCAGCAATTCAACCGGCGTGCCGTCGAGGATTGCAGCGTCATAGTGAGCCACTTCTTCGGCAACAAGCCCTAACAGATCAACGGTTTCGTTAAGTGCCGGGCGATGCCCCGTATCAAGGCGGCTCATCAAAAGGATTTCGTCAATAAGGGAATCCAGTTCGGCAATGTCCCGCTCCAACGCCGCACGGCGGGCCGGACTGCCGCCTTCTTTGAGCATTTCCACGCCCAAACGAACTCTTGCAAGGGGGGTTCGCAATTCATGGGATGCATTGGCCAACAGCTGGCGGTTTGAATTGACCAGCCGCTCAATCGTTGTCGCAGCACTGTTAAAACTGCTGGCCAGTGTGGCGATTTCGTCGAAGCCTTCCACATCCACACGTGTGGAGAGGTCGCCGGTTCCAAACCGGTCCACCCCTTTTTGTAAGCGCTCAAGGCGGCCAGTCAGCTTTTTGACAAAGGGGTAAGAGCCAAGCCCGATGGCCAGCGTCACGCCAATCAACAATATAAGCAGGCCAAGGATTGGCCTTGGCCTTCCCAAACCTTCCATGCGCACAGTGATCCAGCGATTGTCCGGCAGGCGAATGCGCCATGATGGGCCAAGTCCGTGGCGACGCCACTTGTTGGCCGCGGCGTCCGGTGGCGGGCGGCGGCTGGGTTTTCCGTAGGCACCGATCAATTCCTTGTTGGCGTCAAACAAGGTGAGGGCCATGCCGATTTCCTGACCAAGTTCAGTGATCGCTCTTGCCTGCTCGGCGCGCGACGCGGTGGCGGGGGGGAGCGCTCTGAAGGTCAACTGGGCGGTGACCTGAAGAATTTTCCGGTCAAACCGATCATCATCCACAAGTGCAAATGTGCCGGATGTGATGATGACCAGGAGCAGAAGGCAGCCGATAATGGTTGCGTAGATCTGGCGGTGGAGATGGCGTTTTATCATGGTCGGGTGACTTTGCTTAGTCTTGCACGCGGGCAAAAACATAGCCCGCGCCGCGCACCGTAATGATGCGCTTGGGCTGTTTGGGATCATCTTCGATTTCAGCACGAATGCGCGAAATGTGAACGTCTATTGAACGGTCGAAGAGTTCCAGTTCGGTTCCCTTGAGCTGATCCATCAGCATGTCACGGCTGAGCACACGCCCGGCAGAATTGGCCATGATGGACAGCAGGTTGAATTGATGGGCCGTGAGATCGCAGGGTTTGCTGTCCATTTTGGCCGTCATTGAATCAGCGTCAATTTCGAGGCGGCCAAATTTGAGGTTCTCACTGCCAGCCAGCGATTTTCCCCGGCGCAATATGGCGCGCAGGCGCGCCAGCAATTCCCTTGGCTCAAACGGTTTGGGGAGATAGTCATCTGCTCCCAGTTCCAGACCGACAATGCGGTCCATGGGATCGCCCTTGGCGGTGAGCATGAGGATCGGTACAGGATCCTTGGCGCGCAGGACACGACAGACTTCCAGGCCATCCATGTCGGGCAACATGAGGTCAAGCACGAGGGCATCAAAGCCGTGGCGTTTTTGCTTGGAGATGCCTTCTGTGCCGGTTCCGGCGATTGTCACATCGTATCCGTTCTCGCCAAGATAGTCTGAAACCATCTCGGCGAGTCTTTGGTCATCCTCGATGAGCAAAATATAGTTCGTCATGTGAATTACTCTCGAGACTTTCGCATTTAAGTGTAGTCGGGGTTAGCCGCGCCGCCAACCGCGTTTCCAGCGGCGCATCTGGTCGATGCGCTCATGGACGACCTTGCGCTGTTCAAGGGTCAACACATCTGCCACATCGGCCATGGCGTTCATCATTTGGCGGCTGACTTCGTCAACTTTTGCCAGGCGTTCGGCGCGCAGCTTTTCAAGGGCCGCCCGGTCAATCTGTTCTGCCAAAAGCAGCTTTTTGGCTTCATCACCGGCCGCGCGAAATTCCTTCCGCAAGGGGCGCATGTCCTTGGCAATTGCGGTCAGCAAAGTGGTGATTTTTGCAGTTTGATCGTCTGTTGCATCGATTTCGATGGCCAGGTGTTTGACCATGCGGGTAATGCGTTTTTCCACCTGTTCGTCACTCATATTGGCAAAACGATCGCCGCGGTGACGGCCGTGACCACGGCCAAACCAGCCGCCGCCCCCGCCACCCCAACTGGCCGTTTTCATAAATGGGTTCGAGGTGGTGGACGCTTCGCCATCGCTGGTGGTCAGAAGCAATTGGGCGTGTTGAACGGGGTTGCTTTCGGCAATGGCCTGAACGCCGAAGGATGCGGCAATCAATATACCGGTGCTTGCGACAACGGCGATGATTTTGCCACGGTCTTTGTGGCGGCGCATCCGTTGTTCAATGTTGGAAGAAGTAATCTTGGACATGTGCGTTCTCCTGTTCCAGGCCCGCCGGGAGGGCAGGCTTTTGATGATCGGTTCGGGTGTCTTGCCCGATGACACCAACCTAGGAGGTGCGTGTTTCCTGGATTTGTTGGCAATGTAAATTTACGTAAAGCCAAATTGAGGGCTTGTGGGCGGTAGGATGACCCTAACCCTGGGGGGTCATTACCTTGCGTTGGGCAGAACGTTGAAGGCCAAGCCTGCTTTCCCGGTAGATGATGATGAGGCCGGCAATGATGACCAAAATCACACCGTAGAGCGTGTTGGTCGTTGGAATTTCCCAGAAGAACCAATAGCCGAACGCGACCGCCAGCAGCATGGAAGTATATTCAAACGGTGCGATGACGGACGTGTCGGCATGGCGGTAGGAATTGGTTAGAAATATCTGACCAATGCCGCCAAGCAGGCCGGCTGCAACCAGTAAGGCGAGTTCTGTGCTGGTGGGGACAACCCAGCCGAAGGGGATCGTCAGCAAAGACAATAGTGTGGCAGTGATGGAGAAGTAAAAGACAATGGCGGCTGTGCTTTCCTGGCCCACCAGTTTGCGAACGAATATTTGTGCAAGCGCCATGAAGATCGCGCCCATGAACATGAGGAATGCACCGATTGCTTCCAGCTTGTCGGCCTCTTCCAGGCTGACCACGGACAGGCGCGGGGCCAATATGATCAATACGCCGACCATGCCAAGGGCAACCGCCGCCAGGCGAAACGCACGGACCCGCTCGTTGAGAAACATGGCGGCGAAGATGACGGAAAATACAGGCGCTGCGTAACCAATCGCGGTGACTTCCGGCAGGGGCAACAGGCCAAGTGCCGCAAAGCCCAGTCCCATGGCCGTGGTGCCCACAAGGCCACGCCAAACGTGGCCCATTGGATTGCTGGTCTTTAGCCCCTGGGCCAGATCATGCTGCCAGAAAAGCCAGCCGAGAATGACCGGTATGGCAAACAAGGATCGGAAGAAAACTGTTTGCCCTGGTGGCACGTGACCGGAAGCCGCCTTGATGCAGGTAGCCATGGCCACGAAAATCAAGACCGAGAGAATTTTATAGAAGATGCCGCGCAGGGGATTCATCGGGAGCCGCTATTCACAAATTCGGTAAGGGTTTTTGCGATCCTTTGACCGGCCAAGATCGAGGTGGAGATGGGTCGCATGGGCAGGGTTGGAACCGGGGCCAAGAACGGTGGTGAAACTTCCGCAGGCAGCGGTGCGCAGGGCAGAGAAGAACCGGGCCTGATCCTGTTGCATTTGCGAGGGTGATGTGACGTTCAACACGGCACCGTTTGCTGGCCTGAATGTCACCATATCAATGGCGTTGCCGAAGGCATGTTCGGACAATTTTCCACTTGGTGCATTGTTGCGCCGCCGACAGGTGTAACCGGGGCCGGTGCCGATTGATGCCAATGGCTGGTCAAGGTGGTGGCGGGCCAGGGGTTGGACCGTGTCGCGCACAAAGCGGGCAAATGCGAGGGCAAAGGGACAATCGAGCGTCAACTCCCTGGAGAACTCAACTGGAAATCGACCAAGGGTTGCCTTGACGCTGACGGGGTCTGGAATCCTGCATTTTGAATCCTCTTCCTTCGGGCCACTAGCAGGGGCAGCAAGGGCGATTTGGGACAACTGGGTCAGACAGGCGGAAGCTTTGGTTGGCTCAATGGTTGCGGGCGGCGGTGGAGTTTCCGTTATGGTCGGTGGCTGCGTATCTTGCGGCGATGGGCGCGGCCTGAAGATCGGCGTTGGGACATTTCCTTCCGCGCGTCTAAGAGTTTTCTCTATCGGTCCAGCCAATGCATGGCTGGCAAACAGGCTGGAAATGAGGGCCAGAACTGCAAGTGGCCACGGCCTGGGCGCGGTGCGCATTAAAATAGCCACATCATGTTTTGGGTTCTGCCTTATCAAACCGGTTTGCCATATCCCCCCGGCGTTGGTGTGGTGACTATAACAGATTCCCCGGCCACAACTTCGGTCTCGTCACAATGGGCGAGCAATTCGACCGTGCCATCGAGCCGCGAGATTTCGGTTTTGCCGCATTCCCCATCATCGCCGCCGTTCAAGCCCTTGGGCGGGTTATAACGGTGGCTGCCTAAAATTGCGACGGTCATATCTTCGAGGAATCGCAACTGGCGCCGGGTGCCATCGCCGCCCCGATAAGCACCGTTGCCGCCAGAACCTTTTCGGATTGAAAACTCTTCCATGACCACGGGATAGCGCATTTCCAGAATTTCCGGATCGGTCATGCGTGTGTTGGTCATATGAGTATGTACGCCTGGCGTGCCGGCGAAGGGGCGTCCGGAATTGTCGTTTCCTGCCGGTGAGCCGGAACAGATGGTCTCATAGTTTTGGTGGCGCGCATTGCCATAGGTGAGATTGTTCATCGTCCCCTGGGCATTGGCCATGGAGCCCAGTGCCATCAACAGACAGTTCGTCACGTGCTGGCTGGTCTCCGTATTGCCGGCAATGACTGCTGCGGGATATTCGGGCTTCAACATGCAGCCATCGGGGATGATGATGTTGATAGGTTTCAGACACCCGGCATTCATGGGAATATTGGCCTCCATCATGATGCGGAATACATAGAGAACGGCAGCGCGCGTTACCGGCTGAGGGGCGTTAAAGTTGTTTTTCTGCACGTCAGACGTGCCGGTGAAATCAACGGTGGCTTCGCGTTTATTGCGGTCCACGGTGATCGCGACCTGGATTTGCTGGCCCGTGTCCGTTGGGTAGGTGTAGGAACAGTCGTTCAACCGGTCGATGACCCGGCGCACACTTTCCTCGGCATTGTCCTGCACATGCAACATGTAAGCATCGACTACATCCTGACCGAAATGGCGCACCATCTTGCGCAGTTCAGCCACACCCTTTTCATTTGCCGCCACCTGGGCGCGCAGGTCTGCCATGTTTTGTGCAGGGTTGCGGCATGGATATTTGTGGTTGGTCAGCACTTCCAGCATTTCCGCTTCGCGCAGCTTGCCTGCCTCAACCAATTTGAAGTTGTCGATCAATACACCTTCTTCTTCCACATGGGTGGCACGCGGGGTTGCTGAACCCGGTGCCATGCCGCCCACATCTGCGTGGTGGCCGCGAGACGCGACATAAAACAGAATATCATTTTCAGCGCCATCCTGAGGCGCAGAATCGTCAAAGGTGTTTGTGAAAACCGGCGTTACTACGGTGATGTCCGGCAGATGGGTGCCGCCATTATAGGGGGCGTTCAACACATAAACATCACCGGGCTTCATCTGTCCGCGATTGAGTTCGATGATTGTTTCAACGGAGCGGTCCATCGAGCCCAGGTGCACAGGCACATGAGGCGCGTTTGCTACCAGTTGACCTTCCGCGTTGAACACGGCGCATGAGAAATCCAACCGCTCTTTGATGTTAACGGAATAGGCCGTGTTCTGGAGCGTGACGCCCATTTGCTCGGCAATCGACATGAACAGGTTGTTGAAGACTTCCAGCATGACCGGGTCCGCCCCCTTGCCTTCATGGCCTGTGCCAATGGCAAATTCGCGCGGCAGCGGCGTAATACGCGCCATGATGATATGGTCGCGCTCGTTAATCGCCGCTTCCCAGCCTGGTTCCACAACGATGGTTTGGTGATCTTCGATGATGAGTGCTGGGCCCAAAATGCGGTTGCCGGGCTTAAGGTGCATGCGGTGATGAACACCGGCGTCAACCCGTGCGCCGGACGTGAAGACAGGTGTGGTGCCGGTGGGTGCTTTTTCGATTTCGTCCAGTTCCTGCACGGCCTCTTCAACCTTGGCGCCGCCCCCAACAGCTTCCAGTTCCAGGGCCTCGATAATGAGCGGTTTTTCAAAGGTGAAACCAAACTGCTTTTTGTGGGCAATTGCGAATGTTTCACGCATGGCGTCTTCGCTGTCGCGGGGCACGGCGATGGCCGTATCCGTGCCATCGTAGCGCAGGTGAACGCGCGCAAAAGTTCTTATATCTGAATCGCTTACACCCTGTCCTTCAACTTCGCGACGCACCGCAACTTCAAGTGTTGATTCAAGTTCAGTTAATGTATCGATTCCAGTTTGATCGAGGGGTTGAATAAGTGCCTGTGATCGGCTGGCGCGAATGTCAGCAAGCCCCATTCCATAGGCGGACAGAATGCCGGAAAACGGGTGAATGATCACCGTTTCCATACCCAGATTGTCGGCAACAGCACAGGCATGTTGGCCTCCTGCACCGCCAAAACATGTCAGGGCATATTCGGTTACATCATAGCCCCGCTGAACCGATATTTTCTTGATGGCATTGGCCATGTTCTCAACTGCGATACGCAGGAATCCATCCGCCACTTCCTCAGGTTTTGGTGTGTTGCCATCGGCACTTCCAATCTGTTCGGCAAGAGCTGCAAATTTATTGCGCACCGTGTCGATATCCAGGGGCTCGTTCTGGTTGGGGCCAAAAATGCTTGGGAAGTTTTCCGCCTTCAATTTTCCAACCATGACATTGGCATCGGTGACGGTGAGGGGGCCGCCCCTGCGATAGGCGGCAGGGCCGGGATTTGCGCCCGCAGATTCCGGACCGACGCGAAACCGACCGGCTTCATAGAAAAGTATGGAGCCGCCACCGGCAGCAACGGTGTGAATTCTCATCATTGGCGCGCGCATTCGAACACCGGCAACTTCGGTTTCAAAGGCCCGTTCGTATTCACCGTCATAGTGAGACACATCGGTTGATGTGCCACCCATGTCGAAGCCGATTACTTTTTCAAATCCGGCAAGTGCGGATGTTTCCACCGCGCCCACAACACCACCGGCCGGGCCGGAGAGGATGGCATCCTTCCCCTTGAACAAATGGGCGGCGGTCAGTCCACCGGAAGATTGCATGAACATCAAATTGGCGGCATCCGCCTCGCCAGTATTGTCGCTTTCCAGTTCGGCCCGAACCTGATCCACGTAGCGGCTTAGGATCGGGGAAAGATAAGCATCGACCACGGTGGTATCACCCCGCCCGACGAGCTTGGCCAATGCCGAAACTTCATGGCTGACAGAGACTTGCGAGAACCCCATTTCGCGGGCCAGTTTCGCGATCTGGATTTCGTGCTGGGGATATTTCCACGAATGCATCAGTGCGATGGCAACGGCATCAATATCGGCGTCACGGATTTGCTGAAGCTGCTGACGAATGGCCGTCATATCTGGCGCTTTCTCCACCGTGCCATCGGCCAGAATGCGTTCGTCTACTTCCAGGGCGACCTGATATAATTGTTCCGGCTTTATGATTTCTTTGGCGAAGATGTCGGGACGGGACTGGTAGCCGATGCGCAGGCCATCGCCAAAACCTTTGGTGATCAGCAGACCGGTGGGGTCGCCCTTGCGTTCCAGCAATGCATTTGTCGCCACGGTGGTGCCCATTTTGACAGCGCCAACCCTGTCGGCTGGAATGGGTTGCCCGCTTTCCACGCCGAGCAATTTGCGAATGCCCTCAATGGCCGCATCGCGATAGGCTTCAGGATTTTCCGAAAGCAATTTGTAAGGGTGCAAGGAACCGTTAGGAGCGCGGCCAACCAGGTCTGTGAATGTGCCGCCCCGGTCGATCCAAAAATCCCATTTTCCTACCATCGAAAGCTCCGCAATGTTCGATAAAGCTGGACAAACATCAACAATTTATCGATAAATTGTCAACGTTAAATTCTGCATGCTGAACTTTTGGGAAGGAGCAGGTGCCTTGGCCACGACAAAAAAGAAGAATTCTGGCAATGCCCAACCGCCACGCATTATTGGCCCAATCGTATCATCATCGCATCTGGCGAGCGGGGCCATGCCGGCCCTTTCAGAACTGGAATTCGCCCTGACGGTGACCAACAATGCCTTTGGCCGCTGGATTGTGCGGTGTATGGAGGCGGCGGGTGAAACGGGTCTCAACAATTTGGAGATTCAGATACTTCATTCAAGCAACCACCGGGACCGGGAGAAGACGCTTGGTGATCTGTGCACCATGTTGAATGTAGAAGACACGCATCTGGTGACCTATGCGATTAAAAAACTAGTGGGTCTTGGTCTTGTGACCACCGGCAAAAGAGGCAAAGAAAAGACCGTGCGGATCACCCAGTCGGGCAAAGATGCTTGTATGCGATATCGCGAAATACGCGAAGCTTTACTGATTTCAAGCGTTCGCTCCCTTGGACTGAGCGATGAGGAGGTCAGTGAATTTGCACGCCTGCTGCGAGTGCTTTCCGGCCAATATGATCAGGCCGCACGAGGCGCGGCGAGCCTGTAAGAATTGCTGGAGAATTGTGCAAATCACAAAATATGAAGTTGAGGGACTGAATGTTAATTTTGAAGCCACATGGCGGATTGTGTAATCGGCTGCTCGCTTTGCACAGTACGATTGAACTTTCCCGCGTTCTGGATATGCCGGCCAAATTTGTCTGGTGGGAAGATGATGAATTGGGGGCCAGTTACACATCACTGTTTGAGCTGCCTGAGCGTATCGAATATCTTAACCATCAATATAAAAAGCACACTGGCCTTTTGCGGACTATTCCCAACCTGGTTCGAAGGTTGAAGTTGCGCCGATACAGGCGCCACTACCGCTGGAAAGAAATGAAGAAGTTATCCAGGGAAGGTTTCGACTTTACCCAGTGGGGCAACCGTTCATGCATCCAGTTTGAGGCCAACCATATGTTTTATGGACATGATGTTCCGTTCGACAGGTTCCGCCCCGTTCCTAAAATTCAGCACCTTATTGATGGTGTGACTTCTCAGTTTTCCAATACAATTGGTGTTCATATTCGCCGCACCGATCATCGTCCGGCTATCGAGAATAGTGGTACAGATTTGTTTGTCAGTGCAATCCGGTCTGCGATTGAAGAAGACGCCAATGTGAATTTCTTTTTGGCCACCGACGATTCCATCGAAGAAGAAAATCTTCGCAAAATGTTTCCAGGCAAGATCATTACCTATCCCAAGCGCAGCCGAGATCGTGCAGACCCGCTGGCTATCGAAGATGCTGTAGTAGATCTCTTCGCATTGGCGAAAACCAAACGAATAATTGGAAGTTTTGCATCCACCTATTCGCAAACTGCCGGTCTCATCGGTGATGTACAGGTGGACTATGTGTCAAACAATGCGTCACCAGAAATCATCAGGTGAATGAATGCAATTGGTGGCAGTGGCGCAAAATAGAGCTTGAATAGTTGTCCAATGCGACACCACCATGAATTTGAATCCAAATACCTTACTCAAAATGCCGAACAGGAGCGCTGCAAATGGAATATGTCAGTCTTGGAAATACCGGAATGCAGGTTTCGCGGCTTTGCCTTGGGTGTATGTCGTTTGGCACACCGGGCGGGCCAACCCATCCGTGGGTCATTCCCGAGGCTGATGGCGAGCCGTTTTTCAGATTGGCCATGGAAAAGGGTATCAATTTTTTCGATACAGCCGACCACTACAATTATGGCGACAGCGAAGAGATCACCGGGCGCATGTTGAAGAAATATGCCCGCCGGGACGAAATCGTGGTGGCCACAAAGGTTGGGCTGACCATGGGGGAGGGGCCAAACAAACGGGGGCTGTCGCGCAAGCACATTGTGGAATCCATCGAAGCCTCATTGCGGCGTTTGCAGATGGATCATGTGGACTTGCTGTATGTGCACAGACTTGATCCCAAGACGCCATTTGAAGAAATGCTGGAAGCGCTGGATTTGGTGGTGCGGCAGGGCAAGGTGATTTATCCGGCAGCTTCTTCCATGTGGGCATGGCAATTTGCGAAACTGCGTGAAATGCAGGTTTCGGCCGGGTTTACGCCGTTTGTTGCGATGCAGAATTTCTACAATCTCGCCTATCGTGAAGAAGAACGTGAGATGATGCCCTATTGCGAAAGCGAAGGTGTTGCCGTGGTGCCGTGGAGCCCGATTGCGCGGGGCTTTCTTGCCGGGAATCGGCCCAAGGGAAGTGCCGGCACCAACCGGGCGCAGACCGACAAAATGGGCGGATATTTCGGAACCAAACAGGATTACGCCATTCTTGATCGTGTGCAGAAGATCGCAGAAGAATTAGGTACATCAGCTGCCAAGGTTGCCTATGCGTGGGTGTTGTCCAAACCCTTCGTGACCGCGCCGATTGTTGGGTCGACAAAGCTTGGTCAATTCGAAGAAGCCATTGAAGCGCTGGACGTTTCGCTGACTGCGGGACAGATCAAACGGCTGGAAGCGCCTTACAAAACCCGCGCTGTGATGGGGCATTAATCCATGGCCGATGTCCATGAGAATAATCGCAATGTCATAAAGCCCTGGCGGGATGCGCTTTACGATTTTGATCGCCACCGGGTCATGGCGGCTGCGAAATCTGTTTTTCGCCGTGATGCGGTTGTTCATCTGGCGCATCCTTTTGAAACGCTTGATGGCCCCGCGGCTCTTGTGGAAGATGCTTTGTTTGCCTTGCACGCCGCCATGCCGGATTTTGAGCGGCGGGATACGATTGTCATGGCCGGGGACTCGCCACTGGGCAATTCATGGGTGGGGTGTTGCGGCTTCTATACCGGCACGTTTGAGCAGCCGTTTCTCGACATACCGCCAACCGGGCACCAGGCTTCCATGCGGTTTCATGAATTTTATCGCGTTGAAGATGGCAAAGTGGTTGAGTTCCAGGCCCTGTGGGACATTCCTGAACTCATGATGCAGGCAAATGCATGGCCCATGGTGCCGTCATTGGGGCGCGAATGGCAGGTGCCAGGGCCAGCGACACAAGACGGTATCATGATGGGGCCGCGCGATGGCGAACGTTCCGCAAACAGCCAGAAACTTGTGTCGGCCATGCTTGCTGGTCTTGGTAATTATGCCTCAGGTGGCGTTGAAGGGATGCAATTGGAGAAATATTGGCATCCCAAATTCTCGTGGTATGGCCCTTCCGGCATTGGTACGGGACGGGGCCTTGCGGGATTTCGCAATTGGCATCAGATCCCATTTCTCAACGGCATGCCCGACCGGGTGGGCTCGGTTGGTAAAGGGGATCTGTTTGCTGACGGTGACTATGTGGGTTTCACCGCCTGGCCGGGAATGCATATGAGCATTTCAGGAGACGGGTTTTTGGGTATTGCCCCGTCCGGCCAAAAAATCACCATGCGCAGTCTGGATTTCTGGCGGTGCGAGAATGGCATGATCCGGGAGAACTGGGTGCTTGTGGATTTGCTTCACGTTTATCATCAAATCGGTGTGGATGTGCTGGCGCGGATGCGTGAGTTCAACAAGGCAAGGCCATAAGCCTGCCGGGTGACCCACCAACATGGCGGCGTTTGCCTGTGCTCAATTGTGATCGGGTTAGAGCTTTTTCACTCAAGTGGAAACTCTGGGAGGTATATGCCGGCCCGGCGTATTGCACCGCGCCTGCGCAGCGAAAGGCGAAGCCTGACAGCGTGAGCACACATATAAATCTAGAGTGATTCAAGTTAAGCTTGAAGCGCTCTAGAATCAATTCAGCCGCCCCTTCAATCGCTGGTAAAGGCAGATTGAAAGAGCGGCTGATTATGTCAGTTCTTACGTTTAGATTCGCGCGGTTATTTCACCGGAAACTTGTAGCTCAAGCCCAGCAAAGCGGTGTGTGTTGAGTTGGTTGTTTCAAACGCTCCACCGGTATCCAGCGGATCATCTTCATATTGGGTGAAGCGGTATTCCAGACGCGCGGTGATGTTCTCGGTGATGGCGGTTTCGACACCGGCACCAACCACATATCCCCAATGGTCGAAGGAAGCGACTTCTTCACCAGCAATTGAGAACTCATATTCCGCATAGGCGCCACCAGCCAGCACATACCACAAGGTATCCGGCGTGGTCAGATAACCGGCGCGACCAAAGATGCTGATTTCGTAATTCTCTTCAACTTCGGCCACTTCGAAACCAAGAATATCCAACTCTGTATTTACAGAAGACGCGCGGGCAGTGGCATGGGCACCAATGACGAACCGGTCGCTGACCTGGTGGTCATAACCTATCCGGACACCGCCCACGATGCCTTCGGCACCGAGACCATCAAGTGACGCCGCGGCGAATGGAGCAAGGTCCAGGTCGAGTTCGGTTACCTGTGTTGCTGCACCCACATCTACACCAACAAGAAAACCAGTCCAGTCGATCGGAACGGCGGCGAAGTCAGGGCTTTCACCTCTCTCGCCATCGCCAAATTTATAGGACAAGCCCAGACGAACCGTGTTGAAGGAGGGGGTTACCTCAAGCGGGCCTACGATGGAAATGTCTTCCAGCTGGGTGTAGCGGTATTCCAGTTTCAGCGATAATTTATCGGAAATCCGGTTTTCGATACCGGCGCCGACAACGAATCCGCCGGCATCAAAGCCGTAGGAATCAGATTCATCGATATCAAATCCGCCCAGATCAGCAAAAATATCGAAATTGGCTGAGAATTCCTGGTGGGTGTAACCACCCAGAACGTAGAGTTGCGTATCCGGGCCGGTCAAATAACCGACTTTACCAATCACACTCCAGGATTCGTCAGCCGAGACATTATAATCTGCCAATGCGAAGCCATCGACCAATACCAGATCGGGCACAAATGCGCCGATGCCAAATTCCATTTCGCCGAAATTATACTCGGCCTGAACGCCAACAACCCAGCGGGGGGCAATCTGGTAATCATAGCCGGCGTAGACGGAGCCAAAAATGCCGTCGGCACCAAAACCATCAAATTCGAACAGACCGTCCACGCCAATCTCATGATTGACTCCGCCAGCGCCAACAGCGGCCCCAACGTAAAATCCAGTCCAGCCCTTTGCCTGGGGCGTAGCGTCCAAATCGGCTGCCTGCGCAGACAAACTTCCAGCGGCAATCGTGCAGGTTAGAATCGCGGCACGCGCTAAAATATTCTTATACATCGTAAATGACCCTTCTCTTGCGATGCCGAAGCCTCGGCTTCGCATCCCAACGCCGGATCGCGATCATGCGCACACCCGGCTTCACAACAAATGCCCCGATATTCACGCAACAGTTACTGTGATTCGTCAAAGGTCTTCAACTTCAAATGGGCTGGTCCCGGAGCATAAGAATGTACCTGTTGCCCGATTGCAACAAAATCCCAGTTCTGGAACCTGTTTTTGCTGATCAATTACGTATCGTAACTTTAGATTTTCTGCCTAACGTAACGACAAGTAGAATAGCACAAGCGAATACCAGCATTTCGACCGATATCTGTTCTCCAAGCAAGACAGCAGCAATGGCGAGCGTGAAAAACGTTTGCAGAAGTTGAAGTTGGCCGATCTTTGACAGGCCGCCCAGCCGCAAGCCGGTGTTCCAGGCAAAGAAGCCCAGGAACATGGAGCCAAGTCCCAAATAAGCGAATGCCGCCAATTGGCTATTGGGAGGTGACAGATACAGGGGGTGCCAGAACCAAATTGAACCGGCCAGCGATACGGGGGTGAAGAGCACCAATGTCCAACAGATCACTTCCCACCCGGGCATGATATGGCTGAGCTTGCCCGATGCCACATACCCTGCAGAGGCCGTAATCCCTGCTGCCAGAAGCCAGAAATCTCCAGGGGCAAATCCAAACCCACCGCCTGTGCTGTCGCGCAATGTGAATATGATGATCAAGGTTGCGCCAATCACATTCCAGAACCAGAACAGGACCGATGGCCTTTCACCTGCCATGACCACGGCGAACAGGGCGGTGGTAAGGGGTAAAATGCCAAGCACCACGCCGCCATGGGAAGAGGGAACGGTTTGCATGGCCAGCGCCATGAAGCCTGGAAAGCCGTAAATCAGCGTCACGCCAATGAATAACAGCGCAATGACGTGGTCGCGGGGAAATCGCCGGCGCATGGCCGCCAATGTAACGCCCGCCGCCAGTGTAGCCAACATGGCTCTGGCGAATGTGAGGAAACCTGGATCAAAAAATGTCACCGCAATTCGGGTCACCGGCAAGGTGGCAGAGAATATGAGCACACCAATCAGACCGAGAATCAGTCCCATGGTTGCGTCTGTTGGTTTGGAAGTCTGACGCACGCAAAGTGGCCTCCGGAAACTGGTGCGACATATGTTAAGAAAAGACCCGCAGGGCCGATACCCCGGAAATTATTACTTTTCTTGATTTCATGTTGACAATTATTGCTGCGAATTACTCTCGCAGGTTTCGCCAAAACGGAGTAAACAGGTAGCCATGTCGATTTGGTCCGAACTCAGTTCATATGTGGGAACGCTGGCTACTGATGCGGTAGCTTCAGTGGTGGAGACCTTGCGCACAGTTTTCCAGGGCGATGAGGAAACCCGCCGCCGGGTTGCGTTTTCTGTGGCCATCATTGCCCTGTCAGCCAAGATGGCCAAAGCCGATGGTGTTGTGACAGTTGATGAGGTGCATGCGTTTCGCGAAATCTTTGAGGTTCCCGAAGAGGAATTCGACAATGTTTCACGCCTGTTTGACCTGGCCAAGCGCGATATTGCCGGCTTCGATTCCTATGGTGCCCAGGTAAAAGGGCTGTTTCCCGGCCAGGATCCTTCAGACCGCGATGTGTTGCAGGACGTGCTCGATGCCTTGTTCCATATTGCCAAGGCGGATGGTGTGATCCACGAGAATGAATTGCTTTTTCTGGAAGAAATCAGTGCCATTTTTGGTTTTGATGCCCAGGCGTTTGACACCATCAGAATGCGCCATGTATCGGGTGAGGATGTTGACCCCTATATTATTTTGGGTGCACAGCGCGACTGGGATTTCGCAAGATTGCGTAAGTGTTATCTAAAGCAGGTAAAGGAATGCCATCCAGACCGGCTTGCCGCGCGTGGCGTGCCGGAAGAGTTCATCGTCATTGCCAATGACCGGCTGGCCGCGCTGAACGGTGCCTGGGAAACCATTCAGGCAATGCACGGCAATTCCAATCGCCTGAAGCCCGCCACGGTCTCGTGATTTTTAGCGCCGATTCCAAATGTGTGGGGGAAGTGCGCGCGGCGGTTAATTTTGGTGAGCGAAGGGCCCCGTTTCAGCCCGATATTTTATTGCTCCATTATACCGGCATGGATTCCGACGATGGCGCACTGAAATGGTTGTGCAGCGCAGAAAGCGGTGTGTCGTGCCATTACTATGTGCGCACCAACGGATCGGTGCTGCAACTGGTGCCAGAGGTCAAGCGTGCCCATCACGCAGGTGTGGGGTCATGGGAGGGGCATGACGACATCAATTCCCGTTCCATTGGTATCGAGATCGTCAATGCGGGACATCCCGGTGGTCTGCCGGACTTCCCTCCGGCACAAATGCAAGCCGTGGCTGAATTGTCGCGCGATATTATCCTGCGGCATAAAATAGAGCCGCATCACGTTTTGGCCCATTCGGATATTGCGCCGGGACGCAAGGAAGACCCCGGTGAGAAATTTGACTGGGGCTGGCTCGCCGACCAGGGGGTTGGGCTGCACGTTGTGCCGAGTTCGTTGCGGCCTGGGCCGTTTTTGCAACGTGGAGATACCGGACAATCCGTTGAGGCCTGGCAATCATTATTGGTTCTGTATGGATATGGGCTTGAGATATCGGGTGAATTTGATGAGAAAACCCATGTGGTGACCGAAGCCTTTCAGCGTCATTTTCGCCAGGAAAAGGTCGATGGTGTGGCCGATTATTCAACGATTGATACGCTTCACCGGCTTTTGGGCGCGAAGTTGGGCGAATTGGTCTGAAATTGACCGCTTGTTGCTATTATTAACAATTTGTTATGCATATCACGTGCCGCCCATGGGGGCTGCCACAATTAAGGCACTTTCGGGTCGTTGAACCCAACTCAATTGTTGTGGCAAGACTGCCGCGACGCCGGTTCCCAGCTTTGGGGAGATGGGCGGCGTTTGTGTTTAAGGCGTAGTTTATGAATATCCGATCTATTTTGATTTTGATTTCCGCTGTTTTTGCATTGAGTGCTTGCCAGACGAGCCAGTCAGGGATTTCCAGCTATGGGGGAACCAGCAGTTTTGCTGGTAACTCCAAATCCCCTGTTCCAAACCGGGATCAGGTGACGGTTGACCGCTCGCAGAAACGCCCCACGGCCCTGTCGCGGGTTCAATTGGGCCTCAAGGCTAAAAAAGAACAATCGGCGGCGGAAACCGCCACTGACGATGTGGTTTCAGCTCCGAAGTCAAAGTCGAAAAAGCGCAGCACAAAGTTGAGTGCTCGAAAAGCGAAATACAAGCCAATCATTGCCAAACATGCCCGTGCCAATGGTGTTCCATTGCGGTTGGCCATGGCCGTTGTGGAAGTTGAATCAACTTTCAAACCAAACGCCCGTGGTGGCGCAGGCGAAGTTGGCCTGATGCAAATTCTGCCGCGTACCGCCCGTGGCATCGGATATAAAGGGCCGATGAAGGCGCTTTATAATCCTGATACAAATATTCGCTACGGCATGAAGTATCTGGGCAAAGCCTATAAGTTGGGTGGTGGGACTTCTTGTGGTGCTATTTTGAAATATAATGCGGGCCATTACGCCAAGAAGATGAACCCAATCAGCCGCGAATATTGTCGCCGCGTTGCCAGGATTATGAGCCGCGGCTAGCGACAAAGGCCGAAATGGCCGCACCACGTGCTTGAAGTTCACTGATTATGCCAATGCTGTTGGCCGTTTAAGCGTTTGACGCCACACGCATGGTGGCCCATGTAGCACGTGTCAGCTGGCTGGACGGCCGCTCTGCACAAAATCCGTAAGGTGAGCCGAAAGGTCGTGCGGGGAGGAAAGTCCGGGCTCCATGGAAACACGGTGCCGGGTAACGCCCGGCGGGGGCGACCCCAGGGAAAGTGCAACAGAAAATATACCGCCCAGGTGATTCGGCTTGCCGCTTTGTCAGGGTAAGGGTGAAAAGGTGGGGTAAGAGCCCACCGCGCCTGCGGCAACGCAGACGGCACGGTAAACCCCACCGGGAGCAAGACCGAATAGGGACACCATGTTTTGCGGGCAACCGCGAAGCCAGCCTGTTTCCAGGTGGGCGTGTCCGGGTAGGTCGCAGTGAGGCGTACAGCAATGTGCGCCCAAGACGAATGGTCGTCGCCCAAACCGGCTGTTGTCGGTGTGGGATACAGAACCCGGCTTACAGGCCAGCTGACACTTGCCCACCTTAAAGTGCGTTTCGTTTAATCAGGTTCACCGGAACGCATGTGAGCCAGTTTGTTTGGGGGTCTGTTTCGCTCATTCGCGAGGACGAAGAAGCGCGACACGCATTGGATGACAAATTACAGGGCAGAAATGCCCCTGTGAGCAAAATTTAAACGAACCCTTAACGTTCTCGATTCATGTTCGGTTAACCGGTCGGGGCGGGGCTTTGACCTGTCACGCTTATTGAAACATCCAAAATCGGGTTCAGGACATTCGTGCCCACACTTGCCGCATCCAGATGGGCCTCAGCAAATTGGGGCGATACTGCCGGTCTTGGTGAATTATCACCACGGTGGGTGGGTGCATCTGCGAGTCGCGCCTGGCGGGCGCTGGCACGTCAAAATGGCGCAGCTTTGTTGCCCAAAAATGTTGCACGCTCGCTGTTTGCCGCCAATGCCCATGGGGACGAGGCGGACAAACCGCATATCCCGGTCATGTTGGAAGATGTGAAGCGGGCCATGAATACCGGGCCGGGAGAAATTGTCATTGACGCCACGTTTGGTGCGGGCGGATACACCAGCGCATTGCTGCAAGCCGGTGCCAAAGTGATTGCCATTGACCGCGATCCCACTGCCATTGCAGCCGGTGCGGCGTTGGCGTCTCAATATGAAGGCCAGTTGTTTCTTAACCAGGGCCGGTTCTCTGATCTTGACGCCATTGCCCGCTCCAACGGCTTTGACCAGGTGGATGGGGTGGTTGCTGATATTGGTGTTTCATCCATGCAAATTGACCAGGCTGAACGCGGGTTTTCGTTTCAAAAGGATGGCCCGCTGGACATGCGCATGGAATTGGCAGGGCCAAGTGCTGCAGATGTTGTAAACACCATTGGGCGTTCCGATCTGACCCGTATCATCGGGATTTTGGGTGAAGAACGACAGGCATCGCGGGTATCGGCTGAAATTTGTGCACGACGGGAAAAGCAGCCCTTTGAAACCACCGGGCAGCTTGCCAGATGTGTCGAAGACGTCCTGGGGCGCAAGTCGAAGGATCGGATACACCCAGCAACCCGCACATTTCAGGCGCTGCGGATCTATGTGAACCGGGAGTTGGAAGAACTGGCTGATGCCCTTGAAGCAGCGGAGCGTATATTAAAACCAGGTGGCCGCCTTGTCGTTGTGACGTTCCATTCGCTGGAAGACCGATTGGTGAAACGGTTCCTGCAGGACAGGGCTGAACAAAGCGGCGGTTCACGGCATCTTCCCCAGGCTGAAATGCGCGCGCTGACCTTCCATCAGGAACGGCGCGGCGCTGCCAAAGCCCGTGATGCGGAAAGTGTAGAAAATCCAAGAGCCCGCTCTGCCAAGCTGCGATATGCGGTGCGCACAGATGTGGCTGCCCGCACGGGTGACCGTTCCATATTTGGCTTACCGAAACTCGCTCCCTTAAACGCGGGGTCTCAATCATGATCCGTCTTACTGATCTCGTCTTGTTGTCGGCGGTCGTTGCCGGTGCGGTCTGGACCTATCAGATCAAGCACGAGGCTGACCTTTCGGCCAAACGCATTAAAAGCCTCAACGCACAGATATTGGCACAGGACCGTAAAATTGCATTGCTGGAGGCCGATTGGGCTTTGGAAATCAATCCGGAACGTCTGGAGAAAATTGCCAGCCAGTTTGATGACCAACTGAACCTTAAACCACTGGAATCCAGTCAGATTATTGAGATTTCCGAACTGCCGGGATTTCGGGTTGACCGAGACGCGCGCGATGTTGAAACGCTGGCGGGTCAGGATGGTGACGTGATCACAGGTGGTATTGGCGAACTCATTGAACGGGAGGCCGATCAGTGATGGAGCGTGTCTTAACCCCCTTGCGCCGATTGCTGCGCGGATTGTTGAAGCCGACTGCCCATAATGGCGATTTGGTGGTGCAAACCCGCGACCGGATTGTTGTGGTGATTTGTGGTGTCCTGACCATGTTTGCCATCATTCAAGCGCGGCTGGTCTATTTGGCCGTGGTGCCTGACAATACGCCCAAATATCGCGCGGGCACGAATATGGCACTGGCGGCCAAACGTCCCCGTATTCTGGATCGCAATGGCCAGACAATGGCACTGGATATTCAGGTGCAATCCCTGTTTGCCGAACCGCGCCGGATTGATAATCCCGATGAAACGTTTGAAAGCCTTGCCCAGGTCTTGCCGGATCTCGATTTTGACGTAACCATGAAGCGACTCAAGAGCGGCCAGGGCTTTGTCTGGCTCAAGCGGGAAATTACTCCGCGCCAACAAGCTGACATTCTGGCACTTGGCCTGCCGGGAATTGGTTTTCGTGGGGAAACCAAGCGCTTTTACCCGGGAGCCAATACGGCCTCACACATTCTAGGCCTGACCAATATTGATAATCAGGGCATTGCCGGCGTTGAAAAACATCTCGATGACACCTGGCTTGGCCAGTTGCATGGTTCGGGATTTGCGCTTCAAAAGGAACTGGAGCCGGTCAAACTGTCCATCGATGTGCGTGTGCAGCATTTTGTTCGCGAAGCACTGAGCGAAGCGATGGAAAAATATCAGGCAATTGCCGCTGCCGGTGTTGTGCTGAACGTGCATACCGGAGAAATCGTGGCGATGTCTTCCTTGCCCGATTATGATCCCAACAATCCGGTGGACGCGCTCAAGAAAGACCGGCTGAACCGCATGTCCGCCGGTGTCTTTGAGATGGGTTCCACCTTTAAGGCCTTCACTACGGCCATGGCGCTGGACAGCGGCAAGGTGAGCCTGAACAGCAGGTTTGATGCCCGCAAGCCGCTGCGCATTGGCCGCTTTACCATCAATGATTTCCACGGCAAGAAACGCATTCTTTCCGTGCCTGAAGTGTTCATTTACTCGTCCAATATCGGCACTGCCAAAATGGCTGATGTGGTTGGCATTGATGGCCATCGCAAATTCCTGGAGAGAATGGGTTTGCTGTCCAAGATGGATGGTCTGGAATTGCCGGAAGTTGCCCGTCCTACCGGCCCGAAGAAATGGAAAAAAGTAAATTCGATCACCATTTCCTATGGTCACGGTGTTTCGACCACACCCTTGCAAACAGCCGTCGCGGCCGCTGCACTGGTGAATGGCGGCAAACTTTTGAAGCCGACAATCTTTCCCCGCACGGAAGCGGAAGCGGCGGCCATGGGTAAGCAGGTACTGCGTCCACAAACCAGCGATGCCATGCGCTATTTGATGCGGCTGAATGTGCTGAAAGGCTCTGGCAAGCGCGCTGAGGTTCCAGGCTTTCTAGTGGGTGGCAAAACCGGCACGGCGGAAAAAGTCGTTAACGGACGTTATTCGCGCGGCAAACGGTTTAACGCCTTCCTTTCCGCTTTTCCCATGACTGACCCCAAATATGTGGTGTTGGTGATTGTCGATGAGCCAAAACCAGAGAAAGGCAAACGCTACGCCACAGCCGGGATGAACGCGGCTCCGGCGGTTTCGCAAATCGTCAAGCGGTCGGCGCCTTTGCTTGGTGTGAAACCGGATTTTCGTGTTCGTGATACTGCCATCTTGTCGTCTTACAGGCGGTAGACGGAACAACGGATGACGCACGCTTTGAAACATCTAAACGAATTGCTGGGCCCCGAATGCAGTCTTGAGGATGCAGCCAACGGGGCGGCAGAAACTGCGATTGCTGGCATCACAGCGAACTCCCGTGAGGTGGTGCGAGGTTCGTTATTTGCGGCCATGCCGGGCACAAAAGTCGACGGGGCTGAATTTGCCAAGGCGGCTGTTGAGGCCGGCGCTGTGGCCGTGCTGGCTGGAATTCACTCACCCTTGCCAGATCTTGATGTGCCGATTGTTCGCGCGGCAGAACCGCGCCTTGCGCTGGCTAAAATGGCGGCACGGTTTTTTGACAGGCAACCAGCTACAATTGCGGCTGTAACAGGCACTGCCGGCAAGACATCGGTGGCTTCATTCCTGCGCCAGATATGGGAGCAGGCAGCAAAGACCTCTGGCGCTCCACCGCTCGTGCCTGCCATGATTGGCACCACCGGTGTGTTCGCGCCTGGACGTTCTGATTATGGCTCTTTGACAACGCCTGATCCGGTTGCGTTACACGCTTTGCTGGCGGAGCTGGCGCATGATGGTGTGACCCATTGTTCGATGGAAGCCTCGTCCCACGGACTGGATCAGCGACGGCTCGATGGGGTGGAGATCGCCGTGGGCGGTTTTACCAATCTTGGCCACGACCATCTCGACTACCACCCCAGTGTGGACGACTATCTCAAGGCTAAACTGGGTCTGTTTGAACGGATTCTGACAAAAGGGCAGCCTGCCGTCATCTTTGCCGATGATGCCTATTCCAACCCCGTTATCGAAACCGCTAAAGCGCGGGGGCTGGACGTGTTGAGTGTGGGCCGCAACGGGGCTTTCCTGACAACAAAGCGGGTTGAACAACACCGTTATTCTCAAATTGCCGAGATCGGCGTGGGCAATGAAATTCACCGGATTGAAATGCCGATGGCTGGCGAGTTTCAATTATCCAATGGCCTGGTTGCGGCGGGAATGGCGATTGCCACGGGCACACCCGCAAAAACCGCCTTGGCTGCGCTGGAACATCTGAAGGGCGCCCCAGGACGGTTGGAATTGGTGGGACAAACCGGATTGGGTGCCCCCATTTATGTGGACTATGCCCATAAGCCTGAAGCATTGAAAAATGTGCTGGCGGCGCTGCGCCCTTACACGACCGGCAAGCTGGTTGTGGTGTTTGGGTGTGGCGGTGACCGTGACAAGTTGAAACGGCCAGTGATGGGGGCGATTGCCCAAGAGCTGGCCGATGCGGTGATCATAACCGATGACAATCCGCGCACGGAAGACGCCGCAAGTGTGCGTGGCGAAATATTGACCGCCGTTCCCGATGCCACGGAAATTGCCGACCGGCGTGAGGCCATATTCCACGCGGTCTCGTCGCTGGAAGCTGGCGACACACTGGTTGTTGCTGGCAAAGGGCATGAAGAAGGACAGATCGTTGGCGCAGTGACGCTGCCCTTTTCCGATCACAAGGTCATTGTTGAAGCTTTGGAGGCACTGCATTGAAATCTGATGTGAGCCCGCTTTGGACCGGCGCGGAAATGATTGAAGCCATGGGTGGTCGGCTGATTGGTGTCGACAGTGTTGTGGTTGAAGGATTGTCCATCGATACGCGCAGCCTTCAGGCGGGAGACGCCTATTTCGCCATCAAGGGCGATGTGCATGATGGCCATAAATTTGTGGCCGCTGCCCATGGGGCGGGCGCAGTTGTCAGCGTGGTGGCCGAAGATTGGCTGGACCGACTTGAAGGCGAAACCGGCCCGCTATTGGTTGTGGATGAGGTTTTACCAGCACTGGAAAAACTGGGACTGGCCAGCCGGGCGCGGTCAAAAGCGAAGATTGTTGCCGTCACCGGCAGCGTTGGGAAAACCACGACGAAGGAAGCGCTGCGCACGGCACTTGCCGCCAGCGGTCTTGTCCATGCGTCTGTTGCTTCGTTCAACAATCATTGGGGTGTGCCGCTGACATTGGCGCGCATGCCGCGCGAAACCGAATTTGGTGTCTTCGAAATAGGCATGAATCATCCAAATGAGATTTCACCGCTGGTGGCCATGGTGCGCCCCCATGTGGCGATGATCACCAATGTGGCGGCTGTCCATTTAGGCGCGTTTGCCAATGTGGATGAGATTGCCCATGCCAAGGCCGAAATATTCGATGGATTGGATGAGAACGGTACAGCGGTGTTGAACGGTGATGATGCCCGGCTGCCGCTGCTGCGCGAACTCGCGCAGGCTAAAGGGGTTTCAAAAATTGAAACCTTTGGTGAAAGTGCCCAGTGTGACGTGCATCTCGACAAGCTTATTCTGCATGGCACGTGTTCGTGCATGACGGCATCGGTGCGCGGCAAGGATATGGTTGTCAAAGTGGGCACACCGGGCCGTCACATCGCGCAAAATATTTTAGGCGTATTGGCGGTCGTTGATCTGCTGGGCGCTGATCTTGCTCAAGCCGGTTTGGCACTAGCCCATCTCACAGCAGTGAAGGGGCGCGGCGAGCGGCATTTGCTGCGGGTCGATGACGGCGAGTTCGTTTTGATTGATGAAAGCTACAATGCCAATCCAACCAGTGTACGCGCTGCACTTGCCCTGCTTGCTGCTACCAAACCACGCGGCCGGGGCCGCCATATCGCGGTTTTGGGGGACATGCTGGAGCTTGGAGAAACATCAGCGGACCTGCATGGCGGGCTGGCAGCTGATATCGTGGAAAATGGCATAGACCGCGTGTTTCTTGCCGGACCTGAAATGGAAACGCTGCGGGATGCCTTGGTTGGCAAGGTGGAAACCACCCATGCGGCTTCAATTTCTGAGCTGTTGGGACCAATCGAATCCGAGCTGCGGGCCGGGGATGTATTAATGGCGAAGGCCTCACTTGGAATGGGCTTTGCCAGGCTGATCGATCACCTGAAATCTGAATGCCCGGCGCAAGGGCAATAGTTTGAATAGCGTACCAATTATTTTTCTATAGACGCAGGCGCGAATCTACCGCGCCGGGGAACCAAAACATGTTTCAATATCTTTCTGAATTCGGCGATACGATCCCGTTGCTCAACGTATTTCGTTACACCACATTCCGCACCGGTGGCGCCCTGTTTACCGGCGCGCTGATCGTCTTCCTGTTTGGCCCGGCCATCATTCGTTCCCTGCGGTTTCGCCAGAAAAAGGGCCAACCCATCCGGGCGGACGGTCCTGCCACCCATTTCAAGAAAGCCGGTACGCCGACCATGGGGGGGTTGATGATCGTCTCGGGAATTGTTGGAGCAACGCTGTTATGGGCCGATTTGGCCAGTGTCTATGTGTGGACCGTATTAATGGTCACCGTCGCGTTTGCAGCGATTGGATTTTACGACGACTATCTTAAAGTCACCAAATCATCGGCCAAGGGGTTTTCGGGACGCATTCGCCTGTTGCTGGAATTCGTTGTGGCTGCCATCGCCTGTTTTGTGATCATGCAATGGGGCGATCAAACATCGTCGGTGACGAACTCGGACATGTCGAGTTCGCTGACATTCCCGTTTTTCAAAAACCTGTTCATCGACCTTGGCTGGTTCTTTGTGGTGTTTGGCGCATTTGTGATTGTGGCAGCGGGAAATGCGGTGAACCTGACCGACGGTCTTGATGGCCTGGCCATCGTACCTGTGATGATTGCTGCGGCTTCTTTTGGCGCTATTTCCTATCTGGTCGGTAACAAGATTTTTGCTGATTATCTGCAGATTCATTTCGTACTTGGCACAGGCGAATTGGCGATCATCTGCGGCGCAGTGCTGGGTGCCGGGCTTGGGTTTTTGTGGTTCAACGCCCCACCGGCGGCGATTTTCATGGGCGATACGGGTTCATTGGCGCTGGGCGGTATGTTGGGCACGATGGCGGTTGCCGCGAAGCACGAAATCGTCCTTGCAATTATCGGCGGTCTTTTCGTAATCGAAGCCATGTCGGTCATCATACAAGTTACCTCATTTAAATTGACCGGTAAGCGTGTGTTCAAAATGGCACCCATTCACCATCATTTTGAACAATTGGGATGGACCGAAAGTCAGGTTGTGATCCGCTTCTGGATCATCTCCATCATGTTCGCACTGATCGGCCTTGCCACTCTAAAACTGCGCTAACCCGATGATTGCGGTATCCACTTTTGCAGGCAAACGTGTCGCGTTGTTTGGGCTTGGCGGTTCTGGCTTTGTCACTACCCGTGCCTTGATGGCAGGCGGGGCTGACGTGATTGCCTGGGACGACAATCCCAGCAGCGTTGAAAAGGCAGCAGCCGAGAATTTGCCCACGGGCAATTTGCGCGATGCTGACTGGTCGGCGTTTGATGCGCTGGTGCTTGCGCCCGGTGTGCCATTGACCCATCCCCAACCGCACTGGACAGTTGAGTTGGCGCACAAGGCCGGTGTTGAAATCATCGGCGATGTGGAATTGTTTTTCCGTGAGATGGCAGTGGCAAACCGCCGCGCGCCGGTGATTGCGATCACCGGTACGAATGGAAAATCCACCACGACAGCGCTCATTGCCCATGTGTTGAAATCCGCCGGGCGCGATACGCAAATGGGGGGCAATATCGGACGCGCTGTGCTGGATCTGGATCCGGTATCGCATACGCCTGCCAATCAGGCATATGTCATCGAATGTTCGTCCTACCAGATCGACCTGGCTCCCAATCTCAATGCCCATGTGGGGGTATTGCTCAACCTGACCCCGGACCATCTGGAACGCCATGGGACGATGGAGAATTATGCCGCCATCAAGGAACGGCTTGTGGCCGCCAGCGACCTGGCGGTTGTTGGGGTTGACGATCCCGCGTGCAGTGCCATTGCCAAACGCATTGAAACTGCCGGTACGCCCGTTCTGCGCATCAGCGATGGCAGTGGTGCACATGCCGATGTCTCCTACCGCGATGGACATTTGATCGAGACGGATAATGGTACGGTGGCACGGCTTGATGAGATCGGGTCGTTGCGCGGTGCGCATAACGGACAAAACGCGGCGGCGGCCTACTGTGCCTGTCAGGCCATTGGCCTGTCGCAACATGAAATCGAAACCGGGTTTCGTTCTTTTCCCGGTCTTGCCCACCGCATGGAACAGGTGGGGCGCGTGGGGCCGGTTTTGTTTATCAATGATTCAAAAGCCACCAACGCGGAAGCTGCAGCCCCTGCGCTTTCAAGCTTTGACAAGGCCTACTGGATTGCCGGTGGGCTGGAAAAGGCCGGGGGAATTGAATCCCTTGCACCGCATTTTGAGCGCGTGGCAAAAGCCTATTTCATTGGCGAGGCGGCAGGGCATTTTGCAGCCCAGTTCAGTGATACGATTCCTTATGAAATTTCAGGCACTGTGAAAGACGCTGTTAACCATGCCTTTGCGGATGCGCAAAAACAGGCCGAGGCTGGCAATGGCGCGGAACAGGTCGTTCTCCTTTCGCCCGCTGCGGCGAGCTTCGATCAGTTTCCAAATTTTGAAATAAGAGGCGATGCGTTCAAGGACTGTGTCGCTGCACTGCCGGGTTTTGTCGGCATGGAAGGGTCAAAATCATGATGTCACGGGCGCGCAAGGGAGCGATCTCAGACTGGTGGTGGACGGTGGACAAGGTGTTGCTGGCGAGCGCCTTGTTGTTGCTTGCCTGCGGACTCCTGATGTCCTTGTCGGCCAGTCCTTCGGTCACGCTGCGGCTGCGCATTGATGACAGCTTCCATTTTGTGAAACGCCACGCAGTATTTTTGCTGCCTGCACTCATCATTCTCATCGGCACGTCATTCATGACATTGCGACAGGTGCGGCGCAGTGCACTGATCCTGCTTGCGGGCTCGCTGGTGGTGCTTACCCTGCTGCCCTTTATCGGCTTTTCGGCCAAAGGGGCGACCCGTTGGCTGGCGGTTGGACCATTGCTGTTGCAGCCGTCTGAGTTTCTAAAACCTGCCTTTGTGGTGATCACCGCATGGCTATTTTCCGAGAGCACCAAACAGCCCGATATTCCCTGCAATCTGATTGCCATTGGCCTGTTTGGACTATGTGCGACCTTGCTGGTTTTACAACCGGATGTGGGCCAAACCGTTTTGCTTTCCCTGGTCTGGGGGGCGATGTTCTTCATGGCGGGAATGCCCTGGCTTTGGATCGTGGCACTGGGCGCATGTGGCATTCTGGGGCTGGCTTTTGCCTATCTGACCATCAATCACGTGACCCAACGTATTGACCGGTTCGTCACAGGCACGGGCGACAATTTCCAGGTGGAACGGGGGATGGAAGCGATCACCAATGGGGGCTGGCTGGGGCGTGGCCCGGGTGAGGGCCAAGTGAAATTCGGATTGCCTGACAGCCATACGGATTTCATCTTCTCGGTGGCTGCCGAGGAATTTGGGATCATAATGGCCATGGTGTTGTCTGCGGTTTTTGCCTTCGTTGTTATTCGGGGCCTTTCCCACGGCTTGAAAGAGACGGATCGTTTTGTGCAACTGGCGGTGGCCGGTCTGGTGCTGCAACTTGGATTTCAGGCGATCATCAATATTTGCGTCAATCTGCGCCTTATGCCTGCCAAGGGCATGACCCTGCCGTTTATTTCCTATGGTGGCTCGTCGCTGATGGCGGTCGCGCTTGGTATGGGGCTTGTGCTGGCGCTCACCCGCAAACGTGCTGATTTCTATCGCCGTCCAAAGGCGCGCATTCGCCCGCTTGGAGCTGTGTCGGGCAATATGCTGGGGCAAGCGCAACCGGCAGGAGCATAGGGTGGTGAAAACACGTGTCGCGCTCTTATCAGCCGGAGGAACCGGCGGGCATCTGTTTCCAGCGCAAGCTCTTGCTCACGAGCTAAAGGCGCGGGGTTGGATTGTCCATTTGGCAACGGACCCGCGGGCGCAGCAATATATCGATGATTTTCCAGCCGACGGTGTTCACATTGTTGAATCGGCGACATTTTCCGGCAAATCGCCCGCCGCACTTGCGCGCACGGCCTGGCGGCTGGCGATGGGCTATGTGAAGTCCTGGCGGTTGATTGGGAAACTCAAGCCCGATGTCGCGGTGGGCTTTGGGGGATACCCAACGGTGCCGCCTCTGCTGGCAGCCACTCATCGCAAAATTCCTTCTGTCCTGCATGAACAGAATGCGGTTATTGGCCGGGCCAACCGTTTCCTTGGCAAGCGGGTGACTGCTATCGCCACGGGATTCAAATTGGCCGGGCATGATGTGGCGCTCGCGCCCGTGACGGTGACAGGCAATCCGCTACGCCCGCTTGCCCATGAGGCTGCGGAAAAGAATTATGATGCGCCGCAAAAACATGGGCCGTTCAAGCTGCTGGTTTTTGGTGGCAGTCAGGGTGCGCGCTATTTTTCTCAAACTGTGCCCAAAGCTCTGGCACTTTTAGCGCCTGATCTGGCGTTTCGGTTGCGGCTTGTTTTGCAGGCCAGACCGGAAGATGCCGTTGATGTGCGTTCAGCGCTTGGCGTGTTGGAAATCGATGCGCAGGTGGAAGAGTTCTTTACAGATCTGCCCCAGCGGATTGCTGACAGTCATCTTGTCATATGCCGTGCAGGCGCTTCGTCGGTTTCCGAATTGGCGTTGATTGGCCGTCCGTCAATTCTCGTGCCTCTGCCCGGTTCGCTGGATGATGATCAGGGTGCCAATGCAGCAAGGCTGGAGGCTGAAGGCGGTGCGCAATTGATACGCCAGGCCGAACTCACGCCGGAAGCGATGTGTGATCTCCTAAAGCAGCATCTGGAAAACCCCGATGGGCTTGCATTACAGGCTAAAAACGCGAAAAAGGCCGGGGTTCCTCGTGCCGCCGCAAATCTGGCCGATCTTGTGGAACACGTGGCGGGCCGCTGAGCCTGACCATCCGAACACTAACCGGGGGACTTTCCCATGCGTATGGCTGACGATATTGGCCTGATTCATTTCATCGGCATTGGTGGCATTGGCATGAGCGCCATTGCGGAAGTGCTGCACAATCTGGGCTACCCGGTTCAGGGGTCAGATCAAAACGATGGAGCCAATGTGCAAAGGCTGCGCAAGAAGGGCATCCCGGTTCATGTGGGCCACCGCGCGGAAAATCTCGGCGAAGCCGAAGTCGTGGTCACATCCACTGCCATCAAGCTGGACAATCCAGAACGCATGGCTGCGGCTGAACGCCAACTGCCTATTGTGCGCCGGGCGGAAATGCTGGCCGAATTGATGCGGTTCAAACAGTCAATTGCCGTTGGCGGCACCCATGGCAAAACCACGACCACCTCCATGGTGGGTCAATTGTTGGAATCCGGTGGGATCGACCCGACCATCATTAATGGTGGCATCTTGAACGCCATTGGTACAAATGCGCGCATGGGTGAGGGGGATTGGCTGGTGGCGGAAGCCGATGAAAGCGATGGCTCGTTTTTGAAACTGCCTGCTGACATTGCTATCATTACCAATATCGATCCTGAACATCTGGACCATTATGGATCATTCGACAAAGCCAAGGATGCGTTTAAAACCTTTGTAGAAAACGTGCCGTTTTACGGATTTGGTGTCATGTGCATTGATCATCCCGAAGTTCAGGCGCTGGCCAGCCGTATTGAAGATCGTCGACTGGTCACTTATGGCAACAACCCCCAGGCCGATGTGCGCTTCCACAAGGTGGAGGCGGAAGGGGCGCAATCCAAATTCAGCGTGCATATTCGTGACCGGAAAACCGGCGCAGATGAGCTGATTGAAAATCTGGTTCTGCCGATGCCGGGCATCCACAATGTGTCCAATGCAACGGCGGCCATTGCTGTGGCGCACCAATTGGGTGTGAGTGCTGAAAAAATTCGCGAAGGGCTTGCGGCGTTCAAGGGTGTTCGGCGCAGATTTACCCATATGGGCAATTGGAACGGTGTTGAAATTTTTGATGATTACGCACACCACCCCGTTGAAATTACAGCCGTTTTGAAGGCGGCGCGCACAGCAGTCCGCTCCAATGGCGTGGGCCGGGTGATTGCCATTAAACAGCCCCATCGTTACACGCGATTGAGTGATCTGTTTGACGATTTCAGCGGCTGTTTCAACGATGCCAATACGGTCTTGGTGGCGCCCGTCTATGAGGCGGGCGAAACGCCCATTGAAGGCATTAATTCGGCGACTTTGGTCTCGGCCATCCGCGCCGGTGGTCACAGGGATGCCCGCACAATTGACTCGCCTGACGAAATTGCGCCGATCATTGCGGAAATGGCGCAGCCCGGCGATTATGTGATCTTCCTGGGAGCAGGCAATATCACACAATGGGCGCAGGATTTGCCTGGACAACTGGCTGCAATTTCATGAGTGGTGGTGCACTGAAAGATCGCCTGGGATCGGCGCTCGACGGCATTCGCGGGCGGCTTACCTTCGATGCGCCGATGTCGCGAATTACGTGGTTTCAGGTGGGTGGACCAGCGGACCTTTTGTTTCAGCCTGCCGATGAAGAGGATTTGGCAGATTTTTTGCAAATCCTGCCCGCCGATGTGCCGCTTATGGTGGTGGGCATCGGGTCTAATCTGTTGGTACGGGACGGTGGTATTGAAGGCGTTGTCGTGCGCCTTTCCGGCAAGGGATTTGGACAAATTGAGCGGGTTTCTGAGACCCGATTGCGCGCCGGTGCGGCTGCACCCGACAAGCGCCTTGCTGCTGCGGCATTGGATGCAGGGCTGGAAGGATTTGCATTTTACCACGGCATTCCCGGCGCGATTGGCGGTGCTTTGCGCATGAATGCGGGCGCCAATGGCACCGAAACCACAGATCGTGTGGTGGAAGTGCGGGCACTCGACCGGAAGGGCAAGGTCCATATCTTGAGCCATGCCGATATGGGATATACTTACCGGCATTCGCAGGCCTGCGATGAGTTGATATTCACGACAGCGGTGTTTGAAGGTGTGCCTGGAGACGCCGACACAATCCGCCAACAGATGGATGACGTTCAGCATCACCGGGAGACGGTTCAGCCCATTCGCGAAAAAACCGGCGGCTCCACGTTTAAAAATCCCCTGCCGCATTCATCCTGGAAATTGATTGATGAAGCGGGCATGCGCGGATTTCGCGTTGGCGGCGCGCAAATGAGCGAAATGCACTGCAATTTCATGCTCAACGTTGATGCTGCTACCGGCTACCACCTTGAAACGCTGGGGGAAGCGGTGCGCCGGCGTGTGTTTGAAAATAGCGGCGTGTTGCTGGAATGGGAAATCAAGCGGTTGGGCCGTTTTGAAGCCGGTCGTGAGGTTGAAGCTTTTCGCCTCTGACTCCCTTTATAGCACGAATCGCTTGTCCAATCATGCGGCCGGTCAGGCTGGGTGACCCAGTCATCGGTTCACTGGGCAAAAAATTTGGATCGACCTCAAATTTCCAAAACTCCTGAAAATTGAGTCATTTGAATCCGTTACGCTGCAGGTCTGCGAATTCGATTCAAACGGCCCATGAGAAAGTGCTTTAGCAACGCTTGAAACGGTGACTCTCCTGTGATTCCTGTGGTTCTGGAAGGGGATTTGGGGAGAAAGTGACAGCATGAAGCATGTTGCCGTTTTGATGGGTGGCTGGTCAGCCGAAAGGCCGGTGAGCCTGTCTTCAGGAAATGCTTGCGCCGATGCTCTGGAACAAGAAGGGTATCAGGTCACCCGGCTTGACGTTGATCGTCACGTATCTTCGACCCTGGAAGCCTTGAAGCCCGATGTGGCGTTCAACGCGCTTCATGGCCCCTACGGCGAAGACGGTGTGGTTCAGGGCATTCTTGAATATCTCGACATTCCCTACACCCATTCAGGGGTAATGGCTTCTGCGCTGGCCATGGACAAGGAGCGGGCCAAGATCATCGCCCGGCGTGCCGGTGTTCCGGTGGCTGAGGCTTTGGTGATGCACCGTCTGGACGCTGCCAAAAAGCATCCCATGCCGCCGCCCTATGTGGTGAAGCCTGTCAATGAAGGGTCCAGTTTTGGTGTGCTTATTGTGCGTGAGGATCAGTCCAGCCCGCCTCAGCAACTCTATGCTGATGACTGGCCCTATGGCGATATTGTCATGGTGGAGCGATTCGTTCATGGCCGCGAACTGACCTGCGCTGTCATGGGCGGCGTGGCGCTTGGGGTGACCGAAATCATCGCTTCTGACGGTGGTTGGTACGACTATGACGCAAAATACGTCGAAGGGGGCTCTAAACATGTCCTACCGGCAGATATTTTACCAAATATTTACCAAAAGATTCAGACACTGTCGCTGAAGGCGCATGAAGCCATTGGATGTCGTGGGGTGACCCGTTCTGACTTCCGTTTGGATGACCGCGTAAACGGGACGGGCGAACTGATCTGGCTGGAGGTAAATACCCAGCCGGGCATGACACCCACATCATTACTGCCGGAAATTGCTCAACATGCCGGGCATTCTTTTGGCGAACTGCTTCGATGGATAGTGGAGGACGCGAGTTGTCGTCGCTGAACGGGCTAAAGTCTGGGATCGCTGAATTGACGCGATCAGCAGGGGTGCATCTCAATGATGCGTTCGCCCCTGCATTGGCACGTTTTGCGCGCACCAAAGTTCGTCACATGGGGCGAATGGTTGAGCGCTCACGCGGGTTGCGCGCCGGGCAGGGCAGTGCATTTGCCATCGCTTTCATTGCCGCGGGCTGGATGTATGGGGCAGTTGCCGGGGGCAATGGTTCTGCTGTGGTGTCCGGCCTGGCTTCGGTCGTTGGGCTCAATGCCAGTGATATCGTGATTACCGGTCAGGTTGAAACCTCTGAGGCAGATGTGTGGGAAGCGCTTGGATTCCAACCCGGTGGTTCGCTCGTGGGATTTGGTGTTGGTGAAGCGCGCGCGCGTTTGCTGGAATTGCCCTGGGTCCGTGATGTGGCCGTGCGTAAGCTCTTTCCCGGCACATTGCAGGTGGCGCTGGTTGAAAAGCGGGCGGTTGCTGTTTGGCAGCACAATGACCGGCTTACGGTCGTGGAGCGTTCCGGTGCCCCAATTGCAAAATTTGGTATCGGTGATCTGATCAATAATCGCTTTTCCCATCTTCCGCATCTGGTCGGTCAGGGAGCGGCAGGGCGCGCGTCTGATATAATTCCGGTGACGGCTCAATACCCATCTATCGCTGGGCGTGTGCAAACCTATGTGCGCATTGCAGACCGGCGCTGGGATCTCATGTTTGCCAATGGTTTGCGGGTAAAATTACCTGAATACAGGGTCGATACGGCGCTGTCGCGTCTTGCTGACATGGAGCAGGAGACACGCCTTTTGGAGCGCGAGATTGCTGTTGTCGACATGCGGCTGGATGACCGTGTGACGTTTCGATTGGAAGAAGATGCGGCCAAGACCCGTGCTGAACTTGTCAGCGCGCGCCTTAAGGCCATGAAAAAGGCGGACCTGAAGCTGTGAGTTTTTTCCGTTCTTCTTCAAGCAGATCCCATAGTGGCATGCTATCCAGTTCCCGCAGCACAACTGTGTCCGTTCTCGATGTGGGAAGTTCCAAAGTCTGCTGCATGATTGCCAAGCTGACGCCTCGTGCCGACAGTGCAATTCTGCCTGGCCGGTCTCACACAATTGAGGTTCTGGGCTTTGGTCATCAGCGATCTATCGGGCTGAAATCCGGTGTGATTGTCAATATGCAAGAGGCCGAACAGGCGATGCGGCTGGCAATTGACAGTGCTGAGCGTTCAGCGGGCGTTACCGTCGACAGTCTTATTGTGTCGTTATCTGCGGGGCGATTGGGCAGCGAGACATTTTCATCCAGCATCACAATGGGGGGGCGCGAAGTTCAGCCATCGGACATTCGTGCGGTCATTGCTGCCGGACTGGAACATGCAGAGCAGGATCAGCGTTCGGTGGTCCATGCCCTGCCAATCGGCTACACGCTCGACCAGGAGCATGGCATTGCCAATCCGGTGGGCATGGCGGGAAATGAGCTGGGTGTCGACATGCATGTGGTGGGCGCTGATTTGACGCCCATGCACAATCTGGAAGCCTGTATCAACCGTTCGCACCTTTCCGTGGAAGCCATGGTGGCCTCGCCCTATGCCAGCGGTCTTGCTGCTCTGGTGGATGATGAGGCACGCATGGGGTGTGCCTGTATCGACATGGGTGGCGGCACAACAACGGTTTCGATCTTCCTGGGCAATAAGCTGGTCTATGCAGACGCGGTGGCTGTGGGGGGCAATCATGTCACTATGGATATCGCACGGGTGCTGGCTACGCGGGTCGCGGATGCCGAACGCATCAAGGTTTTGCATGGCAATGCAGGTGCGGGACAACTGCAAGACAATGAAATTATTTCCATACCGCCAATGGCGAGTGACAATCATGCGTCTCCCCATCAGGTGTCGGTGGGGCAATTGTCCCAGATCATCCGCCCCCGTGTGGAGGAAACGTTTGAATTTGTGCGCGACCGGATCAACCGTTCCGGATTTGCTGGCGCAATCGGTCGTCGGCTGGTTCTGACGGGGGGTGCCAGCCAGCTTGGTGGTATCAGCGAAGTTGCCACCCGCGTATTGGGCGGCAATGTGCGTTTGGGACGGCCCATGGGGCTGTCCGGCCTGCCAAAAACTGCAAAAGGGCCCGCCTTTTCCACGGCGGCTGGCCTGTTGATATATCCGCAGATCGCCGGTTCGGAATATGCCGGTCGATCCAATTCTTCATCTCAATCGCTTTCCAATTCTGGTGGCGGCGCATTCTCACGAATGGGTCGCTGGCTGAAGGAGAGTTTCTGACTGTCAAAAGTCCCCGCAAGAGGGGCACCCAAAACGGCGAAAATCGGGCCCGATTAATGCCATCCAGACCAACGAGGACATTACAATGACCATCAACCTTCAAAAGCCGGACATTACCGAACTGAAGCCGCGCATCACCGTGTTCGGTGTCGGCGGCGGGGGCGGCAATGCTGTCAACAACATGATCAGCTCTGGCCTGGACGGCGTCGAATTCGTCGTTGCCAATACAGACGCGCAGGCTTTGACAATGTCGAAGGCTGAACGGCTCATCCAGATGGGTGTAGCCGTTACCGAGGGTCTTGGCGCGGGGTCGCAGCCAGAGGTTGGTGCGGCAGCTGCTGTGGAGTGCATTGACGAGATCAATGATCACCTGAACGGAACGCATATGGCTTTTGTGACTGCCGGTATGGGCGGTGGCACCGGCACAGGTGCAGCGCCGGTTGTCGCGCGCGCGGCACGTGAACTTGGCATTTTGACCGTTGGGGTTGTGACCAAGCCATTTTCGTTTGAGGGCAAGCGTCGCATGACATTGGCTGAAGACGGCATCGAAGAACTGCAGAAGAATGTCGACACGCTGATTGTCATTCCAAACCAGAATCTTTTCCGCGTTGCAAATGACAAGACCACGTTTGCCGATGCGTTCTCGATGGCTGACCAGGTACTGTATTCCGGTGTTGCCTGCATTACCGATCTGATGGTCAAGGAAGGCCTGATCAACCTGGACTTTGCCGATGTGCGTTCCGTCATGCAGGCCATGGGCCGGGCGATGATGGGCACGGGTGAAGCGTCCGGTGAAGGCCGCGCGATGGCCGCCGCCGAGGCTGCGATTTCCAATCCGCTGCTGGATGAGACATCCATGTCAGGGGCGCAAGGTCTGCTGATTTCCATTACAGGTGGTCGGGATATGACCCTGTTTGAAGTGGACGAGGCAGCAACGCGCATTCGGGAAGAAGTCGATCAGGATGCAAACATCATTTTGGGTGCAACATTCGATGAAAGCCTGGAAGGCATCATCCGCGTTTCTGTGGTGGCAACGGGCATTGAAACAGAAAGTGGCGTGAGCTCTGTTGCCACAACTCAGCGCATGAACGATGCGGCTGAGCGTTTGCGCCTGTCCGCAGCGGCCCGCACGGCCAGCCTTGCCGCCCCAGCAGCGGTGGCTGCTCCGGCGGCTGCAACTGAAGTGGCGGCATCGACAGAAAGTGCTGAAGTTGAGGCCGAGTTGGAAATTCCAGCAGCACCGGTGTCAGCGCCGGTGATTGAACGGGCTGTTCCTTTCAAAGCTGAAAGTGCTGATTTTTCCGATCCAATCTCAGATGATGAGTTCCAGTCTGCCCTTGAGGAGCAGATCATGCAGCCTGCGGCTGCGCCAACACCGACACCTGTGCCGGCTCAGGCGACAGCATCTGCTGCAACGCCGCCAGCACAGGCGCAGCAACGGGTTCCTGGAATGCAGGACTTCCCGGTTGTTGCACAACAAGCCGCGCAACGCAGCGAAGGTGCAAGTGAAAATGGCCCCATGGGCTTGCTGAAACGCCTTGCAAACGGTCTTGGCGGCGGCGGCCATGAGCATGAGACGTCCCATGCAGCGGCTCCTTCTGCACCACAGCCAGCGGCACAAGCGCCGGTTTCTGCACCTTCACAAGCTCAGGCCCAGGCCCAGGCTCAAGCTCAGGCACCTATCGCACGGGCAGACAATAATCCCTATGCGCCACCGCGCGACGGCACTTTGGATATCCATGGTCGTCCGGCGGCACCGGCCCGTGCGGCGAGCACAGAAGAAGACCAGTTGGATATCCCAGCCTTCCTGCGCCGTCAGGCCAATTGATTTTTGATTGCAAACATTGAAAGCCGCGCTGCCCAGAACCCGGGCAGCGCGGCTTTTTGCTGTAATCGACAGGGTATGTGCGCAGGATTTGTCGCCAGGAAGGTGGGAAGTGTCTGCCTATCTGTAAGATTTCACACACGAATCGACGTTGTATGTAACAGTTCGTGATGCCGATTATTGTTTACAGAATCCTAATTTCATTGGGACAAACTGAGCAAATCCGTTAATCGCTGGGGATTGTCTCAAGCGGCGCACTCAACTTGGGTAACGCATTGTTAACTTGTTAACAAAGCGTAAGAAAGCGTGATTTGGCACCTTGTGGGTGCGTGGATACAACAAATGCAATCGCTGGGGATGGCGACTCGGTTTTGGACACGCCTATTGGGGATACGCTTGGTTCAGCGTATTAGGGTTACAAAGGTTCAGGCTCAATTGTTCCCAGTGCGAAACAACAAGAACAACCGCACGTGTGATAGTTAAGTGCGGAGACGGGGTAATGATGGGAACGATGATTTCTGGAATGCAGAACACGATCGCGGCACGTATCGATCTGTCGGGCGTCGGCGTTCACAGCGGCAAACCTGTTTCGATTTCCCTGCTTCCCGCCGATGTAGACTCCGGTGTTGTTTTTCAACGAAGCGATATTGATAGCGATCAACAATCCGATATTCAGGCCATTGTTTCCTCCGTTGGTGCAACCGATCTTTGTACTGTTTTGGGCGACCCGGCGGGCGTTCATGTCAAAACCGTCGAACACTTGATGGCCGCTTTGGTTGCTTTGCATGTGGATAATGTCATTATTGAGGTCGATAGCGCCGAAATTCCGGTCATGGACGGTTCTTCAGAAGTTTTTGTCGATGCCATCGATCAGGTTGGCCTGATGCGCCAGAGCCGGGCACGCCGATATTTGCGTGTTCTCAAGGAAGTTCGGTTCGACATGGGCCCTTGCTGGGGCATGTTTACGCCATATGAAGGCACCCGCTACGAAGTTGAGATCGACTTCAGCGAAGAGATCATTGGGCGGCAGACATTCGCTGCCGATTTGACGCCGGATGTGTTCCGCAAGGAGCTTTCCCGGGCCCGCACCTTCGGGTTCATGAAGGATGTGGAACGCTATTGGGCAGCAGGCTTTGCGCTGGGCTCAAGCCTCGAAAATTCAGTCGTTATCTGTAACGACAACAACATCATCAATCCTGAAGGCCTGCGCTACAAAGACGAATTTGTGCGCCACAAGACCCTTGATGCGGTTGGTGATCTGGCATTGGCCGGTGCACAAATTCTCGGTTGCTTCCGCTCCTATCGGGGGGGACACAAGCTGAACGCTCTTGCCCTGCAGGCTTTGCTTGCCGATCCTGCAAATTACGAATGGGTGAATGTGGAAACTGTCGCCCGTCCAGCCGGTCGGGTTCAGTTGATGGCCGTAAAAGCGCCTGCTTTTGCCGCAGAGAAAAGCTGATCAGCCTTAATTGAGAGTGCAGCTTCGTGCGAAGTTCAAGATTTTTGTGCGAATTAACATTGTGCCTCAAAAACGTACCATTTAGTGGCCAGTGAAGGCTGCGGGTTATTGTTCGCGAGATGCAATGCTGGTATCTGTTCATGCGGAATGGTCGCAGGGGTGGGATCGTTCTTTTTTAAACATGGCCTTGGGAGCCAATTGATGGTTTGCATGCGAAATAGCCTCACGCTTGGTAAAGCTTTGATCGTCGCATCGGTTTTGGCGCTTTCTGCCTGTGCGGATGCCGATCAGGATCTCAATGCATTTGTTGAGCCGACTGTTCCTGCGGACCAGTTGTACAACGAAGCTCTGGCCAATATCGATGCCGGTGATACGACCCAGGCCAAACGCAAGTTTGAGAAACTGGATCGCCAGCATCCCTATTCCAAATTTGCGCGCCAATCGGGTGTGATGGCCACTTATCTGGCCTATCGTTCCGGCGAATATGCAACAGCAATTGCCAAGGGCAAGCGCTTTGTGTCGCTGTATCCGGCCAATGAAGAGGCGGCATATGTGCAATATCTGATTGGCATGTCGTATCATCGCCAGATCACAGATGTGACACGCGACCAGGTGAATGCGCGCCAGACTTTCCGCGCCATGAACGAGCTTGTTACCCGCTATCCTGATTCTGAATATGTGGAAGATGCCAAGCGCAAAATTCGCGAGGCAAAAGATCAACTGGCCGGCAAGGAAATGCTGGTGGGGCGCTATTATCTGGAACGCCGTGAATATATCGCGGCTGTGAACCGGTTCCGCACCGTGGTGGAAAAGTTTGAAGATACCCGCCACGTGGAAGAGGCGCTGGCCCGGTTGACTGAGTCTTATTACGCGCTTGGTCTGACTTCAGAGGCACAAACGGCGGCGGCCGTATTGGGGCACAATTTCCCGGAGAGCAAATGGTACAGCGATTCCTACGCTCTGCTTGAAAAAGGCGGATTGCGCCCCCTGGAAAACCGCCGGTCCTGGCTGTCGGTGGCCTCCAGAACTCTGCTCGGCACCTGAGCGTCTGATTTTTACGATTTGATGCACCCGAAGCACTTAGTGGCTGCGGGTGCATTTTTGTTTGTGGTCAGGGGGCTGATCAAACCAGTACAAAACAGAAACAAAATTGAGCGCCCGTCTGGCGGGCGGCGGGAAGTTTCGATAAGAATAGGCTTCCGATCCTGATCGCTCCTTTAATCATACCGAACCTATATGCTGGTTTCCCTATCGATAAATGACATCGTGTTGATCCGTTCGCTGAACATCGATTTTGGCGATGGCCTGGCTGTGCTGTCAGGAGAAACCGGTGCGGGTAAATCGATCCTGCTGGATTCCCTGTCCCTGGCCATGGGGGGGCGTGGGGACGGAGATCTGGTACGGGTGGGCGCTGCGCAGGGGCAGGTTAGCGCGATTTTTGATGTGTCGGTCGATCACCCGGTATTCGACATGCTGGAGGAGCAGGAATTACTGCCCGGTGGCCGCGAAGAAGGTTTGATTCTGCGCCGCAGCCAGGGCAATGACGGGCGCACCAGAGCCTATATCAATGACCGCCCGGTGAGCGTAGGTAATCTGCGCGCCGTTGGAAAAATGCTGGTTGAAATCCATGGTCAGCACGAGGAGCGGGCCATGGTTGATCCTGCCGCTCACCGTGAACTGGTGGATGCCTTTGGCGGCCTTGAGGCCGATGTGGGGCAGGTTCGTGCTGCATTTGAGGCATGGAAAGAAACGTCGCGGCGGCTGGCACAGTTGAAGGCGCGCATTGCCAAGGCTGCTGCTGACGCAGAATATCTGCGGGCCAGTGTGGATGAACTGACAGTGCTGGCACCGCAGGAAGGTGAAGAGGAAGAACTGGCCACCCGTCGCCAAACGATGATGGCCGCAGAGAAGATCGCCACGGATCTCGATGAGGCCTATCAGACCCTCAATGGTCAGGGCTCTCCCGTGCCAACGCTGGTTAGCGCCATGCGCAAGCTTGAGCGTAAGGCGGACAATGCGCCTGGATTGTTGGAGGGCGCGATTGAAGCCTTTGGCTCGGCGCTGGACGCCCTGGCCACGGCTGAAAGTGAATTGGAACATGCGCTGCGCCTGTCTGAGTTTGACCCCAAAGAACTTGAAGCTGCCGAAGAGCGGCTGTTTGCCCTGCGGGCGGCGTCACGTAAATATAATGTGCCGGTGGAAGGGCTTGCCGCCCATGCCATAAGGTTGACCCAAGAGCTTTCTGACCTGGATGCCGGGGAAGACCGACTGGCCGAGTTGGAAGGCGAGGTAGCGGCCCTGCGTGGGGTGTTGGAAGAGGCGGCCTCGAAACTTTCTGCAAAAAGGCGCGCAGCTGGTGAAAATCTGTCATCCAAGGTGATGGCTGAACTCCCGCCATTGAAGCTCGATCAGGCTCGGTTTTTTGTTCAACAGGAAAGCAGCCCCACGGAGATGACTGCGGAAGGCTGCGATACACTGGAATTTTTTGTGCAGACAAACCCTGGCACCCGGCCCGGCGCCATGATGAAAGTGGCCTCTGGCGGTGAACTGTCGCGTTTTTTGCTGGCCCTGAAAGTGGCGCTTGCAGATCGTGGTTCCGCACCTACCTTGGTGTTTGATGAAATTGATACGGGCGTGGGCGGTGCGGTTGCAGACGCGATTGGTGCACGGCTGGCGCAATTGGCGCAAAAGGTGCAGGTGCTTTCTGTTACCCATGCGCCGCAGGTGGCCGCACGGGCCAGTTCGCATTTCCTGATCTCAAAAGGCGGTGGTGAAGTGGTTGAAACGCGGGTGCGCACCATTGCTGATGATGAACGTCAGGAAGAAATCGCGCGCATGCTTTCAGGCGCTGAAGTGACCAGCGAAGCGCGGGCCGCTGCCGCCCGCCTCATGGCCGCGGGAACAGGTGCCGCATGAGCAAAACCGATATTGGTACACAAGACCCCAAGTCCATGGATCCCGCAGACGTGGCGCGGGAGCTTGAATGGCTGGCGGGTGAAATCGCTGCCCACGACGCGCGTTATCACGGTGAAGATGCGCCCACGATCAGTGACGCCGAATACGATGCCCTGCGCGCACGCAATGCAGCTTTAGAAGCGCAGTTTCCCGAGCTGGTGCGCGAGGATTCGCCTTCACAAAAGGTTGGCTCAACGCTGCAGGACAAGTTTGAGAAAATTGCCCATCGGGTTCCCATGTTGTCGCTCGATAATGCGTTTAGCGACGATGATGTGGCAGAATTTGCCGTGCGTGTTCGCCGCTTTCTTAAATGGCCCGAAGATCAACCTTTGCCGATGACGGCTGAGCCCAAAATCGATGGGCTTTCACTTGCCCTGCGTTATGAAGCGGGCGCGTTGGTTTCCGCCGCCACCCGCGGGGATGGTGCGGTGGGCGAAAACGTGACCGCTAACGCAAGGACTATTTCCGACATCCCCCAGTCGCTTAATGGGAAAGATGTCCCAGACGTGATGGAAGTGCGCGGTGAAGTCTATTTGGGAAAACAGGATTTTGCCGAGCTGAATGCGCGCATGGAAGCGCAAGGCAAGGCGACCTATGTCAACCCGCGCAACACGGCCGCGGGATCTTTGCGACAACTGGATTCTGCGATTACGGCGTCGCGTCCGTTGCGGTTCTTTGCTTATGCCTGGGGCGATGTATCTGCAGTTCCCCGCACAAGCCAGATGGAAATGGTGGACCTGTTTGCCAGCTGGGGATTTTCGGTAAATCCGCTTATGGGCCGATTTGACGATGTGGACGGATTGCTGGACCGGTATCGGCTGATTGAGGAAAAGCGCTCTTCGCTGGATTATGATATCGACGGCGTTGTCTACAAAGTGGACAATTTGGAACTCCGGGCCCGCCTTGGTTTTGTCTCCCGCTCGCCGCGATGGGCCATTGCGCACAAATTCCCTGCGGAGAAAGCAGTTACCAAACTGCTGGATATTGAGATTCAGGTGGGTCGAACCGGCGCGATTTCGCCGGTTGCGCGGTTGGAGCCTGTGACTGTGGGCGGCGTGGTGGTGTCCAATGCGACATTGCACAATGAAGACTATATTGCCGGCATAGGTTCCCACGGTGCCCCCATCCGTGAGGGGCGGGATTTGCGCATTGGTGACACGGTGACAATTTTTCGGGCCGGTGACGTTATTCCAAAAGTGATGGATGTGGATCTCTCCAAGCGTCCAGAAGGGTCGGTGCCCTACAAATTGCCGGATATTTGCCCGGCCTGCGGCAGCGCGGCTGTGCGTGAGATCAATGAGAAGACAGGACGGATGGATTCCGTGCGGCGCTGTACGGGGGGATTGGTGTGCCCGGCACAGGCCGTTGAAAAATTGAAGCATTTCGTTTCACGCAATGCGTTTGATATTGACGGATTGGGCAGCAAACAGGTTGTGGCGTTTTACGAATGGGGCCTGATTGCTAATGCAGCGGATATTTTCACCTTGCGGGAGCGGGATGCCCGTTCGCTCAAGAAACTGAAAAACCGCGATGGTTTTGGCGAAACAAGCGCGGCCAAATTATTCACTGCCATTGATGCGCGGCGCGAGATCGAGTTTCAACGCTTCATCTTTGCCTTGGGCATCCGCCATGTGGGCGAGGGCAATGCAAAATTGCTGGCGCGGCATTTCCACACTGTGGAAGCCCTTTTGGAAGGGATGACCGCCAGTGCAGAATTTGCTGGCCCTGCCTGGGAAGAACTGGTGAGCGTGGATGGCATTGGTGAGACAGCCGCGCGGGCGGCTGTGCAATTTTTCAACGAACCCCATAACCGTTCGGTGACCGATGCGTTGTTGCAGCAATTGACCGTTCTGCCCGTGGAAGAGGTGAAGTCAGATTCGCCTGTTGCGGGAAAAACCGTGGTTTTTACCGGTTCACTGGAGCGGATGACACGCGACGAAGCCAAGGCTATGGCCGAGCGACTTGGTGCCAAGGTGGCCGGATCGGTGAGCGGGAAGACCGATATTCTGGTCGCCGGCCCCGGCGCGGGTTCCAAGTTGAAAAAGGCTCAGGAATTGGGCATTGAGACATTTGATGAAGATGGCTGGTTGCAGCTCATCGGCAAATAGAAGTCGTTTTCGTGAATTCAGCCAAACTACACGATGCCCGCGATGGCGTGCGCGATGCGCTGCCGGTTTTCGCCGCCGTGGTTCCGTTCGCGGCGGTATTTGGTGCATTGGCGGTTGATGCGGGTCTTTCGGTTGCCAACATCCTGATTGCATCGGCCACGATTTTCGCAGGTGCCAGCCAATATGCAATGATTGAACTCTTGGGGCAAAAGGTGCCGCCGTGGTCGATTGTTTTGACCGTTTTTGCGATTAATTTTCGCCATGTTCTCTACAGCGCTTCGATTGGCCGACATCTAAAACAGTTCAGTCGCCTGCAAAAGGCGCTGGCTTTTTTCCTGCTGGTTGATCCTATATATGCTTCCGGGGAAGCGCGTGCGCAACGCGGGACGCTGCGCCCGGCCTATTATTTTGCCTATGGGGCGGTGTTTTATTCAACCTGGATGATTTCGAACATGGCCGGGGTTTTGTTCGGGGCGATTGTGGGGGATCTGTCCGTTTATGGTTTCGACTATATCCTGCCGATTTATTTCACCGGCCTGGTGATCGGGTTTCGCAGGCGCCCGAATTTTCTGCCCATATTGATTGTGAGTGTGATTGTTTCACTGGGCGTCTATTTCACAGTGGGCAGCCCGTGGCACATTTCATTGGGTGGAATTGCCGGGCTGATGCTGGCCGCCGTGCTGAGCAAGCCAGAAGACAATATCATGACTGCAAGTGAGGAAGGCCATGAACATGTGGCCTGATTCTGTCACTCTTCTTGTCATCGCCTGTGCGGTGGTGACCTATCTGACCCGGGTGAGCGGACATTTGATCTTGTCGCGGTTCGGCAAGGTCAACCATCGGGTGGAGGCGGCGCTGGATGCGGTGCCCACGGCGGTGTTGGCAGCTCTCGTAGCCCCGTCGCTGGTGACCAATGGATGGGCTGAAACGCTGGCCATTGTCGTCGCTGGCCTTGTTGCAGCCCGTTTTTCCCTCATCACCGCGGTTGCTGCGGGACTGATTGCATTGGTGCTGTTGCGTCTGATCTGAAGCGTTTGAATTTGGTGGCGGAAGAACTGCATTAATCAGGCCGACGCGGCGGGCAATTCTTTGGTCAAAGGGCGCGTGGTTTTGGCCAGCCAAACGGCAATTTCCTCAGGCAAGTATTCGCCCAGCCTGTTTCGAACATGGCCGTGATAGGCATTGAGCCAGTGCAGTTCAGCATCGGTCATGATTGTGGGATCGATGAGCCGTTGGTCGATGGGGGCAAGGGTAAGTGTTTCAAACCCCATCATGGCTGTTGATCCGCCGGGGATATCAACACTGTCCCGCACCAGCACGAGATTTTCGATCCGAATGCCAAATTCGCCTGTCTTGTAATATCCCGGTTCGTTGGAGATGATCATTCCCGGCAAAAGTTCCTGCATGCCGCGTTTGGAAATGTTTTGTGGTCCTTCGTGGACGGAAAGATAGGAGCCGACTCCATGGCCCGTGCCGTGGGCATAGTCGGCCCCGTGTTGCCAAAGCGGCATACGTGCCAGCACATCGAGGTCAACACCACGGGTTCCTTTGGGAAAGCGGGCAAGGGCAAGGGCGATATGGCCGCGCAATACAAGAGTGAACATGTGGCGTTGATCGTCGGTTGGCGTCCCAATGGCCACGGTTCGAGTGATGTCGGTTGTTCCGTCTTCATATTGGGCACCTGAATCACACAAATAGAGTTCGCCCTCGCCAAGGGTGCGGTTTGACGTTGCATCCACACGGTAGTGGACAATGGCCCCATTGGGACCGGAGCCTGATATGGTGTCGAAGGAAATGTCCTGAAGAATTTGCGGCGGATCAAAGGAGCCGCTCACATCCATGCGAATCTCTTCCAGTTTTTGGGCAGCCGTGATTTCGTCAATGGTGCCCGGGGCCTGTTGATCGAGCCAAAAAAGAAAGTGAGTCATAGCCACGCCGTCGCGCAAATGTGCCGCGCGTGCCCCTTCGATCTCAACCCCGTTCTTGGTGGCTCGGGGCAATATTGTGGGATCTGCGCCCTTGATGATTTCCGCTCCAGCTTCGGCGAGGGCTGCAGCAAGGGCCTGGGGCGCAGAATTTGCGTCCAGCATTGCGCGATTGTCCTTGGACCTGTGCGCCAAAACGTCTAGCAGATCGCCCTCATCGTGAATGTTTGCGACTTGAGTGAGAAACGCGCGGGTTTCAATGTCCAGCTTATCGGACGCGATGAAGACATCGGGTTCACCCCGCGCGGGGATGATGGCTCTTGCCAACACAATAGGTGTGTGGGCCACATCACTGCCGCGAATATTAAACAGCCAACACACCGATGCCGGTTCGCTCAGGATACATAAATCCGCATTCTTTTCCGCAAGTACACCTTGAACCTGTTCAAGCTTGTCGCGGGTGAGCTGGCCCGCATAGGCGATAGGATGAATGCGCACCTTTGCCGGTTGCTTCTTTATGGCGGTTGCCGCCACTTCATCGACCGGGTTTTTTGTCAGGGAAACCAGAGTGCAAGCGGCATCGCGGGCCGCCGTTTCCAGGCGTTCCACTTCTGCCGACGAATGCATCCAGGGGTCGAAACCGATTGTTTGGTTTGCTGAAACATTGGCGGCAATCCACCGGTGCGGCGGCAGATCGACCAGGCTTTCGACTTGCCATAAATCCTGATCAACCTGATTGGCCGCCTGCAATGTGTAGCGACCGTCGACAAATAATATGGCCCGATCGGCCAGGATAACCGCTTCGCCCGCTGAGCCGGTGAAACCGGATATCCATGCCAGGCGTTCTGCGTCTTCGGGCAGATATTCATTGCGGTAAGCATCGGTGTGTGGAACCAGCAGCACATCCACGCCGTTGGCTGACATGTGGCTGCGCAAGCCATTGAGGCGGTCAGGACCGCTCACCGGATGGCTGGGAGCCTCAAAGTTTTGAAACATGGGTCAATTCCTCAAAGCGAGCGGGTATTCGGGTCCGTATATTGGCACAAATCGAGCAGATGGAAACGCTTGGGTGCTCATATAAATCTGTAGGCAAGGCCCATATTGGGCAGGCAAATGATAAACGTGACCAAAGTGTAAAAACCCCTATGCGTTTTGTGCATGGCTTGTTTGTGCTTACCCCCCTAACAGAAAAATTCTGATGACCTATCTGTTGCCCATGGAGAGCGAATGGTCGTTCCCCGGCGTAAGATGAAGGATGATAGATATGGGAATTCGCAACACATTTGATCGCATGATTGCCGCTCGTGAAAAGCAGGCTCAGCGTTTTGTGAATGGTGCGCTGCTCAATCTTGACGATGCTACGCTGGAACGCGGCGGTTTCAGCCGCGCGCAGCTGCGTGCACAAGGTGCAAGCCACTACCCATTTTGATTTTCTGCATTAGCAGAAGACGGAAATGAAAAAGGGCTCCGCAATTTGCGGGGCCTTTTTTGTGTGCGCTGCCTTGTTCTGGTGCGCGGCACCTATGGCTTGCGCATGAGCAGGGTGAGCCAACCATCACGAATGTGAAATTTCTCCAGAACCAAGCCCTGCAAGCGATAAGCCGCGACAATCCGGGCGCGTTGGTCTGGTAACAGTCCTGACAAGATGACAGGTGCGCCGGGCAGGACATGGGCAGTAAGTGCCGGGGCCAGAGCTTCCAGCGGGCGGGCTAGAATATTGGCAAAGATCAGGTCTGCCGGGCCAAACTTGGCAAATGTGGGGTGCTGAAAGCCGGTGGCGGTCTCAAACAGAATATGACCCTCAACGCCATTGATGCGGGCGTTTTCCCGCGCCACCTGGGTTGCTATGGGGTCAATGTCCGTTGCCAGCACCGAACCGCGGGCGGCCTTGGCAAGGGCAATGGCCAGCACGCCGGAGCCGGTGCCAATGTCCATGGCAGCAACGGGAAGGCGCTGGCGCAAACAAATCTCCAGCATGTCCAGACAACCGGCTGTGGTGCCATGGTGGCCCGTGCCAAATGCCTGACCCGCATCGATTTCCACGGGCACAGGTTTGTTTTTGGCCAGATGGGAATCGTGGGAGCCATGTACAAAAAAACGTCCCGCGCTCACCGGGCTTAATTCTTGTAACGTGTGGGTGACCCAATCCACATCGCCAAGCACTTCGTGTGCCACTTTCAGACCGAACCCATCGCTGCCAAGCAGGTTGTAAATCTGGGCCTCCCGGTCATCGGCTTCGTGGGTCTCAACATAGATCGAATAGCACCAGTTGCCGGGATGATCGTCGTCCTCGAACAGGACGGTGGGCACGCCTTCTTCTTCAAAATGGACATCCAGAATGGAGGCAATATGGTTCGCTTCCGGCTTTCGGGCGGAGAGAAACAGGCGGGTCTGGCTCATGAACTGGTGCTGTCTTTACTGGATTTTGGAGTGGATGATTTAGCAGACTTGGTGTTGGCCGGAGGTGGCCCAAAGGCAATGAGGGTGTCGCCCGTTTCGGGAGATTGCCCCTTCTTGTTTTGCCTGAAAACCGTTGTTCCATTGGGTTTTACCCAGAACAGGACTTGCGTCTTTTCATCCCGCGATTGCTGATAGGCGTCAAAGCCAAATTCGTCTGTCAGCTTTGTGGCCTGAAATACCCAGCCGTTCCACATCTGACGGCGCAGCTCGGAGAAATCGAGGCCCTGTTCAAACAGATCCCGTCCACCGAGGGTGAAATTGAGGGATTGCCGATGGTTGTCATCGCTGAAATCGCCAATTTGATAGACGTTGCCGCGCCCGATTTCCGGGCCAAACTCGGTGCATACAAGTGCGTTGTAGGCGTCGTTGTCTGTGGCTGCGATGACATGGCCATATCGGTTAAGGGTGATATCGTGATGGGCGGCTTCGGACAGAACCTCACCAAAAAAGACCGGAATGTTGGACAGGCGCGACCTGCGAATGTGGTTCCAATTGCTGTCTGCAATCAAAACCGGGAGATCTATTTCCACCAGTTTGGCCGCAAGGGCATTTGACCATTCGGAGCCACCAACAATGAGGATGCCCGGTTTGCGCGCCGATTTGAGGCGCAACAGGCTGGCCAGGGGCGACAGGGTGAAACCGTGCAACAATATGGTGGAGGCGACCACGGCAAAGGTAAGCGCGGTAAGGCGAGTGCCGTCTTCGACGCCCATTTCGGCCAGTTCTGCGCCAAACAGACCGGAGACGGCAACGGCAACAATACCGCGCGGTGCGATCCATGAAACCAGCACGCGCTCATTCAATGTCAATCCGCTGCCGGTAGTGGCAAGCATGATGGCAATTGGCCTGATGACGAACAGGCACAATCCCACAAAGATTGCCGCGCCCCAGCCAAGGGAAATCAAGGCGTTCAGATCAAGCGACGCGGTCAACAGCACGAACAGGCCGGAAACAAGCAGAACAGTCACGGTTTCCTTGAAGCGGCGCAATTCGGCCAGACTGGCCATGCGCTGATTGGCCATTGTGACACCCATGATCGTTACCGTGAGCAATCCCGATTCCTTCAAAATCACATCGCTGACGGCATAGACGACCAAAACAGAAACCAGCAAAATGGGTGCTTTGAGATATTCAGGCACGTAGCCGCGCACGAAGGCTGCGCCGACAAAACGACCGGCGGCAAACCCGCCAATCAGGGCGGTGGCTGCGCCAATAATAAGGGTAAATACCAGGCCTCCGGCCCCATGGTTGCCGTGCAGTACGAGATAGGTCTCAAACGCGATAACTGCAAACAGGGCGCCAATGGGATCATTGATAATCGCTTCCCAGCGCAGCAGTGACGCGGTTCGAGAGCCCAATTGTGCCTGCCGGAGCAGCGGCATGATGACGGTTGGGCCGGTCACAACCAAAATCGCGCCCAGCACAATGGCAGATGGCCAGGAAAGCCCCGCCGCATAGTGGGCGGCGAGCGCTGACATAAACCAGACCAGCGGTCCACCGACCAAAATGATGGCACGGACGGCCCGGGAAGTCTCGCGAATTTCCTTGAAATTGAGTGTCAGCCCGCCCTCAAACAGGATGATTGCGACCGATAATGCGATGATTGGTTTGTAGACCGCGCCGAGATCTTGCGCGGGATTGATATATCCAAATACCGGGCCAATTAAAAAGCCGGCCACCAATAGCAGGGCGATGGCCGGGATGCGGATACGCCAGGCGATCCATTGGGCGGCCATTCCGGCCAATCCGATTGTGGCCAATTTGATAATAAGTCCTGACATATTCCAGCAGTATCGCTGTTGCCGCCAGGGCGCAATCGCGCAGGCGTTGATCCACAGTCCTGTTGATTGCGGGGTTGCAGGCTTTGGCTATGACAGGGCGGTTGTGCTGCCCATCATCAAGCCATTGGCGCAATAGACCTCAACTTCGCCGGACCATGCCTGTTTCAGGATCACCCGCACAAAAGCGCGGGGCACATGGTCATCGGTTAGCACGACCAGCGTGTCGTCATAGGTTTGTACATCCAGGACGCTTAACCCCAGGAACACCTCGTTTTCGACCAGTTCTTCAATCTTGGCGAGTTCCAATTGCTGGCGCGGGGTCAGTGAATTTGCCATTGGGTGCTTCCGAATTCTCAAGCATTGGATCGAGGTGACAATGTCACTCTATGTTCGCCAATATCGGGTTAATGAAACCAGATTTCAGTGCGTTTTCTCACGTTTGGATTTCTCAAAACCGAGGCGCAGTGCCGGGGAGCAGTGCCGGGGAGCCGTGAATTGAGCAGCCCGATTGCTGGGTGTTGATCATCCCGTGGTTTGCGTTGCACACATCTAAATACCGTTGTGCCCGCCGTTCAATCTTTCTAACGTTCACGCTTTCTAACGTTCTCGACACTCAGTCGATGGGATCAGCCAATATGGACGGTAATCTCCCCGGAAATCAGCGGAGTTTTTGAGTAGAATTTTCTCACTACGATTGAAGAGGAAATTCGAATGAAGAAGTCACGGTTTACCGAAGCCAAGATCATGGAAATCTTGAAGCAGGCGGAGGGCGGCGTCCCGATGCCATTCGCGTTTACCACGGCCCAGAATATATCAGCGCCACGCTTCAGGTTTGGGCTGCGCAGCGTGGAATTGAGCTGATGTACATCCAGCCAGAAAAGCCTCAACAGAACGCCTATGTGGAGCGTTACAATCGAACCGTGCGTCAGGAATGGTTGGGCCAATATCACTTCGACACGCTGGAACAGGTTCAGGATCACGCCACACGATGGCTATGGACATACAACAACCAACGACCAAACATGGGAATAGGAGGAATAACGCCAGCGCAAAAGCTCAAACAGGCAGCAT
>CALHBJ010000004.1 GCA_937930845.1 uncultured Rhizobiaceae group bacterium
GAACTGATGGATGAATACGGCACGGATGCATTGCGCTTTACCCTGGCAATCATGGCGGCGCAGGGCAGGGATGTGAAGCTCGATCCGGCCCGTATCGCCGGGTACAGGAACTTTGGCACCAAACTGTGGAATGCCACCCGCTTTGCCCAAATGAATGAGGTCAAAAGCGTTGAAGGCTTTGATCCTGCAAGCGCAACGCTGCAATTGAACAGATGGATACTGACCGAACTATCCCGTACGGTTGCGGAAGTTACAGACGGAATTGAGAAGTTCCGATTCAATGATGCGGCTGCCGCCTGCTATAAATTTGTCTGGAACCTGTTTTGCGACTGGTATCTGGAATTGCTCAAGCCTGTCTTTAATGGGGATGATGCTGATGCCAAAGCGGAAGCCCAGGCGGTTGCCGGGCATGTGCTGGATGAAATCTACAAACTGCTGCATCCCATGATGCCGTTCATGTCCGAAGAGTTATGGGCGCAGACAAATTCGAAACGCGATACATTGCTGTGCCATGCAAAATGGCCGCAACCGCTGGTCAATGATCCAACCGCAGCGGATGAGATCAATTGGCTGATTGATCTGATTGGCGCTGTGCGTTCTGTTCGTGCTGAAATGAACATCAAGCCGGGCCTGCAAATGCAATTGGTTATCACCGGTGCCAGCGACGAGACCAAAGCACGTATCGAACGCAATAAAGCGGCCCTGTTGCGCCTGGCGCGGTTGGAGAGCGTTGAACTGGCTGATTTAGCCCCGGAAGGTGCTGCTCAAATGGTGGTCGGGGAGGCAACTGCCTGTCTGCCGCTTAAGGGCGTTGTTGATTTCAACGCAGAAATTGCACGACTGGAGAAAGAGCTGGCCGGTATCGACAAGGATGTGAAGCAATTGTCGGGCAAGCTTGCCAATGAGAAATTTGTGGCCAATGCACCCGCAGCTGTTGTTGCCGAAAACCGCGACCGACTGGCGGAGTTGCAGGAACGCGCGGGGCGGGTGAGTGAGGCTCTTGATCGCGTGAAAGCGTTTACCTAGCCCAATTGTCAGGCCATTCTGTGCTTGCAATATGCGCCCCTTGAGCAGGTCGTGATTGACCCCAAAGCCGGCCCATCCCATTGGGGTGCGCGGCTGTGCCGCCTTTATCAGGTGAGGCGGCGGCGGAATAAATAAATATTACAACGGTTTGCCCGTAACGAAATTGTTACCTTAGGTAATGTTTTCGTGAATTGTCTGTGTTTTCTCTTCAATGCCATGCTGACGCAGCCTCCCCTGCGGGGAGGCGCGGTCCAATTTGGAAGAATTGGCGAAACACAGCCATTGTGCGACGGGGACAATTTCATGAAAAAGCAGATTTTATTCGGCCTCGCGATGGTGATGGGTTCCAGTGCGGCGCTGGCCGGTGGTTTCGACAGGGGCGGTGTGAAAATCGATCAATTGTTTGATCAGCAGCGTTTTACTTATGAAAATGAAGTCACTTATGTGTTCCCGCAACGAACCATAAAAAATGTTGAGCGGGTTAACAATTTGGGCGGTGGGCTTGGCCTGCAACCGCAACAGACATCCTCTATTGATGTGGATTCCGATTATGTGGTCCCGCGAATTGGATTCAAGGTCGCTTTGGGAGACTCTGTGGATTGCCTGGCTTCCTATTCTCACCCCTATGGTGCGGATGCCGAATATGGGCTGAACAATGCCTATTCCCCCACGGCGGTTGAATTTTCGGTGGAGTCGGAAGATTTCGGGCTCACTTGCGCTTACAAGATTCAGACCAGCATTGGCCAGTTCCGCGCGATTGGCGGGGTGTCCTATTTGGAAGTCGATGCTTTCCAGTCGCGCCAGACATTTGGTGATCTCGCGATATTGGGAGATGTTGTGACGATCCCCACACCTCCAAACGTGCCACCCATACCGGCGGTGAATACGCAAGGTCTGGGGATTTTCCAGCTTAGCGATGAGGCATTTGGCTGGCGTGTGGGGGCGGCATATGAGATTCCCGAAATCGCGCTTCGCGCGTCATTGGTTTACAGCAGCCGCTATGAACTTGATGGGTTGTCTGGCACTGTGGACACCACTGCTGTGGGCGGTTTTGGCACCATCACGCCGGTGAGTGCGTCGACGGAAATCCCCCAGGCGCTTGAATTTAAGTTTCAAACCGGCATCAATCCCAAAACCTTGCTGTTCGGCTCGGTGAAATGGCAGCAGTGGAGCAATCTTGGCATCGTTCCCATTTCCGGCGTGACCAGCCCTACGACCGGCCAATTGCTGGACAATATTTCATTCGATCCGCTCTACCGCGATGGCATTACGGCATCGGTTGGGGTGGGGCGCCGGTTTAACGAGAAGCTCAGCGGACAAGCTGCCTTCGGTTATGATCGCGGCACATCCACAATCAGCGGTTCCCAGACCGACACCTACACCCTTTCCGGCGGTATATCTTTTACGCCCACGGACAATCTGGAACTCAAATTGGGCGGTCTGGTTGGGCTGCTGACCAGTGGTTCCTCATCGCCCAGCGGTGGAGACCCGGCAAATGATTTGAACTACACATTTGATGATGATTTTGTCGGTGCGGTGAATCTGTCGGCCAAGTTGCGCTTTTAAAGGTTCAAAAACTGGCCCTTGTCACCCGGCCAGCACGTTAATTTGAAAGGGGAAATGGTGTTGGTGGCCATTTCCCTTTTTGGATTCCTGCTCAGTGGTTGTTTGAAGCGCCAGGAGTTCTATATGGGACGAAGAATTCCATTGATTTATCTCCCATTAACATTGCGTTAGTGAGTGCTGTATCAGCTAGTGCCAAGCGATTCTCTTTTTCACGCGAAAGAAGCCCGATGAAAGATCCGATTGAAACCGCAATGAACCTCGTGCCGATGGTGGTTGAACAGACCAACCGTGGCGAACGGGCCTATGATATTTTTTCGCGCCTGCTGAAAGAGCGCATTATTTTCATCACAGGCCCCATTGAAGACGGCATGGCCGTTCTTGTCTGTGCGCAGCTGCTGTTTTTGGAAGCTGAGAATCCGAAGAAGGAAATCTCGCTCTACATCAACTCGCCGGGCGGGGTGGTGACATCGGGCATGGCGATTTATGACACAATGCAGTTCATCAAGCCTGCGGTGGCGACGCTGTGCATGGGCCAGGCGGCCTCCATGGGGTCGCTGCTTTTGACCGCAGGTGCCAAGGATATGCGTTTTGCATTGCCCAATGCACGCATTATGCTGCACCAGCCTTCCGGCGGATTTCAGGGACAAGCGTCTGATATTGAACGCCACGCCCAGGATATTATTAAGTTGAAGCGCCGGTTGAACGAGATTTACGTTACTCACTCCGGTCAGGATTATGACACAATTGAACGCACACTGGACCGGGATCACTTTATGACGGCTGATGAATCGGTTGACTTTGGTATCATCGACAAGGTGATCAGCTCCCGTGCGGAGATTGAAGGTGACGACGGCGATGCATAAATGCGCTGTCAGGCGGGCTGATTAAGCGAAATTGATTTCACGTTAAGGGAAATTTGAAGTCGAACTTGCTAGCCTGCCATGATTGTGGCGTGATCAACGCTGGAATAGGGACTGTTTAGGCATTCCCGAAGCATCTGTAAGTGGACGATTTGCTTTCGATGTTAAGAAGCCCGGAAGTGATGTTCCGGCGGACACAGGCAAGATGGGCGCGATGGGTGCCCGGATAAGGTGGGTAATGAGCAAGGTTTCAAATTCTGGTGGCGGCGGCGACGCCAAGAACACCCTCTACTGCTCGTTCTGCGGTAAGAGCCAGCATGAAGTGCGTAAACTGATCGCAGGTCCAACGGTATTCATCTGTGATGAATGCGTTGAGTTGTGCATGGACATTATCCGCGAGGAAAATAAGTCCAGCCTGGTCAAGTCGACGGAAGGCACGCCCACACCTCAGGAAATCTTGGATGTGTTGAACGATTACGTCATCGGCCAGCCGCACGCCAAGCGCGTGTTGTCGGTTGCCGTGCACAATCACTATAAGCGGCTCAACCACGCGGCGGAAAACGAAGATGTGGAATTGGCGAAGTCCAATATCATGCTCATCGGCCCCACCGGTTGTGGCAAGACATTGCTGGCCCAAACATTGGCGCGCATTCTTGATGTGCCCTTCACCATGGCGGACGCCACCACGCTGACCGAAGCCGGTTATGTGGGTGAAGATGTTGAGAACATCATTTTGAAGCTGCTGCAAAGCGCTGACTATAATGTTGAGCGTGCCCAGCGCGGCATCGTTTATATTGATGAGGTCGACAAGATTTCACGCAAGTCAGACAATCCGTCCATCACCCGCGATGTGTCGGGCGAGGGCGTTCAGCAGGCTTTGCTCAAGATCATGGAAGGCACGGTTGCATCTGTGCCGCCCCAGGGTGGGCGCAAGCATCCGCAGCAGGAATTCCTGCAGGTGGATACGACCAATATCCTGTTCATCGCCGGGGGTGCATTTGCTGGTCTCGACAAGATCATTTCTGACCGTGGCCGCAGCACAGGTATTGGCTTTTCGGCCAATATTGAAAGCCCAGATGATCGCAAAACCGGCGAATTGTTCAAGGAACTGGAGCCAGAAGATCTGTTGCGTTTTGGTCTGATCCCCGAATTTGTGGGCCGTATTCCGGTTCTGGCAACTTTGGAAGACCTTGATGAAGATGCGCTGGTGCAGATTCTGTCTGAGCCGAAAAACGCTTTGATCAAGCAGTATCAGCGCCTGTTCGAAATGGACGATGTGAAATTGTCGTTCCAGGAAGATGCGCTGCGGGCGATTGCGAAAAAGGCAATCCTTCGCAAAACCGGTGCACGTGGTCTGCGCTCGATCATTGAGAGCATCCTGCTCGAAACAATGTTCGAATTGCCGGGCCTTGGCGGTGTGGAAGAAGTGGTGATTTCCGAGGAGGTCGTCAACGGCAACACACGGCCGCTCTACATCTATTCCGACAAGGAAGAAGAAGAGGCGACCGCCGAAAGCGCCTAACGCGCGTTTCGATCAAACATGATGTTTTTGAAAACCCGTGGTGCGCTGCGGGTTTTCTTGTTTTGAAGGAACTGACAAGCGCTTTTTGAGCACATCGACGATCAACTCATCGATGAAGAATTCGCGGACCCTGCGCTTCTTGCTGTATCGCCACCGGGGGAAATGCCAACTCAACCGTTCGTCAGTGTATTGATACATCTTTACCCATTGTTGCACGATCCAAGAACGATCATGCCAATCGAAGTCTTGCCTTTCCCAGTTTTGGAAGTCCGTTTGGCTGTCTGTCAGAAAATCTTCAAGGCCCGTTTCGCGGGCCGTGTCTAAGTACCATGTCACAACTTCCCGCCAGCGAGGATCATCCCAGGAAAATGGTGCATCCAGATGCCAGGGCTTTGGAATGCCGATCCAGTGCCAAATTTTTACGTCAATCTCCGGTACATCTGACCATTGTCCGCATCGCTGATAATTCCACACCAAGGGGAGACGTTTCCAATTCCCCTTTAGAAATCCATTCATTGCATCCTGATCCGGGCAGGCGAGAAAACGTTGCTTGCGCTTTGCGTATGCAATTATGTTTTCAGGAATCTGCTGGGAGCGCCATTTCTCCCAATCAATCAGCAATACGCCAGAATTGAAATAACCGGCGCTTAGGGGAAGCCCCAAAACTAAGAACGGGTTGGCGAACTCACCGGGAAACATGGCACCGTGCACATCTGATGCTGCTGCGACAGGCATGCCATCGAAAGGGAACTTCATCAGCAGTGAGATGTCACCGCTAAATTTGGCATCACCATCAACATAGAGAATTCGATCTGTATCCAGGTCCAATACCTTGTGGATCAGGAGGCGCGTGTAACATTTTTTATGTGCCAGCCCTTGTAGCATGTCCTCAATCAGTGCCTGGGGAAGTAACACCAGATGGCACTGGATGTTCAGTCTGGCAACGGTCGTTTCAAATGCTTCGGTAATGCGTTTTTCATCGCCAAATGCAACAACATGAACGCACAGCCGGTCGCGATCATTGGTTTCAAAAAGCGAGCGAATTGAAAACAATGTGGGAATTAACAGTTTAAAGTCGCAGCAATATACAACGTTAAATTTGTTCAATAGCAGTTCCCCCGACCCCAAGATCGAGCATATCGGTCAATTACAACCGGTTGCAACCCTGTTGCGCATTTGTCGGTTTTGTTTGTCCTGCCAGCCCTACAGCGTCACCGGTACACGAAGTGGACCGCGAAAGGCCCAGCCGCCAAAGGGCGCATCGCCTGCCGATTTCATATTTGGAAAGCGGTCAAAGATCATGGGCAGGGCCACTTCTGCGATGAGGCAGCGCGACGCGGCGGCGCCTGCACAAAAATGAGGGCCAGCGCCAAAGCTGATCGCCTTTGATGTGTTGCGGGTAATGTCGAAAGTGTCAGGATTGTCGAATATGTCTTCATCGCGATTGGCCGAGCCGAACATCAGAAAAGCGCGGGTGTCGGGTTCCAGATCAATCCCATTCCACTGGAAACGTTGGGTAATCCGCCGCGGTGACATGCCAATGGGCGATATCCAACGGGCATATTCTTCAAACGCCTGAAGCCAGCTTGCCTTGCCGGATTGAATGAGTGCCAATTGCCCAGGATGGGTCAGCAAGGCCCAAATGGTGCCTGCAATGGCATCACGGGGTTCGTTTTGCCCCCCGCTGATCGCCAGTTTGATATTGGCGCGCACGCTCGCCATGGGCTGTTGCGCCTTTTGCAAAACACTCAAAAGGCTCGCTTCGTGGGCGTTGCCGCGCATTTGGGTATCAATTGCATCATCCAGCAATCTGGTGCCCGCGTGGCACCGCGATTCAACCTCTGCATTGCCGGCATAATTGCCCACGCCGTCAATCATGGCCTGGGAAGTCCAATCCATATCGGCTTCAGAAATATTGGTCAGCCCGGTGATGTGGCGCAGGGCATGGCCGGAAACGGGCATGGCAAAGTCGGTCACCAGGTCGATGGTTTGTCCGGTCGTGAAACTGGCAAGCACATCTTGCGTGTGGTGTTCGAAACGGGCCTTCCACACATCGCGCACGGTGCGGGGCGAGAGGGCGGGGAAAGCCTGTTTGCGCTCGTTCAAGTGGGGCTCCCCATCCTTGCGCATCATGTTTTCACCCATCAGTACGGTCATCAGGCCGCCAGGCTGGTCGGAGGAAAAGACTTCAATGTTTTTCTCGCAAGCGAATATGTCGTCGCGCCGCGTCAACAGTGTCGCGTTCAGTTGCGGCACGTGGCATATGGGCGCTTCCCGGCGCATTCGTTTCAATATGGGGTAGGGATCATGCCAAAAGGGATCGGGTTCAATATTGAATTGGGCAGGACTGGCCAAAGGTTTGTTCCCACAGGAGGCTGTAAGCGCCGTAAGGTTAGCGGATCGTGATAAAAAACGCGCCCCGCCCAGGCTTTTCTTCCATATATTGGAAGTCCTTGTGGATTGATTGCAAGGCTTTATCTGCCAGTGCACTGCCGGTCATCATCTTTTCCAGGTCTGTGCGCCGAAATGCGTAAGCGCGCATATTGGCATTGTCGAGTGCACCATTGGCTTCGCTACCATAGCGCCGAGAGGCATCGAGATCATTGATAATGGCGTCGATTGAAATGCGCTGGAGGCCGGAGAAAGCAATTCCGCCATTCCAGACATTCACAATGCCGGACCCGGATGGCATCCATACCGGATCTGCATCGCAATCATGCCCTGTCGAAGCATTGGCTTTGCTGGCTGTCGGGAGCCAGGTTGCGCCTGTTGTGCATTTGGAGCCGGTTCCCAAATGGAGGAGGACGGGAATGCTACCCTTTGAGTTTTGTTCTTTGATGAAATTGCAAAACGCGCCCAGTACCGCGCTGCCGCCACAGGCAAGCGCCTGGCTGGTCATCAGGAAGAACGTCACAAACAGGGTCAAAAACAAACGCATGTGAGACAGATAGTTCAACCGCACTAAGTTTTTTCGTGGTTTTCAGCTAAGAATTACCGAAAATTTGAATGAACCCACTGGTGTTTGCCTGGGGTCGCTGTCAGGCGCGCGCGATCATGATGACAGGGATTTCTAGTCGTCGCGCGGCCCGGATTTTTGCATAGGCACCGTCACCACCGGAATTGCGGCATACGATGTGTGTGATGTGATGGTGCTTGAGCAATTGTGCTTCATCGGGCCAATTTGGTGAGGGCTTGCCGAGAACCAGCGTGCTTTGAGCAAATGGCAATGCGGTGGCCGGTTGGTCGACCATCCGAACGACAAAATGCACGTCATTTCGTTTTGCAAATGCGGCAATGTGTTGTGAACCAAGAGCCAATAAAACGCGGGCACCCTGGGGTATGGCTGAAACAGCGCAAGAACTGTCGGCCACTGTTTGCCAGATATCGCCTGGTTCTTTTGCCCAGGGCGCGCGTTGGTGACTTTCCAGCGGGATGCCGGTGATACGGGCGGCCTCCAGGGCGTTTTTGCTGATCTGTTGGGCGAAGGGGTGCGTGGCATCAACAAGCCGGGTGATGTTATGGTCTTGCAACCATTTTGCCAGACCCGTTGCGCCACCAAAGCCGCCCACACGGGTTTCGCCAGCCAAGGGGGTGGGTTCGCGGGTGCGCCCGGCAAGGGAGCTTGTGACATGGTGCCCCTTGGCAACAAGTGTCGCTGCCAGAGCGGCGGCCTCCTTCGTGCCACCCAATATGAGGATACGTTCAGCCGACACGGGCCAGCACTTTTCCGGCTCGGTCGACGACGATAATCTCAACCTCAATGGGCGCGTCGCGCAGGGTTTCAACTGCTGTTTCCCGCGCTTTTTGTGCCACAAGCAGAGGCAGGTCGAGGTTTTTTTCCAGAGTCATTTGAAGCACTTCTGCGGCGGTGTTGGCATTTTGAATCTGTTTCTTGAAGTCTTGAGTCAATTCCGTGCCGTTGAGTTCTTCTGTGCGGGCGGCGAGCCAGTCAAAGTCCACCTGGCTGCGCGCAGAGTGCAAGTCAAGCGCGCCCTGGGCGAGCTTGACGAGTTTGGCAAAACCGCCAGCAATGGTCACTTGGGGCACGGGGTGGTTGCGCAGATATTTCAACATGCCACCTGCGAAATCACCCATGTCGATCAGAGCTGTTTCGGGCAGGTTGTAAATTTCCTGCACCGCCGTTTCAGACGTTGAGCCGGTGGCGGCAAGTACGCGCTCATATTTGGCCGCGCGTGCCACATCAATGCCGCGGTGAATGGAATGTATCCAGGCAGAACAGGAAAACGGGTGCACCACGCCAGTCGTCCCCAGGATCGACAGGCCACCCACAATGCCAAGTCTTGGATTCCAGGTTTTTTGAGCGATTTCCTCCCCGCCGGGAATGGATATTGTAATCTGCACATCGGGGGGCAACAGATGTTCGGCACAAATTTCGCCCACAATATCGCGCATCATCTGGCGCGGAACCGGGTTGATGGCGGGTTCGCCGGGGGGAATTGGCAGGCCGGGCCTGGTTACCATGCCGACACCCTCACCGGCGCGAAAGACAACACCAGAGCCTTCGGGCAGGGGCACCACATGGGCGATAATGGTCGCGCCATGGGTCACGTCTGGATCGTCTCCGGCGTCCTTGACGATGCCCGCCAATGCGCCCGTGTCATTGATCGCTTCGTAACAGAGCGGAAAATGCGGCGCGTCACCTTTTGGCAGGAGAATGGCAACGGGGTCCGGGAATTCGCCCGTAATCAGCGCAATCAGGGCCGCTTTTGTCGCGGCGGTAGCGCAGGCACCCGTGGTCCATCCCCGTTGCAGGGGCGTGCCATTGGGTTCGGGTTTATCTTGGCGTTCAACACTCATTCACGGCTTATAGGGGACAAGTGGGTTGGGCAAAAGCATTCGATGAAGGCCGTGCTTGCTAATTCTTGGCCGCAGGGGCACTTAAATTGTTTGATTGATGTTCTGGGTTTTCAAGTTGCGATGATGAATAAAAGCCGCTGGGTTACCGTTTTTGAGGTTACCGGATCTGCATCTGCCATGGTTTATGCCCTTTTGATTGCCTCCAACACGGGCAATGAAATTCTGGGGTTTTCCCTGTTGCTCGTATCCGCATTGCTGTTTGCCGCCTGGGGGGTGCTTGACCGCCGCTGGGCATTTCTGGCCCTGCAATTTTTCTATGCAGCTTCCGCAATCATTGGGCTGGTGCGCTGGGGCTGAGCGCTCATTATTTAGGTGCGTAATTTCGCCTGAGATAAGCCGGGCCACAGAACCTGCGTCAGCAGTTCTGTGGCCCCAATATGGCTCACATTGCGATGCGATAACGCGCGAAACCGTCCGGACCATCACCGGCCCGTTCAATCTTGACGCCTTTGACATCGGCCAGGTGGTCTTCTCCCTTCGGCCCGGTGTCAAATAGAACCGATGTTCCCGCCAATGCCTTGAAGGACCAGTTGTTATCGGCTGCAGGGCTGATTGTGCCTTTGTCCACGATATAACGCACGATAACATCGCGATTGGTGTCGGGGCCTTCAAAGATGATCGTGTCGCCCAAAGCGCCGGGGAATTTGCCGCCACCGCTGGCGCGGTAGTTGTTTGTGGCAATAACAAACCGGGCAGCGGGGTCTAGCGGTTTGCCCTGGAATTGAAGATCGACAATGCGGTTTGCATCGGGTGCCACCAACTCACCTTTCGGGTCAAACTTGGAGGGTTGTGACAGGTCAATCTTATAGGTTACTCCGTCAATCACATCGAAATTGTAGGATGGGAAGGACGGATTCAGCAGAAGCTGGTCGGCCTTGCCGGGCACAACCTGATTGAACATTCCCGCTGAGCGTTCCAGCCAGTCCTTGACCTGGGCACCCGATACTTCGACCGCGCGAACGGTGTTGGGATACAGGTAGAGATCGGACACGTTCTTGATTGCCACATCGCCCTTTGCCACATCGGTATAATATTCAGGCCCGCCACGTCCCCCGGCTTTAAACGGTGCGGCGGCTGAGAGAATGGGCATGCCTTCCCACTTGGTGCCTTTCATCATTTCGGCAATATACCAAAGCTGGGCCTGGCTCACGATCTGCACGGAAGGGTCGTCGGCGACGAGTGCAAAATAGGAATGAAGCGGCGCGTCTGTTTTGCCGACGGACTGGCGCACATAGCCAAGCGTTTCGTCGTGTTCCTTTTGGATACTGGCCAGGATTTTGGCATCACTTTCCACCAGGGGTATTTTTTTGCGGTTTTCGCCAGACTTATAAATCGGGCGCGCCTCTGTGGATGATGTGACGACTTTCCATTCATTGCCGGATTTTTCCAACATCAGGTCGATGACACCCAAATGAGACCCCCAGAAACCGCCCATTGCCGCCGGTTTGCCATGCACGGTGCCTTTGGCGGCATCCACAACATCGTTGCTGGTGAACTTTTCACCTGGGAACACCAAATGGCTGTGCCCGGTCATCAGCGCATCAACCCCATCAATTTGCGCCAATGGAACAGAGGCGTTTTCCATGCCGTCAGAATGCTTTGCTTCGCCTATGCCCGAATGGGAAAGTGCAATGATGATGTCCGCTCCGGCTTCCTTCATTTCAGGCACATAAGCTTTTGCGGTTTCCACGATGTCGCGGGTGTTGACCTTACCTTCCAGGTGGCGCCTGTCCCAATTCATGATCTGGGGTGGAACGAAACCAATCAGGCCGATCTTGATGGCATGTTCCTCGCCACTTCCGTCTTTCACCTTCTTATCGAGAATGACATAGGGCTTAAGCAGTGTTTTATCGGCGCGCGGATTGGCGCCCATTTCTTTGACAACATTGGCAGACACAACCGGGAATGCAGCACCTGCGAGGGATTTCATCAGGAAGTCTAGGCCATAGTTAAACTCGTGATTGCCAAGCGTCGAAGCTTCATAACCCAGCGTGTTCATCGCTGTGATAACCGGGTGTGAATCGCCTTCTTTCATACCGCGTTCATAGGCAATGTAATCACCCATGGGGTTTCCCTGGAGGAAGTCGCCATTGTCCACCAGCAGGGAGTTCGTTGATTCCGCACGAATGGAATTGATGATGGACGCGGTGCGCGCCAGACCAACCGTGTCCGTTGGCCGGTCGCCGTAATAGTCATAAGGAAACACATGAACGTGGAGGTCTGTGGTCTCCATGAGACGCAGATGGGCCTGATTGGAAGCGGCTTTTACAGAAAATGGGTGCAGTGCGATAAGCGCCGTACCAACAGTTCCGGCCAGAAAAGATCGACGATCGATGGATGAGTTTCTAAGCATATTGCTACCCTTCGTTGGAATGTGTTGGATGTGTGCCCTGGCAGCCTAGGACTAAATGAAGTGCTGACGCCAGATGTTTAGGAATTATGTGTCGGTATGATAACAGGTTGGAATTCTCCGGCCTGAGAAGGGGCATTTGAAATGGCACGCAGTTCGAGGGCTAACTTGTACCGTGGTCGTCGTCACGATGCTTTGAAAACCTGAAGGAAACGGAACGTTGGGAAAGTGGCATGGTTGGGCAGCGCTCTAGGTTGCATGTTCAAAACTTCCCAATTCGTTTTGAACAACGATGCAGCTTACACCCCCGTACTGCAAGTGTTGATGGCGCAGGTCTCGCCAGCTTCCCGCAACAAGCAGGTTAAGACGGAAATTTACCTCACACTCAACAACGTTCTGACCAGAGCGGTCTGGGAGTTTACGCCGATTTTGGCATAGATGCGTGACAGATGTGTTCTGGCCGTATTGATGCTGATGCCCTGGGATGCGGCGGCTGAGATGAGGCTGTCACCAGCCACAATTCGTTTCGCCAGCAGCATTTGGCCATCGGACAGACCGAAGGGACCCAGCACGAAGCCCAGCTATCAAAATCACGCTCTACAAATGTGTCTGTCTCACGTTTGATTACACCTACGATTGCGATGTGATCCTGGGTATTTTTTGTCGCACGGACTGGTCGAACCTGTTTCAGATGCGGAAAATGTCCTTTTGAGGAGTCGCAAAGGGGATGGTTTTTGTGGGCGGGTTGGCTCATAATTTGGGTATGGATTTGTCGATTTCATCATTGCCGGAATTTGAAACTGGTTGGGTTTGGCTTGTGGGGGCAGGGCCGGGGGATCCGGGGCTGTTGACCCTGCATGCGGTCAATGCGCTTAAACAGGCGGATGTGATTGTTTATGACGCGCTGGTGGACCCGGAAATACTGGCCTTCGCGCCTGCCGGTGCCGAGCGGGAATATGCCGGCAAACGTGGCGGCAAACCGTCTGCGAAGCAGCGCGATATCTCTCTTCGGCTGGTGGAGCTTGCGCGATCCGGCAAACGGGTTTGTCGTCTAAAGGGCGGCGATCCTTTTGTTTTTGGACGGGGCGGCGAAGAAGCGCTGACACTGGTTGAACATGGGGTGCCGTTTCGTGTGGTGCCGGGTATTTCTGCCGGTATTGGTGGCCTGGCCTATGCGGGTATTCCGGTGACGCACCGCGATACAAACCACAATGTGACATTCCTTACCGGGCATGATGCGGGTGGGGTTGTCCCAGATGCGATTGACTGGGCGTCGGTTGGTGCCGGGTCGCAGGTGATTGTCATGTATATGGCCATGAAACATGTGCATGTGATTGCCGAAAAATTGTTGAATGCCGGTCGGCGCGCGGATGAACCGATAGCCTTTGTGTGCAATGCCACGACGCCGGATATGCGGGTATATGAGGCAACGCTGGGCAATATTGGCGATCTTGATGAGATCGGCCTTGCGCCGCCAGCCATTGTTGTTTTGGGCGAAGTCGTGCGGCTGCGTTCTGCACTGGATTGGCTGGGGGCGATTGCCGGTCGCAAACTGGAAAGCGACCCGCTGGGCAACCGACAAAGCGCGGCCAGTGCCTAAAGGGGCGTTTCGAACGCGGTTTTGGCCATGACCCATCGCCGGGGCTTTATTGTTGCTGCGCCGCAATCGGGCACGGGCAAGACAACCATCACTCTTGGCCTGTTGCGCGCTTTGCAGCGCAGCGGGGAAACTGTGAAACCGGCCAAAGCCGGGCCGGATTTTATCGACCCCGCCTTTCATGAAGCTGCCTGTGGTCAGGCCAGTGTCAATCTCGACCCCTGGGCAATGCGCCAAAGTCTGCTGAACAATTTGTGCGATTCGGGAGACGCGCTTTTGGTCGTGGAGGCCATGATGGGCCTGTTCGATGGTGCCGCAGATGGTTCCGGTTCAGCTGCTGATCTGGCTGTTTGGCTGGGGCTGCCCATCGTGCTTGTGGTGGATGCAGCGCGCCAGTCCCATTCCATTGCGGCACTTGTTCAGGGGTTTGCCGGGTTTAGGCGGGATGTCAAAATAAGTGGCGTTATCCTCAACCGGGTGGGCAGTGCACGCCATGAACTGATGTTGCGTGATGCGCTGGCGGCAATTGATATGCCTGTATTGGGGGCGGTGCCACGAGATGCGGCGCTGGAATTGCCATCGCGCCATCTGGGGCTGGTGCAAGCGCGTGAACACAGCGAACTGGACACGTTTATTGACCATGCCGGCGATGTTATGGCGGCTCATATAGATCTGGTGGCTTTGGCAGGGCTCGACATGGCACCGGCAACAGCCGGGGCACCAGATGCCGGGTCCAAAGGCATTGTCCCGCGCGGTAATCGGATTGCCATTGCGCTCGATGATGCGTTTGCGTTTTCCTATCCGCACCTTTTGCGTGCCTGGCGCTCTGGCGGGGCCGAATTGACGTTTTTCTCCCCCCTGGCCGATGAAGCGCCGGACAAGACCGCTGATGTGGTTTTATTGCCGGGGGGGTATCCTGAACTGCATGGACCGGCTCTTTGCCAAAATAAGCGGTTTCTGGAAGGATTGGTTAGCGCGCGGGACCGTGGTGCGTTCATCTATGGGGAGTGTGGGGGCTATATGGTGCTTGGCGAAGGGATCATTGATGCCAATGGGCAGCGCCATGCCATGGCAGGCCTGTTGCCGTTGGAAACCAGTTTTGCCCAGCGCAAATTGCATTTGGGCTACCGGGTGGCGAAAGCGGAAAAGGAATTTGGTTTTGGACAAATTGGCGACACGTTCAGCGCCCACGAGTTCCACTATACAACCGCAACTGGTGAAAACGGTGTGCAAAGTCTGTTTTCCGTTCAGGATGCGCGGAGTGACGCGCTAGGGTCATGTGGAATGTGGAATGGAAATGTTGCGGGTTCATATATGCACCTGATTGATAAGAGGATGGACTGGTGAGCACCGTATTTCATGGTGGCCGGCTGGATGATGCGGTGGCGCGTTTTGGCGGCGAACGGGCTAAATGGCTGGACTTGTCAACGGGGATCAATCCAAATCCATATCCGGTCGAGCCGGTATCTGCCCGGGCGTGGTCGACATTGCCTGACCGGGAAGCCTGGGAAAGTGCGGCAAGTGCGGCCCGTGATGCCTTTGGCGTGGCGCAGGATATCCCGATTTCGCTGGCCGGTGGCAGCCAGCAGCACATTCAGGCCTTACCGCGCCTGTTCAAGCCACAGGCGGTGGCCATTGTTGGTTTCACCTATCAGGAACACGGCGTGCAATGGGGCCGGGCCGGGCATGAAGTCTATGTGACTGATGGTCTTGAAAGCGCGGAAGCCACGGCCCGTATCATCATCGTGGTCAATCCCAACAATCCAGATGGACGTATTTGCGACCGGGAAGCCCTGTCGGGCCTTTCAAGACGATTGGCGGCCAAAGGTGGGTTGCTGCTTGTGGATGAAGCTTTTGGGGAGGTTACCCCACGCGCGTCTGTAGCCGGTGAAGCGGGGCGGGACGGTCTTGTGGTGTTGCGGTCGCTTGGAAAATTTTACGGGCTGGCAGGCGCGCGTTTTGGCGCGGCGCTGGGGCCGGAAAATCTGATCCGGCGGCTGGAAGATCAAATGGGCCCCTGGGCTGTATCAGGCCCAGCGCTTGAATTGGCCGCCAGGGCCTATGGGGACACCAAGTGGCAAAAAAGAACGGCCAAGAAACTTTCCGATGGGCGCGAACAATTGGAAGAAACCCTGTCCGGTCACGGTTTCGACATTGTGGGCGGAACGTCACTTTTCGTCTTGGTGCGCCATGCGAGGGCGGAAAAGTTATACGAACATTTAGGGCAGCGGCGCATTTTGGCGCGTAACTTTCCCGGTAAGCCAGAATGGCTCAGATTCGGTCTGCCCGCCAAGAAGCCCGCCCTGCGCAAGCTTGATAAGGCATTGGCCGACTACTTCACAAAGTGATTCAACTGCTTCATGGACTGATTCATCTGGATGTGAGATTGAATCAAGCAAACACGCTAGTTGTTTGGAAGTTGCGGGAAATTCATGCTCATTTTGCTGATAGCGCTGGTGCTGGACGCCCTTGTTGGGGATCCTGACTGGCTGTGGCGACGGCTGCCACACCCCATTGTTGGCATGGGCAAAATCATCTCCCTGTTCGATCGCTGGCGCTCGGGCTTGCGAGCGGTTTCTATTTTCAAACGGGTGGATGGCACTCGGCTTGATCTTGTTTGGGGGGCGGTGCTGGTTCTCGTGCTGGGCATGGTGTCGCTGCTGGCGGCGATGCTGATTTGGTCAATCGCTTTGATCTCGCCGTGGGGGGCGTGGGCGGTTGAGGTTCTGGTGGTTGCCGCGTTTTTGGCGCAACGCAGCCTTTATCAACATGTGGCAAAGGTCGCCACTGCCTTGCGCCGGGAAGGGCTTCCGGCGGGCCGAAAGGCTGTCGCGATGATTGTCGGTCGTGATGTGCGCGAGTTGGACGAAAGCGGGGTGTCGAAAGCGGCTGTTGAGAGCCTGGCTGAAAATGCCTCAGACGGCATTGTGGCCCCCGTTTGCTGGTATGTGATTGGCGGCCTGCCGGGTCTGTTGTTCTACAAGGCGGTCAATACGGCTGATTCCATGATCGGGCATCGTAATGAGACTTACGAATATTTTGGCAAAGCAGCCGCGCGTATTGATGATTTGATGAACTGGCCTGCGGCACGGTTGAGCAGCCTACTCCTGATGCTGATCGGGCTTTGCCGGGGAGGCAAGCGTCTGGCCTGGCAAATCTGGGAGGCCACAGAGGAAGGGGCACCGCGCCATCGTTCACCCAATGCCGGCTGGCCGGAGACAGGTTTTGCCGTATTGCTCAACCTGTCGCTTGGGGGAGATCGGGCATATGGCGATCAGCGCGTTCGTGCGGTTCTGCTCAATCCCACGGGGCGGGCCCGTGCGAGTGCTGACGATATCGACCTTGCGCTACGTCTTTTCATTTGGCTTTGCGTCGCTCTTTTTGGGCTTTGTCTTGCTCTTTGGCTTTTCAGTCTTGGATGGCGCTGAGGATTTTTCAGAACTGCTCGTTTTTGCCGTTTTCGGCTTGGCGGGTGCGCGCTTTCGAACCATAACGCGCTTTGCAGGCGCGCGCTTGCGGGCAGGCTTTTTCTTTGGTTTTTCCGGCTCTGCGAGGGGATTGCCAGACGTATCTTCAAGTTCCTGCAAATATGCGGCGAGGGCGGATTCATCCGGTTGCGGTACCGTGAAATCGATGGCCGGTTTCTCCACCAGTTCCACAATCCGCTGCACCATGGGGCTTTGCGGATCGATGAGTTGATCAACCACGGTAAAGTGGTTTGCACCATCCACGCTGACATAATTCGCAGGCGTTCCAAGCATGGACCAGCGCTGGGCCAGATCACGGCTTTGGCGGTGGAATTCGTCCGACTCGTCCCCGCCAACCCAGGCTTCGAACTGGTGCAGGCCGTCCGGCATCCAATCCAGCGGGCTTGCTGCTTTGGCCGAGGATTCGTCCATGCCCAAGGAATCGTTTATCGGGGTTTGCAGCAGGGGCAGCAGATCATACAAGCCGGAAATGCCCATGCCGCTGGCAATCAGATCAGCGGGCAGTCCAGGATGAATGGTTTCCCAGTCTGTGGCCATGGCGCAGGCCGCCAGGTGTCCGCCTGCGGAATGCCCAATGGCAGTGAGCGGGCGCTTGAACATGTGGTTTGCGACAATGCAGGCACGGCGGATTTCATTGATGATACCGGCAATCTTGATGTCCGGGCACAATGTGTAGGATGGCATAATCACCGCGATATCATTGGCGAGCAGTCCCTTGGCCAAATGGCTAAAGGAACTGCGATCAAGACGCTGCCAATAGCCTCCATGGATGAACATCACCAGCGGTGACTGGCGGGCCTTTCCTTGCTCCGAGGCAGGCCAGAACACATCCATGCGGTTGCGCAGGGCTGGCCCGTATACGAGGTCATATTGGGCATCGACTTCAGGCAGTTCGCGAAAGGCCATGGCATCATTGATATAGGCATCAACCAGGGCATCTGCGCTGGCGACCCGTCCTGAATTGTCATATTCTTTGGCATAGTCGATGGTGCCGTCGAGCAGGGTGTCACTCATCGGGGTTCCTTAAAACTCTGTGGCCGGTTGATACTGTGAAACGTCTGCGTCTTCAATCGATTCCACCGTGTCGCCGATTGCCACATGGCCTGCGCTTTCCACGCTGGCGATGATGCCGCCGTGGCCGCGCATGGCTGTGTAGCCGCCTTCGCCCAAAATGGCTTCCATACGGGAGCAGGGCGCGCATAATCCGGTTCCCTGGAGAATGGCCGTGCCGATGCGAAACCGGCGATTGCGCAGGCCAAGCAGGTTGATGCCCCGCACGACAATATTTCGGCGCAGATCAGCGGCGATGACTTCCTCATGTCCGCATAAAGACGCGATGACAGGCAGATGCTCATACTGGATCAGGGAAACGGCACGTTTGCCGGGCCGGGCGCGATGGTCGCCCACCAGCCCGTTTTCGTTGATTTCTACCCGGTCAAGCGCGACCAGATCCGCCTTCTTTTCGGGGCGCACACCGATCCAGGTGACTTCACCGGGATGCGTGAAGCGCGATGTCAGTGTTTCCAGAATTCCCTGCATACGCGCTCCTGATGGTTCGATTGATTGTGGTGTTTACCGACTGCCGACCAATCTTGCCTGAAGGCGACGGATGCGCGAACTGGCGCGGCCCTCACGCCGGTCGAAGCGCACATGGCGTCGTTGCGAGCGGCGCTCCAGCCGTTCAATGGCGCGCCTGGAGCTCTTGCCGAAATCACTGCACCCTTTGGAGACACGGCCGGAAATCTGGAGGATTTTCTTTTCAAGGTCACGCACAAATTCTTTCGAAATCCGACCATGGGTTTTTTCGTGAACAACCACACGGGCCAGGAATTTGTCCCATTCTTTGCGCACTTTTGCTGGTGCGCGTCTGGAATTGCGCCAGCGGGGATAGGTGTAGGTGAGTGTTAACAGGACATCGGCGCTGGCAATGCGGCATTTTCTGCGTGTGAGTTTGGGTTTGACGTTGCGAACCCGAATGCTGATCCCGGTTGTAGCGATTGCGTGGCCGGTGCCTCGGACGTTTGGACCGCGCCGGGTTATGGATCGCATCAATTCCGGTCCATTCTTTCCCGTCACGTTGTAATAGCGGGTTTTTTCCTTGATGATCACCCGCGCCTGGGCCGGTATATATGTGGTCACAGTCATGGCCACCATGGCCAGGGCAAGCAGCCCGTATCGCAGTCCAAATTTACAGATCGCAGATTTCATTTCACACCCTCGCTTGACCGATTTTCACCCTTTGATGTCAGGGTTTAACGAAGTGTGAGGTTTTCAAGGACACGGCAAAAGGTCAATAGAGCAAGGGCATAAAGGGTTGGCGAAATGGCAAAAAAGTTCAACCAGCCTTAATTTGCTGTTGTCCCGAAAGCAGGAAATGCAATGCGCGGGCCATCACTTTGGCGGATTCCAGCATGTCATCAATGCCCACAAATTCATCGGCCATATGGGCCAGGTCAAGAATGCCTGGACCATAGGCGATGCAATCGTGAAGGTGGCCAATGCGGGCAATATGTTTTTGATCATAGGTGCCGGGGGAAATGACATATTCCGGCTCCCTGCCAATGACTTCGCGGATGCCCTGAGACACGGCCTGAACGACAGGGGCATCGCGCTCGGTCATGGTGGGCAACACTTCCATGATGTCGCGCAGGGCGTAGTCGAAATTTTCGCGGTTGCTGCGCAATCCTTCCAAAATGTCCACGACTTCTGATTTTACCTGCCTGATATCCTCTTCGATGAGAAATCGGCGGTCGAGGACAAGGCGGCAGGATTCTGCCACATTGGGGCTTGGTAATCCGTCATAGTCATCGGGTTTACCTGCGCCGCCACGTTCGGCTTCGCCCCCATGGATGGAATTGAGATTCATGGTGGACTGTTTTGCGCCTTCGGGCACGACCGGCATCTGGGTGCGTTTTTCGGCCAGCTGGGGGTATAATTCGGTCTCAAACGCATGGAGTACCGATCCCATGTGCCGTACGGCGCTGTCGCCCAAAAAGGGCATGGACCCATGGGCCTGGGTGCCGAAGGTTTCAATTTCGGCCCACCACACGCCGCGATGACCCAGACATACCCGGTCCTTGTTTAAAGGTTCGGGGATGATGACATGGTCAACGCGGGGTTTTGAGAACAGGCCAAGGGATGCCAGATGGGCAACGCCACCAAATCCACCGGATTCCTCGTCAACGGTTCCTGAAATCTCGATGGCGCCGTAGAAATCCGGATGCGCTTCGATATAGGCCTCTGCGGCAATGATAGAGGCGGCCAGGCCCCCCTTCATGTCGCACGCACCGCGACCGTAAACCTTGCCATCGCGCACTTCGCCGCCGAATGGATCTGTTGTCCAGCCATGGCCAACTTCGACCACATCGATGTGTGAATTGAAATGGACAACCGGTCCCGGTCCTTTGCCCTCGCGCCGCGCCATGACATTGGTGCGGGGATAGGCATCGCTGTCGCCTGGTGTGTCGCGGGCGCGGATGTATTCCACATGAAATCCGCGCTTCTGCAGGCGGTTGCCGATATATTCAGCGCAAGGCACATAAGCATCCCCAGGCGGATTGATGGTTGGGATGCGGATCAGATCCACCGTCAATGAGACGAGATCCGACTTCTTATCGTCTATGCGGCGGTCGACTTCCTGATGCACGGCTTCTCCTACTGGGATTTACCCAAAAGTTGCTTCAACGAGACTTTCACTTTATTGTGAGCAGTTCAATGGCTGGCAATTGGCAAACTTGTTAGGCTAGTCTTTGGAACCTGTCTTATTGGTTTTGCGTTGCAGGGTGTGACACCTGTCACTTCTTTCATTTCTTGTTTACGCAAAATTGATTTTGGAACCGTTCTTCGGGCGCTGGTAACTCTCCAGTATCCGTTTTGCGACAAGTTCCATTTGCGCGGCAATGGTCGCGCGCATGTAAAAAGCGTCTCTCAGGTGACGTAGTAAAGTGTAACGGGGCAGTTCGGTCAGTCCAACTGGAGGGTAAAATCCCATGAAGAAGTTATTTATCTCGCTGGCGATGATCGTCGGCTTGATTTCAATTCCGGCTTTTGCAGCGGAATCAAAATCAAAAATCGTCAAGACGGACGAAGTTGTCAGCACCTATACTGGCAAGAAAGACAAAGCTTACTGGACCCGCGTTTGGTATGAGAAGCAGGCCAAAAAAGGCAAGCGCTACAAAAAGCGCGTTTATTCTTCCAAGCGCCGCAAATCCAGCAAGAAACGTTCTTCCTATTCGGGCGGTTCCGGTCGCGTGTTGGCCAAGGTTGATCTGTCTTCACAGACAATGAAAGTCTATCAGGGCGGTCGTTTGAAGCATTCCTGGAAAGTGTCCTCGGGCCGTTCCGGCTATGGCACACCTACCGGCACGTGGAGAATTCACCGCATGCACAAGGAGTATTACTCCAGGAAATATAACAATGCGCCAATGCCTTACGCCATGTTCTACCACCGCGGTTTTGCCGTGCATGGAACAAATGCGGTGAGCCGCCTTGGCCGTCGCGCATCCCATGGGTGTGTGCGTCTTCACCCTTCCAATGCTGCGAAACTGTTTTCGATGGTGCGCCGCCATGGTGGCACAGTGAAAGTGGTTCATTGATCGCTTAGCGTGACATAGCTTTACAGAAGTTTTCAAAAGCCCGGTTCGTATGAGCCGGGCTTTTTACTTTTTAGGTTGGCCAAAACCAGGTGCAAACTGGACCTATGGGACTTTCCCAACTGGTTCCCCAGAGCATCTGTTCACCGGTATTCTTTTCTGATGAAATGATGCCAAGAATGCCAGCGGAGAATCCGGTCTGGTGTGATGCGACGCCTTTCTATCAGGCACTTCAGGAGAACTCAGATGAACGTTCACTTTGCCGAGAATGATATCAGTCACGTGGTCGAAGCCGACCGGGCCCACGTGTGGCACCACCTGACCCAGCACAAGAAGTTCGATGATACCGACCCGCTGATCATCGTTGAGGGCAAGGGCATGCGTGTTTGGAACCAGGCGGGCCGCGAACACCTTGATGCGGTATCGGGTGGTGTTTGGACCGTCAATGTGGGCTATGGGCGCGTTTCAATTGCCGATGCCGTGCGCGACCAATTGGTCAAAATGAATTATTTTGCGGGTTCCGCCGGTTCCATTCCCGGCGCGTTATTCGCCGAACGGCTGATTGAGAAAATGCCGGGCATGAGCCGCGTTTATTATTCAAATTCCGGTTCCGAAGCCAACGAGAAGACTTACAAGATTGTCCGTCAGATCGCGCACAACAAATATGGCGGCAAGAAGCATAAGATCCTGTATCGCCAGCGCGACTATCACGGCACCACCATCACGGCCTTGTCTTCGGGTGGTCAGGATGAACGCAAAGGCCATTACGGCCCGTTTACACCCGGATTTGTCGAAGTTCCCCATTGTCTGGAATATCGCAGCCAGTGGGGTGAGGTGGACGATTATGGCCTGCGCGCCGCCAATGCGATTGAAGAGGTTATCCTGCGCGAAGGTGCAGACACTGTTGGCGCACTAATTCTGGAGCCAATCACAGCCGGCGGTGGCGTGATTACACCGCCGGAAGGGTATTGGCCGCGGGTGCAGGAAATCTGCAAGAAATATGATGTGCTGTTGATCATCGATGAGGTTGTATGTGGCATGGGCCGCACCGGCACATGGTTTGGCTACCAGCACTACGGCATTGAGCCGGATATGGTGACCATGGCGAAGGGTGTTGCGTCGGGCTATGCCGCGATTTCCTGCACTGTGACGACTGAAAAAGTGTTCCAGATGTTCAAGGCGGATCCCGATGATCCCATGAGCTATTTCCGCGACATTTCCACTTTCGGTGGGTGCACGTCCGGGCCTGCGGCGGCGCTGGAAAACATGCGTATTTTGGAAGACGAGAAGCTTCTGGAAAACACCACGGCCATGGGTGAATACCTGCTTGAAAAACTGGAAGGGCTGAAAGCCAAGCACGACATTATTGGCGATGTGCGCGGCAAAGGTTTGTTCTGCGGTGCTGAACTGGTGTCTGACCGCGACACCCGCGAGCCTGTGCATGAAAGCATTACCCAGGCGATTGTGGCTGAATGTTTCAAGGCTGATGCCGTTGTCATTGGCGCGACCAACCGGTCGCTTGCCGGATATAACAACACATTGTGCCTCAGCCCGGCATTGATTTGCACCAAGTCCGATCTGGACGAAGTTGTTACGTCGATTGATGGGGCGATTGCGCGGGTGACTGCGGCTTAATTCAGCTGATTGCCGACATGAAAAAAGGCCCGGGATCGTCCGGGCCTTTTTTTGTTTGTTCTGGTCCACGCCGACACCGAAGCAGCCTTGGCTTTCACGGATGCCGGTGCGGTCTGATACGTGCCGATATACGCTACAGCTGGAGCTGATAGCTGGCTGGAATATATTTGAAGCCGCTGCCACGGGTTTCCACATAACCAACCGCCGGGAATGGCATGTGATAGCCGATAACCGGGATTTTGTCGGAGGCCACCATCGCCAATATTTTTCTGCGCGATGCGGCGGCGGCGGCTTTGTCGGCATCAAATTTCACTTCCCAATCGGGATAGGCCAGCGACCACACATAGTGGTTGGCGAGGTCGGCCATCAACATGAGCTGTTTGTCCTCGCTTTCAATCATGAAGACCATGTGACCTGGTGTGTGGCCAAATGCTTCCATGGCTGTGATACCACCGGCTACGGAATCTCCACCTTTGATGAAGGTGAATTTTTCGGCCAGCGGTTTCACATTTGCTGAGACCAGTTTTCCAGGGCGGCTTTCTGCGCCTTTGGTGGTCCAGAAATCATATTCGGTGGAACCGGTTATATATCGTGCGTTGGGGAAGGCGGGCGCTCTGTTGTTGGAAATTCCGCCGATGTGATCTGGATGCATGTGAGTGATAACGACAATGTCGATCTGATCAGCGGTGTAACCGGCAGCGGCCAATGCGGCGGGAAGACTGCCATTTTCACCGCCCAGGCCCGTGTCAAAAAGCACCAGTTCCTTACCGGTATTCACAACAACAGGAGTGAAGAAGAAACGGGCGGCGTCCACTGGCAGCAGGTTTTCAGCCGACACTTTGTCAAACTCGGCCTTGTCCACATTCATGCCAAATATGTTTTGCGGGTCAGGCACAGTGCGGGCACCGTCCAGCAATGTGGTGACTTCAAAAGCGCCAAGCTTGAAACGTGAGTAGGGAGTGGCACCAACGCCCTTCATGTCGGCAGCGCCAAAGGCTGTGCTGGCCGCGAATGGTAGCGAAGCCAGAAGCGGCGCTGCGGCAGAGGCCGCAATCAGTTTGCGTCGTGTGATTGTGAGATTTTCCATGGATGTTCTCCGGTGGGGTGGTTAAACTGAATGAATTCGTTATCCGATCACCGCAAAACGGCTAGATTAAGAGACTACAATTCAGGTGACAGATGACGTTGTAAATGGATGGAATATCTCCGCGGGGTCACAGGTCAAAATGGCGGAAAAACGCCATTCCGATTTTGGGATCGCGTCCGGCAAGACCCAGTAAATAGGTGCTGAAATCCACGGCCTCCACCTTCTTGACCTTGAGTGAAGGATTTCGCGCAGAACAGCGCCACAGGAATTCGAGCTTCTTGTGCTCATATTTGCACAGATTGTTTTGCCACAATTGGTATAGGTCAATCATGGGATCATCGGGCTCTCCGCGCCGAAAAAGCGGTGCCAGGCCCGCCATGATGGCGGGGGAAGCGGTGTCGTGGGTGTTCTTTCCCAGATGATTTACCCCATAAGCGGAATATTTCACCTTGCCGTTCTCATCGAATTTGATTTCTGAACCGGCGCCCAATCCCCAAAGATGGGATGGAAAGCTGCCCTTTCCATTTATCTGAAAATGCTTGCGGTCGGCATGGGAAAGTTCCCTCAATGCCTGCCGATAAGCGCGCTGATTGCCCACATTGTTGCAATAATAATAGACAAACAGATGTGTGAAATGGGCAATGAAATTGCCATTACGTTTTCCAATCACGGCGTGGCCCTGGTAGTCATTGGTCGGCAATTTGCTGGCATCGCGGTAGTGTTTGTCAAACAGGCGGTGGGCCTTTCCGCGCCGCCCAGCCAGTTGCTCGCCGCGCATGGTGATGCAGGGCAACAGGGCATATTCATCGAATGGATTGGCGAACACATTGGTGAGCTGGGTTTCTTTCGGCCCTTTGAAGATGAGGTGCACAAGCCCGCGATCTACGCTCTTGATGGCGCTCGACCAGCGCACACCGCCCACCACGCGGCCGGCCAGCATGAAGACACGGGATTCACCTTTGCCGGATGAGAATGATTTAGCGCTGAAATAGCGGGCCGCAATTGCGGCACCTGCGGCCAGCAGTGCGGTATCGATTGTCGAGAATTTATCCGCCGATGCTTTCGATCTTTTCCCCGTGTGGGGATTGATGAAATGGGGATACCAGCCGCTGGCTGACCGGCGGACTTTGAAGCCGGATTGACGATCGATGCTGAGCAGGTTCGACAGGGTTTTTATTGCCTTTTGTTCCGCATCGGGGATCACCCCCAAGGCGTCCCCAATCGCCAGTGAAGCCAGGCCAATTCCTGTGGCTGCGATGGAGGATACGTCGCCTGCGCGGGGCTCTTGTCCAATACGAATTGCGTCCAGATATTGCCCGGTTTCCGGCACTCTGAAGTGCTGGTCCATCAATTTGAGCGCATCCACTAGGCGGGCCCGCACAAAGGCGTCCGTGGTTTTCTTATCAGGAAGGGTTTGGGCTGCTGCAAAGTTCGTCAACGAAGTAATGAAAATCAGAACCCAGAAAAACAGTTGCTTGAGCATGATTATCACCGGGGCATTCCAAATTATGATCGTTCGGCTTCGGTGTTATTATATTGTTCGTTCACGTTCCAATCGCGAATTCTTGAGTGACAAAGCAAAAGCAGCTGACATTTGAACAGTGATTGTATTGTGTTGTGTCAGATTGCGTTGTTCAGACTGTTTCGACCAACCGGTAGCCACAATCCAGCTCTTCCAGATCACGCAAGTCGCCATAGCGATCCTGCCAGATGCCATCTTTTAAGTCGCGTTCAAGCTGGGCCAGGCCGTGGGAAACATCGCCCAATGCCCAAAAGGAGGACATGGCCGCGCGTACCCGCTGGTCAAGATATGCCGAAGGCCGCCGCCAATACCCTGCCAGAAAACCATCGCTGCAATCATGGGGTATGGGCACAACAGATATTTTTGTTTTACCCAGCCATTTTTCATAGCCTTGAAGCTGCGGCATTTGCCCTTCATCCAAAGTGATCAGCGCTGGAAAATAATCGGCAAGCCAAAAGTCCCGAAACGCCGGGTCATAGGTTAGAAACACGATCTTGTCGCGTGTGACCCGACGCATCTCGGCAACCCCTTTTGGTTTGTCCTTCCAATGGTGAATGGTCAGCACCGCCATGGAGGCATCAAACGAATTATCGTCAAAAGGGAGATTTTCGGCGCTGCCCTGAACAATCGTCGCGTTGGATGCGGGGCGTTGGCTGATCATTTCTGCTGAAGGTTCCAACGCCGTGATCTGGCGGTCGGTTGGTTCATAGGAGCCTGCACCTGCGCCCACATTAAGCACGGTTTTGGCATCCCCCAGGGCATTGGCGATTGTTCCGGCAATACGGGCGTCGGGCCGACGCAAGTTGGCGTAGTTCAAACCGATCGTGTCATACAAAGCATCCATAAGGCTGGTTAGCATGCTCCACGACATGCACCAAACCCGGCGTGCGCCCCTATGGCAGCCGGGTAGGGTGGGGCAGAGAATCGAACCCATGACATTGTCGCCTCCTTGACTTTGGCCGCCCCAGCGCCAAAAAGACTGGACCCAAAGGTAATGTGTAATCTGGAGCCAAGATGCGCGATTTTTTGATTTCGCTCGACCGGGAAGCGAAGAAGAGTTTGCAGGCTCAATTGCGTGAAGTCTTGGTGACAGCGATCCTGGCTGGACATATGCGCCCAGGCGACAAACTGCCGTCAACGCGGCATCTGTCGATGCAATTGGGTATTTCGCGCAACACGGCCGTGCTCGTCTATCAGGCGTTGACCGATGATGGTTATCTGCGCACTTCCGAGCGGTCGGGTTATTTCGTCAATGAGACCGTACTGGAAATGGGGATATACAATTCCGCCGTTCCATCGGGCAAAGCCAGTGCCGTTGAAGATGGGAACGCGATTGACTGGACTTCGCGCATCGTTAAACGCCCAGCCACCCAACGCAATATCCGCAAACGTTCTGACTGGTCATCGCTTCCCTATCCATTCATCTATGGACAGCCTGACCAGTCCCTGTTTCCCATCACGGACTGGCGCGACTGTGTCTACAAGGCGATGGGCAAAAAGTGGCTCGATGCATGGAGCCAGGATACCCAGGACAATGACGACCCTTTGCTGGTTGAACAAATCAAAACCCGCATTCTGCCTCGGCGTGGTATTCTGGCGGGGGAAGACCAGATTCTGGTCACGCTTGGGGCGCAACAGGCGCTTTATATGGTGGCCAGTTTGCTGGTCAACGACAACACCCAAGTGGTGGTGGAAGAGCCGGGATACCCGGACGCGCGCAACATTATGGCGTTGCGCACAAGCAAGCTGACCGCAGTTCAGGTGGATCGTGGGGGCTTGCCCGTCGATGACCGGTTGAACGGCGCGCATTTGCTGTACACCACCCCCAGTCATCAATTGCCCACCACGGTTACGATGCCCCAGGAACGCCGGAAAGCGCTGTTGAACAAGGCGCGTGAGCAGGATTTCGTGATCATCGAAGATGATTATGAGCTTGAGAGCAATTATGTGGGCAAGCCGGTTCCTGCGCTGAAGTCACTCGATCGGGATGGGCGGGTCATTTATGTGGGTTCATTTTCCAAAACTTTGTTCCCTGGCTTGCGGTTGGGCTTTGTTGTGGCGTCGCGCGAACTCATCGACGAGATGCGGGCGCTGCGCCGCTTGATGGTTCGCCATCCGCCAACCAACAATCAGCGCAGCACCGCGTTCTTTTTGTCACTTGGCCATTACGACGTATTTGTGCGCCGATTGCACCGCACTTATCGCGAGCGGTGGACAGCCATGGGCAATGCGCTTGCCCAGCATTTGCCGGATGTGAATGTAACACGCGGCATGGGCGGATCATCCTATTGGCTGGATTTCCAGCAACCGGGCATGAATACCGACATACTGGCTGCGCAGGCGCAGGAGGCTGGATTATTTGTGGAGCCGGGCAATGTGTATTTCAATGACAGTGAAAATCACACCTGCCTGCGGTTGGGCTTTTCGTCGATCGCAGAAGAGCGCATCGAGCCGGGATTGGCCGAACTGGCAAGACTGGTGGCCCGGTTTTAAGATATGTTTGCCGCACAACTCATCACGCCGGGTAGGGCGGCTGTAATAATAATTTACCTAAGGTGAGGTAATGTTAAGCTTAAGATAACCATGTTTGCACATTCTTGTACGATGGGACGGTCATTGGGACCGGTGGACAAGAGTGAGTTTTGTATATGGCTGGTATTAGCTTTTCGCGTGTGATTTCAGCATTTGCGTCTCTGGCCTTCGCCAGTGCCGCTACCTTTGCTGGCAGCGCTCAGGCCAACGAGTTTTCCAATGCCTGGCACAATGCCAATTCTTCAATCGTTCTCGATGCCTATGAATATACGCCGATCGATTGGTCGAAAATGCGCAACAATAAGCGCCTGGTCGGATTCATAAACAAAGCGTCAGATGGCATGGCGCCCACTTCGCGATGCAGCGGCAATCCCCTTTGCCGGGTCAAATGGCGTCGTTATGCGGCCACCCGCGAATTGTATCACACGCGCAGGCACCTGGCTAAGGAACTGGGCATGAAATGGGGCGCTTATCATCTGGCGCGTCCGGGCAATCCTGTGGGTCAGGCAAATCATTTTCTGCAGTTTGCCAAGCCCGACAAGGATGACCTGATTGCACTGGATATCGAACATAATGATCCCAAACGCTGGATGTCGCTCAAGGACGCCGAGATTTTCGCGCGGGTGATCAAGCAGCGCACGGGCCGTTATCCGGTTCTCTACACCAATCACTCGACCGCCAAATTTATCGCGGCCAAGCGTGACCAGTTGCCACTGCTATCGCGGCTGAACCTTTGGTATGCGCGCTACAAGACTTCGGTTCCCGGTGTTTTCCCCATGGGCCACTGGAAGAGCTATACGCTTTGGCAATTTTCCTCGATGGTCAATTGCAGTGACCGTTCCTGCCCCTGGCGCATTAATGGTGCAGGAAATTGGATTGATGTGAATGTGGCCTATCTGCCCCCGGCAGAGCTGCGCCGCCAATGGCCATTTGCAAAATTACAGGCGGTGATCAATCCGCTGCCAAAACCGAAAAAAGCAGATCCCGTTTTGGTGTCTGCCACCAAACCGGTTGAGAAAACTAAAGCCGTGGAGAAGCAGGCAGTGGTCAGCACCAAAGCACCGGTTCGCGCGACTGCGACGACCCAACGTGCCTCGCTGCGTCCTGCAACACAGTCCTATCCCACCAATATGTGGGTGCGTTATGCGCCTACGCCGAAGTTCCGTCCCGGTTCTGTAATCGTGAAACGGGTTGCAGCGGTTCGCGATGTGCAAATTCGCGCCAGCGATGCGATTGTTCAGCTGGTGATGTCGGTTCGTCCCGTGCCCGCACTGGTACTGCCCAAGGATGTGGATGCGTCATCGGGCAGTGCCGTTGAAAGCCGCGAAAATCGCTCTCGCAAACGCACGGGCATGTTCGCAGTAGAATCAGTGTTGTTTGAACGTGGTGACACGGAAGTCGAAGTCATCGGCCCGGTCCGCAATGCTGGTAATTCTATCTAAGCATCCTGAACGCACTGGCCTAATCCGTTAAGTGGGGCTGCTGGCGTGGCATAGCCATGCCTGGATTCGAGACATATCTGCTCCCGGTTCACACCCAAATTAACCCCATAGCGGCTTCAACAGAGCTGTTTCGGGGGGCGTTTTGTTGCCTTTAAATGAGTCATCAAGCCCGCAACAGCCGATCAATCGGGTAAACGCGCGTGGGAACCCCGTTTCTGGCCAGAAAAAACGTCTGTTCTGGTACTAATAAACTGTCGTGGCTGGTTCCAATGTTTTGATATGCACAGCCTAGCTTGCAGAAGCAAAAAATGAGATAAAAAGTCTCGTTTTTTGATTTATTATTGGCTATGGTCGTTCCAGGAACGAGTCCGGCGCCATGAAACTGCGCGGCAATATTGCGTCAACTGACCACTGCAAGGAATTTCACCACAATGAAAATGACCACCGAAGAAGCTTTCGTAAAAGTACTGCAAATGCATGGTATCGAACATGCGTTTGGTATTATCGGATCGGCTATGATGGCTATATCCGATCTGTTCCCCCAGGCGGGTATCAAATTCTGGGATTGCGCCCACGAAACGAGTGGCGGCATGATGGCTGACGGGTTTACCCGCGCCTCGGGAAAAATGTCGATGATGATCGCGCAAAACGGCCCAGGCATCACCAATTTCGTAACACCTGTTAAAACAGCATATTGGAACCACACACCATTGTTGCTGGTCACACCCCAGGCGGCCAACAAGACAATCGGGCAGGGCGGTTTCCAGGAAATCGAGCAAATGAAATTGTTCGAAGACATGGTGTGCTATCAGGAAGAAGTGCGTGATCCTTCGCGCATGGCGGAAGTTCTGAACCGGGTAATCGAAAAAGCCTGGCGCGGGTCTGCCCCGGCACAAATCAACGTGCCACGCGATTACTGGACACAGGTGATCGATATTGAATTGCCACAGATCGTGCGTCTTGAATTGCCACGCGGAGGCGAGACAGCCATTTCTCAGGCTGCTGAACTTCTCTCGTCTGCCAAATTCCCGGTTATTCTCAACGGTGCCGGTGTGATCCTTTCTGGAGCTATTCCCGCTTCTGTCGCGCTGGCTGAAAAACTGTCGGCACCGGTTTGCTGCGGCTATCAGCACAATGACGCTTTCCCGGGTTCGCACCCAATGCATGTTGGTCCGCTGGGCTATAATGGCTCGAAGGCGGCGATGGAACTGATCGCGAAAGCCGATGTTGTATTGTGCCTTGGAACGCGCCTCAATCCGTTCTCGACACTGCCGGGTTACGGCATCGACTATTGGCCAAAGGACGCCAAGATCATTCAGGTGGATATCAACTCTGACCGTATCGGTCTGACGAAACCTGTCTCCGTTGCCATTCAGGGCGATGCGAAAATGGTTGCCGAGCAATTGCTTGGAAAACTTTCCGACGCAGCGGGCGAAGAAGGCCGTGCGGACCGTGAAGCGCTGATCCACAAGACCAAATCTTCCTGGGCCCAGACATTGACTTCCATGGACCACGAAGATGATGACCCCGGCACAGACTGGAACGAGCGCGCGCGTGGCCGCGAGCCGGACCGTATGAGCCCACGCATGGCCTGGCGCGCAATTCAAAAAGTGTTGCCGAAGGATGCGATTATCTCATCTGACATTGGTAATAACTGCGCCATCGGGAATGCCTATCCTTCATTTGATCAGCCCCGCAAATATCTTGCGCCTGGTCTGTTTGGACCCTGCGGATATGGCTTGCCGTCGATTGCTGGCGCTAAGATTGCCTGCCCCGATGTGCCGGTAGTTGGCTTTGCTGGCGATGGTGCTTTCGGCATTTCCATGAACGAAATGACCGCAGTTGGCCGCAATGAGTGGCCGCCCATCACCATGGTGATTTTCCGCAACTACCAGTGGGGTGCTGAAAAGCGCAACACCACGCTTTGGTTCGACGACAACTTCGTGGGAACCGAACTGAACCTGGGTGTTGAATACGCAAAAATCGCTGAAGGCTGTGGCCTTAAAGGTGTGCAGGTTCGCAGCATGGATGCATTGTCGGCTGCCCTTGATGAAGCCATTGAGGGTCAGATGAAGCGCGGTGAAACCACATTCATCGAATGTGTGTTGAACCAGGAACTGGGCGAACCGTTCCGCCGCGATGCGATGAAAAAACCTGTCAGTGTTGCGGGCATCAATAAAGACGATATGCGTCCTCAAACCGGCGCTTAATTTTGCGCGGTTGAGAAAAAAGTATGCGGCGGGTGGACAGTCATGCACCCGCCGCAAACCGCTTCCTGCGGGAGGCAAAATTCTATATGAGCAGCACGTCGCTGTTGGAGTGAATTCATATACGGCGTGAACAAGGAGAGTGCCTGATGGCCGACCGAGAAATTGAACTTTCAGAACCGCTCGGCGAAAAACACTCCACCACCTGTTATATGTGCGCCTGCCGCTGCGGGATTAATGTCTATCTCAAGCCCGGTGAAAATGGCGAGAAAAGCGTCCGCTATATTGAAGGCAATCGCGACCATCCGGTGAACCAGGGCGTGTTGTGCGCCAAAGGGTCAGCGGGCATCATGCAACATTATTCGCCCGCACGGCTGAAAGCGCCGATGATACGGGTGGGGCCACGTGGCTCCGGCGAGTTTAAGGAAATTTCCTGGGAAGAGGCGCTTCAGACCGCCGTTGACTGGATGGGGCCTTTGAAAGAAGACCCTAAGAAGCTTGCATTCTTCACGGGGCGGGATCAGTCCCAGTCCCTCACATCTTGGTGGGCACAGCAATTTGGAACGCCCAATTATGCCGCCCATGGGGGCTTTTGTTCCGTCAATATGGCGGCAGCAGGCATCTACACGATTGGCGGCGCGTTTTGGGAATTCGGTTCGCCGGATTGGGAACGCACAAAACTGTTCGTCATGTTTGGTGTGGCGGAAGACCATGATTCCAATCCGATCAAAATCGGTATTGGCAAACTGAAGAAGAACGGTGGTCGGTTTGTATCGGTCAATCCGGTGCGCACGGGTTATTCTGCCGTCGCTGACAATTGGCTGGGCATTCGGCCCGGCACCGATGGCCTGCTTATTTTGTCGGTCATCCACGAATTGTTCCGCACCCGCCAGATCGATCTTGATTACCTCATCCGCTATTCCAACGCGCCGTTTTTGGTAATCGATGCACCTGGTACAGCTCAGCATGGCCTGATCGCACGGGACAAGAACGGCGTTGAACTGATTTGGGATAGCGCCAAGAAAAAAGCAGTACCTCACACGACCAAAGGCGTGGTGCCCAATTTAACGGCTGAAGTTTCGGTCACCCAGGGGCGCAAAAAAGTCAAAGCCCGGCCAGTCTTTACGTTACTGGCTGAAGAATATTCCAAGGCTGAATATGCGCCTGAGGCGATTGCGCCGCAAACCGGCATTGCTGCTGAAACCATTCGTGGGTTGGCGGCAGAAATTGCCCATGTGGCCTTCCAGGAAGAAATTACCATTGAACAGGAATGGGTGGACATGAAGGGCGAGAAGCATGACCGCTTCATTGGCCGCCCGGTCTCCATGCATGCCATGCGCGGCATTTCGGCCCATTCCAACGGATTTCAGACCTGCCGTGCTTTGCACGTTTTGCAGGTGTTGATTGGATCCGTCGATTGTCCTGGCGGGTTCCGTTGCAAGCCCTCTTACCCCAAGCCCTATACGGCTCACCCCAAGCCCCACGCGCGCAATGCCAAGGGCGACACGGGGCCGCTGGCGGGACCGCATCTTGGATATCCCCATGGGCCCGAAGATCTGGCGCTTGATGATGATGGCAATCCCTTGCGCATCGACAAGGCGTTCACATGGGATGCCCCCCTGTCAGCGCACGGCATGATGCATATGGTGATTGCCAATGCCCACGCGGGAGATCCCTATAAGATCGACACGTTGTTTATGTATATGGCCAACATGGCGTGGAACTCGTCGATGAACACACGCGGTGTGATCGACATGTTGACCGACAAAACAGAAGATGGCGACTACGTCATTCCGCACATCATTTATTCCGACGCTTACAATTCAGAAATGGTGTCCTATTCAGATTTAATCTTGCCAGACACGACCTATCTGGAACGGCATGATTGCATATCCCTGCTGGATCGTCCGTGTTCCGAGCCTGAAGCAGTGGTGGATTCCATTCGCTGGCCGGTGGTGGAACCCAACCGCGATGTGCGCGGTTTCCAGTCTGTCGTGTTGGATCTGGGCGCGCGTCTTGGACTGCCGGGCATGGTCAACGAGGACGGTTCTGCCAAGTTCAAAGACTATGCCGACTATATGGTGAACCACGAACGCAAGCCGGGCATTGGCCCTCTTGCGGGCTATCGCGGCAAGGATGGTGACAAGGCCGGGCGCGGGGAGCCCAACCCTGATCAGTTGGAACGTTATAAGGAGAACGGTTCGTTCTCGATGACACATTTGCCGGAAGACGCCTTGTTCTTCAAACACGCCAATAAGTCCTATCAGGATTTTGCCGTGGACATGGGTTTCTTCGACGCGCCCCAGCCGGTGACCTTCAACCTCTATCTGGAAGTGCTTCAGAAATTCAGATTGGCCGCACAGGGGCATGGGGATGTGCAACCGCCCGACAGACTGCGCGGGCGCATTGAAACGACCTTTAATCCACTGCCAACCTGGTATGCACCTTTTGAAGGCGCGGACCTGGGCGAGCGGACAGAAAAAGAGTTTCCCTATCACGCGCTGACGCAACGCCCGATGGCGATGTATCATTCCTGGGGTTCGCAAAATGCCTGGCTGCGCCAGATACACACCAAGAACCCGCTTTATGTGCCTTCCGCAATTTGCGATGCAAAGGGGCTGGAAGATGGTGACTGGGCCTGGGTGACATCCTGGCACGGCAAGATCAAAGTTGAGATTGCACGTATGGAAGCCGTCAACGATCATACCATGTGGACGTGGAATGCGATCGGTAAACGTCGGGGTGCCTGGGCGCTGGACAAGGATGCGCCTGAGGCGACCAAGGGCTTTCTTCTCAACCACCTTATGAATGAATTGCTGCCGCCGCGAAAAGATGGCTATCGCTGGGCAAATTCTGATCCCATTACAGGGCAGGCCGCATGGTATGATCTGCGGGTGAACATTGAAAAGGCAGAGGCCGGTGCGGAAGTGTCGGAGCCTGTTATTCCAGCACAAAAAACGTCAGACAAGTCGCCAAACGAAATTCGTTATGGATTGGAGTGGACCAAATGACATCGCTTCCCACCCAGACCAACAAAAAGCTTGGCCTCGTTATTGATCTCGACACCTGCGTTGGCTGCCATGCCTGTGTGATCAATTGTAAAGAGTGGAACACGTCCGGTTATGGCACAGCCCTGTCGGACCAGGATCCCTATGGCGCTAACCCCGTTGGGGCGTGGCTCAACCGGATTCACACCTTTGAAGTGACGCCAATGGCGCACAGTGCCAAGCCGCGCGGGCAGGGGGTTGGTGAAGTCATCGGCACTGCCGGTGAAGCCCGGGTCGTGCATTTTCCCAAATCATGCCTGCATTGCGAAGATGCGCCTTGCGTTACCGTTTGTCCCACCGGCGCTTCTTACAAGCGCGAGGAAGACGGCATTGTGCTTGTTGATGAAGACAAGTGCATCGGCTGCGGTCTGTGCGCCTGGGGCTGTGCCTATGGTGCGCGTGAAATGGATGCCGCCGCCGGTGTCATGAAGAAGTGCACTTTGTGCATAGATCGCATCTACAATGAAGAGCTGGAAGAGATCGACCGTCAACCGGCCTGTGTGCGCACTTGCCCTGCCGGTGCCCGTCATTTCGGTGATCTTGCCGATCCAAATTCAGATGTGTCCGTTCTGGTGAAGGAACGGGGCGGATTTGATTTGATGCCGGAGCAGGGCACCAAGCCGGTCAACAAATATTTGCCGCCGCGCGCCCGCACCGATCTGGGTGTCGGCAGAAGCTTTGAAGCAGCGGAAGAGTCTACCGAAAATGCCGATGGTCTTTTGGGTTGGATCGACCGGGCGCTGTCCGGCACAACACGGTCGAAAGGAGCTCGCTAATGCATCCCGCTCTCTCGGTTATATTATTCACCACGCTTTCGGGCGCTGGATATGGGCTGGCCTTTGTATTGGCATTGGGCCACGGCAACCCTGGCGCGCTTTCAACGAAAATTGCCTGGTTTGTCGCGCTGGCGCTGATTGCCATTGGCCTGATCAGTTCAACGTTTCATCTGGGTAATCCGCAACGGGCCTGGCGGGCGTTTTCCCAGTGGCGCACCAGCTGGTTGTCGCGCGAAGGCGTGATGGCTGTGCTGACATTTATCCCGCTCACACTCCTGGCTGCCATGAGTGTGTTTAACGACAGTTTCCATATTGGCCTGGGATATCTGGGCGGCATCATGTGTGCGATCACTGTGTATTGCACTGCCATGATTTACGGCTCCATGCGCACGGTTGCCACCTGGCATACGGGCTGGACGGCGGCAAGCTATCTAGCGTTTTCGCTGACCACGGGCACAGCAATTTATCTCACAGCCTTTGGGCCAGCGGCTGGTTCAGATTCCAATGTCATTTGGATTTGGCTCGCCATCGTCTTCATCGCCATTGCCTGGTTGATCAAATACATGTGGGTGCGGCGTGGCCAGGCCGTGGGTTTTGGCGAGTCAACGATGGAAAGCGCCACCGGCCTTGGCGGAATTGGCAAGGTTCGGCTGCTGGAACGCCCGCATATGATGGGCAATTATCTCACCAACGAGATGGCGTTTCGCATTGCGCGCAAGCATGAATCAAAATTATGGCGCATTGCATTGGTGCTGGGCGTCATATTGCCGATTGCATTGTTCGTTCTGGCGATTGCTTTGCCGAGTGCCAATCTGTTTTTCAGCGGTGTGGCAACGCTGTCGCTGTTGGCGGGTGTGTTTTTGGAACGCTGGTTGTTTTTCGCCACAGCCCGCCATGCGGTTGGCCTGTATTATGGGGGTGATGAGGCTCTGGTCCCGGCGGAGTGAAGCGGCTCAGGCTTTGAACGCCTCACTTGCGGCGGCAACGGGCCGTGTGGTGCTGAATTTATTGGGCGCGTGCGTGCGGGCAAAAGTACAATCGTCATCACTTAGAAAGCCGCCGTGTTTTGTTTCGATGATGACCAATGGTTGATCGCCGGAATTTTGGCCGCCATGGAGTGTCAGTCGCGGGATATCGAGGCTAGAACCCGCTTCCAGTTCGATGTCCTGTTGCCCCAGTCTGGCGGCTCCCGAGCCTGACAGGACATGCCAATGTTCGCTGCGATGGGTGTGGAAGTGCGGTTCAATGTTTGAGCCAGGGTCGATTGTCAGGCGCGAGACGATACATCGCGGTTGATGTTCGATGATTTCCTCTCGGCCCCAATCATGGGATTTTCCAACCGCATGAAACAGTTGCACCTGCTCGGCACGGCGCATCATATCGATGGTTGGAGCAGGTTTGCCTGTCCAACCCCGCTTGCGTATGGCCAGTGCATCTGGCGAGGCCAGAACTTCGATATCGCTGCAACCTTCCAGCGTGATGGCGGGAATTGAGGCGGTGCTATCAGCGCACATGATGAGACAATTTGAATTCTCATGGTGAAAAACGGCCCGGTTGCCTGTAACCGTGACCACCGGTCCTGGCATATCTATGGGGCGCACCAAAATGTGGTCGGTTGCGTTGATCAATGTGTTGGCAAGTTCACTTTGGGGCAGGGCTGACCACAGATTGATGTCCATCCAGGTGGCACCGCCAAGTTCCTGACCGGCGGTTGTGGCCGCGTTAATTCGGTCGAATTGCTCACTGTTGCTCAGCCTTGCAAATTCGATCAAACGCCGGGGACTGGTGAACAGGGCATGGCCGATCAGATAATGGCACTGAACCCCCATGCCGGTTTCTTCAATCGCAGCATCATTTGGGGTCACGCGAATAAGTGATAGGGGATTTGCGTGCCCCTCTTTTGTGACACTTGGTAAGTGGGAGGCGGCTTTGCCCATGCCCGGTTGTCCCAAGGCCACAAGACAATCGTTTGGTTGAGCCAGGGCAAGCTGGCCTATGGTGTTTCTAAATGAGGCATGATTTTGAGGTGGAAAGAGCGCATCCAAAAACAGGAGGGGCGTTTCGCGCCCGGTGCGAGCCGCCATAAATGCGCCTGCTAATGCGCATGACCATGTGCCCCGATCCGTGGGCTCGACAGTAATGCGCGGGCGTCTGATCAGGGAAAGTTCAACAATCTGTGCCTGGGCCTTTTTGTATTGTTGAGCACCAACAAACACCAATGGTTGTTCTGCGCCCCCCAGGGCATCGACCGCCAACAGTGTTTGCTGAAAGGGAGAGGGTTTGCCGCTGCCGGTCTTTTCAAATTGTAAGGGCGCGTGGATGCGGGACAGGGGCCAGAAGTGCAGATTGGCGCTCCCGGCCAGCACAACAGTCGCAATGGGTGGGATGGACTGATCCTGGCTCAGCATGGAATTCATGCGATGCGACCTCATCTGAAAACTGAATGGCACGTCCCTTTTCTCCGTTGAGGAGATGGGCGCTTATGCTGTCAGTTAACAGAAAGACTATTACTAAAAAGTGTATCTGAAACAAATACAACCTATGCGCTATTGATGCGTGAAGGCTATGCCAGTGCCAACAACCTAAACGGAGCGGTGGCGGCGCTTTCGTGGCCTTGGTTGTTTCCAGCGGTTGTGGAGCCAAAGCCATTGTTCGGGATATTCCCGCACCCAGTCTTCGACGACTGAATTGATCAGCCGGGTTGTTTCCAGCACATCGATGGCCCCTGATTCATTGCGTGGTAGTTCCAGCGCATCTTGAAGTTCCAGACGGAACCGTCCGCCGGGCAAGCGCACACAGCGGGCAGGGTGAATGTCGCAATTATATTGCCGGGCCAGTTTCGCCGTGAGCGGATTGGCGGTCGCCTCGCGCCCTAAAAATTCAATTGTTGGGCCACGGGCAAAAGCCTGATCCACCAGCACACCAACCGCGCCACCATTGTCCAATATGCCGGCCAAAACCCAGGCGGCCCCGGCCCGAGACGGCACCAGATGACCCTTGGCGGTTAGACGGGCTTTCAACAATCGTTCCGCGAGGAAACGATTGTTGGGGGGCCGGAACAGCGCGGTCACATTTAACTCGTGGGTCGATGCGGCAATGGGCAGGATTTCGAAATTGCCGGTATGGGCGGTGAATATGATGACAGGCCCTGTCCGGTCGCGCAGTTTGACAAAATTGTCGATGCCCGCAATTTCAACGGTGCCTGCGTCTGGATTGTCCGGGTCGAAATCGAACAATTCATCAAGGAAGACGTATTCCGCCATTGAGCGGGCCACATGGCCCCATGTGCCGCGGGCAATTTCGCTTACTTCCTCATCGGATTTTTCAGGAAATGCCAGTTTGATGTTTTGCTTGGCCAATTTGTAGCGCGGCAAGATGGGCGCGAGCTTGCGCCCCAATCGTTCAGCGATGTGCGTGGACCGTTCCGCTGGCAGTTTTTTGGCCAGATACAAAAGCAGGGTCACGATCTGGGCGACTGACCAGTCAGTGAGGGTCTTTAGCCGCAGAAGCCAGCGTTCAACCACACGATGTCGGATCAGCTTACGCAAGGCTCAGCCCATGCGCATGATGATCTTGCCGAATACCTTGCGACCTTCCATACGCTCCAGGGCCGTTGCCATGTCGCCGAATTCAATCTCGGTATCTACCACGGGTTTGACGTGTCCGGCGGCCATTTTGTCCATGGCATCAGTCATGTTCTGCATACGGCAGCCAAATGACCCAATCAGGCGCAATTGACGCTGGAACAACATCATCAGGTTGGTTTCAGCCGACACGCCGCTGGTGGAACCACAGGTGACAAGGCGTCCGCCGCGCTTCATGCACAGCATCGACCCGGCCCAGGTTTCCTTGCCCACGTGTTCGAAGACAACGTCCACACCCTCTTTTTTGGTCAGCTTGCGCACGGCGCCTTCGAAACGGTCTTCGCGGTAATTGATCACGTGATCTGCGCCCAGGGCTTTCGCGGGTTCAATTTTGTCGTCGCTGCCCACGGTGGTGATAACGCGACAGCCAATGGATTTTGCAAGCTGGATGGCGGCTGTGCCAATACCCGACCCACCGGCCTGAATGAGAATGGTTTCAGAAGGTTTCAGCAGGGCGTTGTCGAACAACATGTGTTCGCAGGTGCCAAAGGTGATGGGGGCAAGGGCTGCGCCCACATCGTCACAGCCTGGCGGTACAGGGACACATTGGCGGGCTGGAAGGTTGACCATTTCGCGGGCAAATCCACCCAGATGGAAACCGTGTACGCCAGCCACGTGTTCGCACAAATTATCACGACCGGCACGGCAATTGTTGCAGGTGCCACACACCCGGGCACCGAAAATGGATACCAATTGGCCGGGCACCAGGCCACACACGCCTTCGCCCAGGGCGACGACTTCCGCACTGGCTTCAGCGCCAATTGTCAGCGGCATTTCGCGTTTGGCAAAAGCCATTCCGCGCCAGCCCCAAACATCGAGATGATTGAGTGCGACCACCCGCACTTTCAATTGGACTTCGCCTGGGCCGGGGGCGGCGGGCGGGTCCAGTTCAACGCTTTTGACCTCGCGGTCGGAAATCAACTGAAGCGCGCGCATGGGTATATCCTGATTTGACGGTGTGAGCGATGTATCGGTTTGAAGGGCGGTCTAAACGAATTGGTTGGAGAGAACCAGACAGGCATTTTGTCCGCCGAAGCCGAACGAGTTGGACAAGATGTTGGTTACCGGCTTGTCCCGCGCCACGTTGGGCACAACATCAAGGGGAATGTCCGGGTCGGGAACATCGTAATTGATTGTGGGCGGTATGGTGCCATTTTGAAGCGTCAGTACAGAAAAGACGGCTTCAATTGCACCCGCAGCGGTGAGCGTGTGCCCAATCATCGACTTGTTGGAAGAGATCGGGGTGCTGTGGATGGCGTCCCCGAAAACTTCCTTGAGTGAATTATATTCCATGCGGTCATTTTCAGGCGTCGAGGTGCCGTGGGCATTGATATAATCAATCTGATCGGCGGAAACGCCCGCATCGCCCAGCGCTCTGCTGACCGCAGCTATGACAGGCGAGCCGTCGGGTGATGAGCGGGTTCTGTGGAAGTGGTCTGCTTTTTCACCACAACCGCTCAGGGTTGCCAAAACAGTGGCACCGCGCGCGCGGGCGGATTCCAGGGATTCCAGCACAAGCGCGCCTGCGCCTTCGGCCATCACGAAGCCATCGCGGTCCTTCGAAAACGGTTTGGCGGCTTTTTCCGGTGCATCGTTTTGCGTTGTCAGTGCCGATAGCAAGGAGAAGCGGATCAGGGCTTCCATGGTTACCGAACCATCTGTTCCCACACATAGTGCGGCATCGGTTTCGCCGCGACGGATCGCTTCGACACCCAATTGCACGGCTGTTGCACCGGAGGCGCAGGCGGTCGAGAGACTGATCGGCAGCCCCTTGGTGCCGAATTCGTCGGACAGGCGGTCTGCCGTGCGGCCAAATTGCAGCAGTTCGTACATGTCGTCATGTTTGCCGGTGCGGGCAGCGGCCAGCAGGCGGGAATACCCGCTCTCTGTAGACTTGGGGTCTTCGCCGTCCAGTTCAAAACGGTGTTGCCATTCCATTTCAACAGGGGGGGAGGCGACGAATAGGGGGCCGGGAAAATCATCCGACTTGATGCCCGATTCGCTCACCGCTTCGCGGGCGGCTGTTTGGGCAAGCGCATGGGTCAATGACGGGGCAGAAAGCTGGTCGAGTTCCATAAAGTCTACCGTACCGGCGACCGTGGTGCGCAGACCATCGGTTGCAAACCGTTCGATGCGGTGAATGCCGGATGCGCCGCTTTTAAGCGCGGCCCAGTTTTCCTGCTTTCCTGTGCCGAGCGAGGAAACAACGCCAACGCCAGTGACGGCCACGATGGGACGGTTGCGGGAATCGCGGGTTGAAGAGCTGCTCATGAGGAATGCTCCAGAGAATGTGGGGAAAAGGGGATCATGCGCCGGCCACTTTTGACAAGAGGGCCAGACCTTCAGCGCGGTTATGACCTGCCAGGGATACCAGGATCTGCTGGGGTGTCATTTCAGAACCCGCGTCCGTTTCACCTGGAGAAAGCGGGCCAAAAAACGCCTCTTTCTTTAAGGCCAGAGCGGCCAGAGCTACGCCCAGAGGAAACTGGGTTTCGATGCCGTGGCCAAACAGGCCCGTAAATGTGCGCAACGGACTATCTGGCATGTGCGAAGCAAACAGGTTCAGTTCTTCCTCGGTAATGTCGGCAGCGCCGGTGGCACCGGAAAGCACAGGTGTCCCGCTGGGCACGGAAAGGCCGTTTAGGGCCTCCTGCATACGGGCGGACGCCTGATTGGCACCGCGTGGACCATGCAATGCCGCGACCTTGTCGAGCGCGGCATAGGGTTTTGCGCCGCGCTTGCGCGCATGGTCTGCCGATTCCAAAACCAGAAATGCGCCAATGGAGCCGAGCACCATGCCTTCGCTGTCTGTACCAATCGGGGCAGGCAGTCCCTCGCGCAAATATCCGCCAAGTGCAAAGAACAATAACATGTCTTCGCGCTCGCCATTGTAGCCGCCACCGACCAGCACAATATCGCTTTGGCCTGATGCGATGCGGGCGCGGGCGGTCTCGATTGCTGATATGCCAGCACCTTCTTCGCCCATGAATGTACGGGACGAGCCGGTGACCTTGTGAACAATGGAAATATTACCCGCCAGCAGATTAGACAATTGGGCCAGAAACAGGGTGGGACGCAGGTCGTTTGACAGGCGTTCGGCGAGCAAACCCTCCACATTGTTGGAAGTGCGCGCTTCGGCCATGACGTTTGAATCGACTTCGATGTCGCGTTCGCCACCCCCGGCGGAAACAATCATGTCCATGCGTCCACACAGATCTTCGTCGTCCTTTGCGCCCGCATCTTCAAGCGCGAGGCCTGCGGCATAGGTGCCTATTTGTTGCCAGGGTTCCATTTGGCGCATGTCGCGGCGGGAAATCTGTTGCGACCAATCCGGTTCGCTTAGGGCGTGTACGGGGTAGGGCGCAAAACGTTCGGTATCCACCGAACCGGGCTTGCCTTGTTTGCAGGCCTGGAAATGGGTCTCGATGCCTTCTCCAAAACAGGAGAGCAGGCCGATGCCTGTGATCCAGACTTCCTTGCTGTCGTTAGATGCATTGGCCATCTGGCGAGGGCTCCAGTTTTAGCTGAACGCCGTATAGAAGGCGTTGGATTGTCAAACAGAACGGCTGTTCATGCCCATTTAGGGGCTAGGGGTCAACAGTTCCATAGGGCTGATCGCGTGTGTTACTTAACCGGCAGATAGTTTGAAGGCATGCCAAGTTCGGCTGCACGGGCGGCAATCATGTCGGCGAATTTCTGATCAGGGAAATCCATCGTCTTGAATGTCAGTTGCGCATCACAAATCTTGCGCCCCTGGCTGCGGATATTTGCCTTTGTCATGGCAAAGCCCGATCCGTTATGTTCGATCGAGGCTTCGATTTCGAGCGGCGTATTGGGTTCCACGAATGTGCGCAGTTTGCCTTGTTTGACGCCCACCAAAAATGGCATGGCTGCAAACCCAGTGCCCGCCATGATCAAAAAGCCCGATGTCTGGGCCATGGTTTCGATCAGCAACACACCGGGCACCAGAGGCATTCCGGGAAAATGGCCTTCGAAGACCGGGCTGTTTTCCGGCACCACCGAGCCCACGCGAATATGATTTTCGGCCACATCGATTTCTTCAATGCGATCGACCATCTGAAAATATTCAAGGTGCATGTTCGGATTCCCGCAGCCGTTAAGGCGCGCGCTGGATCAGGCTTTGGCTTTGACCAGATCGTCGATCTTGCCGCAGAGGTTTTTCAGCACGAAATATTCTTCCGTGGCCGCTTTGCCGTCATTGACTTCCTGGGTCCAGGCTTCAAGGGGAATCTTGATGCCGAACTCTTTGTCGATGGCAAAAACAATGTCTAGGAAATCGAGGCTGTCGATGCCCAGATCGTCAATTGTGTGGCTTTCAGGAGTGATCTCCGCGCGCGGGATTTCACTGGTATCAGAAATAATGTCTGCAACTTTGTCGAATGTGGACACGATTTTCGCTTCCTATCTGTCTGGTGCGCTGTTTGAATTTGGTGGGCAATCAGTGCCCCGGGGCGCTTCTTGCACGTCACTAACGTGTTCAAAGCAGGGATGCAAACGGGTTTTCACCCCTGGGTGGGGACTATTTCAATTCGTTGCGATAATGGATCGTATCGCTGCGGCAAAGTGAGGTACGCCATTCGACGATTTGTCCGTCCAGGGCAATCGCCCGGCGGTCAATTTCCAACATGGGTGCGCCCGATTCAAGACCCAGAGCGCTGACGATATTGGGCGGTGCAATGACCGCGCGAAGCTTCTCCTCCACGCGGGCAACGATGATGCCGTGCTCATTGCCGTAGAACTGGTAGACATTGTTGGGCAGTTGGGTGGTTTCATCAATGCTGGGGAAACGTGACACCGGCAAGACGAGGGATTCCCACAAAATGGGCTCCACATGGTCACTGCGGACGCGCTCGAAACGCCAGACCTTGTCGCTTGCATTCAGCCCCAGAACTTCCTGTTCTTTCGATGTGGCGGTGCCGCAGACCTGGGACAAATAGGTTGAATCCGGGAAGCTGGCAGCGGGGGCAGCCAATGCGGTTGAGGCATCATCGCGGGTTAAGCGATAGAATCGGAACAGGATTGACGTATCTTCGGCCTCGGCCACAAATGTGCCGCGCCCCTGTTTGCGCACAAGCAAGCCCAGCGCGGTCATTTCATCCAACGCTTTGCGCACAGTGCCCTGGCTGACGCCCAGTTCTTCTGCAATTGCGAATTCCGATGGCAACATGGTGCCGGGACGCCAATTGCCTGCGATCAAACGGTCGACCAGCGCTTGCTGCACCCGCGCATAGAGCGGCTGGGCCTGCAATTTGGGTGTACTGGATGAACGGTTGGCGGCAGTCATCGGCAAGGTTCCGAATTGGTCGGGCGGTCTGGCAATTGTGCACAGGCTTCATTGACAGCCATTATGCCTATATCTTATGTCTTATACAAGACTTGCCTTTTCGAGTGGAGAAAGCCGCAAATGAGTAACATCCCCCAACTTCTTGTTCACGACCACGAAGACAACGTTGGTGTTGTCGTGGTTGAGGGTCTGACCGCAGGAACAGAAATGCTGTGTGTGGTGACGCATGACAATTCTTCCTTCAAGCTGACCGCCAAACACGATGTGCCGATTGGCCACAAAATCGCGTTGAAGGACATCGCCGATGGCGACACCGCCATCAAATATGGCGAAGACATTGGCAAATTCGTTGCGGCTGTTGGCCAGGGCGAACATGTTCACACGCAAAATCTTAAAACAAAACGCTGGTAGGGATCACAATCATGTCTGACAAAATTATGGCTTATCGGCGCGAAAACGGACGTGTTGGCGTTCGCAATCACGTCATCATTCTGCCCGTTGACGATATCTCCAATGCCGCTTGTGAAGCGGTGTGCAACAACATTAAAGGCACAATGGCGATCCCGCATGCCTATGGCCGGTTGCAGTTTGGCGAAGACCTCGATGTGCATTTTCGTACCATCATCGGCACAGGCGCAAACCCGAATGTTGCCGCAGTCGTTGTGATTGGTATCGAACCCGACTGGACGCAAAAAATTGTTGATGGAATCGCAGAAACCGGCAAACCGGTATTCGGCATTTCGATTGAACAGAAGGGCGATCTGGAAACCATTCGCCAGGCCTCGTGGAAAGCGAAAGAATTTGTGCATTTCGCGTCGGAACTTCAGCGCGAAGAGTGCGATATGTCCGAGTTGTGGATTTCCACTAAATGCGGCGAATCCGACACGACGACCGGCCTGGGTTCATGCCCAACTGTGGGCAATATGTATGACAAATTGTTGCCAACCGGTGTGACCGGGTTCTTCGGTGAAACATCGGAAATCACCGGTGCAGAACACATTTGTAAAGAGCGTGCGATCAACGAAGAAGTTGGCGAACGCTGGTATGCCATGTGGAAAGCCTATCAGGATGACGTGATTTTTGCCCATCAGACGGATGATCTGTCGGATTCACAGCCAACCAAGGGTAATATTCTGGGTGGTCTGACAACCATCGAAGAAAAAGCCCTGGGCAATCTGGAAAAGATCGGCCGCACTTCGCAATATATCGACATTCTGGAACCTGCTGAAGCGCCGGGCAAAGGCAATGGCCTGTATTTCATGGATTCGTCTTCGGCTGCGGCTGAATGCGTCACCTTGATGGCTGCTGGCGGTGCGGTGGTTCACACCTTCCCAACCGGGCAGGGCAATGTGGTGGGCAATCCAATTGTGCCCGTGATCAAGATTACCGCGAACCCGCGTACGGTGCGCACCATGGGTGAACACGTGGATGTGGATGTCACAGGCATTCTCACACGTGAGAAAACCATTGATGAAGCCGGTGATGATCTCATCGAGATGATCCGCCGCACAGCCAATGGCCGTCACACGGCAGCTGAAGCGTTGGGCCACCGCGAATTCTCGATGACCAAACTGTATCGCAGCGCATAGTGAGATTGTGCTTTGAGGAGGAACAAAGCGCACTCTAAAAAGCAAGTTTGGTTGGCGCTTGAAGGGCGCCATCCAACGCTAGGGAGTTCAGTGGCATTGGCAACTCAAGCAATCATAGGATTATCTATGGTCGCATTGGTTGGCGGTAGTATGCCGACACTGTCACCAACAGTCGTACTGATTTTCTATTGGTTCGAAACTGTTACACTAACGCTATTTGCATTCGAGTATGCTGTAAGACTTTGGTCTTCACCATCAAGGATTAAGTACGCTACCAGCTTCTTCGGCATCGTGGACTTTCTGTCCGTTATTCCGGTAGCTTTGGGTCTTATCGGCGTGAGCATTCGCAGTTTGCGCCTATTGCGAATATTGAGATTGTTCAAGTTAGCAAGGTTAGTTAAAGCTGAAAAGCGGTTGATTAACGCTGCGAGGAGAGTTCGTGACGAAATATATGTCTGTGCCATTGGAAGTCTGGTGCTGTTGTTTATCGCTGCTGCTGGCATCTATGAATTCGAACACTCTGCTCAACCAGAAGTATTTTCATCAATACCTGCCAGCTTTTGGTGGGCTACCGCCACTCTAACAACGGTCGGCTACGGCGATGCCTATCCTGTCACGGTTGGTGGTAAAGTATTCACGATGGCTGTTCTTCTTATTGGTGTTGGTATAGTCGCGGTTCCCACGGGGCTGATCGCTCGCGCTCTGATGGAAGACAATTCAAATTAGCTGGAAGTCAACTACATGGCCAAAGTGATCATCACAGAATTTATGGATGATGCAGCGGTGGAGAGCCTTCGGGCCATCCATGAGGTGACCTATGATCCTTCCCTTGTGGATGCGGCTGACCGGCTTATTGAATTGGTCGAAAATGCAGATGCGTTAATCGTGCGCAACCGAACCCAGGTCCGCGGCGCGTTGTTGGAGGCGGGCAAACAGCTCAAATGCGTTGGCCGGCTCGGCGTTGGCCTCGACAATATCGATATGAATGCCTGTAGATTACGCGGCATTGATGTTTACCCGGCCACGGGCGCAAACAATCTCAGCGTGGCAGAATATGTGATCACCAACGCGCAAGCGCTTTTGCGCGGTGCTTATCAGGGAACCGCAGATGTGATTTCCGGCGCCTGGCCGCGGGAACATATGATGGGGCGCGAACTTGCTGGAAAGACGCTCGGGCTGATCGGCTTTGGCGCTATTGCACGCGAAGTTGCCGGGCGCGCCATGGCATTGGGCATGGACGTGGTGGCCCATGATCCCATGCTGCTGGCCGATGATCCCGCATGGGCCTATGTGCGTAATGTCTCGCTGGACGGTATTGCGGATTTATCCGACGTGATCAGTCTGCATGTGCCGTTAACCGAGGCGACGCGGCATCTGGTTGACGTTGGGTTTCTCAAACAGATGAGACCGGATGGCATTTTGATTAATGCGGCACGGGGCGGAGTTGTGGATGATGCCGCATTGGCATGGGCGCTTTCAGAAGGTGAAATTGGTGGCGCGGCGATTGATGTATTTGAGGTGGAGCCGCTGACTGCTGAAGCCGGTGCGAAGTTTGCCGGTCTGGCAAATTTTATCGCGACACCGCACATCGCTGGCGTTACGGTTGAATCTAATCAGCGTGTGAGCAATATGATTGCTGAATTGGTTCTGTCAAAACTTTCAACAGTTTAGATTGTCCACACAAATCAATAAGCGACCCCCGGCGTCCCATGGCAAAATTTTCCCCTGATGAAACACAAGCGCTGGTCGAAACGGCGCTGGTGCGATGCAATACCTCCACCGACAATGCCCGCAGTGTGGCCAAAGCGTTGGTGGCGGCTGAACTTGCGGGACAATCCGGCCATGGGTTGCGACGTGTGGAAAGCTATGCGCTTCAGGCCAGATCGGGCAAGGTGGATGGCCACGCGGTGCCGGTTGCGACCAGTTCAGCATCGGCGGTTTTGAACGTCGATGCACAAAACGGATTTGCCTATCCGGCACTTGATCTGGTGCAGGATAAATTGCCGCAAATGGCGCGGGTGTCCGGTATTGCGATCGCGGGAATAACCCGCTCCCACCATTGCGGGGTGGCCGGGCTGGTGGTTGAAAAACTGGCGCAGCAGGGGCTGGTTGCCATGCTGTTTGCCAACACGCCCGCTGCCATGGCCCCATGGGGTGGCAGTTCGGCCCTCTTCGGCACCAACCCGATTGCGTTTGCGGCCCCGGCTGAAACCGTAAATGGTCAATCCCTGCCACCAGCGGTGATTGACGTGTCGCTGTCCAAAGTGGCGCGGGGTAAAATCATGGCGGCAGGCCAAAAAGGCGAAGCCATTCCAGAGGGCTGGGCCCTGGATGCCGATGGCGACCCAACGACAGATGCGAAAGCGGCACTTGCTGGCACAATGGTGCCACTGGGCGATGCCAAGGGCACCGCACTTGCCTTGATGGCGGAATTGATGGCGGCCAGCCTGATTGGCGCGAATACGGCTGATGCGGCCAGTTCATTCTTTGAAGCGGAAGGCCCGCCTCCCGGCGTGGGGCAAACCATCATCGCCATTGATGTGGCTGCGTTTGGTGGCGCAGCGGCGCTTCAACGCATGGGTGTGCTGTTGTCAAAAATCGCAGATCAGGATGGCGCACGGGTTCCCGGCTATCGCCGCCACGATTTGCGTGAGACGATCTCTCGTGATGGCATCGAGATCGAAGATTCACTGCTCTCAATCATTACGGGGTTGGGAAAGGACGCAGCTGTATGAGCCGCCAGCGTTTTGTGATTGTGGGTGGCGGTCAGGCGGGCCTTTCGGCAGTCGCAAAGCTGCGGGAAGCATCGCAGGATGCTCACATCACGCTGGTTTGTGCCGAACCGCAATTGCCCTATCAACGTCCGCCCCTGTCAAAGGCCTATCTCACCGGTGAAATGCCTGCTGACCGGCTGCAATTGCGCCCGGAAAGCTGGTTTGCTGAAAATCGAATTGACGTGGTTTTGGGCATCCGATGCAGCGGCATTGACCGTGCCGCCCAATCTGTTCTGCTCGAAGATGGTCGGGCGCTGGATTATAATGCGCTATTGCTTGCCACCGGATCGTCTGCACGTCATTTACCAGAGGCTGTCGGGGGTGGTCTTGAGGGCGTTTTCGTATTGCGTGATGCGGCCCACTCGGATGCCATCCGGCCCTATCTGAAATCAGGCAATGCCATTGCCATTGTGGGTGGGGGCTATATCGGGCTTGAAGCTGCGGCCGTTGCGGCAAAGGCTGGGCTATCGGTAACTCTGTTCGAAGCGGGTGAGCGCATTTTGCAACGGGTGGCGGCGGCTGCAACCTCGGATTACTACCGAAACCTGCACACGCAACACGGTGTGACATTGCTGGAAGGAACCGGGGTTTCCCAGCTTGAAGAACAGGACGGGCATGTGAGTGCGGTAACCACGGCTGATGGAACATTGTTTTCCGTGGATGCCGTGCTGGTTGGCATCGGTGTTGTGCCCAATACGGATCTTGCCGAGATGGCCGGGCTGGAATTGGACAATGGCATTGTGGTGGATGCCCGGTGCCAAACCAGTGATCCCCACATCTATGCCGCTGGTGATTGCGCGAATTTTCCCCATGGTGGTGCCAGGTTACGTCTGGAATCGGTGCCCCATGCCATTCATCAGGCAGAAACGGCGGCGCAGAACATGCTGGGCTTGCCGACGGAATATCATGCCGCACCCTGGTTCTGGTCAGACCAGTATGATGTGAAACTTCAGATTGCAGGCCTCAATCAGGGATATGATTCCACAATTACCCGCGCTGGCAAGCGCCCCGGTGCCCAATCGATTTGGTATTATCAGGGTGACAAACTGTTGGCTGTTGACGCCATGAATGATGCACCATCTTTCATGATTGCGCGCAAGGTTCTGGAATCCGGTGGGTCGATTCCACAACATGTGGTTGAAGATGCGGCCAGCGATTTGAAAGAATATGTTTAGTCTACACACAAACTTCGGGCCAGAATATGGGATTTGATGTGGAGCCGGTCACGCGCAAGGTCATGAATCTTGCACATTTTCTACGCCAGTCGGCGCAGCGTCTGCCCGATGTGCCAGGCATTATTCGCGGCGAAGATAAACTGAGCTTTTCGCAACTGGATCGTTTGACGAGCAATGCCTGCGCCGCCCTTGCCAAGCTTGGGGTCGGCAAGGGAGACCGAATTCTTGTGCAGTCCCGCAACTCGTTCGAGATGTTCCTTTCCATGTTTGTGGCATTCCGGCTTGGGGCCATTTGGGTGCCGGTGAATTTTCGCCTGGGCGAAGATGAAGTGGGTTATATCGCCGCCAATTCACAAGCCAAGCTCATGATTTACGATCCGGTTTTCGCCGGGCACAGGGATGCGGCCAAACGCATGGGTGCGTTGCAACATGTGGTGTCGTTTGGTGATGCCGGGCCAGGTGAAATTGCGTGGCAGTCACTGGTTGAAAAAAATGCGCCGTTTGAAGATTGCCCCGTGGATTACGATGATCCGTGCTGGTTCTTCTTCACTTCCGGCACAACCGGCCACCCAAAGGCGGCCATGTTGACCCATGGCCAAATGGGTTTTGTGATCACCAATCATATTGCCGACCTGATGCCCGGGCTTGGGCCTGATGATGCCTCACTGGTGGTCGCTCCATTGTCCCATGGTGCGGGCATTCATCAGCTGTCTCAGGTGGCCCGTGGTGTTCCCACCATTTTGCTTCAGGGCACGCGGTTTGATGTGGAAGAAGTGTTTGCCCTGATCGAACATCACCGGGTGACGAATATGTTCACGGTGCCCACCATTTTGAAAACCATGGTGGAGAGCGATGCCGTCGACCGTTTCGACCATTCCTCTTTGCGCCATGTGATCTATGCGGGTGCACCGACCTATCGTGTGGACCAGCAGTTTGCGCTCACGAAACTGGGCAAATGCATCGTTCAATATTTTGGCATGGGTGAAGTGACCGGCAATATTACCGTGTTGCCGCCCCATCTTCACGATGCAGACGACAAGGTTCAGGGGCGGATTGGAAGCTGCGGTTACGCGCGAATGGCCATGCAAATCCAAATTCAAAACGAAGATGGCGATGAATTGACGCGGGGAGAAACCGGCGAAATTTGTGTGATCGGACCGGCCGTATTTGCCGGTTATTACAGAAATGATGAGGCGAATGCCAAAGCGTTCCGCAATGGCTGGTTTCGCACGGGCGATCTGGGACACATGGACGGCGAGGGCTATGTGTATATTACCGGGCGTGCTTCAGACATGTATATTTCCGGCGGTTCGAATATTTACCCGCGCGAAATCGAGGAAAAACTGCTTGAACATCCCGATATCCGCGAATGCGCGATTGTCGGCATGCCAGACCCGAAATGGGGGGAGGTCGGTGTTGCTGCAATTGTGCCCCGCGAGCTCCAATCGTTTGATCTTGATGCGTTTACCGCATGGATGGGCGACCGCATTGCCCGCTATAAATTGCCCCAGTCAATCGAAATATTCGATGCATTGCCTGTGTCAGGATACGGCAAAATCACCAAGAAGCTTGTTAAAGAGGCGTTGTTTGCGAGGAAGGAGTAATGATATAATAAATTGACGTTTCTATCTCGAAATATAAAATCAATGAAGAAATTTTCCTCAAACGTGCGACGTTTCTTGTTCAACATATTTGGGAGCATTGTAAGTCAATTCGGGCGTTTCAGTCTTTGGTTAAAAGAAGTGCCGGGGCGTATTGCAAAAACGTGGGGTGTCATCGCGCTTATTTTTAATTCTATCGTCGCAATAATTGCATTTGGAGGGCTTAGTCCGGTTTTTTCAAACTATTTGGTTTGTTATTTGGTTTTTATTTTTTCAATCATTGCGGCTTTCAGCACGTTACTGGCAATGTATTCAGGTGAAATTGGACGTTTGAAAACGTTGATTTTCCTTGGTGCACATTCCGTGGCGCTGATTTTCCTGTTTGCTGGAATCTCTTATTCATACGGTCTGGTAGGGAGTGGGGTGCCGATGGATGGTGGAGAGGGGGCGGGCGGAATGGATCGAATTTCGGCGCTCTATTTTGCCATCGTCACGTGGACTACGCTGGGCTATGGCGATTTCTCGCCGAAGCCTGAGCTTCGATTGCTTGCTTCTTTCATTGCCTCGACGGGCTATCTATTTCTTGGGCTGATCGTTGCGACAGTATCCAGTGCTCTTGTCGACCGTTCCGTATCTAAAAATGCTACCCGCGGCCAACAAGGAAATCGATGAATATATAGACCAGCGAAATGGCCGGTAGCACTGACATGATTGCTTGGAACGTATGTAAATAATTGATCTGCTTTTTCTCTTTGTCGAAGAACCAATCTGACACTGTCGATACCTTTCCAAAATCGGCTATTTCTCCTGCTAGATACAATATAAGTGTTAGCATATGGTGTTTCAAGTTGAATTGCTACTTTCGGTTGTGTTTTGGTTCACAAAATTGAATCCCCGTTAATGTCTATCTTATCCCAAAGGCTGATTGCGGCTGTTTGAGGCTTTCGCGTAGTTTGATGGGTGGAGGATGGGGCGAAGTGTGCCCATGATTCCCATAATGCTCATTTCCAAGGGAGGATACCTTATGAGTGAACGTAACGATATTACGCGCCGCCGCGTGATGAAGAGCGGGGCAGCCGCTGCTGCAGCTGCGGCTTCAACACCATATTTCTTTACTCGTGCTTTTGCTGATGGCCATGGCTACCTGAACGCCCCTAAGGGTGACACGGTGACTTTGGGCTTTAACGTGCCTCAGTCCGGCCCCTATGCCGACGAAGGTGCCGACGAGCTGCGCGCCTACGAACTGGCTGTCGAACACCTCAATGGTGGCGGCGATGGCGGCATGATGAGCACGTTCTCGTCAAAGGCGCTGAAGGGTAACGGCATTCTTGGCAAAAAAGTTGCCTATGTGACCGGCGATACGCAGACCAAGTCTGACGCTGCACGCGCTTCGGCCCGTTCGATGATTGAAAAAGACGGCGCTGTCATGATCACCGGTGGTTCGTCATCCGGTGTTGCTGTGGCTGTTCAGGCGCTTTGTCAGGAAGCTGGTATCATCTTCATGGCTGGTCTTACTCACTCCAACGACACGACAGGTAAGGATAAGAAGGCCAACGGTTTCCGTCACTTCTTCAACTCCTACATGTCAGGTGCTGCGCTGGCGCCGGTGCTGGCCAAGGCCTATGGCAAAGAGCGTAAGGCTTATCACCTCACTGCTGACTATAACTGGGGTTACACGACCGAACAGGCCGTGAAAGAATCCACAGAAGCCATGGGTTGGGAAACTGTTGCTGCGGTTAAAACACCGCTGACACAGACTGACTTCTCTTCCTACATCGCGCCTGTTTTGCAGTCCGGTGCTGATACGCTGGTTCTCAACCACTACGGTGGTAACATGGTGAACTCGCTGACCAACGCGGTTCAGTTTGGTCTGCGTGACAAGCAGGTTAACGGAAAAGACTTCCAGATCATCGTTCCGTTGTACTCACGCCTGATGGCCAAGGGTGCCGGTGCCAACGTTAAAGGCATCTTCGGTTCAACCAACTGGCACTGGTCGCTGCAGGACGAAGGCTCCAAAGCATTCGTTAAATCCTTCGGCACCAAGTATGGCTTCCCGCCATCCCAGGCAGCGCATACCTGCTACGTGCAGACAATGCTCTATGCCGATGCTGCTGAACGTGCTGGCACGTTTAACCCATGTGGCATTGTTGAAGCTCTCGAAGGCTTTGAATTCGACGGCATGGGCAACGGCAAAACGCTGTACCGCGCCGAAGATCACCAGTGCTTCAAAGACGTTCTGGTTGTGAAGGGTAAAGAGAACCCAACTTCTGAGTTCGACCTTCTCGAAGTGGTTGAAGTGACACCGGTTGACCAGGTCACTTACGCACCTGATCACCCACAGATGGCTGGTGGTAATCTGGGTACATGTAACTCAGGTGCTTAAGCACTGATTTAGGTTTGTCGGGGCAATTCGCAAGAATTGCCCCGATTTCCACTGGCGCAATTGGCGCAATTTCTAATTTTAAAAGTCGGGAGGGCCTTCGCGGGTTCCGATTATGGAAGCTATTGTTCTTCAAGTATTAAACGGGTTGGACAAAGGATCGGCCTATGCGCTGATCGCATTGGGCCTGACTTTGATTTTTGGCACGCTGGGCGTTGTGAACTTTGCCCACGGTGCGCTCTTCATGATCGGCGCGTTTTGCGCTGTCACGCTCAGCCGCCTGCTGACGCTCTCACACATTGTGATCGACGAAACTCAAAAAGACTTTCTGGGCAATGCGCGCAAGGTGGAAGTGCCTTACATCTATGACATATTCGGGGAGGCAGCAGGCAATGTCATCATTGACTGGGCTGTTCCCATATCCATCATCGTGGCGATTCCGGTCATGATGGCAATTGGGGTGGCGATTGAACGGGGGCTGATCAAGCACTTCTACAAGCGCCCCCATGCGGACCAGATTCTCGTCACCTTCGGTCTCGCTATCGTCCTTCAGGAAATCATCAAATATTTCTATGGGGCCAACCCCATTCCCACGCCAGCGCCTGATGCCTTTAGGGGGTCGTTCGACTTTGGCGCGGCACTTGGTTTTGACCCCAATGTTATCATCTATCCCTATTGGCGGCTGGTCTATTTCGGTTTTGCGGCCATCATTATCAGCGCGGTGTTTGCTTTCCTGCAATTCACCACGTTCGGCATGGTGGTCCGCGCGGGAATGGCTGACCGGGAGACGGTGGGACTGCTTGGTATCAATATTGACCGCCGCTTCACCATCATGTTCGGTCTTGCGGCTGCGGTCGCCGGGCTTGCCGGGGTGATGTACACGCCGATCAATTCGCCAAACTATCACATGGGCATGGACTTTCTTGTGCTCAGCTTTGTGGTGGTTGTTGTGGGGGGAATGGGCAGCCTGGTTGGGGCTGTTCTGGCGGGATTCCTGCTGGGTATTCTTGAGAGCATTGCCTCCATGGGCGCAGTGCTGGCCGTGTTGCCGGGCATCAACCAGATCATTTTGTATCTGGTCGCCATCATCATATTGCTGACCCGTCCGCGAGGCCTGATGGGCCGTGCCGGCGTGATGGAGGATTAAGCCATGCTGGGTCTTGAAAAAAGCGACTTCCGTTTGCTGTTGCTGGTGATCGTGTTGACACTGTTTGCCCCATTCTTGCTCAACCCGTTTCCGGTTGATTCCACCATGGCGCAGTTCAATGCGGGCTATCCCGACCTGATGCAGCGTTTTGTGATCTTTGGAATTTTTGCCATTGGGTTCAACATTCTGTTTGGGTTGACCGGCTATTTGAGTTTCGGCCATGCCGCATTCCTGGGTGCTGGTTCATACGCGGCAATCTGGATGATGAAACTGCTGACGATGAATGTCATTCCGGCAATCGTTTTGAGCATTGTAGTGGCGGGGCTGTTCAGCCTTGCGGTTGGTTTCGTTTCCCTGCGCCGCTCAGGCATTTATTTCTCGATCCTCACCCTCGCATTTGCTCAGATGTCCTATTCACTGGCCTATTCGGTGCTGACGCCGATTACCGGCGGGGAGACCGGACTTCAGCCGAAAATCGACGACCCTAGAATACTCGACAGTGTGTTGGCGGTTGGTCAGCAGGCACGGGCAAATCTGTTTGGGTTGGACATGAGCACTTCCCACGACTTAATTGTCGGCGGTTGGGCGTTCACGTTCAATGCGGGCTATTACGTGGCCGCGCTGCTGATGGTTATCAGCTTTTATATTTCCATTCGCATCTTTCGTTCCCCGTTTGGGCTGATGCTGCGTGCGATCAAATCGAACCAGAACCGGTTGGGATATACAGGCGTCAGTGCACGCCCCTACACGCTGGCGGCCTTTGTGATTTCGGGCATGTATGCGGGACTTGCCGGGGGGCTCATGGTTGCTATGGACACCCAGGCGGGTGCTGAGCGCATGTTCTGGACAGCGAGCGGCGAGGTTGTCCTGATGACAATCCTGGGCGGAGCCGGAACGCTGATTGGCCCGGTTCTGGGGGCTGGAATGATCAAATATATGGAAAACATTGTTTCGAAGATCAATTCCACCGTGCTGGAAGGCTGGTTCGCATGGATGCCGGAAATCATTCAGGATGTGGTGGTTGCGGTTGTTTATCCATTCGTTGGTAAAGGCTGGCACTTAACGCTTGGGCTGGTCTTCATGCTGGTTGTGATTTTCCTGCCAGGCGGACTGATGGAAGGGTTCCGCCGGATCAGTGACCGTTTCTTTGGCGGATCCAGGAAAACCGATAACAGCACCGGTGGCACGACTGCGCCAACGGCGGCTGAGTAGGGGAACGATATGTCTGTCAACGAAAACACCCATCAGGACGAAGACCGCGGATTCCAAAGTGGTATGCCTAATTCCGTTCTCCACATTGATGATGTTCACAAGAGCTTTGCGGGCCTCCACGCTTTGTCGGATGTGGATCTGGACGTGCGCGAGGGGGAAACACACGCCATTATCGGGCCAAATGGCGCGGGCAAATCCACTTTGCTCAATGTGTGCGTGGGCCGGTTAAAACCAGACCGCGGTGCGGTTGTGTTTGATGGGGAGGTTCTCACCGGTAAAAGCCCGCACGAAATCAATCAGCTGGGCGTTGCCCGGGTGTTTCAAACGCCGGAAGTGTTTCCAGACCTCACCGTTCTTGAAAATGTCATGGTTCCAGCGCTTTCGAACCGGGACGGGCATTTTACGCTCAACCCTTTCAAGCGCTTTAGTGCGGAACGTCAGTTGCGCGAGGAAGCCGAGCATGTGCTGGAGAGTGTGGGCCTGACGGCACAACTCACCGACCTTTCGTCGTCCATGTCGCGCGGGGACAAGCGTCGACTTGAACTGGCCATGGGTCTCATTCAAAAACCACGCCTGTTATTGTTGGATGAACCGACCGCTGGCATGGCACGGGCAGATACAAATGCCACGATTGATCTGTTGAAGCAGATCAAAGAGGGCGGCATGACCAAGGTGATTATCGAACATGACATGCATGTGGTGTTCTCGCTCGCCGACCGGATTTCGGTGCTCGCCGGAGGGCGCATCATTGCCCAGGGAACTCCAGAAGAGATCAAGGTCAATCCGAAGGTCAAGGAAGCCTATCTTGGGGAGGAGCAGGTATGAGCCAGGCAGCAGAAACCGTGACGACTGGCGACACAATGGCTGAAACATCCGCGTCAGATTATTTCTCTGTCAAGAGAATCAATGCCTATTACGGTGACAGCTACATTGTTCAGGATATCTCCTTTGGTGTGAATGAAGGGGAGATCGTGGCTCTGTTGGGGCGCAATGGTGCGGGCAAGACATCGACATTGCGGGCCATCGCGCGGGCTGATTCTCCCGAAGTTCGTTCCGGCGAAATCTGGCTGCAAGGCCAGGCTGTTCACGAAATGAAGGCCTTCCAGGCCTCCTCGTTGGGCATTGCCCTGGTGCCGGAAGACCGGCGCATTATTCAGGGGCTGACGGTTGAGGAAAATCTGGAGCTTGCAGTTATTTCAGGCGCACGGGGCTGGGAGTTCGAACGCATTTACAGCCTGTTTCCGCGCCTGAAGGAACGTCGCAAGCAGGAAGGTACAACCCTTTCTGGTGGCGAGCAGCAAATGTTGGCCATTGGCCGCGCTTTGGCGAAAGATCTGAAACTGCTTTTGCTTGATGAGCCCTATGAGGGCCTTGCCCCTGTGGTGCGTCACGATATTGAAAGGGCGCTGATGGAAGTGCGTGCTGCTGGTATCACGACGATTATCGTGGAGCAAAATGCTGTGGCTGCTCTGAAAATATCTGACCGTGCGATCATTCTGGACACCGGTGAAGTGGCTTTTGAAGGCACTGCAAAAGAAGTGATGGACGATGAAGCGCTTCGTCACGAATATCTGGCGATATAATCAGTTACGATCGCTTGCGTAATACGCTTGCTTAACGCCCACCGGCCCGATACCTGAAGCCGATGGGCGTTTCTCTTTCAAATTTCGATGCAATTGTTCTCGGCGCGGGCGGGGCAGGGCTGATGTGCGCGGCCACCACCGGGCAATTGGGTCGCACAGTGTTGGTGATTGACCACGCAGACGAACCGGGCAAGAAAATACTGATCTCAGGCGGCGGGCGTTGCAACTTCACCAATACGGGCACGGTTGCCGAGCGGTTTATTTCTGCGAATCCGCACTTTTCCAAGAGTGCATTGGGCCGATATTCGGCGCAGGATTTTGTCGATCTCGTCGAGCGCCATGGCATTGCCTATCATGAGAAAACACTGGGCCAGCTGTTTTGTGACGGGTCGGCGAAGCAGATTGTCGATCTGTTGCTTGCCGAATGTGCTGCTGCGGCCCAATCGGGTGGGGATGTTCAATTTTCCTTTGGCAAGAGCATTGAAGATGTGAGCCATGGCGATGGCATTTACACGGTCACGGTGGGTGGGCGGCGCGTGACGGCACCGGCATTGGTGATTGCCACCGGCGGCCCATCGATCCCTAAACTTGGGGCAACGGATTTTGCCTATGAATTGGGGCGTCAATTCGGGCTGAAAATTGTGGAGCCGCGACCGGCGCTTGTGCCTTTCACCCTGTCTGGAGACGAGGCGCTGTTTCGCGACCTTTCCGGCGTGGCAACGGAAACACTGGTGCGCTTTGGTAAAACTGCTTTCAGAGAAGCATCTTTGTTCACTCATAAGGGATTGTCCGGCCCTGCAATTTTGCAGATATCTTCCTATTGGCGGCACGGCGAAGCCATTGGTGTCGACTTTTTGCCCAGCCGTACCGGGGATTGGATGCTGGCCAATAAACGCAAAAACCCTTCCATGAAAATTCAGTCCCTGCTTGCATCTGCTTTGCCAGACCGGTTGGCCGAAGCGCTCGTTCAGCGACTGGGACTGTCGGGTCAATTGGGCGAAATTGCCGACAAAGCACTCAGTGGGGCCGAAACGCATTTGCATGACTGGAAATTCCTGCCCAGCGGCACTGAGGGATTTGCAAAGGCGGAAGTTACCGTTGGCGGGATCAGCACCGATGGATTGTCGTCGCGCACCATGGAAGCCCGCAAGGTGAAAGGGCTTTACGTGATCGGTGAAGCGGTTGATGTGACCGGTTGGCTGGGCGGATATAATTTCCAGTGGGCGTGGTCGAGTGGATGGGCGGCCGGACAAGCGCTGGCGGAGTAGTAGAACCTCCCCGCCATCGTAGAGATCATTGCAGTCCGCCAATCTCCTGTTTTCAAAGTGTCTTGAGATATTCCAGCAGGCTTAATTTGTCTTCTTCGCTTAGCTTATCGACCCCATATTCATGCCCGCCATTGCCATTGCCCAGTTTGGGTTGATTGACTTTGAACAGGAAATTATTGCCATTGCCGGAGCCCGTTTTGAAGCCGACCTTTTGCGGGTCATATTCGCGGGTGCCGAGATAAAAAGCAGTGGGCCTTTGATTTGCCGGTAATAGCAAGTCGTACAGGGTGGGGACCGAACCATTGTGCAAATAGGGCGCGGTGGCCCAGATACCATCTAAAGGCCGTGCTTTGTAACCAAGTGTTGGGTGGCGGGCCGTCAGGCATGTGTGGTGGGCTTCGGCTGCAGAAATGCGCTTCAAACGCCCCGACGCGCCAGCCTGACCCGACAGCACGCTTTCGAACAACCGCCCGGCAGCGCCACCAACCACATCGCGCAAATGATAAACCGTTGCCTGACGAACCATGGCATGAAGCAAATCATATCCCGGTTCGCGCTTTCTAAACTCGCGCCCAGTCGTGGTGTTGAATGTGCCAGCCAACCGGCCCGTTGGCACTTCATATACATAGGCATTACAAGCCATTTGGATGTCAGTGCGGTTTTTGTCATCCGTGTCCTGGAACAGGATCATCTTCTCGGTCGGCTGACCGCGTTTTTGTATCTCTTTTGATTGATGGCAGTCACGGCAATTGGCGGCAAAGAGAGCCTTGCCTCGTGCCAAGCGGCTTTTGTCGATTGCCGGAAAGTGGGAAGGCCATAGCGGGGCCTGTAAATTTGAGATCAGACGTTCAAATTGGATCAGGTTTTTGGAGTTAAGGCTTGATGCCAACCCGATGCCACGTTTTTGGGTGACTACTTCGCCAAAGACACCGATGACCTGGCCCGCATTGCGCCCATAGGCTCCCAGATCGGGCGAAGAACTGTTGCGTTTCCAAACCCGCGTGTTGCGAGCAGCGCCGTTCCATTGAACGAATTTCTGTTTGTAGATGTCCCACAGGAACGGATAGCTCACCGGTGCAGAGGGCGCATTGCCGGCGAAATTGGTCACGCCTGCAAATTGGGTCATCTTGTTGTAGAGTCGCCCAAGTGCATCTACGCGGCCATATCCATATTTGATTGAAGTGCGGTTGGTGCGTTTTGCCTGGAGTTGCCAGGCAAGGTGGCGGTCAAATGCCGTGTTCAAAAGGGCGCGGTTTTCTACCGTATCGCGCCCGTTGAGAACCCGAGCAGCAAAGCGTTCCCATTTTTCCGGATTTTCGCGGGTGGCAACCAATGCATTGTCCAGCGCCTCAACATAAGACTGGAAGTCTCCCATGGAGGGGCCGCCGAAGATAATTTGGGTCGTACCCTGATATTCCACCTTGCCCATATGGCAAGCGCCGCATGTCATGCCCAGCCACGGCTCGCTGGTCGCCGCCGTATCGCCCTTTTGGTCCGCATACCAACGCAACCGTGTCGCCTGCAATGCCTTATCTGCTTGCCGGTCGATTGCAAAACCGAGGGGAAAATCTGTTGATGCCGGACCAGGGGGATAATTGAAACGCGCCAAATGCGCCCGTTGCTTAAACAAGCTCTTAGACCCGGCCTGCTCCAAAGCCTGATACCAGGCATAAGGTATCAGCCTTGAACCTTGCGATGCACTGGACCAAAAATTTTGTTGTGCAGCAGTCCAGTTTTGAATCCTGTCGCCGGTCGACTGTTCAGACTCAATCTGCAGACTGCGTTCAACGTTACATCCCGCCAGGGCAAGCGGAAGGGTGCAGACCAATGCTGCAATGCCATGCCTGTATTGATGACTTGCCCAAATTGCCATCTCACCTTGCCATGCAAAGCGGCCGACCTCTCAGATATTCACAACACAAGCGCGATGTCTGAGCGACCAATACCCCGCCGAAACACTAGGCAATAATGGTGAATAGATCAATTATCTAACGTTTTCATTAAGTTACGTTGGGTTAAGGGGCGTAGATTATCCGGCGCTATCGGGGATCATGTCGTTTTCTTCCAATACCTTACGGGCCACGCGAAAGCACTCGAGGCTCTGTGGCACACCGCAATAAATTCCGATGACATGAATGATGGCCCGGATTTCTTCCATCGAAACCCCGTTGTTGATGGCACCGCGACAGTGAATTTCCCATTCAGTCATTTTGCCCAATGCGCCGATCATGGACAGATTCATCATGGAACGGGTTTTGGCGTCGATCACATCGTCACCCCATCCAAAGCCCCAGCACCAGGCGGTCATGGCCTCCTGGAATGGTCGTGTGAGCGCGTCGGCGGATGCAAGGTTCTTCTCCACATACTCCGCCCCCAGCGTGGTTTTGCGTTGTTCAAGGCCCGTTTCAAAAAGCTTGTCGTCCATGTCTGTTTCTCCCGTGTTTTGAAAGAGCGTGGCTTAGAGTGACAGGGAACTCAATCGAACATTGCCAACGGATAGCGCATCATCTGGGGAAAGAATTTTGCAGAAGGGAAAAGCTGTTAGCTGCACCTGAATTCGCGCTAGGTTATCGCCAGATCTATTTTGTCACAGCGGGAATTTGCACATGCCACTCAAACGCATGGTCATGGAGTTGGGAATGGGAACTGATCTTCAAGGCGAAGATTATACCAAGGCCGCGTGCCGGGCTCTGCACAATGCGCTGCGTCAAAACTCGCTCACTGTGGCGGATGCCTTTGGGGTTTCGCGGGATGAAATGGTGGTGGAGATCGTGATTGGTGTTCAACATCCTGACCGTGTCGACACGCAAATGGTTGCCGATGTCTTGCCCTATGGCAGCCGCACGGTGCGTGTGGAGCAGGGCGGCATGGACACGCCCAAGGAAAATGGGGGCACCACCGTTATGGCAAATGCTGCCGTTCTTGTTTTTCTTGACCTGCCAGAGGGAACCCATGGGGAGGCGGCCACATGAGCGCGCCTAAGCCTCCACTGAAACGCATCATATTGGAAATGGGTACGGGCAATGACCTCTATGGCGAAGACTATACGAAAGCGGCAAAACGCGCTGTGCAGGACGCGATACACCATTCATCCATCATCCTGTTCACAAGCCTGGGTATCGATCCGCAGACCATGCAGATTGAACTGAATATCGCAGCACAAAAGCCACAAGAGGTTGATCTGGAAGAGGTCGCCCGTGAATTGCCTTACGGTCAGGTATTTCCAAAAGCCGTTTTTGGTGGGCTGGACATCCATGATGAAGACAATGACCGCACCAGCGTCATTGTGAATGCCGGCATTATTGTGCGTTTGCCGCTGGGATGATTATTGGGGGGGAGTGGATTGAAGCGCCAAATGGGGTGTTAGCGCCCGGAGGGAGTGCGCAGTCCGAACCAGCGGTCGACTGTTTTCTCGTAATGCTCTTTCGGCTCATAGCGGGCGACCTTCAGGCGAAGGCGTTTCGCATCCAGGCGACCTACTGACGACAAAAGACCGTAACCGGCAACGATGCGGTTGCGTTTGGCCTGAACAAGCGCCAACTGGGCATTGAGCAGTGTGCTTTGCGTTTGCAGAACATCAAGCTGGGTGCGCTGCCCCACATTGCGTTCTTCGGTCACGCCTTCAACGGCAATGCGTGCGGCCCGTACCTGGGCCTGATTGGAACGGATATTGGCACGGGCGGTCACCAGCGTAGTCCAGGATGCAACAATGTCGTTGCGAACCTGGTCGCGAACCTGATCAACTTCAATGCGGCGCTGGCCCAGAATTTCCTTGTTCTGACGCACGGTCGCGCTGGCGCCTCCACCCTGATAGAGCGGCACAGACAGATTAAGCGTGGCGGCGGCGGACGCGCTGTCATTGCCCTGAACGCCATTGTTGAAGTCCCGGTTGGCCGAACCGCGCAAGGATAGTGTTGGCAGAAATTCGCCCTCTGCGGTTTTCACATTGAACGCTGCCAAATCGACAATATGTTGGGTCATGCGAATGGCCGGGTGTTCAACGGCACCAATGGAAATGGCCTGTTCCAATGAATGGGGATAAAGCCGCAGGACGGGCCTTGGTGAATTTAGTTTTCCCGGGTTCTTGCCGATGATCTGGCGATAGACGGCGCGCGCGGCCTGGAGATTGGCATTGGCGGTGGCCAGTTCGGCCTGGGCGAGCGCCAACTGGCCTTCACTTTGGGCCAGATCGGTGCGCGTTCCTTCGCCCACTTCCAAGCGGGCACGTGAAGAGCGCACCTGCTCTTGCAGGAAACTTAGATTCTGTTTGCGGATGGCTAGGATTTCCTGGGCCAAGATAACGTCTGAATAGGCGGTTGAAGCATTGAACAAAACGTCCTGTTCAACCTTGCGCAAGGTTTCGCGGCTGGCCAGCACATTGGCTTCGGCCGCTTTTACCGAGTTGATGGTTCGAAAACCACGAAACAGATTTTGATCGACCGTGATACCAAAACCAAAGGGCGTGAACGTCTCTGCTGATGTGCCCAGGGCCGTATTTGAAACGGAGCGATTGACCCCGGCATTTGCAGATAAAAAGACCTGGGGACGGAACGGGGTTTTTGACAGGGCAACGCCTTCGTCGACAGATCTCGTCTGGGCGCGCTGGATGTTGAGGCTGGGATTGGCTTTGTAGGCAGTGGCCAGTGCTTCACTGATTGATTCCGCGTGTGACGGGCTCACGGCAGTTGCTGCGATCAAAGTCGCTGCGCAGAAATACCAACGCAATTGCATGCCAACTCAACTCCAGTTTCACCACGTCCCGGGATGCAGGCCGTATTTGGCGAATACGCAACTCATTTCAGGTGTTGCGTTCAAACCAACGGGCCGAAGGGACGATAGTCCATGGGCCAGTGACTTGAAAGCGTATGTGTTGATAATATCCCCACCTGAACATTACAAATTGTCGTGGTTTGAGGTTTCAAAACCAATAACGTGGGCAATTTTTACCAACGGAAAAGGATGACCATTGGAACAGGCAGCGGCCTTCCGGCAAGAAGTTGGCGAACTTGCCCGCATTCTAAAGCCTCTTGATGACACCGATTGGCAACGGGAAACTCAGTTTAAGTGTTGGAAAATAAACGATATTCTGGTTCATCTTCACTTTTGGAATGAGATGGCCGATCTGGCTCTTGTGGCACCGTCAAAATTTGAGGCTCGCGCAGAAGATGCCGTCAGGGCTGTGGCGTCGCGCGGACTTCGGGAATATGAAAATCTGGCTATTTTGTCGCGTGGGCGCAGATTGTTTGAAACCTGGTACGAATTTGCCAATGAAATGGCTGACCGGTGGGAATCGCTTGACCCTAAATTGCGTGTGAAATGGGTGGGGCCCGACATGTCGGTGCGCTCCTCCATGACCGCACGGCAAATGGAAACTTGGGCCCATGGTCATGAAGTGTTTGATGTGTTGGGCAAGACCCGCAGTGAAAGCGACCGTATCCGCAATATTGTCATGTTGGGTATCAACACGTTTGCATGGTCTTTCCATGTGCAGGGCCATGAAGTTCCGGTCCACATTCCTCAATTGAAACTCAAGGCCCCATCGGGTGAGGAATGGACATTTGGCGAAGAAGGGCATGGCCAGATCACCGGCAGTGCGGTTGGGTTTGCGCAAATCGTGACACAGACCCGCAATGTGAATGATACCGATATCGTTACACGCGGTGATGTGGCACGTATGTGGATGGAAACCGCACAATGTTTTGCCGGTCCAGCGGAAGCGCCACCGGCTGCTGGCACCAGATATATTGGAGACCCCAATTGAGCATCCCAAATCTGCCCAAAATACAGGCCGAGCCGCTCACCCATGGTGCGTTCGCGCCCTATGGGGAGGTAATTGAAAAACCCGGCGCGGAGCAGATTACCATCAACCAGGGCATGTGCATTCGCCACCACGGACTGGCCACAGCGGACGTGACGGGAGAGGGAGGCGAAGTCATCATCAACATATTTTCGGGCCAGCCCTATCAAACCCCGCTGGTGGTTGGTCTGGTTGAGCGCCATCCTTTGGGGTCACAGGCCTTTTATCCGCTTGGCGATGGGGATTGGCTGGTGATTGTGTGTGACGATGATGTGGGCGTTCCTGTGCGACCGAGAGCCTTTCTGGCAACCGGCGATCAGGGTGTGAATTTGAAGCGAAATCAATGGCATGGTGTGCTGACACCGCTGAATTCAGTATCTGATTTTCTGGTTGTTGATCGTGGTGGGCCTGGCAATAATCTTGAGGAATTTGAATTCCCTAAAGACACTGGCTTTATCGTCACGCTGGACTGACCGGGCAGCGCGTGTCGGCTACAACGCCATGTGTCGATTGACATCCTTGTAGAGCAAATAGCGAAATGGCTCAGGCCCGGCAGCGTAACAGGCCTGGGGACAAAAAGCGCGTAACCACATGAAGTCTCCGGCTTCTACCTCAATCCAGTCCTGGTTGAGTTTGTAGACAGCTTTGCCCTGTATCACCGTTATTCCATGTTCCATCACATGGGTTTCTTCAAAAGGAATAACGCCGCCGGGTTGAAATGTAACGATGTTGAGATGCATGTCGTGGCGCACATCGTCGGGATCGACGAAACGGGACGTGGCCCAAACGCCGTTGGTGTCCGGCATGTGGGTGGGTTCCACATCCTTGTCATGGGTGAAGAATGCCTGCGGCACATCAATGCCTTCCACTTCCTCATAGGCCTTGCGAATCCAGTAGAAACGGCAAACGTCTTCGCTTGTATTGATTGCGCTCCAGATTGTGGCGGGCGGTATGAACGCATATCCGCCTGGTGTCATTTTATTGGCTTCGCCATCCATGGTGATTGTGATTTCACCTTCCACAATGAACAGGATCGCTTCTGCCTCAAGGCTGGGTTCGGGTTGGTTGCTGCCACCGCCGGGACCGACTTCCATCAGGTATTGTGAAAAAGATTCGGCAAAGCCGGACAGGGGGCGGGCGAGGGTCCAAACCCGGGTGTCGCGCCAATGGGGTAGGCGGCTGGTGACAATGTCGCGTTGAACCGTGCGCGGTATAAACGCATAGGCCTCGGTGAATATGCTGCGGTTGGGCATCAACTCGGTTTGGGCTGGATGGCCGCCCGTTGAGGCGGTGTAAGTGCGGTGGGACATTGGGAGGACTTTCGATGTTAGGACAGCAGATCTTTCAACCGCAAATGGGCAATCCGATCGACCTGTAAACAGGCAGATTGAAATTCTTCTTCGCTTGATATTTCAATATGTTGTTGGAAAGCGTCAAGAATTTGATTCTTATTGAAACGCTACACCGCGATAGTGAAGAGATATCCGAATTTCCCGGTGTAACAGGTGTTGGGCTGAGTTGGCCCATAGCCATGTATATTCCGGGGGTAAGGCAGATTTCCAGGCGCTGGCGGTTGCTCGTCATGGGTGTTCAGTTTCAGATGCGCCTAATCTGTTTACAAAGCAGGGGCGCAGATGTGTGCCACTAGGCCAAGGGTCAAGGGTCAAGGACTGAGGGGCAAGAAAAGGAGAGGCAGGAATGTCACAAGGTTATCTCACAACCCACGTATTGGACACGGCCCGTGGTGTGCCAGCCGCGAATATCGCGATTGCCCTTTACCGGGTGAGCGGCAATTCACATAAAAAGATTGCAGACGCTGTCACCAATGATGACGGGCGCACCGACAGCCCAATCCTGCCGCAGGATAAATTTAAACCCGGTACTTACGAACTGATCTTTTTTGCAGGTGACTATCTGCGCAGCACGGGGCTCGTGGACAATGAAGGCGGTGCACCGCTTTTTCTGGATCAGATCCCGATCCGGTTTGGCATTGATGATGCCGATGCCCATTACCATGTGCCACTGCTGCTATCGCCGTTTGGCTATTCAACCTATCGCGGCAGCTAGGAGCAGGAGCCTCGCCTGGCTCAGCTCCACTTGATCGAACAACCAATGCTTGGCTTTTGGTCGCGGGGGCCGTTGCCGGTTTTGCCAATCAGGCGCATGGCATCAACCAGTTCGCGGGTTCTTTGGGTTGCATCTCCCATGGCAGCATCGTCGAGGCGTCCGCGATATTGCAGTTCGCCGGCGGCGTTGAGGCCGAAAAAATCCGGTGTGCAAACCGCATTATAGGCTTTGCCCACGCTTTGATCCTCGTCGACGAGATAGGGGAAGGGAAAGTCGTGTTGCCGGGCAAACTGTTTCATGTTGGCCGGGCTGTCGGCCTCAACATAGGTGTAGTCGTTGGACATGATGGCCAGCACACCAAATCCGTCCTGCATGAGTTCGCGCGTGTCGGATGCCAGCCGATCTGCAATCGCTTTAACGTAAGGACAGTGGTTGCAAATAAATGCGATGAGCAGTCCGTTGGGACCGATGTGATCGCCCATGGAATAGTCCAGCCCATCAGCATCCTTGAGGCTGAAATTGGGGGCTTTCCAGCCAAAGTCGCAAAGGGGAGTATCGAGCAGCATATTCTCACATCCTCGTATCTTGGAGCTTTTTAAACCCAAACCAAACGTGTCTGTTCCGGTTCATTCTGAATTCCATTTAGGGATACATTGCGCCAATTCCCATGCTCATGTCACGCACAACGGGTCGAGCTTGGTCCGGTTTCATGGGCGAATGGGATTCCTGACCCGATCGTGTCTGGATAAACCGGGTGTGGCTGGCTAAGGTTTTGGTTCTCGCAACCGCAGGTATTTATGCATCATGGCTTCGTCGACCTCATCTGTAGATCCGCATGGTTTGATGGAATTTTCCGTCGTGTTCACCGACCGTTCCCTCAACCATATGTCCCAGAGCTTTCAACAGGTGATGCGCGATATCTATGCCACGCTCAACGAAGTGTACCACGCAAGCGCGGCTGTTGTTGTGCCGGGCGGGGGAACCTACGGCATGGAAGCGGTGGCCCGGCAATTTGCCACGGGTGAGAAAGTGCTGGTGGTGCGCAATGGCTTCTTTTCTTATCGGTGGAGCCAGATATTCGATGCGGGCAATATCCCCTCTGAAGCCATCGTCTTGAAAGCCCGCGAACAGGGCAATACAAAACCGGCTCCTTTTGCGCCGCATCCCATTGAAGATGTGATCAAAAAAATTGAAGAAGAAAAACCCGGCGTTGTATTTGCACCCCATGTGGAAACCTCCGCAGGGATCATTTTGCCCGATGACTATATCACTGCCATGGCCGATGCCGCGCACCGTGTCGGCGCGTTGTTTGTGCTTGATTGCATCGCTTCCGGCACCGTTTGGGTTGATATGGAAGCGACTGGTGTAGATGTGTTGATCAGCGCGCCACAAAAGGGCTGGAGCGCTTCTCCTTCCGCTGGACTGGTGATGCTCAGCGAGGCTGCTGTTGCGCGATTGGAAACCACAAAGAGCACAAGCTTTGCGGTGGATCTGGCGAAGTGGCACCAGATCATGCAGGCCTATATCAATGGGGGGCACGCCTATCACGGCACCATGCCCACGGATGCGCTGACCGGGTTCCGGGATACCATGCTGGAAACAAAAGAATATGGCTTCGATAAAGTGTGCGAGGAACAATGGGAACTCGGCCGCCGGGTCCGCGCCCTGTTAGCCTCAAAAGGATATAAAAGCGTGGCCGCGCCAGGGTTTGAAGCGCCCGGCGTGGTGGTTAGCTATACCGATGATCCCGACATTCAAAACGGTAAGAAATTCGCCGCCGAAGGTATGCAAATTGCTGCCGGTGTGCCGCTGATGTGTGATGAGCCTGCCGATTTCAGAACTTTCCGCATTGGTTTGTTTGGATTGGACAAATTGCACAATGTGGACGGCACGATCGAAAAGCTTGAGGCGGTGTTGAACCGGGTGGAACAGTAGACTGCCAAGGCTTGAAACAGGCGCGTTGATCGAACTGGGATAGGGTGACTTAGAAATTGAGTTGCGGAAAGCGGTCGATGTAAATTCGAAACCAGGGCGTGTAGTGGGATGGGTTTTTGCCCATGTCCTCACGAATTTCCGCAGCACTTGCCCAACGGGTTTCGCAAACTTCGTTAGGGTTGGGGCGAATGGCGATTTGGGATTTGTCCACCTGTGCGCAAAACATGTGAACGCGCTCTCGCTCCCACATTCCATTGCCCACATCGGCTGAATATTCGACAATCAACTTGTGTTCCACCGGCACGGCAAGCCCAAGCTCTTCATCCAAACGGCGCGTCACGGCCGCCTCAATGTCTTCGCCAAAATGGGGGTGGGTGCAACAGGTGTTCGCCCATTGCCCGCCGCAATGATATTTTGAAAGCGCCCGCCGTTGAATCAGCAGCTTGTCCTTGTCAAAAATAAATGCCGACAGAGCAAGGTGGTGAACGCCCTCAATATGGGCGGTAATTTTTTCAATCGGGTACAGGGTGCCGTCTGCGGCGATGGCCGGAATCATAATTGCAGGGTCGGTCAAAGGTGGAGATGTTGCCTGGGCTGCGGCCATGGAACCTTCCCCGTTCGTTCCCGGCACCGGGCACAAAATGTCATCCAGCATGGAATTTAGGCAACAGCGCGGGCGAGCGCGCATTGTGACCATAGTTCCGACAAGGCAGAAACCAGATGATCAATCTCCGCCTCATTGTGCAGTGGAGATGGGGTGATGCGAAGCCGCTCCGTCCCTTCCGGCACGGTGGGGTAGTTTATGGGCTGAACGTAAATATTGTAATTGTTCAGCAGCAGATCGGAGATGAATTTACACTTTTTAGCGTCACCCACCAGAACCGGCACGATGTGGCTTTCATTTCTCATGTGGGGCACGCCAAGGGCGTCCAGCTTATCGCGCAGCAGGCGCACATTGCGGCGCTGGCGCTGGCGTTCAAAATCGCTCTGCTTGAGATATTTTACCGATGCCGCCGCGCCCGCCGCCAATGCGGGGGGCAGGGCGGTTGAGAATATGAAGCCGGAGGCAAAGGAACGCACAAAGTCGATCAGATTTCTGGAGCCGGTAATATAGCCGCCCATGACGCCATAGGCTTTGCCGAGGGTTCCTTGAATCACCGTGAGACGGTCCATCAAGCCTTCCCGCTCGGCAATACCACCGCCGCGAGGACCGTACAGGCCAACGGCATGGACTTCGTCGAGATAGGTCATCGCGCCATACTGCTCGGCCACATCGCAGATTTCGGCAATGGGCGCGATATCGCCATCCATTGAATAGACGGATTCAAATGCAACGATTTTGGGCGCTTCTGGGTCGGCATCAGCCAGCTTGCGGGCCAAGTCTTCCACATTATTGTGCTTCCAGATCGACTTGGGTGCGCGGCTGTGGCGAATGCCCTCGATCATGGATGCGTGGTTGTCGGCATCGGACAGAATCATCGCATTGGGCATGCGGGCGGCCAGTGTGCCCAGCGCGGCCCAGTTTGCCACATAACCAGAGGTCATCAGCAGGGCCGCTTCCTTATGGTGCAGATCTGCAAGCTCCTGCTCCAGCATCACGTGGTAATGGTTTGTCCCCGAAATGTTGCGTGTTCCGCCGGCTCCGGCGCCGCATTTTTCAAGCGCTTCATGCATTGCTGCAAGGGTGTCGGGGTGCTGGCCCATGCCAAGATAATCGTTGGAGCACCATACAGTGACTTCTTCTGTGCCATTTTCGGTGTGGCGCGTGGCGCGTGGGAAGGAACCGCGATGGCGTTCCAGATCCGCAAATACGCGATAATTGCCAGCTTCACGAAGTCCTTCGAGTTCCTGTTTAAAAAAGTCTTCGAAGTGCATTGTGACGCTCCAGTATACTCTTGCCCGCACTGGCGGGATATTCACTCCTCGGCAATTCACACCGCGTGTACCAGCTGTCAGGAATATCGACCGCCGCAAATGTGCGCTGTGTGAAACCGCAAACACCATAAACGCTTGCTTCATAACAGCCAAGCCAACAAGTGTGACCATTTAACCTTTCTGGGGGATCGAACGCGATTGTGATGAGGTTTTGAGTGTTTGAGATCTATGGAACACGTCAAAACGCGCTGAAAATCGTCTCCATTCCTGTCAAACTGTGGATTTGTCGTTGATTTTGTTGAAAATTGACATGGGTTGGGGATCTCAATTTTACCCACGAAAATTTGACCAGTGAAATTAGTCCAACTTGTGTCATAAAATGACCGCATGGCTCTTGGATGAGAGCTCTCAACCACCCATTAAGTTGTTTTGGTGCAAGTGTATTTGTCACCTGCGCTTCTATAATTTAAACAGGTGGGCAAGCTCGCTGGAAACGCTATTGGGGAAGCCTCGATTGCATTCAATAAATGGGAATGGAGAATAAATATGTCCAACACGAAATCACTTTTGAAAGGTGTTGCCGCACTGGGATTTTTGGCGGCACTGACAAGCACATCCTACGCTGAAGGTTTTGCTGCCGGGGATGTTGCGGTAGGTGAAAAAGTGTTCAAGAAGTGCATCGCCTGCCATGCGGTTGGTGAAGGCGCGAAAAACAAGGTCGGCCCCATTTTGACAAATGTTGTGGGCAGTGCCGCCGGCAGTGTGGAAGGCTACAAATACGGCAAAAGCCTGGCTGTTGCAGGTGAGGCCGGACTGGTTTGGAGCGAAGAGGAAATCTTTGCTTACCTTAAAAACCCGAAGAAATATCTGCGCGCCAAGCTGGACGACAAGAAAGCCAAGAGCAAAATGTCCTTCCGGCTCAAAAAAGATAAAGACCGCAATAATGTTATTGCCTATCTGAAATCATTGGGCACATCCAATTAACCTGTTGAAAGGCATGTGCGAAGCGCTGCCTCAATAGGCTGTATTGACAGTTGATCGAACGAAAGGGCTGGCGCGAGAGCGCTGGCCCTTTTTTGTATATGTGGCCTTTCGTAACCTATTGGATTGCCAAGAACACGTGCGCATATCAGTCGCAGATGAGGTCATCGATGTCCGAAATGTCATTGCACAGGCGGACAAAAGCCATTAGTGACAAAGAACCGGACAGGGTTCCCGGGTGTGTGATGGCCAACGGCACCGGATCGTATCGATTGTTGACTTGATCAAGTCGCATTCAAGACAGTCATCACTTCATTTCATATCAAATATACAGGTGCCGGATTTGTGCTGCAAAAACTGCGGTATGGTGGGCGCGAACTGTAAGCCTTTTCGGGAGCCAACATGCTTGATACTTCGAGAGCCGGAGGAGGGCGCAAACGCAATTCGTCCAAGCCAAAAGGCCGGCAACTGGATGATTTGGCCCTGGCCGACGTGCGCTCGCTCATGGAAGGGCGCAGCCGCAGCCGCGACCTGCTCATCGAAAATCTGCATCTCATTCAGGACGCTTTTGGCTGTCTGCAGGCCAGGCATATTCGTGCATTGGCTGAAGAGATGCGCCTGTCTCAGGTTGAGATATACGAAGTCGCTTCATTTTACGATCATTTCGATGTGGTCAAGGAAGGCGAAGCTGTACCAGCGCCATTGACCATTCGTGTGTGCGATTCCGTCTCTTGCATGATGGCGGGTGCGGAAAGTTTGATCGCCGGGCTGGAAAATGGCGTTGATGCGTCGCAAGTGCGCATCATGCGGGCTCCCTGCATGGGGGGGTGCGATGTGGCCCCAGCCGCGCGTATTGGTGATCGCGAAGTCGGCCATGCCAGCGTGGACGCGCTTTTGGCCCTGGCTGCAAGCGGCGAAACCGATGCTCTGCAACCGACCTATGATGATCTGGAAGCCTATCGCGCCAAGGGCGGATATCAGGTTTGGGAGCAAGTGAAAAACGGCTCACTGACCAGTGATGCCATCATCGAGCGCCTGTCGGATGCCGGGTTGCGCGGACTGGGCGGAGCCGGGTTTCCCACAGGCAAGAAATGGAGCTTTGTGCGCGCCTATGAAGGCCCGCGCCTGATGACGATTAACGGCGATGAAGGCGAGCCGGGCACGTTCAAAGACAGATATTTTCTCGAACGCAATCCCCATGCGATGTTTGAGGGTGCTTTGATTGGCGCGTACGTGGTGGAAGCCGAACGTTGCTATGTCTACATGCGCGACGAATATCCTGCGGTGCTGGCGATTCTGCGCAAGGAAATTGCGGCACTTGAAGCGGCTGGGGTTGTGGAGGCCGGATTTTTCGAACTGAGACGCGGGGCAGGTGCTTATATTTGCGGCGAAGAATCCGCCATGATTGAAAGCATTGAGGGAAAACGCGGCCTGCCGCGCCATCGCCCGCCTTACATTGCCGAAGTTGGCGTATTTGGCCGCCCCACGCTGAACAATAATGTGGAAACCCTCTACTGGGTGCCAACCATTTTGGAAAAAGGCGCCGACTGGTTTGCAGCTCAGGGGAAACCGGGCCATCCCGGCATGCGGTCCTGGTCGGTCTCAGGTCGGGTGAAGAAGCCCGGTGTGGTGATTGCGCCTGCGGGCGTGACAATCCGCGAACTGATTGAAGACCATTGTGGCGGCATGGACGATGGCCACACGTTTAAAGCCTATCTGCCGGGTGGCGCGTCCGGCGGCATTTTGCCGGCCAGTGAAGATTCGGTTCCCTTGGATTTTGGCGGACGCCTTGCCGAACTTGGCAGTTTTGTCGGTTCACACGCCATTGTCGTTTTTTCTGATCACGACAACATCAAAGACGTGGCGCTTAATCTGGTGGATTTCTTCACCCATGAATCCTGTGGCCAATGCACCCCGTGCCGGGGGGGCACGGAAAAGCTGGGCAAACTGTTGCGCAGTGAGGAAAAGCTTGACGAAGATACGATCCGAGACCTTGAGCAGGTGATGCGTGACGCTTCCATTTGTGGTCTTGGACAGGCCGCACCGAACCCCGTGAACCATTTGCTGATCCATTTCAGGGAAGATTTGTAATGGGCAAACGGATTGCAATTTTGGTTGCCGTACTTGGCGCAGTGACGGGCGGTGTTAATGGGCAAACATTGTCTGCACCGCCGGTTGGTGCAGGTGCCAGTTGCATGAATACGATTGCCTTTATGTTTGCCGGCATCAGCGCGCTCAAACATTGTCGCATTGACAGTGCGAAAGCCGAGATGGTGCTGTTTAAATATTTCGATACGCCTAAATGCAAATTGCCCGATGGGGCAGGCCTGGACAAAGCCCAGGTACGCGCGCGTTTTTCCACCGCCCTTGGCAATTTGACCTTCGAACTGGCAGACGAGCAATTTGCCAAGGGAGACAATTATCTGGGCGGAACGAAAGAACAATTCTGCACCAATATGAAAACGCTGCCGGATTCCTATCAATCCTCGTTTGAGAAGTTCACAGCTTCCAAAGATGAGCCGAAGGAATAGTCACTATGGCAGACTTGGCAACACCCACCACTCAAGTCGACAACGATACCTGCATTGTAACGCGCTGGGATTTTAAACCGGGCGAAGAGACCGGTGTTCACATTCATGGCCATGACTACTGCGTGGTTCCCTTGCTGGACGGCGTGTTGAAAATCGTTGATCCGGACGGGAATGAAAGTCTGGGTGAGATGAAAGCCGGGGTTAGTTATTTCAGACCCAAGGGTGTCCACCACAATGTGATCAATGCCAATGATTTTGACTATGCTTTTGTGGAGATCGAATTCAAATGAGCATGATCAGCGAACATTTGCCGTATTTGCTGGCGGGCTATTTTGCCTTTTGTCTGGGGCTTGTAAGTCCGGGGCCAAATATTCTTGCCATTGTCGGTACATCAATGGGCGTCTCGCGGCGGGCAGGGGTTGCGCTGGCTTGCGGTGTATCCACCGGTAGCATTGCTTGGGCAACCATGGCTGTGCTGGGCGTGACAGCGTTGATGGCAGCCTATGCGCCCGTTGCATTGGGGTTGAAAGTGCTTGGTGGCGGTTACCTCATCTATTTGGGCGTTCGCTATGTTAAGGCCGCCCGCGCGGGCAGTCCTGTGGCTGCCGGGACCGGAGTTCAGGAAGCCAGCCTGACGAAATATTATTTGCGGGGTCTAACGGTACAGATGACCAACCCAAAGGCGATCCTGTCATGGGTGGCCATGATTTCCATCGTATCGCGCCCTGATGCCCCCTTGTGGGTGAGCGCTGTTTATATCGCAGGCTGTTCCGTTCTGGCGTTTGCCGGACACATAGCCTGGGCTGTCACCTTTTCCACCCGTTCGGTTGTTTCATTTTATGACCGGTTCAAGCGGGTGATCAATTCCATACTTGGCACATTGTTCGGCGCTCTTGGTGTCGGCCTTATTGCCAGTGCCTTTAAATCGGGAAGCAAAGTCACATGACAAAGTCGGTTGAATTTACCCTCGATGGTCGCTCCGTCACGGCTGCGGCTGATGAAACTATCTGGCAGGTTGCCAAACGGGAAGGCACGCGCATTCCCCATCTTTGCTATCTCGATAAACCCGGTTATCGCAGCGATGGGAATTGCCGCGCCTGCATGGTCGAGATTGAAGGTGAGCGGGTTCTGGCGGCTTCCTGTCAACGCAAGGTCAGTGACGGACTTGTGGTGAAAACGGATACGGAACGGGCCGATAAATCCCGCAGGATGGTGTTTGAATTGCTCGCATCAGACATGCGCGAGCAGGGTGAAACTCCGGACAATCAGTCGGTGTTTTGGGACTGGGCCGGCGGCATGGGCATTGCCGGCAGCGACCGGTTGCCCTCCAAGTTTGAAGGGCATGTGGAACAAGCCAGTGATACGACGCCGGGCATTCACGATGTTACCAACCCGGCCATCGCGGTCAATCTGGATGCCTGCATCGCCTGCAACCTTTGTGTGCGCGCCTGCCGGGAAGTGCAGGTCAATGACGTATTGGGCATGGCAGAACGCGGCCACCATGCGATTCCCGTCTTTGATATTCACGACCCCATGGGCTTTTCCACATGTGTGACCTGTGGCGAGTGCGTTCAGGTGTGCCCCACCGGTGCCTTGTTTGAAAAAACGCTCATGGATGCCGGTGCGACACATCGCGTGGTTCAGGACTTCGACAAGGTGACAGACTCGGTTTGCCCGTTTTGCGGCGTGGGGTGCCAGACTGAGGTTTATACCAAAGACGATAAGATTGTGCTGATTGATGGCAAGGATGGCCCCGCCAACAATAACCGCCTGTGTGTCAAAGGCCGTTTCGGCTATGATTATGCCATGTCGAAGCAGCGGCTGACCAAGCCTTTGATCCGCCGCGATGATGCACCCAAAAATGCCGACATCGATATGCGTTTCATGGAAGTCTCAGACATCTTCCGGGAAGCCACATGGGAGGAGGCGATGGCTTTGGCGGCCAAGGGGCTAACGGATATTCGCGACGAGAAGGGCGGTTCTGCGCTTGCCGGATTTGGATCAGCCAAAGGCTCCAACGAGGAGGCCTATCTGTTCCAAAAGCTGATCCGTCAGGGGTTTGGCACTAATAATGTGGATCATTGTACCCGGCTTTGCCATGCCTCTTCGGTCTCAGCCTTGCTGGAAGGTGTGGGGTCGGGCGCAGTGTCGGCACCTTTCACCGACGCCATGAAAGCGGAATGTGTCATTGTTATTGGTGCACGGCCAACCACCAACCATCCGGTGGCGGCGACTTATTTCAAGCAGGCGGCGAAACTTGGCACCAAGATCATTGTCATGGACCCGCGCGGCCAGGATTTGATGCGTCATGCGGAATATTCCCTGCGGTTCAAACCCGGCACTGATGTCGCCATGTTGAACGCGCTGTTGCACACCATCATCGAAGAGGATCTGTATGACGCTCAATATATCCAGGCTAATGCTTCCGGCTTCGAAGCCCTGAAAGAAAAGGTCAAAGATTTCTCGCCGGAAAACATGGCTGACGTGTGCGGCATCGATGCCGAAACATTGCGGGCCGTTGCCCGGACCTATGCCACCAGCGAACGGTCGATGATTTTCTGGGGCATGGGCGTTTCTCAGCATACCCATGGCACCGACAATTCGCGCTGTCTGATTGCGCTGGCGCTAATCACGGGCCATGTGGGTCGTGAGGGCACGGGCCTGCATCCGCTGCGCGGCCAAAACAACGTTCAGGGCGCGTCTGATGCGGGGCTGATCCCGATGTTCTTCCCAGATTATCGCAGTGTTGAAAGCGGTGACATTCGCGGACAGATGGAAGATTTCTGGGGCCGCACGCTTGATCCCGTCAAAGGGCTTACCGTGGTTGAAATCGTCGATGCAATCCACGAAGGCACGATCAACGGTATGTATATCATGGGTGAAAATCCTGCGATGTCCGACCCGGATCAACTGCATGCGCGGGCGGCACTGGCCAAGTTGGACCACCTGGTTGTGCAGGATATTTTCCTCACCGAAACCGCCTGGCATGCGGATGTGGTTTTGCCCGCTTCCGCCCATGCGGAGAAACTTGGAACCTATTCCAACACCAACCGTCAGGTGCAGATTGGGCGCCCGGCCTTGCCGGTTCCCGGTGACGCGCGCTTGGACTGGGAGATTATTGCTGAACTTGCCAATCGTTGCGGGTTGAACTGGAACTACCGTGATGTGCCGGAAGTTTATGAGGAAATGCGGCAGGTGATGAGTTCGCTCAATTTCATGCCCTGGGAAAGGTTGGAGGCCGATGGCGCGGTGACCTATCCAGTGCCCGAAGAAGGCGCACCGGGCAGTGCGGTTGTGTTCACTGATGGTTTCCCCACTGAAGATGGTCGCGGGCGGATTGTGCCGGCAGACCTGCGGGCACCAGATGAAGTGCCGGATGAAGATTATCCCATGGTGCTGACCACAGGGCGGCTTCTGGAACACTGGCACACGGGCGCTATGACCCGGCGTGCGGATGTGTTGGATACGATTGAGCCGGAAGGTTTTGCGGCCATGAACCCGCGCGAAATTGAACGCCAGGGCTTGGGTGTTGGTGACATGATTGAAGTGGCGACCCGCCGGGGCACAATTCAGGCCTTATTGCGCGCTGACCGGGAAGTGGCAGACGGAATGGTGTTCATTCCGTTCTGTTTCAATGAAGCGCCCGCGAACCGCCTGACCAACCCCATGCTGGACCCCTATGGGAAAATTCCCGAATTCAAGTTTTGTGCAGCGCGGGTTTCTCCCCTGGCGGTGACGGAGGCGGCTGAATAAAAACGGCGATATTCATATTTACATGTCCAGCCTGGTGCCGGGCCTGAATTCAAATTTTCAGCCAACAACATTGTTGGCCGATGAACCCTTACAAGATCAACCATTGCAGCGGCTTGCCGCAAAAAAATTAGGAGCCGGATATGGCGTTTAAGACAGATATTGAAATTGCGCGCGAAGCGAGCAAGCGCCCCATACAGGAAATTGGGGCGAAGCTTGGAATTGGTGAGAAGGACCTTGTACCCTATGGCCATGACAAGGCTAAAATATCTGCCGAATTCATCAAAGCCCAGGAGGGCAAGAAGGACGGTAAGCTGATCCTGGTGACGGCAATTAACCCCACACCTGCCGGTGAAGGCAAGACGACAACAACCGTGGGCCTGGGCGATGGCCTCAATGCGATTGGCAAGAATGCGGCGGTTTGTATTCGTGAAGCGTCACTTGGCCCGTGTTTTGGCATGAAGGGTGGGGCCGCTGGGGGCGGTTACGCTCAGGTTGTTCCCATGGAAGAAATGAACCTGCATTTTACCGGTGATTTTCATGCGATCACCTCGGCCCACAATCTATTGTCGGCAATGATCGATAACCACATTTATTGGGGCAATGCGCTGGAGATCGATCAGCGCCGCGTGGTGTGGAAGCGCGTGATGGACATGAACGACCGGGCCTTGCGTGACATCGTGACATCGCTTGGGGGCGTGCCCAACGGGTTCCCGCGCCAGGCTGGTTTCGATATTACGGTGGCCTCGGAAGTGATGGCGATCCTGTGTCTGGCCAATGATTTGGTAGATTTGCAGGAACGGCTGGGCAATATCATTGTGGCCTATACTCGTGGGCGCAAGGCAATCACTTGCCGGGATATCAAGGCCGATGGGGCGATGACTGTGTTGCTGAAAGACGCCATGCAGCCCAACCTCGTTCAGACGCTTGAGAACAATCCTGCCTTTGTCCATGGCGGTCCGTTTGCCAATATTGCCCATGGGTGTAATTCGGTTGTGGCCACGAAGACGGCTTTGAAGCTGGCGGATTATGTGGTGACGGAAGCCGGGTTTGGTGCAGACCTCGGCGCTGAGAAATTCATGAACATCAAGTGCCGCAAGGCCGGTCTTGCCCCCTCGGCGATCGTGATTGTTGCGACCATCAGAGCCATGAAGATGAATGGTGGCGTGCTGAAACAGGATCTGGGTGAAGAGAATGTGGAAGCGGTCAATGCCGGTTGCGCCAATCTTGGTCGTCACATTGAAAATGTGAAGAGCTTCGGTGTGCCTGCAGTGGTTGCAATCAACCATTTCCACGGCGATACGGAAGCAGAAATTGCGGCCTGTAAGGCCTATGTGGAAAGCCTTGGGTCGGAGGCCATCCTGTGCAAGCACTGGGCTGATGGTTCCAAGGGTACCAAAGAACTTGCAACGCGCATTGCGGAAATCGCCGACAGCGACATGGCGCAGTTCCAGACCCTGTATCCCGATGATATGAGCCTGATGGAGAAAATCGAAACGGTTGCCAAGCGCATTTACCGGGCCGATGAAGTGTTGGCGGACAAGAAAATCCGCGACCAGCTCAAACAGTGGGAAGATGATGGTTTTGGCCACCTGCCGGTGTGCATGGCCAAGACGCAATATTCGTTCTCCACCGACCCGAACCTGCGCGGTGCGCCCACGGGCCATTCGGTGCCGGTGCGCGAAGTGCGCCTGTCGGCAGGTGCTGGATTTATCGTCGTCGTGTGCGGCGAGATCATGACAATGCCCGGCCTCCCGCGCGTCCCATCATCAGAAAGCATTATGCTCAATGATGAAGGCCTCATCGAAGGTTTGTTTTAAGACTGCCATTGCACCGGTTCCGCATGATACAAGCGCTCGTGCGGAGCCGGACACACGATCAGGGATAGAGTGCCGTGACATCGTAGCCGTATATCCAATCCTGCGAAGCATGAATGGCATGGGGTATGATTTTACCCGCAGCCCACATGGGGCCATAGGTCGCCAGCCGGGACAGGGCACCTGATTTATGGAACGTGTTCATGCGTTTTCGGGCTGCTGCCTGAATTTTGGTAACCCGCGATAGGCGGGCATTTTCATATTCAATCATAGCGTGTTGCACTGAACTGCCGGTATCGAGGTGGTGGGCCAGCACCCAGGCATCCTCAATTGCCATGGCAGCACCCTGCGCCACGAATGGCAACATGGGATGGCAGGCATCGCCGAGCAAAGTGACCGGGCCATCGCTCCAATGGGATAAAGGCGCACGATCAAACAGCGCCCATTTGTAGAATTGCGCGCCGTTTTTCAACACGTTCGTGATGGTTGGGTGCCAGCCGTTAAAATCGGTAAGGGCTTCTTCCTTGCTGCCCTGATTGGTCCAGTGTTCCGTGTCAGGTTGTGCCTGTTCAACCACTCCTACCAAATTGATCAACCCGCCATCTCCAAGCCTGTAAGTTACCACATGCTTGCCCGGACCCACCCAGACGCAGGCAGTGGGGGGCGGTAAATTATCACCAAGAAGACTGGCATTAACGGTCAGCCGCCAGGCGACATTTCCCGTGAATCGCGGAGCGCTGGGCCCCAGCATCTGTTCGCGCAGGATTGAGTGAATGCCGTCGGCACCGATAATGGCGTCAGCCTCGATTGGGTCATCACCTTCAAGGACCAGGCTTGGCCGGTCGCCGGTGAGGGAATAGGCGGCCACCTTGGTGCCTAGCTTTGTTGAACCGGGCGCATATTCTTCGAAGGCAGATTTCAATATGTCGATCAATTCAGACCGATGAATGTTGAGGTAGGGCGCGCGCCAACGATTGTCGGAACCTTGTTCCAGCTGTGCCTTAAATATAGTGGTGCCGAAATGCCCATCGCGCATTTCCAAGGCCTGGGGCGCAAAGCCTTTTGCCTTGAGGGCGTCTTCCAGCCCCAGTTTTCGCAACACCCGCATGGCGTTGGGGCTGAGTTGAATTCCGGCGCCGACTTCTGAAATCTGGCTGGCCTGTTCGCACACGATGATTGAATGGCCGCGCTGCGCCAAACACAACGCAGCGGTGAGTCCGCCAATTCCGCCACCTGCGATTGCTACCTTCATGTGGGTTGTTGTTCCAGTTTGTGTCGTCGTCACGTTATTTCATTGGACAGGTGTTTAGTGGAAATTTGTTGAACATGCGCGACAATCATAAAAAATGCCCGCGCGACAAAATCGGGCGGGCATCTTTATTGTGTCACTGTCAGCACCATCAGGTGTAGGCGCTGGAACCTTCCGATCTGCCCTGTGTGCGGGCCATCGCCTTGACGCAATCTTCCATTGAAAGACCACCGACCTTTTTGCCGTCACGCACGACAATGGCTTCCTTGATCTTGGATGAAACCAGCACTTGCATGGCTTCTTCCAACACCGTTGAGGCCTCCAGTTCCGGGCCCTTGGCAGGTGGCTTGGCATGCATGACCGAGCCAACTTCAAGAACGCGCCCCCGGTTGATGTCCTTGATGAAGTCCGACACGTAATCGTCAGCCGGATCAAGAACGATTTGTTGCGGACTGCCTTCCTGAACCATCGATCCATCGCGCAAAATGGCAATATTGTCGCCAATGCGCAGGGCTTCATCGAGATCATGGGTGATGAAGATGATGGTTTTGTGCAGCTCTTCCTGAAGATCAAGCATGACATTTTGCATGTCTGTTCGGATGAGCGGATCGAGGGCAGAAAATGCCTCGTCCATCAGCAGGATTTCTGCATCGGTGGCGAGCGCGCGGGCAAGGCCCACACGCTGTTGCATGCCGCCTGAGAGCTGGGCGGGATAGTGATTTTCAAATCCCGACAGGCCAACCCGATCAATCCATTTCTGGCTTCGGCTCATGGCCTCTGAGGTTGGAATGTTCTGGATTGTCAGCCCATAGGCCGCGTTCTCCGCCACTGTGCGGTGCGGCAAAAGTGCGAACTTCTGAAACACCATGGACGCCTTTTTGCGGCGGAATTCACGCAGGTCATTATCGTTCATGGACAGCACATCTTCGCCATCCACAATCATCTCGCCAGCAGTTGGCTCGATGAGGCGGTTGATATGGCGGATCAGTGTGGACTTGCCCGATCCGGACAATCCCATAATGACCTGCACCTTGCGGGCAGGGATATCCAGATTGATGTCTTTCAAACCCAGCACATGGCCGTGTTTTTCCAACAATTCCGGTTTGCCCATGCCGCCCTGTACTTTTTCGACCATGGCCTTGGGGTTTGACCCAAAGATTTTGTAGAGGTTCTTGATCTGAACCTTCATTTGTTCATCAGACACCATGGCCTCCTTCGCGGTGCTTTTGCAGCCGCTTGCCGTATGCTTGGGATACGCGGTCAAAAATGATCGCCAGGGCAACGATGGCCATGCCATTGAAAACGCCCAATGCGAGATACTGGTTGTTCACCGCACGCAGCACCGGAGTGCCAAGGCCAGAACCGCCGATCAGGGCGGCAATAACCACCATGGCCAAAGCCATCATGATTGTCTGGTTGACGCCTGCAAAAATGTTGGGAAGTGCCAATGGAATTTGAACCCCAAAGAGCCTTTGCCGGTAACTGGCGCCAAATGAATCGGCAGCCTCCAACACGTCCGCTTGTACCAGGCGAATGCCCAGATTGGTCAAACGCACAATGGGCGGGATGGCGTAGATCATCACAGCAATCAATGCCGGTGCCTTGCCAATGCCGAGCAGCATGACCACCGGAATGAGATACACAAAACTTGGAATTGTCTGCATGATGTCGAGAATAGGGGTGATGACCGCTTGAATCCGGTCAGACCTGGCCATGGCGACACCAACGGGGATGCCAATGGCAATACACAACACGGTGGCAACAGAGACCATCGCAGTGGTGACCATTGTGTCTTCCCACATGTCGAAATAACCGATCAGCAGGAACGCGATTGCGGTTCCCACAACCATTTTCCAACTGCGCGAGCCGAGCCACGCCAGGCCACAAAAAATCAAGATCATGATTGGCCATGGTGTTGCCAGCAATATTTTCTGGAACCACAGCAGAAAGTCTTTCAGCGGATCGAATAAGGCTTCGATAAGCTCGCCGTTTTCGCGTGTGAAGTCGCGGAATGTGCTGTCGATCGCTTTTTTAAGGTCTCGAAGGCTTTCGCGCTCCATCACCGGAAACTCGGTGAAAAATGACATTGGTATCTCCCCAAACACTCAGTTTTAGCTGATTTATAAAAAAGCCCGCCGACATTCAAATGCCGACGGGCTTCTGTTTATTCTACCCTAAAGGCGATCCTACAGAGCGGCTTTCACTTTTGAAGCCACATCTTCGGAGACCCATTTTGTCCAAACATCTTCGTGCTTTTTCAGGAACTCAATGGTGGCATCCTCACCGGATGCCTGCTCTTCGCCCATATATACCAGCATGGCATTCATGACGGCGCCTGGGAAAACACGCTTGGAAAGATACTCAGAAGCTTTCGAGCCTTTTTCCGCGAAGGACTTGGTGATGACCGTGTTCACTTCGGATTCGGTGTACGCGCTTGGCTTTGGATCGGCACATTCCTGCTCCGGCTTCACAATGCAGCCGTCCCAGTTTTCTGTACCAGCCCAAGGGGTTTCCCACTTGAGAAGCTTAAGGTTGTATTTGCCGATCAGAGCGGTAGGCGACCAGTAGTAGCCGAACCAGAACTTATCACGCTCTGCTGCTTTTGCGATTGAACCGTCAAGACCGGCTGCGGAGCCTGGGTCTACAAGGCGCCAGCCTTTTTCTTCCATTTTGAAAGCGCGGAACAAAGATGCATTTGACAACTGGCAACCCCAACCGGCAGGGCAGCCAACAAATGCGCCCTTGGAGGAATCTTCAGCGTCTGGGAACAGGTCTGGACGTGCCAGAACTTTTTCAACGGAATCCAGCTCAGGATGTGCCTTTGCAAATGCAGGTGTGACCCACCAGCCTTCGCCCAGGTCGGTAATTGGTCCTTTAACAAGAACCTCCATGCGGCCTTCGCCGATTGCCTTGTCGAGCGGGTCGCGAACTGCGTTCACCCAAAGCTCACCGGCAACCTCAGGGCTGCCTTTTTCGTTCATCGCAGCAAAGATCTGTGTTGTTCCGCCCTGGATCAGCTCGACATTGCAGTCATAGCCTTTTTCCAGAATGAACTTGTCAACATTGGCCATCAACTCGCCGGAGGCCCAGTTGAATTCTGCCATTTTCACATCGCCGCATTTTGCATGGCCATCGGCCAGCGCGGTTGTTGTGAATGTTACGTTTGAAGCGGCCAGGATCGCAGACGTTGCTGCAAGGCCCATCAAAAACTTCTTCATACTTTATTCTCCCGTGTGTGAAGTCGTTAGTTGCAGGTGGAGTACAGCAAGAAACTGCGTGTGCCCCTGTTTCCTGTACGAAAGGCTAGGGGGACAAAAACGACATGTCGAGCGCCAGAGGCCAAAAGGTGGCACATTATGGCATCAAATAGTGCATGTATTCCAATAATTCGAAAAAAATGAATTGTGAGTGCGATAAATTCGAATTGCTGGGGAAGATAAATACGGTCGGGAGTCCGGTTATTCGTTGAACAGCCGCTGGGCCAAATCAATCAGCCAGGGCCAGGATGCCTCACGGGTCTCATTTATAAGCAGATAAGCCGGGCGTGTGAACGTGGGAGCTTCTTCAACACGGAATAGATTTCCCCTGGGCACGTGCCACTCTGCCAGCGCTTCAGGCAAATATGCCGATCCGCCATTGTCAAACAGATAGTCCAGGCCCCAACGGGCGCTCGACAGACTGTGCTTGGCAATGCCTGCATCAAAATAGGTGGCGGCATGGCTGCGCCCGAAATTGCTGCCAGCGTCTATATAAATATAGTCCGGGTCGAACCGGGAAGGGCTGTCTGGCTTTGTGGAATATAAGGAAAGCTTTTCCAGCCCCAGAGTATGAACAGCAATGTTGTCGAGGGTGTTGGCGTGATAGCTCAGTGCCGCGTCGATCAATCCGCTGGCCAGCCATTCATCGGTTTGAGCCGCATCACCAGACTTGACCGACAAGGCGGTTTTTGGATGTTCAAATTTAACCGCTGAGGTCAGTCGCCGACCAAGGATTGGCCACAAATCGTCGTCGCAGCCCATATTGCAGACCGCATCCACGCCATCCGGCAAAGAAGTCTCCAGCATGGCTTGTCGCCACATGTCACTCATGGCTGCGGCATAGCGGTGGAATTTCACGCCGGAAGCGGTCAGCACCACGCCTGACTTCTGGCGGTGCAAAAGGGTTTGGCCAATATCGTCCTCAAGGCCCTTGAGCCGTGCGGTGATGGTGGACTGGGTAACATTGAGCACTTTTGACGCCCGTATCAGTGAGCCGGTCTCCACAATTGTCAAAAAGGTTTTGATTTGGGTGAGGCTCATTGACCGGTCCTAGCGAATTCGAAAATTTCGAATAATTCATACGATTATATTAAGTTTACAACATTGTGTAGCGCTGACAACATGCACCTTCTGTCGGTTCAGACGGGCTGGAGAGACAGGCTGGTCTGGGAGGAGTTCAGGTGCAGGAAATCCAAAATTATCAGATGCTGATCGATGGTCAGTGGTGCGATGCTTCTGATGGCGCGGTGTTTGACAGTTTTAACCCGGCCACGGGGGAAACCTGGTCGTGTGTGCCGCAGGCCAGTGCGGAAGATGTGGACCGGGCCGTGCGCGCCGCAGACAGGGCAGGGCGCGTTGGCCCCTGGGCACAGATGACGCCGACCCAAAGGGGGCAGTGTTTGCGCCGTCTTGGGGATTTGCTGGCTGACAACTCTGAAAGGCTGGGGGAGATCGAATGCCGTGACACGGGCAAGATGTTCAAGGAAACCCGCTGGCAGGCTAAATATATCGCTGAGTTCTTCCATTTTTATGCCGGATGCGCCGACAAGGTGAGCGGGGAGACTCTGCCAATTGATAAGCCAGATCTGTTTGTTTTCACCGACCGTGAGCCGCTGGGTGTCATCGCGGCCATTGTTCCCTGGAATTCCCAATTGTTCCTCAGTGCCGTGAAAATTGGACCGGCACTGGCGGCTGGAAACACGATGGTGATGAAGGCATCTGAACATGCTTCGGCCGCCATGTTGGAATTTGGCAAGCTCATTGCAAAGGCTGGCATTCCCGATGGGGTGGTGAATATTGTCACCGGCTATGGGGAGCCCTGTGGCAAGGCGTTGACTACCCATCCGCTGGTGGCGCGCATTTCCTTTACGGGCGGGCCGCAATCTGCCCAGCACATCATACGAAATTCCGCTGAAAATTTTGCTGAGGTTTCATTGGAACTCGGTGGCAAATCGCCCTTTATCGTATTTGAGGATGCGAATCTGGAAAGCGCCGTAAATGCCTCTATTGCCGGCATATTTGGTGCCAGCGGACAAAGCTGTGTCGCCGGATCACGGCTTTATTTGCACCATGATATTGCCGATGAATTTTTGCAGCGCATGGTGTCGATTGCCAAGAATATTCGTATTGGCGATCCCATGGCAGAAGAGACGGAAATGGGGCCCTTGTGCACGCGCGGGCAGTTGGACCTGGTCAAAAGTGAAGTCGCCCATGCGGTTGAACAGGGGGCCACAATATTGTGCGGTGGCAAAGAGCCGGACGGTCTGGACGGGCTGTATTTCGAGCCAACGATTGTGGATTGCCCCCGGCAGGATCTGAAAATCGTTGATACCGAACTGTTTGGACCGGTGCTCAGCGTGGTGCGCTTCGGGGATGAGGCGGAAGCGATTGAACTGGCCAATGACACCAAACATGGACTGGCTGCCGGTATCTTTACCCAAAACAGTGCGCGGTCCTTGCGGGTGGCGAAAGCGGTGCGCGCGGGAATCGTTTGGGTCAACACTTACCGTGTGATTTCGCCCATTGCCGAATTTGGCGGCACTAAAACATCCGGCTACGGGCGCGAGAGCGGGTTCCAGGCGATCTATGATTATACACGCCCCAAAACGGTGTGGATGAACATGTCTGACGCGCCGATGGCCAATCCGTTTCAAATGCGATGACGGGAAACAACGGGGGCAAGCAATGAAATTTCATCTGGCAATTAATCTGGAGCGTACCAGCCCTGACACGCCCATGCAGCAAGTGCGCGACCACACGCTTGATATGGTGCAGATGGCAGATCGGGCTGGCTTTGAGGTGGCGTGGGCCGCCGAGCACCATGCCATTGAAATGACCATTGCGCCCAATCCGTTTCAGATTTTGACCTGGTGGGGCTGTAACACAGACAATATTCGCCTTGGGTGTGGCGTGGCAAATGCCTCTTACTGGCATCCCATTAATCTGGCCGGGGAGGCCGCGTTGCTGGATGTCATCTCCGGGGGGCGGCTGGAATTTGGATTGGGCTCAGGCGCTTACCAACGCGAATTCGACCGGATGAAGCCTGGGCTGCTGCAATCGGATTCCTGGCAATATATGCAGGAATCCCTACCGCTGGTGCGCAAGCTTTGGGCGGGGGATGTGGCACACGAAGGCCAATTCTGGCAGTTCCCCAAAGCCACGTCTTGCCCAAAACCTATGCAGGAAGACGTGCCGTTTTGGGTGGCAGCACGCTCGCCCATCACGTTCGACTATGCCGTGGCAAACGGATGTAACGTCATGTGCTGGCCGCTCACCAAACCGTTCAGCGAAGCGCAAAATTACAAGAAATTATTGGACGAGGCGATTGCCAAGGCAGGCGGGCAGCACAGGCCGCGCATGGCCATGATGCGCCACACAAGTCTGTATGAAAACGACAATGACCGACAGGCGGCGCTAAAGGCGGTGCGGCACAATCTTAGTCAGTTCGGCAATTTGATGATGAAGGCCGGGGATGTTGTGGAAGGTTTTCCCGATGCCGTTCCGCTTGAAAAGCTGGAAGGCAATGTGTTTGTCGATCCGGCCATGCTGGAAGAAAATCTGGTGTTTGGATCGCCCGACCGGGTGGTTGAAAAACTCAAAGCCTATGAGGCGCTGGGTGTGGATGCGTTCATCTATTACGCTTCCATGGGGGTGGGGCAGGAACAGCAAAAGCGTTCCCTTGATTTGTTCATTCGCGAAGTGATGCCGGCATTCGGCTGAAGGAGACAGCATGGCTGTAGAAATTAGACGTACACTTTTACACGTTCAGACCACCCATGTGGAAGGCGGTAAGTCTGTGGATGTGCCCACAAAACTGGTGGCGTCACTGGCGATTATCAAGAACCCGTGGAGTGGCCGTGGCTTTGTGGAAAACCTGCGCCCGGAAATTCGTGAGACCGGCCCGGTGGTCGGTAAGCTGCTGACAGATATGATTCTCGATGTGACCGGCGACGCGCTGGAAGGTTATGGCAAAGCTTCAGTTGTTGGCATGGGTGGCGAAATCGAGCACGCCCAGGCGATGACCCATACATTGTGGTTCGGCAATCAGTACCGGGACGCGGTGAATGCGAAAAGCTATCTGGCGTTCACCAACACACGTGGTGCGGCCGGATGTGCGCTCATGATTCCATTGATGGACAAGGATGATGGGGGCAGGCGATCCCACTACCAGACCATCCATTTGTCCGTGCCCGATGCACCGGCGGACGATGAAATCATCATTGCGTTGGGCGCTTCGGTTGGCGGGCATCCCCATCACCGCATTGGCAATCGATATGAGGATCTGGCCGAGATGGGGCGCGATGTGGACAATCCGGCAGGGGTCTGACCATGGTCAGTTTTGCGGCCAATGGAACGGCATATGAATGGTTTGGGCCGCAAGACGCGCCAGTTGTGGTGCTGATCCATGGCCTTGGCCTAACCCGCCACACATTTGAGGCGATGATCCCTGCGTTGGCCAAGAACCATCGTGTCTTAAGCTATGATCTTTTGGGACATGGGGAGAGCGCATCGCTGGGTGGACAGGCAAGCCTGACGCGCTTTAGTGAGCAGTTGCACGATCTTGTCCATGAGTTTGATATAGACCACGCGGCACTGATTGGGTTCTCGCTCGGTGGGATGATCAACCGCCGGTTCGCCATGGACTATCCCAATCATGTATCGGCGCTGGTGGTGCTGAATTCGCCCCATGAACGGGGAGCCGAGGCGCAGGCTGCGGTGGAGGCACGGGCGGCGGATACGCAGGCAGGGGGACCGTCTGCCAATCTCGATGTCACCATTGCGCGGTGGTTTACGCCTGAATTCATCAAATCCAGCCCAAAGGTGATTGAACGCATCCGTTCGTGGGTCAGCGCCAATGAGCCGTCAGACTATGCCGCGTGTCGCATGGTGTTGGCATCGGGAGTGACCGAACTCATTCACCCGCATCCACCAATTGCCCATCCCACACTCGTGCTCACCTGCGAAAATGATACGGGCAGCACACCCTCCATGAGCCGTGGGATTGCTTCGGAAATCGCGGGCGCTGAGGTGCATGTTGTCGCGCATTTGCAGCATTTGGGGCTGGTGGAGCAGCCTGATCTTTTCGTGGTGCCTGTGATTGAATTTCTCAGCGCCCATATCCCGGCGGCCACCTGATGGACGTTGTCATTCCAAAGGAAAATTCATGAAAACCCTGTCTGGCGGTCAGGCCGTTGTTGAGGCTCTTAAGGTCGAGGAAACGAAATTCGTTTTTGGGTTGATTGGCTCTGCGACTATGGAAATATTTGATGGGCTATATGATGCGCCCGAAATCAAATTTATCGGCGTGCATGATGAGCGTACCGGCACCCATATGGCGGACGGATATGCCCGCGCAAGCGGCCAGCCCGGTGTCGTGCTGGCAGGCCAGAACGGGCCCGGCACGACCAATCTGGTGACAGGTCTGGCGCAAGCCAAGGCTGCGTTTTCGCCGGTGGTTTCCCTGTCCGGGGCCTTGTCCAGTGGCCATGTTTACCGGGATGCTTTTCAGGAAGTTGACCAACAGGCGCTGTTTCAACCAATCACCAAGAAAACCTGGACCGCCACCAGTTGTGACCGGGTGCCGGAAATGGTGCGCGAAGCGTTCCGGGTTGCCACCAGTCCACGACAGGGGCCGGTGCAATTGAACCTGCCGCGTGATGTTTTATCCGCACAGGCCGACTTTGCCGATTTGCAGCACCCAAATGCCTATCGCCCCTGTTCGAAACCGGCGGCAGCATCCAGTGATATTGATCGTGCAGCCGGATTGCTGAAAGGGGCGGCCCGGCCGGTGATCATTGCCGGTGGGGGGATCAAGAACACCGGGGGTGCCGCCCAGGCCCTTGCGCTGGCAGAAGAACTGAACTGCCCGATTGCCACGTCACCTGGCCATGGGGATGCGTTGCCATTTGGCCATCCACTCAACGCCGGACAAATGGGGCCGCGGGGCAATCCCGTAGCTTCCAGGCTGGTGAAGGAGGCGGATGTTATATTGGCGCTTGGGACGCGCCTTGGTTTCAATTCCACATTCTATTCCTATGACAATATCAATCGCGATGCGGCTATCATTCAGGTGGAATTAGAGCCCACCGCGCTGGGCCGGTATTTCCCCATTGAGATTGGCATCTGGGCGGATGCCCCCACTGTGGCCGAGCAATTGACGCAAGCCCTGTGTCGCCTCGAACTGGACCAGAAGGTGAAACAATGGACCGCCATTTTTCAACAGGACCGGGCCGCCTATCTGGCGAAACGGGACGGGGATGCAGATGTTCATTCCAATCCGATCCAGCCTTCCGGCCTGTTCAAAACATTGCGTGATGTCCTGCCACAGGATGCAGCCATCACGATGGATGCTGGCACTTTGTGCCTGCAGGCTACGGACGCACTGAATTACGCGCAGCCTAAGAGCTTGTTTACCCCACTGGATTTCGGCCTCGTGGGATTTTCCTTTGCCTGCGGACTTGGTGTGAAACTGGCAATGCCGGAACGGCCCGTGATCAGCCTGATGGGCGATGGTGGGTTTGGCATGACGGTGTCTGAATTGTCGACCGCTGTGGATCACGGCATCAATACGGTAACACTGGTGATGAACAATAAGTGCTGGGGAGCTGAGAAGGCCTATCAGCGCGATTTCTTTGGCGAACGCTATATCGGGGCCGATGTTTCCAGTCCGCCATTTGACAAGCTGGCGGAACTTTATGGCGCTGCGGGGTTTCGCGCGGAAACCAATGCGCAAGTCCGCGAAGCGGTTGAGGCAGCACTGGTTTGTGGAAAGCCCGCAGTCGTGGACATCGCGGTTGACCCGTCCGCGCTGTATTCATTTCGCCGGGACAGTTTCAAACATCGCGGTGGATGACGGCTCGGCGCAAACGCGCCTATAAGTCGAGGATGAGCTTTTTGGTTTTTGAACGTGAGCAGCAAACGGTAATTTGGGCATTGGATGCTTTTTCAATGTCTGTTTGCACCAGATCACGGTGGTCGGGCATGCCTTCGATGACATTGGTCAGGCAGGTTCCGCACACACCAGATTGGCATGATACCTGAACATGAATGCCATTTTCGGCCAGTTTTTCAGCAATGGTTTCACCGGGATGGACGTCAATTGTCTTACCGGATTTTTGCGTAATCACGGAAAACGGCGCGCCGTCGGTGTTCACTTCCGCACCAAAGCGTTCCAGGTGCACACAGCTTGTGTTCCATCCGTTGTTTTGTGCTGCTGTTGTGATGAAATCCATGAACCCATTGGGGCCACATGCATATAGATGCCGCTTTGGTGCGGCTGTCGCCAAGACGCCGTTGATGTCTAATTGCTGGTTCTTGTCGCCGCTGCTGACATGAAACTGTACTTTTTCGCCGAAGCTTAAAAGCTCGTCCTGGAAGGCCAGCCGATCTGCGGTGCGAACACAATAATGCAATTCCCAGGCCACGCCTTGTGCCTGCAGCGCATAAGCTATGCTCAGCATGGGCGTGATGCCAATGCCGCCGGCGAACAGAATTGTATGATCCGCGTCTGGTTGCATTGGAAAGTTGTTGCGCGGATGCCCAATGCGGATGTTGCTGCCCTCACGAAATTGGGTGTGGATGGCGGTTGAACCACCCCGCGATTTGGGATCCAGCAAAACGCCCAGCCTGTATCTGGTGCGGTCAGCAGGATCGCCCGTGAGGGAATATTGGCGGATGAGGCCGGACTTCACGTAAACATCCACATGGGCACCAGCATCATAGGCGGGCAGGGCGCTACCATCGGCACCGACCAGTTCTAACCCGATTGTATTGGTGGCCACATTCGTGCGCCGCTGTACGGTCACATCCAGCCAGGGGCTTTTTTCAACGGGCAGCGCGTCCGCTGTCACGGGCATATCTGTGAGGGGCAGTTCTGCCAAATGCACTTTGACCGGCATGGTGGCGTAGGCGCGTATTGTATTATTCATCGCGATTGTGGGCTCAGCTAAAAGCTCAAACCGCTCGACACGACGGCGCAGGGCTTCGAGCAGCAGAATGATTTCACGGCGGGCCAAATGCATGCCCATGCACATATGGACACCCTGCCCAAAGCCCAGATGATCGTGAACGTCGCGCGTCACATTATAGCGATCAGGATCCTTGTATTTTCGCGGGTCACGATTGGCGGATGCATACATCACGATCACCCGTTTTCCCGCGGGGATTGTATGACCTGCAATTATGCTGTCTTCGATCGCATAGCGGGTGAACGCCCGAATAGGTGTGCCCAGGCGCACGGCTTCCTCAACCGCATTGGGTATCAGGCAGGGGTCATTGCGGATCAAATCCCACTGGTCGGGATGGTCTGCAAAAAACTTGATAATCTGCCCGGTGGTGGAAATTGTGGTGTCGAGGGACGGGTTGATATAATCGCGCATGAGTTGGGCGCAGGTTTCATAGGACAAGCCGCGCTCTGCACCGACTTCGAATATGCGCTTGGCCCATCCGCCTGGTTTGAGTTTTTCCGGGCGACCATATTCCAATAGAAAGTTGCGCAGGTCTTTGAGGTCTTCAAAAGCCTGTGTCGTGCGCTCGTTTTCCGTGCCAAACAGATTGAACGTGGCAGAAGCCCATTTCAGCATTTGGGCGGAATCAACCGGAAGGCCGACCAGTTCCGCAACGATGGTGACCGGAAGGTATTGGGCAAAATCTGATATGGCGTCGAACTCACCCCGCTCGCACAGGGCGTCGATCAAGCCATTTGCGGAAGCGGCCAACAGGGGCTCTATTTCCTTTAACGCGCCAGGCAGCAATGGTTCGGAGGTGACAGCGCGGGTACGATCATGTTCGGGCGGGTCCGAATTGAGGGTCGAGCCGACCAAAATGTCGTTCACTTTTGGAATTGGCGACACACCATGGGAACTCACAAACCGGAGTGGCTGGCGCAGAACTTCGCTGACTTCATTATAGCGGGGCAGGGCGTAGAGGTCGTTTCGTGGCAAGTAAACGACCGGCCCGGTCTCGCGCATTCGTTCATAAACCGTGTGGGGATCGAGGATGACTTCATCGGCGTAGAAGTCGATGTCCAGTGAGGGAATGGTCATGCGGTTGCCTGTGATGCGGGTAAACAAATTGCATCCAATCCCAAGGCATCGGCCATGTTGAACGCACCCATGCCGCCATCAATGGCGATGTCGGTTCCTTTGATCCAATGGGAGGCGGGGGACAAAAGGAATGCGGCAACTTCCGCGACTTCCCTGGGATTGCCCGGGCGGCCTGCGCGTTCCACATTTCTTGCCATTGCGGCACCGAACACGCGCTGGAAATCTTCAAGAATGGCGGTGGCAATGCCGCCGGGACTTAAGGAATTGATGCGAAGCCCGCGTTGCACCATCGCTTCGGCTTCTGCCACTGTCCACAGGATGACGGCTTCCTTGGTCAGATTGTAACAGCGGGTGGCGTCGATCTGTTCTTGCGCAACAAAACTGGCCAGTTGATCGGGCCTGGACAGGGCTGCCAGCCGCTTGACCTGTTCAAGCCCATCGCGCCAGCCGTGACCGGCCCGGCTGGCCATATTGACGATTGAGCCGCCCTTGCGCAGGTGGGGCAGCATCGCGTTTGTAAAGGCACGGGTGCCCAGGAAATTGACCTGAAGAATGGCTTCTTCCAGCCCCTCTCGTGGTGGCAGTCCCGCATTGTTGCAAAGTCCGTCGAGCGGCTCATCAATTGCTGCTGCAGCGGTTAATATGCTGGTCGGGTCATTGAGGTCCAGGGCGATGAACTGATCAATATTCTTGGTGGTTTCGCGAATGTCGAAGCCAATCACCCGATGCCCCTGCTCGTGCAAGGCTTCTGCCAGTTCAGCACCAATGCCGCTGGCAACACCGGTTATCGCATAAGTCATCTGGCCCATAGATCAGTCTCCAAGATTGCAAGGCCCAATGGGCATCCCGGCGTGATTATGGACAGGTTTGAAACGAGCCTCCACCTATAAGTTATTCTAGCTGCGGGGCGGGAGCATCTCATCTTGGATGTGGGCGCTTCCGTGATCGTCAGTCGAGCGCTGGCACCTGGCATAAAGCGGTGTTGATATGATGGGGTAAGCTGAGTTTTTGCTATGTACAAAAATGTGGATAGCCGGAAATGGTCCGGCTATCCACGATGTTGGATTGTTCAGCGATTAAGCTGCTTTGCAGCGGAAGTGATAGATCACACCGCCCAGTACGGCACCGATAATCCATGCATAACCGGCAAGGTTGCCAAGCAATGGCACCCAGACCGTGGCAATGGAGAACACCGCAGCAATTGCAAAGGCAATCAGTGCGTTGTCGTGCCAACCATTGCCGTAGTGATACTCGCCCCCGTCCATGTTGTAGAGGTCCGCGACGTTCAGGTTCTGCTTGCGCACAATGTAGTAATCGACGACCAGAATACCAAACAGCGGGGCCATCATGGCACCAAGCGTGTTTACAAACGAGCCGATGCCGATCTGGCTAATGACAGATACCCACAACCCGCCAATTACCAAAGCGAAAGCTGAGGTAATCAAGCCTGCTTTTCTGAAGCTGATCGTGGTGGGCGACAGGTTAGCGATGCCGTTCACAGCGGGAATGAAATTGGCAACGAGGTTGATGCCCATTGTGGCGGCGAGGAACGTCAGGGCAGCGATGATACTTAGAATAACGCTGTCTGCTTTCTCGACTATCTCGGTTGGATTGATGATGGATTCGCCGTAGACCACGGCTGCGCCCGCTGTGGTTAGAAGAGCCAGGGCGGAGAACAAAATCATGTTAAACGGCAAGCCCCAGAAGTTGCCTTTGGTCATGGCAGACTTGTCTTTTGCATAGCGGGAAAAGTCGCTGAAGTTGATCATCACCGCGGCGAAATATGCGACCATAGTTCCGAATATGGCAACGAAACCGGTAAACTCGGTGCCCCATGTACCTTCCGGATTGGCAAAAATTGTTTGTGCCGAGGACAGCAATTGACCGTCAGATTTGACCCAAAGCACAACGAGCAGGGCGATCATCACAGCGTAAACGAAGGGGCCTGCGAAATTCAGGAATTTTTCAACCCATCCCATGCCTTGCCAGAAGACAAAAATGTGGATTGCCCAAACGATCAGGAAAGAAATCCAGCCAACGGTTGTCAGCCCCATCATCTCTGCGCCACCGGATGCGCCTGTTACTGCGTTGATGAGCAGCGCCAGCGCGGTTGAAGCGAAGTAAACCTGCACACCGTACCAAAACACAGCAACGATGGCCCTTAGAATGGCTGGCAATTTGGAACCCGCTGTGCCCATGCTGGCGCGCGCAAATACCGGGTAGGGGATGCCATATTTTTCACCAGCAGCGCCCGACATGTTGACCATGTACATCACGAACAGGCCTGACAGCACCAGAGCGGCGAATGCCGTCCACCCGCTGACTCCGAATGAAATGAATAGGGAGGCGACCAATGTGTAGCCAAACAATGACTGAACGTCATTGGCCCAGACATTGAAAATACCAAACCAGCCCCAGGACTTTTCTTCTCCTGTCACCGGCTTTAGCGCGTCATCGACACCCGTTATCTGGGTGCTGTTTGTTGTTGAGTTATCCATAATTCCTTTTCCTCTTAGTTTGCCTCCCAAATGGGCGGCGACTGGGTGAAAGTCTTTAATCAAACAAACTTGAAACCGACTGCTCCAGGGCGGTTCGCCTGATGGCTTCTCCCAGCAGTTCGGCAATGGACAGGATGCGAATATTTTTTGCGCCTTCGACGGCGGAGGTCACAGCGATCGAATCTGTGATGACAAGTTCCGTCAGCTTGGACTTGCCAATGCGGTTGACGGCTTCTCCCGAGAGTACGCCATGGGTGATGTAGGCGGCGACGCTTGTTGCCCCCTGATCGAGCAGAGCTTCGGCGGCGTTGCACAAGGTGCCGCCGGAATCGATGATATCATCCACGAGGATGCAATCATGGCCCGTTACGTCTCCGATCACATTCATGACCTTGGATTCACCTGGCTTGTCCCGCCGCTTGTCGACGATGGCCAGGGGCGTGTTAACGCGGCTGGCCAATGCGCGGGCGCGCACAACCCCACCCACGTCAGGCGATACCACCATCAGGCTTTGGGTATTGTATCTGGCTTTGACATCCTTGCTCATCTCGGGAATGGCAAAGAGATTGTCGGTTGGAATGTCGAAAAAGCCCTGAATTTGAGTGGCATGGAGATCAAGGGTCAGCACCCGGTCCGCACCAGCTTCAACGATCAGATTTGCTACCAGTTTGGCAGAAATGGGGGTGCGCGGGCCTGGCTTTCTATCTTGTCTTGCATAGCCAAAATAGGGGAGAACGGCCGTTATGCGGCGCGCTGAAGACCGGCGCGCCGCATCAATCATGATGAGCATTTCCATGAGATTGTCATTGGCCGGATAGGATGTGGACTGGAGAATGAAAACATCTTCCCCGCGCACATTTTCCTTCAGTTCAACGAAAATCTCCTGGTCAGCAAACCGCCGCACATCGCAACTGCCCAGCTGCGTGTCCAGATAGTTTGCGATGTCGCGGCTCAGACCACTATTTGAATTGCCGGCAAAAAGCTTCATGTCATCCGCGCTATTTTCATGTTGTTGTCAGGCCGCCCCTAGACCGGAAAGGCCATCTGCGGCTTGTAGGTTTCAAAACTCTTGAGCGTTTGGGAATTGGCCTGCTTTTGCCATTCACTTCCCGGCACCACAGCCGTGACGCAATGATATTTCTCGCGATAGACCTTGGTGTTTTCATTATCTTCCATGACGATCGCTACCATTCCGGCGACTTGTCCGCTTTGTTGTTCCACGAGTTGAATTGCGCCGTGCATGGAGCCGCCCGTTTCCACCCATTGATCCACAAGAAGTACGCGGGTGTTGGGGGCAAAGGCGGGCTTACGCATTTCCATGTCCTGGGTGCGGCCCGAATAGTTTGTAAACGATGCGCTGTCCGTCTCGACACATAATTTGCCAGCTTTTCGGATTGGCAAAAAGCCTTTGCCTATGCGCGTGGCAATGCCTGAGCCAAGCACAAAACCCATGGCATCAAGGCCAGCAACCACATCAATTGTGTTGGGGTCAAGATCTGCACACAAATCATCAAGCAGATCGTGGAACGCGCGGCCATTGATGTAAATCGATGTGGGGTCGAGCCAGGCAAATTTATCGCCTTTGGTGTTGGGAGCCATGAGCGGGAGGTACCAACGATCATCTCTTGGGCCTTTGTTGTCGGTCATGTGTTGTCTCCTGTCTTGGTGAATTCCATCAACTTGGCCAAGCGGGCCGGATCGATGTTGTAAAAATCTTCTTTGATATTGATGCCCGTGGATACCAGCACACAATCGACATGGGGCAGGTAGTCGCTGACATTCTCAGGCGTTATTCCCGAAGCCAGCGCCAGAGGTGTTGTGCCACAGGCTTTGCGGAAGGTTGTGATCTTGTCCAAATCTGCCGAATGGCCAGTGGCGATGCCCGACGTTGTCACAACATCCATCAGTCCACAGGCCAGGCGAGCGCTGGTGGCATGATCGGCGGGGTCCACATCGCGTTGTTTCTTGAATGCGGTGCCGCCAAAATATAGGCCATCCCAGCCACATTGGCGCTTGATGGCTTGAATTTCGGTGGCTTCGTCCTGGGCATCTTCGCCACGCCGTTCATCGACACGGGCATCGTCGGCCCAATAAGCGTCCACACGAATGCCTTCCTTTTGCAGATCGGCCAGGATGGGAAAGGCCGTTTTGCCGGTTACCGCAAGGAAATTGACGCCGATCCACAGATCGGGAAATTGTTGCCGCACATGGCGGATGATTGGCAAGAATTGCGGATAGTCAAAGTCATGGTTGATGAGGAAAATACCAGGGCAACCAGCATCCATTGCCAGCCCGGCATTCTTGGTGGCCTGATCATTATCAAGCACATGGATAACCGGCAGCACGACCAATCCCTGGCTTGAAAACACCTTTTGGAATTTCTCTCGATCCACGCAACGTCCTTCCATTTTTGTTGAAGCTAGGCCACGTCAGTTGCATTTGGGAAATTTATTGTTTTAATTCTTCTATAAATTTTGATGGAGGTGCCCCATGGCCATTAACTTGCCCACAGATTTGCTGCGCAGCTTCATCACTGTAGCTGATCTGGGCGGATATACGCGGGCTGGCGAGGTGCTTAATCGCAGTCAGCCGGCCATCAGCCTGCAGATGAGGCGGCTGGAAGAACTGGTGGATGCCCAGCTGATCACCCATGACGGGCGGCAGCTGAACCTCACCGAAGCTGGCGAGATACTCAGTGCTTATGCGCGCCAGATATTGCATCTCAATGATGATGCGATTGCCCATTTTCGACCCACGGACATTTCCGGCACGATTAGAATCGGTTTGCCCACAGATTATGCCGTTTCGTATCTTCAGGATGCAGTTGCCCATTTCGCGTTGGAAAATCCGGACCGGAATCTGGAGATATGCTGTGATCTGTCCGCCAATCTGCTCAATAGCCTGCACGGCAATCAGATTGATCTGGTTGTTGCTTTGGTTGCCGAGGACAAAAAGCAATATCTGGTTCATGCCTGGGAAGAACGCCCCGTTTGGGTGGTCGGCAAGAACTCGAAGGCCGACAAGGAAGTTCCCCTGCCGCTCGTTGGCCATTTTGAAAATTGTGAATATCGAAAGCGCATGACCGCTGCCTTGAAAAGCCAGGACAGGCAATGGCGTCACGCCTATACCAGCCCGGACATCTCCGGCGTTCAGGACGCGGTTGAGATTGGACTGGGCCTAACCGCACTGACCAGGGCAACGCTTACAAACGATATGCGGGTGTTGGATGAAGCCGATGGTTTCCCCGAACTGGAAAAAATCAGAATTGGATTGTTCTATAAATTACCAAGAATGCCGGAAGCCGGGCGGGAAATCGCCAACCATTTGATTGATAATATTGACCGGGCGACCAATGTGCATTTCACGCGCTCGATGCATCCCCAGATGATTGGGTCATAAATTTCTTTGATGATTGTATCAAAAGGATAAATTTTAATAATATCGCAAACTGACGTTAGACTTTTGTCTGTTGGGGATCATCGGTCCGATAATAAATTCTAAATTGTGGTGCAGACCGATGCCAATGTGGAAGTATTGAAACGGGAGCTAAGGAAAAAGACCATGACATTTAAGGCTACAGATATCTTGAAGCCCACACGCCGCGAGATTTTGAAGATTTCGGGTGCAGCGGCATTGAGCGCACCGTTCGTGAGCCGGGCCTGGGCTCAGGTGACTGAAATCAATATGTTGGCTTGGTATGGCCATGGCGAAGCTGACATTGTGGGGGAGTATGAGGCGGCCAATAATGTGAAATTCAAGCCCAAATATTATGCCGGTGGCGACAATATGCTGGCCTTGATTGCCCAGTCACCTCCCGGCACATATGACCTTATTCTTTCCGATGGCGAATTTGTGCAGCAGCTGAACGCGGCTGGCTATATCGAAGAAATGAATGCGGCGGACTATCCCTTTGATGACATGCTGCATTCGGACTTTGAGAAATTCCCGGGCCATTGGAAAGACGACAAGCTCTATTCCATGATCCTGCGCGGCGGTCATCTGGGCGTTTCCTACAACAAGAATTCTGTGTCTGCAGAAGAAGCCGCCAGCTATAAATGTTTTTGGAAACCGGAGTTGAAGGGCAAGGTTGGCCATTTCGACTGGCACTTGCCCAGCCTTGGAATGATGAGTCTTTACAACGGGAACGCGGCGTCGCTTTTCGATGTGGATGAAGCGGCCTGGACCAAGTTGAAAGAAACTACCCTGTCGCTGCGGCCGCAGGTTGGCGGCTTCTTCGATTATGGCGGCACCTTCAACTCACTGAAAAACGGTGAGATGCAGGCCATGTGTGGCATTGGTGACTGGATCACAGGTGTTCTGGAACGGGATGGTGCGCCGGTTGCGTCCGTAATTCCAAAAGAAGGTGGCATTCAGTTTACGGAGAGCTATTCCATCGGCAAGGGATCTGAAAAAGCCGACGAGGTGACAAAATTCATCCAGTACATGATGTCTGCGGACGGCCAAGTGAAGTCAGCCCAGATGAAAGCCTATCCTGGATTCTGTGTGACCAAAGCCGGGCGCGCGAAACTGCAGGAAGTAGACCCCAAAGAAGCTGCGCGTTCAGGACAGGTTGAGGGCAATTCAAATGACCCCATCGCCCTGATCAATGAAGGCCGTATTCATTATCGCGACATTCCTAAGCAGCAATCGCTTGAGGACTGGAACGACTTCTGGTCGGAATACAAGAACGCCTAAGCGTCAAAATGGCATAAGGGGAGGCGGCGTGGTTGCGCCAGCCTCCCCGATACCTGACCTTTCGGGTCTATCAAGGAGTGGACTTGTCGCAGCTCAATCCCGTCCAGAACGCTTCGCCAACTGAACGTCGCATGGACATATTTGCCTTGACGTGGCGTCTGCCAATCATCGTTTGGCAGATATTGTTTTTTGTCGGGCCGCTCTTGTTCATGGTCGCCATGTCGTTCTTCCTGGTGAAGAATTACGTGATGCAGGAGACCTTTGTTTTCGACAATTGGTCGAAAATGTTCTCCAGAGGGTATTTCCGCGACAGCTATTTTCTAACCCTGTTCCTGGCAACGCTGTCCACCATCGTGGCCTCGCTTGTGGCGTTTCCAGCATCCTTTGCGCTTGCTTTCAAAGTGTCGGAATCCACACGGCGCTGGGCCTTGTTCCTGCTCATTATTCCGTTTTTCACCAGCTATCTGGTGCGGATTTTTGCCTGGTATGTCATCCTGGCTGAATCAGGGGCGATCAATGCGGTGTTGTCCACAATTGGCCTTAGGCCTTACACAATGCTGAACACCAAATTCGGCACGATTGTTGGCTACATGACCCTGACATTGCCGTTGGTGGTTGTTTTGCAGACGTTTTCGCTTGCCAATGTTGACCGCAATCTGGTGCAGGCGGCCCACAATCTGGGGTGTTCGCCATGGCGCACGGTTTACACCGTTATCATTCCCCTGGCGAAAACCGGTCTGATCGTTGCTGCGCTGTTTTGTTTCATATTGTCTTTTGGTGACTTTGTGAGCCCCTATTATCTGGGCGGGTCGAAACCGCCGACCTTGCCGATATTGATCATCGATACCACAAAATCCGGCCAACAATGGCCGCGGGCGGCGGTGATTGCCGTGGTTATGATGGCGACATTGATCACCATAGCCTTTGCGGCCATTACGCTGGCTTATCGTAAGCGGGCAAGCCGATGAGATCTTCAAGCTTTCTCAGTGGAATATTGCGCGGCTATACGGTGTTGATGTTTGCCTTTGTCTTTGCGCCAATTGCATTTAGCGTGATCTTCTCGTTCAACTCCGCGCGCTTCCCAACCATCCCGTTGGAATCCTTTACCCTGCATTGGTATCAAACGATCTGGGCTGACCCCGATGTTTGGGAGGCGTTGCGAAACAGTGTGATTGTTTCCCTGTGCACATCGGTCTTGGCAACGGCGCTTGGGTTCGCCACGGCCTATACCGATTATCGATATAATTTCCGGTTCAAGAGTGCTTATCTGGCACTGGTTCTGTTGCCCCCCACGATTCCGCTGATCATCATGGCGCTGGCGATGTTGGCTTGGTTTTCCAAGATTGGCGCGTCCGGCGAATTGTGGTCGATCATCATTGCCCACACCGTTCTGGCGGCCCCGTTTGCGATGGCGATTACCCGCTTGCGGCTGAACCAGATGGACAAGGATCTGGAATCTGCGGCCTGGAATTTGGGCGCCAGTGAATGGCGCGCCATGCGCGAAGTCATCATTCCGTTTTGCAAACCCGCGCTTATTTCAGCGGCGTTTTTGACTGCAGCGGTCTCGTTCGATGAATTTGCAATCGCCTGGTTTGTTTCAGGATTGAACAAGACCGTTCCCGTGCTCATCCTGGAAATTGTTCAGGGCAATATCGACCCGCAGGTGAACGCCATCGGCACGCTGGTGTTTATGGTTTCGATCACCCTTGTTGTGGCCGCACAGGTATTTTTCTCACTTCGTCAAAGCAAGAGCAGCACATGAGTACCCCCCTCGTTTCAATGGAAAATGTTGACAAGAACTTTGGCACTTTCACAGCGGTTCGGAACCTGAATCTGACAATCGACAAAGGTGAGTTTGTCGCGATTATGGGAACATCGGGTTGTGGCAAAACCACAACATTGCGGATGTTGGCTGGTCTGGAACAACCGTCGGCGGGGACAATTCGCATCGCCGGCAAACTGATGAATGATGTGCGCCCCCATGAACGTGACACGCCAATGGTGTGGCAATCATTGGCTTTGTTCCCTTTTCTCAATGCGCGCGAGAATGTGGAATTTGGTCTGAAAATGCGAAACCAGCCAGCTGATTTGCGGCGCAAGAAAGCGCTTGATTGGCTGGACCGTCTGGGCGTGGCCGAATTTGCCGAACGCAATGTGGAAACTTTGTCGGGTGGTCAAAAGCAGCGGGTGGCACTGGCCCGGTCTCTGGTCACGGAACCGCAACTCTTATTGCTCGACGAGCCGCTTTCGGCGCTCGATGCGCATCTGGTGATCAGAATGCAGTCTGTGCTCACCAAATTGCAGCGCGAACTGGGTATCACATTTGTCTATGTGACCCATTCCCAGTCGGAGGCATTTGCCATGGCCGACCGGGTCATCATCATGTCGAATGGAGAAATTGCTCAAACCGGTTTGCCGCGGGATATTTACCGAGAGCCGGCAAACCGTTTCGTGGCTGAATTCGTTGGCCGCAACAATATTATCAGCGGTGACGTGCGCAAAGTTACGGGCAAGAAAATTGAGATTGTTTCGCCAACGGGCACCTTCAAACTCAATGCCGGTGGCGGAACCAGTGCCGGGGTTGTGCCAGCGGTGGGGGAGTCCGTTGCATTTGTGATCGCGGCTGACCTGGTGGAAATTACCCGCACCCGACCCAAAGCCGACAATGTGGTTGAATGCAGTTTGATTTCCGAAGAGTTTATCGGGGCCATGGTCACGCTGTTTTTGGAAACGGAAGATGGCACCGAGTTCAAAGTGCAGTTGCAGGAAAGGGAATTGGCCACCCTGGACCACAATGGCGGCGGCTCGTTCTATCTTGGTTGGCAGGCGGCAAGTGCGCACCTGTTGCCAAATGAGGCGGTGTGATGATCCTTAACCCAATTCCCTGGCCAAATGGTGCAAAATGCGCTTGCGCAATCACCTTTGATATGGATGCGGATAGTTTGATCCATGTATCGCGTCCCAATGATGGCCATCAACGGTTATATCCCATTTCCATGGGGCGATATGGCCCCACGGTCGCTGTTCCGCGCATCCTGGAAACCTATCGGCGGCTGGGGTTGAAGCAGTCCTTCTTTATTCCCGGCTGGTGCCTTGAAAATTATCCCGATGCGGTTGAAGCGATTCTCAAGGGCGGCCATGAAATTGGCCATCACGGCTGGATTCATGAAGACCCCATTGTCACAGCTGGTGGACAGCGCGAGCCGTTCGAAAAAGCACTGCGTGCCCATGAGAAAATCTGCGGGCGGCGGCCAAAAGGGTATCGGGCGCCGGTCTACAACGTTACGCCCGAAGTCGTCGATCTGCTGATCGAGCATGGCTTCGATTATGACAGTTCCCTGATGGCGGACGATATTCCCTACCGGATGAAAACGGATGCGGGCGTGCTCTATGAAATGCCGGTGCATTGGGGAACCGATGACTGGCCGCCTTTCGCCCATTATGACGAAATTGGGTATATGATGCCCGTGCGTTCCCCAAGTGCGGGGCTGGCCGGATTCTGGGAGGAATTTGAAGCGCAATATGAAGCGGGCGGATTTTTCATGCTGATTGTCCATCCGTTTCTGACCGGACGGTTGGCGCGTTGGCGGCTGGTGGAACAATGGTTGGAAAACATTCTCAACAGCCATGATGTCTGGTTTGCACCACTTGAAGAGATTTGCGACCATGTGAAATCCGTTGAACAGGCGGGCACTGCAAAAATTCGAACCGAAAATCTCCCCTATTATGACATCCCGCAGAAATGAGATGCTGAGGAAAACCCATGCTGGACGACGTTGACCGTAAGTATCTCGATCTTGCCTACGCGGAAGCAAAGGCAGGGTTTGACGAGGGGGGGTGCCCGATTGGCAGCGTGTTGGCCCGTGGCAGCGCGTTAATCGCCCAGGGGAGAAACCAGCGCGTGCAGGGGGGTGACCCCATCGCCCATGGTGAAATGGATTGCCTGCGCAAGGCGGGGCGTCAAAAATCCTATCGCGGTATGACGCTCTATACATCCTTGTCGCCGTGCATGATGTGTTCTGGCACAATTGTGCAATTCGGCATTCAGCGGGTTGTTGTGGGGGAGAACATCAATTTTGGCGGCAATGAAGAATTTCTGCGTGAACGCGGCGTTGAGGTTATCGTTGTGAATGACAATAATTGCATCGCGCTTATGAAGCGTTTCATTGAAGAGAAGCCGCAATTGTGGGCCGAAGATATTGCCGAGGAATAGTCGAGATCGATAAGGCGCGGCGCGCGCGGTTTTCGTTGAAAGTGCAGCATGGATAAACCTCACTACGAGCCTGCCATTCCCGATGGGACCAATGGAACTGCCACCCAGGCCATTTCTGCCGATGGTCATAGCGAATTAGGCAAGCGCTACATGATTCCCGCACGACAGGGGCGTGCGGTGCGGCTTCAAAAAGGCCAAAGGCTGCGCATCATCAATCCTAGGGGCAATCAGGTTTGCGATTTCTTTGCCCTTGTCGAAAATACGCCGTTTGAATTTCTGTCGATGGAACATTGCCGCACCGCGCTTGGCCGCATCTATGTGCGATCAGGCGATGTGCTTGTGACCAACCGCCGACGACCGCTTATTGAAATTGTCGAAGACACGTCGCCAGGCGTCCATGATATCCTCATCGCCTGTTGTGATCAGCCCAGATACGAGCAACTGGGTGCTAAGGGGTATCACGACAATTGCGCGGATAATTTCAGGATGAGCCTTTCTGCCATCGGCGCACCAATTGCCCATGTGCCAAGCCCATTCAACATCTGGATGAACATTCCTGTATCTCCAGAAGGAGACTATGCGTGGGAACCTCCGGTCTCAACTCCTGGCGATCACATCGTCTTAAAGGCGCATCAGGATTGCATTGCAGTCATGTGCGCCTGTCCGCAGGACATGACGCCAGTGAATGGCAAGGATGCGGTGCCGAGCGAACTTGAATTTCAAGTGGACGCGGCTCCTTAAGGTAAGCGTGTGTGCCAGCCGGTGATCGTTGGCACTTATTGGTCGCACAGCAAATGCCGCTGCCTTTGCAAGGCATATTGATTGGTGAATGAAGCAACAAGGTCGTGGCTTTTCACCGCTGCGCTGACTTGCTATGAGCGCCGGGCAGACCGTTGCCCTGGGGTCGCCACGTTGACCAATATGAGGCATCCCACGGCAAGCGCATCAAAATGCAATGAACCGGAATTGAAATGAAGCAAGGTATTGTCTATCGGCCGCAAGGTTTTGACATGGAGCAAAAAAACGATGTTTTTGATGCTCCGCGTTTTGCCGTTGCACCGATGATGGATTGGACGGATCGCCATTGTCGGTATTTTCACCGGCTGATGACCCGTCACGCCTTGCTGTATACCGAGATGGTGGTTGCCGATGCGTTGTTGCATGGGGATGTGCCGCGGCATTTGGCCTTTGATGCGCTGGAACATCCACTTGCCCTGCAATTGGGTGGATCGGAGCCGACGAAGCTGGCGCAAGCTGTTCAGATTGCAGCGGACTGGGGATATGACGAGATTAACCTCAATGTGGGCTGTCCGTCTGACCGGGTTCAGTCCGGCACATTTGGGGCTTGCCTGATGCGTGAGCCTGACCTGGTGGCGCGTTGCGTTGAGGCCATGAAAGCGGTCAGCGATGTGCCGGTTACGGTGAAATGCCGAATTGGCGTTGATGAGCAGGACGAGGAAGTCGCGCTCGATATTCTTGCCGACAGGGTTTTCGATGCTGGTTGCGATGCGCTTTGGGTGCATGCCCGCAAAGCCTGGTTGCAAGGCCTGTCACCAAAACAAAATCGCGACGTCCCGCCTTTGAATTACGATCGCGTATTTAGGTTGAAAGCACGATTTGGCGACCGGTTTATCGGTCTCAATGGAGGGCTTGCCGATCTGGTTGAGGCCAAGGCGCATCTTGGAAAAGTGGATGGCATCATGCTGGGGCGCGAGGCCTATCAAAACTGTGCAATATTGTTGGATGTGGATCGGCTGATTTATGCCGATGCCCGTGCGCCCAACGGGTTTTCAGAAATCTGCGCAGCGATGATGGACTACACGGCCAGGCACATTGCCGGCGGGGGCAGGGTGCACCACGTGACCCGGCACATGATCAGCCTGTTTCATGGCCTGCCGGGCGCGCGTCGCTATCGGCAAATTTTAACCGTGGAAGCCAGCCAGCCCGATGCAACAGAGGAAGTCATTGCCCGCGCGTTTGAAGCCGTTGACCGGCAGGCGCTGAAGCCAACGGCGGCATGATGCATCGTTAACCCTGTTTCGAAATTAATTCCCCGATTTACTGTTAACGCTTGATTAACCACCAAGGCATTTGGCACGCTGTTGCTTGACGAAAGACAGCGAGCGTGTCGGGGTTATCATCTGATCCACCGGCTCATTGTCACCTGTGAAGCTCGTGTTGGCGGCATTTGCCGCTGCGAAAAGGTGATATCATGCGAGATATATTTTTGAACTGGAAACGTGCCGCGGTTGCCATTGGCTGCGCGGTGGTTTTGGCATTTTCTTTCCATGGCAGTGTCCAGGATGCCCAGGCCCGGGACGGGCAGCGCGGATATAAGTCCAGTGGTGGCCACAAGGCTGGCCGTGGAAACAGATCTGGCAGGAATTACAGGTCCGGCAAGGGCTTTCGCAATTCCGGTTCTGGCAATCGCCAATACAGCCGGAAATATAAGTCTTATCGCGGAACCAGCGGGCGCAGTTTTCGCAGGCACGGCCATTACGGGTTGAGCACGCGCTCACGCTATAATTCATTTGCGCGCCAATCGGGTCAGTTTCAGGGCCCAAATGACAATGCGGAGCTGATTGATGCCATCCGGGGTAGTGGGGGCAATACCGTGGGCAACATCAACGCTTATGAGGGCGAAGACCTGTCTTCTTCGGGACTGCGCGAACAGGCTTCAATTGGTGTCATTCGTGCACCGGCCAAAATTTTGAGTGTGTCGAATGATCTGAAGGTTTTGGGCGAAAAAAGAGCGGCCCGCCGGGAAGCGCTTTTTGATGAGGCTACAGATCTTCCAAACATTCGCTTCTATCGCCCCAATGAGGCCTATGACCGGCGCTTTCCAAGCGTGGTTTATTTGCGCAGCCGCTGAGCTGTTGCGCAAATATGCAGGGATAGCACGGCGGCATTGGACACGTTGAGCGATTTGATCTGTCCAGGCATGTCCAGTCGCACCAGATGGCTGCAGGTTTCGCGGGTTTTCTGACGCAGCCCCCGGCCTTCTGCGCCCAGAACCAGCGTCAGTTGGGAAACATCTGCATCGCCCAGTGTCGCCGCCATATCCTGCGGTCCTTCGCTGTCCAGACCCATTGTCAAAAAGCCAAACGAGTTCAGTTCTTCCAGCGCTTTTGACAGATTGCGCACTTCGATCAGACGGATCATATCCAGCGCACCGGAGGCCGATTTTGCCAAAGCTCCGGTTTCGGCGGCCGAATTTCGATGGGTGGTGATGACGGCATCAACATTCATCGCCACGGCTGAGCGCAAAATCGCGCCCACATTGTGCGGGTCGGTCACCTGATCGAGCACCAGGATAAGTTTGCCATGGGCGAGATGAAACAATTCTGATGCGTCAAGATTGTCCAGTGGGGCGCATTCCAGCACCACGCCCTGATGCACCGCGTCGCGGCCCACCAGCGGATCCAGGCTGCTGGCTTCGACAAGGTCGACCGATACGCCAGAATTGCTGACTGCTTCGCCCAGTCTTTGCAGGGCATTTTCCGTTGCCAGAAGCCGCATCTTGCGCCTTTTAGTGTTTTCCAGCGCCGCGCGCACGGCGTGTAATCCATATAGATAAAGTGTGTCGGTTGCAGATTTGTCCGGCCTTGAGCGGCGGTTAGGGCGATTGCGGTTTTCCACCTTGCCCTGGTGTTGACCCGAAGACGGGCCCGAATGGGCCGCCGCGTGTGGTTTTTGGGGCCGTCCATCGCCGGACTGGCGGGGGCGCTGGGGCGTGTTTTTGGGACGTTTGGAATCGCGTTTCATTTGGCCACCTGGATCAATGCGCGAGTGGCGTATCACATTTACTGGCATAAACGGCAAAAAATACACCAAACTTCAGCTTTGATGGTGCTGTATTGGTTGACACTCTCCAAGCGCTTTTGCATAAGGCGATCTGCTGGCTTGGAGGAGTGTCCGAGTGGTTAAAGGAGACGGACTGTAAATCCGTTCGCTTAGCGTACGCTGGTTCGAATCCAGCCTCCTCCACCAGCCAGCCTTTTTGGTGTATGGTTACAAGTGCACCAACGGACGCGGGTATAGCTCAATGGTAGAGCAGTAGCCTTCCAAGCTAAATATGCGGGTTCGATTCCCGCTACCCGCTCCAAAATCCCGCTACCTGCTCCAAAATATTGTCGCTCAAACGGTGCCGGCGGTATTTGAACTGGTGCGTCTGTAATCGTCACATGCTCCATTTAGTCAACGCGATTGACACAGGGAAGGGCACTGCCTATACACCCTTCGCGCGTCGGGTTCCGGCGCGTTTTACGTATCCCGTGAACCATCATCGCAAAGCGTGCGCGTATGGTTCTGTCATTCGGCTTAGTGCTGGAAAAGGAGGGTGCGTTTTCTCCAGACTGGTGGATGGTCCGCCGGTCGTCTCTTGTTGAGGAAATGCTATGAGCAAGCGCTTTAGTGCAAAATACAAAATCGACCGCCGTATGGGCGAAAACATCTGGGGTCGTCCGAAGTCTCCTGTCAACCGTCGTGAATATGGCCCCGGCCAGCACGGACAGGGCCGCAAAGGCAAATTGTCGGATTTCGGCATTCAGCTGCGCGCCAAGCAGAAGCTGAAAGGCTATTACGGCAATATCTCGGAAAAACAGTTCCGCAAGATTTTTGACGAAGCCAACCGGATGAAGGGCGATACGTCTGAAAACCTGATTGGTCTCCTGGAGCGCCGTCTTGATGCGGTGATCTACCGGGCTAAATTTGTGCCAACCGTGTTTGCTGCACGTCAGTTCATCAACCACGGCCACATTCTGGTCAATGGCAGCCGGGTGAACATTGCTTCCTATCGCTGCAAGCCAGGCGATGTGGTCGAGATTCGTGAAAAGTCCAAGCAGTTGGCGATTGTTCTGGAAGCGGTTCAGCTGGCTGAACGCGATGTGCCGGAATATGTCTCTGCCGACCACAACAAGATGACCGCTTCTTTGGTTTCTGTTCCGGCTTTCGGCGATGTGCCTTATCCCGTTGTCATGGAACCAAACCTGACGGTGGAATTCTATTCACGCTAAACCGCAATTGGTTTGCTGATTTTTCAAGAGGGCTGCTCCATCGGGCGGCCCTTTTTGCTATTTGGTGCTATGTTGGCGCGATTGCGAGAAACACAAATATGCAGGAGTTGATATGCAGATGAGGGAAGATGCAGCGGATGCTCCCGTTGAACTTGATGCGTGCCATCCCATGTTTCGCGATGCGCCTGTGGGGGTGGAATTCAACAAGTTGCGCAAACGGCTGTTGCGGCAAATGCGTGAGGCGCTGGATACATTTGGCATGGTGGTGCCCCATCGGGGCGGAAAACGCCCCAAATGGCTTGTCGGTCTCTCTGGGAGCAAGGATTCCTATGGTTTGATTGCTTTACTGCTTGATCTGCAATGGCGTGGGCTGTTGCCGGTGGACTTACTGGCTTGCAATCTGGATCAGGGGCAGCCCAATTTCCCCAAACACATTTTACCCCAATGGCTGGACCAAAACGGCATCGCCCACCGCATTGAATATCGTGACACCTATTCCATTGTGACGGACAAGGTGGCGGAAAACGCGACTTATTGCGCGCTGTGTTCGCGGTTGCGGCGTGGACATCTGTACCGGATTGCCCGTGAAGAGGGCTGCGATGCGCTGGTGCTGGGTCATCACCGCGAAGACATTCTGGAGACGTTTTTTCTGAACCTTTTCCACGGTGGCAAACTGGCGACCATGCCGCCAAAACTGGTCAATGATGCCGGTGATCTGATGGTTTTACGCCCGCTGGCATTTTGTGCCGAGGGGGATCTGGCCAAGTTCGCCGAACACATGGCGTTCCCGATTATCCCTTGCGACCTTTGCGGCTCACAAGACGGGCTTCAGCGCAATTTGATGAAGCAAATGATATCAGACATTGAGCAACGCATGCCGGGCCGCAAGGAAACGATGATCCGTGCCATGGGGCACATAAATCCCAGCCACATGCTGGACACCGGCCTGTTTGATTTTGCGTCGCTGGCCCCGAATTCAAAGACTGATTAGTCAGGCGTTGCCGGTTTCCTCGCGCAGGGGATCAACAGCACGCCACACGAAATTCATCAGTGGCAAAACGTCTTTGCCAAACTTGACCACCGCATCCACAAGCTTGGGTGAGTTCGCCAATTCCTGGGGAATGGGCCGCTGTACGATGAACATTTTGAGCTTCAACAGGCGTTGTAATTCGGTATCTTCCTCGGCTTTAAAGGCGTTGGGCAATCGTGTCAGTGTGTGTTCGGTGCTAAATTCCAGCCCTGCTTTTTTCAGATCACCTTCGATCTTGAGAAAATCTGCTTTGCGCGCGACGATCTGTTCGCGCAGCGCCTTCAATTGGGGGGCAGGGGGAAACCACAGGCCCGATGCCAGGAAACATTCTTCCGGCTCGAAATGCATGTAAATGCCACCGGCATCCTTCTTGGTGCCGTCACGGGATAATACGGCGCTGACATTGGATTTATAGGGATTTTTGTCCTTGGAGAAGCGCACGTCACGGTAGATGCGAAAGGGAGATGTCTTGCGATTGCCCCTAAAAGGCAGGTCTGCCGCCTGACAGGCTTCCCCTGCAGCTTCGGCCAGATCACCCAGCGGTTCCTTTAGCTGGCTTTCATAAAGCGCTTTGTTTTCCTGAAACCATTCCCGGTTTGCATGGAATTTCAATGCCTTGAGAAAGGGGAAGGCCTGTTCGCCAAAGCCACTGAATGTGTGTTCCGTCATGAGATTTCACCGATACTCTTCGCCAACACCAAACAGTTTGCCGGATTCTGCAAGCAGGACAAACCCCAGTGAGATGAAACCGCAGATAATGTAGCCGCTCATGAGAGGAATGATTGTGCCATCGAACATTTGCCCAATTGCGGCCCCGACCACACCGGCTATGCCCATTTGAAGAAAACCGAACACGGCGGATGCCATGCCAGCCTGCGCGCCCAGCGGTTCCATGGCGAGTGCGTTGAAATTGGTGCCAATGAAGCCAAAACAAAACAGCATCATTGAAATACCAATCGTAAATACGAAGACGTTGACGCCTTCAAACGTCCAGGCGGCAGCGGCGAGCAGCGCGGCAATTGTGATGAACACCATCAAGGCGATATGGGACAGGCGGCTCATGCCCAGTCGCTGTACGAGGCGTGAATTGAGCAAAGATGCAAATGCGATGAATGCCGCTCCAAGGGAAAATGCAATGGGAAACCATGCGCCCGTGTCGTAAATGCCAAGGTAGATTTGTGGGGCGGAATTGATGAAGCCAAACAGACTGCCAAAGAATATGGCTGTCGCCAGCGCATAACAAAGCGATGGTTTGTTGGAAATGACCGTACGAAAAGCGCCCGACACACCAATATATGTCAGAGGCTGGCGGTTTTCCTCTTGCAGGGTTTCGGGCAGGCGCAGGGCAACCCAGGCGAAAAGTGATAGACCAAACAATCCCATAAAGGCGAAAATGGCCTGCCATCCCACCAGATCGTTCAATATCTGCCCCAGGAGGGGAGCAATGAGGGGAACCAGCATGAACACCATCATGATGATGGACATAACCGACGCCATGTTGCGGCCGGAATAACAGTCCCGCACGGTGGCAATGGTGGCAACCCGGCTGGAGGCCGCGCCGAACCCGGCCAGCCCACGGGCGATGAGCAGCATGGTGAAACCGGTGGCAAAAACCGTTGCGAAAGAGCCGAGCGCATAAATCATCATGCCAAGCAACATCGAAAAGCGGCGGCCATAACGGTCGGACAGGGGGCCAAACAGGAGTTGACCTGCCGCATAGGGCACCACATAGGCGGTGATGATCCATTGGGCCGAGTTGGGGTCGGCCATGCCCAGCGCCAGCCCGATGATCAACATGGCCGGCAAGACGATGTCAATCGCCAGTGCTGTGCTTGCCATCATGGCACCACACAGGGAGACGAATTCCGTATAGGGAATTGGCGCGCCGGGATCTTTCTTGGGTGGCTGTGAGTCGGGCGATTGATGCAAAAGAGAACTGCCTAAACGAAAAGCCCGCGGTCAGTGCCGCGGGCCTTGATAAAATTGATATATTTTAAAATGATCAGGCGGTGGCCTTTCCCTGCATGGGAACGCCCTGTTGTTCCAGCAGAGTCTTCAACTCCCCGGACTGGAACATCTCACGGGCAATATCACAGCCGCCAATGAATTCGCCTTTGACATAGACCTGCGGCACTGTAGGCCAGTTGGTATAGTCTTTTACGCCCTGGCGCAGATCATCATCTGCCAACACATTGACGCCTTTCCACTCCACACCAAGGTAATCCATGATCTGGGCAACCTGACCGGAAAATCCACATTGGGGAAATGCCGGGGTGCCCTTCATGAACACCAGCACATCGTTGGACTTCACTTCGTTTTCAATAAATTCATTCATGCTCATTGAGCCTGCTCCTTACGCATCAGCGTGCACTCTCTGTTTGGTAATTTAAGTGGCGCGGCGGCCGATTACCAGTGCGACTTGGATATTCAGTCTGATTTATGGTCGTTGGGCGCTTTGCCAGACTTGCGCTCAACCATTTTGGGCCAGGCAGGCGTCATGGCGCTTTCGCCTTCCTGCACCACATCATAGTCCTGCGCGGGCTGCCACATGTAGCGGCCCTGCTTGGCGCGCGAACGGCCTGTGTAGATGTAAAACAGCATCCATGCCACCAGCAGGCCAAACAGGCCCAGCAAAATCAATATGGTGGTGTTGGACATGGTGTGGGCCGCTGCCTATTGTGGCGCGCTGGTTTGCAGGGCCAGCGCATGGAGTTCGCCACCCATTTTGCCCTTCAGCGCCGCGTAGACAATCTGGTGCTGTTGCACACGGGACTTGCCGATAAATTCTGCTGAGATGATTTCAGCCGCATAGTGGTCACCATCGCCTGCCAGGTCACGAATGGTGATCTTCGCATCGGGCAGTGCTTCGCGGATCATATTTTCGATTTCGCCAGCATCCATTGCCATATTCGTATTCCTATTCTGCCGCTTCGGGAACGGATTGTGGGTTCATGAAACTGGGGAACCAGCTTTCATGTGCAGCTTTCAATTCGCTGACTGGAATATCAACCAAATCATTTATCTTCAATGTTTCGCCCTGCACGGTTCCAATACGCTCAAAGGAGACCCCGGAGCCTTCGGAATTTGCCGCAAACATGTTTGCCCACTCGTTGTCGACAGCCACAATATATCGTGCCTGATCTTCACCGAACAAGGCGGCATGGGGGTAGGTGATGGCGATTTCACATTCGGCTCCCAGGCCAGAGGCCATGCACATTTCTGCAAGTGCAACGGCCAGACCGCCATCAGATATGTCATGGCAGGCGGAGGCGTAGCCGGACGTGATGGCTGCAAGAACGAATTCGCCGCGGGCCCTTTCCATCATCAGATCGACCGCAGGGGCGGGGCCGGTTTCTTCGCCCAGCACTTCCCGCTGGTAGATCGTCTGCGATAGATGGGTGCCTTCTGTGCCCACCAGGAACAGCACATCGCCTTCGTCGGCGGTGCCGATGCGGGCCATTTTCGACCAGTCATCCATCAGTCCAACCCCGGCGATGGTGGGGGTTGGCAAAATCGCTTCGCCATTGGTTTCATTATAGAGAGATACGTTGCCGGAGACGATTGGCATGTCGAGGGCCAGGCAGGCTTCGCCAATGCCACGGATGGCGGCAACCAGAGTGCCCATGATTTCAGGGCGTTCGGGATTGCCAAAATTCAGATTGTCGGTTGCGGCCAATGGTCTTGCCCCGGTCGCGACGATGTTGCGATAGCATTCGGCAACGGCCTGCTTGCCGCCTTCATAGGGGTCGGCTTCCACATAGCGCGGGGTGACATCTGACGAGAACGCCAGTGCTTTTGTGTCATGGCCTTCCACCCGCACAACGCCAGCGTCACCGCCGGGCAATTGCAAACTGTTGCCCTGAATGAGTGTGTCATATTGTTCCCAGACCCAACGCCTGGACGACAAATCAGCGGAACCAACCAGCCGCAGGAGGGCGGCGTTGTAATCGTCCGGTGGGGCGAAAAGATGGGGTTCCTGGGGCGAATGGGTGCCCGGTTCCAGCCAGGGGCGGTCATATTCGGGGGCTTCGTCGCCCAGTTCCTTGATCGGCAGGTTGGCAACTTCTTCGCCCTGGTGGTGGACGCTGAACCGCAGATCGTCCGTGGTTTCACCGACAATGGCAAAATCCAGCCCCCATTTTGTGAAAATGGCTTTGGCTTCATCTTCTTTTTCGGGGCGCAGCACCATGAGCATGCGCTCCTGGCTCTCTGACAACATCATCTCATAGGCCGTCATTTGGTCTTCGCGGATGGGAACGCTGTCGAGATCAAGCCGGATGCCCAGGTCCCCCCGTGCCCCCATTTCCACCGCTGAACATGTCAGGCCCGCGGCCCCCATGTCCTGGATGGCAATCACTGCGCCGCTTTCCATCAGTTCCAGGCAGGCTTCCAGCAAGCATTTTTCTGTAAACGGGTCGCCGACCTGCACGGTGGGGCGTTTTTCGTCGATATTGTCGTCAAATTCTGCAGACGCCATGGTCGCACCGCCGACCCCGTCACGTCCGGTTTTAGCGCCCAGATAGACGACAGGAAGTCCAACACCTTCGGCCTTGGAAACATATATTGCATCGCGTTTGGCAAGACCGGCGGCAAATGCATTGACCAGAATATTGCCATTATATCGCGGGTGAAATTCCACTTCGCCGCCAACGGTTGGTACACCAAAGGAATTCCCGTATCCGCCAACACCGGCCACCACACCGGACACCAGATGGCGTGTCTTGGGGTGATCGGGTTCTCCAAAGCGCAATGCGTTCATGGCAGCGATTGGTCGGGCACCCATGGTGAAGACATCGCGCAAAATACCGCCAACGCCCGTGGCCGCACCCTGATAGGGCTCAATAAAAGACGGGTGGTTATGGCTTTCCATCTTGAACACCACCACATCGCCATCGCCGATATCGACCACACCGGCATTTTCACCGGGGCCGTAGACCACCTGAGGGCCTTCGGTCGGCAAAGTCTTTAGCCACTTCTTGGAGGATTTATAGGAACAATGCTCGTTCCACATGGCCGACCAGATGCCCAATTCGGTGAATGTGGGTTCCCGGCCTGTTAGTTCCAGAATGCGGTCATATTCCTCTTCATTGAGGCCGTGTTCTGCAATCAGTTCAGGGGTGATCGGTTGGGTGTTCTGTACGGTCATCTGTGTTCTAGCATTTGGTGCCGCCGCGGGCCCAGTCGCGCAGCTGATTGTTGAAGCGTGTGCCATCGGCATTTGCCAATAGCGGGCCGAAAGTTGTGAAATTGTTGCGCCCGCCAATGCGTTCGGCCTGGGCCACTAATTGAGGCAAACCGGTTGGTTTGTTGCGCGGCACAATCAGGATTCGTGGCTTGCCGGAAAATGAGTTCACCTCAGTTGCCAGCTTGAATTTGCGAAAGGCGGGATCATCTGCGGCGAACCAGCAGGCCTGGGCACGTTTTGCCACATGTACCATCAGGCTTTGGGGCGTGGCCAGCGCACGGGTGCGGGTGGTGATGTTGGCGTCCCCGGATTTGGTGCAGGCGGTTAGCACGAAAACGCATATCAGCAAGGCTGAAAATCGCATCATGCCGCAGTGCTTTCCAACATATCCAGTGCGGCTTCGAACAACCGGCGTCCATCGGTGCCGCCGTGGGCGGCTTCGATCAGGTTTTCAGGATGGGGCATCATGCCCAGGACATTGCCTTGTTTGTTGAAAACGCCGGCAATATCGTTGACCGAACCGTTTGGATTGGTGCCATTGGCATATCGAAAGGCAACCTGATTGTTGCTTTCAATCTTTGCCAGTGTTTTTGGCGCAGCGAAATAATTGCCATCATGGTGGGCTACCGGACAGCGAATGATCTCGCCCTGGGTATATCCACAGGTGAACGGGTTTTGTGGATTTGCCACTTCCAACATGACTTCCCGGCAAACAAATGTCAGTCCGGCATTGCGCATCAGTGAACCCGGCAGCAGGCCTGCCTCGGTGAGAATTTGAAATCCGTTGCACACGCCAAGGACACGCACCCCCTGGGCCGCCGCTGTTGCCACGGCCCGCATAACGGGCGCACGCGCGGCAATGGCGCCGGAACGCAGGTAGTCGCCGTGGGAAAAGCCGCCGGGCAAGATGATGAGATCGCAGTTTGGCAGTTCAGTGTCGGTATGCCACACCTTGTGCGCCGGTTGACCGCTGATGGTTTCCAGTGCGGCGAACATATCCCGATCCCGGTTGGAGCCGGGAAATTGTACAATGGCTGCTTTCACCCGTTCACCTCAACGGCGTAATTTTCGATCACCGTATTGGCGAGCAGTTTTTCGCACATGTCTGATACAACTTCCTGCGCCGCCTTTTTTGAAGCTGCGTTGAGATTTACGTCAAACACTTTGCCTTGCCGAACGCTGCCCACACCGTCAAAACCCAACGAGCCAAGCGCGCCTTCGATGGCTTTGCCCTGGGGGTCGAGTACACCGTTTTTCAGCGTTACCGTTACTTTTACGTGGAATTTCTTATCAGCCATCAGTCCGTTTTCACCAATACGGGGCCCTTGCCGCGCGCGGGCTCGTTTTCATTCATGATCCCAAGGCGGCGGGCGACTTCGCGATAATTTTCCAACATGCCTCCCAGATCTTCGCGGAAGCGATCCTTGTCCATTTTTTCCTTGGTTTTTACGTCCCATAGGCGGCAGGAATCGGGGGAAATTTCGTCGGCGACGATGATGCGCATCATGTCGTTTTCGAAGAACCGTCCACATTCGATCTTGAAGTCAACCAATTGTATGCCGACACCCAGGAACAGACCCGAAAGGAAGTCGTTGATGCGGATGGCAAGCGCCATCATGTCATCGATTTCCGGCGGCGAGGCCCAGCCAAAGGCCGTGATGTGTTCTTCAGAGACGATGGGGTCGTTCAAAGCATCGTTTTTGTAATAAAATTCGATGATGGAGCGGGGCAGAACGGTTCCCTCTTCGACACCCAGCCGTTTGCTGAGTGACCCGGCAGCAATGTTGCGGACCACCAGCTCCAGCGGAATGATCTCCACTTCCTTGATCAATTGTTCACGCATGTTGATGCGTTTGATGAAATGGGTGGGGATGCCGATGCGGTTGAGGTTTTCAAACACATATTCGCTGATGCGGTTGTTCAAAACACCTTTGCCATCAACGATCTCATGCTTTTTGGCGTTAAATGCTGTTGCATCATCCTTGAAGAACTGAACCAGTGTTCCAGGCTCAGGGCCTTCGTACAGAATCTTTGCCTTGCCCTCGTAGATTTTGCGCCGTCTGCTCATAGGTTGGGCCTTTTGCGACCGGTGGCGGGCCACCTGGCCGAAATTAGAGTTAATCCAGATACGGTGTTCAATAGGGTAGGGCGGCGCTCAATACAATCATGTGTGCTGAAGTGTACCCGGTTGAGCACAGAAAACAGGACGTTGATTTGAGGCCCGGTGGAGACTACATCAGTTGTAAGCAGTCCGGCAATTCTGGCGGGCAACAGACCCCACAATCCCATGAGAGGAATTGGCATGTCATCCATAGAAGATCGCGGCGACGCCTTCGAAAACAAATTTGCCCATGACGCAGAGCTGAAATTCAAGGCTGAAGCACGCCGTAACAAATTGCTGGGTCTTTGGGCTGCAGGCGAAATGGGCAAGCCGGAAGCGGAAGCTTATGCAAAAGAAGTTGTTTTGGCTGATTTTGAAGAAGCGGGTGATGAAGACGTATTTCGCAAGATTCGGGGTGACTTTGATGCCAATGGCGTGTCCCATGGCGACGATGTCATCCGCGCCAAAATGTCTGAACTGATGGCGGTTGCTGCTGAAGAAATTTTGAAGGGATAATATACGCCATGAACCGGTTGAAAAATTTATTGGCCGGTGACGGCACGGTATTAACGGCCTGGACCAGCATTCAAGACACGCTGTATCATTCGGCCCTGACGGCAACCAATTTTGACGCTGTCACCCTGGATATGCAGCATGGGATGCAAACGGAAGACAGCGTGATCCGGGGCATTGCAGCCATGGCACCTTCCGGCAAGCCGGTGATTGTGCGCATTCCGGTGGGCCGTTTTGATTTTGCCAGCCGCAGCCTCGATGCGGGTGCGAATGCGATTATCGCCCCCATGATCAACACATTGGATGATGCAAAACGACTGGTGGAATTCACCAAATATATTCCCCTGGGCAACCGTTCCTATGGGCCGACTCAGGCTGTGGGTGTGTTGAAGGCAGATCGTGATGAATATGTCTCAAATGCCAATGATGTGACGCGGGTTTTCGCCATGATTGAAACCCGTCAGGCGGTGGAGAACATGGAAGCGATTGTTGCGTTGGACGGTATTGACGGGGTGTTTTGTGGCCCGGCTGATCTTTCCATCTCGGTGCGCAATAACCCGCTGCCAGACCCTTATGGTGCGGACACGGTGGAAATTGTTCGCGACATGGCTCAGGCGGCACGTGCACATGACAAAACGGCGGCTGCATTTTGCAGCAGCGCCGAGCATGTGGAACTGGTGCATGAAATGGGATACCGCCTCATCTCGTTTGGCTTTGATTCAATGTATCTGGGCACGGGCGCTAACACACTGCTTAGTCAGCTCAGCTTTCGCTGAATCTACGGGGCCAGCCGCTTCATAAATCCGGCGAATACCATAAGACCGTCGGGCCATGGCCCATGGCCGCTTTGCGCATTGATGTGGCCGCTCTCACGGGCGTCCACGAACAGTGAGCCCCAGGCATTGGCCATGTCGGCGGCGACATCCTGATTGCAAAAGAGGTCGTCCTGACTGGCAACCACCACCGATGGAAATGGCAGCGGGTCGCGCGGATAGGGCCCAAATGTCATGAGATGTTTGGGTTTGATCGCAGGATTTTCCACATCGGGTGGGGCCACCAGAAATGCGCCCCGGATGCGGTTTTTCACATCTGGAGCCAGCTTCTTCAGCCCCTGAACCACCACCTGACAGCCAAGGGAATGGGCTACCAGAACCGTTGGCTTGGTGGTTGCCGAAACGGTGTCACGGAAATTATCTGTCCATTCGTCCAAAACCGGCTTGTGCCAGTCTTCCTGGTGCACGCGCACAGCTGATGGAAATTTGGTTTCCCAACGGCTTTGCCAGTGATCGGGGCCGGAATTGGTATATCCGGGCACAATCACGATATCTGCTTGAGCAATTTTCATTCACCGCAAATGATGTGCAGTGCGGCTGATGTCAACACCCGCACCGCAACCATTATCGTTGAACAATCTTAGTCCGCAGGTGCCAGCGGTGCAGGGGCCCCCGGTGCGGGCTCAGTACCTTCCACAACGGAAGGTGCCACGCCGGTGTCGCGGGTTGCAGAACCGGTGAACATTGTGAATGCCAGGAACAAAAGCGAAATCGCCGCGATGACGATTAAAGCTGTGCCCAGACCACTGCCCTGGTTTGGCCGCTGGCTAAACGAACGGTTGTGATCGTTTGTAGCGTGATAGTTGGTGTGTCGTGTATCAGTCATCGTTACCTCCTTCCCAGCCTTGATGACAAGATGGAGGATGAATTGGGCAAAACCGCTAACCTGCTCATCACAAGTCATGAGCGTGTGTAATAACCGGGCGGTTTTGTTGATAAATTTTCCCCGCTGATTAGGCGTATTGGGCTATCCAAAAACGCGGGCGAAAATCGTGTCCACATGTTTGGTGTGGTATCCCAGATCAAATTTCTCGCGAATTTGTGCTTCAGAAAGTGCTGCGGTTACATCGGAGTCAGCCAGCAATTCGGTGAGGAAATCTTTGTTTTCTTCCCACACTTTCATGGCGTTGCGCTGGACCAGGCGGTAGCTGTCTTCCCGTGAGACACCGGCTTGTGTAAGCGCCAGCAGGACGCGCTGGGAATGCACGAGACCGCGAAATTTGTTGAGATTCTTGTCCATGTTTTTGGGATAAACCAGCAATTTTTCGATCACGCCGGTCAACCGCACCAGGGCGAAATCAAGTGTTACCGTGGCGTCGGGGCCGATCATACGCTCCACCGATGAATGGGAAATATCGCGTTCATGCCACAGCGCCACATTTTCCATGGCTGGCATGGCATAACTGCGCACCATGCGCGCAAGGCCGGTGAGATTTTCAGTGAGCACGGGATTGCGCTTGTGGGGCATGGCCGAAGAGCCTTTTTGGCCGGGCGAGAAATATTCTTCCACTTCAAGGACTTCCGTGCGCTGAAGGTGGCGAATTTCTGTGGCCAATCGCTCAATGCTGGATGCGATAACGCCCAGCGTGGCAAAATACATGGCGTGACGGTCGCGGGGGATCACCTGGGTGGATACAGTTTCAGCGGCAAGGCCCATGGCGGTCGCCACATGTTCTTCAACCTGGGGATCGATATTTGCAAATGTGCCGACAGCCCCGGAAATGGCGCAGGTCGCGATTTCTTCACGGGCATTGATAAGGCGGTTGCGGCAGCGCTCAAATTCCGCATAGGCCTGAGCCAGTTTCACACCAAATGTTGTGGGTTCGGCATGGATGGCATGGGAGCGGCCAATTGTGATCGTGTCCTTGTGCTCATGGGCACGGGTTTTCAAGGCGGCAAGCAGCCTGTCCATGTCCTCCAGCAACAGATCGGTTGCCTTGACCAATTGAACATTAAAACAGGTGTCCAACACGTCAGATGATGTCATTCCCTGGTGCACAAAACGTGCGTCAGGGCCGACGATTTCTGCCAAATGGGTGAGAAACGCGATGACATCATGTTTGGTCTCACGTTCGATCTCGTCGATTCGTTCAACATCAAATTGTGCGGCATTTCCCTTTTCCCAAATCGTTGCCGCCGATTCCTTGGGAATAACGCCAAGTTCTGCAAGGGCATCACAGGCATGGGCCTCGATCTCAAACCAGATGCGGAATTTTGATTCCGGAGACCAGATTTGAGTCATTTCCGAACGGGAATAGCGCGGGATCATGGGACGACATTTCTAACAGGAGAAGATTTGCGTCGATGCTTATCACCGGCACCGTGTCGCTTCAACGCGCCTTGACGGGATACCCACGGCTAAGGAGAGCAGCAGTTACGACCAGCGCCACAACGCCCCAGGGCAAATAGAGGCGCAGACCCAGCGCCAGGAACAAATAGACCACCGCGCCAATGTCGAAAAATGTGGCCACGAGGTATTTTATCACGGAAGAACCAGCGTCGACATTCAACAGCATGCTGCGGTGCTGAATGGAAAAAATAACGATTGTGGCGACTATTGTTGAAGCTGCCAGAATGATGAAGATCGCCGCAAACCGCTGGGTTGGTATCAGGCGGCCAAACCGGCCGGTGATGAAGTGGCGGGTCCAGGTGCCGGCAAGCAATGCGCCAATGGCGCAGGGCAGCCAGGCTTGCAGAAATGCACCATCCAGATGCCAGCCGGATTGCCACAGGGAGACACCCGTACAAAGCGCCATGAGCGCTGACCAGATCAGACCGAACCAAACGCTTTTCATGTTTAACATGCAACGGCGGCGCGGATCGCATCTATATTGGCGCGGTAGGCGGTTTGCCCTTCGCCCTTGTAGACCGCGGATCCGGCCACCAGCACATCGGCGCCTCTTGAGGTTACCAGGGGTGCGGTATCTGGCGTGATGCCGCCATCAACCTCGATGAAAATATCCCGCTCACCGGCAAGCGCCCGGGCCTGCGCCACCTTGTCTGCGGCCTCGGCGATGTATTTTTGCCCGCCAAAGCCTGGATTTACACTCATGATGAGAATGAGATCGACCATGTCGATGAGATTTTCGAGCATGGAAACCGGGGTGCCTGGATTGATGGCTACGCCCGCTTTTTTGCCCAGTGCCCTGATCGCCTGCAATGAGCGGTGAATGTGGGGCCCGGCTTCCAGATGAACCGTGATCATGTCGCTGCCAGCCTTGGCGAAAGCTTCCAGATAAGGATCACATGGTGCGATCATCAAATGGGTGTCGAAAAACGCATCGGTCAACGGGCGCAGTTTCTCGATGATCACCGGACCAAATGAAATATTGGGCACAAAATGGCCATCCATGACATCAAGATGCACCCAGTCAGCACCGGCCGCGATCACGTCTGTTACTTCCTCGCCAATTTTCGAGAAGTCGGCGGCAAGAATGGATGGGGCGATGAGGGTGGGTCTCATGTATGTATCTCGATGTCGTTTTGCCGGGGCAATTTGTTAATCCGTTGTGGCCACCTACCATGCAATCGGGGGCACTCAAACAGTTGCAAATGCTTTTGCCCAGGTGGGGAACAGATCATTTGGTGCTTCACTGGCGTGGAATATTGCCCGCGCGATGGCGCGGCTCATGGTGCTGGCTGCAGTCGCGGACATGTTGATGGAACCGTCGAGGGTCAGTGTTTCGCCGCTGCCTCCGGTGGCGAGGGCAAAAATCAGATCACCGTCCAATGGCGTGTGGGCGGGCCACAGGGCGCGGGCAAATCCGTCATGGGCGGCGATGGCCAGTCTCTTGGCCTCTGCTTTGGTGAGTACGGCATCGGTTGCAATAATACCGATTGTCGTGTTGGCACCGGCGCTTGATTGGTCACGAAATTTTATGCGCAATTGCCGTGCCTGGGCACACGGGGCAGGCGAGGGGCCAAGGCCACCAAACTCATTGTCGAACTCAAATGGAGCCGCCCAGAAATGAGCGTCTTCGCCCACGGTGGGAGCGCCAAGGGCATTGACCGCCACGAGTGCTGCAATCGTGACGCCATTGTCGAGAACCGTCGAAGCGGTGCCGAGGCCGCCCTTTAAACCGGGCAGAGGGCCTCCGACCAGAGCGCCGGTTCCAGCACCTGTCGTGCCAAGATGGATCGTATCACGACTGGCATTGGTTGCAGCTTCCCTGCCAAGGTCGAAATAGGGAGATCGGTCATCCCAGTCTTTATTGCCGCCATTGATGAGATCGAACAGAATAGCACAGGGCACAATGGGAATGCGCTGATCGCCCACCTGAAAGCCACGCCCCTGATCGCGCAGAACAGATTGCACGCCCGATGCGGCATCAAGCCCAAAGGCGGAACCGCCGGACAGGACAAGTGCATCCACCGACTGGACCGTGTTTTCCGGTTGCAAAAGGTCGCTTTCGCGGGTTCCCGGTGCCCCACCCATGACGTGCACGCTGGTCACATTTTCAACGTCGCTGATTAGTGCGGTGACCCCGGACTTCAACGTTTCGTTTTGTGCGTTGCCAACGCGCAGGCCAGCAATATCCAGGATCGAATTGGTTGCGCCCGGTTTCATGGTTAATTTCCTGAAACCGGGACAAGGCGCTCGCCGTCCCATTGGAGAAGCTGGAAGGCTGTATAATCTGCACGCCCCTGGGTACCTTGGGCATTGGTTCCTGTGAAGTCGAGCTTGCCCAATACAGTCTCGACTTGTTCTATGTCTTGCCCTGCCTGTTGGGCTTCTAGGGTAGCAATTGCCAACTGCACCATCGCATAGCCCTTCAATACGTTGGGGTCGGGTTCAATATCCATGGCTTTAAGCCGTTCGGCGAAGGCGGCTTTGCTTTGGGGAACCGCAGGAGCGATGGTCATCAACCCTTTGGGCAGAACGCTGGTGTCCTCCACATAGGGCAATAATGCGCCCAATTCGCCCATGGCCAGGGGCCAATCAACGCCAATGCCGCGCATGCTGCTGGCGATTGTGGCAACATCATCGGCGGACGCGGCAACAAACAGGGCTTCCACGCCCGACCGTTGAAGGCGGCGTATCAAGCCCCTTTGGGTTGATTGCAGCGGGCGGAAATTAGCGATTGTCACCGGGCGCAAACCCACCTGTGCCCCCAGCAGCCTGACAGCGTCTGCCAGATTGCGGCCATAGACGCTGCCATCATCGACCACGGCAAATGCCTTGCCACGAAAGCGCGGGAAAATAGCGTCCACCACCGCCTCAGCTTCCCCGGTTGAAGGGAGCGACACTTCGAAGATCGGCAGGTTTTCGACTGTGCGCAGGCGGTTGAGCAATTTGTTGCGCGTGTCCAGTGCAATCACGGGAACCGCATTTTTTTGACCATCGCCATTTTCGTTTAATTTACGCACCAGAATTTCCGCCACACGAAAACACAGCACGCCGGTGATGATTTGCACATCGGCCAATTCGGTGGCGATTGCCGGCGCGTTATCGATGTCGCAGCCATCGTTGACGACCTTCAAATCAACGTCGGGGTGGGTGGATTTGTAATCGGCGACGGCCAACGCGGCCCCGGTGACCATGCGGCTGGTCACAGGCTGGTAGCGTTTGATCAACGGCAGCGACATGCCGATTGTCTGGGCATAAGCCGTGTGGCTGCCCGGTGCCAACGGGCTGACGCACAGGGCAAAGATCGCTGCTATTACGGAATGTAAATTCAAGGGTTTGGACCAATTAGCACTCATCATGGTCTTCTAAACCTGTTGGTGCTCTTTTGAAATACTCAGTATTGATGTGACTGGAAACCGGTAACGACCCTGCCTTCAATTCATTGCGACTGGGGGTGGTTGGCTATAAAAGGCCAAGCTCTGCCAGTTCTGCGCGCAATTGGGCGGGAACTTCGGCATCCGATTGGCTTAAATCCGCTGGTGCATCGCTGGATTTGTAATAGCGCCAGCCCTGAAAGGGGCGCTTGGCCTGCCATTGGGTGGGGATGATTTCATCGTCCATCACCAGGCGGCAGCGCCTGATCCCGTCAACATCGGTGAAGACTTCAATGTCCAGAAGCTTCTGGTGTGCCTGAACATTGCCTTTGATCACCCAATAAAGAGACCCGCCGTTCAACAATTCTTCCGCGCGCTTAGGCACCATTCGGGTCACATGGGTGTGGTGGTGGGGGCCGCCGCTGGATTTGCGCGCCTGGCGTTGTTCAAGCCGCCAGGACTGGAGTTCCTCCAGACTGTCGACACCTACGCATAATTTGATCAGGTTCAATGGCATGATCTATCTTAGACCAGATGCGGGCTGAATATTGAAAGCAGACGCGCAATCCACAGGATTGGCGACATCTGATGCAATATTTGCCCGAAGGGGCGTCAGTTCTCGGCCCCTTCGGGCGCTTCAACCTGCATGGCAATTGCACCGTCTTCGGCCTGATCGCCAATGGCAATAGCAAGGTTGCGAACCACACCATCACGTGGGGCGAGCACGGCGTGTTCCATTTTCATGGCCTCGACTGAAAACAATATGTCACCGGCTTCCACACAATCGCCATCCACGACTGTGACCGATATGATGCGCCCGTGCATGGGCACAGAGACCGCGCCATCGTGGCTGCCGTTTTCGGCCTGCAACTCCCATTCATAGGGCTGAAAAACCCATTGGTGGCCATCGCGCAGCACATAGACGCGGTTGCCACTCCTGTGGAATGCGCAGGTGCCATCGGCGTCTACAAAAGTCTCCCCGTCCTGGCTGATCAATGGGGTGGCCCCCTGGTAACGAATGGCAACATTCTCCACTTTTCCATCAAGCAGGAAGTCGCGTGAAATGCACCGCTCCCCGGCAACCTGAAAAGCATCGCGGGCCGTCCATGGATTATCAGCAGATGCATTGTTGGAGACGATATGCGCGCTTTGCTGGTCAAGCAATGCGGCCACACCACAGGCGAGAACCGGTGCGTCCACCATGCTGCCGTGGACAAGCGTGTCGATGTTTTCGTCAATCAGGCCCGTATCAAATTGTCCGGCTGCAAACCCTTTATGGGCACACAGGGCTGACAGGAAGGCGATATTTGTCTTGGGGCCAGCAATCACCGTATTGCCAAGTGCATTGTGCATCTGCTCCAGCGCGGTTACCCGGTCCGGGCCGTGGACAATAAGCTTGGCGATCATGGGGTCGTAATAGGCGGATATTTCGTCTCCGGCTTCTACTCCAGCATCAACGCGCAAACCGGCGCTGGCTGTGCCAAATTCCGCCGCGATCACGGTGCCCGTGGAGGGGAGGAAGCCAGCAGCCACATCTTCGGCATAAATGCGGGCTTCGAATGCATGGCCTTGCAGGGATATCTCGTCCTGGGCGAGGGGCAGTTTTTCACCGGCAGCAATGCGCAATTGCCATTCAACCAGATCGATCCCCGTGACCATTTCCGTCACCGGATGTTCCACTTGTAGACGTGTGTTCATTTCCATGAAGAAGAAACCGTCTTCGGAAAGCCCGTCTGCGCCATCGACGATGAATTCAACTGTTCCAGCACCCTCGTAATTGACCGCGCGGGCGGCTTCGCAGGCGGCTTTTCCCATGGCGGCGCGCACTTGCGCCGACATGCCAGGGGCAGGCGCTTCCTCGATTACTTTTTGATGGCGTCTTTGCAAGGAACAATCGCGTTCGTTGAGGTGCACCACATTGCCGTGGCTGTCGCCAAATATCTGAACTTCGATGTGGCGCGGGCTTTGGACAAAGCGCTCAATCAGCACATCGTCATTGCCAAAGGCATTTTTGGCCTCGCGGCGGGCGGCGGCCAGTGCGTCATCAAATTCCAACGCCTTGGCGACCTTGCGCATGCCTTTGCCGCCGCCACCGGCCACAGCTTTAATCAAGGTTGGATAGCCAATCTCATAGGCTTTACGTTTGAGGAATGTGTCGTCCTGATTAGTGCCGTGATAGCCGGGGACCACAGGCACACCGGCTTTGGACATGATTTCCTTGGCTTTGTCTTTCAGCCCCATGGCGCGGATGGCGGATGGGGGCGGGCCGACAAATATCATGCCGGCATCTTGTGTGAGTTCTGCAAAATCGGCGTTTTCTGACAGAAAACCATAACCTGGATGAACAGCGTCAGCGCCACATTGTTTGGCAATTGCCAGAATGCGGCCCGTGCGCAAATAGCTTTCCGACGCCGGGGCGGGGCCAACCAGATGGGCCTCGTCGGCCATCCGCACATGTAATGCTTGGGCATCGGCTTGTGAATATATGGCGATTGTACGAATGCCCATCCGCCGCGCAGTGCGGATGATACGGCAGGCGATTTCGCCACGATTGGCGATGAGAAGAGACTTGATCATGCTTCTGTTTACCCCGCGCGTTCGCGGGTTGCCATATCAATTAGAAACGAATTCAGATGATTTCGATCCGCCCCATTTTCCCCTCAACGATTGGTGTTTTTCACTGCGTGATTTAAGCGGGTTGTGGGTGGAACTATGTTAGATCGCCTGCAACGCCAGATATACGACGGCACAATATCGCATTGTTTTGGCGATGGTGACGATGAGCAGAAAACGGGCGAGCGGTTCACGCATCACGCCCGCCACCAGTGTGATCGGGTCGCCAATGACCGGCATCCAACTGAGCAACAGGCTCCAGCGGCCCCATTTTTCATACCACAATTGCGCCCGCGCCAGCTGATCAGGCGTGGCAGGAAACCATTTACGGTCGCGAAAATCATTGATGCGCCACCCCAGATACCAGTTCACGGTGGCACCCAGCACATTACCCGTGCTTGCAAAGAAGATGAGGAGCGGTAGAGCAAAACTTTGCGAGGCCACCATGGCCGCCAGTCCAATTTCAGACTGGGCGGGCAGGATGGTTGCTGCCACGAATGAAAGAATGAACAGGGACAGATATGCATAGAGTTCGGCCATGGTCGATCCATCAGGAAATGGGCCGAAAACCCGGCTTGAGACGCGATTTAGATGTGGGGAAGGTTGGCCAGTGTCAATGGCATGTTTGAATTGTACAGCCTGTGATAGAGAAACCACACGATGTTGATACTTGAAAATGTTCTAACTGATCGCGGGTCGAAATATGCCGTTTCGGGCGGTCCCTGCCGCAATGCTGAGGAAGCGAAGGCGTTTATCAAGGAACTCAAACGCTCCAAAAAATTTGCCAGGGCCACCCACAATACATGGGCCGTCATCTGTGCCGATGGCGCTATGAAGAATGATGATGGTGAAGCCGGGGCTGGCATGGTGATCCTGCGCATGCTTGAGCGCGAGGAATTGCACGACCACATTGTGATCGTAACCCGCTGGTTCGGCGGGAAACATCTGGGTGGTGACAGGTTTCGCCATGTGCAAACGGCTGTCAGGGCCTATCTGGATGTGGTATAAAAGAGGGCTTTCAAGCCCGGTCCAGCCCTGCTGTCCGTACGGCCATCATTTTGAATTTGGCGAAGCTTGTGCATCATTGCTGTTCTTAGGGGCACAGGCGTGATCGTTTTGAATGTCAGCTTCAACTGGCACTTGCGTTTCAAATTCCAGATGTTCTTCTTCGCCACCCGGTTCAATCTCCGGTTCAAGTTCTGAAGCGCTTTCCAGGGATTGAGTATCGTCGATTGAATCTTCGGTTGGATCTGTGACCTCGGCTGTATCAGTCACTTCTGCCTCTTGCGGCTTTGCCTTTGCCTTCATGTCCAATCGATCCTGAATTTTTTCCCTAAGGCCGCGCTCGTTGTTTTTCACCAAATTGGTGGCAGACTTTTGCAACAGCGGATTGGGCTTGATAACCCCTTCCGTTATCAATTTGGCAATGTAGGATTTTGCATCGACCGGAGGGATATGCAGCAGGTTTTGCAGGGTCTCAGGCGTGCATTCGCCATGCAGGGCTGAAATATAAATCGCCCAAAACCGCGCTTTTGCTGGCACCGCTGTGGCTATTGGAATGGCCGCTGTGGCAGTCCGCAAGGACAAGGCAGGAGCCACCGGCACAGCAGATACTGCCACCAATGACTGGATAAAACGTCGTCTGTTCATGTCAACGATATAGGGTGTTTCGGTGATATTGCGAGTTTTATGAGGTTTTTTTGGGCAAGACCAGGGCGGTTGTGGGCAGGGCAGACCGCAGGCAGGCTTTGTATTGACCCTTGTTTGCCAGAGGCTCTCACTCCCAAGTAAGGTAAAGGTCGCCCGTGACAAACGGTCATAAGCAGTCTCAAATCAACAAGACACACTCAATTGTCACTATCTTGCCTGCATCGCAGTGGGTGCAGAAACGGGGAGAAGAACATGAAAAAAACTGGCCTGGTTCTTGTTGCACTCATTGCAGCGCTTCACTTTTACATCGCTTGGTTTGAGATTTTTGCATGGACGACGCGCGGCCCAAAAGTGTTTGATATGTTCCCGCCAGCGCTGTTTGAACAAACCGTTCAATTGGCTGCAAACCAGGGCATCTACAACGCATTTCTGGCGGTTGGCCTCGTTTGGTCTCTCTTCATAAAAGAAGAGAAGTGGCAGTTTAATGTAGCGGCATGCTTTTTGATATTTGTTGCGGTCGCAGGCGTTATGGCGGCACTGACCATTGCGCTCAAATCTGGCCTGCCACAATTTATTCCAGCAGTTATTGCATTGACGCTGTTGGTGGTTTCAAAAAAGAGGCCGGGGGAAGCTCAGGCAGGGGTGTCTGGCAACTGACTGTTTAAACGCGGCGTGAATCGCGTTTTTAGGCAGCCCGGAACAACATGGGAGTGCCCTGTGGCGGGGTCTTTATTCATCACCGGGCACACCGTAACTGGGCGCTTGGCGCGGATCGATGGCCCTTTGGATATAGGCATCCAACTGGGGCTTGTAGATTTCCCAGGCCGTTGCGATGTTCTCGATGGGGCAATCTTCGGTCCAATCACATCGCAGGTCTGCGATTGGCCATGGCACATCTCCAACGATCATCAGGCCCGCCGAGTGAACCGGCCCGGCTTCTCCTCCTTCGCCCAGCCCCGCTCTCATTGCGGTGATCAATCGATCGCCCAGGTGACCTTGTGACTTGAGAAATCCGTCCACAATGGCCTGGGGTACAGTGTTCACTGCAAGTAAATTGCCGCCGCTTGCCACATTTTTTGCCTGGGCCTGCGACCAGATACCGAGTGCCTTGTGGCCAGAATGGATGGCTGTTGTGCCTTTCGCATCCACAATCAGCACCTGGCGATAATCCATGTGATTGGCGGTCTCGCGAAGGCGTGCAATTGCGTCGGCAGCGCTCAATCCGCTGGCGAGAATATCAAGACCTTTTGGCCCCAATGTTGGGTCGGTAATATTCTGGCTGGCAACCGCGCCCACGCCTGCGCGGGCATGGGAACATCTGGCGGCCACGGCGGGCGATGAAGATGAGATCGCTACACCGAACATGCCCGTATCTGCGCAACGGGCAACGAGCGAAAAGGTCATTTCAAATCCTCGTCTGGAATGACAGCAGTGCCATCAATCTCCACGAGCCATTCGGGACGGGCGAGAGCCTGAACCACCAGCCCGGTGGAGACCGGATGAACGCCTTGAATATACTCGCCCATTGTGCGGTAGACGGCTTCACGGTGGCGCACATCAGTGATGTAAACGACGACTTTGACAAGGTGCTCCATGGTGCCGCCACACTCTTCGATCAGCTGCTTGATGTTTTGCATCACCTTGTGAGTTTGCTCCACTGGATCATGGCTGTCGATGTTTTTCGCATCATCAAGATTTTGCGGGCACTGGCCCCGAAGAAAGACAGTGGCTCCGCGAGCCACCACCGCCTGAGCCAGATCATTGTCCAAATTTTGTTCGGGGTAGGTGTCTTTCGTATTGAACGTGCGGATGCGTTTGTGGATCATGTTTTGGTTCCGTTTGATTTAACTGCCATCAATCACTTTGGCCGCGTCTGGTGTAGTGATGCTTCATGTAATTGTTTTGCTTGTCGATGTGATCTGCCAAATATTTAGCGTCGTGCCACACACCGTAAATAAAGGACGACCCGCGACGTGAAAGCCAGGGCAGCCCAAGAAAATAAATGCCGGGTTCAGTGGACACGCCACACTGATGAGCAGGCTTGCCGTTTTCGTCGAATGCGTCGACCTTCAGCCAATCATAGTCCTGTGAATAGCCTGTGGCCCAAATGATTGAAGTGATGCCTGCGTCACTTAGGTTTAGTTCCAGGATCGGATTAGAAACGCAGTCCGGGTCCGGCCCAATTTTACGGGCGTCGGGGTCGACAGGAAGGTCCAGCCCGTTCCGCGCGGCGAAGGCGTCTGCCCGATCCAGAACTGACAGATAATTTGCATCACCATCTTGAATATTTTTGGCAAGGTCTGGAGCAAATGACATGACCCCATCTTTGTAGGCGTCAGTCATGCCCACCAATATCATGCCGTTTTCAGCATAGCGGCGAAAATCCACGGTTTCTCCGCCGCGGGCGCCACTTACCGAAATGGTTACATGTTCTGTGCCTGGGTTTGGTGCAACCGCATCCCATTCTCCAAACACGCCCAACCACCAGACATAGTCGAGACCCCGATAACGTCTTGGCGGGCGGTTATGCGGTCCGATTGACAGGTAAACCTGTTTTCCTGAACGCAGCAATTCATCGGCGATCTGTCCGCCTGAAGACCCGGCACCAACCACCAGCACACCACCGTTGGGCAATTGTTCGGGATTGCGATAGGTGTTGGAGTGAATTTGAAAAAGATCGTCTTGTTCGGGAACAAGTGGGGGAATCACCGGTTTCTGAAAAGGGCCGGTAGCAACGACGACATTGGTGGCTTCTATGACACCATGTGAGGTCTCGACCCGAAACCCGACCCGGCCTGTATGTCGTTCGACTTTCGTTACTTCCACTCCGCAGCGGACCGGAGCTTCAATCTGTTTGGCATAGTCAGCAAAATAATTGGCCACGTCTTCCTTTGGGATAAAGGTTTCTGGGTCTGCGCCAGCAAATTCCATTCCGGGAAACCGGTCATGCCAGGCTGGGCCGTTTGCCACGAGGGAATCCCATCTGGCTGTGCGCCAACACTCGGCAATTCGCCCTCGTTCCAAAACAAGGTGAGGAATCTTGTTGTTGCGCAAATGTTCACTCATGGCCACGCCGGCTTGTCCTGCGCCAACGACAAGAGTGTCAATTTTCTCAATGGTCATCCTCGCACCTGCCTTCGCTTTCTTAGTCTGATTGGCAATCGCATCAATGCGATAGTACGCCGCTTTGTAAGTGATGAACCAGCTTTTCAAGCATGGCATCGCAACGGCGCAATTGTTCAATTTCAACATACTCATCGGACTTGTGACCCTGGGCCATCTGACGTGCAGTCTCTACCAATTGTGTTGCGCGGTATCGAACTTGATCCAGTAACTTGGCTGGATCGTCGTTGGCAATGTTGCGTATTTCGAAATCCATTTCACAATGATTGGGCACAATGTCGAGGGCGGTGCCCCCGTTCAGCTTTCCCACATTAAGCGTGGAATAGGGGATGTCATAATTGGGATTTCGACTGGTCGTGTCGAGCCCGATTCCCATCATGAATTGACTGCCACGCACTTCACCAACAATTTCCAGATCGGTCAGTCCGCGAAGCGCATTCTCAAACAGTTTGCCGGTGGTTTGAACCTGTTGTGGGATCTTTTCGCTTTCAAGAATTTTAATATTGGCAAGCGCGGCAGCAGCTGCGGCGGGATGGCCGGAATAGGTCATGCTATGCAGGAACATGGCTCCAGGTTCGGAAATCACGTCATACTTTTCATTGGAAATGCCAGTTTGATTGAGGCCGCGCAAAGAGAGCGGCGTATCCGCTTAAGCCCACCGTCAAGCCGAAGTGGCCTTGCTGATCTTGCGGGGACACTCATCAGTTTCCATTGGTCTGGCGCTCGGCATCAGCGTTCAGACGGTAAAGGTTTTCAGAAAACAGCTTTACAAAAAATGTGGAATTTCATCACAAGCCGAATTGTTCAATATCTTGCTACTCTGCTTGGGCAATGACCGACGAATAGCCCAAGCCTGAGCCATTGTGGTTTCGATATCATGATTGGGGATCATTGAACTTCGCAGAAATGCGTCGTGGCACATTTGCTGAACTGCAAGCGCGAATGGGGAGGGGATGCCCGGGTGTCAGATGTCATCGCTTTGCACATCTTCGACTATGCTGAATTTGCCTGAAAATGCCCTGACAGGTTCCCGGTGGCTTTTTTATCAGCACCATCATTGCCCATGTGGACCCTGGTTTTAGTCGTCGTCTGTTTCAGGCGTAACGTCGAGAATTCTGGCGCGACCAGTAATCTTAACGTCTGCCTTGCAATCTTTCATGCAGGGCTCCGCGACCTTGAAAACCGGGGATTCCAAACGGTCGTCTTCGATGAAGTTGGCTTCATTGGGCAATGGTTTTTCAAGGAAATTCTTTTTTGACAGTTCATAATCCTCGTCATCAACCAAATCGTTTATGTACAAAATATAGGCCGTAAGTGCGTAGACTTCGTCTGGCTCAAGTGACCTGGCTTCGGAGAAGGGCATTGCGCGGTTAACGTAATCCCAGACAGTTGATAGATACGGCCAATATGAGCCGACTGTCTTAACCGGGTCGTCACCAGCCAGTGTGTCGACACCCCCGGCTATGACGGGCCAACGGTCAACGCCTTCACCAAAATCGCCATGACATGCGGCACATTTTTCGGCCCAAATCTCTTCACCTTGGGCAACAGTGCCTTGCCCTTCCGGCAATCCCTGACCATCAGGACGAACATCAATGTCCCAGGCTGCAACTTCCTCTTTCAAAGCCTCACGGCCGAGGTTGTATTTTCCTGCTATGGCCGACCCACACAGGAGGCTGGCGGCGACGGCAATGGCGACAGCTTTAGGAAACTTCAACATTTTCGATGCTCCCGTCTTTCTTAACGTGCCAGGTTTGAATGCTGTTGTTGTGATAGATTGAATTGGTGCCGCGCACCGCACGCAGAGCGTCTTTCGTTGGTTGCACGAAACCCTCGCTGTCAATTGCGCGAGACTGGAGCAGCAGTTCCGAGCCATCCCAATCAAATTCATAGTAAAAACGATGCATGCTCTTGTTCAGGCTGGGGCCATCAATACGGGCCTGTTGCCAGTTCTTGCCGCCATCGATGGAAACATCAACGCGATTGACCGTTCCCCGACCAGACCACGCAACACCTGTTAGAACCGTGAAGCCCTTTTTGTGTTTGAGCGTGGCCTGCGGGGAGGGATTGGTGATGACGGATTTAACATCCATTTCCCAGGTGAAGCGGCGCGCTTTGCCGTTTGCCATCAAATCTGTGTATTTCGACGTTTCTTCCCGGTGGTGCCAGGGTTTGTCGCCAAGCTCGATGCGGCGCAGCCATTTGACCCACATGTTGCCTTCCCAACCGGGAACGACCAGCCGCAAGGGATAGCCCTGTTCAGGTCGCAAGGCCTCGCCATTCATCTTCCAGGCCACAAGACAGTCATCAAGCGCTTTTTCGATGGGGATTGAGCGCGTCATGCCGGAAGCGTCAGCCCCTTCTGGCAACAGCCATTTGGCGGTTCCCTTGATACCTGCTTCTTCCAAAATCGTTCTCAGCGGTACGCCGGTATACATCACATTGTGAATCATGCCGTGTGTGAACTGACAGCCGTTCAACTGGGCACCACGCCATTCCATCCCGGAATTTGCCGCGCATTCCAGGAAATTGACCTGATTTTTGCGCGGGAAACGCAGCAGGTCTTCCATCGTGAAGACCATTTCTTTGTCAACAAGTCCATTGATCATCAGCCGGTGCTCAGCAGGGTTGATCTCTGCAATGCCGGAATGATGACGTTCGAAGCACAGGCCATTCGGCGTGATGATGCCATCGAGATCGTGCAAAGGCGTAAAATTGACAGACGAGATGGGATCCGCAGTCAGCCAAGGCACGTTTTTGCGTTTAACGTGGGCTTCGAATTCGGAGGGCGCACCATAAGGGCGCACATCGACACCATCCCCGGGATATTGGTTCCAGTCTTTCTTTTCCAGAATATCAGGATCGCCCGCGGCGGCGGCAATCGTTCCCGCGGCAGCAGCGCCGCCAAGAGCCAGGCCGGACTTTAAAAAATTCCGCCGTGAGGCAATCTTCTTTGCAGGGCTCTCAATGCTATCCGACATCGACTGTCTCCTCATAGTTTCCTGCACGATTATTTACATTCATATATTTGAATGTAAAGTGCTTGATGTCCCAAACATCAAGCATCATTCACTTTTACCGATGTGTTGGCTTCGAGTTTTACGGTGCCAAGGCTCTTGATGTGAGTTTCTACCAAATCCCAGATGGGAGGGCCTTCGACGTCTTCATTGACGGAAGCCCAGCCAGCGACCACATAGCTTTTGCCCGGATCTATCGGCTCGCCTGTCTTCAGGTGGGTCATGTTGGAAATTCGGTTGCCGATCTCTTGCTTGGGCGCGCAGGTGTAACCCATGCCACCAACGCGAACCATGTCGCCACCCTGTTGCGAGAAGGGGTCTTTGTTGAACAGATTGTCGCAAACGTCTTCAAGAATTTCTTTGATCTGAGTACCAGTGAATTCGACCCGATAGACTGAAGGGTAGTTCATGGAAGTCTGGTTGTAGAGATCATCAACGGTGATGTCTGAGCCGGGGAGGTTGGTTGTTCCCCACCGAAAACCTGGACTAAACGAAAGTTCCGCATCGCGTTCCGCAATCATGCTGTCGCAAATCAGATCGTCCCAGGTGCCGTTGAAATTCCCTCTGCGGTACAAAAGGCTGTCGGTCTTGCCAATAACCCTGTTGCATTCGGCTTCATATGGTGCGCGAACCTCGTCAATTTTAGCGCTCATTTCCTTGTCGGGTTGAACCACATCGGCAAGTACAGGGATCAGATAAGAGTTGTGATCAACGACCTTGCCATTCTTGATTTCAAGATCGACCCGTCCAAGATATTTGCCGTGCGAGCCGGAAGAAAGAACCAGTGTCGAACCAATCTGAATGGCTTCTGGAACGGCGTCATGGGTATGACCGGTCAAGATTACGTCGATGCCACTGACAACTGTCGCCAGCTTTTGGTCCACGTCAAATCCATTGTGTGACAGCAAAACGACAACTTCCGCGCCAGCCGCACGCGCCTTTTCCACATTCGCCTGCAAAACCTCAGCGCGAATGCCGAAAGACCATTCAGGAAACATCCAACGGGGATTGGCGATGGGCGTGTAAGGCATTGCCTGTCCGATAACCGCAACCTTGTGCCCGCCTTTTTCATAGAAGGCGGTGTGCTCAAAGACAGGCTCGTCCCATTCATTGTCGAACACATTGCTTGCCAGAAACGGGTAGTCCATTTCTTCAATGAGTTCGTTCACCCGATCGGTGCCGAATGTGAATTCCCAGTGCCCAACCATTGCATCCGGTTTAAGCAGCTTCATGCAATCGACCATATCCTGGCCGTTTGTCTTCAACGAGGTGTAGGAACCCTGCCAGGTGTCGCCGCCGTCGAGCAGGAGAACTTTATCCTCACCCCGGTCAGCGCGAATTGCTTTGACGAGAGTGGCCATTCGGTCGAGACCGCCAAGCTTTCCATAGGATCGGGCCAGATTGACATAATCTGTCATCGTATGGGCATAGGCTAACATTGACCCATTCTTGATATTGAAATGGTCAAGAAAGGTTTGTCCAACCAGATGGGGTGGAATGCCTTCGAAGTTACCCACGCCAATATTTGTGTCCGGTGGCCGGAAATAGATCGGTTTCAGCTGGGCATGAATGTCGGTCAAATGGAGAAGGGTAACGGTGCCCTTTGAATCGAACCTGAGCAAATCTTCCTGAGTAATTTTCTGCTGGGCTGCAAGTTGTGTCAGGCTTCCACAATACCCGGCAGCAAACGCACCTGTAACTGCTGACCATTGTAGGAAATCACGTCTTGTGATCATGGTGGTTCTCCGGTTCGGCTAATTGAAATTCAATATATTGAATATGATTTAGTCGTCAAAAAAATGGGCGACACTCACTGGAGGCCGCCCAAATCACACTGAACAGAACAGGGTCAGTTTCGGACGGCGGGAGTTTCGACCGAAAGACCAGTTCCGCGAGCAGCCACATAGACTTCAAGTGCGATGAATTCGTCTGATCCGCGTTTGAAAGGTGTCGCCCGAATATTATCCATGCAGCCTTTGAAACGGCGATGGGAAGATCCCAATCCGCCCCATTTCAAACGGTATGTGGGGAAACCGTTGATTTGGCCCTGGCTTAGATGGTCTGAGCGAATTTTCTTGCCAACCTGTTCTTCGTGGCAATTTGCACATGACATGTTCAACTGGCCAACACGTGTGTAATACAGATCCTTGCCCATATCATGCCACTTTGCCATTGGCCCGGTGGTCTGAACCTTAGTGGGCATACCTCTTGACTGGAGGCCAATATAGGCAGTTGAGGCAAGCATTTCGCCGGATTCCCATTTCCAAGGTTTCGCCCCCATGCGTGTTTCACGGCACTCGTTAATTTGCGTCTCCAGCGTGTGGGGCTTGTTCAGCTTGGCGTTCCATTTGGGGTATTCGGCGCGAACCCCTTTCATGCTTTCTTCCGCATCATTGTGGCAAGAAGAACAGGATTTGCCTTCGCTGCCATCGGCGGCATTCCAAAGATCAGCTCCGGTATCGACAAAGGGCATGGCCGGATTTTCGAAATCATCTGCCTGCAGTGATTGTGTTTCGGCGCTTCTGAAGCGCCAGCCGGAATAGAGCCTATCCAGTTCGGAATCGGCAGGAGCTGCCACATCTGTCACAAGGGGCGTGCCGTCAATGACAAGCTTGTTGTTGTCAGCATCCGCAAGCACGGGGCTGGAAACAGTTGACGCAATCAGGGCGGTTAACCCGAACAGTGCCGTTGATTTTGTGGAAAAAAGTTTCATGATTGCTCCTCCCAAAGCAAAGACTGAAATGTTGATCGTGCCCCCCAGGCACAATCAACAAGGCAGCCAACAAGGCAGCGGCGCTTAGCCGACTTTGATCTTTTTGGCGGTCTCGTAGACCGAGCCGTCATCATCAGTCCAAGTGAACTTGAACTCACCGGATTCCGGTACTTTCACCTTGAACTGAATGTAGGGGTTGGACGAAACGGCGGGCTCAATAACGGTTTCAAAAACGACTGTGCCGTTGAACGCGGCTTTGAAGTTGTTGATGATTTTGCGCGGAATGAGTTCACCGGTCTTCTTGTCTTTGCGCTGGCCGGATTCCATTTGGTGGCTGATTAGGGTTTTAATCGTGATGATCTCTCCCGCATCTGCGGTCTTTGGAACTTTTACACGTGGTTTTGATTTTGCCATTTGATTTCTCCTAAACGCTCTCGCTTAACCGCCGCAGCCGCCGATTGTGACTTTGACGGCCTTCTTATCCATAAAGAATGAGCCATCGCTCATCTTCGCGACCGCAATGACGTTTTGAGTTTGGGCAAGCCGGATACGGGTTGAAGCTTCCGCTTCGCCGCTCATTGCGGAAAACTTGAACGTGGCGACGCCAGGATTTGGATTGCCATCAGCAACGATCATTACTTCTGCAACATAGTTGTCTGCCGTCATGGGGCTTTCGACACTCACTTCAACCGGAACTGTGTTGCCGTTTTCCGCGATTTCCGGCGTTGTCAGCGAAACCTTGCCCTCACCAACAGCTGCGCCGCTGGTAAAAGCCTTGATCATTTCATCGGCGGTCGGCTCCACTGCAGCCAATGCAATGCCGGATGTGCCTGCCACTGATGCAAAGGCAAGGGCCCCGGCAGACAGTGTCAGAAATTCTCTCTTGTTCAGCTCCATTTGAAAGCTCCTTATCTCTATCTCGGCCGGTAAAAGCCTATTCTTTTAATGTCAGCAGATAGGCGACAATGTCCTCAACCTGCTGGGCAGTGAGGATCGTTTTGCCTGCAAATTTCTCAGCAGGCCGCGCGCCAACGTCCAGGCTGTAAAAGCCAGGCATGATGGTTTGATCGCCAAATATCTTTTTCGAATTTATAAGAATCGCCCGAAGTTGTTGCTCCTCGTAACGACCCGCAACACCGTCCATCTCCGGGCCCACTTCTCCGTGAAAAGGTTCCTCGGCGAGGTCCGAAGTGACGTGACAAGCCAGGCAATTGCCGAGCTTTCGACCAGCATACCATTCGCGACCCGCCTTGGGATCACCAGCCACGCCGGTCAACGAGGCTGTCACTTGTGTATCGTCAACGAACTTCACATCAGTCGGTGCAATATTTTCGGCCTGCGCTTTGCCCCCCAAAGAGAACGCGAGGACGGCGCTTAATGCGACATTTCTCAACATCATATTTTCTCTCCCATACAGCCTCTCCAAGCTGTCGAGAAAAGCTAGACCAATAAATTTCGGCTGGCAATAACAAATTCAATAATTTGAATTACTGAATTATTGGGCGCAACTTCAGGGCTGGTCAGTCCTGCGCTTTGCCTTCTGCGAGTTTGCGGGCGTGGTATTTTTGGAAGTGCTCATCGCCTTCATATCCCTTTTCTTTCACCCACTTGAACATGTTCAATGTCGTTCCCTTGCCGAACGCTCCAGGCATAATCGCCACTGCTGCGCGCCCTGCATCCTGGTTTTGTGAAAGTGCCTCAGGCATGAATATTATGGTCGGCGTATAGTTCAGTCGCCATTTTCTGGCGGCTTTTTTCTCGGTCAATGATTCGCCATCGGTGTCGATCACTTCCTCGTCGCCGAACAGATTATATTGGACAACCATGAAGTTGGATTTGATGTAATCGGCAATTTTAGGGTCATTCAAAACGGTCTCGTGGAGTTTCTTGCAATAGATACATCCGCGTTGTTCATAGATGATGGCCAAACGTTTGCCTTCATCTTTGGCGGCCTGAACATCTTCGGCGATGTCTTTGAATGAGGTTGTGAACCACGGTTGTTTGTGCAGCCCGTCTTCGCCGATTTCAGCGGCATGGATGGGGGTGCTGATGATGACACAAAGAGCGGTCAAAATAAGAAAAATGGTCTTTTTCAAGTGGGGCATTGATACTCTCCTGTTTAGCCAAATGAACCCAGGGATGGGAAATAATCCAACATGAGATAGCTGATCGTGGACATTGAACCGGTCAGGAAAAGTACGCCGGTAATGACGAGCAGAATTCCCATGATTTTTTCAACAAACCCCATGTGCTTTTTGAACTTCTTCATCACAGCCATGAAGGGGCCTGCGAATGCAGCCGCCAGCAGGAATGGAATTCCTATTCCCAGCGAGTACACGAAGAGCAGGGCGGCACCCTTCACAACATCGGCTTCACTGCCTGCATAGAGCAGGATCGCCGCCAATACCGGTCCAACGCAGGGGGTCCATCCAAAGGCAAAGGCAAGTCCAACCACATAGGCACCCAACAGCCCAATTGGTTTTTGTGCACTTTGGAAACGCGCTTCGCGGAACAGCAGGCCAATTCTGAAAATTCCCAAAAAATGCAGCCCAAGAATAATGATGATGATCCCGGCAATCACGCTGAGCGTTTCAAGGTAGTCGTTGATCAAAGCGCCAAACAAAGACGCGCTGGCGCCAAGTCCAATGAAGATAGTAGAGAAGCCCAATACGAAGGCGACCGCCCTGAAGAGGACTTTTCTGAAGACGGAAGCTGGTACGGCTTCGTCAGTTATTTCATCCATTGTCGCACCGGCCAGAAATGCCAGATAAGGTGGGACGAGGGGCAGGACGCATGGCGAGGCAAACGAAAGAAAGCCGGCTATCAGCGCTGCGACCCACCCAATATCGAGGTCCATTTTGCAGCCCTTGGTAAATTACATATTCATGATCTATAATGTGTTTTGTGATGCATATATGCAATCGCTATAAATTCAGATTGTCTGCAACGGTCGGAGTTAACATGAACAAGCTGCTGGTTATTGCGATGATTTGGCTGGTGTCCGCAGCGCCTGGGCTGGCGGCTGAATTGATCATGCTTGAGCAGGATAATTGTGAGTATTGTGAGCGCTGGAATGACGATATCGGGGTGATTTATCACAAGACTCAAGAGGGAAAGTCTGCGCCATTGAGACGTGTAAACATTCACCAAGCCTTGCCATCCGATCTCGCAAATTTGAACAAAGGCCGCTATACACCCACATTCGTGTTGTTTGATAAGGGACGGGAAGTCGGCAGAATCCGGGGGTATCCCGGTGAAGATTTCTTCTGGGGGCTGCTTTCAAAATTGTTGGAAAAGCTCCCCGAACACACAAAAAAAGCAGGTTAGGACTGTTTGGTCCCAAAGAGTTTGAATTAAAGGAACTGGTCTATGGCCGAAGCAGCGATGACCCTTGAAGCAATGGCACGCGATTTCGAAGCGCCTGACATGGATGCCATGGGCAAAAATGCCGTGGCCGCAACGGATTTTCTAAAGGCGATTGCCCACGAGGGTCGCCTCATGATTCTTTGCCGTTTGGCCAATGGCGAGTGTTCTGTGACCGATCTCGAAGACATGTTGTCGGCACGACAGGCTGCGGTGTCTCAACAATTGTCCCGATTGCGTCTTGAAGGCTTGGTCAAAACCCGCCGCGAAGGGAAGTCTGTATACTATTCTTTAGCGGACGAACGGGCGCAACGCCTGATTCCTGTGCTCTACGACATGTTTTGCGCCAACAAGTAGCAATTGGCTCAATGCCGTTGACTTTGTGCTTGCGCGGCCAATCTTGATCTATATATTCAAATTATTAGATATGTTTGAGGAAGTGCGGCATGGAGGAGCTTGCGCCTGGAACGATTGCTGCCCTGGCTGGTTTGCTTGGGGGAGTGGTCCTGGGATTTGCAGCGCGCTGGGGGCGATTTTGTACGCTTGGTGCCATTGAAGATGCGGTGCTTGGCAATGACGCCAACCGACTGCGCTCATGGGGACTCGCAATCGCGGTCTCAATTTTCGGCACCTTTATGCTGAACCAGTTTGGTATCGTTTCGATATCGGACTCATTTTATTTATCCTCTCCCACTTCGCTTATTGCGTCTGTATTTGGCGGATTGGTTTTTGGTTTGGGCATGGCCTTGGTGGGGACGTGCGGATTTGGAACCCTGGCCCGAATGGGCGGTGGTGATCTTAAATCTGTGGTCACTTTCTTGGTCATGGGAATTACCGCCTACGCCACATTGAGGGGGCTAACGGCATACGTGCGAGTGGCGCTGTTTTCTCAACCGGAAACGGTTGAACAGCCTGCTTCTTTCGCATTCATGGTGGAAAAAAGTCTATCAATACCGCCCCACGTCACCGCCTATATTGTCGCTGCCCTACTGGTTGCGATCTGTTTTGCATCCTCCCGGTTCAGAAGGGATGGGAGGCGGATTGGTGTTGGCATACTCGTCGGTCTTGTTGTCGTGTGGGGGTGGTATTCGACGGGCGTTCTGGCTGCTGATGAATTTGAGCCATACCCCCTTGAAAGCTACACTTTTTCTGCGCCTCTGGGCGACACCATCATGTATGCCATGACCGCTTCCGGATCCGCCCTGAGATTTGGCATTGGCGCGACCGCAGGTGTTGTGGTTGGTGCCTTGATCACGACTTTGGCTTTGGGGCATTTCCGCTGGGAAGCCGCAGACGATGCGCGTGAAATGAAACGTCAGATATTCGGCGGATTTCTGATGGGAATTGGCAGCGTAACAGCGCTTGGCTGCACCATCGGGCAGGGTATTAGTGCCGCATCTTTGTTGGCTTATTCAGCACCGGTAGTCCTTATTTCGATCTTCCTGGGGGCCTGGTTGGGGCTTCAATATTTGGTCCACGGTTCATTCAAGGAGCCGCTGCAGCATTTGTTTTCACGACAATAGTTCAGCATTTCTTCGGTTCTTGCTGAAACTCACGAAATGAAAATGTACACACAACCCTCCGGCAACAGGAAGGAGAGGAACCTATTTGTTCCGTCGTTTCTTGTGGTGAAACCGGGCGATGTAGTCAAATTCGTGCCGAGCGAGAAGGGGCTTGAAAATGGACGGGGAAGATCTCCAGGGAGATCGGGGTTATCGCTGAAAAACCTGGCATCTGTGATCATATCTGCAGGCCCCATGTGGCGCTCAAATAACCGGCCCCGTAGGACGATGATCACAAATTCTGTATCTCAGTACATGCAGATCGCGTGAGGTGGTTGACGTGTTTGTGATAATTGATACATTCATAAAAATGATTATATGAATGAGTTTATAAATGCTGCGAAACTTAATGCTCATTCTGGTTTGTGCTGCATCGCCTCAGGCACTGGCGGAGGGGGATCCTGAGTATGGGCAATATTTGTCCTCGGAATGCGTGACTTGCCATCTGGGGAAAGCCACCGAAGGCGGTATCCCTTCCATCAACGGATACGATTCCGATGGGTTCCAGCAAATAATGAAACTCTACCGGTCTAAAGAACTCGAAAATCCAACGATGCAAACAATTGCGGGCAGGTTGACGGACGAAGATATCGCCGCCTTGGCGGCCTATTATTCAGCCCTGCCACAGCCCGAATAACACACGTCAACTTACGGTTTATAATGGGAGGAACCACATGACCGAGTTTAGCAGAAGACAGTTCTCAGCAGGATTGCTGGGGCTGGGTGCCGTGACAGCAGGGCTCAACCTGCCTGCCTATGCACAGGGCAAAAAGCCCAAAGTCGTGGTCATTGGTGGTGGGGCAGGTGGTGCAACGGCCGCCCGTTATCTGGCTAAAGATTCCAAGGGTGCCATTGATGTCACGCTGATTGAGCCGACAAAAAAATATTACACATGCTTCTTTTCCAATCTCTATCTTGGCGGCCTTCGCGATTATGATTCAATCGGCCACACCTATGATGGATTGGCCTCTAACCACGGCGTCAATGTTGTTCACGATTGGGCCGTAGGCGTCGACAAAGCGGCCAAAACGGTAGAACTCGGTTCCGGCACAAAAATCAGCTACGATCGTCTGATTATTTCGCCCGGTATCGACATGAAGTACGAATCGGTGAACGGCTATTCCATTGAGGGGCAGGACACCATGCCCCATGCGTGGAAGTCCGGCACCCAGGTTGCCTTGCTCAAATCGCAGGTTGAAAACATGAAAGAGGGTGGAACCTTTGTGATGGTTCCTCCACCCAACCCTTACCGGTGCCCACCAGGACCATATGAGCGCATTTCGATGATCGCTCATATCCTGTCGAAGAAAAATCCCACGGCAAAAATCATTGTTTTGGATCCAAAGGAAAAGTTCTCAAAGCAGGCACTTTTCCAGGAAGGGTGGGACAAAAATTATCCAAATATGGTTGAATGGATTCCCGCATCGATTTCCGGCGGTGTGAAGAACATCAACATGGACACGATGGAAATCGAGACAGACATCGATACGTTCAAAGCGGATGCCGCATCTGTGGTGCCCGCTCAAAAGGCCGGTGCAATCTGCGACCGCGCCGGAATAACCGATGGTGACTGGTGCCCAATCGTTCCCGCTTCCATGCAGACCAAGGCGGATCCGAACATCTATGTTCTGGGTGATGCGTCAGTGGCGTCGGCAATGCCCAAGTCTGGCTTCTCTGCCAACAGTCAGGCGAAAGTCGCTGCCATGGCAATCCGGGGCGAGCTGACGGGCTCAAAAGTGTTTGCCCCTCGCTTTGCCAACACTTGCTGGAGTCTGATCGACACCAACAATGGTGTTAAAGTCGGTGCCAATTACAAAGCCGGTGAAGAGAAAATCGAAGTGGTCGACAAGTTCATCTCTAAGACCGGTGAGTCCGATGATGTGCGTAAGACGACTTACGAAGAATCCGAGGCTTGGTACTCTGCGATTTCGGCTGACATGTTCAGCTAAATCATCTCGACAACATCACAACATTTCAGCCGCTCGCGACACCTATCGCGGGCGGCTTTCTTTTTGTGTATTGGTCAACCGTGCGGTTTGGTTGGAAGGTTGCGTCTTAGCCAACCTGGGCCCGCCTGGGAGCCAAACATGCCTTCGCTCACATTTAGAATGTTTGTGAAGCCGCGTTTTTCCAATTCACCCGCCAGGTAAGTTGAGCGCGCACCCGTTGCACATATCAACGCAATGGGGGCATCTTTCCTGCCGTCGGTGAGCCGGGCCAGTTTTTCAAGAAACCCGTTTTGATGCATGCTGATTTTATGGGCGGGTTGGGCGACACCAGAATTCTTCCATTCATTGGGCCTGCGAATATCAATGAGATATACCGAACCAGCTGCCGCTTGTTTATTGGCAACATCCGCTTTCAAGAGTTCTGCCGCCTCGACGGACAAAAGGCTCGACCACAAAAGGATGACGGTGCACAGAATTCTAGGCATTTATGAAAAATCCCCGTGAACCGCTTTGTGCGGTGATTTGAACTGCCATTGAGCATAAAGCTTTGCGCTTATGAGTGGCGTTAAAAATTCCAACATGCGGTAAAATGAATGTGTATCTGCGGTCGCCTGATCACTCAAATTCCATCTGTTCAAACACCCGGCCTGCGTTTCTGGTTGCAAGTTCCTTAAAAGTATCGAGTTTTTCATAAGGTGACTGATCGACGTAATATGCGTCTTTCAATGTGCCGCCATTGTCCATGTGTTCCTGGATCTTGCCTCTAAGATAGTGAAGATAATCGAACGTATAGCGGCGTACTTGAGCCATGTTTGTTGGATGGCCGTGGCCGGGAATAACAAATTGCGCGCCCAGTTTTTCAAATTGTTCTTCCCACGTCTCCATCCATGCAGCCGTGTCCGTGTCGTCAAATATGGGCAGCATGCGTTCGTGAAATGCCATGTCGCCCGCAATTACGAGCTTATGCTGCGGTAGCCAAACTTGGGTGTCACCCGGGCTGTGGGCAGACCCAAGATAGAGCACGTCGATCATGAACCCTCCCATTTCCACCGACTTCTTTTGTGCAAAAGTCTCTGTGGGGAGGGATATTTTTGTCTTCTCGGCCCGATCCTTTAGGCGTCTTTGAGCAGCATCGAGAATGTCATATCCGCGCTCTTCAAATTCAGCGGCAGCATCTTCGTGGGCCAGAATCGGAACACCTTGTTCTGCCCAGTAAGAGTTGCCCAGCATTGCGTGACCTTGACCATTCTCATCGATGATCAATTTCACAGGTTGGCTGGTTATCTTCTTGATTTCATCATGCAGGGCTTTGGCCAACAGATAACTGCCACCGCCATTCACGACGACCACGCCATCGCCTGTAACGATAAAGCTCAGATTGTTGTTGTGGCCTGCATTTTCGTAGGTTGAGGGCGCGGTTTGGCCGATTGCTGTCCAAACATTTGGGATCACTTCTATTGGCTTTGAATAGAGCAGGGAATTCGGATATTGATCGGCGATATTTTGTGCTGCCTGCGCCAATTGCCCCATCTGCAATGCAAACAACAAACTCAAAAAGGCAACAATCTTTGGAAATTTTGTCATCACAGTTCGTCCTTAGGCAGCAATAAATTTAAAACCACTTGCGTCTTTCTCAGCGCGCCCAATTCCCGGGTAGGGAAGGTGGTATCCAATCATCATCATATTCTGTGAAGCTATTTGATCCAGCAAAGAGACGCGCGATTTCACGCCCAATTCCTTGTCTTGATCAGAACCCGCCAGCCACTTTGGCTGTTCAAAAGCGACGTGGTGATTGCCAATTGCATCGCCAACAATCATCAGGCTTTCACCGCCACCACGGACTTCAAATGCTGTGTGGCCAGGTGTGTGCCCAACGGAATTGCGCGCCATGATGCCGGGCAGAATTTCTTCACCAAAATTGAAGAATGAAATCCTGTCTTCCATGCCTTTGAGCAACCGCGCGGCACCAACTGCGAAGGCTTGTCGCTGCGCCCCAATGGTGTCGACCGTTCGGGGATTGACCCAGTAGTCCCACTCGACCTTCCCAATCATGTGCTGCGCATTTGGAAATAACGGATCGTCAAATTCGTCCAGCAAACCCCACAAGTGGTCCGGGTGGGCATGTGTGAAAACCACATGGGTCACATCCGCAGGGTCAAGATTGATGGCATCAAGAGCTTCGGTCAGCTTGCCGGCGCTCGGCATGAAGTTCGGCCCCGCACCAACGTCAAAAATGATTGTATTTTCGCCATCGCGAACAAGCGTTAGATTGCAGTCTGGCTCCAATTGATCGGTGGGCAGTTTGTGCTTTTTGAGAATTGGAAGAAGATCTTTTTCTGCGATGTCAGAAAACAACATGCTGGTTGGCAGACTGAGATTACCGTCGCTCACAACGTCAATGATCTTGCTGCCCAGCGTTAAATTCGAATTTGCCCAAACTGACCGACTGGGAATGAGACCAGCTGCAACAGTCATTGAAGTAGCCGCCAGTACCGTTCTTCTGGAAATCTTCATAACCGCTATCCATGAAAACACATAACAATTATTGAATATGAACAGTGCGCTGGTTTCAATAGGCGGTGAGAAAAATTAGAATTTGCGTTGGCTCATCACATGAGTGCGTTTGTGAAAACAGTGGTGATGTGTGTTCGTTATACAGTGTCGACGGGCAAGTTTTCAGCGGTCCACTGCAACATCCCCCCGCGCAGAATCGCAAGGTTCTCAATTTCGTTCTTAGCGAGTATTTTAGCCGCTGCTGAGGCCCTTGCCCCCGTTTTGCAGCTGACAACAACAGTGGCGTGAGGGTGCTGGGCAGCCAGTTCTTTCGCGATAGCGACAAATTTTGGATCGTTCATTGAGATGGTATGGCTTCCTTTGGGAAAGCCTGTTTGCGCCCATTCGCTGGGCTCCCGCACATCAATGATTATAATGTCGCCAGCATTTTGCCCCATATGGGCATCGGCTGGCGACAGGGTTGAGACGGCGGAGCCAAATCCAAGTAGTTCCAGAAGGCCCAATTCAAACCCCTAAGCTTTGGGGCGTGTGCTGGCGCCAATGATGCGATAAATTGGGCAAAAGCTAACAAAGCCGGTTACGATCAAAACAGCACCAATGACCATCATGACCAGCCCAAGAGTCGATGATGCAGATGCAATCGCTCCCAGGAGTGGCAGAAGAATGAGAGCGGCACCGATAACGATGCGGATCAGACGATCGGCGGAACCTACGTTTGCGAAGTTCATTTTGAATTCTCCTAGTGTGAATAGAAGAATGATTTAGCCGGTCTGCAGGTCTGCGTCCGTGACTTAGTCACGGAAAGAGGCCCGGCTAATCAGTCCAGAACGTGAAACGACCTCAATTGTCCCTCTGGCTCTGTTCACAAGTCCTTGTTTTTCCAAGCCGTTTAGTTTGCGACTGATCACTTCCCGTGCTGTTCCCAGATCATTGGCGAGTTGTTCATGGGTAATTGCAATGGTCAGGGTTTCTGTTGATAGCTGCACCAGCCTTTGAGCAAGTCTGCTGTCCAGGGGTGTGAATGAAATTTCATCGATCTTTGCCATCATGGTGACGAGACGAGACGAGAACGACCGGAAAACCAATTCTCTGAATTCTTGGGAAGTGTTCAAACGCGCTTCAAATTCTGCTTTAGGAATTGCGGTTGCCACGACTTCTGTTTCCGTCACGGCTTCGGCGGAATATCTTTCGTGAGACATCAGGCAGGACGTGGTTAGAACGCAGGTTTCATTCTTTCCTATCCGATAAAGCAGAACGGCTTTTCCTTCGTCGTTGGTCAAATCAACGCGGATTGAGCCTTGTTGAACAAAATAGAAATTATTGCAGGCTTCATCCGCTCTAAATACGGTGACGCCTGGGGGAAGTGTGATGGACCCAAATTCATTCAGACATGCAAACGGTGGATTGTTCTCAGCCATGGATCTTTTCGTTCTAAAGAGCTTTACCCTTCCTCCATATGATCACAGTTGACCGAAGAGAGATATGCAACCCGTTTCCTAATTTGCGGTCACAATATACATCTCAATCCATCCCTTAAACAGGCAGGCCTTCTGTCGGCGGTGCGTTCGCCGTTCAGGACTTCGCGCCACAAATGAACATTACTTTGCTCGAGTTTTTGCTCGTCAGTCGGCAAAGGCGTCTTTGAATTGAAAAGACTGGTTGGGTTCACTATTGCGCGAATACTATCCCGCAAACGCGAATTGCCAGCATATTTCTGCCGATCGACGTCTGGGAATAAAACCAAGCTTCGTTTATGCGTTCGGTTATGCGTATGAACCGACCGGCGTACCAGCCAGTGCCGCAATGTTTATGAGGCCGCGAACTGTGATGGATGGCGTTACGATGTGGGCGCGATTTCCCATACCCATCAGAATTGGCCCCACTTCAACCCCGTTGACCACAGATTTGAGCGCGTTCTTCACACCACCGGCCGTTTCCGCATTGGAGAAAACCAGAGCGTTTGCGGCACCATCAAAGCGACCATTTGGCAGCATGCGTTCGCGGATTTCCGGATTGAGTGCGGCATCCACCGGCATCTCTCCTTCGTAGAGGAATGAACGCTTCTGCGCGTCTAAAAGCGCAAGCGCAGCGCGCACCCGTTCAGCTGGTTCTGTGTTCAGTGTTCCAAATTGTGAATTCGAACAGATGGCGATTTTTGGTTCTATGCCAAACCGCTTCACGTGTCGCGCTGTTGCGATGACGGTATCCACGATCTGCTGCGGCGTTGGGATTGCATTCACGTGGGTATCAGCGGCAAAGATTGGCCCACTGTCAAGAATGAGCAAGGATAGTGCCCCTATTGGGGATAGCGCGTCGCCCTTCAGCATCTGTTCGACATAATTTAAATGCCACGAGTAATTGCCGAACGTGCCGCAAATCATGCTGTCGGCCTCACCACGATGGACCATTACACTGGCGATAACAGTCGTGTTGGTGCGCAAGACAGCTTGTGCCAATGTCGGAGAGATACCCCGTCGTTGCATCACCTCGTAGTAGGTCTGCCAATACGAGCGGTATCGGGTGTCCGCTTCGGGGTTCACGATTTCAAATCGCTGCGAGATTTCCTGAGGAATACCAAACCGTTCGCATCTTTGCTGGATGACTGAGGGACGGCCAATCAGGATTGGTTGATCTACCGTTTCTTCCAACATCGCCATTGCGGCACGAAGCACGCGCTCGTCTTCACCCTCGGCGAACACAATGCGCCGTGTTTCTGTTTGCGCCGCCTCAAAGACAGGGCGCATAATCATGGACGAGCGGAAGACCGAAGCACTGAGCTTACTCGCATAGGCTTCCAGATCCTCAATCGGTCGTTTTGCAACACCGGATTCGATAGCGGCTTTTGCCACTGCTCCTGCAACAACCATCACCAAACGTGGATCGAATGGCTTTGGAATAAGATAATTCGTTCCGAATTTTAGCTGTTCATCGCCGTAAACTGCAGCGGCTTCGGCGGAGGATGTTTGTCGCGCCAGTTCAGCAATACCCTCAACACAAGCGATCTGCATTTCATCGTTGATCGTCGTCGCCCCAACGTCCAGCGCACCGCGAAAGATGAAAGGGAAGCACAAAACGTTGTTGACCTGATTGGGATAGTCGGAGCGGCCAGTTGCAACTATGGCGTCAGGGGCGGCCTCATAGACCTCTTCGGGCATGATTTCCGGCGTCGGGTTTGCAAGGGCAAACACGATCGGCTTGGAAGCCATTCGTGCCACTTGTTCCATTTTCAAAACACCGGGGCCCGATAATCCCAAGAAAACATCCGCATCATCAATCACGTCGTTGATCGTGCGTAAGTCGGTCTTGTGGGCGAAAGCTGCTTGTTGTTCGGTACAAGGCTCTTTGCGGCCTTCATACATGAGGCCGTGAATATCGCATAGCCAGATGTTCTCGCGCTGCACCCCAAGCTTGATGAGCATGTTCAAACAGGCGATTCCCGCAGCACCGCCGCCGGCGGATACGATTTTGATGTCTTTGAATTGCCGGTCAGTCAAATGCAGTGCGTTTTTCAATGCCGCACCAACAACAATGGCGGTGCCGTGCTGGTCGTCGTGGAAGACTGGAATGTTCATCCGCTCACGGCATATTTTCTCGACAATGAAACAATCGGGGGCTTTGATATCCTCCAGATTGATCGCACCAAAAGTAGGTTCCAACGCGATGACGTGTTCGGCCAGTTTGACCGGATCGCTTTCATTCACTTCAATGTCGAAACAGTCGATGTTGGCGAACTGTTTGAACAGAACCGCTTTGCCTTCCATGATGGGTTTAGAGGCAAGCGGCCCGATATTACCCAGCCCAAGTGCGGCTGAACCGTTGGTAATCACAGCAACCAGATTGCCACGCGCCGTGTAGCGGCTGGCGGTTTCTGGATCGGCTTTGATTTCCATGCAGGCTTCCGCAACGCCGGGTGAATAGGCCCGTGACAGGTCGCGCGGATTGGCCAGCGGTTTTATGGGCCGGATTTCAAGTTTACCGGGCTTCGGGAATTCGTGGTAGTCGAGAGCGGGGTGACGCGGCGTATCCGTTGGATGCGAACTCATTGTGAATTTCCTGAAATGGCAGCCTCATACCATCTGACCAAGCCTTTGCGCTCGTCTTTCGTGATGCCGGAGACATTGCCGGGGGGCATGGCGTGGCTGCGCCCGGATTGAAGATAAATTTCGCGCGCGTAACGGGCGATCTGTTCTTCGGTTTGCAGGATCACGCCATTGGGGGGGACGATCATCCCTTCCCAAGTTGGCTCTTCGGCGTGGCACATGGCGCACCGCCCCTGAACGGTGATGCTGGCTTGTTCGAAACCGGGTGCCGCCATGAATTGCTCCGTGCGTTTGGAGACAGCAGCATTGGCTTCACTTGTGGACATCGTTGGGTTGGTCGACAGCCAAGCCATAACAACCATGAGGATTACAGTTGCAAGCCAAGTCCAGGTCGGGCCTTTTCCTGTCGAGTGCATGGTGTTGAAATAGTGGCGGATGGTGACACCCATCAAGAAAACGAGGGAAGCGATGATCCAGTTATATTCCGTCGCGAAGGCCAGCGGATAATGATTGGATAGCATCAGGAACAGGACGGGAAGGGTGAGATAGTTATTGTGCGTCGAGCGCTGTTTGGCGATCTTGCCGTATTTGGGATCTGGCGAGCGTCCCGCTTTCAAATCGGCCACTACGATTCGCTGGTTCGGCATGATGATGAAGAAAACGTTGGCGGTCATGATGGTCGCGGTGAAAGCGCCCAGATGCAGCAGTGCAGCTCTGCCTGTGAACACTTGCGTGTAGCCCCACGCCATGGCCACCAGGAGCACGAACAGCAGCACCATTAGGCCGTTCATATTGTCGCCGATGAATTTGCTCTTGCAGAGAAAATCGTAAATCAGCCAGCCGATGGTGAGCGAACCGGCGGAAATCGCGATTGCCTGCCATACGGCAAGATCTGCCTTCGCGCGATCAATCAGATAGAGTTCTGCCCCCGCCCAATAGACAATTGCCAACAAGGCAGCGCCAGAAATCCACGTCATATAGCTTTGCCATTTGTGCCAGGTCAGATGTTCGGGCAGACGCGCCGGTGCGACGAGATATTTTGTGGTGTGATAAAAGCCGCCGCCATGAACTTCCCATTCCTCGCCAGAAGCGCCTTCGGGCATGTCGTCCGCTGGCTTGAGCATGAGATCGAGCGCGATGAAGTAAAAGCTCGCGCCAATCCAGGCCATCGCTGTAATGACGTGAAGCCAGCGCACCGCAAAGGCCAGCCAGTCCCACATTATGGCGAAATCGTAATACATGGTGCTCTCCCGAATTTCGCGATCCTCCCGACCGCTTTGTTATCTTTGGCAAAGCCTGTCATTTTGCTGAATGCAGATAAATCTCCAGCACTTTCAAAAATTTTCAGACAATGCTATTTTTCCTCGAATGTCTTACGTTGCGAACATCAAAACATTCGTCAGAATTTATGACCTTGGTAGCATGTCAGCTGCAGGGCGCGACATGCGTATTTCGGCGGCGGTCGCCAGCAGCCGCATGGCCGAATTGGAAAAGCACCTTGGGGTTCGCTTGTTCAACCGCACGACGCGCAGTCTAAAGCCGACCGAACATGGTGATCTTTTTTACAAAGGTGCTACCAAGATTCTCGACGCGATTGACGAGGCCGAAGGCAGCATTGCGGACCTGACGGCGAGCCCAAAGGGGTCCGTTTTCATTGCGGCGCCTTTGGGCATTGGCAAGAAACTTATCGCCCCGCTTGTGCCGTCATTCTCACAACAATATCCCGATGTTAATGTGCGTTTGCGCCTGTCGGACCGTCGAATAGACATTACCAATGAAGGCCTGGACGCCGCCTTTGTTCTGGGAGAACTGCGCGATTCTGAAATGCGTGTGCGGCCCATTTTCGAATTTGAGAGGGTGTTGTGTGCAACGCCCAAATACCTCGAAAACCACGGCATGCCAAAGAATGCCGAAGATCTTCATAACCACCACTGCCTGCTGCTACGATTTCCAGGCATGGAGGAGTTCTTCTGGACCCTTCAAATCGATGGTCAGCGCAAACGATATGATCTCATCAGTCCCATGGAATCCGATGATGGCGACGTGCTAACCGGTTGGGCCATGGAAGGGTGCGGAATCGTCAACAAGACGCGCTTTGAAGTCGATGGGGCTTTGAAATCAGGGGAGTTGGTCGAGGTGTTGGCAGACACACCACCAACCGCCATTCCGTTCTCCTGCATCTTCCCTCACAAGCGACTGCAAGACCCCAAGACGCGGTTGCTGATCGACCATATGGTGGATGGGTGCAAAGCGCGTTTGGGGTGAGTGGGAGCGATGCAGAAGAAAATGTCGTTCTGGCAAAACACCCTCGAACATCAGCGATTGCCCCGGGCACAAAAAAACCCGCCAGAGACGGGTTTTTTCATTTATTCGTTGGACGGTGAGGGTGGCCAACAGACCTCAGCTCCCCCGATAGGTCGAAAAGCTGAATGGTGAGGCCAATAGGGGGACGTGGTAGTGGCTTGTTGCATCATCGATGCCGAAGCGGATGGGCACGACGTCGATGAATGGGTGAGCGCTTTCTGGTGCATGGCCTTTGAAATAGGGGCCTATGTGGAAGACCAATTCGTAGGTGCCGCATTCCAATTCACCCTTTGGAATGATCGGGCTGTTTGTGCGGCCATCGTCGTTTGTTTGCATCGACGTCATGTGGGCGCGGGTGTCGCCGTCCAGTTTATAGAGGTCAATGGCTACATTTTCAGCCGGGCAGCCTCGTGCGGTATCGAGAATATGGGTGGTGAGAAAGCCTTGGTCAGCCATGCGGGACTCCATCGCAACTTGAATTTTCTGCATGATGCGGGGGAGGGCTGTCCTCATATAGGGGGCAAATCCTGTTAGTTCTTCAAGTCGAATTTGAAAATGCTCTTGATCTTTTGGCGCTAGGTTGGTTTGCACGAACGAGGGAGAACCAGCGTGAACTATCCAAGAGACATGCGCGGTTATGGAGCTGAACCACCGAAGGCCAATTGGCCTAATGGTGCGAAAATTGCTGTGCAGTTCGTCGTCAACTATGAAGAGGGTGGCGAGAACTGCGTTCTGCATGGCGATGCTGGATCGGAAGCCTTCCTTTCGGAGATCGTGGGCGCTGCTTCATGGCCTGATCAACGCCATTGGAACATGGAATCGATTTATGAATACGGCGCGCGCGCCGGCTTTTGGCGGCTCCATCGATTGTTCACCCAAAACGAAATCCCTGTCACCGTTTACGGTGTGGCAACAGCTTTGCAGCGGTCGCCTGAACAGGTTCAGGCCATGCTGGAGGCGAATTGGGAGATTGCCTCGCATGGCCTGAAATGGATCGAATATAAAGACTTCTCTCGTGAAGACGAAAAGGCGGCGCTGGTTAAGGCCGTTGCCCTGCACCAAGCTGTAACTGGAAAGCGTCCAACAGGGTGGTATCTTGGGCGGTGCAGCGAAAATACCGTCGATCTGGTCACAGAAGAAGGTGGTTTCGCCTATATCTCGGACGCTTATGACGATGATCTGCCCTATTGGCGTCGTCACGCGGAACGCGATCAATTGATCATACCCTATACGCTGGATTGCAACGATATGCGGTTCGCTACGCCGCAGGGTTTCAATTCAGGCGATCAGTTTGAAACCTATTTGCGCGATACGTTCGACACGCTCTACGCCGAAGGTGAGGCGGGGGCACCAAAAATGATGAATATCGGCCTGCATTGCCGTTTGATTGGGAGACCGGGTCGGTTGGCTGCGCTGAAGCGGTTTGTCGACTATGCCAGGTCGCATGAAGATGTCTGGTTCGCGCGGCGCATCGATATTGCCGATCATTGGGCCAAAGAACATCCACCGGAAGTGGTTCGTGAACGCCCGTCGTTGATGGATGAAACAGGTTTTGTTGCCAAGTATGGTGGCGTCTTTGAACATTCGCCCTGGATTGCGCAACGTGCTCACCAGGCCGGGCTCGGCTTTGCCAATGACACGGCGGACGGGCTGCACCACGCTATGAAAATCCAATTCCGATTGGCCGATGAAGATGCCCGGCTGGCCGTTCTCAATGCCCACCCTGATCTTGCTGGAAAGCTCGCTGCGGCCAATCGTTTGACGGCGGAATCAACAAACGAACAAGCCAGTGCAGGTCTGGATTCTCTGACCGACGAAGAACGGGCAACCTTTACCCGGCTGAACACGGCTTACGTCGAGAAGCATGGCTTCCCCTTCATCATCGCCGTGAAAGGTTTGAGCAAAGACGACATTCTCCAGGCGTTTGAAACACGTATCGACAACAGCCGCGAGGAAGAGTTTCACACAGCCTGTCGTCAGGTTGAGCGCATTGCGCTGTTGCGGCTGAAGGATTTGCTGCCATGAACATTCACCCTGATCATACAGCATTGGTGAAGCGCAGCTATCACACCGTGAAAGGTGGCTTGCCGCCGCAAACGGCCCGCATGGACGAACGTGCAGTATTTACGAACGCTTACGCCTTTCTGCCTGCCAATACGATGACCGATATCGTGACCAGCTATCTGCCCCATTGGGAGAAGACACGGCTATGGGTAATTGCTCGGCCATTATCTGGTTTTGCGGAGACATTCTCGCAATACATCATGGAAGTTTTGCCGGGCGGTGGCAGTCAACGACCTGACGACGATCCGACCGCAGAGAGCGTGTTGTTCGTTGTGGGTGGAGAATTGACCCTGACAATTGATGGTGAGACCCACGCAATGGGTGAGGGTGGCTACGCTTTCTTACCGCCAGCTGAAACATGGACTGTCCAGAACGATGGCAGCACGCCAGTTCAGTTCCACTGGATTCGCAAACAATATGAAGCCGTGGATGGTGTCGAAGCTCCCAAAGTGTTTGTGGTCAACGAACGAGACATTGACCCCACGCCCATGCCGGATACAGAGGGCAAATGGGCAACCACACGCTTCGTCGACCCAACCGACATTCGCCACGACATGCATGTCACCATCGTTACATTCCAACCTGGTGGTGTGATCCCGTTTCCTGAAACCCACGTGATGGAACACGGGCTCTACGTGCTGGAAGGCAAGGCCGCCTACAAACTCAATCAGGATTGGGTTGAGGTTGAAGCCGGTGATTTCATGTGGCTGCGTGCATTCTGCCCGCAGGCTTGTTATGCGGCGGGAGATCGTCCGTTCCGCTATCTGCTCTACAAAGACGTCAATCGCCACGCGAGGCTGGGGAATTTCGCGCGGTAGTTTATCAACACCCCAAACAGTCTTAATCCTTGGGAGGAAAAAATGGCTAATAACTCTTCGCTCGGGACTCCCGCGCAATTGCGCGACCCGAACTACACACCACCACTGGCGCAAGCTGTCCCGCTGGGCATTCAGCATGTGCTGGCCATGTTCGTTTCGAACGTCACTCCGGCAATCATCATTGCCGGTGCTGCTGGTTTCGGCTTCGGCTCCAATTCACCCGATTTCCCGAACCTCATATACATGATCCAAATGTCGATGCTGTTTGCGGGTGTCGCCACGCTGTTTCAGACCATCGGGTTTGGTCCTGTTGGTGCGCGTCTGCCCATCGTTCAGGGCACGTCTTTTGCGTTCATTCCAATCATGATTCCGCTCGTGGCCGGTAAAGGTGTCGATGCCATGGGTGCACTTATGTGTGGTGTCCTTGCTGGCGGTTTGTTCCATGCCTTCCTCGGCTTGTTTATCGGTAGGATCCGCTTTGCGCTGCCTCCGTTGGTAACCGGTTTGGTTGTTACAATGATTGGTCTGGCACTTGTGAAAGTTGGCATCCAGTATGCTGCTGGTGGTGTTCCCGCCATGGCTAAACTGAACGCTGCTATTGCTTCGGGCGGAGACTTGTCGGGTCAGGAATACGGTTCGTTGCTCAACTGGGGTATTGCTCTTCTGGTTGTCGTCGTAACGCTGGCCATCAAATTCTTCACTCGTGGCATTATGTCAGTTGCGGCTGTTCTGATTGGCCTGCTGGTTGGCTATGCCGTTGCTTACATGCTTGGGATGGTTTCATTCGTGAACGTTGGTCGCGCAGCTGTGTTTGCACTGCCAACTCCATTCAAGTTCGGCTTTGATTTCTCCGTCGCTGCCATCATCGGTTTCTGCCTGATGTCCTTCATCTCCGCCATCGAGACTGTTGGTGACGTGACTGGTATCACCAAAGGTGGTGCTGGCCGTGAAGCAACTTCTGAAGAAATTCAGGGCGCAACATTTGCTGATGGTATCGGTACATTCATCTCCGGTCTGTTTGGCGCGCTGCCAAATACGTCATTCTCACAGAACGTGGGTTTGATTGCGATGACGGGTGTGATGAGCCGCACGGTTGTTACAATTGGCGCATTGTTCCTCATCGCTGCCGGGTTCTTCCCGAAAGTTGGTGCGGTTATTTCATCTGTTCCAATCGAAGTGCTGGGTGGTGGCGTTATTGTCATGTTCGGCATGGTTGTAGCAGCTGGTATCTCAATGCTGTCCGACGTAAACTGGAACCGCAGAAACATGATCATCTTCGCGATCTCCATCTCGGTTGGCCTTGGCTTGCAGCTTGAGCCAAATGCATTGTTCTTCCTGCCACCAACGGCAAAAGTTCTGCTGACATCCGGCTTGCTGCCTGCAGCGTTCCTGGCAATCATCTTGAACCTGGTCTTGCCTGAGGACATCGACGATTCACAGATCGAAGAAGTTTCCGGCGGCATGCAAGGTCATGGCGAAGGAATGGACAGCAACGGCTAACACAGCGGTTTGCTTAAATCGGTTTTGTAACTGCAAAGTTGCAAAACGGAGGAACTGGGCGGGGAAAATATTTTCCCGCTCTCTCCCCCCTCCAAGAAGGCTCCGTTGATCCATCACGGGGCCTTCATCGTTTCAGAAAGGCTATTGGCATGACGAGTGTTCCGAAGTGTTTCGTCTATCTTGGCGGCCTGTTTTTATCGATATTGTTGACCTTTCCTGCGCTGGGCCAGGTTCCGCCGTCTGCAAGTGAAATTAAGGACATGAGTGAACTGCATCAACGGGTGCATGCCGGTGATACAATCGGTGTTGCCAAATTGATTGCCAAAGGTCGTGATTTGGAAAGCGCCGACAAACGAATGCGCACCGCCGTGCATATCGCAGCGTTTGCATCGAATGAACAAGTTCTTCGACAGTTGGCGAAAGCTGGTGCTGACTTGAATGCACTTGAGTTCCAAAAATACGACATCGTAACGATTGCTGCTGTTGCGAACGATACCGAATTTTTGGCGACAGCATTGGAACTTGGCGCTTCGGCAAAAAACATAACCAGCCTTTATGATGGTACAGCTCTGATCGCCGCTGCGCATCTTGGGCATCATGAAGTTGTAAAAATGCTCATTGATGCAGGTGCACCGCTTGATCATGTGAACAATTTGAACTGGACCGCTCTGATTGAGTCCGTTGTTCTCGGTGACGGTGGTGAAAACCATGTCAAATCAGCGCGTCATCTCGTAGAAGCAGGGGCAAATAAATCCATCACTGACGGCAATGGTGTTTCGCCGCTAGAACACGCAATAAACCGCAACTACGAAACCATGATCGAGGTTTTGTCCAAGTAGGCTGTTTTGATGTTCTGTGCCCAAATAAATCGGAGAGAAATCTATGATCCAACGTATTCATACAGGCGAGCGCAGCAGCAAGATCGTCAAATATAATGGTGTTGTTTATCTAACAGGTCAGGTGGGTGGTACCGAAGGTGACATCACCGTTCAGACCAAAGAATGCCTGTCACGGGTCGAGGCACTACTCGATGAAGCCGGTTCTTCCAAAGAGAAAATGCTGCAAGTTGAAATATGGCTCGCTGACATGACAGACTTCGCTGCAATGAACGAGGTCTGGAATGCATGGGTGCCAGAGGGTCATGCGCCGGCTCGCGCTTGCGGCCGGGTCGAAATGGCAAGACCACAGTTGAAGATCGAAATGATCGTCACTGCTGCTTACGACGACTAGAAAAAGAGGCGCATTTCCAGCCAGGAAACGCGCCTTTTTTACATTAGAGCAGGAAGTAAGATTTATCGCTCTCCGCTTTCAACGAAGGGACAGCGGAGGCTTTTGATTTTGCCTTGCCGGCTGACACTTGAGGCTCGGATCTGGTCGGCTTTTGGGCGAGGCCATTGAAAAATTGAATTGTGAACATGGGGCTGAAACCTTTTGTTTTCATTGTTTTCTTTCCGATATCTATATCATGGAAAAGTGAAAACAGATGTACTCATTTGCCATATGAGACATGCGTTCCCGCCATAGCTTCAGGCGCGTTTGAGCCACAGCAGAACGTCGCTGGCATTTTGTTCAGGAGAGGGGATCGGATGAAATATCTTTTCGATTTTCCCATTTCTAATAATCAATGTCAGCCGTTTATATAGCTCCATTCCTCCCGCTTTGAATGTCGGTAGCATCAGGTCGCTTTTGAGAAGCAAACCCTCATCACTAATGATTGGGAAGGGTAAGTGGAGGCGCTGGACCAGCTCTGTGTGATATTCCACGCTTTGGGTCGAGAGCCCGAAAACTTGATCTGCACCAGCTTCTTTCAATTCTGTGTAGTGATCGCGAAAGCCGCAGCTTTGAGGCGTGCAGCCGCGCGCACCTGGAATGGCATCCCATCCTTCGATGGGCTTGCCAATCGGCGGGCTGGTGCGGGGATAGACATAGACGATTATCGTGCCGCTCAGCTTTGAAAAATTAACCGTATCGTTTGCTGTGGTGGGAAATTCCTGATCCGGCAAAAGCACATTCTTGATATGTGGCACCAGTCGCTCATCAGACATCGACATCAATCGCTTTGCCTTGTGCAATTGCCAGTTCGACAGCAGCTGCTGCGCAGGCAAGATCTTGCAGGCCAACGCCGGTTCCGTCGAAAAGTGTGATTTCGTCTGCTGACGTGCGGCCCTTGTGGTCACCGTTTATCGCAGCGCCGAGTGGGGTGATGTCGTTTTTCTTTATCGCGCCTGATTTAATAGCATGTTGGCATTCGCCGATGGAGATGGATTGCGCCACCTCGTCAGTGAACAGAGTTGCTTTCTCGATGAGATCAACGCCGACCTCTTGTTTGCCAACGGTATCCGTTCCCATGCAGGCGAGGTGGGTGCCGGGGCTGACGTGATCAGCAATCAGAGTTGCATCAAAAGATGAGGTGATGGTTATGATAACGTCAGCCTCTTTCATGCCATCCAACTCCACCGCTTCAAATGGTAAGCCCGCTTCTTTGGCGACTTCTTCAAGGTTGGGAAGCATTTCAGGGTGGAGGTTCCAGCCAATGACCTTTTCAAAGTTGCGATGCTCCAGTGCCGTACGTAGCTGGAACTTTGCCTGATGGCCCGCGCCGATCATGCCGATAACTTTGGCATCTTCTCTCGCCAGATGCTTGATCGAGACCGACGATGCCGCAGCCGTGCGCAGAGCAGTCAGAAGGTTGCCGCCAACCATGGCGCTCACACGGCCCGTATCGGGATCAAACAGGAACACTGTGGATTGGTGGTTGATGATGTTGTGGCTCTCAAGATTGTTAGGCCAGTAACCGCCAGCTTTGAGACCCAGCGCCATGCCTGCTTTGTCGAACCCGCCTTTAAATCCATAGAGCGCATCTACATGGCCAATGGCTTCACGGATGACAGGAAAGTTGTAAGCATCGCCCCGAGCCATAGCGGCAAACACGTTCTCCACAGCATCAAAGGCTGCTTCGGGCGTGACAAGAGAGGCAATTTCACTTTCGGGAACAATAATCATCAGAGCATTCGCTTTTCACTTGGAGCAATGGTGCGGGGCGCTGCTTGAGCGCCCCGTCTTAAATTCAATCAATAGGCTTTACCGCGAGCCGAAACCGGCCAGAGCTTTTCCACCCTGCCGTTGCGAACGCCCACATACCAGTCATGGACGTTGCAGGTTGGGTCACAATGACCGGGAACGAGCTTGAGTTTGTCGTTCACCTTCAGCACTCCGTCAGGGTCGGACACAACGCCATGTTCATCAGAACATTTTACGTATTCCACATCGTCACGACCATAAACGGTGGGCAGGCCGGAATCGACGGACTGGGCTTTCAAGCCTGCGTCGACGATGGCTTTGTCGGCTTTCGCATGGCTCATGACAGAGGTGAGAATGAACAGGGCGTTTTCCCATTCGTTCTCGTCAATACGCTTGCCTTCTTTATCCAAGATGCGGCCGTAATCGGCATCCATGAATGCGTAAGAACCACACTGTAATTCGTTGAACACACCTGAATTGCTCTCGAAGTAGTAGCTTCCAGTGCCACCGCCACCGACAATATCGCATTCCAGACCTTCAGTCTTCAGGCCTTCGACGGCATTGCGCACCATGTCGATGGCAATATCTGTCTTGGCCTTGCGGTCGTTATAGGAACCCATGTGCTGCATCGCACCCTGATAGGCTTGGATGCCAGCGAATTTCAGGTTTTCTGCTTCATCGATTGCCTTGGCGATCTTGACCACTTCTTCGGTGGTCAACACTCCGCAACGGCCTGCACCGCAGTCGATTTCAACGAGGCACTCAATTTCTGTGCCGTGTTTTTGCGCAGCAGCGGAAAGATCGGCAATATTATCGATGTCGTCAACGCAACAGATTGTACGCGCGCCCAGTTTTGGCATCCGTGCGAGGCGATCTATCTTTTCCGGCTGGCGCACTTGGTTGGACACCAGCACGTCCTTGATGCCGCCACGGGCAAATACTTCAGCTTCGGAAACTTTCTGACAACAAACTCCCACGGAACCGCCGAGTGCTTCCTGCAGCAAGGCAACATCAACCGACTTGTGCATTTTTCCGTGCACGCGATGGCGCATGCCGTGTTTTGTTGCGTAGTCGCCCATCTTTTTTATGTTGCGCTCCAACGCATCGAGATCGAGCACAAGGCAGGGGGTTTGGATGTCTTTTTCGTCCATGCCCATTCTGGCTGGGATGTTGAATCCAACTTCGAATTCGTTGTTTCCGGTCATAACGTTCATGGGTGATTTCCTTCGGTATGAGAATGGGGGCTGCAGCGGGTTCCGTGCGAAATTACATCCAGGGCAGCTTCTTGAGATCGACATTGCCGCCCGTAATGACCACGCCAATGCGTTGTCCCGCGAACAGTTCTTTGTTCTTGATGATGGTTGCCAGCGGCACCGCGCAGCTTGGCTCCATGACGATTTTCATCCGCTGCCAGGTGAGGTACATGGCGTCGATGATCTCTTGTTCGGAGGCGAGCAGGATGTCGGAAACATGGTTGCGGACGAAATGCCAGGTGAGATTTTTCAGCGGCACTTTAAGACCGTCCGCAATGGTCACAGGCGTATCGTCAGCGATGATCTGGCCAGACTTGAATGACTGGTAGGCATCATCGGCGGTCTCCGGTTCTGCTGCAAAAATTTTCGTGTTCGGCGCTATGTTCGACATGGTCAGACAAGTGCCTGAAATCATCCCGCCGCCGCCGATAGGGGCGATAATGGCATCCAATTCTCCCACCTGCTCATGCATCTCTTTTGAGCATGTTGCCTGACCCGCAATTACGCGGGGGTCGTTGTAAGGGTGCACAAAGTCGGCCCCGGACTTTGCGACAACATCGGCGAAAACCTGTTCACGTGACGTGGTGCTTGGTTCGCACTCAACGACAGTTGCGCCATAGCCGCGCATGGCTTCTTTTTTGGCTTCCGGGGCAGTGCGCGGCACGACAACAGAGACGGGGATGCCGCGGCGTCCGGCGGCATAGGAAAGACATAGGCCGTGATTGCCAGATGAATGAGTGGCAACACCTTTTGCAGCCGCTTCATCTGAAAGACCAAAGACGGCATTTGATGCGCCACGGGCTTTGAAAGCCCCCGCTTTTTGCAGATTTTCACATTTGAAAAACAATTCTGCGCCAGTCAGTTCGTTCATGAATTCGCTGGTCAAAATGGGCGTGCGGTGAATGTGGGGCTCGATGCGTTTGTGTGCAGCCTCGACATCTTCATAAGTTGGGATGATGGACGGATCGAGATCCGGCTCGTTTGCTGGCTCGTTCATGCTGCATCCTTTAGAGGCGACAATTTTTCGGCTTCGTTCTTGCGGAAATATTCCTGGGCCGCAGCCACGCCGGAACCCGCTGCGATTGGGAATTTGAGATCACGCATGGTCATTTCTGCGGCCGAAAGACCGGAGCAAACCATTACATCCGTCAGCATGCCCAAGTGACCGATCCGGAACACTTTGCCAGCCACTTCACCAAGGCCAACGCCAAAGGCGACGCCGTATTTTTCAGCGGCATGGGTGACGAATTTCGTGCCGTCGAATTTCGCAGGAACTACAACGGCGCTTACAGTGTCGGAGTATAAATCAGGCGAATTGGCGCATAGTTTCAAACCCCAGGCTGAAACGGCTTCGCGGACACCTTGGGCCAGGCGGTGGTGGCGAGCAAAGACGTTCTCAAGCCCTTCGTTTTCCAACATGCCGATCGCATGATTTAGTCCACGGATGAGCTGCACCGGCGGCGTATAGGGAAAACCGCCTGCAGCATTTGTGTTGAGCATGTCGCGGAAGTCGAAGAAGGTGCGGGGCAGCTTGGCGGTTTCCATTGCGGCCAGTGCTTTTGGGCTTACGCCCAGAATTGCCAGGCCAGGCGGCAGCATGAAACCTTTTTGCGAACCGGTGATGGCAATGTCGACGCCCCATTCGTCCATGCGGAAATCCATGGAGGCAATGGAGCTGACGCCATCGACCAGCAGCATGGCAGGGTGCTTGGCTTTGGTTAGCAATTCACGCACGGCGGCGATATCTGATTTAACGCCAGTGGCCGTCTCGTTGTGGGTCACCATCACGGCTTTAATGTCTTGATCGCGGTCGCCATAAAGCGCAGCAGCGTATGCATCCAACGGGACACCTTTGCCCCATTTCGCCTCAACAATAATGACTTTCAGCCCGTGACGTTGGCACATATCGATCCAGCGATGCGAGAACATGCCCCAACGGCCGATCAATACCTTGTCCCCAGGTGAGAGCGTGTTCGTGATCGCTGCTTCCCATGCGCCGGTTCCGGTTGACGGAAAGATGAGCGCTTCAGCAGTTGTGGTCTTCAAGATGCGTTTCACACCGGCCAGGGCAGGTTGAAACATTTCGTTGAAGACCGAAGAGCGATGGTCGATTGTTCCAAAGTCAATCTCGCGACGCAGTTCGTCTGGAATATTGGTTGGGCCTGGGATAAAGACCGGATTTTGCATCGACATTGAGGTCACCTGTGCTTGCTTGCAGGTTTCCAACATCGCAACATAGTTTCAGACAGGCAATTTTTTCGAAAAAGTTTTTCATTTTCGTATTTCTCATTCAACCATCTGATAATAAATGATTTTACATTTTTCATGGATTGAAATAGATTTTCAAAAATCTTGATAAAGACTATCTTGAATGTGTTGCAAGCGGTGAAAAATGATGGAAGTTGATCTCAATAAGAGCAAAAGAGGCCGCCCTCGCGCGTTCCATGATAAGTCGGAAAGCAACACGGTTCAGTCGCTTGATAAGGCGATGGTCGTGCTGAAGGTTGTGTCGGAAGGGAATGGTTTGACCCTCTCCGAAATAGCGAACAAATCTGCTCATGCCGCGCCAACCGTCTACCGCTCACTCGTTACAATGCAGCAACACGGTATTGTGGACTTTGATGAAGCGTCCCAATTGTGGCGTGTTGGAGTTGAGGCGTTTCGTATTGGAAGCCGTTTTCTGTTGAACACAAATGTTGCAGAGCAGGCACGGCCCATCATGCAGGAGTTGATGAATATAACGGGGGAGACCGCCAACCTTGGAATTATCGCGAATGCGGAAGTCGTGTTTTTGAGCCAGGTTGAGACGCATGAACCCATTCGCGCTTTCTTTCGCCCCGGTACACGGGGAGCGGTTCATGCTTCCGGCATTGGCAAGGCAGTGTTCGCATTTTGCAGCGACAGCTTCGCGAGTACCGTTATTGCGAAACTGGGCTTTGTAAAATTTACGCCAAAAACAATCTTGAGCCGAGAAGATTTAGTGGCAATGCGTGCAGAGGCGCAGACCATTGGTTTTGCCATTGATGATGAGGAAAGAACTCTGGGAATGAGGTGCATAGCAGCCCCGATCTTTGACAGTTTTGGAGAAGCAATCGCCGCCGTGTCGGTATCTGGGCCGACCGTTCGCATGTCACACGAAAAGATCCCCGGTTTGGGGCAGACGGTTCGGGAAGCTGCCGACCGCATCACCGCGAGTACGGGCGGACGTCAACCGAGCGCGAACGGGGGGCGAAGCGGATTCTGACATAAATCCACCGGGCAGGGGGCTATTTGGTAATTTCGGGGCCTAAGCCGACCTTGGGGCATGAATTGTAAATTTGGTGAGGAACAGTAAAGCGGCCGTTCAAGTTTGCATTTTTCTTGAGCGCTATGAGTCACGGGGTGCAGTTAAATGCAAGACCGGCACTACCTTACAACACTTCCATTGGCTGCGGTGCGTCCCACCATTCCAATCTAGTCTACAATGCTGCTTGTTGTGGCAATCAATGCATCACCTATCTCGTGCCGGGCGCGATAACGTACTATTTTTGCAAGCGGGCCACTCGGGGTTTCGCCCTCGAACTAGATCATGTCCGATAGAGCCAGAACCAAAGGATCTGGTGTTTCAACCTGGTAAAGTGGGTGTTCAGGTACGCAGAAAAATCCAAATTCCTGACCGTCCAACTCAAAACTGATTTATCTCTCCATCTAAATCAACCCATGCCGTTTGCCAGCTTTTTGAACGCCAGATGAATTCGGTGTTCAGGAACGGGTCAGGCATGTGGCGATAGCAATTGATCACAGGGGCAAGACCATGAATCACACGGGGAGCATGTCGCTTCTCAATCGCCGGGAGAGGCCAAATGTTTATTGCACAGAATACATCATTTAAAACCACGCTGTTCGCAGCTGGAATCATCTCCACAGCAGCTTTTGTATTGCTGCCAACAGACGCCCATTCAGCCAGCAAATTTAAAGCAGGCGGCACCGCCAATGGTGCAAACCTCACCGCTGGTGGAGCTGTAAAAGCGGGATCGGCTCGTGCCAAAGGACGGGCCGATGGAAAACGGTTCACGGCCAATGGCAAGGCTTGTCACAAATCCAACTGCGCATCCGGTTCCGCCGATGGCAAAAACCTGCGCGCCAGTGGTTCAGCCAAAGCAGGCAAGGCACGCGCCTCGGGTTCTGCTGACGGAAGAAAACTGCGGGCGAAAGGAAAAGCCTGCATTGGTAATCTCTGCGCAAGCGGCAGTGCCGATGGGAAGCGTTCCAGAGCGGGCGGCAAGGTTTGCGCGGGCAAGAGGTGCATTGGCGGTAAGGTAAGCGCCAAGCGTGTCACCAAAAAGGTCAAATCCGGAATCAAGGCAAGAGCCGGCAAAGTGGCCTCTTTGTTCAAGCGGAAGAAATAAACCGTCAGCCGCTTGGTCCGCAATTGGTGCGGACCAACTGATAGCAAAACACATTTTGAAGAAACGACCAATCCGATGAAAAAGTCTGTCTTCATTACAGCAACGTTGCTGATCACACTCATAAACACTGCCGACGCCGCACGGGTTTCCCTCATGGATCCCCGATTGAATAAAAGCTGAAAAGGCATGGCCACAACATACACGAAGGGACCTGCAAAATGCTTTTTACAAACCCGATCAAGGCAAAAATGATAGGCGGTAAAAGAGTATGGAAGGGACTGACTGCAGTTCTACAACCCAAATTCCTCGCGAAGATAACCATTGCTGTCGCGCTGCTTTTGGGCTCGGCTGTCACCTCCCATGCACAATTCGGCCAAGGCCTTTTCTGGACCCACAACGGCTCGTGGATGACCATCTACAAAACGGGGTCCGATATCGCAGTCGAGTACCAGCAGCCTAGAAACGGCTTACCAATCGGGCCTAACACCACGCTGTTTTACGGTACGATCCGGGGTAATCACATCAGCGGCACAGCACACACATTCCGCCGCGGCTGCCCGGAGGCACCATACCGAGTTTCCGGCAGGCTCAAGGAGAACGGCTCCGTAAAGAGCATTGTGCTTGGCGGTGCCGCCCCTGTTCGCAATGGATGCAAAGTCACTGGCTACACAAAACGAAGTTCCAATGCCCGCCTCGTATTTCGATTTGCTGGTACTGGCGACTGATACGCCTCGTTTGTAAATGACATAGTACCGTTACGGCGTTTGCCCAAGAAAACCGTGATGGAAACTTCATCGAACTGGCAAGATGGATGGTTGAGGTGGGCGGACAGGTGTCGTTTGAGTCGTTCCGGCCCTTTGCCGACCTTGGTGCAAATCCCAGATTCTCAATCCATCTCACCAAAGCAGCCATTCAACTCAAGCTAAACTTCATGAAGTTGGATTACCGAGATGCGGACCTAAGAGAGCAAATTGTTGTTGGTTTTGCTGTTCTAACTGCTGCTCCGCTTGATGGGCGGTAGGTTTTGTTTGTAATCAGACGATTGCGTTCATTGATTTTAACAAGCCAGCCACCGCGACACCATCCAGCGTAGGATTGCAGGCAGCAACGCCGGCGGCTTCTCCTGAGGCAAACGCTGTGCCCATGACCCGGATTGATCCAAAAGACACGTCGTCCGCGCCGATGATACGTCCGCCGAAATAGAGATTGTCCAGTTCAGCTGCCCTCAGTGCGTCCAATGGAATATGTGCATATCCGTCACCCCCAACAGGATAGTACACGGGATTTCCGATCTCGGTATGTAACTCAGCAGGCCAAGCTGCACGGGCGACACCATCTTCGCGCAATCTTCCAGTCAACAAATCATCGCCGGTTAAATGATATCGCGCCTTGGGGTGTCGGCTTTCTCGTATACCAATTTGTGGGCCGGTTTGAGCCAGAAATGCATTTTGAAAACCTTCAACCGTTTCTTTCAAAACCGATACATAGTCATGGGCAGCCGAGCGCATTTCTCGTTCGGCGCGCGAGTAGGTTTGCGAGGTTAGATCTTTCATGGGCAAATCAATGATCATCCACCACAAGTCGCCACTACCGGGTATTTGGGCATATATGCCACCATCCTTGCGCAAGACCGGATGCTTTCCGTTGACGTTGTAAGCTTCAAGCGCGGCGATGATCGCTTGCCTATCAATGACAAGATTGGGCGTTATTCCGCCGATACGAATTGGCGCGGATGCCGCGTTGAGGAATCCGGCTTCGTTTCCTGTTTGAAGAGATACACCGGCGACAAGGGATAAGTTGGCGTCGCCTGTTGCATCGACAAAGGCTTCTCCAATAAGTTTTTCGCGCCCGTCCATTCCTGCCACAACAACAGATTCCAGCTCTCGACCGGTTCGGGTAGCGGCAGCGACACGACTATGAAGGAAAACGTCTACCCCGTGGTGCGCTAGAACCCGGTCCAAGGCCAGCTTAACGCCCTCTGGTTCCAACAGAATAATCCAGTTGCCCGTTGTTGGAGATTTGAACGGCTTACCATCCATTCCGACCCGACGCATTTCGTCCAGCACCAACCCACCCGCTCCGCCAACGGCAGGGATTGGTGTGTCACCCTGTTGGTAAAACCCGCAGTAGGCCAAAACTTGGGAGTGAGTGGCCGCCCCGCCAAGAAAGCCGTACTTTTCAATCAGGCAGACCTTTGCCCCGCTCCGCGCTGCGCCCAATGCAGCACCCACGCCAGCCGCCCCGCCACCAGCAACAACGACGTCGTACCCACTTTCGACTTTCCGACTCACGTGCGCCAATCCAACAAGCGATTTTCGAATAGACCTATGACCGCACTAACGCTGACGCCCAATATTGAAAGGATGGTCACACCAACGAACAGGCGCTCCAAGTCGTACAGAGAGCCGGCCTCTAAAATGTAGGCTCCGATCCCATACTCCGCACCCAACATCTCAGCGGCGACGAGCAGTATGATTGCAATCGCCAAACTGACGCGCAACCCAGACAAAATACCGGGCATGGCACCGGGGAGAACAATTTTGGTCACGATAGAAAACCACGATAGAGAAAAGCTTTGGCCCATCCGGATGAGCGAGCGGTCAACATTGTCCACCGCTCCATAGGTCGCCACCACCGTCGGCGTGAACGTCCCAAAAGCAATCAGTGCGTATTTGGAGGGCTCATCAATGCCAAACCAGATGACAAAAAGAGGCAAAAGCGCAATTTTTGGAATCGGGAAAATCGCTGCCACTAAGGGCACAAGACCGGCGCGGACAAGTGAAAACAACCCAATCAACACACCCACGCCAATACCCACTGAAGCGCCTATCGCGGCACCAATCACGAGGCGGCTTACCGAGGGAATCAGATGTTTCCAGAGCAAGCCGCTTTGCCAAAGATCAACAAAGGTCGCGAAAACGTCTGAGGGTTTTGGCAGGGTCAGGCTGGTGATGAATCCTGTACGCGTGCCCAATTCAGCAAGCCCAATTAGTAAAACAAAGACGATAAACCCAACCCATTTTTTAGATTGAGGGGCAAAGCCTCCTCCACGAAAGTCGACGGTTTTTTGTGTGGCAAGTTGAGCATCTTCAGACATTGAGCAACTCCTTGTCTGCGGCCACTGCTTCGTCCCGCATTAAGTTCCAAAGATGTTTTTGCTGTCGTTCCAGCTCGGGGTCACCCAACTCGCGATCGGCAAGCGACATCGTTACATCCACCACTTCACGAATGCGCCCCGGCCTGCGTGACAACACAACAATCGAGTGCCCCAGTCTCACGGCCTCGTTCAAATTATGAGTTACATAAACGGCTGTGAACGGCTCGCGGGTCCACAGCCCCACAAGGTCGTCCATAAGAAGTTCCCGTGTCTGACTGTCCAATGCCGACAGAGGTTCATCCATCAGCATGACGGCCGGTTTGACGGCGAGGGCACGCGAAATAGCAACCCGCTGCTTCATCCCGCCCGACAGTTGTTTCGGCAGAGCTTTTCGAAAGTCTGTTAATTTTGTTCGGGCAAGAACATCCGAGATAATTTTTTCGGCCTTGGCTCCACGAATTCCGTGATCTTCAAGAACCAGACTGATGTTACCTTCCACTGTTCGCCACGGCAGCAATGCAAAATCCTGAAAGATATAAGTAAGTGGGTTGATGCTATCAATCGGTGGTTCACCCACTTGAACAACCCGACCCGTGGATGGTCGTTCAAGGCCTCCGATCAACCGAAGCAGGGTAGATTTCCCACATCCTGAGGGGCCCACTACGCAAATAATTTTGCCAGCCGGAATCTCAAGATCTATGCCTTGCATGATCTCCATGTCACCGTAGTGATGACCGATGCCTTCTAGTCGAAGGTCCATAAAGCGCCCTGGATTATGTTGTCAAAACGGGGTGGGCAGCGAATGTGCCCACCCCAGATTTTGTCTAATTCGAGTAGGATGCATCAACGAGAGTATCCATTGTGATACTGTCCTTGATCAGTTTTTCAGACTTGAACCAGTCCAGTTGATCTTTCACCGACGCCATATTTATAGCGGCATTTGGACTAATGCGCATTGCACCATTGCGGATGCTCGGAGCCGCCTTTTCGTAGGGGCGGTCGGCATATACGTACTTATGGACAAGCTTGACCATATTTTCTGCCGCAGCATCACCCGCCGTTTTGTCAACCAGCGCTGCATTGAAGTCTGCCGCGCCCTTTGAAAATGCCCGCAGGAATGCTTGTGTTGTGTCGCGTTTGTTGGCGGCATTGTCTGCCGATGTGAACACGACTGTCACCTGATAATTCGGGATGTAGTCCGCAACATTACCAATTATATGAACCGCACCGCCTTTATCGAGAGGCTTGGCGATGTGAGGTACAATCGACCAAGCATCAACCTGCCCGGACTTCATCGCACCAATAATTGCACCGACCTTTTGCAGGGGTTTGAACGAAACTTTCGCGCCTTCTTTGGCCGCAATCTTTGAACCCATGTAATGGAAAGAAGATCCCGCCTGAGTCACCGCATAGGATTTGCCATCCAACTTTGCAGGAGATGTTAGGCCCGCCTTGAACGCTGCATCTGACGCCAAGATTTTTTGACCATCGATACCGGCCTCTTCCATCAGGGCCCCGCCAATGACTTTCGTTGCGCCTTTTTCAGCAAGCGAGATTAATCCGCCAGAAATTGCGGTGACTGCGTAGTCCACATCCTTTGAAGCGACTGCAACGGCCATTGGTTGGGCTGCTTGGAAAAACTTAAACTCAACGTCCAGGCCTTCTGCTTTGAAATATCCGCGCTCGAATGCCACGAAACTCGCAGCATGACTTGTGAACCGCAGCGCGCCCACATTGATTTTTGTGTCTGCGGCATAGGATGGCACCGTGACCATCATAGATGCGGCGGCCCCGCCCATGAGACTGATCAGTTTCAGCGTTGTTCTTCTAGAAATATTGCTCATCTTTTTTCTCCCTGAGTGATGAAATTGAATAGTCCTGTTCCACTATGGAATTGGATGTCCCATGCTTCCCGCATGTGAAAGATTTCCCTCAATATCTTGTCGTAGACATCCAAGCGCGGTCTGTACATCGCGCGCTAGAATGGCCTCAACCATCTGATTGTGGTTGTCGGAAACGGCTTCAAAATTGAGCTGTTGCTCGCGAAGGGCTGCTAAACGAAAGCGGCGGGATTGATCGTAGAGCTGTTTTTGAGTGGCAATGAGACGGGGAGATCCGCAAGCGGCCACGAGGCTAATGTGAAACATGCGATTGGCTTCGTCCCACGCGAGAGCACTTTCAATTGGTGATGCCACGACATCATCCTGCGCCCGCGAAAGAGCATGGTGAGAAGCAATTATTTGGCCCTCCCAGCTGACATCGCCATTTTCGAGAGACCATTCAAGGCCAAGCCGTTCGATCTCACATCGCAAGCGGGTAATGTCTTTCAGATCATCTTCGGTGGCTGATGCTACCCGGAACCCGCGTTGTGCGTTTGCTTCCACCAAACCTTCACTGCTCAAAAGCGTCAAAGCCTCCCGCATGGAATGGCTTGATCCACCGTAGCGGGTTCTGAGCTCTTCGATCTTCAGGCGTTTATCGGGCGACAACTCCCCAAAAGAGATGTCCCTGCGCAAGGCGCTGGCAATCAAACTGACGACTGTTTCGCTGTCACCTTTGTTGCGCGAGAAAATCATGATCTTCCAAGAAAACAAAAAATATGTAAGATTATTAAAACTGCACAATCAAAAGAGTCAAGCTGGCCACATGCCGTCAAACAGAAATGCAACGCTTGTAATCCCGATAATCGGCGACCCAATTGCTCAAGTCGCGACCCCCGATTTGTGGAACCGGGAATTTGCAGCCAACGATATCGACGCAATTTGTGTACCGCTTCATGTGCGCCCATCAGGTTTGGCGGCGTTTGTTGAATGGGTCCGGCATGCTGAAAATGTGCCGGGGTTTCTCAGCACAATTCCTCACAAATCGAAGTTGCCGGATCTTTGTGATTTTAGAAGAAGCGAAGTCGATGTTCTTGAGGTCGCAAACACGGTCAGAAAAGCCAAAGACGGAAAGCTGGAATGCGCCATGTTCGATGGCGTCGGCATGGTGAGTGCAATCAAGACGGCCGGTACAAATTTCAGCACGGCGTCGGTTCTGATCATCGGTTCAGGAGCCGCAGGCAGTGCAATCGCTTATGAGGCACTACAATGTGGAGCAAAAGGTATTACTCTCAAAGATGTCAACCAAGACACCGTGAGCAGAGTTGTCGCCAAAATGAGGGCCGTTTTCCCCGATCGGAAAATACAATCGGAGGAAACCAAAGACTGGCCCTATGATGTCATCATCAACGCTTCACCCATTGGAAGCTCGCCAGACGACCTCTTGCCAAGCCCGATCAATATCGCATCACCTCACGCAATTTTTGCCGATGCGATCACTGAGCCCGAAGAAACAAATTTCTTAGCATTAGCCAAGGTCGACGGATTCAAAACGGTTTCTGGCCAAGGCATGGCCGCCGCCCAAGCACTGCATATGCAACGTTTCATGGGGATGATCAAAGGTTAGCAAGAGTCTAGAATTTGATTTGGTCCTCAACATTAGCAATATGCTCTGAGAGTGCTCTGGGAAAGGCCGAAAATTTACCTTCGAACCATTCAATCTACTGCCATTGAGTTATGTCGATAAAGGGCTCAAAGCGGTCGACCAAACTGGTTATGTGCTAGCGTTCTAAATGTCAGCAAAACGCAGACGAAGCGGTGTGGAGGGTCGGTCGGAGAACTGTCATGACTACTCCAAACTTACCCGCAATCATCCCAGGACGAAGAGCTTGGAACAAGGGGCGAATTATTGGCCAGAAACGCCCACTTCAACCTAAGCATGTTTGGGCCATCCGTGTTCGATTAGAACTTGCCGAACGCAAGCGTGACCTGGCGCTTTTCAATATGGCGGTGGATAGCAAGCTTCGTGGCTGCGATCTCGTGCAGTTGAAAGTGACGGATGTCTATGTTGCAGGTAACATCAAAGAGCGAACGTCAATTGTGCAGTCAAAGACCAAGCAACCTGTTCAATTTGAAATTACCGAAGGCACACGAAAGTCACTCAACGACTGGCTAGAGGACTCCGCGATGATAGGTTCAGATTATCTATGGCCAAGCCGTTTTCACAGCCCTGACCACATTTCAACACGACAATATGCCCGGCTGGTGAAAGAACTTGTCGCTAGCATTGGCCTTGAGCCAAGCGCCTTCGGAACGCACTCGTTGCGTAGAACGAAGGTGGCTCAAATCTATAAGAAAACCGGCAATCTCAGAGCAGTGCAATTGCTACTCGGCCACACCAAAATGGACAGCACAGTCAGATACCTTGGAGTGGATCTGGAAGACGCGCTTTCAATCTCCGAGGGAGTTGAGGTCTAACGAGCTGGACTGACTGCGATGCAGTCGGTCCATAGCCGTGCTTTCGCTAATTCAGCGGCCTTTCAACGCCCGGCGTATAGCCCGCCCAGCTGCATAGGCACGATCGTTTTCTTTAGCTATCTGTTTGGCTTCATTAACACAGCGCAGGGCAACCTCTAGCACCTTGTCACGGGCCTCTGGATCAGATGTTGCTTTTTGAACAACGTAGCGAGCGAGCTTTTGGAGAAGAACTGACATTTCACTACATTACCCTACTGAGCCGGGAAGGCTAGGAGTGACCGGCCCTTAGTCGACATTCACCAACGCTTTGCAATTCTTTGACCTGTCGCTGAAAGCAGACATAACAGTATTGAGTAAATTTACTTTTGCTGTGAATTCCTCTCGGTTGGAAGAAAGCGAGCTAGAAGAGAGCGAATGGCATGCAGTATTTTTGGGCATCTCAGAACAAAACTTACCGGGACGAACTTGCTGGCGGATATCTATGGGCTCCTAAGAGTAACGAAACCGGACAGACTCCGTTCCACTGGCGAAACGTCGCCAAGGTGAATTCCGGCGACCTCATCTTTTCTTATTTCAGACAACGGATTACAGCGATTTCGGTCGCGAGGTCGGAGGCGTACGACGCGCCTATACCCCGAGAGTGGGAAGAGTTGCACGACTGGAAAAAGGATGGCTGGAAAGTCGATGTTGAGTACGAGAAGGTGAATGACCCACCGCATCTCAACCAATTTAGATCGGAGTTTGAGCAATACCTTCCTTCAAGATCTTCGCCTCTAGCCTCTTCCGGAGGCGCTCAAGGATATCTATTTGAACTTCCAGAAGACGCCGGTGAGTTCATTCTTAAGATGCTAAATTGGGATACTTTTTCAATTGCAGATGAGGATAATTCGACAGCGACTGGAAAAAATAGAACCACAGTTACAATCACCCGAGTTGGTCAGGCGAAATTTAGGAATCAGCTAAAGCGTTATTGGGGGAGCCAATGTGCTGTCTCTGGTTCGACAACGGTGCAGCTGCTTCGGGCATCTCATATCGTCAGCTGGGCGAATTCAAATCCAGAAGAAAAAGTGGAAGTTTACAACGGACTGCTTCTCTCTCCAGCATATGACGCCGCGTTCGATGCCCACCTAATTTCATTTGATGACGAAGGCCGTCTAATCCATTCATCACAAATCTCGGCCGACGAGCTCTTATGTCTTGGTATCGACCCCAACGCAAAACTCAGGCGCATAGAACGACAACATCGAAGATTCTTATCCCGGCACCGTTCAAATCTGGAAATTGGCTAAATTCTCGTCCGTAGCCGGCCCTTACCGGTCGTTGGGCATCAAAACTCGATTACCTGAAGGTGGACTTTGGCATTAACGGCCCTCAATCGATTGCCCTGTCAATCTAACCGTTATTCACAACACGACAGAAATCTCGAAACTCTTTTTGAAACGAATTTCGAGAACTGGATAAATTTCGAACTCCCAGATTAGCCTTGCACAGTTCTTCAACAATGATCCGTGCGTTTTTCATAAAGGCATCAATCTCCCCGTTCTTAATATTAGCGAAGTCTGCCCACTCCGATTGCGTGCGTTTTAAGTTCACGTGCGCCGTCACATTATTTCGATACTTAGCAATCTTTGGCCAAAAAGCTTTGCACTGACCAAATTTTTCCTTGGCCTCAGGCGAGATCACTAAATCCGGATCTGCGATTGCGCGGTGCAATGAGTAAGATGTTTTTGCCTGATCCATCGACGCATAACATGCAGACATCAAACTGTGGCAAAGCAGCACTTTCAGAGTGCAACAACCTTCGTATTCAGGAGTGTTGCGCTCATCGTCTGCCCAAGTGGAAAATTTTGCATCGACAACAATATAAATTCGCCATGAAGCTATGGCGGTTGCGACCACCTCATCGAGAAGCTTTATTTTTTCATCCGGCGACATCGCCCTCGCCCCTAGGTTCTTTTAATGAAAGCCTATAAATAGCACCTTTCCAGCGCAAGAAACGAGTTGGCATTCACTGTGACTTCAGGAGCTCTTTGGCCCAAACCCGAAATTCGACAAATTCCAAAATTCACCCATCGGCTTCCTAATAGCCGTCGTTCATGAATGGAGCTGCGTTCTGAATTCTGTCACGATCAAAAAGCGCCATGGCCCAAACTTCGGGCTTGGCTTCCTACATCAATTCACTAACCAAAATACACTTGTCTTGATTGGGCGTAAGAATAATTGTCCGGTACTTAGACCGCGTCACTGCCATGCGAAAGTTTTTTCGGTACTGTGCCAGCTTGTCATCCGCCTCATTCGCTCGGACAAACCGGCCGCTGTTTCGGACGATCCCTTTGTCTCTCGTAATGATAGGCATGTCCTCAAAGAGAATAGTCTCGTCAAACTGTTTTCCTTTGGCTTTGTGCAGGTTCATTATGACAACACCACTCTCAGGTTGCCCCGCTGTGGCAAAGTGTTCCTGTACAAAGGCCTCTTTGGTTAGGTCAAGTGCGGTTGGGTAGGCGGCGGTGCCATCCCAGGCTTCTGACAACACAAGACGAAGCTGTTTTCCGCGATCCAAAAACCGCAGGTTGCGCGCTTCTTCGGCGATGTCTCGTAGCTGCACACAGCAACCCTTCTCCAGAACATTACGTACCTTCACCCAGTCCTGCTGCGGATCACCGGTGAACATGAGGGCGAGTACTTCGTCGTAAACCTTTTCCATTTTCCGCACTTTTGAGTGCCCGGGTAAATCCTTACCTTCAGCTCGCAGCTTCTGTCGTTTCTGAAGGCCTGCCGCGAAACTGTTCGCGGTCTTTAGATGACCCTTAGCAGGACTGCTTCCACTGCGTCCGCGATAGAAGCTGGCAACCTGCAACACGAAGCGCTCGAAGTTCTCAGCCGTTGACCGTTTCTCAAGCAAGTTCCCTATGCAGTTGGCTGATAAAATGGCTGCATCTCGCTCGATCACAGCCGTATGTGGGATAGCAGGCAATCTCCCCAATCCATGCGTGAACAGATCAGAAATCTTTTTGGTCAACGGTTTGGTCGGCACAAGCACAGCTACCGACCACGCCTCGCCACTAGCTGCGATAGCCCGTTTTCGTGCCTGCATAACTTCGGAAAACAGATTTGCATGCGCCCGTGCTTCAACGCGGTGGTATCCAACAAGACATACGCCTTCATAGGCAATTTGAGAAAATGCCCCTTTGAGAACATCGTCCCCAAAAAGCGTTATGTCGGTATGTAGATTCCGGTGACTGAATCCTCCCAAATCAATTTCTTCCGCTTCGAAGTGCTTTATGAATTGGTTTGGGCGTTCAGGATCAGTGGCAATAAAATCAAAGATTCTTTGGTCAGGATCAGCCAGAGCAAGACACCGTGATTTACTCCCTAACTGTTTGACAATTTCCCACTGCTCCTCGCTAGTGTCTTGAAATTCATCTAAAATAATTAGTGGATACCGGTTCGCTACGAGGTCGCCGATGGTTGGAAAGTTGGTCAACAGATCAGCCAACAATGGTGCAAACAGGTCGAAGCTGATTTTACCACTTTCGAAGGCAACGGTTTCCAATACCGATTTCTCTTCGTCAGTGAGCTCAAGCAAGCCGTCATTACGAGATTGATCAGTGGTGGTTCGAAGCTCAGACAGGACACCAGCAACATCAGCTGGCAACAACAGTTCTAATGAATGCGGCAAGTTTAAGAGATACCCGTGACCCTTCAGAATGCGCCAGAAAAACGAATGATAGGTATCAATCTCAATCCGGCTTGATACCGTCTTGGGCACGGCAAGATCGCGATCAATACCCTCACTCACCCGGGAGACAGTCGCCCGCGCAAAACTCAAGAACAGCACACGCTGCTCAGGCTTCAATTCTGCCTCGACAAATGCGGCCGCCTTCATAATTGAGATCGTTGTCTTGCCCGCGCCCGGCCCACCTAAGACCAGGCAATTCCCTTCTGCTTCCAAGACCCGTTGCTGATCGTCCGTTAGTTTCATCCGTCCGCTTTAACTAGCGCTTGTGGCTCAGGCTCATTTTCTTCCTCGCCAGCGCAGAACTGTTGGATTGCTAAACAAGATTGCCGTATCCAATCAGGGATTTCTTCAAACTCACACTGTACTAAAAAATCGGCAGCCACTCCTTCGCCTTTGTATTTCGAAAGATAGGCCCGTATCGCATTGGCAAGGTCTGCTTTGGGGTCCGGAAACTGTGCCTGCAGCGCTTGTGGCCACATGATACTATCCAGGTAGCGCTCCATGGCTGCTTCGGTAGTGTCCGCCATGACCATCTTCTCAAAACCAGACTCACCATGCATGAGTACCAGATCGAGCGCAGCTTCCAAGTTTGCCGTCGCCGCGGCGTCCTGAGCATCGCAGGCACAGATAACCTCCTTTCCAAGGCCACGATACAGACCGGCCATCGCTATGATTTTGCTTTCTGAACCAGCGTCAATTGTACATACACCGATGCTTTCAAGGGTTTTGAATTCTTCTGGACGGAGCTTTGCCAGTCGTCTCGCCACCGCTGGAAACGCTATCGCTTCTGTTGCACCTTCTGCCAACAACACTCTCCTTGACAGCAAACCCTCGCAAAACACCGTTCGAAAGTTCTGGCGATAGAATTTCGGTTTGATTGAAGCAGGAAGCACTATCTCTCGTTGTCCTAGCACGCCCGCCGCGTCACGGCTGAGTGGTATCGTTTCTTCGACTCCAAACTCTTCGATTACATAGGGCGAATGGGAAGTGAAGATGGTTTGTGATGAGAGCTTGCGAACTTCATTGACGATCTGTTTTTGCGCGTATGGCGGTATCGCAATCTCAGGCTCTTCCATTGCGAATATAACATTCTGCTTGCCAGCCGCGATCTGAGACAAGAGCGCCAAGACCAACATGTTAATGGTACCGGTCCCTTGTCGATAATACGGAGCAAGATGGTTTCCTTCGCCGGTAGACATGAACGCAGTGACAACCTTGCGTAAGTGCTCTCTGGTGAGGTTTGAAACTCGAAGCTGAGGCTGAGCACCCCATTCCTTTGGTACGTACTTTTTCAGTGCGGTGTTCACACTCTCAAGCACCTCTCCCAAGCCACCCACTGCGTCGTCAGATAACTGCAATGATGACAGAGCTTCTAGACTGTCTTCCCACAACTTGGGGCGAGCCTCCTGCAGTCTGAGAATGATGTCGAGTAAACTACCCCGTTCCAAACTGAGCGCCCGTGATCCGGTGCGCAGGGTTCGAAGATAAAGGAAGCCACAGATTTGCTTATCCTTTTTGCGGAAGGGCTGTCGCAGTCCATCTTCTTCCGTCTTGGTGAAAAACGTTTCCCCGGAAAAGTCATCGTCTTCTTCATCGTACCAACCGATAAAGGAAACACGAATACAGGGCGAAGCTGCTACCACTTGTTCAGCGGTTGGCTGTTCCAGGACGGAACTTTGGTCATCGTCCCACCATTCGACGTTCGCCATGAATCGCGCTTTTTGTTCGTCTGTGAGATCACAGACTGTTGCATCAATACGAATTACTGGTGCGGCTTCGTCGGCTGGCGCTTCGACTTGTTCAGCCGCTTTTTCAGGGACATCAGCAGCGTTTGCTGCGACTAAAGCTGCTGGCTCTGGCTCACTTTGTATATATTTACCTTGGAAGAAATCGTGTTCATCAACCGGTGGCATACGATGCGCGCGATCGGGTCCTAACACTAGATCCAGCGCTTCTAGGACTGTCGACTTACCCGTATTATTATCACCTATGAGCACAGTATGACTCTGGAAAACCAACTCAGCGTTGGCTACCCCTCGAAAATTCTTGATTGATAGTTTACTAATCCTCATCCTGTTCTCAATTGTTCATCTAAATAAAATTGCCTAACCGATCCGCGGGACAGGTGGCAATTTAAAAAGAAAATTACCTTTTGAACCCACGATCGATTGAGGTGTACAAATATATCGACCACAAAACCGACTGAATTAACACCTATTTTCTTCGAACAACAAAAATACACCGTACAGTAGGGGAGGTTTATGCTTGCGATTCTTCCAGTATAAACTGAATGTCAATCGATTTGCAGCGGTTAAGTGTCCGCTTTTGCATGATCCCCGGACATATTGCGCCCGCAGCGAATGTCCGCACTCCCCATTAAGTGACGGCAACGAGAAGTACTGCTGTAGATACTCAACGGCGGTCGTTAAATGTTGCGTGATCATAAGCTGCGACTGGTTGTTCGGTGCCATCCTGCGCTACCTTGTTATCTACGTACAAACCTCATGTTTCGCGGCAATCTGAGTTGATACTTACACTGCAAAGAAAAAGCGCCATCAGCATGGCCGACAGCGCTTTGGGTTGATTTGCGGAACGACAATGGTTCCCAGCGGAAGAACTATGGTTGCATCCGCAGCACATTTCGCCTTGCCTATAATCAGCTACACCCGGTTGTGCTTCCGCAACTGTCGCATTTTAGGCAGGTGCCGTTGCGCACCAGGGTGAAGTTTTGGCATTCGGGGCAGCTTTCGCCTTCGTAGCCTTGCATTTTGGCCATGGCGCGGCGTTCGCCTTTGCTTGGTGTGTGGGCCGGGGCGACTTCGCCCTGTTCCACGGTCGAGCGGGCGTTTTCTTCATAGTCGCGTTTGAACGCGGTTGCCTCTTCCTGCAACATCAGCACGCCGCTGTCGGCTGCCACGGCGGTGGCTGCGCTGGCACCAGAACTGCCAATGGCAGTTACAATTGTCGAGCCGCCGGAAGGGGCTGAGCCGCCGCTCTTGCTGCCATTGTTGCCACCATTGGCGCTGCCTGCGGGCTCGTTGTCGCCAGCTGAACCGCTGGAGACGACGGCCAATTTGCTGCCGCGGGTCAAGCCGCGGGAAACAACTTCGGCTTTGCCTTCGCTAACGCCTTTGCCAAGCGCCGTGTGGGCGAAGTTGGATGTGTCCACATGGCCCAGATCGTGGCGGCCAAGATAGGAAATGGCCAGTTCGCGGAACACATAGTCGAGAATTGACGTGGCGTTCTTGATCGCGTCATTGCCCATGACAATGCCGGCTGGCTCGAATTTGGTGAAGGTGAAGGCCTCCACATATTCTTCCAGCGGCACGCCATATTGCATGCCCAGGGAAATGGCGATGGCGAAATTATTCATCATGGCGCGGAAGGCGGCGCCTTCCTTGTGCATGTCGATGAAGATCTCGCCAATGCGGCCATCGTCAAATTCGCCGGTGCGCAGATACACTTTATGGCCGCCAACAACGGCTTTTTGAGTGTAGCCCTTGCGGCGGTTCGGCAATTTCTCACGGGCCTGCTGGCGCTGAACCTCGACAATTTTCTCAACGATCTTCTCAGTCACCGTTGCGGCACGTGCGGCGGCAGGGGCGTCGATCAGGTTGTCGAGAGCTTCATCATCTTCCTCGTCTTCAACAAGGGAAGCGTTCAGCGGCTGGGACAGTTTGGAGCCATCGCGGTATAGGGCGTTGGCTTTCAGGCCCAGTTTCCACGACAGCATGTAGGCTTCGTTACAATCCTCAACAGCGGCATCGTTTGGCATGTTGATGGTTTTGGAGATTGCACCGGAGATGAAGGGTTGGGCCGCTGCCATCATGCGGATGTGGCTTTCGGTGGACAGCGAGCGGGTGCCGATGCGGCCACAGGGTGTGGCGCAATCGAAGACGGGCAAATGCTCGTCTTTCAGGCCCGGTGCGCCTTCTAATGTCATGGCACCACAGCACCAGATGTTGGCCGCCTGAATTTCATCCTTGGTGAAGCCCAGAGCCGACAGGACATCGAAAGAGAAGTCGTTCAACTGATCATCGGTGAAACCGAGGGTTTCCTTACAGAATTTTTCGCCAAGGGTGAATTTGTTGAACGCAAACTTGATGTCGAATGCCTGGGCAAGGCCATCCTCAATGGCTGCAATCTGTTCGGGGCCGAAGCCTTTTTCTTCCAGCGCGCCATGGGAGACTGCGTTGGAGCCCTTCAATGTGCCGTGGCCCACTGCATAGGTGATCATCTGCTCGATGGTGGCTACGTCATATCCAAGTTTTTCCAGGGCCTCTGGTACAGCCCGGTTGATGATCTTGAAATAACCGCCACCGGCGAGCTTCTTGAATTTCACCAGTGCGAAATCAGGTTCAATGCCTGTTGTGTCACAATCCATCACCAGGCCGATTGTGCCGGTGGGGGCAACAACGGTGGCCTGGGCATTGCGGTAGCCGTATTTGTCGCCAAGTTCCACGGCGCGGTCCCAGGCGGCTTTGGCATGGTCTGACAGTCCAGCCCACAGGTCGCGGCCTTGAAGGGATGCGTGGTCGAGGGGCACAGGATTGACCGCCAGCGCATCATAGCCATTGGCATTGCCGTGGGCTGCGTTGCGGTGGTTGCGCATGACACGGGCCATGTGGTCCTTATTGGGCCCATAGCCGGGGAAGGGGCCTTGCTCTTTGGCCATCAGTGCGGAAGTTTCGTAGCACACGCCGGTCATAATGGCGCTGATTGCACCACAGATGGCGCGGCCCTCATCTGAGTCGTAGGGAATGCCCGCCGTCATCAGCAGGCCGCCAATATTGGCAAAGCCAAGGCCCGTGGTGCGGTAATCGTAAGACAGTTTGGCAATTTCCCTGGATGGGAATTGCGCCATGAGCACGGAAATTTCCAGTACCATCATCCAAAGGCGCGTTGCGTGCTCAAACGCTTCAACGTCAAAGGTCTTGTCCGGGCGACGGAACTGCAACAGGTTTATCGACGCCAGGTTACAGGCCGTATCATCCAGGAACATGTATTCAGAACACGGGTTGGACGCACGGATTGGTCCAGCGGCCGGGCAAGTGTGCCAGTCGTTCATCGTGGTGTTGTAATGCAGACCGGGATCAGCGGATTGCCATGCGGCATTGCCGATCTTGTCCCACAATTCGCGCGCCTTGACGGTTTTGGTAACCGAGCCGTCCTTACGGGCAATCAAATCCCAATCGGCATCGGCCTCAACAGCCTGGAGGAACTCATCCTTGATCGACACGGAATTGTTGGAATTCTGGCCCGATACGGTGAGATAGGCTTCGCTGTCCCAGTCTGTGTTGTAGACGGGAAATTCAATGTCCGTGTAACCTTGCTTGGCGAGTTGAATGACGCGGTAGATATAATTCTCCGGTACAGCATTCTTTTTGGCGAGGCGGATTTCGCGTTTCAGGGCCGGGTTGGCCTTGGGGTCAAAACACTGATCGCCGGGGCCTTCGCAATTGATGCAGGCTTTCATGATGGCAGTCATGTGGCGGGAAACGAGCTTGGAACCGGTCACAATGGCCGCAACCTTTTGCTCTTCCTTCACTTTCCAGTCGATATAGGCCTCGATATCCGGGTGGTCGATGTCGACCACCACCATTTTGGCGGCGCGGCGTGTTGTGCCGCCGGATTTGATTGCGCCGGCGGCGCGGTCGCCGATTTTCAGGAATGACATCAGGCCGGAAGATTTGCCGCCGCCGGACAAAGGCTCGTTTTCGCCACGAATGTGGGAAAAGTTGGAGCCGGTGCCGGAACCATATTTGAACAGGCGGGCTTCGCGCACCCAAAGATCCATGATACCGCCATCGTTGACGAGATCATCGCCCACAGACTGAATGAAACAGGCGTGGGGTTGGGGGTGTTCGTAGGATGATTTTGATTTGACCAGCTTGCCGGTTTCAAAATCGACATAGTGGTGGCCCTGGGCCGGTCCATCAATGCCATAGGCCCAGTGCAGGCCGGTGTTGAACCACTGGGGTGAATTGGGCGCCACTTTCTGGGTGGCCAACATGAAACACAGCTCGTCGTGATAGGCGAGGGCATCGTCTTCGCTGTCGAAATAGCCGCCCTTCCAGCCCCAGTATGTCCATGTGCCTGCCAGACGACGGAAAACCTGTTCGGAAGTCATCTCCGATGTGTAGCGCTCGGCCTTTGGCAATTCTTTAAGTGCTTCGGTGTCTTCAACCGACCGCCACAGGAAAGAGGGAATGGAATTTTCCTCAACCTTTTTCAGCCGTGCAGGCACACCGGCCTTACGGAAATATTTCTGCGCGATGATGTCGCTTGCCACCTGGCTAAACTGTTCGGGCACCAGAATATTTTCCAGTTTGAATACCACCGAACCATCGGGATTCTTAATCTCGCTGGTTGCTGTGCGCATGGGCACAAGGTCGAAAGGTGATTGTCCGGCTTTGGTGTAGCGACGTTCTATGCGCATCTTAAATTCTTTCCGACCTTTTTGGACCGCTTATTCCCAATGGCGCGGTCAACATATCTGCCACCGGAGCGCCCGTGCGCACCAGATCAATTAACGTGATCGCCGACATTGATGACCGACCACCCCCTGAAACCGTCTGCTTTCTTAACGCGAAGCGTTCCGGCTTTTACCGACCAGCCCCCGAAGGTTGGCCAATTTGCGAATGCCCTGGAAATACAAGGCGTTCGCTATATCTTACTTTGTGTGTTGCGCGTGCAGTTCTACACACGTCGCAACGCATGCATGCCCGATCAGAGAAACCCCAAACACCGTTCTCACCACTCGCACACACAATATAGCGTGGTTTCCACGCTAAAGACCACAACATCTTGTGGTTAATATGGTGTTAATCTCAACTTTTCACCATTTTGTCACAATCGGGTTCCGACAGTCATTTGCGCGCACCTCTCCCATCGCTGAAACGGTATATTTCGCAACCGAAATACCTCGCAGCAAGCGTTGATTATACTCTGTACGCGCCGATGATTTTCGTTGGTCCGGAAACCCGGAACCGCCCGAAAGTGGCCGATGACCAAACTAACAAAACAGAAATCTGGGTCAACGCATCATGGCAGATTGTAGGTGGTTGAAAGGCGTATCTTGAGTTGTATTTGCGCTGATTTCCCACACATGCTGTCATCCCTAAACTGCGCGTTTCAAAGGGTTTTAAGAGATCAATCCACGTCTTGTATCTGCGCCGAAAATTATTTGTAAAAATCTATGAATAAATTTCTTGACCCGGGGCAGTGATAGGTGGGTGGTGATTCCTCTCCCCATATGGACCCATCATATGGGTAAAATGCGCGTTTTGAGGACTAGATGTTGTGTTGCTGGCAATGAAATTGCGAATCTAATTCCACATCGATTCGTCCACACTATTGGCCAGAATCGGAGCCAGCCATGCCGGTGGCGCCTGGATGCAAGCTGTGGCACCTCTTGAGGGAAATGATTGAAGAGTGGAACCCATGATTCTGACCAGGTACATTCGCCAGCCCCGATATCTTTACCTTGCCGCTATTGTTGCAATTGCAATTATCGCGGGCGGTGCCGGGTCGGTGGCCCGCGCGGAAACATTTGCAAGCTTTCTCAAAGGGGTTGAACGGGAAGCCCTGACACGCGGGATTACGAAAGCCACGCTCAACCAGGCGTTTCGTGGCCTGACGCCAGATCCGAACATGGATCGGCTGACCAAACGCCAACCGGAACTGGTGAAACCCATTGGCGGCTATATTGAACGCCGTGCCAATGGTGGCATGTTGAAAACCGGGCGGCGCAAACTCAAGGGCGTTTCCCGCACCATGAAAGCCATTGAGCGAACTTATGGCGTTGACCCCTACGTGGTGGTGGCCATATGGGGCATGGAAACCGGCTATGGTGGGGGAATTGGCACCAGTGATGTCTTCCGCTCGCTGGCCACCCTTGGCTGGAAGCGATATCGCGGCGATTTCTTCATAGGCGAATTGCTGGATGCGCTGACAATTCTCCAGCAAGAAGGAATTACGCGCAAACAGATGGTGGGATCATGGGCAGGCGCAATGGGCCAAACCCAGTTCATACCCTCTAGTTTCCTGAAATATGCCGTTGATTTTGACAAGGATGGCAAACGCAATTTGTGGAAGAGCAGGGCCGACGCGCTGGCGTCAACCGCCAATTACCTGTCACAAAAAGGCTGGCAGGCCGGGCAACCCTGGGGTGTGCCCGTCACACTTCCTACTGGATATAAACGCAATGTTGAAACGCTGGGCTGGAAGCAGTGGAAGGTAAGAGGAGTGAAGCCAGCCGATGGCAGTCGCTTCCCTACAAAGGGCACCGCAACATTGTTTTTTCCCGCCGGGGCAGAAGGCCCGGCCTTTTTGATCACGCCCAATTATGAAGTTATCCGCGATTATAATTCGTCCGATGCTTATTCATTGTCGGCCGGGTTGCTGGCCAACCGGCTGCGCGGGCGCAAACGTTTTGTCACCAAGTGGCCAACCGACAAGACGCTGAACAAAGCGCAACGTATGAAAGTGCAGGAATTGCTGGTGCGCCGGGGCCACAGTGTTCCCAACCGTACCGGCCGCATACTCAAAGGTGTGCGGCTTGCAATCCGCGACTTTCAACACAGCAAGGGGCTGGTTGCGGACGGTTATCCTGATCGCGAATTGCTGCGCCAATTGTCGCGATAATGCGGCAATCGCCGGGGCAGGCTTTCAACACGTGTGAAACCTGATGCGACGTTCGAATCTGGATTGACTTCGCACCCCGCTTTGACTGATCTGCGCCGATGACTAGAAAACATGCCATGCTGACAGTTCTCTGCGGCGCGACTTTTATGTCGTTTGCCGGTGTGATGCTGCGCAATATTGACGATGCGGGCACGATTCAGGTGCTGATATATCGCTGTTTTGCGCTTGGCAGCGTTGTGCCGTTTATTGCCATGTGGCGGCGCGGAACCTCATTGCCATCGTTTTTTCGGGCGATCAATCGCAATGACTGGATTCTAGGATGCCTGCTGGCAACCAGCTTCTCGTGCTATATCTATTCAATTCTCAATACGACGGTGGCGAACACGCTGTTTGTGATTGCAGTTTCACCTTTCATTGCAGCCGTGGTGGGCTGGCTATGGATTGGCGAACGGGTGACGCGCATTACGGTGGCGACCATGTTGCTGGCGCTGTTTGGTGTGGCGCTGATGGTTGTGGACGGCCTTGGCACCGGCCATACGTTTGGAAATCTAATGGCGCTGGCCGCTGCTGCCAGTTTTGCGGTGGGACTGGTGTTTGTACGTAAAATCGGCAGCGAGGATATGCTGGCAGGCACTTTTTTGGGCGGTTGGATTGCAGCCGCCTTCAATCTGGTGCTGGCGTTGGCCCTTGGTCAAAGCCTTGTACTATCGCCCAATGATCTGATCGTATCGCTTGGGTCGGGCGTGTTCAGCATCGGGATTGGCATGGCGCTGGTGATCTGGGGTGCTTCCTATTTGCCCGCCGCTGAAGTGAGCATTCTCACATTGCTTGAAGGGGTGCTTGGCCCTATTTGGGTGTGGCTGGTCTTTACTGAAACGGTGACGACCAATCTCCTGATCGGCGGGGCGATCGTGTTTGCTGCGGTGACGGCTCAAGTCTTGTTATCGCGCAGCCGGGAACTGGCTTAGGAACGTTCGCGCTTTACGGCGCTTGCCTGCGTGGCCGACGCAGCGAATCCAACCAGATAATGGCTAGCGTCAGGACGAATAGCGCTGCGCCAAACCAATAGTAAGTGCCGGGGTTGGGGAAGTAAGGGGCCGCTCCGGTTGAGAAGGCAAATATCTGGGTGGCGAATATCGGGCCGATGATCATTGCCACGGAGTTGATGCTGCCCAATGTGCCCTGCAACAAACCCTGTTCATTGTCTGGCACGTTTTGCGACATGATGGCCGTGAGGCACGGACCGGCACAGCCCCAGCCAATGATGTGGACCAAAATGGCGGGATAGATGAGCCAGCTATGGCTGATGAAAGGCAGATACACAAAGGCGAGGGTGGAAATGCCGTAGCCCACATAGAGTACCCGCCGTTCGCCAAACATGGGCACGACGATGCGAACCAGATAGCCTTGGACGAAGGCCATGCAGACCCCGACCCAGGCCAGTGAATATCCTGCCTCGGCAACGCCCCAGTCGAACCGGGCATCAGTCCACAGCACCCAGATGTTTTGCAATCCCTGCTGGGCAATTCCGGTGAGGAACAGGGCTGTGAGCAAGACGATCAAAGAGGTGTATCGTCCCACACGCCACAGCGCGCCAAACGGGTTTGTTTTGGCAAAGCTGATGGTGGCGCGTTTTTCCTTTGGCAGGCTTTCCGGCAGCATGAAATAGCCGAAAACCATATTGGCAAAGGCCAGGGCTGACGCCAAAAAGAACGGGTATTGCAGATCGATCGCACCCAATACGCCGCCAATCAGAGGCCCGATGGTGAAGCCAATTCCGAAAGCTGCGCCCAGCAGGCCAAAGGCGGCGGCGCGTCCCTCGCGGGGTGTGATGTCAGCGATATAGGCATTGGCCGTTGTGACAGTGGCGCTGAAGACACCGGCGACCAGCCGTCCTGCAATGAGCCACCACAGATTGGGTGCCAATGCGATGATCATGTAATCAACAGCGAGTCCGCCAAGGGAGATCAGAAGGACTGGGCGGCGGCCATATTTATCAGACAGCGCGCCAAGAAACGGGCTGAATATAAATTGCATCAGCGCAAAGCTGGAGCTGATCAGGCCATAGATGAGAGCAGATTGCGAAAGGTCGGCACCGGACAATTCCTGCACCAGGACAGGCAATATGGGGAAAATCAAGCCGATCCCGAGCATATCTATCACGACAGTCGCGATGATGAATATGAGGGCTGAACGACGTGCGGTCATGGAAATGTCCCGCGCTTTTCGCGTTGGATCAACCGTCTTTCAAGCCGGAAATTGGTTCCACATAGGACATTTCCATGTCCCAGGGGAAATAGATCCAGGTATCCTGACTCACTTCAGTGACGAATGTATCGGCCATGTCGCAGCCTTTTGGCTTGGCATATACGGTGGCGATATGGGCATTGGGCAGCATTTCGCGCACCTTTTTGGCCGTGGCGCCTGTATCTGTCAGATCGTCGATGACAAGCACACCTGCGCCGCCATCTCCGGCTTCCATGTCGGCACTAATTCCCTTGATCACGTCGAGTTCGCCCTGGTCCTTGTATTCGTGATAGGAGGCAATGCACACGGTTTCGATGGTGCGAATACCCAGTTCACGGGCGATGATTGCAGCTGGCACCAGGCCGCCACGGGTGATGGCGACAATTGATTTCCACTGGGGCTTTTCTTTGCCGCTGCCCGCCAAGCGCCAGGCAAGCGCCTTGCAATCGCGGTGAAACTGATCCCAGGAAACTGGAAATGCCTTTGAAGGTCCGGACATGGGATGCGCTCCGCTCGAAAATGAATTTGAAAGGCGATACCCCACCGCTTGTTCGCAATCAACCTTGCTTTGGCCAATGGGGGATACTGGTCACTGAAATTAAGAGGGAATTACGCTGTCGCGCCTGCGCTTAACGTCCAACCACACCGGTGCGGTTTTTGACCAATCCCGCAACCATTTCCTCGACCTGGGCAACGGTCTGCTGCAAAATCGCTTCATCACGGCTGCGCACGACAATCTGAGTGGAATAGGCGCCGTTTTCGAACCTTGGATATGAGCCGATCATGGTTTGCGGCTGTGCTTCTTGAATGGCCGTCAGCGGTGCGCCAATGTCGCCTTCGCCCAGGGGGCAATCGACAGTTCGCGAGTGGATTTTAGCCCCTCCCTTTAGCGTGGGGGCGATGGAATCCATCATGGCTTGCATGATTTTGGGCACTCCGGCCATCACATGCACGTTTTCCACCCGGAAACCGGGGGCAGTGGAAACCGGGTTGGCGATAAGGGTCGCTCCCTCGGGGGTGCGGGCCATGCGTTTCCGCGATTGGGTAAATTCCAGCCCGCGTTTCGAATAGGCCGCCTGCATGAGGGCCATAGCTTCCGGATGATGGGTGCAGGGCAGGCCGAAAGCTGCAGATATAGCATCGGCTGTAATGTCGTCATGGGTTGGGCCAATACCGCCTGAGGTGAAGACATAATCATAGCGTGCTCGCAGGCTGTTCACTGCCTCAATGATGCGGTCCTGGTGGTCCGATACAATGCGCACTTCCTCAAGATCGATGCCCAACTCCGTGAGGTAATCGGCCACAAACCCAATGTTCTTGTCCTTGGTTCGGCCAGACAGAATCTCATCGCCAATGACAATCATTGCTGCTGTCACGGTATCGCTCACGCCGCCACCTGCTTGTAGAGAAACATCATCACAAACGCCTACACCGAAGGTGGAAGGTCTACAAGAAGACTAAATTGTCTGGTGGTATTTCGAATGATCACATTAGCAAATTGCAAAGTGCTTCTTGATAGGCTGATCACCGATCATTCACGGCAGGCGGAAAATTCTCATGAAACTATTTTATTCTCTTCCAGCGCTGGCGCTGGCATTTGTTCTCGCAACGGGTGTTCAACTGGCCCTCCCTGATGCGGCGCAGGCGCAATCGGCGTCTTCGCTGAGCTCAATCAATCAGATTCGCAAGAGCAAAGGGCGCAGAGCAGTCGTTGTGCACCCTGCATTGCAGCGTGCGGCAAAGGAACAGGCGGTGCTGATGGCCCGCCATGGCAAGATGAGCCACAGTGTGGGCCGTGGAAATTCGTTTGGTGCGCGCCTAAGACGTGCTGGATTTAGCGGTCGTGCGGTTGAAAATGTGGGCTATGGATACAAGTCCCCCGGCAGCGTGGCAAAAGCCTGGATGGGGTCGCGCGGCCACCGTCGCAATATGATGCAACGCGGGTTGCGCTATGGCGGTTTTGCCAGCGCACGGCGCGGTAAAACGGTGTATTGGGCGCTCATTTTGGGCAAATAGCCGGACCCACCGGGGCAAGAGTATGCGTTTCATGCCCCGGGCCAATATTCGGCCTTCAAATGCCGTTTCATCAATTTACCCGTGGGTGTGCGCGGCAATTCCTTGCGGAATTCAATGCTCTTGGGCGTCTTGATTGCTGACAATTTGGTTCGGCAATAGGCGATGAGTTCGGCCTCCAGACCGGCCCCCTGATCATCCCATACCGTGGGCTGAACGATGGCCTTTACCTCTTCGCCAAGTTCTTCATTGGGAACACCGAACACTGCCACGTCCGTGACCGCCGGATGGCTCACCAACAGATCTTCGGTCTCCTGGGGGTAGACATTCACGCCGCCGGAAATGATCGTGTAGGAACGCCGGTCGGTGAGAAATAAATAGCCGTCATCATCCATCCAGCCGATATCGCCCAGGGTCGACCAGCCATGGAGGGTAAAGGCACTGGCCGTTTTTTCAGGGTCGTTGTGATACCAAAATGTCTGCCCGGCATCGAAATAAACATCGCCGACTTCGCCAGCGGGCAGGGGCGTGCCCTTGTCATCGAGAATGTGCACCGCGCCGTAAAGTGGTTTGCCCACTGTACCGGGATGGCTCAGCCATTGTTGGGACGTGCAGGCCGTGACGCCATTGCCTTCAGTTCCCGCATAATATTCCACCAGAATTGGCCCCCACCAGTCGATCATTCGCTTTTTGATCTCAACCGGGCAGGGGGCAGCCACATGGATGGCACCCTGGAGACTGTCAATATCGTATCTGGTGCGGATTTCCGCCGGTAGTTTCAGCAGCCGCACAAACATGGTGGGCACCATTTGGGTGTGGGTGATGCGGTGCGCCTCGACTATCCGCAACATTTCTTCCTCATCAAACCGCTCCATGACAATCGTGGTCGCGCCCAACCCTGCGGCAACCATGGCCACGGACAGGGGAGCCGAATGATAGAGCGGTGCGGGGGACAGATAGGTGGAATCGGCGCTCATCCCGGCCAGGGTTTCGCACACGGGCAGAGTGACCGGGCTCAGCGATTCAATGCCCGTGTGGCGGAAATCGCGGACAATGCCTTTTGGCCTTCCGGTTGTGCCGGAGGAATATAACATGGCGGTTCCCGCCTGTTCGTCCGGCACTGGGATCGATGGCATTTGCTGCGCGAGTTCTTCCCAGGATTTGAAACCTTCCTGTGCCTCACCCACCATCATGTAATGGACATCTTCCCCCACGATATCGCGAATGTGGGCAGCTGTTTCGCCATAGCGATCTGACGTGATGAAAACGTGGGCGCCGCAGTCTTTCACGATATAGGCGGCTTCATCGGGCGTGAGGTAACGGCTGATCAGCGTAAATATGATGCCGGAACGTTGGGCGGCCCAGGTCAGCGCCAGCAAGTCGAGGCGGTTTTCCATCAAGAACGCAACATGCACACCAACTTTGACCCCAAGGCTTCGAAACGCATGGGCATTGCGGTTTGATGCTTGGTCTAATTGGCCAAACGTCAATGCTTCGCCGGAGCCTGCCATTTGATAGGCGATTTTATCCGGCGTAACCGTGGCGTGGTAAGAGGGGTGTTTTATCGGTTCGATGGGATGTGGTCCTGCAAATTAAGCTTTCCCAAATCTTCACCGTTGCAGCGACAATTCGCAAGATGTGAAATGCAGGTGCGGAATTGACGACCACATTATCAATGGCACTATACCTTGGATGTATTCGCCCTTGGGGGCTGAACTTTGAGGGCTCGACATTGGGGCTGGACTTTGCGCTGCGAAAGTCTCGCCCATGGGCCGCCGACGTGGGGCAGACAGGCTTGTTTTGACCAGCGGCGGTCGCAAGAGCCACATTGCCGGTCCAAGGCTAAACTTCTGCATTTTTTCAGTATTACAGCAAAATTCCGCAGCATTGAAAAATGCCGCGGAATTCCTGGGTCTTTTAAATTCAACTGCCTTTTTTATCGAGCAGATGTATTGCGCAGATGTGTTTAGCCAATGAGGCTCAGAACCGAAGGGTTGCCTTGATCTCGCCAACGATTTCCTCACCGTCACCAAATGATGACTGCCATTCGCCTGATGCCGAGATGGACAGGTTCTGGCTGGCGGAAGTGTGAGTGAACGAGGCACCCACAAAGCCAGCCACATTGTCTTCGATGTCGGCGGAGAAATTGATCCCCGTGCCGCTGACATTGAGCGCCACATCATCGGAACCCGCATCATATTGCGCATCCACACCAAAGCGCAGTTCCACATGGCTGTGGGAGCCATTGTCGTGGGTTTTAGCGTGGGGCAGGGTAATCTGTGCGCGGGTGTTGAACTGGTGAATGTCGCGATCGTCCACAGTGAGCGGGTTCATGACAGTACCGGTTTCGGTATAGCCATCCAGGAACAGGCCAGCATAATTGGCCCGAATGGATGCGAAGACCGGTGTTGAGAATGCCTTGATCGGCGCTGTCAGTGTGATCGACGGTGCGATGAACCAGCCATCATAGTCGCCTTCTGCAACTGTGCCGCCGACAATACGGGTTGATTCGTGATCAGCCGTACCGCCAACGAAGGCCAGGTTGACGCGATAGTTCGCATAGTCGCGTTTCCAGTAAGCACCGGCAAAGAAGGAATCTACGTCGAGATCGCCTGCATTGAATTCAACATCCAGATCGCTGACGCCATAGCCGCCGAAGAAACCCAGTGTGTTGTTGTCGAATCCGGTCTCGATGCCGGCAATGAAGCCTCCAAAGTCGTGGTCGATATCTGCATTGTTGGTGTCGGAATAGACTTCCTGATGTCCGCCAAAAGTGGAGGCCCAGATGCGCATGCCGGTTCCGTATTTGTTGGAACCATCGATCCCATGGGACGATGATGCGGTTTCAGGGCCGGAACCGATGTTGTTCGCATCAATGGAATTGAGCAACGCGCCGGTGAACGATCCAAGATACACGGCTGATGCCGCAAAGCCGGATGGGTCAACGGCAACGGCAGTCACGCCGCCATCGATGATCGCCACATTGGAACTGACATTTTCAGGCGCTGATTCCACATCTGTAAATGTGACGACACCATTGAAGCCGGGCAGGGCGTTCAGCGTGTCAATATCGTCGGGATTCTGTGGTCCGAGCAGGGGATCATTGCCATTTCCAAAATCGACATCGCCGACAATCTGCGCACCGCCGGAGAGGTTCAGCGTATCATTCCCATCGCCCTGGAAATCAATTGCTGTACCATCAGCACCAGTGATCACCGCTGACGTGTTGATGGTCGCAGGGGCATCATCGTTGCGGCTATCAACAACAATACCAGTCGAGCCGAGAACTGACCCGGATGTATTGATGGTGATTGAGCCAGTGCCATCGGCATCGGCAAGAATACCGATCGCGCCATCACCGGTGGCTGAAATGTCGCCATTGGAAGTTACGCTGACACTGCCATCACCATCGGATTGTTCGGCCTGTATGCCGTGGGCATCCTTTTCAGTCGTGGTGATGTTGCCGGTGGAGACAACGGTAACATCACCGTCCCCTGAATCCTGCTCTGCGCGAATGCCGCGAGCGCTTTGACCTTCCGTACTGATATCGCCGGTGGATGTAACAACAACGTCACCATCGCCGCCATCCTGTCTTGCATCGATGCCGTCAGCGTTCTGGCCCGTTGTCATGATGTCGCCGGTAGACGTGACAGTCACATCGCCTTCGCCGTTGTTTTGTCGGGCATCAATGCCTTCAGCGTCTTCATCATCGGTGGTCACATCACCGGTGGACGTGACAGTCACATCGCCATCGCCACCATTTTGTTCAGCAACAATACCTTCTGAACTTTCTCCCTCTGTGGTGATGTTACCGGTGGAAGTGACCGAAACATTACCGTCACCGCCCTCCTGTCTGGCAAAAATTCCCTCAGCATCGTCGTCACCTGTGTTCACATTGCCGGTGGATGTGACTGTGATATCGCCATCGCTTTCTGTTTGTTCAGCGCGAATGCCTTCTGAGTCTTCACCGTCGGTTGTGATATCGCCGGTAGAAGTGACGCTTACGTCGCCTTCGCCACCACTTTGCAAGGCAAAAATTCCCTCGGCATCTTCATCGTCCGTAGTGATGTCTCCGGTAGAAACAACAGTCACATCGCCATCTGAATCGTTCTGATCGGCGTGAATGCCGTCTGACTGATCGCCCTGCGTCTCAATATTGCCGGTGGATGTGACGCTGATGTCACCTTCACCAGCGGCCTGACGGGCAGAAATGGCGTGAGATTCGTCTCCAGTAGTGGTTATGTTGCCTGTCGATGTGACGGTCACATCACCTTCATTGCCGTCCTGTTGAGCATAGATGCCGTCAGCATTTTCGCCATCGGTTGATATGTCACCAACGGAGGTGACCGTTACAATGCCGTCATCGTCATCCTGTTGAGCATAGATCCCGCGCGAACTGTCACCTTCGGTTGTGATGTTACCTGTTGAGGTGACAGTGACGTCGCCTATGCCATCATCTTGTTGGGCAAATATACCTTCGGCGTCGTCGCCTTGGGTGGTAATGTTGCCTGTTGAGGTAATTGTAACAACGCCATCGCCGTCGTTTTGCTGGGCAACTATGCCCAGGGAACCATCGCCTTCAGTTAGGATGTCCCCGGTTGAGGTAACCATCACATCGCCATTGCCATCATTTTGTTGGGCAAATATGCCTTCTGAGTTTTCCCCATTGGTGGTGATGTTGCCGGTCGAATTAACTGTTAAAGCGCCATTACCGCCATTTTGCTGCGCAAAAATCCCTTCGGCATCGTCACCATCAGTGTTTATGTCTCCGGTGGAGTTGACAACAACCGCACCATCACCTCCCGATTGAAAAGCTTCAATCCCAGAAGCGTCGTTTCCATCGGTATTGATCGTGCCAGTCGAAGTGACCGAGATGTCACCATCGCCCTGAACCTCGGCAAAAATGCCGTCATCATAGGAGGTAATATCGCCCACCGACGTAACCGTGACGTCGCCATTGCTGCTTGCTTGCGCGAAGATGCCCTGATCGTCGGATTGGTCTCCAGCGGTGATTGCACCGGTATTGTCAATTATGATGCTGCCATCGCCTGTGATGTCGACAAATATGCCATCATTATCGGCAGATGTGATGTCGCCATTATTGGTGACGCTGACATTGCCCGCACCGTTATGGTCGACCTCAATGCCCTCATTCCGGGACATGATCGTTCCGGTGTTATTCACCGTTACATTGCCATCGGTGTTACCGGAAAGATCTATTTCGATGCCTTCCTGGGATGCCGACGAAATGTTGCCAATGTTGGTGACGGAAACATCATTGCCGACACCATCACCGTCATGGTTGATGAATATCCCGTCACTAATGGCGTTGATATCACCCGTATTGGTGACGGTCACAACACCCACACCATCAGGTTCAACCCGAATTCCGTCTCCGGTGCCCAGGGTTGTGATGCCTGCCGTGCCGGTGGTGTCCACATTAATCGTGATGTCCTGATCGGCAGCGGAGATGAAGCTTATCCCATCAACACTGATGGCTGGAGCGATGCCGGGGGCATCAAGATTGTTGACGTTGAGCGTGGTGACCGGTGGGACCATGAAATCGACATTGGATGCAATGCCATCGGCTTCATCACCCGTACATGTGGCGATTGTGCCACCGGCGGACGGTACACAGGTTGCGTGGGCTGGGGAGGAATGGGCAAGAACAAAGGCCCCGGCGGCGACTGTCGAAAACAGGCTGGCGCGCAGCAATGAAATACCGCTCGGCGCAAGTTTCTTGCGACCTGCCAAACGAGTGTCGCGGCTGTTGGCTTTGCAATTGTCAGACATAATAATTTATTTCCCAGCATTGTGCGCGATGAATCACGCGGCCCTCATGTTTAAGCTTTGTTAGTAAATTCACGAATTTCAGTTCGATGACAACTCACAATTGCCGTGGAAAGACCATTTTACTTTGGGTGTTGCAGAAATGTTGAGGAAAACCGCCCCGCAAACGTGTATGTGTTGCCCCCGGCAGAGTTTCCCTTACGGAAGACATGTATATACCAAGATCAAGTACCACCGGAAAATTCCCTGATATAAGGGAAATCATTGCCAGAGTGCGAGACAAGTCAGTTGTAATTGGTTGTATCTGCTTGGAAGATTGGGCGGCGCATGATTTCGAGCCGTTAAGCGCACGAAGCGACAGGCAATTGGTTTTCAACTGAGTTTCTATTGGGAAACGTGTAAATTGCACCATGAACGACTGCAATTTGTCTGTTCGAACAGCAAAGCCGAACAATGGTGCCCCCTGCCGGACTTGAACCGGCAAACCCGTAGGTGACAGATTTTAAGTCTGCTGCGTATACCAATTTCGCCAAGGGGGCGGGCGCTTTTGGGGGACTATTGTCCCGCGCCGCTTGCCTGATAGACGTTTTTGCGCGATTGCACAAAGCCTATGGCGCTAATGCCACGTGAAATCTGTGAAAGAACCCCATGGCGGGAATCCTCGCGTTGGCTTGCGCATATATTATCAGCCACTTTTATCGCTCGTTCCTGGCGGTCTTGTCGCCTTATCTGGCAGCCGATCTTGGGCTGACACCGGCCCAGATGAGCGACGCGCTGGGCGCGTGGTTCGTGGCGTTTGGCCTGTCGCAGATTCCCGTTGGGATTCTGCTGGACCGCATCGGCCCAAGCCGCACTTCAGCTATTCTTTTTGGCGTCTTTGCCGGGGCGGGGGGCGTCTTGTTTTCGCTCGCCTGGTCTCCCGCAATCATTTTTTGGGCCATGGTGCTGTTGGGCATTGGCTGCGCGCCGGTGCTCATGTCCTCTGTCTATCTGTTCAAACGGTCCTACGAGCCCAAGCGATTTGCAGCACTGGCTTCCACATTCATTGCCGTTGGTTTGGCCGGTAACATTATGGGCAGCAGCCCGCTGGCGCTGACGGTGGACAGTTTTGGTTGGCGCACGGTTATGGTGGGGTTCACCATCACGTCGGTTGCGCTGGCGCTTGCTATTGCTGTGTTCGTGAAAGACCCGCCCATGGTGGAAACATCCGGCAGCAACAGCCTGAGGACCAGTCTGGGCGGGTATCTTGAATTGCTCAAACTGCGGGAATTGTGGCTTATCCTGCCGTTGATCTTCTTTATTTATTCCGTCGCTGGTGGCTTGCGGGGTATTTGGGCCGGGCCTTATCTCAATCTGGTTCACGGGCTCGATGGCACGCAGATCGGCCAGATCACATTTTGGATGGCGATTGCCATGGTGGCCGGTAGTTTTGCCTATGGTCCGGCGGATACGTTTTTCAATACGCGCAAATGGGTCATTATGATCGGTGGTTCCATCGCCTGGGGCGCATTGCTGTTTTGGGTCGTAAATCCGGGTATAGGGCCGGAAACCGTCACGATTGTGCTGTGTATTATTGGCTTCTTTTCGCTTGGCTACGGCCTGTTGATGGCTCACGCGACGGCAAATATTCCCGACAGGTTGGCCGGGCGCGGTGTGACGCTTGTGAACATGTTCAACATGGGTGGGGTGGGCGTCATGCAATGGGTCACAAGTGCCGTATATCGCGGATCTGTTGACGAGGCGGTGCCGTTGGCCGGTTTTGAAAGCGTCTTTACGGTCTATCTAGTCTGCTTTGGGTGTGTGCTGGCCGTATATGCATTTTCGAAGGATGCGAAGCCGGTCTAACTGGGCAGGCGGACCGTAAGGTCGCCCACATGCATGCCGTTCCAGTTGCGCAAAGTGCGCATGGACAGTTTGGCGAGCCCGTCGGCCAGTGGATCATCTTTGCCCAATAAATGCGCGACGGTGGCGGCCATCATGGCTTCTGCGGCGCGGGTGCCCCCGTCATCTGCCTTGAGCGCGATGCCGAGGCCCAACTCGGGAATAGCGCCGCAAAAGACGCCTTCAGCTCCGGTCTTGGCAAAGATGCGTCCTGCACCCAATTCCATGAGGTTGGTGCAAAATCTCTTTGTGCCCGCAACATACCACGGTTCGTTCATGCAGGCGTCAAACAGGCGCTTTGCCGCTTGTGCCCGCTGGGGCGACAAATTTGTGCCGCTGGCCATGCGGGCAAAGCCCAGCGCTAGGGCGTTAAGCGGCACGGCATAGGTGGGAATGGAACAGCCATCCCTGCCACAGGAATCCGTCTCATGGGCGGCTCCAGTTAAGTCTTCCATGACACCGCGCACTAACTTCATGGCCTCGTGTTCGGGATGAATATAACTTTTGGTTTCAATGCCAAGATGGGCACAGGTGGCAAGGAATCCAGAATGTTTGCCGGAACAATTGTTGCAAACCGCAGGCGGGGTTTGCGAATAAATCCGGGTCTGGTCGCGCATCACTGCGCCGCGTGAAGACCAGTGGCCGCCACATTCAAGGCAGGCTTCGTCCAGCCCTGCATTGGCCAGAATGGTGCGGGCGCGGGCCACGTGTTCCGGCTCGCCATTGTGGGAAGAGCAGATCAGTGCCAGTTCTTTGTCACCATATCCAAATGCATCAGCCGCTCCGGTTTCGATGACGGGCAGGGCCTGAATTGCTTTGACAGCCGAGCGGGGGAAGACGGGGGCCAGCGGGTCGCCCACGGACAGCACGCTTTTTGCGTCCCCATCCACCACACTGATTGCACCGCGATGGCGCGATTCAACAAGTGGACCACGGGTGACTTCGACCAATATTGGATTGTTGCTCACAGGGATTTAAAACTTTCTATTACGTGGTCGGCAAAGGCGTTTGCCGCTTTTCCCAACTCCGGGCTTCGAAGCAGTCTGATGTCATAACTCCCCAGATCCGGTAAAGCATGATTTGCGCCAAGGCGTTCAAATTGCGGTGTGAGCAGGCTTTCGGGCAGGGGCGCGATGGCAAGATCGCCCAGCAGCGCGGCTAGCTGGCCCTGGCAGTTCTCACAGGTGTAAGCGATGCGGTAATTTATGCCCGCCTGGGCAAATGCTTCAACCGCGGAATCGCGCCAGCAACAGCCGTGGCCAGCAAGAGCGAGGGGAATGACGGGCTGTTTATGGGCATGGCCGCATTTGGCCCCGGCCCAGACCAGCGGTTCATGGTAGACCACTTCGCCAATACCTTCACCAGAGCCGCCCTGGGCGTCGGTGAACAGGGTCATGTCCAGACGACCTGCTGCCAATTCGTCCAGCAAATGGGTGCTGGGGCCGAGTTTGACATTCACTTCCACCAGAGGGTGGGTGGTGGAAAACAGCTTCAATATCTTGGGAAGGAAGCGGGTACCGAAATCATCCGGTGCGCCAAAGCTTACCTTGCCTTCAATGGCCGGTCCCTGAAACCGGGAAACAGCCTGTTCGTTCAGTTTCAGCATTTCGCGCGCATAACCCAGCAAGGTTTCGCCATCGCTTGTCAGCGTGACCGTGCGGCCTTGCCGGTTGAACAGGGAGCGACCCAATTGCTCTTCCAGTTTTTTGACCTGCATGGAGATGGCCGATGGGGTGCGGTGAACACGCTGGGCAGCGGCGCTGAAATTGCCAAAGTCTGAAATGGCAACGAATGTGCGGATCAGATCGATTTCAAGCAATTGGAAGGCGTTGGCTGCCATGGTTCTATCTTTCAATATTATTGATAGATATTATAAGAACTATTCGTTCGACTGATCAAGCGGTCTGTCCCATATTTCTGTCACAAGGAGATATGACATGACCTTACTCGATACATTTGCCCCCACCGATACCCGTAATCCGGTACATCCGGCGCTGGATTTCCTGAGCGTAACATTTGCCAATCTGGTGGAATACAGGCGGCGGGTGCGCCAGCATCGCCGGGACCGGCTGGCGTTTCAGCAATTGCTTTATCTTGATGATCAGACCCTCAAAGACATCGGGTATAATCGTTTCGACGTGGTGCGCGCCAATGAACTGCCATTGCATATTAATGCGGCACAGACGCTGCGAATGGGAGATCGTTACAATTGTGCGTGCAATTGACGGGCGTATGATTCATGGCCTGCAGTGGTGTGCCATAAAAAGCAGAACCGAATTGAGCCGGGCCTTATTCCAGAGCCTTGATCCAGTCTGCAGCTACGCCCGCCAGCGGTTCGGAATTGGACGGGCTGAGAATGCGCCCGGCAATCACGTGATTGAGCGGATCTTCGGATTCTTCCACTTCAAATACGGTCGCTTCGGCGGCGGTTGACTGGCCCCAGCGCGCGGCGATATCGGCTGTTATATCCGCGCGCACCACGCCGTCTTCGGGGTGATAGATGAACAGGGCCGGAATTTCGATTTCTTCAAAGCGCAAAGTGTTCACATGCTCAACGCTGGCTGCCATGGGCAGAAGTGAAACAGTGGGATATTTTGTCGTCCACCATTTGGCGTGTTCCGGGCTGGATGGTTCAAAGGACCGTTCGGCACCAAACACCATGGGAATCCAGTCCCGGCCAAATCCCATGGTCAAAACGCTGGCGGCCGGGTTGTTCAGGCCATAATTTGGCGAAATCATCACCAGCCCCGCCACGTCGCGGCTCAAAGTTGGTCTGGTGGCTGCCCAACTGGCAAATGTGCCGCCGGTGGAAGCGGAGATAACGACGACTTTTTCGCCCAGCATGCGGCCAATGGCGAGGGCTTCGGCGGTGTCGTTGAACCAGTCATTGACTGTTGCGGTGGCCATGGCCTCGCTGCCAGCGCCATGGCCGGTCAGACGTGTGTAGAACAGGTTTGCACCCAATTCCCTGGCGATGAGGTCCGGGAGCGGCCGTGTTTCTTCAAGCGTTGCGGAAAATCCGTGAATGTAGACGAGGGAAACCGGTGTCTTTTCCCTGGTTGCCGGGTTGGCCCAGATAACCTGTTTTTGAGCGCCGGGAATGATGTTGGCAACCCGTTCTTCGGATTTCGCCAGATAGGTTTCCACATCCGTTCCAATGAACGAATCCTCAAACCTTACGGTTTCGTCCACATGTTCAGTTGGACCAAACCAAGCCCCAAACCCAGCCAGCACCAGAACCACCCCTAGAATTACCAGTAATTTTTTCACGAATGTTCCTCTTCGCTTTACGCCACTTAGCGGGCTGGAATCGCAATTAGCAAGATGACATGGTTGTCACAATGGCAACTACAAACAGTTGATTTCGAATATAACCCGCAATCAATCGGCTTGGGATCAATTCAGCCCGGTCGCGATGGCGCGGAACATTTCGATCGTTTCGCGCTTAATGGTGTTGCCCCTGGCATTGTCATTGCGGAAACCGCGATGGGCGGAGGTTTTGACGATCACCGTGCGGGTGCGGCGGTTGATATAGATATACTGTCCGTAAATGCCTGCGGCGAAAAACTCTTCGACGGGATTGGGCGGCACCCACCACTGGTATCCATAGCCAAAGGGAATGATCGCTTCCGGCTTGGGGGCCGTATCTCGCACCGATTGCTCGGCCCAGGATTCGGGAATGATCTGCTTGCCGTTCCATTGGCCCTTGTCGAGGAACATTTGGCCAAAACGCGCATAGTCGCGGGTGGACACATTTAGCCCACCCAGTGCAAATGACACGCCATAGCCATCTGTGACGTAATAGGCATCCTGCTCAAAGCCCAGGGGTGAAATGACATCATCACCAATGATCTGGGCCAATGATTTCCCCGTTGCCTGGCGCAGCACCATGGCCAGAACATGGGTGTCGATTGAGGTGTATTTGCGCTCGACGCCCGGTTCACGCAGCTTTTCGTGCAGGCCAGCGGCAAATGCGTCCATTGAGCCGCCCAGGGCCAGCGTGCGCCCCATCTTGTTGATGTCGCTGTTGAAATCCAGATAATCTTCGTTGAACAGCACGCCACTGGCCATTTGCAGAACATTGCGAATGGTAACGCCCTCATAGGCCGTGCCGCGCAGGGCCTCCACATAATCGGTAACCTGATCATCAAGGTTCTTGATGTCGCCACGCTCAACGGCAAGGCCGAAGGCAGCTGACAGAAAGGATTTCGCCATGGACCAGGAAATGCGCTTGTCGCCTTTTCCTGTGTCCAGGAAATAGCTTTCAGATGCGATTTTGCCATCCTGGACGACCAGAAAAGATGTCGTTTGGGTTTTTGCCAGCCAGGTTGATATATCTTTCGTGGCCCCTTCAAATTCATAGGTCTTGGGCAGTTCGACGGCCTGCTCAGCCCAGGCGACCGGGGCGCCCGAACGGGGAATGGGGACCGAGAGGAACAGGTCTTCCATGTTTGAGAAATTCGAGATGATGCGGGATTCGCTGAACAGCGAATTCACATGATAGAGACGCATCAGCCGTTCACGATTGTACAGGCCTGCAACAATGCCCACTGCGACAAGTGCCAATAGCAGCCACAAACCCCATTTGATCACTTTACGCATGTTGTTTTCTCATCCCTGATGTTGTGGCCGCGCGCCCAGAACGGGGGCATCTGCCAGGCGGTCTTTTTGACGTAAACGTTAGCTTTTGCCAAGGCAAAGGGCAGTGGAATGGCCACCAGTTCCCCCGCTAAATTTCCTAGCTATGTTCGTACCTATGGTTGCTTTTGCACAGCCGGGCAGGGGCCTTATCTTTGAAAACTTTACTTTTTTGCCAATAGTATGATAACCTTACGTAACGTAATTTTATCAAGGTGAATTCAATGGAAAGTGAAGCAGTTGAACAATTGAGTGGCGGGGTATCGTGGCTCGCCGCGAATGGGATGAACATTCTCATGGCAATTGCCATCATTATATTGGCGTTCATTATCGCTGGTTTTGTCAAAAGGATCATCGCCCGTGTGGCGAACTCAAATGAGGCGCTGGACGATACGTTGTTTGAGTTTCTGGGCTCGCTGGCGCGCTATGCGATTCTGGCATTCGCCGGAATTATGGTTCTGGAGCGATTTGGTATCACGACAACATCGCTTGTTGCGCTCATTGGTGCCGCCGGACTGGCGATTGGTTTGGCATTGCAGGGTACGCTCTCAAATCTGGCTGCCGGGGTGATGCTGCTATTGTTCCGTCCGTTTAGGGTGGGGGACTTCATCGATGGGGCCGGGGTGTTTGGCAAGGTGGAATCGATCACGTTGTTCACCACAGATTTAAGCACGTTCGACAATCAGCACATCATTGTGCCCAATAGCGAATTGTGGGGCACGAAAATCATCAATCACAGCCATCATCCGGTGCGCGGTGTGGATCTGACATTTTCTGTTGGGTATGGGGCCGATCTGGAGAAGGCCAAAAATGCCATCCTCAAGGCGGTCAATGCCAATGAGCATGTGCTCAGCGATCCGCAGCCCTGGATTGCGGTCGACAAATTGTCGGAAAGTTCAGTGGATATTGTCGTGCGCCCGTTTTGCAACGGGGAGCATTACTTTGACGTGCGCTATGCGTTGCCACAGGCTGTGAAGGAAGAACTGAACAAGCAAAAGATCGAAATTCCGTTCCCCCATCGGGTGCTTATTCAAGCCAAGGGCTAACGGTTTCTCATCCATTCATGTCTGGCGGGCTGGGGTGGTTGTGCCCCGGCCCGTTTTTTTGTGCGAATTGGCGCATTATCTGTTTAAAAACTCGATCAGCTTTTGTTGGTAGGCGCGGCTAACGGGTACAATGTCACCTGTTGTGAGTTCCAAACTCATGTTCTGGCCCGACTTTTGATGCGCCACGATGGCCTTTTGGGAGATCCAATGGGAGCGGTGAACCTGCATGCCTGTATCGTTGGGGAATTCCCGTATGACATCTGAAAACCGCGCCAGCACAAGCCGGTTTTCATTGTCGGTTGTGAGGCGCACATAATGCTCCTGGGCCTCAACCCAGATTACCTGGCCATCCAGCGGTGGCGTTAATCCTGCAAGCAAGGTGCCGGCGGGCTGATCCTGGCCGGGCAGGGAAGTTGGTGCGGCATTGCGCAATATCCAGCGGGGAATGCTGAGCAGCAAGCACAGTGCAATGTGATTGTCTGCCAGATAGATCATTTCCAGAAACAACGCCCTTGATCGCGATTGGGAAACCTCCGCACTGGCCCCTATGCCCAGTTCGGGATAGCCCAAAACGATATCAACGGCGGTCACGGACAATACAAATGGCAGGTGGCTGATCAATATTGCCAGCACGGTGATGGTGGTGAATGTCAGTCTTTCCTGGAAATATTTCTCGATGACGGAGCGGATCACAAAGAACAACAGGCTCTGGGCGGCAATGCGCAGGAACCAATAGGAAAAATTCTGTACCATGCCAGCGGCATTTTCCTGTTGTGCATGGGACGCTATGAGGAGCGCCGCCAACAGCGCCACAACTGCCATATAACGTTCTTCGTTATGCACCATTCATGTATTCCATTCGTGCTTCTTGAATTGCACTAGTACACTCCAGACCTTTTGAAACAAGGGGTTGTGGGAAGCGGGATGCGCTGGCTGGAACTGCGTAGATGGCTTTCAAGAATGGTAAAGTTTAGTTGGCTTGAGCAAGTCCGTGGCTTTCACTAACACTTGCGAAGGTGGGGAAGGGTTGTCCTTCACCTTACTGCTGGCCCCGAAATGGAGATCGAAATATGTCTAAACTTGCATTTGTAAAAGCTGCCGCGGCAGCGTTGCCGCTCATCGCTTTTTGCGCACCTGTCGCATCGGCTCAGGATGCCTCAATGAGCTTTTTCATCACCAGTGTTGGTTCCGGTAATGGCGGTAATCTTGGCGGCCTTGAAGGGGCCGATGCCCATTGCGGCAAACTGGCTGAAGCTGCCGGTGTTCAGGGCAAAACCTGGAAGGCTTATTTGAGCACGCAGGAAGAGGGGAAGCGGGGTGTTTCCGCGCGCGACCGCATCGGCAGTGGACCGTGGTACAACGCTAAAGGCGTTTTGATCGCAAAAGATCTCGACGAGCTCCATCTCAACCCCAATATTGTCAAATCCACGGCGCTGGATGAGGCCGGGAAAACCGTAAACGGGCGCGGTGACAAGCCCAATCGGCATGACATTTTGACCGGCTCCATGATGGACGGGACGGCTTATTTTCCCAATGTGAAAGAAGACCGCACGTGCAGCAACTGGACAAGCTCAGGCGAGGGAAGTGCCTCGGTTGGCCACCATGACCGCCATGGCGGCGGCAATGTTTCGTGGAATTCTGCGCATAATTCACGCGGTTGCTCGCAGGAAGCGTTGACCAAAACCGGCGGTGCTGGATTGTTCATGTGCTTTGCGGCCAACTAATCTAAATATGCCGGCCCCATTCGAAATGGGGCCGGCATTTCTTTTTGACCCTTGCCTTCAAGAATCGAGATCCCGTCCATGTGCATGCCGTTTCTGAACAACCTAAAAATGCGCACGGCCCTGGCTGGCGCACTAATGGCGATGTTGATTACGCCAGCAAATGCGGATCTGGCAGTTGCTTTCGACGAGGGGGCGCCCAAGGACAGGTTCACCTTCAAGAATGTGGGTACATGTGCCATTGGCGCGTCAACACTGCTGCTGGACCTCTCCGGGTCGAAAGCGGGCCTTATATTTGATGTGACGGACAGCGGAGCCGGTGTTGAAGTGTTCCAGCCCCTGGAAATTGTCGCCGGTGCCGGTCTCTTGGCCCGTATTCCAGATGTGAAAGACGGTGATGCCAAACTGGAGCTGAAATTGACCGAACTGAAGCCCGGTCAATCAATCGCTTTTACAATTGACGTGGACGATACGGCCGGAGGGCGGGAGATCACGATATCAGATTCTGAGATAAGCGGCGCGCGGGTTCAGCTGTTGCTTGCGGGAAGCCAGGTTTCAGGCGTATTTGGCACCGATGCTCAAACCACTTTGAAATTGGACAATTGTTAGGGCCTCGCCCTTAGTGCAATGCGCTTTAGTATTTGATGAAGCGCACGCCGATTTCGTTGCTGCGACGCCACGCCACGCGGGCACGGGTCTCGATGCCTTCCTGACGGCTTGTCAGTACAAATTCGTCAGGAACAGCCGCCGGGTTAGCGACACTCAACCGTGCACCACGTGAATGCAAATCTCTCAGTGTGCAACTGAGGGTTTGACCAGTTGCCTCAACGACAATGCTGGCAGCCTTTTGCAATTCAACGCGGGTTTCGCGCCGCTTATTGGTGGTGCCCGCTTGGCCTACGGTTGACCGCAGCAAACGATTGGGTCTGTTGGCCGACTTAAACATCTGTCCCCGGATAATCCTGAATGTTTGTTGGTATGCGCAAATCCTAAGTCAAAACTGATTAAGTCTTCGTTGCTTCATTCGGTAGAAATTGAGATTTCTCCCCGATTTGGCGACTTTACCGCAGGTATTGGGTTGCACGACGCAGGGTGACGCGACGATTGCGCCATTCGGGGGCCTGGGTGGGGACCAGCAGCAGTTCTTCGCCGTAACCGACAGTGATCAGCATGCGCGATGGCACGCCGAACCAGGATACCAGAGCTCGCTTGAGCGATCCGGCACGTTGTTCAGACAATGCCTGATTGGACTGAAAGCTGCCCACGGCATCCGTGTGGCCCTCAATGAGGAACCGCTCGCGGGGGCCACGGCGGAACCGCAGCAGAGCATCGGCGATGTTTTGAACCTTCCAGCGTTCGGCGCGGGCGATGCGTGCTGAACCAAACTCAAAATTTATCGACTGGATATTGATGGACGGCAATTGGCGGCGCAGTTTCCGGTTACGCTTCAATTCGTTGAGGCCAACTCTTGGAGCAGCGCTGTTGGCCGGGGCAGGGCGCGACAATTGTTTGTAGATTCGTTGGGCGCTTGGGGTCTGCTGTGCCTGAACGGTGCCAGCATAGGTGAGGCTCGCCAAAACTGCGATGCCGATGCGGGTTGAAATGGAATTGGTCATAAAAGTGATTCCTTCGATTCTGGTCTAAGAAAGGCGCAACGAGGGTGAGTCGTCTTCCAGCAGTGGCGTGGTTATGAAATATGGTACATGAATGGAGGGTGAATGGTAATTATTGGCCTGATTGACGGCTTGGAGACCTGCCAACGACAAAAACGCCGCCGCGCAGGGCTAAAACGTACCATTTGCATCGCTTTAGGGTTGACCTAACCTGGGTATGGGCATAGATAGCGGCCATTCCAAGCCGATGTGAGTGTGGAAATTCGACGCGACGCGCGTTGGAACCAGCCCGCTCAAACAAGGTTTGAAAACACGGAACACAGATTTAAGAGCACGAACCGGCTGACGCTGGCTCCTCTGCATATGAACAAAGTGCCACAGCAGATTTTCTGGCTGATGGTGCTTTTTCGCATGTTGATGCTCTGAAATGAGCGATGCCGACTGAGGTGACAGCCCGGCCGGTGTATTTTGAAGCAGCCCATTCTCCAGACCGGAAGCGGTCACACGAGCGGGCGTAATATGAAGGATGTGTCATGCCGACCATCAACCAGCTGGTCCGCAATCCGCGGAAAGCACCGGTCAAGAGAAGTAAAGTTCCAGCGATGGAACAGAACCCGCAGAAGCGCGGCGTTTGCACTCGTGTTTATACAACCACACCTAAGAAGCCGAACTCGGCTTTGCGTAAGGTTGCCAAAATTCGTTTGACCAACGGTTTTGAGGTTATCGGCTACATTCCAGGTGAGGGGCACAACCTTCAGGAACACTCGGTTGTCATGATTCGCGGCGGGCGCGTGAAAGACCTTCCCGGTGTTCGTTATCACATCATTCGCGGCGTGCTCGACACGCAGGGCGTTAAAGACCGCAAGCAGCGCCGTTCGAAATACGGCGCCAAGCGTCCGAAATAAGGGTAGTAGAAGATGTCACGTCGTCACCGCGCAGAAAAACGCGAAATCAACCCTGATCCCAAGTTTGGTGATCTGGTTCTTTCCAAGTTCATGAATGCCGTCATGCTGGATGGCAAAAAGTCGATTGCAGAGCGTATCGTTTATGGTGCTCTGGATCAGGTGGAAGAAAAGGCGCGCCAGGAAGCGTTGCCCATGTTCCACACCGCGCTTGAAAATGTTGCGCCACAGGTTGAGGTTCGTTCCCGCCGTGTTGGTGGTGCAACTTACCAGGTTCCTGTTGAAGTGCGTACCGAGCGCCGTCAGGCATTGGCCATTCGCTGGCTGATTGCTGCTGCACGCAAGCGCAACGAAACAACGATGATTGAACGTTTGTCCGCTGAATTGCTGGACGCTGCAAACAATCGTGGTTCCGCCGTTAAGAAACGTGAAGACACGCACAAGATGGCTGAAGCCAACCGCGCGTTTTCTCATTACCGCTGGTAACCGCATCCTTATTTCACCTATTTGACGAGCAAGATCATGGCACGCGAATACGACCTTAAAGACTATCGCAACTTCGGCATCATGGCTCACATTGATGCGGGCAAGACGACAACGACCGAGCGCATTTTGTTTTACACCGGCAAAAGCCACAAAATTGGCGAAGTGCATGATGGCGCTGCGACAATGGACTGGATGGAGCAGGAGCAGGAGCGCGGTATTACGATCACGTCTGCTGCTACAACGACTTTCTGGGAAGGTCGTGATGGCAAGAAGCGCCGCTTCAACATTATCGATACGCCCGGTCACGTGGACTTCACCATTGAAGTTGAGCGTTCGCTGCGTGTTCTTGATGGCGCGATTGCGCTTCTTGATGCCAATGCCGGTGTTGAGCCGCAGACGGAAACTGTCTGGCGTCAGGCCAACAAATACAACGTGCCGCGCATGGTCTTCGTCAACAAGATGGACAAGATCGGCGCTGATTTTTACCGTTCCGTTGAAATGATCAAAGAGCGCCTTGGTGCGACACCGTGTGTTGTTCAGCTGCCAATCGGTGCTGAAAGCGATTTTGCTGGTGTTGTTGATCTCATTGAGATGAAGGCGCTGGTCTGGAACGGCGAAGAGCTTGGTGCGTCCTGGGATGTGACTGATATTCCTTCTGACCTTCAGGAGAAGGCCGAAGAATATCGCGAGCTGCTCATTGAGACCGCCGTTGAAGCCGATGAATCCGCAATGGAAGCTTATCTGGAAGGCGACATGCCCGACAATGACCAGCTGCGCGCGCTTATTCGCAAGGGCACGATTGCTGTCGACTTCTTCCCAATTCTTTGCGGAACTGCGTTCAAGAACAAAGGTGTACAGCCGCTTCTTGATGCTGTGGTTGATTATCTGCCTTCGCCGCTCGACGTGCCCGCAATCGCAGGTATTGACGTGAAGACCGAAACTGAAACTGTTCGCAAGTCTTCCGATGATGAGCCTGTTTCAATGCTGGCGTTCAAGATCATGAACGACCCGTTCGTGGGTTCGCTGACTTTCTGCCGCATCTATTCCGGCAAGCTGGAAACCGGTGGGTCTTTGACCAATACGGTTAAGGGCAAGAAAGAGCGTATTGGTCGGATGTTGGAAATGCATTCCAATGACCGTGTCGATATCAAGGAAGCTTTTGCAGGTGACATTGTTGCCATTGCTGGCCTGAAAGAGACCACAACAGGGGACACATTGTGTGACAACCTGAACCAGGTCATTTTGGAGCGCATGGAGTTCCCTGATCCGGTTATTTCCATCGCGATTGAGCCAAAGACCAAAGGCGACCAAGAGAAAATGGGCATCGCGCTCAACCGTCTGGCTGCTGAAGATCCGTCTTTCCGCGTTAAGTCCGATGAGGAAAGTGGCCAGACCATTATTTCCGGCATGGGCGAGTTGCATCTTGATATTCTTGTCGACCGTATGCGTCGCGAGTTTAATGTGGAAGCCAATGTGGGCGCCCCGCAGGTTGCTTATCGTGAGACCATTACCCGCGAAGCTGAAATTGACTACACGCATAAGAAGCAGTCCGGTGGTTCCGGTCAGTTTGCGCGCGTGAAGATTGTGTTCGAGCCCAATACCGAGAGCGAAGAGTTCGAGTTTGTCTCGAAAATCGTTGGCGGTAACGTGCCCAAGGAATACATCCCTGGTGTTGAAAAGGGCATTCAGTCGGTTATGGACAATGGTCCTGTGGCGGGCTTCCCGATGCTGGGTGTGAAAGCAACTCTGCTGGACGGTGCCTACCATGACGTGGACTCCAGCGTTCTTGCCTTCGAGATTGCAGCGCGTGCTGCGTTCCGCGAGGGTGCCCAGAAAGCCGGTGCCAAATTGCTTGAGCCCATCATGAAGGTCGAGGTGGTGACGCCGGAAGACTATATGGGCGATGTGATTGGCGATTTGTCTTCCCGTCGTGGCCAGGTGGCTGGCACGGAAGCGCGCGGCATTGATCAGGTTGTTTCAGCCATGGTGCCGCTGGCCAACATGTTCAAATACGTGGACAGCCTGCGCTCCATGAGCCAGGGCCGTGCACAGTACACAATGACGTTCGATCACTACGAGCAGGTGCCCCAGGCGGTTGCTGACGAAGTCGTCGAGAAATATGCGTAACAACATCATCCTCCTTGCGCAGTTTGCGTTGCGCAGGGTGAACAGAAATTCAATTCAGAAGTCGTGCCAAGGGGCGCGGAAAATGGAGGCCTCAAATGGCGAAAGAAAAATTTGAACGTAACAAGCCGCATTGCAACATCGGCACGATTGGTCACGTTGACCATGGCAAGACGACGCTGACGGCTGCGATCACGAAGTATTTTGGTGATTTTCAGGCGTATGACCAGATTGATGGCGCGCCGGAAGAGAAGGCCCGTGGTATCACGATTTCAACGGCTCACGTTGAGTATGAAACAGATGCTCGCCACTATGCCCACGTTGATTGCCCCGGCCACGCCGACTATGTGAAAAACATGATCACCGGTGCAGCCCAGATGGATGGCGGCATTTTGGTTTGTTCCGCTGCTGATGGCCCCATGCCCCAGACCCGCGAGCACATTTTGCTGGCCCGTCAGGTGGGTGTGCCTGCGCTTGTTGTTTTCCTCAACAAGGTTGACCAGGTGGACGATGAAGAGCTTCTGGAACTGGTTGAAATGGAAGTGCGTGAGCTTCTCGACACCTATGAGTTCCCCGGCGACGACATTCCAATCGTCAAGGGTTCTGCCCTGGCTGCGATGGAAGGCCGTGA
>CALHBJ010000005.1 GCA_937930845.1 uncultured Rhizobiaceae group bacterium
AATATCGAGCGGCGCTTCATTGGCAAGCGCAGCAGAGATTTTGGCCTTGCCGGTGTTTGTTACAATGGATGTCATGTTCTGCCGTTCCTGTTTAAGCTTTGTTCAGTTGAGACAACACGGCCTCGGCCTGCGCCTTGGCCGTCGCGTAAATCGCCGGAAGTTCCAGCGGGGATGCGATTGCATCAATGCTGGCGTTGACCGTTGAACGAATGGCTGCAATCGCGCCGGTGGCCTGCGCAAAGCCCTTGGCGGCAGCAATGACCGCCGCCGCCAAGTCTTCACGCGCCTTGCCGGTTAAACCCGCTTCCGTGTCCAAGCCTGGCGTTTCGGCCTTATGGTCGATGGTCATCAGGGCACGGGCTTCATTCAGCTTTTCCGGCCATCCTTGCTGCTCTGCTTTGGGGTAGTTCGCCGTCAGACTTTGACCAATCATGTCGGCGTACATGAGCACAAAAGCCGTTGCCCCGTGCTTCCAGTCATCCAAACTTAATAGTTTTGGGTCGGCCTCTGGTAGTTCAAGTTGGGGTTCAGGGGCATCCGGGTCATTATCATCTTGCGTCAATTCCCGCTGACTTTCGGGCATGGACTGCAACACAATTGGAAGCGTGCCGGGATAGGCATCCAGCATCAAGCCATCCTCATTTTTGTGGCTCGCGATGACAGTCATATGCAGCGGGTCAATGTAAAAAATGGTCATAGTGTACGCGCTCCATCGGCGGCCATCGTGCCTTTGGCTGGGGTTAAGATGATGTCTGGATTGCTTGTCGCGACAGTTTGAACCGCCGCTGATGTGGCCCTGAACGTTCTGCAAACATTGTTAGGGTTGTCCGCCACATCCGGCACAAACGGTGTGTTCAGTCCAACAAGCCCCGCGCGATAGGCTGACGTTGGAAAACTCGCGGTGTCAAATGTCGCGCGATAGCCATAAAAATAGGACATGTGTGAAACCGTTACACCAACGTTTGCAGTGGACTTAATCCGCATCGTTCCACTGCCACTGCTTGAAACAGTACACACACTTCCACGCTGCATATCCAAGCATTGCGCATCGGTTTCCAGATCGGAATTTGAGAGTGTTAACTTACCCCCCAACAAGTTGATGACACTGCGCGGGGACAGGTTGCGATATCGCATCGCGGATAGGTTCATGGATGTACAAATACCGCCATTTATGTCGAACCCGGCACGTACAAAATGGGTGTAGCTCAACGAACTCAAGAGTGCGCCGCTCTGGACGGTGACACCGTAGTACCCCTCTAGTACCCCGCAAAAGCGCATCGATGAAAGGGTGCCGTTTAGTTCAAGGTGGCGTTCATACACGCCGCCGCCTCCAGCATCCAACAAGATACCCTCGACTGCCTTGATCACTTCACCGGCAGGAATGATGACGCTGCGCGTCAATAAATCAAATCGCACATTCCAATGCGGACCCATAATCGCCAGGTTGGCAGCATAATCGCTCGGCGAATAAGCGGTTGGGTCGGGCAGAGTATTTATTCCGGTCGCCGCGCGTAATTCCAAAACGTTCTTTTGGGGATGCGACAAAATAAGATCACTTGTTGCCGTGTAGTCCCCATCGCGAAGACTGATAATCAGACGATATCCGGCACTTACGCGAAACCGGCTGGCATATACGATCGCATCTTTTATGCCATCCCAGCCCACAAAATCATCACCCGTGGCGTCTGCTGTAGCTTGGTCAGGTGAAACATATATGACCTTGTTTCCTGCAACCTGTACCGTAACACCCGCATTTTCTGGCGTTATTCTGTACTGATCGCCATTGCTCCGTTCAAAAACAAGTTGATCAGTTTGAGGGTTGTAGAGCGTACCATCGTCTTGTTGCAGGGCGGCAAATTCAACCGGGCCAGGATCACCGTCTTGACCATCCAGACTGGCCAACCAAACATTGATGTCTGGATCAGCGCCAGCGAATTCAACAGCCAGATCGTGAGCCGATTTGCCCGTGACAGTTGTGGCTAACAGGTCTTTTAGACCGTCAATCGGGATGTGATAGGTCTTGTTGCCAAATGACAACGCCAATGCGGCAGCCGAAAGCGTCGGCGCAGGCGTGTTGTCTGGCACCGGTGGCAGACCGTCGATTGTTGTAAATGGTGATGTCATGCGTCATTTCCTGTCACAATATGAACACCGTTATGGGTGCGAAGCGCCTGCCCCTGTTGGGTCATCAGCGCGCCGTCAGACAAACCGGCAGCGGCCACAACAGTTGTCTGAACTTTACTTCGAATGCGGATGCCAGTTCCCATTCCCAGCGGCGCACCATCGAACACCGGCAATGGCTGTTCGGCCAGAATGCGTATCTTGTGGCGATGTCGCATGGCCGCACCGACATAGGCGGTATTCGACTGGCGCAACCAATGGGAGATTGCGACAGACCGGGAAACCGGCTTGCTGCGAAAGACACTGTCTACAATTTGATCTCGCAACGGATGGTCGGCGTAACCCGCTGACGTGTGCAGCACGTTGATTTTAAAAGTGCCACGCAACGCCGGTGGGGTTTCTTCCCACCACTCAACAATATTTGCTTCGACCCCCAAGGCTTCAAGGGCCATTACAACCGCTTTACGAGTGCCTTTTAGACGATGCACTTCCGGCGCGGCCTCAATAACCCGACGCTTGGTTTCTTCTGGCCAGTTCGGATCCCAGACATCGACAGAATAAGCCCAGGCTAGGAGCGGCAAAAATTCGACCGGGCACTTGCGTGGATTGATCAGGTCGCGCAACGGCACATCAATGTCGACAATACGGTCAGTCAATGCGGCCACCGCGTTTTCAAGCGGCGTTTGATTGGCTGGCAAAGGAACCTGCAAATTATGCATTGTCATCATACCACCGCCCAGGAATTTGCGTCAGCGTGATTTCAATGCCGGTGCATTTCGGTGCCTGGCGTAGATCAGCAATAACATCGGCTGCGGGCGATGTGATAATCACATCATCAACCACACCGTCGATATAAGCAGCACCACCCAGGCCAGTGCGGCGCACCGCACGGGCAACCCGGAAATGGGCTTCCACATAGTCATTGACCACAGCTTCAATTTGCGAGCGCACAAGCGCCAGATCAGGACCGGGCAAAACCTTCACATCAAGTTCGACCTGGTATTCGATGATTTCAGCGCTTTCGACCATGACACGGTCCGCAAGCGGTCGCTTATCATCAGCGCTGATTGCAACTTCAACCGAGCCAAGCAATTCATCTGATGCTGCCCCGTTACCTTCAAAACCCAAAACAACAACCAACACTTCTGCTGGCTGGACAAGCCCACTATCTGGCCCATAAATGCCCACGTCTCGCACCCCTGGCGTAGACAAGGCGTGAAACAGATATGCGCCAACAGGGCCAGCGGTTGAAAATGCCTCAAGCGCCAACTGCATACGATCACGCAGTCGATCATCTTTTTCCACGACAGCATCAACCGGGGGCACTGCATTAGGATCAGCTTCGACAAGAACCAGTCGCTCAACGCCGTTGCGCGCAGCCAGGTGTTCAAGGTCTCGACCCAGAGCATAGGCTGGCATGACAGCCTTTGCGGCATCGTTGACACGGGCACGAATAATCAATTCACGATAGGCGAATGTTTCGATCAATTTGACCAGGGGTTCGCTTTCCAGCCCCATGACTTCTGTCAGATCAAGGTCAACAGCAGCCGCAAGTTCCACCAGGCGCGCTTTTAACTGCGCAACAAGGGCTTCATAATCGAGCGGATCAATGACATCAGCTGCCGGCAGTTTTGCCAGATCAATATCGGCAAATCTCATTGCGACACCTGCACTGTTTGAGTTTCGCCCGATTGCAGCCAAATGACATTGATACTGAAATCAAGCTGGCCACTGGAATTAGCCGAAACCGCCTGAATGTCAGTCAACTGAACGCGGGGTTCCCATTTGTCGAGCGCATCAGCGATTTCCACATAGAGGTTCATCAGCGTGTCTTCGTTTAGTGGCTTGTCGATTTGATTGGGCAGGTTGGAACCATACGGGCGGCGCTGAACACGTGTTGCGATGCGCGTGGTCAAGATGTCGTTGATGGACTGGGCGACATGTGGCCAACCATCAAGCGAACGTCCCGTATGTCGATCCATGCCCGGCACGATCAATCCTTTGACTTGGTTTCAGGTTTGGTTTCTGTTTTGTCGTCTTGGGCAACAGTAGGTTCTGGCTTCTTTTTCTTCGCCGTATCCGGCACAACCAGCTGCCCGCCCAAAACAAGAAACTTGGCAGCAGTAGGGGTCATGGCGACCCTTTCATCTTTCTTGCGGAATTTGCCATCCAGCCAACCCTCGGCGGCGACTCTGTATTCGATGGTTTTTTCTTTCATGATCACTTTCCCTTTTGATCTAGTCGACTGCAAAAACGGTTCCTGAACCTTCAATGATGACACCAGGTCCGCAGCTGCACTGTACTTTGTCACCAATGCGCGCGACCTTCTTTCCACCAGCTGCGCCCAGATCGACCTTTGCCGCTTCCAGTTCGAACGCATCGCCGGTTTGGACCATGCGTGTGTTGCCGACCTTGTTGACCGTTTCACCCAATTTGTTGTGTGGTCTTTTTTCCCGGTCGGACGGTGCGCCGCGCACGATACGGGCCATAGCCATTTCACCAGCTGGCGCATTCACCGTGACCGGTTCGCCAACGGTGGGCGCATCCCAACTTTCATGATCGCCGGATTGCTCCATCCAGGGTATCCAGTGCGTTGAAGACGGTTCGTCATCACTGCCCAATTCAACCTTGGCCAATCCCTTTTCTGCATCGACTTCCAGCACCCGGCCATCACGGCTGGATTGCTCGACCCGCCGTTCGAGTTCTTCAATACGGCTGAATAATCCTGCAATGATCTGGCCCAGATCATCCATCGGTCGGTTCTCCATCAAGCATGGCATTACCGACCACTGCCGCCCCGCCAGCTGCGCCCATGGTTTCGGGCCAGCCTTCGGGCCTGGCGAAATGATCTGCACCAATTTCGATATTCTGCGACCAGGACACGGCAACCAATGACACGCCCTTCACGTCAAGCGCCTGGGAATTTACCCGCGCAATCTTGACACTCTGCGCAAAGGACAGTGGCCCTATCCAATTGTTCCAACGGCGCATGTGGGCCATTCCCGCACACGCTTCTGCAATCGCCAATGCCGCATCGTCTCGCGGAACATCCTTGACGTTCGTCGCCAGCACAAAAAGAGATACCGTTACAGCAAGTGACAGTTTACCGTGGCCGCTGGTGGCAGAATTTGGAACGCCCATAATTGACACGTAAACCGCATGCTGGCTGGCCGAAACGCGCTTCAATCCTTCGCCGGAAAACTGCCCACCATAAGGTTCAACGGTTTTGATGTATGGAAATACTGTGCGCACATCGGCGATGATTGCATCGCGCAATTTGGTTGTACCGCTGTTGTCAACGAGCGCTTTCAGCTGATCAAATTTCATTGCACCAACCCACCCAGATAGTCGGCCAGCATCATTTCAAGTTCGTCACTGTTTTCTGACGACAGGCCAAGAAACGGACGCGCCAACTGCTCAACCTGCGGAACGGCGACAGTTTTGCCGCTTATGGAAAAGACCAGGCGGGGCGCATTCTTGGCTTTGATGATGCCGCCAAAATGCCGTTGCGCGCCGTAAATCAACGGGGTGCCAATCTGAATTTCTTCACCAGACACGCTGCTGAAAATACTGTCAGCCAATGCGCCACTTTCAACCATGATCGGATTGTCACGCCCGTTGTCTGGCCAGGGGCTACCATCGGGCGATGTCTTTTCATCACGAATGCGCCGTTTCGTCTGACCTTCAATGAGAACGCCCACACTGTCGCGCAACTCCCCCAGCTGCTCGTTTTCCAGACGCGCTGCGAAATCAATTGCAACGTCCAGCCCTTCAAGAGTTTGGATGATCTGAATGCCGCTCATAGATCACCCATCGTACTGCGAGTGAATAATGCATCGTCGCCACCAAAAAGAACCATATCATCACCAGCTGCGCCGGTTGCGTCTTCTGTTGTGGCCGCATCTGGCACATTTGCCTTGCCGCAACCGATGTCCTTCACATGGGCAATGGCGCGTTTATAACGTTCTGCAATTTCGTCGGTTAGCAGGTTGTGTGGCTGCGATAGGATGTAAACCGCAATATCAACGCATCCACGTTTGATGAAATCGGGAACGATTGTCAGCGGCGTCTGATAGCGCATAGACAAGTAGGAATTCATTTCAGACGCGGCTTGCGCTAACGCTTTGTCAATCTGCGCATCAACACCTTCGTCTTCGTCACGTTCGACCAACTGATCGACAAATGAACTGGTATAGATGTCGGCAATGTCCTGTTTGTCTGCATATGTCATTTGGTGGCCCTAGTTGGTTAGTTTGGGGCGCAAGCGCCAAGGCCAATCACCACCCGCGCCCCAGGGTTACGGGATCAGGTGAACCCGCAAACTCCGGTACGACAGGGTCAACTGGCGCTGTTTTCCTCTTGAAGCGATTTCCAGGCTGTTTTGATTTCCTCGCCGGAAACCTTGAAGCCAAGCTCTGACTTCGTTGGCCCAACAGTCGGCAATTTTGTCGGATCGGCTTCATATGCCTTACGCATGAAAGTGGCGAAGGCTTCGGCCCGATCTTCATCAGACAATTGGTCTGCCTTGCCCGCAGCGTCCCAGGCATCAGCGATCTGCTGATCGCTAACCTCGAAACCAAGAACGGATAATACACCGTCAACGGTTGGCATTTGCGATGCCATCAACACCAATTGCGCCAAACGGTTTGCCTTTTCGCGCTCCGACAGTTCAGCAATCACGCCATCGACAACCGTATCGTCACCACCGTCAATGACATCGCCATCATCATCGACTTCTTTGGCCCGCAAGATCGGGTCAGCCATAATTACTGCGACCTGATCGTCATTGAGTTCAAGCGCATCAGTGTCAATAATCTGCTTTTGACGTGCGCGGAAACTAATGCCCCCGCGACGCCGGTCAGCCGTTGGGTTGACTTTGATTTTCATCGTTCATCACCCCTTACAGATATGGACAGACAAGGATTTCAACCAGGTCTTTGTCGGTATTGGTTTGGCCATTTGCCTTACGCTCTGCTTTCAGCAGCTCATTTGCTTTTGAACGCAAGGTTGGCGGCACAACCAGCAGTGTTGGCATGACAGCAAGCGGGTTGCCTTCATCATCCTTCTGACCGGTCATCGCGGTATAGGCCGCGTCGAAATTTGCAGCATTCAATTCAGCCTTCGAACCAAACGCCATTTCATAAAAGCCGAAACCAGCCTCACCACGGGCGCGCGTTCCATAGAGATACTGATCTTTCATGAACACGTGATCGCTGTCTTCATCAGACGTCTTGTTTGTAAAATCAGGCGCGATACGCTCCTGATAAATCAGCGGGTTTAGTGACTGGCTGGTGTCGAGCAAATACCAAGCCGGACCCGCACCGGCCTGCATGTTCGAATAGTTTTCCGTTTCCCCTGTTTCTGAATTGATGACGGGATGCTCGGCGTCGAAGAAATTCTGCCCATCATAACAAAGCTCATCAAAACCTTTTGGAAGCAAGGGGAACACCAGTTCATCAGGCCATTTGCCAGCCGCAACACCTTGGGCGTTAGCAAGTGTCGCATAGATACCAATATTGTCATCTTCAACATCGGTGCGCTCCACCGCAACCGTTGCTTCAAACTTGCGGTTTTTCAGCGTGTAAGATTGACCGGACAATTCCTTGACGCGGCGGTCGCCGATCCATTCGCGCAGTCGTGGCCATTTTTCCAGCCAGGCATATTCATTGGCTGCGGTGGAAGACGTGACCTTCGTTGCGATTTTGTCCCACATGGGAGCAACCGACGCCAAACCCTTGTTGAATTCGGTTTTCAGCGAAACGCCAAGAGCCGAAATATTTGCACCTGTGATTTCCATATCAGTGTTCCTTAGATTTCGACGCTGACGCCGGTCGCGTCCACGTCCACAACTTTGCCCGCAACCGATTTGCCAGCGGCGGCGCTTGTGACGAATTCATTGTCGAGCGCGTAGCAATCGCTACCGATATGCGCGCGGGTGACGGGATTTGCCGGATCGTTGGGCAGAACAAACACGCCCTTTTCGGTCGGCACTGAAACAGCGCCATCGCCACCTTCGGTATTGTCTGCAGTTTGTGCACAAAGCCCGACACAACGAAGGTTTTCAGCAGCCGTTGCATTGTCGGCGAAATGGGTTGCGCCAAGCATGACCATGGCACCGCGCGGAATTTTCACGCCCGCCTTTACAGGATGCGCGAATTGCGCACCGGCGCGGCGGGTGATTTTTTTTGCTTCGTCGAACATGTTCCCGTTCCTCTAGGATTGATTGCCAGCGGCAGGCAGCGCCTTGCCGTCACGTGTTGCAATGAAGTCTTCTTCTGATTGCCCCATGCGTTTGCACATGGCCCTTTCAGCCTCGGTCAGTTGACCGGCAGCGCCGCCAGCTTCCTTGTCGTTAAGACCGGACACCTGGAATGCCGGATTGACCGGCTGGCCTTCGACATAAGAGTTAAATGCCTTTAGGCCGTCTTCGGTCTTGCAGTTTGCAAGGTGGTAATCTTTGGATGCTGGCGCGATCCTGCCACCTTTGATGGCCGCATCGACAGCAGCTTCGGCACGTGAATTGATCGCCTTTGCATCCTCGTCTTGCAGCCGTTGCTCTGCATTTTCGGCGCGAAGCTTCATTGCATCGTGATCAGCGCGCGGAACGAAACGATCAAGCGGCGGATTAGCCGCACTGTTCTGCGCCGTCTGCAATTCATCAGACTGCGTATCAAGTGCAGCCATAACGCTTTCAACACTGGCGTCTTCTTTCAGACCAAGACGGCGACACAGCGCCTTATACTGTTCGGAGTTCATAACTGAATGATCCTTGGTTTCAGGTGGCTTTCCATCGCGTCGATTGTTCAACGCGGTTAAAACAAGATTGGGTTGATTGGTGAGACCGGCACTGACCATGGCCAAAATCGCCAGCGTGTCGGCGTGATAATAAAAGACCGGGGATATGAACCGATATTCCTGCGCGGCGATCATGGCGGTTGCTTTTTCTGTCCAGGTCACATCTGCCCAGATTTCGCCATCACGGTTTTCAATTTTATTGATCCACCCGGCAGCCGGTGCGGGCTGGCCGGTCCACATGGCCGCATCGCTTGCATGTTCATAGTCGATTACAAGCGGTCCATTGTTTTCGGCAAACGCCTGCACGATTTGTTCGGGGGCATTGTTGTACCAATGCCGACCGTCTCGCCCATCGATACGACCAGCTGGCAACAGGTGAATGCTTGATGGAACGTTCGCACCCTCAAAATTGAACGCAACAACCAGACCGCCAACGCGATCATCAACACCGCTTTCGCGGTTGCGGGCAATCTGAATATTTGGATGCGATGTGCTCATGTCGGCCAGTATGGCGCGACTGATTTTAGCTTTTGCGGGTGACAAACGTCACCGGCTGGAATTATTCCGGTTCAGGCGATTTGCCCATGGTGACACGATTTACAGCCAGATCAAGGGCAATGAATGCGCCATTATAAGATTTTATAAGCCCGTCAGCCGTTTTTTATGCGCCGGGATATAGTGAGGCACTGCAAGAACCCTGAAATCGCGTCTGTGAGGCCAAAATTGCGGTTTATCAGATTTCTTGATTTTTTGCCGGTTTTGCCTCATATTTGGGTTGCGCCCGAGCCATACGGAAGACCTGCTTCACGGCAGCGAGGATGTTTCGACCCTCCGGGCGCTACTTCACCCTTTCGCCTTTGCGTCGCAGCGATTGAACCGACCGTTCACGCCACACATGCAGTGTGGTGAAAAAAAGTTCATCATAGCGCGTCAGTTTTATGCCCGCCACGTAGGGCAAGCCGTCAACATAAAGTACAGCACTGAACCGCGTTCGCCCGTCTTTCCAGATTTCGCCTTCGTCAATGATCTGTTGTGACAGCGTCGCATACTGTTCAGGCGTCACCCTGGCATAGGACTTATGGCTGGTGATCGTATCAGCTGACAAAAAAACCGTTCTGGCTTTTGTTCCGATACGGTCGCCCAATTCGTCACCTATTGCGGCAAAAGGAATGCTGGCCTTTGGCCGCAATGCACCGGATGCGGCCACTCGCGCAAAATCGCTCAAGGGACTGGCGCTTATCAATGTGCGGCGGGTGGCTTCATCAACGCCGCCCAATGACTGACCAAGATCGCGCCGCAATATGCCATGGCGTATTCTGCCTGGGTTGGAATTCCAACCAGGGTCGATGCCTTCGGGCACAGTTGTTGTTTCGCCGGTGCGTTCATTGACAAAGGTTCTGCGCGGAATGTCTGGCTCGTCGCTTTCGCCGCCCAGGCCGGTCGCCTCGCTGCGCGTGATCTGGCGTATCCAGCAATTGCAGCCCCAGCCATTGGGTGGAAACCATTCGTTCCAATGTGGGTGGTCGACCGGCAAGATCGTGCCCGCCTGGGCAACGTGGTGCGGTCTGTGGTTTTCAGAATAGCCAATGCCATATAGGAAATAGGGTAAAGCGCGCTTCGTGCGCTGTGCCCGTTTCCACTGACCAGCTGCCCGCGCCGTGCGTGTATTCGCCCAATAAATGGTTTTCAAGCGCCGTGGTGAACCAAGCTGCGCGGTGATGGTTTCACCCGTCAACGGGTCGATAACATCTTGACGGCCCCACCAACCCAATTTTTGCAGGCGTGGCGTGAGGTCTTTACGAAATTGCTCATATGGGATGCCATCACGAATGGCGCGCGATACGTCGTCGCGTATCGTTGCCAGGACATCGGCTTGCGTCGCTTTCGCCACGGTGAAGGCAGACGCATGTTCATCAAGCCAGGTGTCAAGATGATGAAATGAAGGCCGCAAGGCCTTTTCGTCAAAATAGCCCGTCACCTCTTGTGGTGGCCGTGTGTTGAATGTGAACGTATCCACTATTCACCACCATCGCCCGTACCCAATGACAGGAACATCGCGCGGCCAAGCGCGGTGGCCAGTTGATTGACATCGGACGCTTCAACGGCTTCGGGCAGTCGTTGTAAGAATTCCTCATAGGAATTGGCCGAATTGGCAATTTTGCGAATTGGGTCAAGCAGCGGGTCAACCTGTTCGACCCAACGCGCCAAAGCATCAGCGCCAATCTGGTCAAGAGCGTCTTCGTCTTCGGGATCGCCAACACGGTTATGCGCCTTACCGCATCCGGGGCAAAGCTTGCGCCGGTTCGCGGCCTGGTCTGTTTCACCGTCACCTCTAGCAGGATTAAGACCACCGATCACTTCTGCGCCTTCTTCCGGGTCCGCAAAACCGAAGCGATCACGCACTTCACTTGCCTGAAACGTCAAACCCGCCCGCGACAAAGTATAGATCGTATCGGCCAGTTCCTTCAAATCTTCTGCGGCTTCTGCCGGGAAAGTCAGTGCAGGGTAACTTTCCTGCACTCCAAAATTGAAATCGATAAACGGCTTGATAATCGCCGCATTGACACTTTCGGCCAGATCGTCGCTGTCCGCTGCGACAATGTCGAGACGCACTTCATTGTGAACTTTTGCTTGTGCCTGGCTTGAACCATTGTCGGTTGTCATTGTCTGGCCAAGCACCGCCTTGGAAAAGGCTTCGTCAATATATTTGGCAAGGCCACCGAACACACCTTCACCGCCCTTGCCCGACGAAGCCTGCACCAGATCAACGTCCATGCCATCTGGAATGACAGCAGCAAAATCGTGACCCATCATGCGCAGCGCACGAAGCAAATCCCGTTTCTGTTTTTCGGTGGCGTCAGCGTCATACTTCCCGATACGAATTGGCAAGCCGTAGGTTTCGGCAAATTGTGCCCAGTCTTTTAGGGTGAAAGATTTCAGGCAGAAACACCATGCGGCCAAGCGGGCCAGACCATTGCGCGCCGGAAGCCCGGATTTCAGTTGCGGCACATGCACCATGAACCTGCCAGGCGTAAGTTCGACACCGTCTTTCACACCATCTTTGCGCAGGCGCAATTGACGCCCATCATCGCCCCACTGGAAATGCGACGGATCGCGCCAATCATATTTTGCCGGTCGCCATTCGTTATCGAATGCCTGCCAGTCGATTTCGATCACGGCATAACCTTTGCCCAGACCATCAAGCGCGTGATACTTCATACGGCGAAAACCACCTCGCTTAATCATCTCACGCACAGCGTCGGCGATCTCAATATCGCGGGGTTCATCGCTTGCCGCTTCAACCTGCGGGCGCAATCCCATCACGGCAAGTTTGCGGGTATTGAGCACGCTAGCGTAATGCGGGTCGCGCTCCTCCATTTCTTCGGCAAACTGCACAAACTCTGCGCTGTCACCGCCGCGTGAAGCTTTGAGCATACGCGCCATTTTCTGCGGCGTCATGCCCGACGCAACGCTATCAGACCAAACCTTTCTGACACCGCCTGACGTTGGCCCTGCCTGCTCTTGAACAAGCGCCTGTTTTTTAATTGGCCGACCGCTGGCGTCAACCAGACCTGCAAATACTTCCTGCATCAGTGCATCCCGTCTGTTCTGCTGTATGCGCCGCCATGCAACGCTTCTTTGTCATCAACACCATCGTCATTTTCACTGCCCTGCGAACTGGCCCCCATATACCCGTCATATTCGCGTGGCTCGATATCACTGGCGGCATGGGCCAGTAGTGCTGCAACAAATGTGTCACCGTGGCGCTTCTGGCCATCGGCTTTGGACTTAGTACGTTGACGTGGCACCATCGGCACACCATCGACCTGTTTGACCATCCTAAAGTCGGTCAGAACATCGTCGTCTTTTGGCATCCAGAATTCAGCGTCTTCAATCGACGCCTTCAAGCGCGGTGAATTGGTGCGATACCATTCCCGGCTGATCATCACTTCATGAATGCGCCGCTGTCCGAACTCTTGCATGCATTCTTGTGCCAACGCCTGGCCAGAACCGTTCGCGTCTATGGCACCACCAGTGAAGCGCGGTAAGCGCTTGCCGACATGGAAGAACAATTGCTTTTGCTGATCATAGGGCATGCGCCGCATTTCAACGATGAACGGCGTTTTGCGGTGCATCATTTGCGTGACTGCCAAGAGCCACAAGACTGAAAGGTCCATTGCATATGCATAGTCCTGACCAAGCGCATGACGTTGTGTCGGGTCCAGCTTGGCAAGCAAAGGGTCGACATGTTCAGCAATCCAGTCGGCCATATATGATTTACGTTCGCGCTTGGTCCATGTAGTAAAATCGTCTGCCGGGGGCGTCCATCGCAATACAGGAATGTCAGAAAGCATCTGCTTTTCAATCAGTGAACGGGGGAAATAGACACCGCTACCGATGGACGGAATACAGAACAATTCCTCGTCGGCATCATCACCATAGAAAGCGATGATCTTGGCTCGCCAGGCAGCTTCGCCAGCCAGCGTGTATTCTTCGCCTTTGACCTGACAAATGCGTTCATAAAGGCCATCCCGCAGCGCATCATCAAAATCAAATTCAACCAGGTTATAAGGCAGACGACCGGCCCGCACTTCACTGACCAGCTGATTGAAATAGTTCATTTCGCCGTCATGGGTTGAAATCACGCAAAGCTTGCCGCCCCAAACTAGCAATGCCAGGGCTGCTTTCATCATGCCTTCAAGGTCATCGTGGAACGCAGCTTCATCCAGGATCACGTAACCCTGCTTGCCGCGCAGTGAACGCGGGCGCGATGGAAGGGCAACGATTTCAAAACCACTGTCCAACCGAATGCGGAACGCCTTAACAGCCTTGTCATGATCTTCTTCAAAGATGAATTCATCAACTTCGTGGGCGATGCCCTCAAAGGCGCGCCCCCACATCGCACAAACGTCGATGAACTCGCGCGCCATATCCAGATTGTAACCGATATAGAACACGTCCATTCCGCCCGCCTGGCGTTGGGCTGATGCGGTCATGATTGCATCTGCACCAATGGTCCAGGTCGCGCCGGTGCGGCGGCTTTTTGGAACCACCGTCACGTCATGCTTCGATGTCGAATTGAGCAAGCGCTTTTGATAGCCGATCAGAATTTCATCTGGGCCACCAAGCGCAGACAGCACTTCGGTTTGATCTAAAGCGTCTTTTCGAAGCTTTAGCCAATCCTTTTCTGAAATTGCGCGACCGACAGCATCAGTGTTCATCACCCGCCCTGTTCATCATCTGAAACATCGACGTTCAAACCAAGCGCCTGTTTCATCTTGTCGATGCTGTCTTGCGACGCGCCATTGGCTTTACCTTCGGCTTCAATCTTGTCGCCAATTTCCTTCAAGATAGTTCGACGCACTGCATGGCTGGCAGCCCGCGCACGTGCCAGGCGGTAAAGCGCCGTTGCCGCGTCTCGCAATGCAACCACGTCTGGCTCTTCGTTTGCGATAATCCCCCGCATCGCCTTCGCAACAGCAGCGGTAATCAGTTCACCAACATACAATTCAACGTCCAGGCCGTCGCGCGCCTTCATGTCGTTAATAAACACCTTCGCCATTTCGCGGGCATGGATGATTTCATGACCTTGCGCCATGATGTACTTGGCATAGTTCGACATCGATGACGCCGATATCACCTTGTTGATACCCATCGCTGCCAGATTAGCATTTAGCTGTTCGCGAATTTCCGATTGGTTCAATCGTGTACCAAGCAATTCTTCGCGCACCCACGCGACTTCATGCGCGGCTTCAACCGGCAAGGCATCAATCGCATTACGACGCGGGCGTGAATGTGTGGAACTGCGACGCTGCTTGGCCGGGGCCTTATCGGCAGCCGATTTTTTGTCAGGCGACTTGGCCATGCATTACACCGCCACTGCACTAATGGTGAAATAAATGCCAACAACGCCAACGGCACCGATGATTGCTGTCACCAGGGCTACATAGATCGCCAATTTGAACAGACTGCGCATCAACCGCCCTTTTCGATAGTGGTGACCTGGCGGGCGAGTTCCGAATGCCGCGCCGCACAAATGCGCAAGTTCGTGCGGTCACGGTTCCAGCCACGCACAACCTGGCTGCGCTTTAAACTGCCTTTGGGCACCTTGTAGGGTGACGAACACTTGCGTTTCAGTTCAGCACTGACACGCGGCGTTTGAGCTTCAACGACCTTAACAACAGGTGGTGTTTTAACGCACGAAGCTGCCATCAATACCGGTGTCATCATCAGCACCGGGAGTAGCTTCAAATTGTCGAACAAGGTCATCGTTTTCGCCTTTCAGCTTATCATTGAGTTCGGCCAGTTCGTCGGCCTTACGCTGCAATTCGCGTTCTTGTGCCTTGGCTTTCCGGCTGGCTTCCGAAATGAACCGTGCCGCTTCCGCATTCACTTCCGCCCGCAATTCAGCTTTAGCCAATGCGGCAACATGCGGGTCATCAATGAAGCGATCATATGCAGCCAAGCCGGTCAGGGTGGCTGCGAAGCCAGCGACCATCAGCGCAATCGTCTTGACGCCAAACACCGAACCAGCAACCGTATTGATCAAACCTTTGAACATCACCCGACCCTTAAACCTGACGGACCATGTGCGCCTTCGACCTGAATTTCGCCAACATCCAAACCCGGCTCGACGAATTCTTCATTGTGCAATTCATTTGGTGGTATCGATTGCCCCCGCGCCTTTTCATAAGACCGCCCAGCAATGAATGCGGTCAGCATCGTGCAGATCGACCCAACCATCGCCACAAGGACAGCCGACGCCTGATCAAACTTGGTCAGGCTCAAAACCAGCATCATGCAAACCGTAAACACAATCATGAACAGGCATATCGCACCAATAACGGCAACGAATGGCCGCCATGCCGAACGCCAGAAATTCACCCGCTGCTGGTCGGAAGCGATCATAATGATCTAAGCCTCATTGACAGAAACACTGCCCTTGGCCGCAAGCTTGATTGTGCGATCATCCCCCCGCATTGCCGTTGCTGGCCAGCGTGAACCGTTTTTACGCAGCCGATTTTTCTTGATACGGGTCACTGACACCTGGTCGCGCTGATTAGCGCCCAACACGTGATAGCAGGTCGCATCCTCACCCACGTAAAAGGCGATATGACCTTTCCATCCGTTCGGCGAACCGCGCCAGAAAACCAGAATTGCACCGTATTGAGGTTTGCAGGAAAGGCCCCAATCTTTCCAGTTGATTGAACCAGCTGGATTGGTGGGCAAAACTTCATCGGGCAGGCAATGGGAAATAACCGCAGCCATCCACATGCCGCACCATGGGTATTTGATCGGATCAAACCAGCTGGCGACCGTCGATAGGAAACGCTTTACCTTTCCGTAGTTCCGGCGTTCGTGCCAACCGTTCATGGCCTTTGCGAAATCCATCCACGGGGCAACGTCATAACCCGCATCACGGTTTGCAGGCGGCGACAACTGGCTTGCAGTAGTGCCGCTTTTCAAACCGGCTTTTTTGCGCAGCTTTGCCAGCGTTAGCGGTCCGACAAGCCCGTCAACTTCCAGACCTTCGGCCTGCTGAAACTTTTTTATAGCTGCAATCGTTTGCCGACCACGCACCCCGTCAGCATCGATATTGAAGCCGATCTTTTTCAACAAATTCTGGTAAAATCGAACCGCCTGGTTCATGGCCAAATCTCCAAACTAATTTCGGAGATATTAGGTTTTGGCCCCTTGGCATTTGCGGGTGACAGGTGTCACCGGCAGGGGCGGATCAGAACAACGAGCCTTGTCCATTGCTGTCGTCGCCAGCCGCTTTCTTGTGCCTAAATACGGTGCGTCGGTCAACCTGTACAACTCTTGCGATTTGGTTTGCCGACTTTCCCTGCCCGATCAATTCACTAATTTGACGCTTGCGACGTGCCCGCGTTGACGTTGGCCCGAAAGGTATGTCGATGTCGATGCCGCCAACGTCGGTTGCAAAATGCGCGCAGATCACGCGCGCCGCATCAATGCCAACAGCTTCAATCAGCCAGTGCCCATCTTTCAGCTTGGCAGGAAACGTGACACGCTGCCCGCCTTTCGCCTTGGCAATTTGAATGGCCGGAACCAAGCCCGCCACTTCCGCGATTTCTGCCAGAACCGCAGGCAAGAATGTGAAATCCTCACTCACCGCGCAACCGCCTTTCATAGGCACGGCGCTTATGCCTGTTATGACGATCTATTCTCGACTTGTTGGCTGGTGTTTTTGACCACAATGGTTGCTCCATAACAGTGACGCACTGGCCAGCCTTCAACACATATTTCATGTGCCCAATGACCACCTTGGGCGCGCCAACCTCAATGCCACGGGCAAGACGTTCAGCCATGAACCGGCGAAGGCCTTCCACATCGACGCCATAGCCGCGTTCGAGTAACCGCAAAACCGCGTGATCAGTAATGATTGTCTTTGCATCATCCATCACGCAAAATCCTTCATGACATCTCTGATGTGGCCGCGCCGCTGGATGGCGCGATCATGATACAATTCCTTGTATGCGTGGTGGTGCTGGCGACGCAGCTGATCAGGAACACTGCCAGCACGTCGTGCCCTGGTGTAAGCACGGTCAATTTCACGAAGCGCACAACCTTTATGCGTATCATCGCAATCGGGCAGGATGCACGAAAAGCATGGGTGTGGTTCTTCTTTGCTCATGACGAACCTGCTAGGTTTGCCATATCCAAATCGACCGCCGCAAAAAGCGACTTAACCGCCGCAGCCCGTTTCTTTTCGGCACGCAATTTCTTTGCATGATTGGCATTTGGGTCAATCAAGACCGCTACAGCTGAAAAGAATTGCACAGCTGCTTTAGGGTCCAATTCCGCAAGTTCTTCGGCCCAAATACCAAGACCTAAGAAAACGAATGATGCGCCGGTGCAACCAACGGCCTTTGCTCCAACGCTGGTCATGTCCAGCATCTTGTCATGTGCAATTGAACGCAAATGGTCAGCGGTGCCATCGGTGAGAGACTTGATCGGCTTTCTAGGATCATTCATCGGTCGCATCCTTTTCACTTTCGATAATGCCAGCGAGAACACGACCGATCACCGACACGGGTTCACCTTGGGGTGTCCGGTTCATGGAATGGTAAAGCGAACTGGCGGAAATGCCGTGTTGCAGCGCGATGGAAACCAACACCGCAGCGTCGGCGCATTCGGCATCAAATGCCGTGCCGATCTTGCGCGATGTCATGAACACTTCGCCAACGCGCCCATCGTCATAATAACCCAGGCCAACGGTCACCGATGGCCCTTCCGGCAAGCGCAGTTCAAAGGCAGTGTGGGCGCGACGGTTCGCCAGTGGATTGCGTGAAATGCCGGTCATGGGCAAACCTCCGCAACAACATCACGAACACGGCCCTTCGCTGCCAATTGCTTATCGGAATAAAGTTCTAGATAAGCCTGCGCATATCCGCGTTTGTCGGTTTCAGTAACCTTCCCTCGTCTTTGCGCGACCGAATACCTGGAAATGCATTTGCGAAGCAGGCATTTTGAACTGCGATCATCACAATCAGGAAGGCTGCAACAAAAGCACGGATGCTCCATCCAATCTTTGTTTCTGTTCATCATTTCTCACCCTCCCTTTGAGACGGCTTGACATTGGATGAGAGACTTTCAAGGCGCGTAATTTCATGGTCGATATACCAACGTGCCTTTTTCAAATCCTCTATTTTGTCTCCCTTCAATCCTGCCCGCCAAAGGTATTTCACCGCGTTTCCTACGCATAACGACATGTGCTGGATTACGTCGATACACTCCACACCGGATGGACTAGCGTTGTAGTGTTCTGGATGATCAACCATTTCTTTTTTGGTCATCACGCCACCCCCTTTGCCTGACGCACATCGGCACCAAGCGCGTTCATCAACGCTATCCAGTCACGGCTTTTAAAAGTGCTTAAATCGGTGTTTGAAAGCCCGTAAACTACACAGCGTTGTTGCAGCCAGTCGATTTGGCTAACGCGACTATTGGCTGCAATTTCACCTGCCCGTTTCAGCAATCGGTATTGCGCCTGAACGATGCGAAACTGCGGTTCGTTCACATAGTGAATGTCGCGGTACTCGCGCTTGGTCCAATCGACCGTTCCTTCGCGGGTGAGCCATTGTTTCAGCGCTTCAATGGCCTTTGCACCATCGGCTGGTTGGGTGAGCCAACGCGAATGATCCAGCTTGGTCATGCGTTTAATAAAAGCCGAACAGGCCTTGTCAGATTTATCGCTGATAATGCCCAGATTATAACCGGCGATCCACAAGGCTTGCAGCTTGCCCGCATATGGCCCGTCGAGACGAAAGGCACCAACTTTATGCTGATCAGGTCTGCTTGCTGGTTTTCCGCCCAGGCGCGCCAATTCAGCCAACACCAGAGGCCTTTTGTCATAGGGCACGGCGGTGGATGATCTAACACCAACAACCCGCATTAACATGCGGCGATAAGCTTCATCCTCCATCGCCAGTTGCTTCTGAGCAACCTTGCAGGTGACAATAAACGGGTCACGCCCGGACTTATTTTGAGCAATTGCTGTCACGTGAATTTCTCCTGTTTTGATTTGTGTGATTGGCTCCGGTGCGGGCTTTTACCCGCACCGGTTATTGGCGTTAGAAGTCTTCTGGAAGTGAAACGCCGCAACGCACGTTCAACGCATAATAGAGTGCGCGTTTTGCGTCCGTGTCGGATAGGTCACGCAGCATCTCCATGATGCACTGCCCAGCCTTCACATGTGCTTGGCGGTTGTATTCGCGATCTGCATCTTCGATGGTCTGATCTGTGCCAGGCGTTCGGCTATATCTGAAACGACCCCCGGTCATGCGAGTTCTGACCCAAAGGGCTCAATCTTGAAGGTTTCTTCACCTTCAATAATTTCGATGCCTTCGATTGTTTCAGCGAACTCCCGGCCTTTGATCACCGCAGACTTGTCGATCTCGACTTTCGTACGCAGTAGGGCTTTGGCTTTCACCGAACGAAGTCCCTTGATACGCGCGATGATGTCCGCCACATCGCCGACCAGTTTCACCGACGCCGCTCTCGCCTTCCAGCTGATTTTGCCGGTTGGCAATTTGACCGTTTTCTTCTTCCCGTCTTCGGTCAGTTTTTTACGGTGTTTTCCCGCATATCCTTCAACCGCAGCTTCCAACACAGCCAGTTGATTATTGATTGGCTGTGCTCCTTTTTCGAACCGCTCTTTGATCGGCACAAGTTCATTGTTCATGCTGGCTTCCAACGTGGCCAACTGGCCACGCAGGTGTCCAACCTCCTTGATTGCTGCATGAAACTCATCGTCGTTTGTGGGCAATTTTGCCGCCTTTTTTCCGAATGCCATGGTGGCGTTCCTTCACTTTGAGAACTTGGCCTTGGTGTCTCAAAAGAGATTAGGTTGGGGCGGCGCTCATTCGCGCCGCCGAAAGGGAACCACGTTGTTGCCGGTCAAGCGCACCTGCGAATGTGCCTCGCCGATCATCAAACCAAGTCGTTCTTCTGTCGCCTTGATGGCGGGCAGCTGGCCTGCCATCACGTCCAGGCAATCGCGAAGACTTTCCGCATCGACAAGCGGATTATCACCGATCTCACGCCGCAATGCGTTGAACGCATTTTCTAAGAACGTTGAAGGTCGCACGTTGCGGTTTCGGAGCGGCATTTCTTCCATCACGCATCCACCGAACGGTTTTGATAGGCCGACTGAATATCAGCCGCCGTGATCGCACGACCGCCGCCAGCCGCATACATTCCGGCGAGTTGCAATGTCTTACTGATCTGACCCAACGCACCGGGCTTACTGCCGATCATGGTTAGAATTTTTATTTGATCATCGTCTTCGATGCCCCAGGCTTGGATTAGTGCCGACACATCACCAGCCAACGGCTTCATACGTTTTAGGCGTTTGCCAATGCGGCGTTTGATCTGCGCATAGCTTGGCCCGGTTTGAGCGTGAAACCGGGTGTAGATTTCGTCGTTACCGACTAGGGCAATGCCGCATTTGTACTGATCAAGAAAGAAGCGCAATTCATCGACTGCTTCATCTGTCAGGTTTTGCGCTTCATCAATGATCAAGAGCGGCTTATTGCCGATACGCTGCAAACGTTCACCGATAGCCCGGTCATAATCTGCTGAATTGGTCCGGCGAACTCCAACTGTCCGCCCAATCTCCGACAGCATGCCGAACACATTTTTTGTGTTAGGCCGCATCGTGACCAGGTGCACGTGCGGTGACTGATTGCGGAACCGCTCACAAGCAACCGTCTTACCAACCCCTGCGCCCGTAGTGATGACCACCATTTCGGGCATGGTCTGCGCAAACAAAAGAGTTGCTTCAATTTCTTTTGCCGTGGGCGTAGCAACGTAGGTCGGCGCATTAGGGATTGTGCCTTGCAGATCGGCCATCGCGTCAACACTGTTGATCCATTTCTCAACATCATCAGTGGCGGTAATGAAGTCGCCTGGATATTCACCATCGTACCACTGGTTTAGCTTGGCGTTATTGATGCCAATACGGCGACTGACTTCCGCTTTCGATAGTCGCGCACTTCCTGCAATATGTTGGACACGTAGCGTTGCAGTTTCCCAACGCGCGACTTCATCGTTGGATAAAACCGGCTGCCCCTTGCGCCGTTCCGCCATGTTGGGGTGATGGCGCGGTGTGTCAAAAGCCGACACGATTATTTCACTGGAATTGGCCTTGGTCATTTAATTGGTCCTATTCGTCTTGATGTGGCGGGATGTCCCCGCGTGTTTCAAAACCCGCATCGTCTGCCGAATACGCGGAACCAATCACGGCAAATGGGTCATTTACTGCTTTGCGCATGTGCATTTTCAGCCCACGCGCGAACTCGTCTTCGGTAGGCTCGATTGTCAGTTCGACAACTTCACCGGCCCCGGCGACTGCCGGTTTCTCGTTTTTCGTAAGACCACCAAAGACGGGCCTTTCGACATTCGTTTCATCAGGCACCGGCGCAACAGGAACGGCGACACCACCGGCCAGCCGCTTCATTTCTTCGGTGTCAATTTTGGATTTCAGGCGATCTGCTTCGACCGCACTGCGCACATAAGCTTTGCGCAGTGAATTGTGTTCACGCGCCGCGTCTTGACTGTCGAAGCCAGCATCTTCGAGTACAGGCACTTCGACGATGTAACGACCGTCCTGGCTGTATGCGTGAATGGGTGCATGCAGATTTTCAGGATCAATGCGTATTGTGATCGTCTGCCCGGCATAGGCCGCCAATTCGGCATGCCAATAGCGGTTGCCCATAAAGTAGATTTCGCCGTTCTTCCTGGGCTTCAACGTCTCGACTGCCAACAGCCATAAACGGGCTTGTTCTGGCGTTGCCTTGCGCACGTTCAACACGCGCTTTTCGATACCCTGCGCGAAAGCCTGGTCAAAACTTAGCTTGCCACCACACACCTTTGAACGGCGACCAGGGCGCGCATTGTGTTCGGCAATTCCAGCGTCAACAATGGCGCGGAACTCATCAATCGGCACAGACTTTGAACCGTGATTTTCCGGCTTGTTGTCAATCGTGTTGCCGGTCCATGCACCTTCGCAAAGCGGGTGCTTGGCAATGTCGTCACACATGTCTCGAAACGCGCGTTCAATCGGTTTCGACTGGCCGCTATATGGCGTTGTCCAGTGGCATTCGACATTCAATTGCGTCAACAAGCCAACAGGGTCATCGTCACGCACCTTGAACCGGTAGCGTGTGCGCGCACCACCTGTAATCCATTTTGATGCAAACGCGCGGCCATTGTCGAGCCACATCTTATCAGGAATGCCGTGGTTTCTGACCATGTCGCCAATAGTCAGTTGAACGGTTTCTTTGTTCTCGGATTTGGCCAAGCGCCAGCCGACAAACTTGTTACTGTACAAGTCCTGAATGGCCACCATCATCGGGCGACTGACGCTACCGTCTTCCCACTTCACAAACACATCGAATTTGTGGCCATCAATATTGACAGCTTCCATGGCGTCGAAATGTGTGCGGGTACGTGTCAGCGCCGGATACATGGCTTTGACCGCATCGCGACCATGTCGAGCCATCTTGATAGTTGCAGCGTCAAACTCGCGTTCAATGCGCCTTTTAAGTGTCTTTGCAGCGGGCACCGGTGACCAGCCATTCTGCTTGGCAATATTGCTGGTTCGCCGATAGCAGGCGGCAAAGGATGGCCGTTCCGCCCGCAGATAATCGGCTTTGATATATTCCCAAACCTGCGGGTGACAATCAGCCTTGGCGGTGCAGCCTTTGTGCGCCGGGGCCAGTGCAGCCAACCAGTCGTTTTCCGGCAGACCATGGGTCAACCGTTCCCAATTGCGAACCGTTGTATAGCTGACACCAGCCTTGGTGGCGGCAACGCGCATAGCAAGGTCTTTGGTGAACGTACCACCACGATACAGCACCAATGCCTGGTTGAGCGTGGCTAGCCGTTCATGGCACACCTGTTTTTGTGCATCCGTCAGCTTGTCATAGCGCTGCCAGAGTTCGTTCTGTTCGGCAGTGACGCTAGACAAGTCATTGACAGTATCAACAACACCGCGATCAACAGCGGTTAGGCGCATCTGCGCAACCATCGGCAATAGGCTGTAGTGAAACTCTGTAGCTCCTGCACCATTGTCTCGTATTCGAGATAGCGCGCCATTGGCTGACCAACCTTCCCGCTTGGCAACCTTTTGCAGACCTTGCTTGGTCATTGGCAGACCTGGACAATCGCATGCCAATATCTCGGAAATGGTAAACCACTGTTTCACGCCGCAAACTCCCCACCATCAAGATCGACAAGGCGATAGGATGCCGGTCGGCGATTGGCCCGTTTGTTGGCGTTTTCAATACCAAGGTTAAGCGACCTCAATTCACGGCGAAGCTTGAATATGGTCTGCTTGACCATGTCGGTTTCTGGCAAATCTTCATCGGCATCAATCATGAACAGCGCGGCAATCAGTTCATCACGGCGCACGAATAACGGCGCGGCCTCATACAAAGCATTGAACAACAGCATTGAACTTGGATCGAGTTGCACCATGACACCACGGCGCGCGACAGCGGCCATAATCGGATCAACATAAACCCGTTCAATTTCCGGCAATTGCTGGTTGCAACAAGGGCAAAGATCAGTGCGATGATAGGTCATGCGTCACCGCCACTACGTTTGGCAGCGGCATAGGCTTTGATGCCTTCCATATTGTCACGCACATAAACGAGTGTGGTCACAATGGCCTGCTGATAGGAAATTTTGAGATCGGCTTCGGCTTGCCGCATTTGGTGCCGTGCAACCTGGCGCGGATACACTTGCTTGCGCATATCCAGTTCGCGCAACGCTTCGCCAATTTGTGTTTCAATACCAACCTTCATGTGGCGCGCCTCCGGCGTGTGTGAACCGGCTTGGCCTTCAATTGGCGTAGCTGCGCATCAATTTCCGCTTTCTTCTGCTCAACCAGGGCAATTTCAGCCAAACGCGCTTCATCGCCTTCCAGCATCGTCAAGCCATCATCAGCGACAACCAAATCCCACAACCAATAGGCGCGTGTTGCCCGCACAAAAGCTTTCAGGCGCAACACACTGATCTGGTGATCTTCCTTTGCTTCTGACGTGTAGCTGTCGATAGTGGCTTTCGAAATCGTATCGACGCCGAGCGCTTCGCCCATACTGGCCGCCACTTCGTGGCGCGACTTTCCACATTCACGCAAGGCGCGGCTCATTCCCCGCGAAAGGCGGTTTGCAAAGCCGGTGCAGTCGATGCCTTGGGATGCATGACGGGTCGGGTAAACCGGTTCATAAAACATATCCGGCTGGTCTGGTGAAACTTTCTTAGCCATCGTGGCGACCCTCCGCATCACGAAGTGCCGCGCGCCAGATAACGGCGCGTTGCTCAAATAAATGTTCCAGCACATCGTCGGTGCGCGCGGCTGCAATCAAATTGTCATAACTGCGCAGCCCAGCCTTATTGTCCGCAGACACACGCAGCCAATGCGACGAACACATGCGGCGGCTGGCAATCAACGTGGTTTGACAACCGACCACGGGGCAACGGTGCAAATCAGGCAGTGCAGGACGTTTAGGTGAAGCAAGCGGGGTCATGACAAAGCCCCCGCATGTGATACGCTCAAAAATCGGCGTAAAAAGTAAGGGATAGCTGTTATGAAATGGAACGAAGTCTGGCTGACATATTGTGCTGATCGGCTAGGCAATCCAACAACAACCGTCCACAGCGAACCGCTGTCACCAGCGGATGTCCTTTCGCTGCTCTCGGATGCACAAGCGCCCTTTACAGCACGGCATGACGTAATCAGGTCCACACCATTTGACGCAGCCTTTGACAGCGAAGCAGACAACGCAATCGCGACCTTAGCCATGACTGACACTTTTGACAGTTGGAATGCTATCAGCCTTGGCGCTTGGCGCATCATTGCTGATCGGTATGAATACCTTGTTTCGTTAGTAATGGCGGCTAACATCGCGGGGGTGACAGTCATGACATCACTACCTCGCGGTTTGAAACGTCCCGAAAAGACAAAGGCAATTCTGATACGGCACTTGTTAGCCGATGCGCGGGCCATCCCTCCCGAATGGCGTCCGCAATAACGCCCCGAATTGCCAACAATTCATCGGTTGGCACGGACTTCACCGCAGCAAACGCAACCCGACATTCATCCGAATAAGCGTCGAAGTAGTCCATCACACCACCCCCTGATTATCGTTCATCAGGGCAACGCCGCAGCGCGACGCATCAGCGGCGATCAATTGGGCCACATAATCTGCGACACCACATTGGTTCATTGCGGCCATGGTACGCACCAACACCGCCGTGTGATCGTACAAGACCAGTTTTTGTTCGATGGTCATTATGCAGCCTCCAACAGTTCATTGATGGCGGCTTGAAACTTTGACTTCTGCTTGGCGTCCAAACGACTGAATGCAGCGACCAGCTTGGCAACGGGGTCTGGCGCTTCCGGCGCAACCTTGCCTTCGACTGTGTTGATCAACTCGACCAATGGCGCATCGGGCTTTTTGCCCCGGCGCTTGGCGACCGTTTTTTGTTTCTTCGGGTCTAGCTTTGCCAGCCGCAACAGCAATGACGAATTATCCGCGTCAGGCGTTCCACGCACCGCATCGCGAGCTTCTTCCGACAGACCTTTTGCAAGCGCAACAGCGCGCTCAATAGACCGTTCCGACACACCCATGCGCTCGGCTGTCACGGCAGTGAATTTCAAATCGACAACCTTGTCGTTTTGATCGCCTACTTCCCCACCTTCGATCAGATCGACAACTTTGTCGTTCTGATCGGCAAACATTGTGCTTTTACGGTCACCACCATTCTTGGTTTCGGGGTGTAATTCTTCGTAAACACGCTTGCGTTCAGCCAGCGAAAGCGCCCTATCAAGCGCAGTCAATTCATGCCGCATCAGATTTTCGTCAATCTCGGCAAGGCGCGCTTCCTCAACGCTCATTTTCCGCGCTTCTGTGCGGATTGTTTCAATCCCCAACTTCTGCAACGCGGCATAGCGATGTGCGCCATACACAAGCGCGAATTTTTTCTCACCATTGGGCGTGTGGCGCACCAACGCAGGGGTCATTTGCCCGCGCTCGGATACGCCAAGGGCAATGAAATCGACATGCGCTTCATCGACCGCGCGAATGCGATCTGAAACGGAAATATCGTCAAGCTTGATCTCGATGATCTCGGTCATGGTTCTCTCGTCCTGATTTTTGAAAAAGCGGTGATTGGCGACCGCTAAAAGGGCTGGATCGCGTTAGGCCAGTTCTGGCCGCGCATAAGTCCGTGGCGGGCACTTGGTGACACGCCCTTCGGCAACTGCCTGGGCGATCAATTCAGCATCACTGGCAGCGCTGAATGTGTCCCCGAACTTCCTTCGGATACGCGCCAATTTGGCGAATTTCTTTTTCCTGGAAAGATACGCCCGCGTGGATGATTGAAACCCGGTACTGGTCACCTTCGCGGTTTGCGCATATTCGCCCTGACTTCGCCGCGCGGACCGCTTGTCGGCTATTTTCAAATTGTCTCTGTTCATGACTACGCAGCCTCCGTTTTTTGGCGTTGCGAAGTCGTGCTGCGCTTGCGATAGTTTTTCGCAGGTTGGGGCGAAAGCCGAACACCGCCTTTGTCGTAACGTGATGGCCACAATTCATGTGGCTGCTTACCGAGCGCCTTAGCGATGGCGACTTCCCCTGCCTCGTATGGCTCATACAGCGCATTACACGCTGTTGCGGTAGGAAGGTTGTTAGCGCGATCAATGGAAGCGAGTGTAATTCGCTTCCTGAACAGAGCGTTTCGGATTTTCGCGGCTTCATCGCGATTTTTCATATCTGGCCTTTCTGCTTTCCAAAAAAGAGATGGTTGCAGCCACCTCTTTTTTGGGGGTCTCGATTTCGTAGAACTACGACAAAAAAGCACTATTAGATTTTTTTGTCAACCTAATATGACGTTTCCTACACCTTCGTACAAGTACGAAAGGTCGTATCCTGTTAAACGGCTGTTTAATTTGATTTTTTCGACCTATTATGAAGGTTTTTGATGCTAGACAACCGAGTTGTCAGAAAGTTTTGACTTAACGATGACAAAAAAAAGCACCATAGCGCTAGACAATAGCATCACTGGCGGGTTTGTATCGCGCTTAATGGCCTTGAAGGGCGATCGCTCTGAAACTCAATTCGCAAAAGATTGCGATATAGCTTTAGCAACGCTTAGGAAGTATTTTGATGGCAGCAAGCCAAGCATCGAACAAGCCGCGAAAATATCTCAAAGTAACGGCATTTCGCTAGATTGGCTGATTACTGGAGTAGATAAAGAACCGCCAGATTTAAAGTCGGTCTCTATTCCAAAAATACATGCAAAAGCCAGTGCAGGCCGAGGACTTGCACTTGTTGAAGATGAAGGAATATACGATCACATGACCCTATCAAGGGATTTTCTGCGACAATACGTACTTAATACTGACGATGTAGCCGCCATTGAAGCTCAAGGCGACAGCATGACCAAGCCGGACGGTTCAGGCATTCAGGATGGCGACCTGCTTCTGGTCGACAAAAGTGTGACAGAACACTTTGCTGACAAGATTTATGCCCTTGATATCAATGGTTATTTGATGGTCAAACGGGTCAAGCGATTGGTGACCGGCGGGTTCGAAATCATTTCAGACAACCCGGAATATGGAACCGAAAAGGTAGACGAAAAGCAAATGTCATCGCTTCGCATCCTGGGCCACGTCTTCTGGCACGGTCACGCAATCTGACCGGTGGCATCCGTCACCAGCAAGCCGCTTTTAAAAGCTCTTATAAGATGCACATGGCCCGCTTATAAACTGAACCGCATTTTGACCGGCAGGCTCTTTGGGCCACTTTCTGTCAATTTCTGGTGTCCCACAATTTTTCGGCCATGCCCGCCCAAAGCGCCAATTTATCACTAAAAACCAGCCATTTAGGCCATATTCAGGTCAGATGGACGATATTCGGGTAATGTCAATACCTGGTGTCCCCCTGCAGTTGAAATGGCCGCCGGTCAGGCCTCCCGGCCAAGTGTTTTCAGCCGTCGGTGCATCGCAGCAGCACCGCAATGGCCCGCCTCAAGCGCGTAAACATAGGCCTGGGTAAGTAAAAACGCTTCGGCGTCCACATCCGCTTGTGCTCGCATCAAATCAGCGCCACGACGGTAAAGTTCTGCCAACAGATGCGTGTCGCCCATGGCATGGGCCGTGATTATTTCGCGCTCCAAATCCTCCCTTTCACGCGGCTCACGTGCCATGGGCTCTGCTCATTTCTCAACAGTTTCCGTAGGGTCACGCGACATTTGAGTGGCCACCCAATGGTGAAACAACCATGTGGGTTCGTCCATGGCGGGCGAAAACTTGCCCCCGTCAAAATATGCCCCGTGACGGCCCGACTGCATGCCTTCCACGACGAAAATATCTTCCTCAAATATTGCTTTCCAAAGTGCCGTGTTCCGACGTCTCAGGTCTGCATAATCTGCACCGGCCATATCTGGTGAGGCATAATAGATCGCAACCCGTTCGGTCGTGGTATCAATCGAATCCGGCACCAGAATAATCGCATAGCGGTGATCGCGATGGACACCCAACAAAACGTTGGGAAAGAAGGAAAGATATTCCGCCTGTTTGTCCCACTTTGCGGGCAGGTTGGCAAAATTGCTGAATGACTTCTCCTGCGACAGAGAAGGGTTATAGACCATGGTTCCCTGCCCGGAATAACTGCCCATCTCCATGATGTGATAGTGATCTTCCAGCTTGGAATAGGCATTCAGCCCCGGGTGAATCCATGGCAGGTGATAACTTTCTGAAAAATTTTCCACCGCCAGTTTCCAGTTGGATTTCACTTTCAAATCAAACTGTGAATCCGGCCCACCAAAATAGCATGGCTGTTCAAAATCCTGCCACCGCTCAAGCATGGAAGCGGCATAGGTTTCAAACGGTGCTGCATCGCCCGAAATATTTACAAAAACAACATCCTGCCAGATATGGCTTCTGATCTCGATCAGCCCCAGGTCTTCGCGCACAATATCATCATGGATATTCTGCCCCGGTCCGCCCACATGGGGCGTCGACTTCAGATCACCTTTGAGGTCATAACACCATGAATGATAGGGGCAGCGAATGGCCCCTGCGATCCTGGTTGGTTTATCAACAAGGATCATACCCCGGTGGCGGCAGGTGTTTTGAAACACGCGCACAATCCCATCCCGGTCTCGAAGCAGAAGAAGCGGCAGTCCCAGAAACTGGAGCGGCGTGGCATCGCCGTTTTCTGGGACATCCTTGGCAAACCCGACAGCCGCCCAGTTCTTGAAGAACACTTTCTCGCGTTCCAATTCATGGACAGACTGGTCAACATAAAATTCGTTCGGCAGCCCGGTCGCCTGTGAGACAGGTTTCAAAACGCCGTTCAACGCCGCAAGATCGATTCCCATAAACGCATCCTCCAATGCCAAGACTGACACATCATATCATTCGACCGTCGGACCCAAACAATGAAAATTGCGGCAAGGGATGGTTGATTTTGTTTCGTTTGCGACGTGGGCAGGGCCGGTGTGTCAATCCTGACTGCCAGGACCAACTCTTCGCTGCTGGTGAATGGCAATTCTCCGGGCTGAATTTAGGGACGGATCGGCGCAAGTTCTCGCCAACTGTTCAGTTTCACAGAAAAAGTTTCAACTGAGATTTTGGACCAATATCCTTGTCTTCCCAATGGCGGCGGCACAGCGAGACATAGCTTTCCTCCCCACCAATCGACACCTGTTCCCCTTCATCCAGCACCCGTCCGTCACCGTCCAGCCGCACCACCATGGTGGCTTTGCGTCCGCACCAACAGATGGTGCGTATTTCACGCAGACTGTCGGCCAAGGCCAAAAGAGCAGCAGACCCTGGAAAGAGCTTACCCTGGAAATCGGTGCGCAGGCCAAAACACATCACCGGAACGCCCAGCCGGTCTGAGACCCGGCACAATTGCCACACCTGCGCTTCGGTTAAAAACTGCGCCTCATCCACCAGCACACACGAAAGATGCGCGTCTTCATGGACGTTTCGAATTCGATCAAACAGCTCATCATTTTCAGAAAAAGTTTCAGCCGGGGCATCCAGCCCGATGCGCGATCCGATCTTGCCGACCCCAGCCCGATCGTCCAAAGCCGCCGTCAATAAAAGGGTATGCATACCCCGTTCGCGATAATTATGGGAAGCCTGAAGCAAGACCGTCGACTTGCCGGCATTCATGGCAGAATAGTTGAAATAGAGTTTTGCCACGCCTGTTCTCGCCGTCCAATCCGGATAACAGCCCACCTCTATCCAGATTGTCTGTCAACGCCAATAGGGCCGGTTGACGGTTCACAGACTTTAAACAACACGGTCGTCTATTTACCAATATGCAACCTTTAGTTGCAAAAATTCACTAAACACCCACACCGTCACATGTTCATGCCCAAGCTTTGGTCTCACCTGACTTTTCGATCCCACCCAATCAGGACAGGCCGGTCCGGCACGCCCGATATACCGACCATTGCAACAAACGTTTATCAGTCTGGCCTGCTGGCAGAAAACTCAAACGCCGTTTTCCACGCCTGTTACAGCGCGCTGGACACCCCTGTTTGCCTGTGCAACGGGCTGGAAATCGTCGCCGTCAATCCCGCTTTGGCGCACTTGCTGAAACGTCCCGCCAGTGAATTGACCGGACGCATGCTGGACCGTTTGGGATGGCAATCGCCGCTTGATGAAGAATTATTGGCGAATTCGGTTTTGAAATTCGAATGCCCAATCCTGTGCCCAAACCAGCATGAACCCTATACAATACGGGTCGACGGCAGCGCCTGGCCCTATGATTCACGCCTGACCCTGCTTGAGTGGACAGACTGCACGCAAGACATCCAACTCAAGACCAAATTGGCAAATGCCCGGGATTGCGATGGCACAACAGGGCATTTGTTGCCCCACGCCTTCATGCGCAAGGCCGACCATATTTTTGCCTGTGACAAAGCCAAAAATCTGCAACAATTGCTGGTGCGGCTGACCATCACCTCCCAGTCCGGCGCGCCGATCACCTTGCCAAGAGAGGAAAGCGACGACCTCATCCTGTCTCTTGGACAACATATATCCGATGATTTCGGCGGTTCCACGCTCGTGGCCCGCGAAGACCTGCTGTCAATTCTTCTGCTGTTGCCATTTGACAATTCAACCAATGTCCAGCGCCACCTTTTGCGACAATTGGAGCGCATCGCCAAACAGCATTGCGATGCCACATCACGGTCGGGCCACGCCCTTAGCTTTCGCGTCTGGGTCGCCCAATATCCAAATCATGGAGCCCGGTTCGAAGGTTTGATGAACGCGCTGAACACGTTGAGCAATACACCAACCGACTTCCTGGACGGATGTGAAAAAAGCGCCGTTTACTCACCACAGATTGCCGAACAGGCCGAACGGCGCAGGCAACTGGCCCATGACCTTGGACCGGCAATCGCCGCCAATGAGGTCTCCCCGCATTATCAGCCCATCATTGATTCCCGCACACGGCGCATCAAAGGATTTGAAGCGCTGATCCGCTGGACCCATGCAAAACACGGCTACATTATCCCGCCCGACATTATATCGATCGCAATCGAACAGGGTCTGCTTTTCCCATTGACCCAACATATAATGGAACAAGCTGTTGCTCAGATTAAGGACTGGCCCCAGGATGTATCGGTTGCTGTCAACGTTACCCCATCCCAGTTGACCGGCGAATTGGTGGACATGGTGCGCCAAACCGTCCGCGATGCGCTTATTGATCCTGAACGTCTTGAAATCGAGGTGACAGAAGACGCCCTGTTCGATGACTTTCATGCATCAGCCCGCATCATCAGCCGATTGCGCGCCATTGGCGTTCGCGTGGCCATGGATGATTTTGGTGCCGGATACACCTCCATCGGCAATCTTAGAAGGCTGGAATTCAACAAGATCAAGATCGATAAATCCATATCCGACGGATTGCCCGACGATCCACGCGCGGTGGCAATTGTGCGATGGCTGATGGGTCTGGCCAGTGATCTGGATGTGGCAATTACTGTGGAAGGCATTGAAACCGACCGGCAGCTCAACATTCTGGCCCCCTTTGATTGCGGCATTCAGGGCTATGTCTTCAGCCGCCCCCTGCCAGCTTCAGAACTGCCCAATCTGCATCAATACATCAATCATTTCCCCCTCGACCAAGACAAGCCGGTTGCAGCGGCACACTCCCAAAACGCGAGTTCGGTTGTATCGATTAAGCGTCAAAAGCAGCACAAAGGCAGCTAATTCTGCGTCAAATGACGTAAAACGGCCTTATCGTTAACTAATCGTTAAAGTTGCAATTGCAACTTATGATAGAATTTGAGATATCTGTTGCACGCATACCGTCCAACAGGAGACTGCCACGTGAGTGATGTACAAATTCAGCCACGAGATATCGCACACCAACCTCTGCAACCCACCTCGCCCGGGGACAGGTCAGACGAGGTGAACCCGGTTGCACCCGCAATGCCCGATGTGCCGCGCAGTGATGTGGGCACAATCCTGCTTCACTGGTTTACCGCACTGTCCATGATTGTCAGCCTGTTCACGGGCATCCGAATTTCCGCCGAAGGCCAGTTCAACAGCTGGGCCCAGGCACTGGCACCAGTTTTGCCCCAGGGGGAAATGTGGACCTGGCACATCGGAGCGGGCCTGTTTCTTTTCTTTTCAACGATTGCATATCTCGTCTACCTGCGGACCGCAGTGCTGGGAGACCGCAATGGCAAAAGCCGTCTGCGAACCATCACACCCCCAACCACAAAACGGTTGAGACTGCGGGCAATCAACGTGGCCCTGCACTGGTTTGCCTATGGTGCCATTGTGGCAATGACGTTGACGGGCATTTTGCTTTATCTGGGATATGGCGGGGCCAATGTTCCGGTCCACCGGATCCTGGCTTGGTCGATGCTGTTTTACATATTTGTACACAGCCTTGCTCATTTCCTTTATGGCGGCATCAGCCAGTTGCTGCGCCTGTTTCGCCCCCTGCTTGGCCCACAGGCGGTCACGCGATTTGCCTGGCCTGCCACACTTTCCCTCACCATCGGTGGCGCAGCCGCGCTTGCGCTTTATGCCGTGGATTTCAACACCCACCCAGGCGTAACGGTTGCAAAGGTCGCTAACCCTCCCACCCTCGATGGCATTCTTGACGATGAAGTCTGGTCAGCGACAAAGGCCACCACCGTCAACACCCACCAGGGGGAGAACCTGGCGGGCAATGGCGTATCCCAGGTGTCCATCCGCGCGGTGAGAACCGAGGACAAAATCCACTTCGCCTTCCAGTGGCAAGATCCCACACGTTCACTCATGCGCTCACCCACGATTAAAAAATCCGATGGCTGGTATGTCATGTCTACCGGTGGCGCGACCGCCGACGTGAACGACTACTACGAGGATAAATTTGCCGTACTCCTGTCCCACGGCGCGGGGCTGGGGGGCGGACGCTCCACTTTCCTGGGCAGTGATCCCCTGCCAAACTATCCAAAATCGCCCCACGGGCGTGGCCTGCATTACACAGATGATGGCCGCATCATGGATCTTTGGCAGTGGAAAGCCAGCCGCGGCGGGATGATTGGCCATGTGGATGATATGCATTTTGGCCCACCCAAGATGCCAAATGCAAAAGAGGCTGCCGGCAAGGCGCGCTATTCGGCAGGATATTCAGCCGATCCGGGCAAGAAGATCTACGAGTACAATTACATCATTGATGAAACCAAGGGATATGCCGGTCCCGTTCAACTCAAACGCCTGCCCATTGATCTGGCATTGATGCGCCAGCAATTGGGGGCAATTCCCGAAACTGCCGATGGTGCCAACACCCAAGGCAGTCAGTGGTGGATGACGCGCGAAGGGTCCATCCCCTATGACAGTGGCCTCGATCGCCACATACCCGTGGGTACAATCATACCATCCACCTTGAACATCCACACCTATGCAGGTGACCGGGCCGACCTGTCGGGCGGCGCAAAATGGGCCGATGGCAAGTGGACACTGGAAATCTCCCGCGCCTTAAATACCGGCAGTGCTTTTGACATCGCATTCCAACCTGGAACGCAAATCAACATGTGGGTATCGGTGTTTGATCACAATCAGACCCGGCACACACGGCACCAGCGCCCTGTCACCCTCCACATCAAATGAAGCGAATAATTGGCTAACAGGAAAGGGTCTTTGTGATGCGTTACACCCTCAACATAAACGGCAAATCCATCTTGGCTGAGCGGGGCGAGACACTGGTCGACGCCGCGCTTATGGGGAAAATACTCATTCCCCATGATTGCGCCACCGGCCATTGCGAAACCTGCCGTGTCAACGTGCCCTACGGATCGGTGGACACAGCAGGCACTGCCTATGGCAACACCGTGTTGGCCTGCCGGTCACGGGTCGTGGGTGATGCCACCATCACCTTTGAAACAGCCCCGGAGCTGCAAAAAGTTGTCGGCAAGGTCCATTCCATTGCAGAACTCAGTGACAAAGTGGTGGAAGTATGTGTCCAGATAGCCGCCCCCCTGCACTATCGACCCGGCCAATACGCCAAAGTGCAATTTGCCGGATTTCCGGCGCGGGAATATTCCTTTGCCGCGAAAATGGACCAGGAAGACAGCGATGAGCTTGTTGTCTTTCAGGTCAAAAAATTGCGCCAAGGGCGTGTATCAACCGCCCTTGGCGACAGAATAAAAGTGGGGCACCGGGTGCGGCTGCAAGGCCCCTTTGGCAACGCTTTTCTGCGCGATGCTGAAACCGGTCCCCTTGTTCTGGCGTCATCCGGCACCGGGTTTGCCCCCATCTGGTCGCTCAGCAAAGCCCTGGTGAAAAGCAGACACCGCCGAAACCTCACAATTGTAACCGGCCTCAATTCGCCGGCCGATATGTATATGTTGCCCGCCTTTCGCTGGCTGGCAGACCATGGTGAGAAAAACGTCACAATTGTCTCGCGCGAAATGGCCAGCGGACTTATCCGCAAGGGCACGCCGGACCAGCATTTGCCGGATTTGGATCAAACCACCAGCGTTCACGTGGCGGGCAACCCGAACCTTGTGGAACGGGTAAAGCAAAAAGCACTGGCGGTGAACGCCCACTGCTATGCTGACCCATTCACACCCAGCCAGAACCGAATGAGCTTGTGGGACCGACTGCCGGTATGGCCGTTCAGCTAAATTCCTGTTCCGGCACGGGGTCACGCCCATGCCCGGTCAGTTCAGCTTCTCTTGCAGGCAATCTTGAAACCGGACGGTGAGCAGATTTTAGCCCACCAATGGTATGCTCACCTTCCATGATCATTGCTTTCAGGTCACGGTCCAGCCAACGCGCCTCTCCCGTGACACTTTCCATGCGCTGGGAAATTTGGCCCACATGACTTTTCAGTTGCAGCGTTGTTTCGCCGATCCGGTCCACCGCCCGAAGTGCCTGGGAATTGTCCATGGAAATTTTTGCGCCCGTGCCGCTCAGGCGATGGACTACCAGCCGTGCCTCATCCACCTCGCCTTCCACCTGGGTGGCCAGTTCAGACACGGATTTGATCGAGCCTTCCAGATCTTCCGACAAGTCAGACAGATTAAACAACCGTTGCCGCATGACGGATTGATGTTCGCTCAGGGCCAGGCCAAACGCATGTTGTTGGGTCACAAATTCCTCAACATCAGCAACATTGGCACGCAGCCGTTCCCGTTCTTTCATCGAACGCTGCAAGACGGTGACGGCCCGGGCAATGTCTCCCACTTCATCCTTGCGCCGCCTGCCTGCCACATGGGCCAGCCAATTGCCCCGCGCCACAGAACGCACAGCCGCCGTAATTTGCTGAAGCGGCTTCAATACCCGGCGAACTGCCAAAAGAGCAGCCGCAATGGTCAACCCGATGGTCAGGATACCAAATATCAACAACCAGTGTTCAATAGCGCGTTTCTCTAACTGGATCACATTTTCCAGGGGGTCGGTCAGGTCCGTGAGCAATGATTTACTCTCTGAAATACAAAGCCGCCAACCATTGTCAAACGGGCGACACACCATCAGGTGTTGCCCATCCTCGGTTTCAACCATGCCATCCAAACCTGTCGTCGAAGCCACATAGGCCGCACTTGGCAGGCTGCCGGTTTCAAAGAGAATTTCTTCATCCGACAATATCCGGATTCCAAGCTTCTCCACCCTCGCCAACTGGCTGAAGCGGGGCAAAATTCCTTCTTCACCCACCTTCTTGTCAGCCGGCTCCCCCGACCTGATTTGAAAATGAGCCACGAGCAATCCCGACACATCGCCGAAATCGTCGAACACCGGTTGCATGCTGACGACCAGCAGGTCGGTTTTGGCGACATTCATTCCAAGTGCGGAAGCATAGTCCAGGTCGGCTGGAATAAAGTCCGTATATCCCACCGGTGCGCGGCGGTCATTATTTGCAACCAGCACCTTGGCCTCGCCAAACAGGCTTCTGGACTTGAAAACACTATCTGCCCGCAACAGATCAAGCCCTGGAGAATGGGATCCAAGCGGTTTCAAGTCTGCGTCAAAAGCCAGGACAGATGTGAGTGCATCGGATGAATCCACCAGACGCTTCAGCAATAAATCAATAGCCACGATATTGCCACGCGAAAGCAAAACCGCTGTTTCATTGCGTTGCGCCAGCGCCGAAATTGCCTGCCGCGTGGCATTGCGCGCCACGCGAAATCCATTATTCACCAGCGCCGATTGCAGACGCATTTGATCGGCAACCCGTGAGGCCGCCAGGGCATTGACGCCGTGTATTTGTACATCCGCAGCTTTTTCCAGGCGCATGGAGGACAAAAAACCAAAGGCCGTCAGGGCCATTGAGATCATGATCCCAACCAAAAGGGTCAAGCGCGCGGTCAGTCCAAACCGTTCGAAAAATGGGCGGCGCGCCGATTGGGGTGCAGCAATAGTTTCATTCATTGGGAGGGAGGTGCGGCAGGCACCGCGCCATGGGCACTCAACAGGGAACGCGCAGCTTTGGAATGGGTGAATTCGACAAAGGACCGAACGGTTTCCGGGTAAGAAAGTTCACGCCACACATAAGACACGGTCACCGCGCTTGGATATCCAGGGTCGATGGGATGCAGGCCACCAATACGAAGCACATTTGTGGAGGAAGACAGAAGCGTCGAATAGGGGCCAAACCCAATGGCGCCCGCCACATCCTTGACGGTTTCCACCGCATCTTGCGTAGTGACCGCAATCTTGGAACGGGCTGAAAATTCCAGATCATCCCACCCCGGCATGGAAGCACGAAGCACAGCCAGGGACGAATCCGTGTCTTCGCGGCGAACAACCTTTATGCGCAGATTCGGGCCGCCAACCTGCGACCAGTTTGTAATTCGCCCCTCATAAATCGCCACCAAATTTGCGTGGCTTATGTCTTTCAACTCAAGACCGGCATTGGTGTAAATCGCTGTTGGCAGGCGGAAAATCGAACGCGCGACCAGTCCGGTTTCTTCCTCGGCAGGTTTAAGCGGCCGCGCCACCCGCGCCAGCAAAGCCTTGCCAGAACCAACTGCCGCTATTCCACCGCCGGAGCCGATGCTTGGCGGAACCAGCACCACCCGGTTAGGAAATTCCGCCGTATAGGCCGCGCTCACCGCACGAACCAATTCCATACCATCGCCCGTACCCACCACTTCAAGCGGTCGGGCATCGGCTGCAAAAGCAGCAAAAGTCATCACGGCAACTGACGGAACCTTGGCAGACATGGAATAACCTCAATAGATGCAACACAATAAATTGCAACCTATGAGGGAAATATGAATCCTCTGTTAATAAATCACGCCGGGTCGCGGGAAAGGTTTTCCTGTTCCAGGCGCTCTTCATAGCGGGCCATCAGATCAGCACTGTTTGATCCCAAACGATGCAGCACATCCCACGAATAAATACCCGTATCATGCATGTCATCGAAGACGATCCGCACGGCATAATTGCCCACCGGTTCGATTTGCATAATCGCCACCTGGCGTTTTCCTGGAATGGTTTTCTTCTGGCTGGGATCATGCCCCTGAACTTCCGCAGATGGCGATTCCACACGCAGCAATTCGGCACTCATCTCGAACGTGTTCCCGTCATCAAACGCGACGGTGAGCAGCCGCTTGTCTTTTGACAATCGTATTTCCTGGGCAACGGGGGACACCATCAGCTTTTCCAACCTGTTTCATATGGGTTACACCAGATCAATCGCACCACCACGAATGATCGGCAAGAACAAGAATGAATTTAGGGTCAGAACAGGAAAAACAAATCATCACTCAATTGCAGTCCCTGTTTCATCGCGCGGTAGCATCAGTGGACCCGGCCAATTGCTTGCCACCTTTTTTGCCCCCTGTTCCCAAGGGCCGCACCCTTGTTGTCGCTGCTGGCAAAGCCGCTGCCTCCATGGCAAGGGCGACCGAAAATGCCTGGCCAAACGATGCCCCCCTTTCGGGCATTGCACTGACCCGATATGGCCACGGCATGGCATGTGAGCGTATCGAGGTCATCGAAGCCGCCCACCCTGTGCCCGATAATCGCGGCTATGAGGCTGCCCAACGTATTGTGTCGCAAGTTGCCGAACTGGGGCGGGATGATTTGTTACTGTTTCTCGTTTCCGGCGGTGGGTCAGCGCTGCTCTCCCTGCCAGCGCCTGGAATTTCATTGGAAGAGAAAAAGCAGATAAACCGCGCCTTGCTCATGAGCGGCGCGCCAATTGGTGAGATGAATGTGGTGCGCAAACATCTCTCATCCATCAAGGGCGGCAGGTTGGCCAAAATCGCGCAGCCTGCCCAGGTCGTCACTTTGGGCATTTCCGATGTGCCCTTTGATGATCCAGGCACCATCGCATCCGGACCCACCGTGTCGGACACATCAACCATCAAAGACACGATCAAACTGCTGAACCAGTATCAAATTGACGTGCCCGACCGCATCGAAGAACACCTCGCTACCCCCGGCGCGGAAACACCAAAGCCTGGTGATCCTGCATTCGCCAATACCGCCTTCCACATGATCGCCAAGCCAGCCGACATGCTGGACACCGTCGTGCGCCACTGTCGCGAATCCGGCCATGATGTGGAAACACTTGGTGCAGACATCGAAGGGGAAGCTCGCGAAGTGGCCCGTGCCCATGCGGCATTGGCCCTGAAGCGCCGGACAAACAATCGGCCCGGATATATTCTGTCCGGCGGAGAAACAACGGTGACGGTCGATGCGGGCAAACCCACCGGCAAGGGCGGACGCAATGTGGAATATCTCCTCGCGCTGACCATCGCCCTAAACGGCGCTTCAGGAGTTTATGCGTTGGCGGCAGATACGGATGGCATTGATGGCAGCCAAGACAATGCAGGGGCAATTATCACTCCCGACACATTGGCCCGTGCCCACAAAAAAGGCATCGACCCCCAAGCCATGCTTGATGGGCACGATGCCTATAATTTTTTCAAAAGCCTGGGCGATCTCGTAACAACCGGCCCCACCCGGACCAATGTGAACGATTTTCGCGCAATCGCGATTACATGAACGCCTGAAGCCCGGTCTGCGCCCGCCCAAGAATGAGAGCATGCACATCATGTGTGCCCTCATATGTGTTGACCGCTTCCAGATTCATCACGTGACGGATCACGCCATATTCATCGCTGACACCGTTGCCGCCATGCATGTCCCTCGACACCCGCGCAATATCGAGCGCCTTGCCACAATTATTGCGTTTCATCAGCGAGATCAGTTCCGCGGGAGCGCGATGTTCATCCATTAAACGCCCAAGACGCAGCGACCCCTGTAGTCCAAGTGAAATCTCTGTCTGCATATCGGCGAGTTTTTTCTGGATCAATTGTGTTGCCGCCAGCGGCTTGCCGAACTGTTTTCGATCCATTGTATAAGAGCGGGCAGCATGCCAGCAAAATTCGGCCGCCCCCATGGCGCCCCATGAGATTCCGTACCGGGCGCGGTTAAGGCAGCCAAATGGCCCGGCAAGTCCTGAGACATGGGGCAAAAGATTTTCTTCCGGCACGAACACTTCGTCCATCTGAATCATGCCGGTGGTGGAGGCGCGCAGTGAAAACTTGCCTTCAATTTCCGGCGTTTCAAGGCCAGCCATTCCACGTTCCAGAATGAACCCGCGAATTTTGCCATCATGGGCATGGCTCTTGGCCCAAACCACCATCACATCTGCAATAGGAGAATTGGTGATCCAGTTCTTAGCACCAGAAAGCTTGTACCCGCCATCAACAGCGGTGGCACGTGAGAGCATGCCCCCGGCATCTGAACCGTGATCCGGTTCGGTGAGACCAAAACATCCCACATGCTCGCCACTAGCCAGTTTTGGCAGATATTTCATCCGCTGCTCTTCTGTGCCGTAGGCAAATATGGGATGCATCACCAGTGAGGATTGCACCGACATAGCCGACCGGTAACCGGAATCGATGCGCTCAACCTCCCGTGCGATCAAACCATAGGACACATAATTGATGCCCGCACCGCCATATTGTTCGGGAATGGTTGCCCCCAGCAGGCCAAGGGAACCCATTTCGGTCATGATCTCACGGTCGAAACGCCCTTCGCGGTTGGCGCTGAGCACCCGGCTCGCCAGTCCATCATCGGCATAGGCGCGCGCAGAGTCGCGGATCATCCGTTCGTCTTCGGTCAACTGTTCGTCGAGCAGAAACGGGTCTTCCCAGTTTACTGCAACAGGCTTCGCCCGCGCCATTTCTGGCGTCATGGCGTGTTTGCCATCCATGTCAGTTCCGTTTGAATTGGCATCAGGTTTGGTCAGCATATCGATACTCCTTGTCGAGGCGCAATTAGCACCGTTGACGGCAAATGCGTAAGCCTGACTTTAGTCAACTAAAGGATTATCGACAATTATAAAGGTTTCTCAGCCAGGGAACGGCCCAATATGGTGCGTTTGATGCTCAACCTGGAACAGATTGGAATGCAGGTTCGCAATCCATCTCTTGCCTTCGGTCGTCAAACGCAAATATTCCACGGCAGGCCCGATGAACGGCTCCACCGAATTCCAGAAAAACTCCGGATATTTGTCAGTAAGGTCAGCCGGTGTGCGATAGGACATGGCATCTGCCGTGCCACACTCCATGAATTCAGCAAACAATCCATTACTCTTGCGGTGATAGAACGGGTCGCCCATTTGCCCGATGAGGTCTGCAGCCCGCACCAGCGCACCTTCCGATTCAGTATCCTGATATTTCGGTTCCTGTTGAATGGGAAAGCGGGTCATCTCGATCATATCGGCAATCCGTTCCTCATCAATAAAGGGCGAACTGCCAAAACGTTCACGGGCAAAAATCTTACCACGGTCCACATGATAGGGTGTCAGAAAGGCATCTGATGCGCCACGCGGTGGCTTGATCATGTCGCCCGCTTCATTGATGACAAACTGCTCCTGTGTGTCCTGGGCACAAATGCCTCGCACATAACCGATGTCGTGGATCAGCAGGGCGGTCATGAAATGCAGCCAGTCCTTGGGCAAAACCGCTTCCGAAAGCAGGCGGCCACGCATGATCTGCTCACCGCATAGGGTGACCATCACCGTGTGTTCCATGTCGTGATACAGCGCGTTGGAATTCCCGATCCGCTCGATCACCAGCGCCGCGCCGGATTCCAGAAACCCGGCATATTCCGGCCGCATCTCACCAAAGAAATGCCGGTACGTTTTGGCAAGATGGGCACCCAATTCGTTCGCGACCAAGGCGACGGGACTTAACATATTATACTTCCCCTACTACTCTTAGTCCGTTGTATCTTTTAAATTGCGAACATTGGGTTACAGACCGCCAGATACCAAATGGTCGCATGTATTATTCTGAAAAAACGTCAAACACGCAAATGTTCACTTGGATTGAGGCGCCCGAAAGTGCAATTCAAGTTGCAAATCAAGCGCCATCACTTCGATAATAAGCTCACCATAAAGCCCGCGATCTTCCGGTTTAACATCTTCTGCTAAAAGATCCGTTGCAAATTTCAAAATGTTTTTAACGCTTTGACCAGCCAGCGCTGGATGACTTTCAGCCGCCTTCAGTGTCGCTGTGCGCGCCGCGAGTGCCTCCAAAACGATTGCGCGGGCCTTTTCAAATGAAACACCGCCTTTTTCGACCTGGCCCAGGAGTTCGCATTTGTATCCGCGACATGTGCTTGGTCGAAATTCGTAAATCTTGCAGGCCCCGTCACAATGGGCTGGACAGGGCAGTTGCATATATAGTTTACCGCTCTCGTCCCCACTTTTACGGAATAAATTGGCATCATGGGCCAAAAGCGGTGCGGTATCATCATGATCAAACAGCTGCACCCGTTCAAACAGCGTGCCATTGCAACACATGCCGCAGGAAATGCAGAGATTTTCCGTATCACTCATGCTCACTCTCGGTATCACCGAAAAACTGTGGGAGCCCATGCTGCCATGGGCACTTCATATCAACAAATTACCGGCAGAAATAGACCACAGGTGCACTGGTGGGGCTGTTGGGGGGAAGCTATAACATGCCCAGCACATCACAGGATATGAACTGGAAAACGCCCATGACCCGCACAGCGCAAACCGTTGTCATTGATGCCTTTGGCGGCCCCGAGGCCATGCGCCTGGAAACCCAGCCATTGGGAACGCCGGGACCGGGCGAGATTTTGATACGCCATGAAGCTTGCGGGCTGAATTTCATTGATGTGTATCAGCGCACCGGCCTCTATCCGCTCAATCTTCCCGCAGCCCTTGGCATGGAAGCGTCCGGTATCATCGAAGCCGTTGGCGATGGTGTCACCCATTTGAAAATTGGCGACCGTGCAGCCTATGCATCGGCCCCTCCCGGTGCTTACTGCGAAGCGCGTGTGATGAACGCCACCCAGGTTTGCCGACTGCCCGATAATATCTCGTTCGAGGACGGTGCAGCCATGATGCTGAAAGGCATGACCGTTCAGTATTTATTCCATCGTACGACAAATCTGAAAAAGGGCGACACGGTACTCTTTCACGCCGCCGCTGGGGGCGTGGGCCTGATCGCCTGCCAATGGGCCCGGTCCGAGGGCATTCATCTCATCGGAACCGCCGGGAGCGACGAAAAATGTGAATTGGCAAAACAGCACGGTGCCGACCACGTAATCAATTATAACACCGAAGACTTCGTCGCCCGTGTGAAGGAAATTACAAAAGGAGCGGGCGTGGACGTGGTGATGGATTCCGTTGGCCATGATACATTTGAAGGCTCGCTGGATTGCCTGAAACCGCTTGGCATGATGATTTCATTTGGCAATGCATCCGGCAAAGTGCCCCCTGTTGATCTGGGCACCCTGGCGGCCAAAGGGTCGTTGAAAATCACCCGTCCAACCCTGTTCACCCATATGGCAACGCGCGAAGCATGCCAGGAAATAGCCGATCATCTGTTTCAAAAAGTAAGTGCCGGTGATGTTAAGATGCGCATCGATCAGCGGTTTCCCCTGGCTGATGTGGCCAATGCCCACCGCGCCCTTGAAGCGAGAAAGACAACCGGCGCCACCATATTGACGGTTTAGGCCAAAACTGGATTTCATCACCATGCATAAACATCGCGGTTTCCCCTCCCGTCTGCCCGGCACAGACTATCAATTTACCATACGGCGCGACAACAAGAAGGGCGCGTCAAAAATCGTAGCCAAACAACGATATGCCGACCGTGATCCGCGTGACACGACCGCTGATCTGAATTTTTTGGCATGCCTCGTCAAACATTTTGGCGACGAACCTTTTGTGCGTGGCAACCTTGATGCGGGCCGTCTGGGCTGGTTGTTTGGGCGCGAGGTAAAACCTGCTCAAGAACCTTTTGATCCGGAAGATTATGAGGCACTGCTCGTCATTGACCGCACCATTGCCCAGCGCAGCTTTCCCGAGGCCTTTGATAAATCCCTTTGGAATACCTAGATCAAAGGGTGATGGAATGCGCCATCGCAGGAGAAATCACCCATGTTGAACATTAAGAAAGTATCCCCAAGGCAGATCAACCTGACTTTAAGCGACCGCATTGATGCGATTGCGATGAAATCCGGGCTCGACGAACTTCTCGAAATGTCGACCGATATGATCGGCGGAAGAATTCTCTACACGATAGAGGATTTCCAATGGCCGACACCGGGGGCCATTCTGGTTGAGTTCCAATATATTCCGCGCCTCATCACCCTGCTGCCCCGGTTCGACAAATGTGCCGTATTGAGCAATATCGAATGGATCAAGACCGCTGCCCGCATGGAGGGCATGCTCTTGCCTGGTCTCACGATTGAGACATTTGCCCTCAACGACGAAGCGGTGGCCCAAAACTGGCTTGATGAAGCAAGCAACCCGGCCAGCCCCACGGGAGCCTGAGGCCTCTGATCGCGACAGAATCCGTCCGGTTTTGCTGCATACCAGCCTAAGCCAATCGACCATGTGGATACGCCAAAGTATAAGTTTTCGGGTCTTGACCCCACGCCTGGGCTCGGCAACATGAAGCTTCGGGAGAGAAGCTGCCATGTTCAAAAAGATACTGATCGCCAACCGGGGTGAAATCGCCTGCCGGGTTATCAAGACCGCCAAAAAAATGGGCATCAAGACCGTTGCGGTTTATTCCGATGCAGACCGTTATGCTTTGCATGTGAGCATGGCAGATGAAGCAATTCACATCGGCCCGTCACCGGCCAATGAATCCTATATTGTCATCGACAAGATCATGGACGCCATTAAGCAATCGGGCGCGCAGGCCGTGCATCCAGGCTACGGTTTCCTGTCTGAAAATCCCAAATTTGCCGAAGCTCTGGACAAGGCAGGCATTGCCTTTATCGGGCCGCCCGTGGGTGCCATTCAAGCCATGGGCGACAAGATCACCTCCAAGAAACTGGCCGCCGAAGCGGGTGTATCTACAGTTCCCGGCCATATGGACCTGATCGAAGACGCCGATGAAGCCGTCAAAATCGCCACCCAGATCGGTTATCCGGTGATGATCAAGGCAAGCGCCGGTGGCGGCGGCAAAGGCATGCGTATTGCCTGGAACGACGAGGAGGCCAAAGAGGGCTTCCAGTCATCTAAAAACGAAGCCGCCAACTCATTTGGCGACGACCGCATTTTCATCGAAAAATTTGTCACCCAGCCCCGACACATCGAAATTCAGGTGCTTGCCGACAGCCATGGCAATTGCATCTATCTGGGCGAGCGTGAATGTTCGATTCAGCGCCGCAACCAGAAAGTCATCGAAGAGGCACCTTCGCCGTTTCTCGACGAAAAGACCCGCAAAGCCATGGGCGAACAGGCCGTTGCCCTGTCCAAAGCTGTGGACTATGCCAGCGCAGGCACGGTGGAATTTATTGTCGATGGAGATCGCAATTTCTACTTCCTGGAAATGAACACCCGATTGCAGGTGGAACATCCGGTTACAGAACTGATCACCGGGATTGATCTGGTTGAACAAATGATCCGCGTTGCGGCGGGCGAAAAACTCAAGATCAAGCAAAGCGATGTGAAGCTGAACGGTTGGGCCATTGAAAGCCGCCTTTACGCCGAAGACCCGTTTCGCAATTTCCTGCCATCCATTGGTCGCCTTACCCGCTACCGGCCGCCCGTGGAGGAAACCCGTGCCAATGGCACAATCGTGCGCAACGATACGGGCGTTTACGAAGGTGGTGAGATTTCCCGTTTCTATGATCCCATGATTGCAAAATTATGCACATGGGGGCCCGATCGCCCAACATCCATTGAAGCCATGCGCGTGGCACTTGATACATTCGAAGTCGATGGCATCGGCCACAACCTGCCCTTCCTTTCGGCCGTCATGGACCATGAGCGGTTCAAATCGGGAAACATCACCACCGCATTCATTGAAGAAGAATATCCCGAAGGTTTTGGCGGTGCGTCCATCAGTGACGAAAATTGCCGCAATCTGGCGGGCATTGCCGCCGTCATGAACATGATTGCACAATTGCGCCGCACCAGAATTTCCGGTGCCATGACCAATCACAAACGCCGTGTTGGCAAGGATTGGGTTGTGGATCTGGAAGGCCAGGAGTTTCCGCTTTCCATGAAGGCCAAAAACGAAGGCGCGAAGATCAGGTTTGATAATGGTAACAAGCTGAAAATTCTCACCGACTGGCGGCCCGGGCAACAAATGCTCCATGCCAGGGTGAATGGTGCGCCCATGGCCGTGAAGGTGAAAACCACCCCCAGCGGCTATGCGCTGACATGGCGCGGCGCAACATTGTGCGCCAAAGTGCTGTCTCCCCGCATGGCGGAACTAAATCGTCACATGCTGGAGAAAATTCCCCCCGACACATCCAAGCAATTGCTGTGTCCCATGCCCGGCCTGATCGTTTCCGTGAACGTCCAGGAAGGCGATGAAGTTCATGAGGGGCAGGCGCTTGCCACGATTGAAGCAATGAAGATGGAAAACATTCTGCGCGCGGAAAAGAAGTCCCGTGTGACAAAGATCAATGCATCGGCGGGCGACAATCTTGCCGTTGATGAGATTATCATGGAATTCGAATAACACGCGACACACATTGCTGGCTCGATCACTTGGAATTGTCACAAAGCACAGAACATGTGGGTGTTGATTGCGCAAATCTGCGCTAAAACCGGCCCATGCGTTCGATCTTTAATTCACACTATCTGTTGTGGCTATGTCTGGCGGTGCCCGCCATACCTCTCTTGCCGGAGGTGTTCGTTCGCGAACGATATTACGCCGAAATCATGTATGATTCCGGCCTTTGGTCAGTGCAATTCATGGTGCTTGCATTGGCAATCACCCCGCTGATGCACCTTACCAACGGTGCAAGGCCTGTACGCTGGCTGCGCACGCGCCGCCGCGCCATCGGCGTTGCCAGCTTTGCCTATGCCGCACTGCACACTGGCATATACATACGCGAAACCAGCGATTTTGAATTGATTATCTATGACATGGTTGAACCGGACCTGCTGGTCGGCTGGATCGGGTTCTTTGCCCTGCTGTTACTGGCGCTGACTTCAAACAATTACAGCCAACGCCTGCTGGGAAAACATTGGAAAACCCTGCAACGCGGCGCTTATTTTGCGATGGCCTTGTCCCTGCTTCACTGGTGGTTGATCGGCCAGTTCTTCACGAAACTGGCGCTATGGTCGGCACTTGTGATTGGGCCACAACTGATAAGGCTGTGGCTGCAGTCACAATCGAGCCGCCAAAGATTGTCCAGACGCGAAGCGCCATCGGCTCCCCAGTGAAAGATTGGCTACCTTACCAGCTCTCTTCTTCCATGGGGAATTGGCGCAAATAGCTGGGATCGTCACTGCATGCCACATACAACATGCCAGGTGTTGTGCTTGGCCCACCTCCGGCAATACCGGAGCACTCACCGCTGTTTAACAGCCCCAACGCATAGTGGCGCAACGCAATAACCGCATCCTTGCGCACCTTGCTTTTGCGGCCAGGCAGTTTGTTCAAACGCTTGTCCAGCAATTTCTTGGTCAGTGTTTTTGGCCGCGCACCAAAGCTGATGGGATCCGCCTTGGCGGATTCGAATGTGGGCTCCGGGCCCGAAGGCTTCTTGATGGCGGCAACAGCAACCTGTTGTGATGTTTCAGCGGCGGGCTTTTCAGCCTCCGCAGCGGGCGCAGCCTCACGTACAACCGATTTTGCGACCGGTGGTAGCGTGACAGCTTTGCCATCGGTTCCCAGAGCAACAGTTCCATTTTCCGTAGCACTTGGCGGCTTGTAGCCAACCTTATCAGCGTCCTTATCAACGGTCTTCGCCTTGGCCACCTTGTCAGCCGCGGCTTTAGCTGCCGCTTCATCAGCCTTTTGCTTGGCTGCGGCCTGCTTTTGACGCTCCGCCTGAGCTGCCGCGGCTGCAGCAGCTGATTTTTCAGCATCCTTCTTGCGCTTTTCTTCCGCTGCCGCATTCAGCCGCTCTTGTTCTTCACGTGCTTTTTTGGCCTCAGCCTCACGTTGCGCTTTTGCGGCGGCTTCTTTGACTGCCTGTTCTTTAGCCTTTTTTGCCTGGGCTTCAGCAGCTGCATTAGCATCGGTTTTGGCAGGAGCCGCAGGGGCCGCAACAACCTTACGTTCGCCAATACGGCCTTCCTGTTTCTTAATCAGGGCCTGAACTTCTTCCCAGCTCAACGCTTTGCGGGTTCCACTCGTATCATCGACATTGACGATTGCTTTTGGTTTCACCTCCGCCACAACCGGCGTTTCCACTTCAACAACTGGCGCTGGCGTTTCAACAACCTGGGTTGGTGCAGGTGTTTCAACAGCCGGTGTTTCAACGATAGGCTCGGAAGTTTCCGCCCGTTTGGCGAAGCGCGAATTCGGCCGGAAACTTGGCAGAGCCGGAGACCGCAACCGCGCAATTTGCGCCACCACATTGGCGCGCTTGGGCTTTGGTTTGGCCGCCGTGGTCTGCTTTTTCTTTGCTGGCGCCGCAGCAGCGGCTGACTTCAGTGAGGATACCGGCACCCAGAGCGCGGGCTTGGGTGGCGTGGAATCGCCGAAACTGGCCACAAGCTGAGCCCGGTTGAGATAAGCCGACACACGGGCCCATCCGCTCCTGGTTTCAAACACCGTGGTTTTGCTGCCAGCCTTTAATCCATGGCCGTTCACCGCCGTACAGGTGGCAGGACAAAGCCGCACGATCGGCACTTTATTGCCAAACGTGCGCGCCTGCTGCGCATGGGCAACATCGAAAAGTGCCACCATAACGGTCAGCAATAGGGCCACTTTCATGGTCCCTTGAAAAATACGCATCAAATACACAAACCTACCCCATCAATTGGCGCAATTTATCCCGCTGCACTCAGTTAACCATTTGGTAACCCTGTTGAAAAGCCAATGCTTAATTCTTCGTTAACGCCGAAAATGAATTGTTTAATTCCAATGACTTAAATTGGTGCACATCGTAAGCACCGGCACCAATTGTCTCGACTGGTACAAGCAATCTACGCCACTAAAGTGGCGTGGGGCACACCTTGGCGGTGGGCTTGCGAAACTGTATTCATAAACCCGACAACCGATCAATCCGGAGCTTCCACAGCCATGAGCGCGAAAATCCGACCTTCAAAAACCACTGCAGACACCCGCCTCCCGCGCGACTGGGTTGATATCGCCTCGAAAGAAATGAAGGGCGGCGACCCGCAATCCCTGATTTGGCAAACGCCGGAAGGAATTGATGTCAAACCGGTCTATGGCGCGTCCGATATTGAAGGCTTGCCCCATCTCAGTGCAGAGCACGGTTCTTTCCTGCCCGGCATCGCCCCGTTCACACGCGGCCCCAAAGCCACCATGTATGCCGGCAGACCCTGGACCATTCGCCAATATGCAGGCTTTTCCACGGCTGAGGAGAGCAATAAATTTTATCGCGCCAATCTTAAAGCCGGTCAAAAGGGACTGTCGGTCGCCTTCGACCTGGCGACCCACCGGGGCTATGATTCAGACCACCCCCGGGTTGTTGGCGATGTGGGCAAGGCCGGTGTGGCAATTGATTCCGTCGAAGACATGAAAATTCTGTTCGACGGAATTCCCCTCGATCAGATGTCCGTTTCCATGACCATGAATGGCGCGGTCATTCCCGTGCTCGCCGCTTTCATTGTCGCCGGGGAAGAACAGGGTGTGGAACGCAGCCTGCTCAGCGGAACCATCCAAAACGACATTCTCAAAGAATTCATGGTGCGCAACACCTATATCTACCCGCCCGAACCTTCCATGCGCATTGTGGCTGACATCATCGAATATACGGCAAAGGAAATGCCGAAATATAATTCGATTTCCATTTCCGGCTACCATATTCAGGAAGCCGGTTCGACAATTGTTCAGGAACTGGCCTTCACCCTGGCCGACGGGCGCGAATATGTGCGCGCGGCTCTGGCCAAGGGCATGGACGTGGACGCTTTTGCCGGACGGCTGTCATTCTTTTTCAATATGGGCATGAACTTCTTCATGGAGGCCGCAAAACTGCGCGCCGCGCGATTCCTCTGGGCGCGCATCATGGCCGATTTTGGAGCGTCGCAACGCAGTCAGATGTTACGCACCCATTGTCAGACATCAGGCGTGTCACTGCAGGAACAGGATCCCTACAACAATATCGTGCGCACCGCCTATGAAGCCATGAGTGCTGCACTGGGCGGCACCCAAAGTCTGCATACAAATTCGTTTGACGAGGCAATCGCCCTACCGACAGATTTTTCCGCCCGCATTGCACGCAATACCCAGCTCATCCTGCAACATGAAACCGGCGTCACCAAAGTGGTCGATCCCCTGGCCGGCTCCTATTACGTGGAGAAGTTGACTGCCGATCTTATTGAAGAAGCCTGGTCATTGATGGAAGAAATTGAAACCCTTGGCGGCATGACCCAGGCAATCAATGAAGGCATGCCCAAAGCAAGGATCGAAGAAGCCGCAGCACAAAAACAGGCCCGCATCGACAAGGGTGAAGAGGTTATTGTGGGCGTCAACAAATATCAGCCGACCGTTGAGACCGCCGTTGACGTGCGCGACATTGATAACGCCGCCGTGCGCGACTCCCAGATCATGCGGCTTAACCGCATTCGCAAAACCCGCGATGGCGAAGCCCATTCAACCGCACTCGCCAATCTGGAAGCGGCGGCAAGAGGTGAAGGCAATATTCTGGCCGCTGCCGTTGAAGCCGCCCGCGCCCGCGCCACAGTGGGTGAAATTTCATGGGCGCTGGAAAACGCATTTGGGCGACATGTGGCCGATGTGGTGACCATCGAAGGCGTCTATGAAGAAGCCTATGGGGATGATCCCCTCTATCACGAGACCAAACAGGCCGTGGCAGGTTTTGCAGGCAAAATGGGCCGCAAACCTAGAGTACTGGTGGTCAAAATGGGACAAGATGGCCATGATCGTGGCGCAAAGGTCATTGCCACGGCGTTTGGTGATCTGGGGTTTGACGTTACTGTCGGTCCACTGTTCCAGACACCCCAGGAAGCTGCCGACCTGGCGGTTGCCCAGGACGTGGACATCATTGGGGTGTCCAGTCATGCCGCCGGTCACAAGACACTTAGTCCCATGCTGATATCTGAATTGGCCGCGCGGGATGCGGCAGACAAAATCGTCATCTGCGGCGGTGTCATCCCCGCCCAGGACTATGACTTCCTCACCCAGTCGGGGATCAAGGCCGTGTTTGGTCCAGGGACCAACATACCCGAAGCCGCCAAGAGCCTGATTGGCCTGTTGCAGGAGCAAATGCGCGGCCGAAATATCAAGGCCTGAAACAACGAGGTTTCACAATGACAAATTTCAAGCCTGTTCTGTTGGTCAAAATTTTGGTCACGGCCTGTACGGGAGTTGTGGCAGTGCCCGCATTGGCCGAACCCTTCAAGCATCCGTTTGGAGAATTGCGCGAATACCACCGCCATTGGCTGGCTGTGTGCCCGGACAAGCACACCCCCCAATCAAAGTCTCAATATGAAACCAATTGCTGGGCATCGACCTATACCGGCGATGGAAATGGTTCGTTCTCCGGCGCTTTTCCAGGCAACCGCCTGTCGGTTCTGCGCAACCGCACCACAGGCGAATATAAAATCACATTCGTTGCCACATCGGCGGACCAGATCGATGCGACACGTCCTGTGTTGGTGAAATTTTCCGGACTGCCGGTTCAGGCATTCACCTACGGAACCAGCATCACGCCCAACGAAAATTCAGGCAATGAATATGTTTTTGCCTCACTTGCCCAAACAAGCGACATGGTCAAATCCATGCGCCTGCGCAACCGGGTGACAATCACCATGCCAACCAAGACCGGGCAACAGACCATGGGATTTTCGCTCATCGGCCTGGCCAGCGCCTTGGGTTTTTTACAAGCCCATGCGGGGGGCTGATTTTTAGTCAAACCCATCAACAAAAACTCAACCTTCTGTCGTGGACCAGGTATTAATGGTCAGTCTTGCCTGATCTGAAAGGCACAGACTTTTCCCCCTACATTCGCTCGTATTTTTTCGCCCATTTCATTGGGGGCGTCATAGGGACGGGAATGTGAACAGGCGTGAAGCAGACCGCCCCGGCATCGCCAATTTTCGCGCCCTTATCTTGCCTTTCTCCAAACAGGACACGCGGCCTTGACACAGCTTAAGGCCAAACCTATCTAGCGATAGATAAATCACGAGGTTCAACATGGCCGACACACTCAACAATTTGCTGGATCACGCCGAAGCGGGCATGCGCGAGCGCGGGTATCATGCTGTCAGTTTTAGAGATCTCGCCGATGAGCTTGGCATCAAAAGTGCCAGCGTCCACTATTACTTTCGCAAGAAGGAAGATCTTGGCATTGCCGTGATTGAGCGTTATTCGAACACGTTTTTTCAGCAGCTTGAAGAAGACAGCAAGGACGCGCCAACCTCCGCACAAAAGCTTGCCGCTTTTTGCAACGTCTACAAACACGCGCTGGAAGAGAACAACCGCATTTGCCTGTGCGCCATGCTGGGGGCGGAAAGCCATGGACTGACTTCCGAACTGGCGTCGCGGCTTCAGCAATTCTTCAATGACAATATCAATTGGGTGGCATCGGCCCTGCCAGACACCTTATCGGCGCAGGAACGCATCGATAAAGCCACACAAATCGTGGCCACCCTGCAAGGTGCCATGGTGATCGCCAACACCCTTGGGGACACACAAATTCTCACAACTGCCGCAGATCAATTGCTCCATTCAGAAGGTGCCCTATGACCTCCAAAACCAAATTCATCGACGTGGCAATTGTTGGCGCCGGCCTGTCCGGCCTGGCAACGGCTGATTTGTTATCCCGTGCTGGGCAGAACGTGATGGTGTTCGAAGCCGGTGATATGCCCGGCGGCCGCATCCAAAGCATCCGCGAGGCAGACACCCAAACGCCAATCGCAGACCTTGGCCCAACTTGGGTTTGGCCACCCTATCAGCAAAGCGTGGCCCATTGGCTGGACGAATTGGGCGTGCGCCCTTTGCCGCAATATGAAACAGGCAATGCCGTATTGGATATGGAACCGGGCCAACCGCCCCGGTTACAACCCCTGCCAGGCCAGCATGGCATGACCCGGCTGGAAGGTGGTCCCTCCGCATTGATCGACAGTTTGCTGGCGCGCCTACCTAAAGGAGCGTTGTGCACTGGCACCCAAATTACATCTGTCGAACAGCAGTCGGACGGCGTGGTGCTTAAAAGCGATGCGACGGCAGGTCTGGTGGTGAACGCAAAGCGGGTGGTGATTGCGGTGCCGCCGCGCATTGCAGCTGCGTCAATCCACTTTGAACCATCGCTGGAGCCAAAACTTGTCGACGTTTTGTCCTCCGCCCCCACATGGATGGCGTCCCAGGCAAAAGTAGTCATTCGCTTCAAATCAGCGTTTTGGCGCAAAATGGGATTGTCTGGCCGGGTGGCCAGCCGCATTGGACCAATTGTCGAAATGCACGACCATTGCGATGCGAGCACCAAACACCCAGCACTTTTCGGCTTCATTGGTGTGCCGGCGCATGTTCGTGCAGCCCATCCAACCGAATTGCGCGAGGCCATCGTTCAACAATTGGAGCGGTGCTTCGGCGGCCAGGGTGTCAATTTAAAGGAAGAAGTCGTTGCAATCGACATCATGGATTGGGCGGCCAACCCCCACATCACAACGCCTGCGGACACAGCAGGCCCCGGTTCCCATCCCGGCGTTCTCTCCGCTGTACTAAGACAGTCCCATTGGAACGGACATCTGTCATTTGCTGGTGCCGAGACTGCAGTAAACAGCCCCGGCCTGATCGATGGTGCGCTGGAAGCCGCCGAACGGACTGCAGCAGAAATATTGAAAAATGTTTCAGCAGAAGCACCCATGTTGCAAGAATGTGGCTGATGATCAATTCGGATAAAGCGTGCTTTTCACGCCCAGATATCCGTCCCATGCAAACCAATAGGCAATATGCCCGGCCATTCGGGACAAGCGTTCACCGGATCTGCTGACCAGCGCATCGTCATGGGCGGTCCAAATGCTGCCGTCACTTGCCTGCAACAGCCCATCGGCGTGTTGGGTAAACCGCAGTGTTTTGCGCTTATAGGCGCGAACGCTGCGGGTATGCGCATCGCCCAGCAGCACAATGTTTGTGTCCCCAATCGCATCATTCAACAACTTCTTGTCAGCAAATGCCTTGACCGGCCAGGCCCTTGCCGCGCCAGCTTGGCGAATGCCAAAGACATATTCTTTACGTTTCAGTACGCTCTCATCGGCCACCAAAGCGGGAAACATCAAATCAGGGCTGGAGAAATACTCCTTGTAAACCACGCCGCGCCCATAGTCGCGGATATGCCCTGTGTCGACAGACAGAACCTGCGTATCCGGATGGCGCTTGCGCCACTTCGCCCATGACGTGATTTCGACGGGACGCATCTTCAATTTAATGCCGGAATCCACCAAGGGTCCGCCAACCGGCTCACCCGTAAACTGGTTCCAAAGGCTGTTTGTCTGACGATCAAACATAAGTTTGTTGGACCGGTAGAGCAAACCCGACGACCCAAAGACCAATGGTTCGGCACGATCGGCCAATTTGGTCTCAAACAAAATCCCCGACCCACACAATGTGCAATAGGCAAGTGCCACCGGCACACCGCCAATCACCTCATTGAACATTTCATGCCAACCCATAATGCGCAGGGGATAGGCACGAACATCACCATTGATTGCGACACCAAAGACAAGATCATCATCATGCAAATAGGTAGCATCACCCGCAGCCACATGGCGTGGATTGTCGAGCGGAGGAATGCCATCAACAAGCGCCCCACCCCAGATAATCTCCTCGAAACGAATTTTCAGCTTGTCCCGATGCGTGAATTTCGGATCAAAAAACCGGGCAAATTTTTTGTCGATGCTGGTGAGCCAACGCATTTTTAGAGCGCGATAGCTCTTATGGGGAACAATCTGGGGATGGGCCTGCTGATACAGCCATGCATCACGCCAGGTCACAATTGGCACGCCCGTCAATTCAGACATGGCCGCCGCAATCGGCTTATAGTTTCCGCTAATACGCATCAGCAGGGCGAGCGTGGGAACAATATCAAGACTGCCCCGCGCCAACAGTTTTTCCATTGCAGCACGGCGGCTGCTTTCGCTCCCGGTCAAGGCCGCCCACGACAACTCCCCCACATCACTGGATGATGAAGAATGATTTTGCCCGGCAATGGCCGGTGCGGCACCCTGCCCCAGCGCTGCGCCCGCAAGCATCCACGCGGCAAGAGCAATCTTGCGCACCGTTTTCATCCGCCGTGGGACTGCCTGAATAAGCCGAACAACAGTTAGCGCAGTCTTGCGGTCCCAAACGTGCTGTTGAACCGTTTGCAATGAATATGCACGGTCGAATACTTGCCGGAGCCTGACAGGGAATAGGATTGCGACCCGCTATTGGCTTTCAACTTGCCCACCAGCTTCGACGGGCTGCCATTGCCCACATAGACATAAAGATCTGGGCCAGGAGTCGTTCTAAATCCGGACAATTTCACAGTCGACTTGCCGCCACTGCTGCTCAAAGTCGCCTTCCCGCGCACCTTATAGCGCTTATGCGAGGTGAAATTTCCTGATTTGTCCGCTGCAGAAGCAGGCACTGCTGTAAGCGGCACAATTGAAGCAGAAGCCAGCAGTCCCGTTGCAAACTGGCGACGATTTATTTTTGTAAGAGCCATGAATAACTGTCCAGATTGTTTAAATCACACACATCATTTGAGCAGTTTTATGATAAATTACCAGTGCCTACACTTCACCGTTGTTTGATCAGCCGTGAAGCCAGAAATCCAGGAAACCGCGAACAATCGTTCCGCCGGGCTCAACTTGGGGTTGGACACGGTTCCAATCTGCACTACCTTGCGCCCATGGAAAACACTTCTCCCCTCATCGATCCCTTCGGCCGCACTGTTGATTACCTGCGCGTATCAGTGACGGACCGCTGCGACTTCCGCTGCGTCTATTGCATGGCCGAAGACATGACATTCCTGCCCAAGCGTGACCTGCTCACGCTGGAGGAGTTGGATCGCCTGTGTTCTGCATTCGTCGCCCGGGGCGTGAAAAAATTGCGCCTCACTGGCGGAGAGCCCCTGGTGCGCAAAAACATAATGCAGCTTGTGCGTTCCCTTTCGCGCCACCTGGAAAGCGGGCAATTGGAAGAACTCACGCTCACCACAAACGGCTCTCAACTGGCAAGATATGCCGAAGAACTGGCAGCCTGTGGTGTGAAGCGGGTCAATGTTTCAATCGACACGCTGGATCGCGAGAAATTTCAAAAGATCACGCGATGGGGCCAGCTTGGAAAAGTGATGGAAGGGCTAGAGGCCGCGCGCAAAGCCGGTCTTGCGGTCAAAATCAATGCGGTGGCCCTCAAGGGCGTCAATGAATTTGAAATCGAAGAAATGATGCGTTGGGCCCATGGCGAGGGATTTGACCTCACCTTGATCGAGACCATGCCATTGGGCGAAATTGAAGAAGATCGCACGGACCAATATCTGCCCCTTTCACTGGTGCGTCAGCGCCTTGAAGAAACCTTCACCCTGTCTGACATCGCCCACAAAACAGGCGGGCCCGCCCGATATGTGGAAGTGGCAGAAACTGGTGGCCGTTTGGGTTTCATCACGCCGCTCACCCATAATTTCTGCGAAAGCTGCAACCGGGTGCGGCTCACATGCACCGGCACGCTCTATATGTGTCTGGGCCAGGACGATGCCGCCGATCTGCGGGCGCCCTTGCGGGCATCAGAAGGCGATAAATTGTTGTTCGATGCCATTGACGAAGCAATCGGCCGCAAGCCCAAAGGCCATGATTTCATCATCGAACGCCCCGGCGAAGCCCCCGCGGTAAGCCGTCACATGAGCCTCACCGGCGGCTGACCATCCGGCTGGGATTAGTCAACGGGCAGCCCGCTTGGCACTTCCTTTGGCCTGCCAAGGGGCCGGTCTTTCGCCGTTACCCCTTCCAGGGCACCCAAAAAGGCAATCAGATCGTCGACCTCTGCCGCTTCAAGCGAAATGGGTTTGATGTCCACACGGCTTCGCACTCTTGCCATTTCGCGACGGTCTGAACGCACCAAAAAGTCCACCTGGGAAATCCAGCCTGCCTTTGGCAATTTGGCCTGTTCCGGCTTCCAGGCATCAAAGGATGCCAATGGCGACAGGTGATGCAAGACAATGCCCCGCAGATCAGCAAATGCGCCATTATGGCCATAGGGCGCGGTCAGCGTGACATTGCGCAAAGGCGGGGTGCGAAACCGATAGGCATCTTCAAGCCGGTCACTTTCGCCCATGCGTCCCACGTCTCGCGCCGCCGGATCAAACTGGCGCGTACGCCCCGGCCCAAAAGGTGGCAATGCAAGGGCGTGAAATTTCTGATCGGTCAGCAATGGGCCGGAATGGCAGCTGTCGCAATTGGCCTTTCCATAGAACAGGTCAAGACCCCGCTTTTGTGCCGCTGACAGAGCCGACTGGTCGCCCGCCAAAAAAGCATCAAAGGGGGAATCATGATTGCGCCACTCACTCGCCATAAAGGCGGCCAGCACCTGGGCAATTTCCACAATCGTCACCTGTTCCGGCTTCTCCACATGGTCGAAAATTTTCACAAAACTCTCACCATAAGCAGGAATGCCGCGCACGCGCTTGGCCAATATCGGCCAGACTTTATCAATCCGGTCATGGGCTGCACCGGCAACTTCATTTTCCTTGGGGTTGCCCGCCATTTCAAACTGGGCCGTCAATGGCAATATCGCCTGCGCCGACAACAGATTTGGCAAACCTTTTGGAAGCCATTCTTCGGCGGGCGAATTAAACCCGTTTTCATAAAGGTCCGAGCGCGACAAGCGCCCGTCATGGAACAATACGCGCATTTCCTTGGCACCCAGGTTCCACAGGGCAAGCGCGTTGCGCGGAACCCGTTTGCGGATACGGTTGTCCCCGGTGCCCGCGTGGCGCTCAGGCCCCACCCCTTCGCCGCCCTCGCCAATGCCCAGTGACAACCCATCCGACCCGCCAAACCGGTGGTGGTGGCAGGTGCCGCAGGAAATATTGCGATTGCCGGAAAGGATTTTGTCATAAAACAACAAGCGGCCAAGTGCGGCTTGCTTTGCATCTGTGGCAATGAAATCATCATCACCCAGCGGCTGCGGCAGTTCACCGGCGCGCGCACCGCCGCTGAAAACGACCGTCAGAACAATAGCGATAATGGACCAAAAATGCGTCATCTGATTGTGGCTTTAGGCCTTATGTTTTGTACCCCGGCATTGGCCGAGATTGAAGCGGCTCGCGACCTGATGGACAAGGGAAATTTTGCCCAGGCAATGAAACAATTACGCCCCGCCGCCAGATCAGGAAATGCCGATGCGGAAGAATTGATCGGCGTCATGTATGCGATGGGACTGGGGGTCGAGCGCGATGACCGCCGCGCGTTCGAATGGTATTTGCGCTCCTCAATGAAAGGACATCCCGGCGCACAAAGCGGCGTTGGCTGGTATTACGAAGTTGGCCGCGGCATGGAAGCCCCCGATCTCGTCCGCGCCTACATGTGGTACGTCCTCAGCGCCATAGGCGGCGACCCTGACGCAGCGATCAGCCAGGAAGAGGTCGTGAAGAAAATGACCAAAGAACAGATCGAAGAAGCCCACATTCTCATCGACGACTACCGGGTATGGCTCTATCCGTTTCGGTGAGTTGGTGATGTGACGGGTTTGGTTGGAACTCATTTCTACATTAGAGCAGAAAATTGGTCGTTTTGATTGCCACGCCGAACAATGTTCACAAGCATGGTGATTTTAGTACATCCAGCTTGTTTAAATGTGTTCGGAGTTGAAAACTCTGGTGGTAAAATTTGATAATCTACGCGTCTAATAGCCTATTTGTGATAAACAGAAATATAAGCAGCAACGAAAGGATTTAAATCGATGAGAAAGAGCACGATCATTGCAATGGTTTCGTTGATGATCTGTGTGGATTTTACAACTCAACCATTTGGAGCGTATGGAGCCGACAAAATTGACTTAATTAAGCTCTGCAAGAAACGTGGACTTAGCGTAAAAACGGGGAAAGGCGCTCGAATTGGCATTTATCATGGCAACTGGGTAGCTCTGGGCAGTCAAATGCAACACACTTTGATCATACGCAAAATTAATAACAATAAGGCCACGGTTCTTTACGCTTGGGGAGATTGGCCAGAATACGATATTCGAAGAGGTTGCTCCAAGCATATTGGAGCGATTTCTGGCAAAGTGTTGAAGATCAATTTCGGAAACGGAAATAGGGTCTCATACAATTTCTTTGACGATGATGGATTTGCAACTGGCTCCTATAAGTCGTCTGGTGGAACTACTCGCGGAAGGATCGATAAGGCAAAATATTGACCCAAGGTGTCACATTGAAAGCCGGGACTGAATATCTAGTGATGAAAACAATAGCCGTTGTCTGTGAATTTGTTTTACTGCTTCCAAACCAGGTGCTGCTATAGAGAGTTATGCCAACTATAGATAAATTACGAATTTTTGCGATTTCCATCATAATGTTGGGTTTTCTCGCCGGAATTATTTTTTGGTGGATGGGCTCTGAAGATCGATATCATCAAGGAATTATTGAATCAGGAGGATATAACCCAATTCAAAAATTCGAACATGTTTGGAGCAACTATCAATCGGCGGGCTTCGATTTTTCAACGGCAGTATGTATTGAACTAACTGATCTAAATAGCACGAAAATTTGGACGCCCTTTGATTCTTGGTCGGATGGGCAAATAGAAATAATGCGGTTGGCGAGAAGTTTTAACTCCGATCGCGGTTGTGTTGGCTCTAAACCGTCTCTTTTGATTTTGGAAGCTGGTTGGCACAACTCCACCCCATATTCATGGGAATTATTTCTCTTGGATGTACCGACTAAAAGACTACTATTGTTGGCAGGAACACTTTGATGTGGGCGTTCCGGCAACTTTGACTTTTGTAAAAAGGTTCCTATTCACGACATCTACCTAATGTCTCAAATGTCCCCACAACGGACTACCCGTATATTTCACCGCCTCCACAAAAAAGCCCCGCTTCTGCGGGGCTTTTCGTTTTTGTCGTTTTGGCCGGTGACCTTAGTTCAGGTCTTTGGCATTGGCCGCGCTGATTTCTGCTTCCGCTGCTGCAACCGCAGTGGTCAGAGCTTCGAATACTTCCGGGCCACCTTTGACGTTTGATTTGAACCAGTCATAGACAGGTGAAGCAGCTTCTTTGAAGGCTGCTTTTTCGGCAGGCGTTGGTACATAAAGATCGCCGCCACCGGCAACGAAATCTTCATATGCCTTGATCGACTTACGCTTTGGCGATGCGAATGTGGCCTGCTGCAGGGCGGAGAAACCGTCCACAACAACCTGGCGCATATCCTCTGGCATGCCTTTGAACTTGTCGTTGTTCATCCACCACAATGCGCCCATATAGGCATGCCCATCGAGGGTGACATATTTCAGGCCCGCATCCGGGAACTTCATGCCCATGATGTCGGTAATGCCATTTTTGGAACCTTCCACAACACCCGTTTGAAACGAGGTGAACAGTTCAGGCCACGGGATTGGCGTGGGCGCAGCACCCAGTGCTTTCACCAGTTCCTGGGGCAGGTCGGCAACAACGGTGCGGATTTTCAGACCGTTCATATCCTTTGGCATCTGAACACGGCGTTTTGTATTGGCAAAATTGCGCCAACCACCCGTATTGCCCACGGTCATCAGACGAATTTTACCGCCAGAATCCTTCAGCGCCATGTCGCGCACAGTGCGGGTAAAGTCGCCCGACAATACATTTTCCGCGATCCGGTCATTGGCCATCAGATAGGGCAGATCAAGAACCTGAACATAAGGGAACGCACCTGCGGCACCGCCAGATGTGGAGATGTAGACATCGATGGACCCGTCCGCGACGCCCTGAAGGCACTCAGCGCCCTTGGAGCACAACTGCGTACCGATGAACAATTCAACCGCGATTTTGCCGTTTGATGCGGCTTCCACATAGTTCTTGAAAACAACCAGACCATCATAGTCTTCATCATTCTCGTTCGAATTCGCCGTTGCGCGAATGGTGTAATCGGCAGCCATGGCAGCAAAAGTGCCACCAATGGAAAGCGTCGCGGTCATGGCCGCAATGCTCGCCTTTTTCAAAATTGGGTTCATTTGGATTTCCTCCGGGTTGTGGATGCTTTTTTTACAGACATCCTTGGGTAGATCGTATCACCGACTTTGCGCCGGTCAACGAATGGTTAAAGACGTTTAGAACAGTCCCCTCAAAATGGGTCCAAGCAGGTCCACATCTTTCACGAAGCCAAGCCATGAGGGGATGCCCAATGAGATGAAGGGGAAGTAAGTGATGAGAAAAATCACAAACACTTCCACGGCCAGAAACGGCAGGATCGCGCGGGAAATTGTCTCAACTTTTACCCCCGACACCGATGAGGCCACGAACAGCACAAGCCCCATGGGCGGCGTTGCCAATCCGACAGTCAAATTGACCGACATGATCATGGCAAAATGAACCGGGTGAATGCCCATGTTGATGAAGATGGGCGCAAGTATGGGACCAAGAATGATGATCGCCGGGCCCGCATCCAAAAACATGCCCACAATGAACAACAGGATATTGATCAACAAGAGCAGCATCAGCGGATCAGACGTGAGTGTGAGGATCCAACTGGCCAGACTTTCCGCCGCATGGGACAGGCTGACAACTGTTTTGAACGCCATCGCCGCCCCCACCAACAACAGCACGACAGCCGATGTGATGGAGGATTTGATCAGCACCGAGGGCAGTTCGGACAGTTTCATGGTGCCCAGCACGAAAAGTCCAAGCAGTGCCGCGTAGGCAACCGCCAGCGCTGATGCCTCTGTAGGTGTGGCAACTCCGCCCAGAATACCGCCCAAAATAATGACCGGGGTCAGTAAAGGTAGAACCGCACGTTTTGCGACAATTCTGAACGGCTCGCTCATCAACCGCCGCTGCAGGAAAAACAGGGCTTCGGTGATGGCCAGAGCGCCAGCGAAATAACCGCTAAACTGACCCCAGCTTTCCACACTGCCCGCGCCAGCAAGGCGGGTAACCAGCGGATATAGCACGCCAGCAACCAACAATCGCGCAATAACACGCGCAGCAATATTTTCACCCATGGAGATTGAAACATCGTCATGCACAACCCGGCTGGCGGGCGGATAATCATAATGATTGGCCATCACCCGGGTGACGATCATCAACCCAAGTCCTACCAGAAATCCCGGTATGATGCCGCCAGCGAACAGGGCCGCCACGGAAACTTCCATCACATAGGCATAGATGATCATGATGCCGGAAGGCGGAATGATCGGGCCGATCACAGACGATGCAGCCGTAATTGCGGCGGCAAATCTGCGCGTATAGCCTTCCTTTTCCATGGCCGGAATGAGCATGGACCCCAGTGCGGATGTATCAGCAACCGCAGACCCCGACATGCCCGCAAACAACATGGAGGAAAGAATGTTCACCTGTGCCAAACCACCGCGCACCGAACCGATGATTGCCTGAGAGAAACTGACGAGGCGTTCGGTAATTCCGCCGCGGTTCATCAATTCGCCAGCCAGCATAAAAAACGGAATGGCCAGCAAAACACCATTATCAATACCATTGAAGATATTGCGATACATTAGCGCGATGTCGCGCTCCTGGCCGTTGAAATAGAGCAACAGACCAGGTGCCGCCAACATGGCAAAAAAGACCGGCACACCGATCAGCAACATCAGCAAGAATAGGGGAAGGAACCACACAAGCATCGATTAGCTCCCAACCATGCTGGCGGGCATTGGCGGATTGGGAAAGCTTTCATCCCCCCAAACCAGCCGCCCGATCAGGCGTAAAATCAGTTCAGCAGAAACAGCAATTAACAAGGCCAGCAACACACTCATCGCCAGGTAAATATAGGCCGTGCGAAACTGGATTTCGGTGCCGAGCAATTGATTGATTCCAGAATCCTGCAGCAATCTGTTGAGGCCGGAGGAATCAAACAACAGGGGGGCGGAATAATGGTCCCATGCCTGTCCCAGCATGACAAACAACACCGCCAGTGACAGCACCATGATTGCCAATATGAGACCAAGCCGTGCGCGACGCGGCAACATGTCGGGAAACATGTCGATGGAAACGAAACCGGCATGGCGATAGGCCGAAGGAGCAACCAGCGCCATCATCCAGATCATCAACGCGCGCGCGGCCTCTTCCGGCCAGGGCAGCGCGTTGTTGAGCACGTAGCGGTAGAATATCTGCAATAGAACAGCCAACACCATGAAACCCATGGCGACACAGCCCACGCCCCTGCAAAATGTCAGCACACTGTGGTTGATGCGGCCCAGGACCGTGACAACCCCTTGCAATCCTCCCAATTCAGTCTCCTCCCAAAGACACGTTGCGGTATTTCTTTCGACCACCCGATGGGACCGGTCGTTTAGCCGCCCGATTGAAAATTGCCGAATTCTCCCTTGGCAAAAATCAGCGGCTTTCCCTCTTCATAAACAAAATTGGATACCTGCCCCACAATGATGACATGATCACCGGCCTCATGACAGGCCGCCTGTACACAATCGAAACGGGCCAACGCACCGGCGATAAGCGGCACACCATGGTCATCAAAACGCCAGTCACAATGGCCAAACGCATTACCATCCTGGGCAAACTGAAGCGCCAGGCCCTGTTGCTCCTCGCACAGCACATGAACCGAATAATGCAGCGCATTGCGAAATGGCTCATAGCGCCCGGAGCGGCGGTCAATGGACCAAAGCACCAGTGCCGGGTCCAGCGAAACGGACGCAAATGAATTGGCCGTCATCCCGATCAATCCCTGATCAGTGGCCGCCGTGATGATGGTCACTCCCGTGCCAAACCGGCCCAGGGCATCGCGATATTCGCGCTGGTTGAATTCGACCGGACGGCGCAATCCGCGCTGATCCATCGCCGTTGCCGGCCCAGGCGGGGCTAACTGGTCGCTTGCCATTTCAACAGCCCCCATCAGGCCACTTCCTGCCCAAGTGCAAGTGTGTAAATCTCAAACCAGGTTTCCCGGTCGACTAAAATTGCTGTGGCTTGCGAGAGCTTCTTGATGCGCTCCAGATTATTGGTCCCCATCACAGGAATAATGCGCGCCGGGTGTGCTAGAAGCCAGGCGACCGCAAGCGCGTCAACGCCCACACCATGGCGCGCAGCAATCTGCACCATCCCATCACGCAGCTCTTTGTTCGTGGTGTCTGCATTGTCAAACAAAGCACCGCCCCCCAACGGCGACCATGCCATGGGGGCAATGCCGTGCTGCTGATGAAAGGCCAGATCGCCATTGGTAAAAGCGTCAATTGCCATCACACTGATCTCAATCTGATTGGTCACCAGCGGCGTCGACATGGCGGATTGTAACAGGTTCCAGTCATGGAGCTTGAAATTGGAGACGCCAACGCTACCAACCTTGCCCGATTTGACAGCAGCATCCAGCGCAGCGCCGGTTTCGTGATGATCCATCATCGGGTCCGGGCGATGAACCAGCAGCAGGTCGATATGGTCGATCTGCATTTCAGCCAATGATGTATCGACGCTATGGGCAATGTGAGCCGCCGAAGTGTCGTAATATTTCACCCGTGCATCGCTGTACCGGCCAGCGGGGGCAACAATATCGCATTTGGTGACGATCTCGACCTTGTCCCGTAGCGCGGGCGATTGGGCAAAACAGGCCCCCAATATGCCTTCAGCCACATAGCCGCCATAAATGTCGGCCTGATCCAGCGTCGTGATCCCCTGTTCAAGGCAGGCTTCGATCTTGGCCTGAACATGGGCAGGCGCGGTGTTTTCATCATCGCCCAGTCGCCACATTCCATAAACAATGCGGCTCATGTCCAGATTTTCTGACAGTTTGATGCGTTCCATCAACGACGTTCTCCTGCGCCAAGCGGTGTTGGCGGTGTTTGTGCTGGCACCCGCCCCTGAAGGTGCGGCAGCGAGCATGTTTCAAGGTGTGGCAAAACACGTTTGCCAAAGCTCTCGCATTCATCAAGATGCGGATAACCAGAGAAAATGAAAGCACGGATGCCCATCTTTTTATAATCTTCAATGGCTGATAAAATCTGGTCTGTGGAACCCACAAGTGCAGCGCCGCAGCCCGACCGCGCGCGGCCCACGCCAGTCCACAAATGCGGCTCGATATAGCCTTCCACATCCGCCAGTTCGCGGTTGCGGTTTTGGTGGGAAACCCCAAGCGAGGTCACATCAAGGGAGCGCTGACGAATGACCTGCGCCTGCTCGTCATCCAGTTTGGAGACAAGCTCGCGGGCATATTCGCGCGCTTCATTTTCCGTGTCGCGGACAATCATGTGAACGCGCAATCCATAGTCGAGCAATCGACCATGGTGCTTGGCCCGCGCGTGAACCGCTTTCATACGCTGCGCCAAATCTTCCTTCTTTTCAGGCCACATCAGATAAACGTCACAATGTTCACCGCAAAGGTCGACCGCATCGGGCGAATATCCGCCGAAATACAACAACGGACCGCCGTTTTGCTGATAGGGCCGCACCGGGTCCGTGACAACGCCATCGAACTGATACACCTGGCCCGCGTGGTCAATCGTATCGCGGGTCCAGGCCTGTTTGAGAATTTCAACAACTTCGCGGGACCGCTGATACCGATAGGCACTTTCTTCTTTCTGTCCGGGAAAATCCGAAGAGATGATGTTGATGGTCAACCGGCCTTCAAGCATATGATCCAGCGTGGCGATGGTTCGTGCCAGCATGATCGGCTGCACTTCACCACACCGCACCGCGGCCAGCATGTTCATATTCTTGATCTGGGGCGCGCACCCGGCCACGAAGGTCAGCGTGTCTTGGCCCACATGATAGGAAGACGGGCACAGAATGTTGCGGAAGCCCAGTTCATCGGCGCTTTTGGCAATGCGCGATGTATTTTCCCACGAAGAGCGCAAATCATCGTCCGGCACACTCAAATGGCGATAGTCGTCGGAGCAAAGTGGTGCAAACCAGGAGACCTCTGCAGCGCTTGTCTCTGCGGAGCGTATGGGGACAATACTCATACCCTGACCTTCCTCCCTTTTGCCTCAAAACCCATCTTCAAACCCGGTTGGCACATCTGAACTGCATCAAACTGCCATCACGAACTTGCACTCACGAACACTTCGTGTATCAAATGTAAATCAATACATCAATAGTGTATCAATTTATCCATGTCGCCCCTTTCAACCCCATTGCAAGATGCCTCCGGTGCCCTGCCATTGCATGTGCAGGTGAGTGAAATGTTGGCGCGGGACATTCAGGCGGGACGCTATCCCGATGGCACCAAGCTGGCGCCGGAACGCGACATGGCACAGGAACTCGGCATTGCAGTTGGCACCCTGCGCAAGGCGCTGGCAGACCTCACCGAAAAAGGCCTGCTGGAACGCCGTCAGGGTTCGGGTAATTATGTGCGCAACACGCAACAGGCCCAGACGATCTACGGTTTCTTCCGCCTTGAACTCGTGCAGGGCGGTGGCTTACCAACGGCCCATACATTGTCGGTCGACAAATTGCCAAAGCCCGATGATCTGCCGGAATTTGGACAATCCTCGGAAGCATTCAGATTCAGACGTCTGCGCCGGTTAAACGGGATAGACGCAGCATTGGAGGAGATCTGGCTGGATGCTTCCTATGTTGATGAGATCGTTTCCGCCGATCTGTCCCAGTCGCTTTATAAATTCTACCGCGAAAGCCTCAATCTGTGGATCACCCGTGCGGAAGATTTCGTGTCGCTGGCACCTTGCCCGCGGTGGCGGCCGCCAGACTTTGCCGCCCCGGCCCAGACCGGCCAGTCCTGGGGATATGTGGAGCGTCGCAGCTTTGACCAAAACAACGCGGTTGCAGAATTTTCACGCACGTGGTTCGACCCGGCCACCACGCGCTTTGTTGCCCGCTGGAAATAGAGGAAATCCATTTTGACGGTTTTGCGCTACGGAATCATTGGTTGCGGCATGATGGGCCAGGAGCACATCCGCAATATTCATCTGCTTGAGAATACCCAGATTACGGCGATCTATGAGCCTGATGCGGGCATGCGCGATATAGCAGCCAGCCTGGCACCAGAGGCAGAATTTGCGCCCAACCTAAACAGCCTGCTGGCGCGCAACGATCTTGATTGCCTTGTGATCGTCAGCCCCAACTATCTCCACGCCGACCAGTTACAGCAGATTATGGCGCACAGCCCGCGCCCGATATTGGTTGAAAAGCCCCTGATTACGAACATAGATGATGAACAGATCATCGCCCGCCTGCAAAATGACTATTCAGCACCGGTTTGGGTGGCGATGGAATACCGTTATATGCCGCCGGTTGCGGCTCTCATAACCGAAGCCCAGAAAGTCACGGGCGGCATCAAGATGCTGACCATTCGCGAACACCGATTTCCGTTTTTGCAAAAGGTCGCAGACTGGAACAGATTCAATGAAAAATCTGGCGGCACACTGGTGGAGAAATGCTGCCATTTCTTCGATCTAATGCGCCTCATCCTGCAAAGCGAACCCGTGCGGGTGATGGCCTCGGCGGGTCAAAGCGTCAATCATCTGGATGAAAGCTATGACGGGCGCGTCCCTGACATCTGGGACAATGGATATGTCATTGTGGATTTTGCCTCCGGCGCCCGGGCAATGCTTGAACTTTGCATGTTTGCCGATGGTTCCACCTACCAGGAAGAAATCTCAGCCATTGGCCCAAGCGGCAAAATCGAATGCCTTGTTCCCGGTCCTGGTCGGTTCTGGCCCCAACACCTTGGCGACCCGCCAACCGCCAAGCTGATTGTCAGCCCAAGGGAGCCGCGCGGGCCCCGTACAATCGACATTCCAGTGGACCCTGCGCTGCTCGATGCCGGCGACCACAATGGATCGACATTTTATCAGCACCAGAAATTCCAGCAATTGGTTTTGGGCAATCACCCGGTTGAGGTTTCCTTGCAGGACGGATTAATGGCCGTCAAAATTGGCATGGCCGCCCAACAATCCTCGACGTTAGGCAAAGCCATAAATTTGTAGCCTGTTCGAAGTCCTGCCCCTAGACCGGTTCCGGCGCACCCACCGCACCGCTGGCAGGCGCGCGCGAAGCCAGTCGCAATACGGCATATCCCAGTACAGCTGAGGCGAACGACCCCATCAACACACCCAACCTGACCTGGTTGATCAGTTCAGGATCTTCAAATGCCAGTGTCCCGATAAACAGGCTCATGGTGAACCCGATGCCCGCAAGGCAGCCAACCCCGTAAATCTGGATCCACCGCACATTGTCCGGCAGTTTTGCAAAGCCGGTTTTCACCGCAATGAACGAGAGCGAGAATATCGCAATCTGGTTGCCGAAGAACAGGCCAAGCGCAATGCCCAGCGGCACGGTGGATGTCAGGTCTGCCAGTTCAATGCTGGCCAGCGAAACGCCCGCATTGGCAAATGCAAACAGCGGCAACACGGCAAAAGCCACCCACGGATGAAGCGCATGTTCCAAAGCATGCAACGGCGACTGGTCGCCCGGGTTTTTGCCGCGCATGGGGATGGCCAGCGCCGCAAGCACGCCCGCCAGCGTGGCATGTACGCCAGATTTGAGCACACACACCCACATGACAAGCGTAATCAACGCATAGGGCGTGATCGACTTCACTCCGGAACGGTTCAGCGCCACCAGCGCCAAAAACCCAGCCAGTCCAAGGCCAAGCGCTTCCACCGAAAGGTTGTCGGTGTAGAAGATCGCGATGATGGTGATCGCACCAATGTCGTCGATGATCGCCAAAGCCAGCAAGAAGATTTTGAGCGAAATTGGAACACGGTTTCCCAACAGAGCCAGCACACCAAGTGCAAACGCAATATCCGTGGCAGAAGGAATGGCCCAACCGCTCATCGTCACCGCATTGTCCCAGTTGATATAGGAGTAAATGATCGCAGGCCCGGCCATGCCGCCTATAGCAGCAAGCATGGGCAGAGCCGCCTTGTTTATGGACGACAATTCACCTTGCAAAACTTCGCGTTTCACTTCCAGGCCAACCAGAAAGAAGAAAATCGCCATCAGACCATCATTGATCCAAAGCAAGAGTGGTTTGGCAAGATTAAGCGCGCCAATTTTCACCTGAACCGGCGTATCGAGAAACGCCGCATAATAGCCGCTGAGAAACGAGTTATTGGCCAATAGGGCCAGCACAGCCGCCATCATCAACATGATTCCGGCGGAAGTCTCCAGTTTCAAAAAATCCTGAATACGATTGACGACGCGGCTCATTTGCCTGCTCCCAACTGGCGTGTGGAGACGACAATTACCGGAAAAGGCCCCTGCTCAGCCGCCGCTTGCCGGGTTGCCTGAATGCCACCTGTAGGGAAAAATCGGGATGTCTCGATCAATTTAGTCGCCATTAAAAACATAATCCTCAAACACGTTACTCGAGGAAATGGGCGCTCCAGACCGATAGTTCAATTCGAGATCTGACAAGATTTTGATAGAAAAAATCTATCAGCAAAAACGCGCGGTTTGCGGCCAACCGAATTCATCCATCCAGCTCGGCCAAGAGCTTGCTGGCACGGCCGGACACTGATTTTCGCTTGTCTTTGGACAATCGTTGCATTTGAGGTTTTAGCCACGCCAACAGATCATCATCGTCAGCGGCCCACTCAAACAAAACCTTAAGCGATGTGTTCAAAACGATCCAGTCATCATGGTGTTCCAGATTGTGTTTGATGATCTCCAAGGCCCTGTCATGCTGGGCAGCACTTAAAAGGTGGCGGGTTTCATCGAACAATATCGCCAATGTCCATTGGGTCGACGCCTGATCGATGGCTGCAATCTCACTCAACAACCCGTCCATGAAATCCATGGTCCAGTCCGGGTGCGCAATGGTCAGCCGTTTCATGGCGCTTGAAACGCGCAATCGCACAACTTCATCTTCACTGAAATAACATTGATAAAGATCGGCCATGCGCGACCGATCGGCCAGAACAAGGTCAACCACTTCAACAGTGCGCCCCAGGGAATTGGAATGCCCACCAGACAACATTGTTTCGAAATCTTCAGCCATTTCGGTCAAATTATTGAGTGCGTACCCTCATCATTACGCAACCCAAAAAAGGGTTCAAGAGCCTTCCACTTCTTCGCGCAGCATTTCCAGTTCGAGCCAGCGCTCTTCGCTTTGCGCCAGCTGATCCTGGGTCTTTGACAGCAGCTTGACCAATTGATCAAACCGCTTGGGGTCACTTTCAAAAAGTCCAGGAACCGCCAGTGCCCGGTTCACCTTTTCAATATCCCCATTCAATTTGTCGATTTCACCTGGCAGGGTTTCCAAGGCGTGTTTGTCTTTAAAACTCAGTTTGGAACTCGCCTTATTAGCGGCAGCTGGTGCAACAGATTTCGCTTTCCCCGCGCCAGAAGCACCAGGTGCAGATAAGGCTGCAACTGCGCCCCGCTGCTGGATCATGTCGGAATAGCCACCGGCAAATTCCACCCACACGCCATTGTCTGCCGCAGGGGTCGCCGGGGCGATGATCGATGTGCACACCCGGTCCAGAAAATCACGATCATGGCTCACCACCAATACCGTGCCCTCATATTCCGCAATCATTTCCTGCAACAGATCCAGGGTTTCCAGATCAAGATCATTGGTGGGTTCATCCAGCACTAGAAGATTGGACGGGTGACGCAACCGCATGGCCAGCAAGAGCCGTGCACGCTCCCCGCCGGACAGGCGGCTGACCGCTGTGCCCGCCTGCTCTGGTAGGAAAAGAAAGTCCTTCATATAGGCCATCACGTGCTTGCGTTGATCACCAATGGCAACCACATCCGTGCCACCACCGGTCAGTGTGTCCTTGACGCTGGCCTGGGGGTCCAAAGCGGTGCGCTTTTGATCCACCACCAGCATTTCCACATTTGCACCCGGCTTGACCGTGCCGGAATCCGGCTCAAGCTGGCCGGTCAACAGATTGACCAATGTGGTTTTTCCAGCCCCATTGGGGCCCACAATTCCCAGCCTGTCACCACGGGCAATACGGGTTGAGAAATCTCTGACCAATACGCGGTCGCCATAGGCCTTTGAGATTTTTTCCACCCGCGCCACAAGTTTACCGGAGGTTTCGCCTTCGGCCACCGTCATGGTCACCCCGCCGGTGGGTTTAAGACGTTCAGCCCGCTGCACACGCAATTGCGACAGATTGCCCAGCCGTTTCATATTGCGCTTGCGGCGGCCCGAAACACCGTGGGTGACCCAATGTTCTTCGCGCACAATTTTGCGGTCGAGTTTGTGGGCGTCGAGTTCTTCACGTTCCAAAAGCGTATCGCGCCAATCTTCAAAAGCGCCAAACCCCTTGTCCATCAGGCGGGTTTGGCCCCGGTCCACCCAAAGCGTAGCCCGGGACAGACGTTCAAGAAATCGCCTGTCGTGGCTGATCAGCACCATCGCGGAACGTAACGAGGAAAGTTCGTTTTCCAGCCATTCAATTGCTGGCAAGTCCAGATGGTTGGTTGGCTCGTCCAGCAATAGGATGTCCGGCTCCGGGGCCAGCACTTGTGCCAGTGCCGCACGCCGGGCTTCCCCACCGGACAGATTGGCCGTCAATTCAGCACCAGTCAGGCCAAGCGCTGCAAGGCACATTGTCACCCGGTGTGGATCATCAGCCGCTTCCAGACCTGACATTGCGTAGTCTTCAACGGTTTTGAAAGCGGAAAAATCCGGATCCTGCGATAGGTAACGCACGGTTGTGCCAGGCTGGAAAAATCGCTCCCCGCGGTCACACTCCACATCTCCGGCGGCAATTTTCAATAGTGTGGATTTGCCCGACCCATTGCGCCCCACCACACACAAGCGTTCGCGGGCATGGATTGCCATGTCAGCGCCGGTCAAAAGCGGTGTTGACCCAAATGTCAGATAAATATCGCGCAGGGCGAGAAGTGGCGGCGCCATGGTAAAATAGAAAAAGCGGGTTGAGACCCGCTCCTATAACCACCCACGTGGCTGCCGTAAATGTGCGATTGTGCCCGACCGACAGATCAGGTGATCACGTCAGGGGCAGAACGCCCCGTAAATCGGTCAATTCCGGCAAGTTCACGCGACAAAACAATCAACGGTGCCAGCGCCTCTTCGGTCTTCAAATCAAGTGCACCGTCTTTGGCTTCATAGCGTTCGATATAAACCCGAAGTGTTGCACCAACCGTACCTGTACCGGAAAGGCGATACACGATGCGCGATCCGTTGGCGAAGAGCAGACGAATGCCCTGCCCTTCGGTCACTGACCCGTCAAACTGGTCATAATAGGCGAACATGTCCGCGCTCTGGATTGTACCCGCCGGGGTTTCATGGCCAGACAGTTTGGGCAATTGCGCCTCAAGCGAGTTCATCAAATCGCCCGCGCCTTTTGCATCGACTTCTTCAAAATCATGGCGCGCATAATAGTTGCGCCCGTATTTGGCCCAATGGGAGTCCATAATCTCAGCCACGCTTTGTTTGCGCACAGCCAGAATATTGAGCCACATCAATACTGCCCAAAGGCCGTCCTTTTCGCGCACATGGCTTGAACCAGTGCCCGCGCTTTCTTCGCCACAAATGGTGATATCGCCGGAATCAAGCAGATTGCCAAAGAACTTCCAGCCCGTGGGCGTTTCAAACATCGGCATGCCTTCAGCATGGGCCACCTGATCAACCGCGCCGCTTGTGGGCATGGAGCGGGCAACGCCAGCAAGCCCGTCAGCATATCCCGGTGCCAAATGGGCATTGGCCGCGATCACCGCCAGACTGTCCGATGGGGTGACAAAACATTGCCGACCAATAATAAGATTGCGATCCCCATCCCCATCGGAGGCCGCACATAAGTGTGGCCCATCGGGCATCATGGCTTCGTCATAGATCAGTTTGGCATGGACCAGATTGGGGTCCGGGTGACCGCCACCAAAAGTGGGGCTTGGTTCTCCGTTGATTACGCTTCTGGCGGGCGCACCCAACTGGCGCACAAATATTTCCTTGGCATAGGGGCCGGTCACGGCGTGCATGGCGTCGAAACGGAACCCAAATCCGCCTTTGAACAAAGCGCTAATTGCCTCAAAGTCAAACAATTGCGTCATCAGCTGCGCATAATCCGCAACGCTGTCGACAATCTCCACCACCATATTGCCAATTTTGGTTTTGCCCAGGCCGCTCAGGTCCACATCATCGGTATCAACAATCTTATAGGCATTGATGATGCGACTGCGGGCATAGACCGCATCGGTAACCGATTCCGGTGCAGGCCCACCATTTGCCCCATTATATTTAATGCCAAAGTCACCGTCTGGGCCGCCAGGGTTGTGACTTGCAGATAAAATGATACCGCCAAAGGCTTCATTCTTGCGAATGAGATGGGAAACGGCTGGCGTCGAAAGCAACCCGCCTTCTCCAACCAGCACACGGCCAAAACCATTGGCCGCTGCCATTTTCAAAATAGTTTGGATGGCAATGTCATTATGGAACCGCCCGTCACCGCCCACCACAAGCGTGGCACCGGCATATCCCTCCAGACAATCAAATACCGATTGGACGAAGTTCTCCAGATAATTTGGCTCCTGAAAACGTGTCACTCGCTTTCGAAGGCCAGAGGTGCCGGGCTTTTGGTCATCATAGGGAGCGGTAGCGATGGTGCACGGTGCAGACATGGGAACAAGGCCAATACAAGTGTGATGAGACGGTCCATCCTTATCCCCCCAGGGTTAATGTCCCGTTGTGTCAGCACACGAAATCCAACACCGCGCAACACCCCGTGTGCGGATGAAACACCTTGAAACGACAGTTTACCATTTGGGGACCAATCAACACAGTTTTGCCGTTTCGCCACCCGTTTGGAGCCTTAATCGGGCACCAGATTATGGCCAGTGACGCTCACTCAGTGTCACCCGGCAATTGGAAATATTAATTCCAAAGCCGGATCCAGAGGCCATAAAGCGGAGCCCCCGATCCGCTGTTAACGAGGAGTAAAACGATGAAGAAACTTATCGCAGCCCTTTCGATTTTGACTGTGTCCACATTTGCTTGGGCCGCTGGCCCCGCTTTCAATGAGGCAGATGTCAATGCCGATGGTGTGGTGTCTCTTGCGGAAGCAAAAGCCGCACTGCCGGACATGGAAGAGGCACAGATCGTCGCAGCAGACGCCAACAATGATGGTGCCCTGTCTGCCGATGAATACGCAACACTGACGGCTGGATAATCAGCCGTTCCAATTGGTCGGTGAGGTAAGCCCCCCAACCCTCTCCACATCGACCGGTCATCGCCCGGCGCACCCACCCACGCCGGGCGATGATGTCACAATTTTAAACTGCCCCTATCTCTGTGGTTTTCACGTGTTAGGATTTCCTGCCAGCACTCGCCCCCAGCCGAGCAGGAGTTTCCCATGCGCACACACATGTTTTCCAAACGCCTTTTTTCATTCGCCTCATCCGCCCCCTCACCGCGGTCGAAGGGGCGATGCGGCACGAATTCCAGTCTCGCAGTCGCCGCAGCAATTACGGTATTGTGCGCAGGTTTACCGGCCATGGCGCAACAAGCCACCGACGATGTGGCCCCTGAAGCAAGCATTGATATTCCCGGCCTCAATTCAGGCAAAACCGCAACCGGCCAAGAATGGATGGTATCCGTTGCCAACCCGCTCGCCGCCCGCGCCGCCGCAGATATTCTGCACAAAGGCGGCAGCGCCGCTGATGCAGCAATCGCCGCACAAGCCATGCTTGGGCTGGTCGAACCCCAGTCTTCCGGTTTGGGCGGCGGGGCGTTCGTCGTCTATTACGATGCAACCAGCGGCAAATTGACAACCCTGGATGGCCGTGAAACCGCGCCAATGGCAGCAACGCCGCGCCTGTTTCAAACCGAAGCCGGAGAACCGCTTGGCTTTTTCGATGCCGTTGTGGGTGGGCGATCCGTCGGCACCCCTGCGACACCCGCCCTACTGGCCCAAATGCACAAACGTTGGGGTAAATCAAATTGGGCAGATCTCTTGCAACCGGCAATCGAGACCGCAGTTGAAGGTTTCAACGTGTCTCCCCGCCTTGCCGGGCTGGTGGCACGGGATGCGGAACGGCTGTCTGTCCACCCCTCCTCAAAGGCCTATTTCCTGCCCCAGGGAAAGCCCGTCGAAGCGGGCAGCCTGTTGAAGAACCCTGCCTATGCCAGCACACTGAAAATACTACAGGCGGGAACCGAAGGATTTTATAAAGGTCCGCTTGCCAGGCGCATCATTGATGCCGTGCAAAACAATAATGGCAATCCCGGTGTATTGGCCCTGGGCGATCTTGCCGCCTATGAGGTGAAAGAGCGGCCACCGGTTTGTGCCAAATTCATCGACTATGATGTATGTGGCATGGGCCCGCCTTCCTCCGGCGCGCTGACTGTGGGGCAAATTTTGTCCCTGTCACAGGCGGCAGGTCTGGCCCTGCATCCGCCCAATCACGCAAATGCCTGGCGCATTATTGGCGATGCTTCACGTCTCGCCTTTGCCGACCGTGGTCGCTATATGGCCGACAGCGATTATGTGCCCATGCCCACCCGCGGTTTGCTCAAACCCGGCTACATCAATGAACGCGCCAAACTGCTCAAGCGCGATACCGCCCTTGAAAGTGTTTCAGCCGGCACCCCCACCTGGGACCATGCCGGCCTTTGGGCGGATGATGAGTCCATCGAACTGCCTTCCACATCGCATCTGTCTATTGTTGATGAACAGGGCAATGCGGTCTCCATGACCACAACCATTGAAAATGCATTCGGCTCACGGCTGATGGTGGACGGCTTCCTGCTCAATAACGAATTGACAGACTTCTCGTTTAAATCCCATGCCGATGGAGTGCCGATTGCCAATCGGGTGGAGCCGGGCAAACGCCCCCGCTCTTCCATGTCGCCAACCATCGTCATGAAGGATGGCAAGCCCGTGCTGGTGGTGGGGTCGCCCGGCGGCAGCCGCATAATTGGCTATGTGGCAAAAACAATCATCGCACATCTTGCCTGGAACATGGACATTCAGCAGGCAATTGCCCTGCCCCATGCGGTCAACCGTTTTGGCACTTATGATCTGGAGGCGGGAACCGAAGCGGAAAAACTGGTCCCTGCCTTTAACCGCATGGGATATGAAACCAATATCCGCGACCTCAATTCAGGCATTCATGCGATCTCAATTGGTCCAAATGGCTTGATGACCGGTGGCGCTGACCCACGCCGCGAAGGTGTTGTCATCGCCAAATAGCGGTGTGACCGGTCAGGAAACCGGGGGCAAATCATCCACATCCGGTCCATCGCCGGATGTGTCCGGCAACATGCCCAGCGCGCTCATATACAAATCAAGCATGGCTTCCTGTTCTTCGCGTTCGGTGGCTTCAATCTTGCGCATCCGCACAACGGTGCGCAGGGTTTTCACGTCAAATCCGTTCGCTTTTGCCTCGGCAAACACATCCTTGATGTCATCCGCAATCGCTTTTTTCTCTTCTTCAAGGCGTTCAATACGTTCAACGATCGTTCGCAGCTGATCGCGGGCAACAGAGGTGTCTGCCATGGGGGTCTCCAAAGGGGTCGTGATGCGGGAACTGGGGTATCACCACAAAACACCCGGAACGATCAAGCGCAAAAATCCATTTCCCACCACGGCGGCAAGATTTGGATTGATTACCCTCAATTCCGGCGATCAATCATGCTTGGGCGCGGCCTCAAATGCAGCCTTTTGAGCCGGTGAGGCCTCGGTTTGAAACTTTTCACGCCATTCGGCAAAAGGCATGCCGTAGACCAGTTCGCGCGCTGCTTCCTTGTCGAGCGAGCCACCGGCTGCATTATCGGCTTCCATATACCAGCGCGACAGGCAGTTCCGGCAAAACCCGGTCAGGTTCATCATGTCAATGTTTTGAACGTCGGTCCGCTCGCGCAAATGCGCCACCAAACGGCGAAATGCCGCTGCTTCAAGTTCAGTTTGCGTGTCGCTCGTAGTGTTCGACATAATTTATTCTCCAAAATTGGGCAGTTCATCCGCACCCAGTTTGACGGCGGTTCCGTCCGTGCGTGATCCATAATGCCTGATTTCATGCATGTGAGGTGCCGCATTGGCTTCTTCAAGAAGCGGGGCCAACCGGTTCACCCATTGGAAGACACCTTCATCATCTCCAAGCAAGTCCTGACGCACTTCAATGAGGCCCTGCGCCAACCCGCGTTGGGTAGCATGCTGGTACATGGTGTCATTGCGCAATGCCCCATCATAGGGCTCATTGTCACCAACCATCAATTTGGCATCCCGGCGCATTCCCTCAATCATGAACTTCGGCAGTCGCGGGTCATTATCCCACAACATGGCAACTTCCCAGGGACGCACGATCTGTTTCCACCGCGGGGTAAATGAATGGATGGAAAAGATCATCGGCGGCGGGCCCGTGGCGATCATCTCGTCAACAACGCCTGCAACCGCCTGGTGATAGGGCGCATGAAAGCGCTCAATGCGGCTATTAATTTCATCCCGCGTAATGGGATGATTTCCCGGAACAATTGTTCCATCGGACAGGCGCATGACAATCGTTGGGTCATCTGCCCCCCGGTTCGGGTCAATCAACAATCTTGAAAAGCAGGATTGTACCGCAGGCACCCCAAGCGCCGCAGCCAAACCAAGCGTCAGCGCTTCGGCCCCAATGTCATAGGCGATATGACGTTCAAATGCCGATGCATCGAGCCCAAGCGTGCCATATTCAGCAGGAAGCGCATTGCGCGCATGGTCGCATAAAAGCAGCAGGCCGCCCCCCATATCCCCTGGAGTAATTTTGAAAGCGGGAAATGCGGTGTTGGAATCGGTCATGGCACTTTTTGCACGAAACAGTGGAGGATGCGAAAATCCCAGGCGCGCGATATTCGCAAATGTATAATGTGTCGGTCATGTCATACCCCGCAGCGCGGAGCAATTCCCCCGCGCCACTAACCCGACAGTCTGAAAATTGATCAAGCCAACTCCAGCTTCAAGCGCCCAGACACTGCCCTTCGGCCTCGCTTTCGGCGCGTTGGTTGTGGGTGCAATTGCCATGGGCGTGTCTCCTGTATTCGTGCGATTTGCAGAAGTTGGTCCCTTTGCCAGCGCCTTTTGGCGCGTGGCGCTGGCCCTGCCCCTGTTATTCGCCTGGCAAGCGTGGGAAACCCGCCAGTCCCGCACCAATTGGCACGATATGTTTCACCTCAACAAAGCGGTGTGGCTGGCAGGCATCTTCTTTGCTGGTGACCTTGTGTTCTGGCACCTGGCAATCATCCACACCACCATCGCCAACGCCACATTCTTTGCCTGTCTGGCACCATTTTGGGTGGCGCTGTTTTCAGGCCTGTTAATTGGCGAACGGGTTGAACGCGCGGTGTTTGCCGGACTGGTGGTTTCCCTTGTCGGTGCCACATTGCTGCTCGGTTCCAGCTTTTCCATATCGCCAGAGCGGGTTTGGGGAGATATTTACGGCGTCATCACTTCGCTTTTCTTTGGCTTGTATTTTCTGGCAATTCGCGTGGGCCGCCGCGACGAAGGGCCAGGTTCCGTTACCTTTAAAAGCGGATTGGTCACGGCTGGAATCCTGTTGGGGGTGACTGTGTTCTTTGGCCAGTCGCTGGTGCCTCACTCATTGACGGGCGTTGCAGCCCTGCTGGCATTGGGCATTATCAGCCATTCGGGAGGTCAGGGACTGCTGGCGGTGGCATTGGGCGCACTTTCCGCAACATTTTCTTCCCTCGTCATTTTTGTTGAAGCCTTGGCCGCCGCCCTGATGGGCTGGTTGATTTTTTCCGAGAACCTGACATTGCTCCAAACCGCCGGTGGCCTGTTGATTATTGCAGGTATTTGGGTGGCAAGGCCACGCCAAGCCCCCGCAATGCAAAGTTCTTAGCGCGATTGCCCCTTATTGCAGGCCAAGGCGGTGATATGCCCGGCGATTGCGTTGACAACCGAGGTTGAAAAGGCAAAACAATTGACATGATTCATAGGGCCTTAAACCGATTTAGATTGCCGCTATTGTCCACCCAAAGGTGGCTGATTGCGGCATCAGTTCTGTGCGCTGCATGCGCATTTTCCACCGCTGCCAGGGCTGACCTTCAGGTGTGCAACACCACCAGTTCTTTGGTTGGTGTGGCAGTTGGCTATCGCACCAAGAAAGACTGGTTGGTGGAAGGCTGGTGGCGCATTCCCGCCAATGTGTGCACAGCCGTTGTCGAGGGCGATTTGTCGTCTAGATATTTCTATCTCCATGCCGAAGACGCCGATACCGGCGGGCGGTGGCGTGGCCCCGTTTTCATGTGCACATCAAATAAACAATTCAAAATTGAAGGCATTAAAGACTGTTTTGCGCGCGGGTTTGAGCGCACGGGGTTTTTTGAAGTCGACACAGGCAATCAGAAAAACTGGCAGATTCGCCTCACCGAGGCAGACAAGGTCAGCAAAGAACCGGAGCAAAAATGAACCGTTCCCGCAGGGTAAAAATTCTCGCCACACTTGGTCCGGCATCCAGCTCCCGCGACATGATTCACAAACTGGCCGTTGCAGGTGCAGATGTGTTTCGCATCAATATGAGCCATGCCAGCCACGATGTTATGCGCGAAACCGTGGCCGCCATTCGCAATGTGGAAGACGAACTGGGCTACCCAATCGGCATTTTGTGCGACATTCAGGGGCCCAAACATCGCCTGGGCACATTTGAAAACGGCGAAATCGATGTTGCTCCCGGCGATGAAATCACCCTCGACAGCGACCCCACACCTGGAAATAACAGTCGCGTTTTCCTGCCTCATCCGGAAATTCTGGAAGCCATGCAGCCGGGGCACCGCCTGCTGGTCAACGATGGCAAGGTGCAACTGGATGTATTCGAAACCGGTAATGGTTGGGCAAAGGCACGGGTAAAAAGCGGCACATGGCTGGCGGATCGCAAGGGCGTCAACTTGCCCGATTCTGAACTCATGTCCGGCGCATTGACCGAAAAAGACGTGGCCGATCTCGACGCCGTGCTGAAAGAAGATATCGACTGGGTGGCTCTTTCCTTCATCCAGCGCCCCGAAGATCTCGCCGAAGCCCGCAAGATTTGTCAGGGCAAAGTGGGCATTCTGGCCAAAATTGAAAAACCCCAGGCCGTCCAGCGATTGGATGAAATCATCGATTTGGCCGATGCCATTATGGTGGCAAGGGGTGATCTGGGCGTGGAAATGCCGCTTGAGCAGGTGCCCTCTATCCAAAAGAAGATGATCCGCAAATGCCGCAAAGCCGGGACGCCCGTTGTGGTGGCCACCCAAATGCTGGAATCCATGATCACTTCCCCCAAGCCAACCCGCGCGGAAGTCTCTGATGTGGCCAATGCGGTCTATGAAGGCGCGGACGCCATCATGCTTTCAGCAGAATCTGCAGCTGGCGACTATCCCCTTGAAGCGGTCGAAACCATGGATTCAATTGCCGTGGCCATTGAAAAAGACAAAGGATATCTAAGCACCATATTGAGCCAGCGACCCGAACCTGAACCCACTGGTGCCGATGCGATTTCCTTTGCCGCTGGAGAAATTGCCCACACGCTCGATCTTGCCGCCATCATCTGTTTCACCGCCTCAGGTTCCACCGGATTGCGGGCTGCCCGTGTTCGGCCCGACAAACCTATTCTCGCCCTGTCACCGGTACGGGCGACCGCCAGACGGCTGGCCATACTTTGGGGCACCCATTGCGTGGTCACCCCCGATGCCAAAGATCTGGACGATATGGTCGACAAGGCCTGCCGCATTGCCTTTAACGAAGGCGTGGCCCGTCCCGGCGAACGCATCATCATATCGGCAGGCGTACCATTGCGTACACCTGGATCAACCAACATGTTGCGCATTGCTTATATCGGCAGTGACGGTAAGGGCAGCGTCTACCAGTCCAAATAGTACGGACGGAGCCTTATCCCGTATGCCGATCTTTGAGTCAGGCCATGTGACAGCCGCAAACCCTGTGTGCGGTCGCACTTGAATTGGCATGCCGATGCAACTGCCGCCGATGCAATGGCCGTTGCTCAATCCTTATCTGGCCACCTGGTCAATCCGGTTAATGGCATCAATCACGACCTGTGTGCGGGCGTAATCGGGCTTGTGTCCCACGCCTTCCAGAACGATGAGCTCCGCGCCCTTGATATCCCGCTCCAGACCAACGGAATGGATAGAGGGCAACACCACATCATCCTTGTCTCCAGTGATCACAATTGTGGGCGCTGATATGGAGCTGTAATGCCGGGAGAACCCAGTTACAAATTCCTTCAATCCCGCCACGTCACGGGAGTTATTGCGGAAATTCTGTGGGCGCAGCACTAGGGGAATGGCAGCCGCTTCCACATAGTTTTGAGGCGCGGGATTTGGATCAAACACCCCCTTGGCCCCTTGTGCAACCGAAGCCGTACCAATGGGTACAACCAGCAATTCTGTAAACAGGCTTCCAATGATGGGCAGGGACGCAATATCATAATACCAGGTCACCCCACCCGGCCACGGATGGGTCGCCGGAGACAGGAATACCAATCCGGCCACCTGGTCGGGATGGCGCACGGCGAAAGCGGCCACCGAAGCCGCCCCTAGCGAATGGCCAACGAATACAGCGCGGTCAATCGCCAGTTCGTCCAACAGGTGCTTCATTTGCAAGGCCTGCTGTTCGGGCGTTTCCGCCCCCGCACGCTGGGAATAGCCGTGTCCGGGGCGATCGAGAAAAATCAGCCGCCGCTTACCTTTCAATTCAGCTTCAAACGCCCCGCGCGGGTCGTTCAAATTGCCGCTTGCACCGTGAACAAACACAATCGGCGGGCGCTTATCCGCATCGGGTTCCGCGGGCACATCAAGGTAGTGCATCTTGCCATTCGGCAAATCCGCAAATGAACCAACCGGTGGAAAATCCCGTTCGATCTTCAACACCTGCCAGCTTGTCCAGACAAAGGCAGCCGCCATCAATAAGACGGTAGCGAGCAGTGCAACTGTCAATAACTTCACGCGATCATGTCCTGAAAATCGTTACCTATCGAAGTGTATTACGCACCACAATCCAAAATGGATGCATATTAGGCCAAATATGATCAGATTCCCCGCCCTGCGAGATCCTCCTCCAGGCGGATAACAGCGCTCTGGCCGCTTTTCATTGCCGGATATACCGCCAGCGCCCGATACCAGGCCTCCAAAGCGCGCTCCTTTTGACCCATTTGCTCAAACATGGACGCCAGCCCGGCCAAGGCACCAAAATGGCGCGGTTCAAGCGCCAATGTGCGTTCAATATCAGCAATCGACTTATCAAAACTCCGCATCATGTAATGCAATGTCGCCCGCTGGTTGAAACCTTCCGCATAATCGGGTCGCAAAACGACCACCTGATCCAATAAATCAAGGGCTTGGTTGAATCTCTTGCCCTGCATTGCCGCCGCAGCCCAGGATGTCAGCAGGTCAATCGACTTGCTGTCAGAACTTTTCCAGATTTCCCAAATACGCTCTGAAACACGTTTCCCACGCCGTTCGTCACGTGTCCGGCTGAGCTGGTCGAAAAGGCCGTCAAGATCATCGGCCAGTTGAAATTCCGGCTTTTTGGGCGTCTCAACGGCTTCAGTTGCGCCTTTTTCCTTGGCGCGCCTTTGCTCTTCCAGTTCCAGATCAGGAGAAGCTGTGTCATGACTGTCCGCCCAGGACATATTCCCAGCAGCAGCAAAAAAAGACAGGGCGATAAGTGAAGTTAAGATTCGATGGGCCATAGGGTACGATACCCACGACTGCGCAATCGTCAAACGCAAATCAGCGTGAATGACACGTCAACTCTACCCATGTGTAAAACATTTTTGACCCAAACAGGCCGCAATTGGCAACGCCGCAACCGGGACAGATGGCCGGCAAGCAAGCCGCTGCGTCAGGCGCAACGACAGGCCAAAATTAGCCCTGGCGCGCTTTAAAGCGTGGGTTCACCTTGTTGATCACGTACACGCGGCCTTTGCGGCGCACGAGACGGTTGGCGCGGTGACGGCCTTTGAGAGACTTGAGCGAGTTCTTGATTTTCATCGGTTCGGTCCAACATTCAGAGCCACAAGGGCCCGTAAATTCTACAAAGCGAAAGGCTGATCCTTCGCCAAAATAAAACGCGCCCAAACGAGCGCGTCACAAAGCTGGCGTTTGGTTATGCCCTTGCCCTAAATTTGTCAAGCGGACTAACCCAAATTCACAACAAGAATAAGGCATTGCTTCAACCTTGCAAGCCCAGCGGACGATGTCGCTTTTGCAATGGGTAATGTCGCTTAGGGTCGCAAGCGCTATTGGCGTTGGCATTACGCCCGACAAGGATGATAGAGAATTGTTGAAACGCTGCGCGGAGCCCACCTGAATGAAAAAGTTCAATGTATTTTCATTAGCCCGCGAGACCATGCGCGGGCACACCGGCTGGGGCAAGCAATGGCGCAACCCGGAACCGAAGAAGCAATATGATGTCATTATTGTAGGCGCTGGTGGCCATGGCCTTGGCACGGCCTACTACCTGGCCAGGGAACACGGCATCAAAAACATCGCAGTTTTGGAAAAAGGCTGGTTGGGCGGCGGCAATACCGGCCGCAACACCACAATCATCCGTTCCAACTACCTCTATGATGAATCCGCAGGACTTTTTGATCACTCCCTGAAATTGTGGGAGACCCTGTCCCAGGAACTCAATTACAATGTGATGTTTTCCCAGCGCGGCGTGATGATGCTGGCCCACAATGTCCATGATGTGCAGTCGGCCCAGCGCCATATCAACGCCAACCGCCTTAACGGCGTCGACAATGAATGGCTCACACCACAACAGGCCAAGGAATATTGCCCGCCGCTGAACATTTCCAAAGACAGCCGTTATCCCGTAATGGGCGCCGCCCTGCAGCGTCGAGGCGGTGTTGCCCGCCATGATGCCGTGGCCTGGGGTTATGCACGGCAGGCTTCCGACATGGGTGTCGATATCATCCAAAATTGTGAAGTCACCGGCATCAACCGCGCCCCTTCCGGGGAAGTAACCGGTGTTGAAACAACCAAAGGCACGATTGGGGCCAAGCAAGTGGGCGTTGTCGCCTCCGGCCATACATCCATCTTGATGGAAATGGCCGGCGTGCGCATGCCACTGGAAAGCTTCCCCCTGCAGGCGCTGGTATCTGAACCGGTCAAACCCATCTTTCCCTGTGTCACCATGTCCAACGCGGTTCATGCCTATATCTCCCAGTCCGACAAGGGCGAACTGGTGATCGGCGGCGGCACTGATTCCTACGTGTCCTATTCCCAAACAGGCTCCATGCACATGTTGCAGGAAGTGCTGGACTCCATCATCGAACTGTATCCCATTTTCAACCGCCTGAAGATGCTGCGCACCTGGGGCGGTGTTGTTGATGTCACGCCCGACCGCTCGCCAATTTTGGGCAAGACACCGGTCAAAGGGCTGTATGTGAATTGCGGCTGGGGCACTGGCGGATTTAAGGCCACGCCGGGTTCCGCCAATGTCTTTGCCCACACAATCGCAAAAGATGAGCCCCATAAAATCAATGCCGGATTCAATCTGGACCGCTTCCGCACAGGCCGCTTGATCGACGAAGCTGCAGCCGCAGCCGTGGCACATTGATTATGGCAAATACCGGATTCACATCGCCGCTGCACCCCACCTGTGCCTCATCGCAACGGGGAACTGGCGCGCAAACCTCATGCCTCAAGATCGAGACCACATCATGCTCCTGATCCATTGCCCCTATTGCAAAGACGATCGTCCTGAACTGGAATTCTCCAACGCGGGCGAAGCGCACATCGTGCGTCCCACCAACATGTCCGACATCAGTGACACAGAATTTGAAGCCATGTTCTTCATGCGCGACAACCCAAAAGGCATCGCCCTTGAGCGCTGGCGCCATGCCCATGGGTGCGGACGCTTTTTCAACGTCGCCCGCAACACCGTCTCCGACAAGTTTCTGAAGGTCTATAAGGCGGGAGAGCCACGTCCTTCAGATGCTGAAATTGAGGAATTGTTGAAGTGACCCCCTCATCAAAACAGCCCTATCGCGCCAAGAGCCACGGCGCGCTCAATCACGCCCGCACTGTGCGTTTCACCTTTGACGGCAAGCCCTATGAAGGTCTGGAAGGCGACACGCTGGCTTCAGCCCTGCTGGCCAATGGTGTGCACCTCATGGGTCGTTCGTTTAAATATCACCGTCCCCGTGGGGTCATGTCTGCTGGTGTGGAAGAGCCCAGCGCGCTGATTGGCATTTCTCGCGACAAGTCAAATTCTGGTGCCCGGGTGCAGCCCAATGTGCGGGCTTCGGTTCAGGAAATCTATGATGGCATGAACGCGGTCAGCCAAAACCGCTTTCCCTCACTGAATTTCGATCTGGGTGCGGTAAACTCCCTCCTCGCTCCCTTCTTTGCGGCAGGTTTCTACTACAAAACCTTCATGTGGCCCCGCAAAGCCTGGGACAAGGTCTATGAACCCTTCATCCGCCGCGCCGCCGGTCTTGGGGAATCCCCCACCGAAACCGACCCGGACCGTTATGCAAACCGGTTTGAACATTGCGATGTACTCATCATCGGTGGCGGTGCTGCTGGCCTCATGGCCGCCAAAACCGCAGCTGCCAAAAAGCAGCGCATCATCCTGTGCGACGAGAATCCAAGCCTGGGCGGTTGGTTGCTGGCAGACAGCGATGTCACCATTGATGGAAAATCCGGAACACAATGGGTCAAGGATACAGTTGCAGAATTGCAGGCAAACGAAAATGTGCGCCTGCTCACCCGCACCACCGGCTTTGGCTATTTCCAGCAAAATATGGTGGGTCTGGTCGAACGGGTGACCGATCACCTGGCACAACCGGATATGGATTTGCCCCGCGAACGCATGTGGCAGGTGCGCGCGGACAAAGTTGTTATCGCCCAGGGTGCCATCGAACGCCATCTGGTGTTTGCCGACAATGATCGCCCCGGCATCGTGTTGGCAGGTGCCGCACAAAAATGGCTGAACCAGTTCGGTGTCACTGTGGGTAACAATGTCGGCGTCTTCACAGCCTGCGATACAGCCTATGCCGCTGCGTTCGATCTGTATGAAGCAGGTACGCATATTGCGGTCATCGTAGACCAGCGCGCAACGGTCGATCAGGCCCTGCTTGAACAGGCCAATGAACTGGGCATTCGTGTCATGCCAAATGCAGGTGTTGTGGGCGTGACCGGCAAATTGCGGATCAATGGCATTAAGGTAAAAACCGCATCGGGCAGTGAAGAGACCATTGAAGTCGATGCCCTGATCACCTCCGCCGGCTGGACCCCTTCCCTGCACTTATATTCCCAGTCCCGCGGCAAGCCCATTTGGGATGAAGCCTCACAGCGCTTCCTGCCCGGCCAAAGCCCGCAGGCGTGTGTGAGCATTGGCGCATGCAACGGCACCAATGATCTGGCCACCACATTCGCCGAAGCCGCCAAAGCAACAGGTGGCCGTGCCCCTAAACTTGAAATCGAAAACGACGTGTCTTTGGCGGGCGGCACCATTGGCATGGCCAGTGAATCCGCTGAAACCGGCAAGGCATTCGTTGATTTCCAAAACGATGTTACCGCCAAGGACATCAAACTGGCCGTGCGCGAAGGTATGCATTCCATTGAGCATGTCAAACGTTACACCACCAATGGCATGGCAACCGATCAAGGCAAATTGTCGAACATGCATGGCTTGTCGATTGCTGCCAAAATGCTGGACAAACCCGTTCCTGAGGTGGGGCTGACCACCTTCCGCGCGCCTTATACGCCCACAACATTTGGCAGCTTTGTTGCCCACGCACGGGGCACGCTGTTTGATCCTTCACGCAAGACACCAATCCATGAATGGGCACAGGAAAACGGCGCAGAGTTCGAGCCGGTCTCCCTGTGGCAACGTGCGTGGTATTTCCCACGGCCCGGCGAAGACATGCATGAAGCGGTTGACCGCGAATGCCGCACCGTGCGCACCAGTGCCGGTGTTTTCGATGCATCTACACTGGGCAAGATCGAAGTCGTTGGCCCAGATGCTGCCGCGTTCATGAATATCATGTACACAAATGGCTGGGACAAACTGAAACCCGGCCGCGCAAAATACGGCATCATGTGCCGCGAGGACGGTTTCATCTATGATGACGGCGTTGTGGGCAAACTCTCTGACACCCGCTTCCATGTCACCACCACAACCGGCGGCGCACCCCGGGTGCTCAACCACATGGAAGACTACCTGCAAACCGAATTTCCCGATATGCAGGTATGGCTCACCTCAACCACGGAACAATGGGCAACCATTGCCGTGCAGGGACCAAAGGCACGAGAGATCATTCAGCCCCTGGTGACAGGTGCCGATATTTCTGCGGAAAAATTCCCCCATATGAGCGTGGTGGAATGCCAGGTCTGCGGCGTTCCAGCCCGCCTGTTCCGTATTTCCTTCACTGGCGAACTGGGCTTTGAAATCAATGTGCCCGCCGACTATGGCCGGGCCGTATGGGAAGCCATTTGGGAACGTGCGGAACCCGCTGGCGCCTGCGCCTATGGTACTGAAACAATGCATGTCTTGCGCGCAGAAAAAGGCTATATCATCGTTGGCCAGGACACCGATGGAACAGTCACCCCCCATGATGCGGGATTGTCCTGGGCTGTGGCAAAATCCAAACCGGATTTCGTCGGCAAACGCGGCCTTCAGCGCCCGGATTTGACCGCAAGTGGCCGTCGCCAACTTGTGGGCCTCAAAACGTCTGATCCCAAAAAAGTTGTTCAGGAAGGCGCGCAGATTGTTGCTGATCCGGAGCAGGCAATCCCCATGAAAATGATCGGTTTCGTCACATCATCCTACTGGTCTGGAACGCTGGAACGTTCCATCGCCATGGCAGTGCTGGAAGACGGTTTCGCGCGCATGGGCGAAACTTTGTACATTCCCATGGAGGATGAAGTCATTGAGGTCGAAGTGGAAGGCACCGTTTTCTATGATCCAAGCGGGGAGAAAATCAATGGTTGAAGCAACACCCACAAAGCGCATCGCACCAGCAGAAGGATTCCGTGTCGCAAATTCGGTCGTTTCCATTGAAACCGCTAAACCCGCCTCACGCATCAGCCTGCGGGCCACAAGCGCAGGCGCGAGATCGTTTGAGAAATCGCTTAATTTTGCCCTACCGCGCAAGCCTGCCGAAACCGCCTCCGCCAAGGGACGCCACGCCCTCTGGCTGGGCCCGGACGAGTGGCTTTTGATCGACGAAGCAAACCCCGATGATTCCATGGTGCCCCGCTTACCCAATAAGCAATTTTCGGCCGTGGATGTATCGCACCGCAACATGGCGTTTATTGTCGCAGGCCCCGGTGCCGCTGCTACACTTAACGCCGCCTGTCCGCGTAACCTGTCGCTTGCGGCATTTCCTGTCAAAACCTGCTCACGCACGGTGCTGGGCAAGGCTGAGATCGTGCTCTACCGTACGGCCAGAGATACATTCCGTGTGGAATGTTGGCGCTCCTATGCCCCTTACGTTCGGGATTTGCTGGCAATTGCTTCAAAAGACGCCCATATTTGAGCAACACCGCCAACATTGAAATTGAATTGACCGGGTCCAGGTTTGAGCAGCAAAAGCAAAATGTCTGTGCGCAAGCGTGCAGTTTTTTTCATTGGCGGATACGACCCTAAATCGCCGGAAGCATTTTTTGACCGGCTGCTGCGCGAAGCCGGGCGATATGAGCAATTGGTTGAGGCGGAACTGGAAGCGGTTGCTCCCGCCCGGACATCCGGCCATCTCACCATCCAAAAATTCCACACCTCCGGCAAGGACTGGACAGTCGACACCGATTTCCATTTCGTCGGCCTCGACGACATTGTCCTGAAGGATTTTGATCAGCCGCTTCTGGTGCGCCTGGGCCGCTATGGGGTGACCTTTGCCGACTATGTGTTTAGCGGATCAGCCTTTGCATTCATGAAACATGCCTGGCGGTTTTCGCTATATTTCTTCTACCCATTCCTGATGATGCTGCTTGGCCTGGCGGTCAGTCTGGGCCTGGCATGGCTGATTGCCACATCCGGCGTGGCATTGGCCTGGTTGACGGCACCGGTCATCTTTCTGGCGGCCATTTCCACTTTTTTACAAATGGTCGCCCCGCGATATTTCGTGTTGCACCTGATGGATTTGTGGAGTTTCTCACGCGATTTCATTCACCGTAGCCGCAAGGACATTGACGAAAAACTCGAAAGCGTCGCCAACCAGGTCGCGAAAGTGTGCACCAGTGGTGCCTATGACGAAGTGCTGCTGGTGGGCCACAGCACCGGAGGAGCCTTGATCCTGGATGTGGCTGCCCGTGCCGAATCCCAGCTTGAAGCCAGGGATCTTGGCTCCACAAAACCCATAGTTTTGACCGTTGGCTCCACAGCGCTGAAGATTGGCTTGCATCCCGCTGCGGGGTGGTTCCGCGATAAAGTGGCCCGGTTGGTCGACAATCCGGCATGGCATTGGTTAGAATATCAATGCCGAAATGATCTGATAAACTTCTTCAACACCCAGCCTGCGCGCCTCATGGGCGTGGGCAATGCCGCAAAGCCCATCGTCGGGCGCATCCGCATCCGGTACATGCTCGATGCGAAAACCTATTCTCGCATTCGTCGCAATTTTTTCCGCGTCCACTACCAATTCGTATTTGGCAACAACAAAGCATACCACTACGATTTTCCAGCATTCTGCTTTGGACCAAACTCCATGGTTGTGCGGGGGGAAGAACTTGCCGCCTGGCAGGTCAAACTCAAGAAAGAAAAACAAAAATGAGCGAAACACTTGCGGCCATTATCTGGGGTCTTGGCATTGCAGGCTGGCTGGCCGTGCGCCTGCCCAGGCGCCGCAAGGCAAAGCGGTTGAAGACAATTGCTGACCGCAAGTCCCTGATGGAGCAAACGACACTGGGCTTTTGCATCATCGGCCTGTTTGCAGCGCCGCTCGCCTATTGGCTGACCGGCTGGCCCGAATTCGCGGATCGCAGCTTTTCACCGATTTGGGCAACCCTTGGCGGCATCACCATGGCCGCTTTTGTGGTGCTGTTTCGCCTCAGCCACAAGCAATTGGACAAGAACTGGTCGGTTACACTGGAAGTGCGCGAAGATCATCAACTGGTCCAGCACGGTCTATACGCCAAAATTCGCCATCCCATGTACACATCGTTTTGGCTGTGGGGCATTGCCCAATTATTATTGGTGCCCAATTGGATTATGGGGGCCATTGGTCTGTTGAGCGTCGCGATTTTGTTTTTCACCCGGATTAACAATGAAGAAGCCATGATGCGCAGTCAGTTTGGCGATGCCTATGACGACTATTGCAAGCGCACAAAACGGCTGGTGCCCGGACTATACTGAGATTTCAAAAATTTGACCGCCCAACTCTATTGCGCGGTTCCCAATGTTTTCGTATTTACGGTTCGAAATAGACGGGGCGATGGTATCTGTTGGGACTAAAAATTATGAACCATTTCGCTGTGATTTGCGCAACGATTGCGTTGCTGTTTGGGGCCAACATCCCGCATTCACCTGCCTTGGCCGATACGGAAGTACCCGTCCAATTGGCGGCCAAAAAGTCTAAAAAAACAGCCGATGTCTATCTGTTGCGCGGCTTTGCCGGTGTATTTTCCCGTGGTTTGGACTCCATGGGAGAAAAATTGGTCAAGAAAGGCGTCGATGCCCAGGTCATCGCCCATTCCAGATGGGAACGCGCAGCGGCTGAAATTATTGCCAACCGCAAGAAATATGGCCGCCGTCCGGTGGTCCTGATCGGCCATTCCCTTGGTGCAAACGCGGTCATTCGCATGGCAAAAGTACTCAAGAAAAAGCGAATCAGGATCGACTATATGGTGACATTCGCTGCCACCAATCCCGATCCCATTCCCACCAATGTGCGCAAGGCAACGAATTACTATTTCAAAACCGATGGTTGGGGAAAGCCCATCAAGGGCGTGAAAGGCTATCGCGGCAATTTGAAGAATATCGACTTCTCAACCAGCACCGAGATCGGCCATTTCAACATCGAAAAGCAACCCCGGCTGCAACGGCAGGTCATCAACAATGTGTTGCGGTTTACGCGCATACGCTCTGCCTCCCAGACAACTGACACAGATATTCCCGGCTAAAACTAGTCACTTACCAATTCAGCATTTTAATCAGGCCGCAAATTGCACTAGGCTTGGAACTCACATGTCCCAGGCTTGAGATGACTTCATGAGCGATGAAGCGCGGCTTCGCGAACAAATCTGTACTTTGGCCAAATCCATGTTCGACCGGGGTTTGACCGGTGGCAGTACCGGCAATATTTCAGCGCGTACCCAAGATGGCGGATTGCTGGTTTCCCCCACAGGCACCAGCTTTGGACGCCTCGATCCGGCCCGCCTCACCCGTTTTGACAGCAGGGGCCAGCAAACAGACGGAGACCCGCCGACCAAGGAAATGCCCTTACATTCGGCTTTTTATGAGACGCGCAGCACAGCCGGTGCCGTGGTCCACCTGCATTCGTGCCATTCGGTGGCCCTGTCGATGATGCCCGATACGGACCCCGATTGTTTTCTGCCGCCCCTCACCCCCTATGCCATCATGAAGCTGGGCAAGGTGAAGCTGCTGCCTTTCTTTCGCCCCGGAGACCCCCAAATGGGCCAGGCCGTGCGCAGTCTTGCCGGTAAGCGCAGCGCAGTGATGTTAGCCAATCACGGCCCCGTCGTGGCGGGAAAAGATGTGGAAGCTGCCTGCAATGCCATAGAAGAACTGGAAGACACCGCCCGGCTGGCCATGATGATGCGTGGCATGGGGGCAAACATGCTTACACAAGCCCAGGTGAAAGACATCGTAACGCATTTCAATGTGGAGTGGGATGAATGACAAAATTTTCAGCCAATCTGGGGTTTCTGTGGAATAATCTGCCACTTCCAGATGCAATTCATGCGGCTAAAAATGCAGGCTTCGACGCCGTCGAATGCCACTGGCCCTATGACTATGAAGTTGAGCAGGTGCGCCAGGCATTGTCTGATACGGGACTGCAAATGCTGGGCCTCAACACCCGCCGGGGTGATGTGAAGGGCGGCGAAAACGGCCTTTCAGCGTTGCCTGGTCGTGAAACCGATGCCCGCGCTGCCATCGACGAAGCCATCGACTATGCCCAGGCAATTGGGTGCGGCAAAATTCACATCATGGCCGGGTTTGCAAGTGGCAAAGACGCCTTGAAAACATTCAACGCCAACCTTGCCTATGCTTGTGATCGCGCTGCCCAGTTTGACCAGATCATCCTGATAGAACCGTTGAACAGCTACGATGCGCCTGGCTATTTTTTGCAGACTGTGGAACAGGCACGTGAAATTATCGAAGGCCTGGGCGCTGCCAGTTTGCGCCTGATGTTCGATTGCTACCACGCACAATTAATGGGCGGAGATTTAACCAACCGGTTAAAATCACTGCTCCCGATAATTGGACATATTCAGTTTGCTTCCGCACCAGATCGTGGCCCCCCTGATACGGGCGAAATCCACTATCGCCATATTTTTCACATGCTGAAAGAATGGAACTACGCAGACCCATTGGGTGCCGAATATAAGCCCAAGGGCGCAACCGAGGATTCCCTTGATTGGATGGGTTCCCTGCGCTGAAGGCTTCATTCATGCAATAGGCATATGCAACAGGGGCTCAATCAACTGCCGCGACTGGTCACGGGCTGGCAGGATTTCAACGAGCAGCGTCCGTCACGGGCCTTCACAATGCGCCAGCGCAAAATGGACGAATCCCCGCAAAAGGATTCATTGCCCACAAAACGAACATTGCGGCCACTGTGCCGAAAGAAGCGAACCTTGCTCTGTTGCACCTGGCTTTTCAACGCCGTACAAGACAGCCCCTGCGTCGCCGGTGCCGCCTGTGCACCGCCCAGGAAAGACATGGCAGTCACGCTGGCCAAAAGTGCCTTGGGAATGACGTTTGCACGCATGATATTGCCTTTCGATGGGTTACAGTCGATTTATGATCCAAGAGATGGGCGGTTTCAAAACACAATCGATCACAATTTTGGGGGCACTCGATTGCAACAACCAGTGGACAGGATAAACGCTGATGGAACTCAAACCACTATTTAGGTTTTACGCCGACGTGGCACCGCCTCAGATCGCCCCTCAAGGCCCCTATGGAGATCGACGATTCATCGCCATTACCGGCGGCACACTGGAAGGTGATCGCATCAACGGCAAAGTCTTGCCCGGCGGCGCTGACTGTCAACTGATCCGGCCCGATGGGGTGGCGGAACTGGATGTGAGATGCACATTCGAAACAGACGATGGCGTTATATTCCTCATGAAAGGTTTGGGAATGCGCCACGCCGTTCCTGAGGTGATGGCCCAGCTGATGCGCGGCGAAGAAGTGGACCCCAACAGCTATTATTTTCGCGAGACCATGATCTTTGAAGCACCCAAAGGGAAATACGATTGGTTGAATCGCCTGCTGGCGATTGGTACGGGTCAGCGCAAAGCCCGTCAGGTGATCATCGACGCCTTTGAGATTTTGTAACTTTCTGCGCCTGTTACAGGCCGTCCATCCAAGAGGAATTCCGTTTTGAAGAAAGACCAGTTCACCATTCCAAAAGGGATGATCTATCTCGACGGAAATTCCCTTGGACCATTGCCCAAAGCGGCTGCCGACCGTGTTGTCGATATGATGCACAATGAATGGGGCAAGCTGCTGATCAAGGGGTGGAATCAGGCGGGATGGATGGCGCAACCGGTCGCAATTGCCGACCGGGTGGGTGCTTTGATTGGCGCGCCCCCTGGCAGCACTGTGTTGGGCGATACCCTGTCGATCAAAGTCTATCAGGCGCTGGCGGCTGCGTTGAATTTGAATCCGGCCCGCAAGGTTATTCTGTCAGACAAAGGCAATTTCCCCACCGATCTCTACATGGCAAACGGCCTGTTGCACTCGATCGACAGGGGCCATGAATTACGCCTTGTTGAACCCGCCGATGTGAGCGAGGCGATCAACGAAGACGTGGCGGTGTTAATGCTCACCCAGGTCGACTATCGTACAGGCCGCATGCACGACATGAACGCGCTGACCAAAAAGGCCCAGGATGCCGGTGCAGTTGTGATTTGGGATCTGGCCCATTCAGCCGGAGCCGTGCCCGTGGATATGGCAGGTTCAGGGGCGGAATTTGCCATTGGTTGTACTTATAAATATCTCAATGGCGGCCCCGGCGCACCGGCATTCATCTATGTCCGTCCGGATATTGCAGAACAGATCCAGCCCGCGCTGTCCGGCTGGCTTGGCCATGATGCCCCGTTTGAGTTTGATTTGGATTACCGCCCCGGCGCAGGAATTGAACGGATGCGCGTGGGCACGCCCCCGGTTATTCAATTGGCGGCGCTCGATACCGCACTGGATATTTGGGATGGCGTTGCCATGGCAGATGTTCGCGCGCGGTCCATTGAATTGTCCGAACTCTTCATTGCGGAAGTGGAAAAGCGCTGTCCTCAACTTTCCCTTGCCAGCCCCCGCGATGCACAAGCCCGTGGCTCCCAGGTATCGTTTGGTTTCGACGATGGTTATGCGGTCATTCAGGCTTTGATCGCCCGCGACGTGGTCGGCGATTTTCGCGCACCCAACATTATGCGTTTTGGCTTCACGCCGCTTTATATCGATGTCGATGATGTCTTGCGCGCTGTTGAGATTTTGGAAGACATCATGACAAACCGGACCTGGGACACCCCCGCGTTCAAACAGAAAGCAGCCGTAACCTAGCGTTAATTGGAACTGGAATCGTCGCCCATGTTTGAAAACCTTGAGACCCCAGTCGCGGACCCAATCCTGCAATTGGCAGCCGATTATCAAAAGGATCCACGCCCCCACAAGATTGATGTGGGCATCGGCGTTTTTAAAGACGCAAGCGGCGCAACACCCATCCTCGATTCCGTGAAAGTGGCGGAACAACGCCTGTTCAGTGAACAGGCCACCAAATCCTATGTGGGCCTGCTGGGGGACATTGAATTCAACGCCCAGATGAGCCGCGTGATATTGGATACAGACCATATTCCAGATCGGGCAGCAGGCATTCAAACACCGGGTGGCAATGGGGCATTGCGCATCTGCTTTGACCTCATCAACAAAGCACGACCCGGCACCAAAGTGTGGGTGCCGGACCCCACATGGCCAAACCACATTCCAACCCTGCAACAGGCCGGCCTGGAACCGGCCATCTATCCCTATTTCGACCGCGCCACGGGCGAAGTGGCGTTCGACAAAATGTTGGACACGCTCAAACAACTTAACGCCCAGGACGTGGTTTTGTTCCATGGCTGTTGTCACAATCCCACCGGCGCATCGCTGACGCCGCCGCAATGGGACGAAATCGTCAAAATCACCGCCCGGCGTGGCTTCCTGCCCATGGTGGATTTTGCCTATCAGGGTTTTGGTGACGGGCTGAGCGAAGATGCCTATGGCATAAAAGCGCTCTATCAGGCCGTGCCGGAAATGCTGATCGCCGCCTCCTGCTCCAAGAATTTCGCAATCTACCGTGAATGCACCGGCATCGCCCTGGCCATTGCTGCCAACGCGCAACAAACCCAAAAAAGCATTGGCACCATGACCGGCTTTGCCCGTGCCGGATATTCCATGCCGCCAGATCATGGTTCGGCAATTGTACGAACCATTTTGTGCGACCCCGCCCTCAAGCAGCAATGGAAGGGTGAAGTGGATGGGATGCGGCTTAGAATATCATCCCTGCGCACCCAATTGTCCGATACTTTTCGTGCCAGCCTGGGTAATGACAGGTTCGATGCCCTGCGCCACCACAAAGGCATGTTCTCCGTGCTGGACATCACCCCTGAACAGGCCCAGCGTCTGCGCGACGAGCACGCCGTCTACATGCTGGGGAGCGGGCGTATTAACATCGCCGGATTGCGCGATGACAATATCAATGCGTTTGTGTCAGCCATAAAATCGGTTTTGTGAAGACACAGATCACCTGCAATTCACCTGGCGGCGGCCTGGAGCAAATCGATTGCCGCAAGCTTGGCTTCCCCGGCCGGATTGTCTGCCAGTCCAAGATGACTGGTCACAATCGCCCCCTCCTTCAGCAACAGCAGCCGCCGCGCAATTTGTCCCGGGTCTGAAATTCCTGCCTTTTCGGCAAGTCCGGTAATGTGTCTCTCCAGCAGGCGCTTGTGATCAGCACATTGCATATGAATGGGATGGCTGGCGTCCTGATATTCTGATGAGGCCTTGACGAACATGCAGCCCTTATAGCCAGGTTCCTTGAACCATTCATCAAGGGCATCAAACATGGCGACCAGTTGATCTTTGGGCGTGTCGGCCAGCTCTTCCATGCGGCGACAAAGCCAGTTTCGAAACTTCTCGTCGCGCAACCGCAACGCGGCAAGTATCAACTCCTCCTTGGTGCGAAAGTGCTTATACATTGAGGTTTTGGAAATGCCGGTTTGTTTAACCAGCGTATCCATGCCCGTGGCGTGAAACCCGTTTTGGTAAAACACTGTCAGCGCCTTTTGAACCAGTTCATCCCGTTTCGTAGGCCGCATATTTATATCCTTTACGTAACCGATCTGTACATAATATGAATGCTGAAATTCCGCAAGGTAATATGAATTAGCAGTCACAGGGGTTCATAAACGGAGAATCAAACCGAAAAACTCAATTTTGCCGATGCCAAACAGCTTGACACAACACAATATTGGGTACATTTATTCAAATTCAAACTGTACCGATCTGTAATCTTTTACAATCAATCACACCCCGTGTGTCCACCAAATCATCGCAAGGAAAAGCCAGATGTCCCGACCTCCACTTCCCCCGTTTACCGAAGAAACGGCCATCCAAAAGGTGCGCGCGGCAGAAGATGGCTGGAACGGGCGTGATCCGGCAAAAGTTGCCTTGGCCTACACGCCAGACAGTGTTTGGCGAAACCGATCCCAATTCATCAAAGGGCGCAGCGCAATCGAGGCATTTCTCGACAATAAATGGCAGCGCGAAAACGAATACCGTCTCATCAAGGAACTGTGGGCATTTACCGGCAATCGCATTGCCGTTCGCTTCGCTTATGAATGGCATGACGGCAATGGGCAATGGTTCCGCTCCTATGGCAACGAGAACTGGGAATTCGATGCCGATGGACTGATGCAACGCCGCATCGCCAGCATTAACGACCTTGCGATTGATGAATCCGAACGAAAATTCCACTGGCCCCAAGGCCGCCGCCCAGACGATCATCCAGGCCTCTCACAGCTCGACCTGTGACGCTAATCAGCCTTATTGAAATGGGATGCTGTCACCCGAAAACTTCGAACGACAGAAAAATTGACGATCCAGCGTGCCCAAGAAATTCGGGGCTATTCAGGTCGCAGACGAGGCCCCGATCGGGTCCAGGTGCCAGCTTCAGAAAACTTTGATACTCTGCTTCAATTGATGCGTCCGCTTGTGCCAAAGAAGTGAAGGTGTGCGGGATTAAAATGCAGGTTCACAATTTCACCTTTTATACTCTTGCCGATGTCTGGTGTTCGCACCGTTAAGCGACCGAGCGCAGCGCAGTCTATGTATAAAAATGTATCTGACCCAAGATATTCTACGACCTCCACAATGCCCGAACAATGCGCGCCCTTTTTTGCACCCAACGTGATGTGCTCAGGCCGTATGCCCAGATGGGTAACTTCCATTTCGCTGCCACTCAGCCCATGTTTGCCGGATCCGTGATCTTCGAGACGAAACATTCCCTTCTCTGCACTGCAGGGCAGAATGTTCATCTTCGGGCTGCCGATGAACTGCGCGACGAAGAGATTATCAGGATATTCGTAGAGTTCGCGCGGTGTGCCGACCTGCATGATCAGGCCGTCCTTCAGCACGACGATCTTATCCGCGAGAGTCATCGCCTCCACCTGATCGTGGGTGACATATATCATCGTAGTTTTCAGTCGGTCGTGCAGTTTAGCGATCTCGAACCGCATCTGCACACGCAGGGCTGCATCAAGGTTGGATAGCGGCTCGTCGAACAAAAATCCTTTCGGCTCACGCACAATGGCGCGGCCAATGGCAACACGTTGGCGCTGACCACCGGATAGAGCCTTGGGACGACGGTCGATATAGTCGTTCAATTCCAAAATATCGGCGGCGTGGGCGACCTTGCGATCAATTTCAGCTTTGGTTTCACCTGCAGTCTTCAAGCCGAAACCAACATTTTCACGCACGCTCATATGCGGGTAAAGTGCGTATGATTGAAAGACCATCGAAAGTTCACGTTCAGATGGAACTTTGTCCGTAACGTCATGGCCGTCGAGCAAAATTTGACCGCGACTTGTGTCTTCCAGACCGGCGATCATGCGCAGGAGCGTAGATTTTCCGCAACCTGAGGGGCCAACGAAAATAACAAACTCTCCATCGTCAATCTCAAGATCGATCCCTTTAATGACTTGAACATCGCCGAACCATTTTTCGACTGCTTGAAGCTGAACTGACCCCATAGTTTGCTCCTTACGCCGCCCGGGCGGTTCGTTTCGGTGATGCCCAGGCCAACCACATCGCGGCAGTCCATGAAAAATCTGTGCCAATGCAGCCCGAACCTGTCACGGGATCAAAGCATTCGTAAAAACCGGATTTTCCAATAACAGCCGCCAAATCAGCGCGAATACGGTCGGCGATGATTTGTTCGCCCTGCTCAGCAAGTCCCTTGGAAATTATATGGTTCATCTGCGGCCAGAGCGGTCCACACCAATAGCGTTGCGCCTCAAACATCGGGTGGTGAGGATCCCAACTTGGTAACATGAACTGAACGGCGTCCCCGATGCGCTGGATGTTTTCCAGCGTTCCCATGCGCTGCTCGTCGCTTCCAGCATCGGCGTAAAAACACAGGGCACTGGCGCTGGAAAAGCCATTCGAGAATTTTCCACTACGAACATCGCGAGCGCAAAAGGCTTTAAGCTCCGGATTCCAGAGTGTTTCAACACCCGCCACTCCTGTCTCGATCCAACCTTGTATCTCAGCTACGCAATCGTTGCGGCCAAGCCGTTCTGCGAGCATGAGCAGGTCACGGTCAGCGCGCAGGAGAATGAAGTGCAGGCCGGGATCGAACATGACGAATGGGCCATCGCGTGTCAGCACCTTTTGATCCCAATCGTGGTCGCGTCCAAACTTTATAATCGTCACGTATTTATCGTATTGCTCTTTGCTCGGTCGCTGGGAGGCCGCGCTGTGAACCGTGTCCTTGCGCTCATAGGGCTCAATGTCAGGGTCAATCTCCATCGAAGAAAGTCCGATTTCCCAGTCAGGGCAATTGTCGCGGCCTGTTTCCCAAGGGTGAATTGTGGCGATGGTTTGCGTGCCTTTCGGTGTCCGACATTCATGGAACCAGCGGTGCCAATTCATCACTGCGTCAAACATCGCGCTGGCGCGTTTGTTACTCCCGCCCTGGGCCAGCAATTCCAAGATGATCGATGCCAGAACCGGCGGTTGGGAAATGCCTCCAGATGGCATTTTACCACCGCCGTTTGATGCATCCGGCGTGCGCCAGACGGAGGGGCCGGGAAAATAATCTGGGTCGTTTTGACGAAACAAAATATGCGGGATCATACCGTTTGCCCATTGGCCTTCGAGCAGTAATTCAAGCTCTCGCCAGGCACGATCCATGTCGAAAGTCGCAAAGCCAAGCGCGACAAATGCAGAATCCCAATTCCATTGATAGGGATAAAGCCGCGCAGTGGGGATGGTGAATCCACCGCGATCGTTCTTACTCAAAATATCCACGGCTTGTTGGTCGAGATCATGTGACATGGATCAGCCTTTTACAGAACCGGCAGTCAGGCCGGAGACGAGGAAACGTTCAAACCACAGAAACAGTGCCAACACAGGAACCGTGGCGATCACTGCTCCGGCCATAAGGTGCTGGCGCGGCACTTCGGAGGAGTTCAAAGAGACGACACCACGCGAGAGCGTGAAGATGTCGAGATCGTCGAGGAACATGAAGGCGAACAGAAATTCGTTCCAGGCGATCATGAAGACGTAGAGGGCAACCGATGCCAATGCAGGTAGCGAAAGCGGCATGGTGATTTTCGCAATAACACCCATCCGCGAAAGCCCGTCCATAAGGCCCGCCTCCTCCAGTTCCGATGGCAAGCCGCGGAAATAGCCCTGCAACATATAAAGCGCGACCGGAATGGTCGTGGCAGGATAGACAATCAAAAGGCCGTACAAAGTGTTGCGCAAGCCCAATTGGCTGAACACGGCATAAAGCGGAATCACAAGAACAATCGCCGGCACCATGTATATGAGCAGGATCGAACGCGACAGAAACGCTTGTCCCGGAAAGCGCAATCGCGCCACCGCATAAGCGCCCGGCACAGCAAAGAAGAGCGTGATGAAAACAGTGGCGACCGAAACGATGGCCGAGTTCAGCAGGAATGAGCCAAAATTATATTGCGTGAACAGCTCAACGTAAGATCGGAACAGGCTTTCAACGCCCTGTGTCAGATCAATCGAGAAGTCGAGCGGATTGGCGAGCAGGCTTTGCTGGCTCTTCAGACTGGTCATCACCATAACGTAGAACGGCAGAGCGACCACCACAGTGAACAGGACAAAAGCCAGTCCTTTCATCACACGAATGAGCAGAATTTCCATGCGATAGCGCTTTGCTGATCCACTAGTGTAGCCATCAAGGCAAAGGCCACAAGACCAACCAACCAGACCGGCCCAGACCAACAGGGCGAAGACTTGATAGACGGTATTTTCTCCCAGAGCGGTTCCGAACGGCGACAGACCTGTGAGCACCAGCAAAGCGATGACGAGCAGAACGGTAAGGCTGGCATACAAAGTGTTTTTGGCACTGATGCGCTGCGCAAGCGGCAGTGCGAACCATCCGGCCACCGCCCCAACCAGCGTTGCTATGGCAACCGGTGGTGAGACGATCAGGCCGGATACCAGCATCAGCAAAACCCCAATGACAATCATCCAAAGGGCACCCCAGATGGCCCCCAAGACAATTGCGCTTATATCTACCCACCTGAACTTCATCAGCCATCATCCTGGGGTGAAAATTTGAAGAAGATCAGCGCAAAGATTAGCAGCACAAAGAACACGACCACCGCTACCGCAGCACCCGCGCCCAGATTGGAGACGGCGAAGGCTTGTTCGTAGACATCAACCGTCAAAGTGCGTGTTCCGGCGGCTCCGCCAGTCAACAGAAAAATGTCGTCGAACTTGTTGAACGTCCAGATGAAGCGCAGCAAAAACAAAACCGACAGGATTCCCAGAAGTTGCGGCAGGGACAGATACCAGAATTGTTGCAAAGGCGTCGCCCCGTCCATCTCGGCCGCTTCATACATGTCGGTGGAGATGGATTGCATACGCGCCAATATGAACAGGAACGACAGCGGAAAATAGCGCCACGCCTCAAAGGCGATAACGGTTGTCAGCGCCATGGGAAAATCGAAGGTCAAACCGAACAGCGTGACCGGTACGGCGCGCTGGCCGAGAAAGTTGATCGGCCCATCGGTCGCCCCCATTTGCATCAGCATGGCGTTGAACGTGCCCCCGGGGCCGGCATCCAGAAGCAAGACCCATGCGAAGGCGACAGCAATAACAGGCGCGACATAGGGGAACAGAAACAGCCCGCGCAGCAGGTTACGACCCTTGAAGGCTGTGTTGAGAATTTGAGCAGCAAACAGGCCAAGTACCAACGCACCCAGCGTTCCGAAGATCGTGTAGTAGAGCGAGACCTTCAATACCGTCCAGAATTCATCCGACGAAAAGACCTTGCGGAAATTGTCCAGCGTGAATTCGCCCGACGTTAACACATTGCGCGCCGAGCCAGTGAAGGTGGCTTTAACATCGCGGGGCCGCTCGCCTGAATCGAGATAGGCCTGATGAACCATCGTTGGAAATTCAAGATTGAAGCGCTGTCCGGCATCCATCGTTCCAAAGTCACAAAAAAGCGCGCGGCCTTCCAGCGAACAGCGCTCATCATTAAGGGTAACGTCGAGACCGGGCGGGAGCAGATCCCGCATCGTGACGGCTTTAATCGGGTCTTTTTGTGACGAGTTGCGCACGCGATAGCGCAGAATGACTTCATCGCCAGCCGCTTTCGGGCGCGGGCGTAGCTGCTCGTTGGCGAGCATAGTCGCTGGGCGCAGATCACCCAATTGCACAGGTTTGAAACTGATCCAGAAATTCGCCAGCAGCGGTATCAAAACAATCCCGAACACAACCATAAATGTTGGCAACAAAAGACTGTAAGCCAAACGCTGTTCACGCTTTGCCAAAGCGCCCGTGTGAGTGGGCGGCAGGGGATGGTTGGTTGCTGTCATGGCAATGTGTCGGATGGCCCTAAAGCGGGCCATCCGTCTGCCTCACTGAAAAATCAGAGAGCTTTATGTTTGGCGACGATGGCGTTGGCCGCATCATCGAGCGACTGTTCGCCGTCGATGAATTTGCGAATTTCCTGTGCCATCACGCGGGCGTTGACGATCTTGGACGCTGTTTCCAATTGACCATCAGCAACGCCCCAGCGGTCGCCCACCGAAAGACCGGCAACGATGTCATCGATCGTTTCTTTCGAGTAGATGTTGCTGAGCGGCTCCTTGCGATCAACGCCGACATTAAGTGTGGACCAAAGTTGCTCGTAATCGTTCGTGCCTTCAGCAGAGCCTTTGCGAACCGGGAACTTGCCTTCAGCCGCCATGCCGAGCCAATCGCCGTAGCCTTCAGAAACGACAAATTTCACAAAGTCCTGCGCGACTTCCGTGTTGGCGTCGTTAGTGATCCCAAGATAGCGCGTATCAGCATAGGCAGCACCTGCCGCATTGGATGGGCCGGAGAACACGGTCACAAAGCCAGTATTCTTCGCCAGTTCTTTTGAGGTTGGATCGGAACCCACCGTAACAGGCGCACTATCACGCAGGCCGCCAAGCTCATCAAGCAGCGACGGTGACCAGATGATCATGGCCGCTTTACCCGCCAGATATTGCTCACGCGACTGTTTCCAGAACAGATCACCCTTGGGAGATGCAGCCGCAATCGTTTTGTAGAATTCCAGCACTTCTTTCAGCTTCGAAGTGTCTTCGTTGATTGAACCATCCGCATTGATCGGCGAATAGCCATTGGCGAGGGAGATGTGCTCGATGAGCTGCATCATATAGGTCTCGTCGATTTTGGTTGCGGCAACGAAGCCATACATGGCTGGCGGATTGTGCAGCTTGTCGATGGCCGCCTTGATGTCGGCAAATGTCTTGGGCGGATTGAGACCTGCTTCCTTGAATTTGTCAGCGCGATAGACCACCAGCTGTGTCCAACCATCGGTTGGTACGGAGACGATCTGACCGCCCGACTTCGCCATGTTGAGCGAACCGGAAGCAAACGTGCCCATGCCCAAATCGTTCACGACTTCCGTCGCGGCACCGGCATCCAGCATGCCTGCGGACGAAAACGGCAAAAGGTGCTGCACGGTGTGATTCAAAATATCCGGCAGATCACCGGCACCGAAAGCGGCTGTCGCGCGGGTGGCGATGTCTTTTTCCGTGACAGGCACGATTTTCACGTCATGGCCGGATTTAGCCTTGAACGCGGCTGCGATCTTTTCCTGCGCGGCCATGCGGTCCGGCTGCTCTTCCATCGTCCACATGGTGATTGTATCGGCCCATGCGGTTGTGAAGATTGACGCGGAAAACATCAAGCCTGCGGTGAGTTTTGCGAGATTTTTCATAATTGTGTTTCCTCCGTTAACACTGGGGTAGATGTGGTTGCGCGGCTTGCTGCACGCGCTCGGTCCATACAGGACCATCACTTTGCCGACGCAGCAATTCTGCGCTTCGAAGTTCTTGAAAATTCTTCGGGTCACCACCATCAATGATGGCCAACAGCATGTCGCCCAATTGCCGCCCGGAATGAGCTTGTGGCTGGGCCAATGTCGTGAGCGGCGGGTTCGTGTGGCGGCCAATACGCAGACCGTCATAGCCAATGACAGAGACATGCTTACCCGGCACCCCACCCCGTGCGCGGATCGCGGCCAGTGCGCCGAAGGCTTGCACATCGGTGGTGCACAATATCGCAGTTGGCGGATTATCAGCATCGAGCAGATGCCCTGCCCCGCGTTCTCCACCGTCATCTGACAGTTCGCAAATCTGGATCAGGTTGTCATCACTCGGCAATCCATTGGCAACCAGCGTGTTGCGGTATCCGTCGAGCCGGGCCTGCGCAAATGTGTAATAAGTCGGCGCGCCCACAAAGCCGATACGGCTGTGACCAAGCGCCACCAGATGATCGACAGCATCGCCAAAGGCCTTCTCGCTGTCGACATCGTACCACGCATAATCTTCGCTTTGCAGGGAACGGCCATGGACGATGAAGGGAAACTTCGCGCTTTGCAGCAATTTGATGCGCGCGTCATTCTTGTGCGGTCGTGAAATCACAACACCGCTGACGCGGCCGGACGTGACGAGCTTGCGGATCATTTCCGGTTCGTCTTCGGCAGGCACGGATTGCGTGACCAGCAAGTCCCATCCGCGCTGGGAAAGCGAGTCACCCAGGCCGGTGAGCAATTGAGAGACGAAGGGTTCGGAGATCGAAGAATGGCTTTCCGGCATGATATAGGCGACAGCTTCAGCAATGCCGGTCGCCAGCCGCCGTGCCAGCGGATTAGCGCTATAGCCGAGGCGAATGGCCTCTTCCTGCACGCGCTTGCGCGTTTTTGCACTAATGTCGGGATAGTTGTTAAGCGCACGCGAAACCGTACCTTCGGCAAGGCCCAGATGCGTTGATAGCTTTTTCAAACTCATACGCGCTGTCATTCAATCCTCCCATCTCCAGCATTTCCGAAAGCGCTTTCGGAATCAAGCAGATTTTGATAACCAGATATGTAACTCCACGAAATTTGGTGTCGGATCTTTTATGAAACGCTCAACAATCAACGACATCATCCTGCAAGCTGACGATTTCATACGCTCGTTTGGATACGTGCTTCCACCATTTGCCTATTGGTCACCAGAACAAATGAAAGCACGCCGGAGCGACATCGAAGGCATTATCTCTTCTCGCCTTGGCTGGGACATCACCGACTATGGCGCAGGTGATTTCGAGAAATTGGGGCTGTTTCTTTTCACAACACGCAACGGGTCACTCGCTGATCTAAAGCGCGGCGGCGGGATGTGCTATGCGGAAAAAATCATGATCTCCCGTCACGATCAGATCTCCCCCATGCATCGCCACATCATCAAAACCGAAGACATCATCAACCGCGGTGGTGCGACCCTGGCAATCGAAATGTTCGAAAGCGATGCCGCAGGAAATATCGACCGCAACGTGCCGGTGCCGGTTACGTGTGACGCTGTTGACCGAGTCTTAAGACCCGGCGAAGTCTTGATGCTGGCTCCGGGCGAAAGCGTAACACTGCATCCAGGCAATTGGCACAAATTCTGGGGCGAAGGCGGAGATGTGCTGATCGGCGAAGTCTCAACCGTAAACGACGATCTGACCGACAATATCTTCGAACAGCCCATTGGCCGTTTTGCGCAGATTGAAGAAGATGTGGACCCATTGCATTTATTGGTATCCGACTATCAAACATGGCTGGACTGATAGATTACGCAAAAGACGGTCGACACCTAAGAGAACGATATTGAATCTGACGTCCCGTTTCACAGTCACAAAACGTCGTGTCGTAGATATCCCCAATTGCCGCATCAAGCCCAAGCCAGAACGTCTCCTGTCCGCCATCGCTACTACTCAGCCATCATTGATAGTAGCATATCAGTTTTCTAACCAAGCGCGGGTCTGTCACCGGCATCAGGAACGAAAAACTTGCAGCCTGCGAACCTGCTGATCGTTCAAGATGCGTTCAACCAAGGCTTTCCACCGCCAGCCGCTTTAAATCGACACGCCTAAACCGCTGAATTATCTAGTTAAAAATGGTGGGCGATACTGGGATTGAACCAGTGACCCCTACAATGTCAATTTTGTGGCTCATGTCCACCTGCAACTACCTGACAGCACCCTTCATTCCATGGAGTGATTGATAACATTAAGAAATAATGGACGGGAGCATGCGGAACTTGCCCCTTTCCTACCCGCGATTTCCCGCTCGTTTGCTTATTATTTGCTTACTGAAAGGAAACCAGCATGACGCAAACCAAAAACTCAAAAAAATTGACAAAGGCATTTGTTGACGGTTTGGAGCCGCAACCGAAAGACTATTTCGTTTGGGACGCAGAACCCCGTGGCTTTGGTGTGAAAGTAACACCAAAGGGACGCAAGGTTTACGTGGCTCAATTCCGCGTTGCTGGCGTTGGCAATGCAAAGCGCATGACCGTCGGCATACACGGAGAGATATTCGTTCAGCAGGCACGCCTAATAGCCGCTGACGCTTTGAGTAGTGCTCGAAAAGGTAATGACCCTACCGCTACACTCAAGGCCCAGAAGAAGGCCGTTACAGTCAGTGAAGCGATGGATCGTTTCTTTGACGAACATGTCCGGCAACGCCTCAAGGCTTCCACCATCGAAAGTTATGAACTTCTTCGCCGTGTTCATCTTGAGCCTGCCTTTGGCAAGCTACGGCTGGTGGACATGACCCGCGACCGAGTTTCGAAGTTTCACACGAAATACAGCCACCAACGTTACAGCGGCAATAAGCTACTTGCTGTTCTCTCCAAGTTTTTCAATTGGTGTGAGGCAAACGAATTGATGACGCAGGGATCGAACCCATGTCGCTATGTTCCGAAGTACAAAGAAGAAGGCCGCGAGCGATTTCTGAACGCGGAAGAATTGGTGCGGTTGCGCTTCGTCATGGCGACCGCCGAAGAGGACGGATTGGCCTGCAAATCAGCGGTGGATGCAATTCGTCTTCTGTTGCTCACTGGTGCGCGACGTGACGAGATATTGAAACTCAAGTGGGAGTATGTAGATTTTGCGCTTGGTACACTCAACCTACCGGACAGCAAGACTGGCAAAAAATCCATTGTCTTGAGTCAGGCCGCCCTTGCAGTGTTATCCAATCTGGAACGAAGCAAAAACCCGTTCGTGATCCCCGGCAAGAAACCAAATGCACATCTCGTGAATCTAAAAGCACCTTGGCATCGTATACGTGAAGCGGCGGGTCTTCCCGGCGTTCGTATCCATGATCTGCGCCACACCTTCGCATCTCACGCTATCAACAATGGCGCACCGCTGGAACTCATTTCGAAGCTGTTGGGGCACTCACAACTTCAAACGACGCAACGTTATGCTCATTTGCAACACGACCGGCTTCGGGACACAGCAGATGCAGTGGCCGCCAGCGTGGAAGTTTGATCAATAAAAATCCGTCAAAAGAACATTGATAGAACTTCCCGCGACCTCCTCGCCGCTTGTGGACTCATTTGTTATCCTATTAATACTTGAGGGCGTCCCTCATGCCATAGCGGTCTTGGTTACATAACTGGCGAGCGGAATTAGACGTTCCCTATGAGACAGCCGCAGTCGAGCGGATATAGCTGTAGCGGCTGTTGCCCCGTTGCTCGATCTGACAGCCGCACGGCATAAGATTCGATCAAAATCCGCTCTTTAAGGAAGGAAGCCCTGCGTAGCCGCAACTTCCTCTCTCGCAGTTGTTGCAGGTAAGCAGCGCAAGAGGCTTCAAGCCATGGCTTGATAACCAATGGACCGAAAGGTCGGGATACGGAGCGCACGGTCAGGAAAACGGCATTCGCCTGACCCTCGGAATAGACACCCGAAACGCTCTTCACCACTTCGATAGGAAGACATCCCCCTGCTAGCGGTAGCGACGAATAAGTCGACTATCTCTGGCAGGGGGGTGAAAGTCATCTTCTAGGAAGGTGGGATTGCTTGTATTGATCTTCTATAAGTTTCCCTTCTTCAAATACAACGTTATCCTTTCCTTGTGATTCTACAGGTTTACCCCTCTCCCTGTAGACAGGGAACATGGGTGGCTGGAATGCTCGAACACATTCAATATCTGCGGAACATCGGCAAGTTCGAGAATATTGCCACGAGACAGCAGTTACCGCTTCAACGCGTAACTTTGATCTATGCTGAAAACGGTCGTGGCAAGACTACACTGTCTGCCGTTCTACGATCTTTGGCTATTGGAACGGCTATCCCTATCCTCGAACGCCAACGTCTCGGCAGCACAGATGCTCCACAAGCTACCCTGAAACTATCAACGGAGCAGGCCGCGCATGTGTTCCAAGACGGCGCATGGGATAAGCCCCCACCACCGATACACATCTTTGATGACATGTTCGTTGCGCAGAACATTTGCGCTGGGGTCGAGATCGAGTCTGGTCATCGACAAAACCTTCACGAGCTGATTTTGGGAGCAACAGGTGTCGCTCGCAATGATGCAGTCAAAGTCGCAATTGAAGACGTAGAAACTCACGGTCGTACTATTCGCGGCATCTCAAACAGGCTGCCTGAAGGCATTCGGCACGGTCTAAACGTTGAGGAGTTTTGCAGGCTCCAACCGGTCGAGGACATAGAAGCTGACATCCTTGAAAAAGAGCGATCACTGGCGACTGCGAAGTCATCACGAGCCGTTCAGACGCGTCCGGCGTTTCAACCCATCAATGTACCCGATTTCGATATGAACGTGCTTGAAGGACTGCTTGAAGAAAGTGTGGATTCGCTCGATAACGAAGCTGCGACAAAGGTGACCACTCACATTCAGCATCTTGGAGATAATGGAGAAAAATGGCTGCAAGCCGGAACAGCTTATGCTTCGGCGGAAGGTGGCGGGGACAACGATTGCCCATACTGCGCTCAAGACCTCGGCAGCTCTAAAATATTCGCTCATTATCGTGCTTACTTCGGCGAGGCATACAACACACATACCGCTAGTATCAAAGAAGCGCTGACTGAAATAGAAGCGAACCACGGCGGACAGGCTGTTGCCGCCCTTGAGCGATCACTGCGGGAGTTCTCGGAAAACGCCGAGTTCTGGAAAGACTTCATTGACCCGCCAGATTTAGGTATCGATACAACCGAACTCGTTGCCTCGTGGAATACAGCGGCCCAAGCCGTCACCACAGCGCTTGCGCAGAAGTCTGCGACACCGCTGGATGCAATCGCCTTAAGCGATGATTTGCGAAATGTAGTAAACCGCTTTCGGTCCGAACGAGAAAAGCTTACTGCTCTAAACAATGCGGTCGAAGCCACAAACCTTGAGATTGCGCGGATCAAAGAACATGCCGCAAACGCCAACATCCCAGCGGCTGAAAGTGATCTATCGCGATCAAAGGCCATTCAGAGCCGTTTCAACCAGCGCATTCTGCCGATTATTGTGGAGTACCAAAACGCTGTTACCGCGAAACAGACGGCAGAAAACCAGCGCGACGAAGCCCGGCGCCTCTTGGATGAATACCGAGACGATATTTTTCCGCAATACCGCGATTCCATCAATGAATATCTCACACGCTTCAACGCCGGATTTCGTTTGAACAACGTGACATCTGCGAACACACGCGGTGGTTCGACCTGCAACTATGAGGTGGTGATTGATACGGTGTCGGTTCCACTTGGTGTTCGAGAAGGGCAACCATCGTTTCGAAATACCTTGAGTGCCGGGGATCGGAATACACTGGCGCTGGCATTCTTTTTCGCTTCAATCGACCGCAGCGACCATATGGATCAAACAATCGCTGTAATTGATGATCCGATGACCAGCTTGGATGAACATCGGTCCCTCGCGACGGTCCGAGAACTGATACGGCTTTCAGGGCGCGTGGCGCAGCTGATTGTACTTTCGCATTCAAAACCATTCTTGTTCGAGGTCTGGACGGATGCTAACCGCGACCAGCGAACCGGCATCCAGATTTGCCGTGGTGCTAATGGTTCCGATCTCGCCGTATGGGATGTAAACGCAGACTGTGTGACACCTCATGATCGAAGGCATTCGGACATCAGTCGTTTCGTGAATGAAGGGCAACAGGCTGTTGAGGCGCGCGTGGTTGCGCAAGCGTTAAGACCACAGCTTGAGAGTTTTTTGCGGGTAGCGTTCCCTTCGCATTTCAGAGCAGGCTCCATGCTAGGCCAATTTATCGACCTTTGCCGCAGCAGGATCGATACGGCTACCCCCCTGCTTTCAATGGATGACTTTGATGAACTTGATGCGTTGAAAGATTTCGGAAACCTATTCCATCACGACACCAACCCCGGCTATCTAACGCAACACATCAATGATGCTCAATTACTTGATTTCGCAAGGCGCACTCTCGCCTTCACCACACGGCCTGCCTGAAAGAACCATACATGAACCACCCCTTGCTTGAATTACTGAACAAGTATCGCTCTGCGGCGCGTAGCGAGCGTGAGAAAGGCACTTATTTTGAGCAGCTGTGTGTAGCCTATCTACGCAACGATCCGCTACAGGCGGCTCAATATGACGAAGTATGGACCTATGCTGATTGGGCCGAACAGAACGAGCGCGAAAAGCGCGATGTTGGTATCGATCTGGTCGCTAGAATACGCGATGGCGGAGGTTTTTGCGCTATTCAATGCAAATTCTATGGCGAGAGCAAAATCATCCAAAAGCGTGACATCGACTCCTTTTTCACTGCATCTGGCAAAGCACCTTTCGTCCGTCGTTTGATAATCGATACAACCAGCGCAGATTGGGGTGACAACGCCGAAGATGCAATGCGCGATCAACAGATCGAGACGAAGCGCATCGGGCTTTCTGATATGCTGGCTAGCCCCATTGATTGGAGCCATTACGCAAAGGACCAGACTGTAAGTGTAAGCAAGAAGTCACTGCGCCCCCATCAGCAAGAAGCACTCAACGCTGTGCAGGAAGGTTTCCTTGAAGCTGATCGTGGCAAATTGCTGATGGCTTGTGGAACCGGAAAAACTTTTACCGCGCTCAAAATCGCGGAACACCTTGCTGGTCGCGGCAAAGCAGTTCTATATCTCGTGCCCTCTCTCGCTTTGATGTCACAGACGGTGACAGAGTGGACCGGCGATACGGAAACTCCTCTGAAATCTTTCGCTGTCTGTTCCGACGTGCAAGTGGGAAAGCGCAAGGCTAGCGATGACATCGCTGATCTTGAAATCCACGACCTCGCCTTCCCTGCCACGACAGACGCTCGTAAGCTTGCTGAAAAACTGCCTCTGCTTCCCGACGCTGACACGTCTTTATCTGACGACAGCGAGATGCTTGTGGTATTCTCAACATACCAGTCAATTCAAGCAATCTCCGATGCACAGTTGAAATATGGGCTGCGTGAGTTTGATCTTATCATCTGCGATGAAGCTCACCGAACGACTGGCGCTATTTTCGACGATGAGCAGTCTAACTTTGTGAAGGTCCACGACCAGGGCATAGTGAAGGGCAAGAAGCGCCTGTACATGACCGCCACGCCACGCATCTTCGGTGAAAGCGTCAAGGCAAAAGCAAGCGAGGCATCTGTCGAACTCTGCTCAATGGATGACGAAGCCTTGTTTGGCAATGTATTGTTTCAACGCGGCTTCGGTTGGGCGGTCGAAAATGAACTTCTTACCGACTACAAAGTCATCGTCCTAGCCGTTGATGAGGGAATGGTCTCTGCGGCTATGCAGAAACACTTTAAGGACAGCGATAGCGCGCTGGTGCTGGACGATGCTACAAAGATCATCGGCTGCTACAAAGCGCTGACAAAGGCTGATTTGAAGCAAGACGCTTCATATGACGCGAGACCGATGCAACGCGCGCTGGCCTTCTGCAAAGACATCAAGACATCGAAGTTGATTGCGAGCGAGTTCCCGCTTGTTGCAGCAGAATATCACGACGCTATTGAGGCCGAGAAAGAAGACAATGACGCGCTTCCAAGGCTTGATTGCGATGTCGATCATGTGGACGGCACCTTCAACGCCACCAGCCGCAATCGGCTGCTGGATTGGTTGCGCGAAGATATGGCGGATGATGAATGCCGCATCTTGAGCAATGCGCGCTGTTTGTCCGAGGGCGTGGATGTACCAGCACTTGATGCAATCCTTTTTATGCATCCTCGCAAGTCACAGGTGGATGTTGTTCAAGCTGTTGGACGTGTTATGCGCCGCGCCGAAGGCAAAAAAATGGGGTACGTCATCCTGCCAGTCGGCATACCGGCAGGAATGAAGCCGGAAGAAGCGCTGAACGACAACGAGAAATACAAAGTCATTTGGCAGATATTGAACGCGTTGCGCGCTCACGATGAACGCTTCGACAGCACCATCAACAAAATCGAATTTGGTGTTGATGCCAGCCACCAGATCGAAGTCATACCCGTCACCAATCAGATGCCGACCAAAGCCGTGCCAGAAGCCACAGGGGCAGATATTGGCGGAGGTAGTGCGAACGATGAAGACGAGCGTTCTGAAAAAACCAAAAAGACGCCTGTGCAAACGTCATTCGTGTTCGATGAGTTTGCCGCCGCTATAATGGCAAAGATCGTCAAAAAGTGCGGCACCCGTGAATATTGGGATACCTGGGCGAAAGACATCGCCAAGATTGCCCAAACGCATATCACTCGCATTAAGACCATCGTTGAGCAGGAAGGCGAGGAACGAAAATACTTCATCGCGTTTCTTGATGAAATCCGGGATGATCTCAATCCAGAGATCAGCGAGACCGACGCCGTCGAAATGCTGGCGCAGCATCTAATTACAAAGCCTGTCTTTGACACGCTGTTTGAGGACAACGAGTTCACGAAAAACAACCCCGTATCACGGGCTATGGAACTCGTGCTGGCTCAACTCGATCAGCACAATTTGGGAAAGGAAGCGGAGAGCCTTGAGCGCTTTTATGCCAGCGTTAAACGTCGTGCATCTGGCATCAACAACGCGCAAGGTCGACAAGCGCTGGTGGTAGAACTCTACGACAAATTCTTCCGCACCGCCTTCCCTGCGATGACGCAAAAGTTGGGCATTGTTTATACACCCGTCGAAGTGGTCGATTTCATCATTCACTCCGTCAACGATGTGCTGCAATCAGAGTTCGGTCAAACGCTCGGTAGCAAGGGCGTGCATATCCTCGACCCCTTCACTGGCACCGGCACTTTCATCACTCGGCTGTTGCAATCGGGACTGATCAAACCTGATGAGCTGGAACACAAATACAAACACGAAATCCACGCAAACGAGATTGTCCTGCTGGCCTATTACATCGCCGCGATCAATATTGAAGCGGTGTATCACGACATGGCCAAAGAGAACGCGATTGAAGGCGACGAGAGTGACGAAGGCATGCGTTATTCGCCCTTCGACGGGATCGTGCTGACAGACACCTTCCAGCTTTATGAACAAGACAAGGACATGATTGCCGACCTCTTGCCGGATAACTCAGAGCGGCGTACGGCCCAGAAAGAGCGCGATATTCGGGTGATTGTGGGTAATCCGCCGTATTCAGCTAAGCAAACTGCATCGAATGATAACGCTCAAAATATTTCTTACCCAAATTTGGATATGTCCATTTCAGATAGCTATGCGAAAGCATCATCTGCCATCAATAAGCAAGACCTTTATGATAGTTATATCAGGGCGTATCGGTGGGCCTCTGACCGGTTGGCACACAACGACTCTGCTGGCGTGGTTGCTTATGTTTCAAATGCAGGGTGGCTTGAAGGCACAGCGACAGACGGTTTCAGAAAATGCCTAGCTGAAGAGTTTTCTAAGCTCTATATTTTCCATCTAAGAGGCAATACGCGAACTTCGGGGGAGACCGCTCGAAAGGAAGGTGGTCAGACCTTTGGTTCTGGTAGCAGAGCACCGATTGCTATCACGATCTTGGTCAGAAACCCAAAGGCCGTTGATAAGGGCAATATCTACTTCCATGACATTGGGGACTATCTAGATCGAAAAGCAAAACTTTCGATAGTTAGGACATTCAAATCAATTAGTGGGATCAGCGAAGCTGACGGGTGGCGGAAGTTAGTCCCAGACGAGAGCTTTGACTGGGTCAATCAAGGATCAAAAGACTTTTTCAAGCACTTTCCGATTGGCGATAGGAAGGGCGTAGCATTATTCCAAAAATATGGACCTGGCCTCGTCTCGAACCGCGACGCTTGGGTGTTCAATTCGAGCACGTCACAGCTGGAAATTAACGCTACTCGTATGATTACTAATTATAATGATCTGCTTTCACGCAAGGTGACGCCGAGCGAAGCGTACAAAGTACCCGCTTCGTTGGTCAATTGGTCTCGGTCACTAAAGAAGCATTACGAATCTGGAAGACCGATTGACCCGCTCGAAGGGCAAATAACAGTCGCACACTATCGGCCTTACTCAAAACAACATCTCTTCGCTTCAAAGTCTCTCAATGAGGTATCAGGAATCTGTTCTTCCTTTCTCAGAACCGAAGACGATCGAGTTTTTTCGATTGTTGGACGGGGAGAGAACACGCCATTCAGTGTTTTGATGAGCAACTGCATTCCTGAGTTAAAGCTGTTGTACAACGGTCAAAACTTTCCTCTCAAAATCTACGAACACGCCAGTGTCGACGATGGCCTCTTTGCTACTGGCGAAACAGGCTACATCGAACGCGACGGGATCAGCGATGCGGGGCTAAAACACTTCCAAAACGCCTATGCTGGCGAGAAGATGAGCAAGGAAGACCTGTTCTACTACGTCTATGGCTTGCTGCATTCCCCCGACTATCGCGAGCGGTTTAAGAACAACCTGTCCAAAGAACTCCCCCGCATCCCCGCCGTCAAAACCGCCGCTGATTTCTGGGCATTCTCAAAAGCAGGCCGAGCGCTGGGCGACCTGCATGTGAACTATGAGAGCGTTGAGCCTTACCCCGTCACCATTGCCGAAGGTGATTTACGGTTGGTTACAATGAACACCCCCGAAACCTTCTACCGTGTCGAGAAGATGAAGTTTTGCAGTAAGGGCCGTGACAAGGACAAAACCACTGTCATCTACAACCACAACATCACCATGCAGGACATTCCGCTCGAAGCCTACGACTACGTCGTAAACGGCAAACCAGCGCTGGAATGGGTGATGGAGCGCCAATGCGTAAAAACCGACAAAGCCAGCGGCATCGTCAACGACGCCAACGACTACGCCAACGAAACAGTAGGCAACCCCGCCTACCCCCTAGAACTCTTCCAGCGCGTCATCACAGTCAGCCTTGAGACGATGAAACTCGTACGCAGTTTGCCAGCGCTGGATATTGATTGAGGAAAACTAAATGAATGATCGTTGGATTGGAATTTTAAGCCTTGTCAGCGGCCTCACTTTCGGGGTCGTCGGCACAGTTGTTTCATTGCAACCAAGCCAAGCTGAGGTGGAACTTTTGGCTTCCCAAAAGGAGGTAGCTCGCATTGCAATTGGAAAAGCAATTCACGGTTACATTGATGATGTTGAACGTATCTCGAAGCTTGAAGAACCGAATACGCGACTAGCCACGTTGCTTAAATTTGAAGAGAAAATTCAATATTTGAAGACCTCATCAAGCAGCAACGTATCTGATCTTTTCAATCAAATAGGCGATCAAAAGAAAATAGCTCAACAACAAATTGACGAACTAAAGCTTGCAGCAGCGGAAGCAGATAAAGCACGAATAATCGCGGAACAAAAAGCCGCAGAAGTGGCGCGTCAAAAACAAGTTGAAGCCGAACGCAAAGCCGCACAAGCAGCACTGCGGCGGGAATTTCAGCGAGAACGCATTTGTTTCAATCGAGCCTGCACAGATTGGATACAGCCATGACCAAAAAGAGCAGTGTTAAGTGATTGAGATCAAAGGGCCGGATCAGTATCAACTTCGATACGATGGAGAACGGTTCGCTATATCTTCCGAGACTGGCTCATCGAGATTTTCTGGATTAGCGGCTAGTAAGTTCCCAAAACTTTATGTCGTCAGTTTTGACAACGAGCCAATTTATGTTGGCATAACCAAACAGAGTCTTAGAAATCGATTGCGCTTGGGCTGGAAGGCAGACGGGGCCAACGGTTATCACGGTTACGCATGGCGTCACATTGGCAATAACGCTACGTTAAATGTGTGGACGCATGTGAACGCCATCGACCGCCAATCATTGGACATGGAAACTATTGAAGCCGAGATTGTTTATCTCATTCGGCAGCAAGGCCAATGGCCGAAGTTTCAAACCGAAATCCACTTCCACGAGTCTTCGGAAGAACACAGGGCGCTCGCAAGACAAGTTATTGATCACTATCAATCGTGATCATGCGGGCTTCAACTGCGTCAGAACAAATTCGAAGATTCTGACCATCGCTAGCGTATCCAACTCACAATATTCCAATAACGCCTTTCGCAAAAACGCTCGCTTATCGGTATCAGTCTCAGCCAGCATCTTACTCCACGCATCCATTGCTGCTGTGCCATCGGCCACGTCCATGCCCTCATACGAAAGTTCGGGCACCACCACCGGCAACACCTTCTTGATCGATGTTGACCCACCGAATTTAATGTCCACATAGCCGGTCTTGAACACGTCCATGAGATCGACAGTTCGACCCACTAGGTCGAGAAGAAAGTCGGCATGTTCGGGATAGGCCGAAGCCATATTCTGGTTTTGTGTGTTCTCGAACGGTTTATTCCAAACCACAACTGAACCAATCGGCCCAATGGATTGTTTCAGCTTCTCAATCAGCCGAAGCGGCAATTCTGGCTGATCAGCGAGAAAATCGTAGTGTTCAAACTGGCCGTCCTCTTGCTGTACATGAAGCGAGAACTGAAACGGAAACTGACCGTGTGGACTGGTGCCATCAATGATCGGAATTGCCGACGCGTAGGTTTCGTAGTCGAGATGATAAAGGGGATAACGCAATACACTCACGAAGTTTTCAATGTCCTCCACATTGATGTGAGGTGCATTTGCATGGTGCGATTTCAAGACTGACTGCTGTAGCCGGGTCACCTCATCAACTGCGATCTCATCCAGACTGAATCTACCTTCGCCGACAAAAGTATCGCGTTTCTTGGCTGACAGACGGGGAAGTGAGTAGATTGAGGGTTTAGGTATGGTCGGATTGAAATACTCAAAACTGTCGCAATGCCGCGACTTGCTTAGGTTAAGACAGGTACACGAGGTTTCATCAATCTCGTCTTCGGCAAGAAAAGCCAGCGCCTCCCCAATCTCGTTTTCGGTTTCCGGTATCAACGCCTTCACACGAACAGTTTCGTCGGCAAACGTCAGAAGGCCCCTAGGGTCTATCGCGCCTTCGCGAACGTATTCTTTGTTCAGGTGCACGATGAAGACGTTGCGCACTAACTTCCCGCACCGAGTTGCCGCTATAGCCTGAAATGCAGCATCCTTAAGCTGATTGTGGGGCTGCTTGTCATCGACACTTGTTGAGGATTTGATTTCAAAAAGATCAATAGAACCATCATCGTTTTTCGACACCATATCAGCCTTGGCGTACAACCCTTCATCAGTCTGAAATACCTCCTGAAAGGAGTATGCGTCGGCATTAGGGTAAGTGCTAACAAGCGCTTGAACTTGATCCTCGACCATGAAACCCTCGGCAGCCAGCTTCTTTGCAAAATCCGTGAACTCGCCGTGAGAGTATTTCGAGGGCTTGTTCTGCAAAAGCCAAAGCGATTTCGGGCAGTTCAGATATTGAATGAAGTCGGTCTTGGAGAGTTGATGTTCAGTCATGGATACCACGTTTCATTTATCCCGATACGAATGATAAATTCGGGCTGATATTTATCATTCTACAGAAAAAATAGACGCTTGCGAGTGGCGCTAATGAGGGGGCAAGTGCGGCGTCCCACACCCTCGGCGGGAAAAGTTAAGGTCAGCCTCGCACCGCTTGAATGCAACGCTATATGCCACTCCATCACAGTTGTTGGCATGGACAAAACCCTTGGAGCACAAGGGGTTTCAAACTATCCGTGGGCTAAAAATACATCTGGCCGCATTTCGCCTACTGCTGTCCAGCAACTAAAATGTATTGAAACTATAGCCGAAAACAGCGGCATAGACGTTGATAAAAATCCAGCGGAAGCTCGGCAGAATGATAAATCTGTCGAGAAAGCGCGATATTTCGTAACAACTGTTATCACCATCTAACACCTTCCACTACCTTCACAATATCGGCCAGGGTGTGGATTGCTGGACGGAAACGGCCCAGATGTTGCTCCACAGTGCACAAATAGGCCGCTTGCAAGTCTAGGACATCACTTGTTCGGACAAACAAGGTTTAGATCACGCGGCGTATAACTTGCCTTCATGAAGTGAAACAAGTTTCGGTTGAAACTCGTTCCAAAACGCCGCCGCCGCTTGTAAGACTTTATCTGGCAAGATCAATAAGCCGTCGTAGCTATAAGTATCGACTTGTTTCTTCCGTCGTACGGCTCTGATAGAGCGGCTTGTAATGTCACTCTTCGAAACACTGCCAACCCTTACAACATCATTCTTTGTGGAGTTAGATTTCCGAAGACCCAATCTATTATGGGTTAAGTTAGGCGTAGATAACCTGTTCAATAGAAACGGTGCAGTGCGGCCATACTGAACCGCCCCTTGTTTGCCGGAGGCTCTAACTCCTGAGTAGGATAGAGCTATGACAAACAAAACAACGAACAAGTTTTCACCTGAAGTTCGCGGCCGTGCTGTTCGGATGGTTCTGGATCATGAGAGCGATCATCGCT
>CALHBJ010000006.1 GCA_937930845.1 uncultured Rhizobiaceae group bacterium
GAAAGACCACACTCATCACTGGGTAATATCACGCCAAATGAATTCGCCATGAAAATGGCGTTGCAAAAACAGGCCGCATAAGGCCAAAAACAAACCGACGAATTCTCCAAATGACTGGAGGAGAGTTGGGTCTCAGGTCACAACGGTAATACGTTTGCTCGGTGATACTAACTTGCCGGATCGCATCTGGACGCGCCATTCCCTGTCCAACCAGTACGTCAACCTGGCGCAGCTTCAATACAATCTCTTCGGGTTTGTGATGCTTTCTTGCCATTCTAAGTCCTCCTTTTACTCAACAATAGGATGGACCAATTCAAAGGGGGAGGATCAGTGCACAAGGGGGATGAGCATGTTATGCTATGATACGCACACCAGACAATAATATAATTAAATCAATGTTCTACGTTCCAATATGAGGCGCTATGTTCGGTGTTCAAAAATAACTCCAAAACCGTAGGTCGCGGGTTCAAATCCTGCTGCCCCTGCCATTTGCATGGCGCTTAATTTAATGTTTTCGTTGAATTAACACATATGAATTATACACTTGTTTCTAACTGAATTTTACGTAACGTTATCTGTACAGGTATCAGAATATCGGGTATGGGCCCTTTGTATTCAGTGTGCCGGTTGCCGGATTTGCCCGTACGCGACCTTAATTTGTGAGGAATTGACCGTGAAAAAGAACGATTCAAACAAGACGCCGAAGTCTGACGATATTGCATCACCAGAAGGCGATGTTACCCGTCGCGGTGCGATGAAGAAGGTTGCGTGGACCGCGCCTGTTTTGATGACAATGAACGTTCCTGATCGCGTTTTCGCGCAGAGCGCTGTTAGCCCAGCCCCTGACACACCACCTGCACCGGCTGTGGTTCCGCCTGCGCCTTCTGGTATGACATTTATGCCTTCACCTACACCGCCTGCGCCTTCTGGCCTGACATTTGCACCTCCTACGCCTACTCCCACGCCCCCTGGGCCGCCAGCGCCTTCCACAACAGTTATGTAAGATAGCTGAACGCTACTTACCTGCTTACACCGCGTGCTGGCGCGCCATAGTGTTCGGTCAAGCCGTGCAGTGTGGTCGTGAGGATAATTGACTTTGGCCGGGACCATTCCTGACTCCACAAAAGATTTGGTTCCCGTGCACGCGACGGGTGTGCGCCAATTTGATGTGGGCGACGAACTGGTTTTGATTTCACCTGGAAATTCAGACCGGCGTGAAGGTCGTAAATCTGACCAGGCCGCCATGACGCTGAATGCGTCAGGAAGCCTGATTTGGGATTTGTGCGACGGCACCAAATCGGTGAGCGATATTGCCGCCCAATTGACCCGGGAGTTCGGGCTGGACGAGCATATGTTGCTCGATCAGGTGGGCAGCACGGTTGTCGATCTTTCCAGAAAGTCTTTTTTGACGCGCAAATCTGGCGGGGCATTCGTTCGGCCTGCGACCGTGTTCACCATCGGCATTGAAGACAGTGAGTATTTCTGGTGGCAAATCGCCATTCTGCTTGAATCGCTTGAGGGTAAATTGCCGTTTGGCTGGCGCGTATTTATCGTGGTTTGCAACGGTGGCACACCGATTTCCCCAGAGCTTCAAAATATTCTCGACACCTATCAGGCCAATTATTGTTCGGCTGCCAATCATGCCCATGGACCCGTTATCGACATTGGTATGGACAAGGGCCATTGCCATCGTGGCATGAACAAGGTTGAGGCATTGGCCGCGGTGGCGGAACACGTGGATGAAGAGGATGTCATATTCCTTCTCGATTCCGACATATTTCTTTTTGGCCATGTTGATTTGGATGTCATGCCGACCGGCAATGCGTTGCCGAGAAATTATCATGTGAGCCAGGAGATTTTTTTGACCACGGCGCCCAAGAACGGCGACAATGGCATCGATCTGAAAAAACTTCTTGATTCCATGGGGTGTGACCGCGAGTTCAAACCCGGTGGGGTCAACATATTTGTGACCGGCGCGGTTGCGAAAAATCCGAAATTCATTGCCGACTGTTTCAGATTTGCCCATGCGATTATTCTGTTGGGGCGGGCGGGTGGCGCTGAGGATACCTGGATTGCAGAAATGCCCTGTTATGCGCTGGCGCTGACGGTCAATGGTTTTGAATATGAACTGCTAGAGTCACAGCAATTGCTGGTGTCCGCATGCAGCGAGACATCCATTCCGGCCGGCACTTTCTACCACTATTATAACAATCCCGTTGATGGCGGGCAGGGGGGCTTTTACAATTCGAAATGGTTCAAGCAAAAATACCACAATTCGAATTTCCTTGAGACTGACATGACCGGGTATATCGAACAGACGTCTTCGGACCACGAAGAGTATTTTTTCCAACTGGCTCAGGCGGCAAAGGACAGGCTCAATGTATAAGACTCCAGATGATTTGCTGCGCATGGTCGATACGGAACGCGAGAACGTGCCGTCGTTGGGACTGGGATTTAAAAAAACGACGCTGGATCCTGAATTGCACCAACGGCTGGTGGCACATCTCACCAGAAGTATTCAACTGTTCAAGTCAGAACCTGCCAATGCGTTTGTGAAAACGGACAATAGCAACGCCTACCCTTCGCTGCTTTACCATGATGATGCGTTCAATGAGCAGTTGATGAAAGACTTAAAACCTGCCCATGAAGAGTGGAGCGGGGTCAAACTGAAGAATGAAGCGTGTTTTGGCATTCGGGTTTATCAGCCCGGCAGTTATCTGCTCAATCATTCCGACCATGCCCGCACCCATGTGGTATCATCCACCATTTGTGTGGACAGCAGCCTTAACAATCCCTGGCCGCTTTATGTGGAAGACCATGATGGCAAAGCCCATCAGGTGGATATGGGGCCGGGTGACATGGTGTTCTTTGAGGGCGCGCGCCTGATTCACGGCCGTCCTTACCCCATGGACGGAGATTATTTTGCGAGCATATTTGTGCATTTTTCGCCGTTGGACTGGGATGTCGATGGCGATGCAAAATAAACCTGTGCCCAAGTTTGGCCTCGTCGCTTCGTGAAAACGCTGCATCATCACATCTATCGCCATGGCGGGGCTGGGTGGAGCAATCTGTTCATGTCGTTGGAAATCGGCGTTGTTCTGGCAGCGCTGACCGACCGGGTATTGGTGCTTGAAGGCAATGTTTCTCCTGCGGGGAATGTGGTCCAATACGATGGTCAAATTCTCAACACCTATCCAAGCCGGGTGACCGATCTTGTTGATCTGGGCATACCATGGATGGAAGGTACGGATCGCAAGATTGCGGCGGCAGTTCCCCTGGAAGTGTGTCCCCAACCGGTTTGGGATTGTGTATTTTATTATCCACCAAATTTGTCGATCACGAGTGACGACGCGCTGGCTTTTGCGGGCAAACGCTCATCCTTCATTACGATAGACGATGAACTTCAGCAGGTTCCGGCCCTGTCGTTTTCCTGTGGTGCAGAATTTCAAACACTGAGTTTCTATTCGTATTTTTTCTATCTCGACAGTTCTGCGCAATTGAAAGCGCTGGATGCCCTGTCGAACATCAAGCCCAAGCCGCCCTATCAGGAATTTGCCGACCGTGTTGTGGCTGACCTTGGAGAATTTAATTCGGTCCATATTCGGCGCGGGGATTTCAAGGCGACGATCGGGGTGACAACGCTGATTAGAACCGGCGATGAGGCGCTGGTGGCCATGGATCTGCATTTTTCGCGCTCAGATACTCTGGTGATTTTGACGGATGAGGCCGAAGACCCATTTTTTGACGTGATCAAGGAGGCGTATCCCAAGTGCATTTTCATTGATCACTACATTTTAGAAAATTATGGCGAGGCGTTCGCAGACCTTCCCATGCATGACAGCATTGCGCTGGCATATCTGTCGCAATTGATTGCGGCCCAATCGCGCGACTTTATCGGCACGATGACGAGCACTTTTACGGCACTTGTTCAACGCATGCGCGGCAATTCGGGCAAGGCTGAACTGTTCAAGTTTCTATGGAATGAGGTTCCCCCGGTGGACGCGGTGCTGGAACCGGGAAAGCATGTTAAGAGTGATGATATCCGCCTCGACCGGTCGGTGATGGTGGATGATTTTGAGGGGCCGTATTCCTGGAACCGGATTACCCATCGGTTTAATCCTGCCTGGATGCGCGAATGGCCGGAAGCATTTCTCGACGAAGCTGCCATGCTGGAACGCGCGGCAGCGCGGGACTATGACACCAATGGTGCGAAAATGGCACAATTGGTTCCTGCTGCTGCCACACAAAGCCTTGGAATTGAGTTTCTGGGCGAAACTGTTGAAGTGCGTGCAGACTATGACAGCAATCATCAAATGCTCAAACGCATGTTTGCTGCCATGGAAACGGATGTCGAGACATCGCCGATCAGTCAGGTTCGGCTAAAGGGAGTGAGCAGTTCTACCCAACTTTTGGTGAACGATGAGCCGGTTGGGCCCGTGGGTGAGGGGAATAGGGCATTAAGGCGCGCATATCGCGAGGTCGTGCGCAGTTTTATTCACCAGCGAAGCGATCTGGTTTGGCTACATGCGGGAGCGGCTGCGGGGGCAAAGGGGGCGATTGTGTTTTGCGCGCCCTGGGGGCACGGCAAGAGCACTTTGACACTTCAACTCTACGAGCGGGGCTGGTCCTTTCTGTCCGATGATGTGGTGCCGATCGACCCGACCAGCCAGGTGGCGCATCCGTTTCCGGCAACGCCGCAAATGCGAATGGGGCCTCAAACGCAATTGGTGCGTTCGCAAGTCAGCACTTTGCCGAAGACCGTGGTGGACTTGGAAACTGATCGCGTGGCTCACGGGGGCAACGGCGTGGCGATGTATGTGTTTCCCAAATATTCAAAGACGGATGAAACGTTTTTGGAGCCAATTTCACCAGCCCAATGCGTTGGAAAATTGTTGGAAAACAGCCTAAGCTTTCCTGAAAATTCAGACGCGACCATTCAGGCGCTTTGCCATCAGGTGGAGAACACGCCGGCCTATGAGTTGCATTTTGCTGACCCGGTTCAGGCGATTGACCAATTGTTGGATAAGCTGGAATCTTAAGTTTGATGTGGATGCAGAAATGGCTTTTGATTGAGCCGACAGAGTGGGGATAAAACAGTGGACGATGCTCAAAATATCGAGGTTGAAATCGGCCTGAGGGACGGCCGCACTTTTGAAGGCGTTCTTCCGTCGAACTCACCGATTCTGCAAAGCCTGTTTGCCGGACTTATGGCGTCACAACATCCTGATCCGAATTTGCCGGTGACGCTCATTCAGTTTCCGATTGAAGACGGTGATGCGGCCTGTTCGTTCATGTCCGATGCTTTGATCAGTGTGGTGACCAAACCGCCGGTTTTGATCAATCCGGTGCACCAGGCGCTGCCAGGGGTTGCGGCGGTGCCTGCAATGACGCCGCTTCCTTATGTGCAAATCGATGATTTTTTGACGCCGGAAGAAAACGCCCAGGTTCTTGCCTATGCACAAGAGAACGAATCCGACTTTACGGGCAGCACCGTGTTGGATTCCGAAGGTCGCGATGTGGACGATGGGCATCGAAAATCGAGAGTTCTTTTCACAATTCAAAGCTCTCCCTGGTTTAAGCTTTTTGAACAGCGCCTGAAGCTGCACATGGTTCATGTTGGGCCAACGTTGGGGCTGGATGGGGATAAACTGAAGCTGAATGAGTTCCAGTTGACCGCAAGCAATGATGGCGATTTTTTCAAGGCCCATGCGGATTCAAGCGATTCAAACGAAACCGTTGCCAAGCGTGTTTTGACCTTTGTTTATTATTTTCACACCACACCCAAGCCCTATGTGGGGGGAGATCTGCTGATCTATGACGGGCCACACGGTCAAACACGCACCTCGGCTCTGCCCACCCGCAACAATTCCCTGGTCCTGTTTCCCAGTGCCCTGATGCATGAGGTGGACCTGGTGCGTTGCCCCACCGGCGCGTTCAGCGACAGCCGTTTCACAATCAATGGTTGGTACAATCAACAGGCTTGAGGGTTTTGAATCCGTCATGACGCAGCAGTCGCAGCCAACAATTTTTGTGGCCATCGCTTCTTACAATGATCCCATGTTACCCCACACATTGGATCAATGTTTGGCGAACGCGCGCTATCCTGAGAACTTACGCTTCGGCATTTGCTGGCAGTCTGATAGCCGCGAACCGATTGATCTGCGGCGGTTCAAACGCGATCCGCGTTTTCAGTTTCGAGAATATTCAACCGATGAAAGCGAGGGCGGCTCCTGGGCACGCAATATTGCGCAGCGAATGTGGGATGGTGAAACCTATACGATGCAGGTCGATTCCCACATGGCATTTGCCTATGGATGGGATACGCAACTGGTGCGAATGATGCGCGATTTTCCTGCCGACAAACCGCTGATCAGCATGATCGCTCCGCTGTTTGATTGGAAAGATGGACACGTTATCAAGCGCAGCGATATGGGATTGTGCGTTTCTGCTGTGTCGCAATGGGACGCGGATAATGCATGGGCACCGTGGTTTGACTGGGGTTGTGCGGTGCATGGCGGCCCGGTGCGCAATCGCTTCCTGTCTGGCATGTTTATTTTTACCCAGGGTCAGTGGAACGAAGAAGTGCGCCAAGACCCCAAACATTATTATTGGGGCGAGGAATTTGCGCTGGCCCTGCGCTCCTATACCCATGGTTATGATTTTTTTCTGCCTAATGATTATGTCATCTGGCACATGCACCACACTCAAGCGCCACCCAGACGCCATTGGGAACACGGGTCTGAAGTGGTGCGTAAAAAGAATGAAATTGCGTTCGAACGATTGCATAAACTGGCCTTTAGCGATGATGCTAAAGCCAGTGATGCGCTTGGCCGGTATGGCCTGGGCTCGCAAAGGAGTCGTCGCGATTTTGAACGTTACAGCGGAATGAATTTTGCCACGAAAAAAGCCCATCCCGATGTTTTTGATGGCCGCCCGCCCGATCCCGTCACGATCAAATCGGATGCGGATTGGGATGCCTGTGTGACATTTGCAGATTATAAACAACGTGACGGGCACCAATGAGCGCGACGCACCAACCCAAATTGAGAAACCACAATGTTTTATACGGTTTTTAGTACAAACGATTCTCCCTATATGCAGTGGCAATCGGAGCTTTTGGAGCATTCCTGGAAACAGGCTGGTCAGGAAGGGGAATTGATCCGCCTTGTGGCGACCCATACGCCCGATGCCTTGCCGGTGCAGAAATATGCGCGCTGCGTGGCAACGCGGTGTTGGGATGTGCATCCCCAGACCGGTGACAAATATCCAATTTACAACAAGCCAGCATCGCTGCTCGAATGGGTGTATCGGGAGCGGCCGGAGGGGACGGTTCTTCTGCTTGACCCGGATTGTGTGTTTCGCAAACCGGTCAAGCGCACGGTCGCCCCCGGATACCCGGCAGGGCAGGACTGGATTGATTTTCCGCTTGGAGAACCCGGCGGCGAGACCCCTTTTGGTTTGCCCCAACCGTTTTCTTTTCTCAAAGAATATTGCGCACGTGTAGATCTGCCCACGGATTCCATCATGATCCCAACGCTCATTCACACCACTGATCTGCGCCGGATTGCGGCTCGTTGGTTGGAATTATGTGGCGTAGTGCGTGACAATTACGCTGACGAGAATGGCAAAAAGATGTGGGAATCGGATATGATTGCCTATCTTGCAACATGTGGCGAATATGGCTTGCGCCATGAGCCAATAAATCTGGGCGTGGCAACGAACTGGGATGAGGAAGCGATGCCTGATTCCCCGATTATTCATTATTGTCAGGCAATCCATGACGGCGATGGCGAAACGCTGTTCAACAAACATACCTACAAGCCCTGGTCACTGATCAGTACGCAAAGCGAAGCGGCGCAGTATTATGGTCGTGACCTGGTTGCACAAATTAACGGATTTATTGCCTCACTGCCGGGTATTGCCGGTGCGGTGACGGGTGCGAGCAAGCCTTTGCGCCGGTTTGGCGTTATGGAAGGGCGGGTGCTTGATCAATTGTTGCTGGAACTTCCTGAACAAAACCGCAGCATTTGGCTTAATCAATCGGGCATGGCCGTTTGGGATTTGTGTGATGGCAACCGTTCTGTGGATGCAATTTGTCAGGACTTGAGCGAGACTTTTGATGCGGATGCGGACCTGATTGCTGCTGATATATTCCCGATTTTGGGGCAGTTGCAGGCGGCCGAATTCATCGCACTGCATTAATTGGCAGTATGCTTTCCCAGGTATTTCAGCTTTTGGCTGACGCCTGTTTCTTTTGTGCACGCCTCGATCACAGATGAAACCGGGCAGGTGGGCCATGAATTTTTATAATTGACCCACAACGTCACAAGTTTGTGCCCGTGCAGGGGCTTGAACCTGGCCTGGAATATCCCAAATTAGGGGCACATTGAACGGATGCTTCTCCCTTTAACCTTCAACACAAAACGCTGTGGTGCGACAGCACAGGCGGTGTTCTTGGTGGGCAAGGGAGGTTACAGTATCGTTTGGGATTCGCGTGGCCTGAAAGGTGCGCGAACAATAAAAAAGGGTCTTTTATGACTGACGAGAAAAAACCTATTGATTTTGACGCCAATGGTGGAATCTTTCCGGTATTGCCCCTGCGCGACATCGTTGTCTTTCCTCACATGATTGTACCGCTGTTTGTGGGCCGCGAAAAATCAATCGCTGCGCTTGAAGAAGTTATGCAAAGCGACAAGCAGATTTTGCTGGTGACGCAGAAAAATGCCGGAGACGATGATCCAGCACCTGCGGCCATGTATGATATAGGCACGCTGGCGACTGTGTTGCAATTGCTGAAACTGCCCGATGGCACCGTGAAAGTGCTGGTTGAAGGCCATGAGCGCGCTTCCATCACCCGCTTTACGGACCGTGAAGATTATCACGAAGGCTATGCGGTGCCCGCGCCGGATCTGGAAGAAAATGAAGTTCAGATTGAAGCGCTGTCACGCTCTGTTGTGTCCGAGTTTGAAAACTACGTAAAACTCAACAAGAAAGTGTCGCCGGAAGTCGTTTCCGCTGTGACCCAGATTGAGGAATACGCGAAACTCGCCGACACGATTGCATCCCATCTGGCCGTCAAGATTTCCGAGAAACAGGAAATTCTTGGCTTGCTGTCGGTCAAGGACCGGCTGGAAAAAGTATTGTCCATGATGGAGAGCGAAATTTCGGTTCTTCAGGTGGAAAAGCGCATCCGTGGCCGAGTCAAGCGGCAGATGGAGAAGACCCAGCGCGAATATTATCTCAATGAACAGATGAAGGCCATTCAGAAGGAACTTGGTGACGGCGAAGAAGGCCGTGACGAGATGGCCGAGCTGGAAGAGAAAATTAACAAAACCAAGCTTTCCAAAGAAGCGCGTGAGAAGGCCGATGCGGAGTTCAAGAAGCTCAAGCAGATGAGCCCGATGAGCGCGGAAGCAACGGTTGTGCGCAACTATCTCGATTGGCTTCTCGGTATTCCGTGGGGCAAGAAATCCCGTGTCAAAACCGATCTTGAAGCGGCTGAAAAGGTCTTGGACACCGATCACTACGGATTGGACAAGGTCAAGGAACGCATTGTTGAGTTCCTGGCTGTGCAGAGCCGTTCGTCGAAAATCAAAGGCCCGATTCTGTGTCTCGTTGGCCCTCCCGGCGTGGGTAAAACCTCGCTTGGCAAGTCCATTGCCAAGGCGACCGGGCGTGAATTTGTTCGCATGTCACTTGGTGGCGTGCGCGATGAAGCGGAAATTCGCGGCCACAGGCGCACCTATATCGGCTCTATGCCGGGCAAGGTGATCCAGTCGATGAAGAAGGCGAAGAAAGCCAATCCGCTTTTCCTGCTCGATGAGATCGACAAGATGGGCCAGGATTTCCGCGGTGATCCCTCGTCCGCACTGCTTGAGGTGCTGGATCCGGAACAGAATAATGCCTTTGGCGATCATTATCTGGAAGTGGATTATGATCTGTCGAACGTTATGTTCGTTACCACTGCCAACTCGCTCAATATTCCTGGGCCGCTGATGGACCGGATGGAGATCATTCGTATCGCAGGATATACGGAAGACGAAAAGGTGGAAATCGCCCGTCGTCACCTCATTCCCAAAGCCATCCGTAATCATGCACTGGAAGATAAAGAACTGGCCATTTCGGAAGATGCGTTGATGAATGTCATTCGCGTCTATACCCGCGAGGCCGGAGTGCGAAATCTGGAACGTGAACTGGCAACATTGGCACGCAAAGCCGTAACCGAGATTTTGAAGTCGAAAGGCAAGACCAAGAAGGTCAGCATTACGGCTAAGAACCTCAATGATTATCTGGGTGTTCAGCGTTATCGCTATGGCGAGATCGACAAGAACGACCAGGTGGGCGTGGTGACGGGTCTTGCATGGACCGAAGTTGGCGGCGAATTGCTGACAATTGAAGGCGTGATGATGCCCGGTAAGGGCAAGATGACCGTCACGGGCAATTTGCGCGATGTGATGAAAGAATCGATTTCTGCTGCGGCGTCCTATGTGCGCTCGCGTTCGATCGATTTTGGCATCAAGCCGCCGCTCTTTGAAAAACGCGACATTCACGTCCATGTGCCAGAAGGGGCGACGCCAAAAGACGGACCTTCGGCCGGCACGGCAATGGCAACGGCCATTGTTTCCATGCTAACCGGGATTCCCGTTCGCAAGGATATCGCCATGACTGGTGAAATCACGTTGCGGGGCAGGGTGCTGCCGATTGGTGGCCTCAAGGAGAAGCTGCTTGCAGCCCTTCGCGGTGGCATCAAGACGGTGTTGATCCCGGAGGAGAATGCCAAAGATCTGGCTGACATCCCTGAAAACGTGAAGAATGCGCTTAACATCATTCCCGTGTCGCATCTCGATGATGTGTTGCCTCATGCTTTGTTGAGCATGCCAGAGGCTGTGGACTGGAGTGAAGAGGAAGCCGAGGCGGCCGCACTGGCCTCTAAAGCTGCCGCTGAGCAGGCCGTGGTCGCCCACTGACAAACAAGCCTGGGCTGCTGTTAAATGGCCCGGGAATGCTGAATTTACTGGTTGGCCGCGCGAATCACATTCGTGCGGCCAATTTGCTTTTCGGCCCGATTGGCGGTCCTGAGAACGGAAATCGCCGCTCGTAATGCACCTGAAGGTCCATAAATGCGATGTGATTGCCAGAAAAACCCCTTCAAACCCCTTATTTAGGTGGGTTTTAGTTGCGCCTCATGCCTGAAAAGCCGAAAATGACACAACCTCGTGAGTCTTGCGTTGGAGGGGGTTTAGTCAAAAAGGATCTGACACATGAATAAACAAGAACTCATTTCTGCTATGTCCGCAAAGTCGGAACTGACCAAAGAACAGTCTGGTGCTGCGCTGGAAGCATTTATCGATTCAGTTACAGATTCGCTGAAGGCTGGCGATGAAGTTCGCCTTCTTGGTTTCGGCAATTTCGTCGTGAGCCGTCGCGAAGCTAAAATGGGCCGCAACCCACAGACCGGCCAACAGGTGGAAATTAAAGCCGCCAATGTTGCTCGCTTCAAAGTGGGCAAGGGCCTTAAAGACAAGATCAATTCCTGATTTTTGTCTCCAAACTATTGCTTGGCGAAGGCCCCGTGCTGAAAGGTGCGGGGCTTTCTCTTTTCTGGAAGTCGGGTTCATCTGTGATGTCCCAATGTGCGAGCCCCATTGAATGACACCTATCACTCAGAAAATTGAATTTATTCTGGAACTGGAGAAACTGAAGGGAGTTCTGCGCAAGACGCGCCCTGTTGGCGATGCGCGATATGAAAACAGCGCAGAACATTCCTGGCAGACCACTCTGGCTGCCCTGATCTTTCTGGAAGACGCGCCAGCGGAACTCGACGGGCTGAAAGTGCTCAAAATGCTGCTGATTCATGATGTGGTGGAAATCGATTGCGGTGATGTGTTTGTTTATGACGATGCTGCGCGCAAAGCCGTTGAGGCCAATGAACTGGCGGCTGCCGAACGCATCTTTGCCCTTTTGCCCGACCCGCTTGGTGGAGAACTGCTCGACCTGTGGAAAGAATTTGAAGCCCGCGCGACCCCGGAATCGGTTTTCGCCAAGGCGATAGACCGCGTCTGCCCGGTCATCCAAAACCTCAATACGCCGGTTTCCAGTTGGCGCGAAAACGCCATCTCACGCGATCGGGTGCTCGCCAAAAATGCTGAGATCGAAAATATAAGTCCCGAATTATGGACCGAATTAAAGCGCCAAATTGATCAGGCAGATCTGGATTAAGGCGCGTTTCGTGCAGAATGCGCTGATTTATTTTTAGTGTGGTGGTGTCAATTGGCTGGTTTGCCAAATTTGACCCGGTGTCCGGCATCTTTTTCTGTGCCCCCGGTGGGGAAGCTGGATGGGGAGAATGGTGGGCGATGACAGGCTCGAACTGCCGACATCTTCGGTGTAAACGAAGCGCTCTACCAACTGAGCTAATCGCCCGGACTGTCCGCTTGGTTCATGGACAGAAAGGGATCACCAACACTCGATTGCTCGAGAGAAGGTGGCGCGAGTGACGGGACTCGAACCCGCGACCTCCGGCGTGACAGGCCGGCACTCTAACCAACTGAGCTACACCCGCGTGGGTTGGAGAAATAGTCCCTCCAAGGTCGAGAGACGCAATACGTTTGCGGGATAGCGAAGTCAAGCACCGAAAGGCGCAAATTACACCCGATAGCAAAGATATTTTGATTGTCGAAGGTGGTGGTAAAAATATGTCGAATTGATGCCAGAGGCGTCTTGTCAACTTGCTTTGAAATGAAGGGTCGTTTAGGTCAGGCAAAAGACAATGCCGGAGCCTGTAATGGAACAATTGCTGCTTTCTTATCTGCCCGTGCTCATCTTTATGGGCGTGGCACTCTTCATTGGCCTTGCCCTGCTGATTGCGCCTTTCCTGGTTGCCCATCGTGCACCCGATGATGAGAAGCTTTCTGCCTATGAGTGTGGCTTTAACGCATTTGATGATGCGCGGATGAAATTTGACGTTCGATTTTATCTGGTGGCAATTCTTTTCATCATTTTCGACCTGGAAGTGGCGTTTCTGTTCCCCTGGGCCGTGAGCTTTGGCGAACTGGGCTGGTTTGGGTTTTGGTCAATGATGGTGTTCCTGGGCGTGCTGACGATTGGCTTCATCTATGAATGGAAAAAGGGTGCTCTGGAGTGGGACTAAGCTGGTCACCTGACCGCCCTGCAAAGCAACGCAACAGGAATTGATATGCAAGATGGATCTTCAACGCTGATTGCCCCAAGTCCGAAAGGGGTGTTGGACCCGAATACCGGCAAGCCGGTCGGTGCCGATGATCCCTGGTTTGGGGAAATCAATGATGAGCTTGCCGATAAGGGCTTCATTGTCACGTCAACCGATGACCTGATCAATTGGGCTCGCACGGGCTCGTTGATGTGGATGACATTCGGGCTGGCCTGTTGTGCTGTAGAGATGATGCAGTTTTCCATGCCCCGCTATGATGCCGAGCGTTTCGGCATTGCCCCGCGCGCCTCACCGCGCCAATGCGATGTGATGATTGTTGCGGGAACGCTGACCAATAAAATGGCACCGGCGCTGCGCAAGGTTTATGACCAGATGCCGGAGCCTCGCTATGTGATTTCCATGGGCTCCTGTGCCAATGGCGGCGGGTATTATCACTATTCCTATTCTGTCGTGCGCGGCTGCGACCGCATTGTGCCCGTGGATATTTATGTGCCTGGATGCCCGCCCACCGCAGAGGCGCTGCTCTATGGTGTGTTGCTTTTGCAAAAGAAGATTCGCCGCACCGGCACGATTGAGCGGTGATTGACCATGATTGATGTCCAAAGTCTCAATGATCTGAAGTCCTATCTGGAAGAATCCCTGGCCGATGATCTCGACCATGCTGAGATTGCATTTGATGAATTGAACATCGAGGTTGGTCCCTCACAAATTGTGCGGGTGCTTCGCGCCCTGCGTGATGATGTGCAAACCCGCTTTATCTCGCTGATTGATATTTGTGGCGTTGATTATCCTGAGCGCAAGGACCGGTTTGATGTGGTTTATCATTTAATGAGCCCACAAAATAATCAGCGCATTCGCATTCGCATACGCACCGATGAGGTTAATCCTGTACCCAGTGTGGTGGAAGTGTTTCCCGCTGCTGACTGGTTTGAGCGGGAGGCCTATGACCTCTATGGCATTTTGTTCACGGGCCACCCGGATTTGCGCCGCTTGTTGACCGATTACGGTTTTGAAGGCCATCCGCTGCGCAAGGATTTTCCGCTCACGGGCTTTACCGAAGTGCGCTACGATGATGAGCAGAAACGAGTGGTTTACGAACCCGTTTCGCTGCGTCAGGAATTCCGCAATTTCGATTTCCTCTCGCCATGGGAAGGCACAGACTATGTGCTGCCGGGCGATGAGAAAGAAACGAAGGCAAACTGAATTATGGCCGAAGTCGACATTAGAAACTTCAACATCAACTTTGGGCCGCAGCATCCGGCGGCGCATGGGGTGTTGCGTTTGGTTCTCGAACTTGACGGCGAAGTCGTGGAGCGGGTCGACCCGCATATTGGATTGTTGCATCGCGGCACCGAAAAGCTGATTGAGCACAAGACCTATTTGCAGGCGATGCCGTATTTTGATCGCCTCGACTATGTTGCCCCGATGAACCAGGAACATGCGTTTTGCCTGGCTATTGAAAAGCTGCTTGGGCTGGAAGTGCCGCGCCGGGCATCGCTGATCAGAGTGCTGTATTCCGAGATTGGCCGGGTTCTGTCACACCTGCTCAACGTGACCACTCAAGCGCTGGATGTGGGGGCGTTCACGCCTTCGCTTTGGGGCTTTGAAGAGCGTGAAAAGCTGATGGTGTTTTACGAGCGCGCATGTGGCGCACGTATGCATGCAGCTTATTTCCGCCCCGGTGGGGTCCACCAGGATATTCCGCAAAAGCTGATCGATGATATTGGCGCGTGGTGTGAGCCGTTCCTCAAAGTGGTGGATGATATTGAAGGCCTGTTGACCGACAACCGGATATTCAAACAGCGCAATGTGGATATTGGCATTATCCCGCTGGAAGAATGTTGGGCCTGGGGCTTTTCGGGCGTCATGGTGCGTGGATCTGGTGCGGCGTGGGATTTGCGCCGCTCGCAGCCTTATGAATGTTATGACGAAATGGAATTTGAGATTCCGGTCGGTAAGAATTGCGACAATTACGACCGCTATCTCATCCGGGTTCTGGAAATGCGAGAGTCCGTGAAGATTATGCAGCAGTGCATTGCCAAATTGTCTGTTCCTGCAGGGCAGGGGCCGGTGAACTCGGCCGACGGTAAAGCCGTGCCGCCCAAGCGTGGTGAGATGAAACGCTCGATGGAAGCGCTGATCCATCACTTCAAGCTTTACACTGAAGGCTTCAAAGTGCCTGCCGGGGAAGTTTATTGCGCTGTGGAAGCGCCCAAGGGCGAATTCGGCGTGTATCTTGTGTCTGATGGGTCCAACAAACCCTATCGCTGCAAGCTGCGCGCGCCGGGGTTCTCGCACTTGCAGGCCATGGACCACATGTGTCGCGGCCATATGCTCGCCGATGTGGGCGCGGTCCTGGGTTCCATGGATATCGTATTTGGTGAGGTGGATCGATGAAACATGTCTTAGTATCGCTTATGGCATTGATGCTGCTTGCCGGCTGCAATTCCACATCAAACGCACCAAAGCTTTCGGCATCACAGCAGGCGGAACAGGATCGCCGCTACGATGCTGTGGGGGCTGACATTTTGGCGGCGTTGGCCACTGCTGGTGGATGCATGACCAAAGATCAGATTCAGTCGCAGGTGGTCGAAGCGCAAACAGGGTCTCGCCAGGAAGCACTTGTTGTCACATTGATCGTGACCAACAGGCTGTCCAAACAGGGCAAGGCCAATGTGCAAGGCAACTCGGTCAGTCTTCCTGGAAAGAAGGGGTGCGCTTAGATGTCTGTTCGTCGTCTGGCAGAAGATCAGGTCCAGCCTGACAGCTTTAAGTACACGCGCGAAAACGCATCCTGGGCGAAGAAAAAGCTCAAGGATTATCCAAAGGGCCGTCAAGCGTCTGCGGTGATCCCGCTGTTAATGCGTGCTCAGGAGCAAGATGGCTGGGTCACCAAGGCCGCGATTGAGCATGTGGCTAAAATGCTCGACATGCCGTTGATCCGCGTCTTGGAAGTTGCCACTTTCTACACGCAGTTTCAGCTCGCTCCCGTGGGAAAACGCGCTCATATTCAGGTTTGTGGTACGACACCTTGCATGTTGCGCGGGGCAGGCGACATTATGGATGTGTGCAAAAAACGCATCGCACCAGCACCGTTCGAATTGTCGGAAGATGGAAATCTGTCCTGGGAAGAGGTCGAATGCCAGGGCGCATGTGTGAACGCACCCATGGTGATGATTTTCAAGGACAGTTATGAAGATCTGACGCCCGAACGGATGGAAGAAATCATTGACGCCTTTGATGCCGGAAAGGGCGAAGGGGTTCCGGTTGGCCCACAGATCGATCGTGTCTTCTCCGCACCTATTGGCGGACTTACTTCTTTAACGGAGGCACCGGGCAAGAGGGCGGCCAACGGCAATGCGCGCAAAGCGGCCAAGCCTGCTGCAGCCAAAAAAGCTGCCCCGGCCAAAAAGTCTGCCGTAAAGAAACCTGTGGCCAAAGGCAATATCGGCGCTCGCGCCGCCGCGCTGGCTGGTGCGGGAACTGTAAAGGCTGCAACCAAAAAAACTGCCGTCAAAAAAGCCCCAGCCAAGAAAGCGGCAGCAAAGGTGAATGCTGCGGATAAAGGGCGTCCGGTGGCCATGAAAAAGCCAAAAGCGCCGGATGATCTGAAACTGATTTCAGGTGTTGGGCCGAAGCTTGAAGGCGTTTTGAACGGACTTGGAATTTACAAGTTTGAGCAGGTTGCCAAATGGAAAAAGGCCGAACGCGAATGGGTGGATGGCTATTTGAAATTCAAAGGCCGTATCGACCGTGACGACTGGGTCAAACAAGCCAAGGCTTTGGCCAAAGGCGGCGAGGCTGAATATATCAAAGTGTTCGGCAAGAAGCCGCGATAGGAGTTTGTGATGGCTGAAGTGACCAACGAATTGCTATTGGGTGTTCTCAACAACATTCAAAATCCTCTGGCTTCCCTGGAAGAGGGGCAAGGCGATGTGAAGAATGAATTGGTTGCCATTCGCCAGCATCAACACGCCTCGCAAGGCGAAATTAATGCAATTTACGGACGGCTTGGTTCGATGGAAACCAGACTGGATCGGATAGAAAAGCGACTTGATATCATTTCCGAGCCGGCGGAATAGGAAACATGCTGCAAGATAAAGACAGAATTTTCACCAATATCTACGGGCTGCACGACAAGTCACTCAAGGGAGCGATGAAGCGTGGGCATTGGTCTGGAACGGCTGGGTTCATCAAAAAGGGCCGTGAATGGGTGATCGAACAGACCAAGGCGTCGGGGCTGCGTGGCCGTGGCGGTGCCGGATTCCCAACGGGTCTGAAATGGTCGTTCATGCCGAAAGAGGTAACAGATCGCCCGCATTATCTGGTGATCAATGCCGATGAGTCGGAGCCGGGCACATGTAAAGACCGGGACATCATGCGCCATGACCCGCATACGCTGATTGAAGGCTGTTTGCTTGCTGGTTTCGCCATGCAGGCCCATGCCTGTTACATTTACGTGCGCGGCGAATATATGCGCGAGCGTGAGGCGCTCGAAGCGGCCATCAATGAATGTTATGATGCTGGATTATTGGGTAAAAACAACAAGAACGGCTGGGATTACGACATTTACGTTCACCATGGTGCGGGCGCCTATATCTGCGGTGAAGAAACCGCATTGCTGGAATCGCTGGAAGGTAAAAAGGGCCAGCCGCGGCTGAAACCGCCATTCCCTGCGAATATGGGCCTCTATGGGTGCCCGACCACAGTCAACAATGTGGAATCGGTTGCCGTTGTGCCCACCATCCTGCGCCGTGGTCCTGACTGGTTTGCTTCCATGGGGCGTGAGAACAATCGCGGCACAAAACTATTTTGTATTTCCGGTCATGTGGAACGTCCCTGCACCGTGGAAGAAGAAATGAGCATTCCGTTTCGCGAACTGATCGACAAGCATTGTGGTGGCGTGCGCGGTGGCTATGACAATTTGCTGGCGGTTATCCCAGGCGGGTCGTCCGTGCGCTGTGTGCCGGGCGAACAGATTATCGATACGCCAATGGATTTTGATTCCCTGTCGGCCCTGAAGTCGGGTCTGGGGACTGCGGCTGTTATTGTGATGGACAAATCCACGGATATTATCCGCGCTATTGCGCGACTGTCCGCGTTTTATAAACATGAAAGCTGTGGCCAGTGCACACCCTGTCGCGAAGGCACAGGGTGGATGATGCGGGTGATGGACCGCATGGTCGAGGGGCGTGCTGAAAAGCGCGAGATCGACATGTTGTTTGAAGTGACCAAGCAAATCGAAGGGCACACAATCTGTGCTCTTGGTGACGCGGCGGCCTGGCCGGTTCAGGGGCTGATTACCCATTTCCGCCCGGTCATCGAAGCGCGTATCGACAGCTATACATATCGGTCTGATAAGGATGGCGCGGTGTTGGAGGCTGCCGAGTGATCCGGATTGCCCTCGCCATTGTGAGCCTGATCTGTTTGGCGCTCAATCCGGCGTCAGCGGAAAGCCGCGATTTCAATGTGCGTGGGTCAGATGGGATGAGTTACGCGATCAGCCAGACCGTTTCCAATGATGGCATGATCGTGCTGGTCGTGAACAACCCGGCCGATACCCAAGAGCCCGGTAAGAAGGTGTTGGGTTCGTTGGTGGCTGATCTGCTTGCCAAAGAATGCGAAAGACAGGGCGGTGGTACACCCAGCACAAAGAAGGTCAGTGCCGGGACTGAAGAACAAGTGAACAGATACAAATGGAAAGGGCAATCGCGTGTGGCGTGGACCTATGTTCGTTACTGCGCGAAAGGCTCTTGATGTTGCGATGAATTCGATCAAACCCTCCCTATCCAACCAGAATGTTTTGCCCCGTGCTTTTGCAGGCCTGATGGTTGCGCCTTTGCTTTTGCTGGGGGCCTGTACGACCACTGACGTTGCGCCATCGACTGATATTGACCCGCCAATCCCCACATTGGCTGCCCTGAAGGTGGTTGAAGAGTTTCCAGCGGAAGGCAATTTGACGGTTAAGCGCCATCAGGCCGATGCGCAGGGACGGTTTGTGCTTTCCATTTCTCCCCTGGATGGGGTTGAGCGTGAACGGGCATTTGGTGTTGCTGAATCGGTTTATGGCCGCGTGTGCGGCCAACCGCCGGGATCGACGGTCAATGGGGTTGGTCGCACGGGCAGTCGTGCGCCATTGTTTGACATCGAGGCGACCGCCTATCTGGTGTATATGCAATGTGCAGGCGCGCCGGTTGCTCCTGTGGGCAATGGGTAATCGATATGCACCTGGCTGAGCTCAACATATCGAAATGGAAAGTGGATCCGATGTCGCCGCGGGCTGCCGGATTTACCGACAATGTTGCGCGGATCAACCAACTGGCTGAACGTTCGCCGGGCTTTGTGTGGCGTTTGCTTGATGAGCAACGTGACGATGAGGGGCGTAATGCTGTTTGCGACAGCGCTTCCACGGTGATGACGCTGTCCACCTGGGAAAGTCCGGTACATCTGGAACAATTTGTGTGGAACACGGTGCACAAGCAGATTTATAACGGGAAAGACCAGTGGTTCAGCCATATGGAAAGCCATCATCTGGTCATGTGGTGGGTTAAAGCTGGTCACCAGCCCGGACTTGTCGAGGCGCGGGAACGGCTGGACCATATGGATGCACAGGGAAACAGCGATTTCGCATTTGGCTGGGCGCATCTGCCCCATGTGAAATTGTGGCAAGAACAACGGTGTGCGTGATGGAAAACACAGGATCTGCCCATTGCGATGCTGACCAATTCAAGGCAAGTGTTGCGGCAACATTTGATCACCAATTATTCACCTGCTCACATGTGAAGGACTAGCGAGATGGAACAGTTTTCAGCATACGGGCATGCGCTTCTGGCCGTTGCGATCTATGCGGTTATTACAATGGTTTTGAACGCCGTGACCGGCATCCGAAAAGGCAATGCAAATATGGCGCCGGGTGAAGGGTATAAGGCAGATTATGATGATCCGTCTTACCGTATAGACCGCGCTTACATGAATTCGATGGAATTGATGGGCATCTATGCTGCCGTGACGTTCTCGGCCGTGCTGGCCGGGGCGAGCCCGTTCTGGACCAATGTGCTGGCATCGGCAATTTTGGTGTTCCGGGTGCTGTATACGTTCGCCTATTTCCGTAAAATCGGCGCGGGCTATGGCGGCGTGCGCACGATCCTGTTGGTGCTCAGCGCAGCGGCGATCATTTGTCTGTGCGTTTTGACCGCAGTGTCGGTGTTTTAAGAATCAAGATCGAGCCAATGGGCGCAGTGGAATAAAGATATGGCCAAGATTATTGTAGACGGCAAAGAGGTCGAGGTTCCCGACCATTATACACTGCTGCAGGCGGCTGAGGCGGCGGGCGCAGAGATTCCACGTTTTTGCTTCCACGAACGTTTGTCCATTGCCGGCAATTGCCGCATGTGCCTGGTGGAAGCCAAGGGTGGCCCGCCCAAGCCTGTTGCCTCCTGTGCCATGGGGGTGCGCGATATGCGCCCCGGGCCGAACGGGGAACCGCCGGAGATTTTTACCAACACGCCAATGGTTAAAAAGGCGCGTGAAGGGGTGATGGAATTTTTGCTCATCAACCATCCGCTGGATTGCCCTATTTGCGATCAGGGTGGGGAATGCGATTTGCAGGACCAGGCCGTTGCCTTTGGCATGGATGCATCGCGGTATCAGGAAAACAAGCGCGCGGTTGAAGACAAATATATCGGGCCGTTGGTGAAAACCATTATGACGCGGTGCATTCACTGCACCCGTTGTGTGCGCTTCACGACAGAAGTTGCCGGAATTTCCGAACTTGGACTTTTAGGCCGTGGCGAAGATGCGGAAATTACAACCGCTCTGGAACAGGCCATGACATCGGAATTGCAGGGCAATGTGATTGATCTGTGCCCGGTGGGTGCGCTGACCTCGAAACCCTATGCGTTTCAGGCCCGACCATGGGAATTGACCAAGACGGAAACCATTGATGTGATGGATGCGCTGGGTTCGGCTATTCGCGTGGACACACGCGGATCGGAAGTCATGCGTATTATGCCGCGTATTAATGAGCAGGTGAACGAGGAATGGATTTCGGACAAGACCCGGTTCATTTGGGATGGGTTGAAAACCCAGCGCCTCGACCGGCCTTATGTGCGCAAGAATGGCAAGTTGACTGCTGCATCGTGGGACGAAGCGTTTGCTGCCATTGCCGATAAGGTTGCGGCCAGTTCTGCTGAAAAAATCGGCGCGATCGCCGGAGACCTTTGTTCTGTCGAAGACATGTTTGCAATGCGCGAATTGATGGGTGCGCTTGGCTCCAACAATATGGATTGCCGCCCGGAAGGTTCAACGCTCGATCCGGCATTGGGCCGTGCGAGCTATATTTTCAATTCCACCATCGAAGGCATTGAAGACGCCGATGCATTGATGCTGGTGGGCACTAACCCGCGCAAGGAAGCTGCTGTATTGAACAGCCGCATTCGCAAGCGGTGGCGCACTGGAGAATTGACCATTGGCATGGTCGGCGAACAGCCTGATCTGACATATGATTATGCTCATGCTGGCGCTGGGCCTGACAGCCTTGCGGGCCTTGATCGCAAGTCCGCGAAAGCCAAACGCCCCATGTATATTATTGGTGAAGCGGTTGCGAACCGCAAAGACGGCGCAACCGTGTTGCAGAAAATTGCCGACATGGCGATGCGCAACGGAGTTGTTGGTGACGGGTGGAATGGCTTTAACATTCTGCACACTGCTGCCGCGCGTGTGGGTGGGCTTGATCTTGGGTTTGTTCCCGGTGAGGAAGGAATGGACACTGGCAGAATGCTGGAAGAGGCGGAGGTTCTGTTCCTGCTGGGTGCTGACGAACTCGACATGATGAGACGCCGATCGGGCTTTACCGTTTATATTGGCAGCCACGGGGACGTGGGTGCCCATCATGCAGATGTTATCCTGCCTGCTGCTGCCTATACGGAAAAATCCGGAACCTGGGTCAATACGGAAGGCCGCGTTCAGCTTGGCCTGCGGGCAGGTTTTGCACCGGGCGAAGCACGTGAGGACTGGGCAGTGCTGCGCGCGTTGTCTGATGTGCTTGGCCACAGATTGCCATTTGATTCCCTGCAGCAATTGCGCAATCAGCTTTATGCCGCGCATCCACATTTTGCTGATTTTGATGAGATCGCGCCCGGCGATGCATCTGGGATTGCCGCTCTTGCCGCGCGCAAGGGGGGACGTTTGTCGTCAACTCCGTTCACGTCTGCGGTGGATGATTTTTATCAAACCAATCCGATTGCCCGTTCGTCGGCGGTCATGGCCGAATGTTCTGCCCGTGCGGCGGGCACTGTGGCTCAAGCGGCGGAGTAGGGAATATGGAACCAACATTTTTCGAAACCTACATTGTGCCTCCGCTTTGGATGCTGGGGCAAAGCGTTTTGCTGCTGGTGTTGCTGCTGGTAACCGTTGCTTACATTTTGTATGCGGACCGCAAGATTTTTGCTGCTGTGCAAATGCGTCGTGGCCCAAACGTTGTGGGCCCATGGGGATTGCTGCAATCTTTTGCGGACCTGCTGAAATTCGTCATCAAAGAGCCGATCATTCCAGCTTCCGCCAACAAGGGTGTCTTTCTGCTTGCACCATTGGTGGCGGGTGTGTTGGCACTTTCTGCCTGGGCGGTGATCCCGGTTGCTGATGGATGGTCGGTTGCTGATCCGAACCTGGGGTTGCTGTTTGTCTTCGCCATATCGTCGCTGGAAGTCTACGGCATCATCATGGGTGGGTGGGCTTCGAATTCCAAATACCCTTTTCTGGCCTCGCTTCGCTCGGCGGCGCAGATGGTTTCCTATGAAGTTTCCATTGGTTTTGTGATCATAACAGTTCTGTTGTGCGTGGGATCACTGAACCTGACCGAGGTTGTCTACGCGCAAAAAGATGGCCTGGGCACAATGCTTGGTGCGCCAAATTCGTTCCTCGACTGGCATTGGCTGGCGTTGTTCCCGATGTTCATCATCTTCTTCATTTCAGCAATTGCTGAAACGAACCGTCCGCCCTTCGATCTGCCCGAGGCGGAATCGGAACTTGTGGCCGGTCATATGGTTGAATATTCATCCACGCCGTTCCTGCTGTTCTTCCTGGGCGAGTTTGTGGCGATTACGCTGATGTGCGCGCTCACCACATTGCTGTTCCTTGGTGGCTGGTTGCCTCCGGTGGATATCGCGCCGTTCAATTGGGTGCCGGGTATTGTGTGGTTTGTGTTGAAGGGCATGTTCGTCTTCTTCTGCATGGCGATGGTTCGTTCCATCGTGCCCCGTTATCGTTATGATCAGTTGATGCGTCTGGGCTGGAAAGTGTTCCTCCCGATCTCGCTGTTTATGGTCTTTCTCACAGCTTTCGTGCTGCAATTCATGGGGTGGGCATAATTATGGGTTCTCTCGCGCAAGCTGGAAAGTCACTGTTCCTGCTGGAATTCATCAAGGCATTTGGCCTGGGGATGAAATATTTCTTCGCGCCCAAGGCGACGATCAATTACCCTTATGAAAAAGGGCATGTGTCAGCGCGTTTTCGCGGCGAACATGCTTTGCGGCGCTATCCCAACGGCGAAGAGCGGTGCATTGCGTGTAAGTTGTGCGAAGCCATCTGCCCGGCACAGGCGATCACGATTGAAGCAGGACCGCGCCGCAATGACGGCACACGCCGTACCGTTCGCTATGACATCGACATGGTCAAATGCATCTATTGCGGTTTCTGTCAGGAAGCCTGCCCTGTGGATGCGATTGTGGAAGGGCCGAATTTCGAATTCGCCACTGAAACCCGCGAAGAACTTTATTACGACAAAGAAAAACTGTTGGAAAACGGTGCACGATGGGAACGTGAACTGGCGCGCAATATAGCGATTGATGCGCCATATCGTTAAGTGTTGAAACCGGCTCGTCAATTTGGGCCTGAATGAACTGTTAAGGCCATGGACGGGCTGAAACGGAAGCGCTATGAGGGCGCAATGTCGCAGGCGGCGGTCCGCATTGGCCACCGTGAGATAAGGATGCCGTAAGGCAGGTAACCAAGGGGGCAAGTGGCGTCACAAGCGATGCCCAACCCCGCAAAACCGAAGGAAAGCGCACTCCACCATGGGCGTTGTCGCTGTATTTTTCTATCTGTTTGCCAGCATCACGGTGGCGTCGGCTTTCATGGTTATTGCTTCGCGCAATCCCGTGCATTCCGTGCTGTTCCTGATCCTTGCGTTTTTCAATGCAGCTGGTCTGTTCATGCTCACCGGCGCAGAATTTCTCGCGCTGATTTTGATCGTGGTCTATGTGGGCGCGGTAGCGGTGTTGTTCCTGTTTGTGGTGATGATGCTGGACGTGGATTTCGCCGAACTGCGCCAGGGGTTCCTGCAATATTTGCCCATTGGCGGCATTATCGGACTGGTGCTTTTGATCGAGCTTGTGCTGGTGTTGGGCGGTCTTTCAATCTCGCCGGAAGCTGCCTCAACGGCTGTGCAACCAATTCCAGATTTGGCTGAAACGTCGAATATCAAAGCCATCGGCGATCTGCTGTACACCCGCTATATTTTCTTCTTCCAGCTGGCCGGGCTTGTTCTGCTTGTGGCGATGATTGGCGCGATTGTGCTGACTTTGAGCCACCGCCCCAATGTGCGCCGTCAGGACATATCTGTACAGGTGGCGCGGGACCCGAAAGAGGCGGTTGTCATGCACAATGTCAAACCAGGGGAGGGCATCTAGGTCCATGGAAATCGGTCTTTCCCATTATCTAACAGTCGGTGCGATTCTTTTTACGCTGGGCGTTTTCGGAATTTTTCTGAACCGCAAAAATGTCATCGTCATCTTGATGTCGATTGAACTTATCCTGTTGGCCGTCAATTTGAATTTCCTCGCATTTGCCCAGGCTAATGGCGACATGATGGGGCAGATATTTGCCCTTCTCGTGTTGACGGTTGCTGCGGCTGAGGCGGCGATTGGCCTGGCCATCCTTGTTGTATTCTTCCGAAATCGCGGTTCCATCGCGGTTGAAGATCTCAATGTGATGAAAGGGTAAGGCGCTTAATACAGCGGCAGTTTATTATGCTTCATCTCATCGTCTTTCTTCCCCTTGCGGGTTTCCTGATCGCTGGCCTTTTTGGCTCGCAGATTGGCCACAAAGCCAGCGAGGTTCTCACCTCTTCTTTGATGGTGGTTGCGGCTTTGCTCAGCTGGGCCGTGTTTTTCGGCTTTTGGCTGGGCGACACACAGGCGTTTACCGTTGAAGTGGCGCGCTGGATCAATGTGGGCAATTTCGCCGTCGACTGGGCGTTCCGTGTTGATACGCTGACCGCGGTCATGCTGGTTGTGGTGAACTCCGTATCGGCGCTCGTGCACATCTATTCCATCGGCTACATGCACCACGATGAACACCGCTCGCGCTTCTTTGCGTATTTGTCGTTGTTTACATTTGCCATGTTGATGCTGGTAACATCTGACAATCTCATCCAGATGTTTTTTGGCTGGGAAGGCGTGGGGCTGGCCTCTTATCTGCTCATTGGTTTCTGGTTCAAGAAACCCTCTGCAAATGCGGCGGCCATGAAGGCGTTTATCGTCAACCGGGTGGGCGATTTCGGTTTTGCGCTGGGCATATTCGGAGTGTTCGTATTTTTTGACAGCGTCAATTTTGATGTGATTTTTGCCAATGCCGCGAGCCTTGATCTCACTTCGGCTGCGGGCACTGACGCTGCTTCATTCCAGTTTTTGGGATATGCGCTGGACAAACAATCCTTCCTGACCGTTATCTGCCTGTTGTTGTTTATGGGGGCGATGGGCAAGTCGGCTCAATTTTTGCTGCACACCTGGTTGCCGGATGCGATGGAAGGGCCAACGCCTGTTTCTGCCTTGATCCACGCGGCCACCATGGTGACTGCCGGTGTGTTTCTGGTTGCCCGCATGTCTCCGTTGTTTGAATTGTCGACCACGGCACTGACCTTTGTGACGCTGGTTGGCGGCACAACTGCGTTTTTTGCCGCAACCGTTGGTCTGGTTCAAAACGACATCAAGCGGGTTATTGCTTATTCGACCTGTTCCCAGCTTGGCTACATGTTTGCAGCACTTGGCGTGGGTGCCTATGGCGCAGGGATTTTCCATCTGTTTACCCATGCTTTCTTCAAGGCGCTTTTGTTCCTTGGCGCGGGCGCGGTTATTCATGCGGTTTCCAATGAGCAGGACATGCGCCGCATGGGTGGATTGCGTAAGCACATCCCACGCACCTATTGGATGATGATCATCGGCACTGTCGCACTCACCGGTCTGGGCATTCCCGGCACTGTTATTGGCACGGCTGGATTCTTCTCCAAGGATGCGATCATAGAGAGCCTTTACGTGGGGCAAAATGCTTTTGCCGGATATGCGTTTTGGATGACTGTGATCGCTGCGTTGTTCACGAGCTTTTATTCCTGGCGTCTCATTTTCCTTACCTTCCATGGCAAACCACGCGCGTCTGCGGATGTGATGAGTCATGTGCATGAGAGCCCCAATGTCATGCTTGTCCCGCTCTATCTTCTGGCGGTGGGTGCATTGATTGCCGGGTTGGTGTTCCACACCAATTTCATCGGGTCGCATCACGAAGTGGGCAATATTGACCCCCATTATCTTGAGTTCTGGGATCAGTCGCTTTTCCTGGGAGCAGATAATAAAATTCTTGAGCAGTTCCATGAAGTGCCCAAACTGGTGAAATGGTCGCCCTTCATCATGATGGTGCTTGGATTTGTCCTTGCCTACATTTTCTATATCCGCACGCCATCGCTGCCCGGCGAGTTGGCGAAGCAGCACCAGGGTCTGTACAAGTTCCTGCTGAACAAGTGGTATTTCGACGAATTGTACCATTATGTGTTCATCGTGCCCGCCATGTGGCTGGGCAAACTGTTCTGGAAACAGGGCGATGGGCGCATTATTGACGGGTTCGGCCCGAACGGCGTGTCCGCGCGCGTTCTCGATATTACACGCGGCGTTGTGCGCCTGCAGTCGGGATATTTGTACCACTATGCCTTCGTGATGCTGATCGGCGTTGCGGCCTTGATTACCTACATGATGTTCACGGGAGCGAGCTGAGCCGTGTCCAATCTGCCTATTCTTTCGATTGTTACTTTTCTGCCGCTGTTTGGCGCGCTGATCACCTTCCTCATCTGGGAAGACAGCGAAGTGGCGCGCCGCAATGTGCGCTATGTGGCGCTGTTCACAACGGTGATCACTTTTATCGTGTCGCTGGGCATCTGGGTCAATTTTGACAACAGCCAGTCCGGCTTCCAGATGGTTGAGAAAGTGGAGTGGATCCGCGAAGGCGGCATCTCTTACCACATGGGTGTGGATGGCATTTCCATGCTGTTCATCATCCTCACCACATTCCTGATGCCGTTTTGTATTCTGGCAAGCTGGGAAAGCGTGACCAACCGGCTGCGTGAATACATGATCGCGTTCCTCATTCTGGAAACGTTGATGATTGGCGTGTTTGCTGCGCTCGACATTGTGCTGTTCTACGTGTTCTTCGAAGCGGGCCTCATTCCGATGTTCCTGATCATCGGTGTTTGGGGCGGTGCGCGGCGTGTGTATGCCAGTTTGAAATTCTTCCTCTACACATTGCTTGGTTCCGTGCTGATGCTGTTGGCGATCATGGCGATGTATTGGCATTCCGGCACGACGGATATTCCCACATTGCTGGCCCATGAGTTTTCCGCTGACATGCAGTTCTGGCTGTGGCTGGCCTTCTTTGCATCCTTTGCTGTGAAAATGCCCATGTGGCCGGTGCATACCTGGCTGCCGGATGCCCATGTGGAAGCGCCGACCGCTGGGTCTGTCATTCTGGCGGGCATTTTGCTGAAGATGGGCGGATACGGGTTCCTGAGATTTTCGCTGCCCATGTTCCCGCTTGCCAGTGCAGATATGCAGAATTTCGTTTTCGTGCTGTCGGTGATCGCGATTGTTTATACTTCGCTGGTCGCGCTGATGCAGGAAGATATCAAGAAGCTGATTGCCTATTCCTCGGTGGCGCATATGGGCTACGTGACCATGGGAATTTTCGCTGCCAATGCCCAGGGCGTGCAAGGCGCGATTTTCCAGATGCTGGCCCACGGCCTCGTATCCGGCGCTTTGTTCCTGTGCGTGGGGGTCGTTTATGACCGCATGCATACGCGGGACATTGCGGCCTATGGTGGGCTGGTGAACAACATGCCCAAATATGCGGTGGCGTTTTTGATTTTCACCATGGCCAATGTGGGCCTGCCGGGGACCGCAGGATTTGTGGGCGAGTTTCTGACTTTGCTTGGCGCATTTCAGGCCAATACATGGGTGGCGCTGGTCGCCACTTTGGGCGTGATCCTGTCTGCGGCCTATGCGTTGTGGCTGTATCGCCGCGTGGTTTTTGGTGCGCTGGACAAAGAGGCATTGAAATCAATGCTTGATCTGAATACGCGGGAGAAATGCATTTTGTATCCGCTGGTATTCTTTGTGATTTTGTATGGTGTCTATCCAGGACCGATCTTTGACGTGACGCAGGCATCGGTTGATGCGCTGCTGGTTGACTACAATTCGTCCATCGCCAAATCCGTTGCAGCGGCCGGTCAGTAGGCGGGAAGGACAAGGATATGTTTGATCAAATTCCCAATCTATGGCTTGCAGGCGTTGAACTGTGGCTCGCCGGTGGCGCGATGGTTCTGTTGATGCTGGGTGCATTTGCGGGCGAAGATTCGTCACGCACCGTGACCGGCTTTTCCGTAGCTCTTTTGGTGTTGGCCGCGCTTTCGCTGGTGCTGCGCCCGGAAATCGGCGAGGCGTTCCACGGGGCATTTGTCATGGACACCTTTGCCCAGGTGATGAAAGTCGTTGTGCTGATCGGTGCTGCGGCGGCAATTGCGATGTCGGTGGGTTTTGCGCGGATGGAAAATTTCAGCCGCTTTGAATACCCAATTCTCATTGTGCTGGCCACATTGGGCATGATGATCATGATCTCGGCCAACGATCTGATCACGCTTTACATGGGGCTGGAACTGCAGTCCCTGGCCCTTTATGTGCTGGCCGCAATCAATCGGGATTCCCTGCGTTCAACGGAAGCGGGGCTGAAATATTTTGTGCTGGGCGCATTATCCTCCGGGATGCTGCTATATGGATCGTCGCTGATCTATGGTTTCACCGGGCACACATCATTTGAAGGCATTGCGACCGCCATGGAAAGTGGCCGCAATCTTGGTCTGATCTTTGGTATCGTCTTCGTGCTGGCGGGGCTGGCGTTCAAGATTTCCGCCGTGCCGTTTCACATGTGGACGCCTGATGTTTATGAGGGCGCACCAACGCCTGTGACCGCGTTTTTTGCCGCTGCGCCAAAAGTTGCTGCCATGGCGATGCTGGTGCGTGTGGTGCATGGTGCGTTTGAACCGGCGGCCATCGACTGGCGTCAAATCATTACCTTCATCTCCATCGCTTCCATGGTGCTTGGTGCATTTGCGGCCATTGGCCAGACCAACATCAAACGGCTGATGGCCTATTCTTCAATTGGCCATATGGGATTTGCGCTGGTTGGCCTGGCGGCCGGCACCCAATCGGGCGTTTCCGGCGTTGTGCTGTATATGATTATCTACATGGTCATGACGCTTGGGGCGTTTGCCTGCATATTGTGCATGCGCCGCAGTGACGGAATCGTTGAGCAGATTGATGATCTCAAGGGCCTGTCGAAAAATAATCCCATGATGGCGCTGGTGTTGACCGCGCTCATGTTTTCCCTGGCGGGCATTCCGCCGCTGGCAGGATTTTGGGCGAAGTATTTTGTTTTTCTCGCCGCCATTCAGGCTGAACTCTACACGCTTTCCGTAATTGGGGTTCTGGCCAGTGTTGTGGGCGCATTCTATTATCTTCGAGTGGTCAAGGTGATGTGGTTTGATGATCCCGAACCTGGCTTCCTGCCAATGGCGGGGGAGTTGAAAGTTGTGCTGGCCATCAGCGGCCTGTTCACAATCTTTTATGTGGTCATCGCCGGCCCCATGTCGGATATTGCGACAGCCGCCGCCGCAACCTTTTTCTAACACGAGGCAAGCGTTCTGCCTTCATCCCCGGTCGCTTCAAAGCCACTGCCCAACCTGCCCAGCTGGCGGTATGTCGCCTATGGCACAATTGGTTCCACCAACACTGATGCGATGGAACGGGCGATGTTGGGCGATCCGGGACGGATTTGGATAACTGCCGAACAACAAGAGGTTGGGCGCGCGCGCCGGGGTCGACAGTGGACATCTGATCCGGGCAATCTTTATGCCTCATGCCTGTTGGTCGATCCTGCAGAGCGAGCGCATCTGGCAACATTGCCATTTGTGGCCGCACTTGCGCTATTCGATGCCCTTGTTCACTGCGCGCCCGACATCGAAGCGCGCTTGCGCGTAAAATGGCCCAATGACCTGCTTCTCGATGGCAAAAAAATGTCCGGCATCCTGCTGGAGGCGAGTACAACGCCGAACGGGCGTAACGCGGTTGTCATAGGGTTTGGGGTGAACTGCAGGGTTCATCCTGCACAAACGCTCTATCCTTCCACTTCCCTGATGGAAGCAGGCTATTCCATTGGCTCCCAGGAATTGTTTGGTGCTCTTGCCCAGGCCTTTGCCGAAAGGTTGCGAATCTGGGCACAAGGGGCCGGATTTTCTATCATTCGCCATGATTGGCGCGAACGTGCCGCAGGCATAGGGGAAGAAATCATTGTGCGGTTTGAAAACAGTGAGTTAAAGGGCAGTTTCGTTGATATTGAACAGGACGGACTTCTATTACTAAAACTGGCTGATGGCTCGCTCAAACGTATTTCCACAGCAGACATATTTTTTGCAACTCCCGCACAAAGCGGTGCATAAGGCTCCATGAAAAATTCAAAACAAAAAGACGAGCTGATTTTCCTGCCACTTGGTGGCGTTGGAGAAATCGGCATGAATTTCGCCCTCTACGGATTTGGCCCGCCATCGGACCGTCGGTGGATCATCGTTGATGTCGGTGTGACGTTTCCCGGGGATGATTTGCCGGGCGCGGATTTGGTGTTGCCCGATATCAGCTACATTATCGACCGGGTCGACAAGCTGGACGGTATTGTCATTACCCACGCCCATGAAGACCACTATGGCGCTTTGTTGTCGCTGTGGCCGATGTTGCGAGTGCCGGTTTATTGCACCGGTTTTACCGCCGGATTGCTGGAAGCAAAGATACAGTCAGAGCCCGGTGCTCCGGACATTCCCGTGACGGTTTTTAAAGCGGGCAAGCCCTTTACCGTTGGCCGGTTTGAGGTTGAAGGTGTGCACGTTACCCATTCCATCCCCGAACCCGTGTCGCTGATGCTGCGTTCGCCGTTGGGCAATATTATTCACACCGGCGACTGGAAATTGGATCACGAACCCACTTTGGGTCAAATGACTGATGAGGCTCACTTCAGGCGGTTGGGCGAAGAGGGCGTGCTGGCGCTGATTTGTGATTCCACCAACGCGATGCGTGAGGGCGTTTCACCTTCCGAAGAAGACGTTTCGGAAAGTCTCGCCGAAGTGATTGCCGATTCCAAAGGCCGCGTACTCATCACCACGTTCTCATCCAATGTGGGGCGTATCCGCTCTATTGCGCTGGCGGCAGAAAAAGTCGGCCGCCGTGTCATGGTGTTGGGTCGTTCTTTGTTGCGGGTGTGTGAGGTCTCACGGGAATTGGGATATCTTGACGGTATTGCGCCGTTTATGTCGGAAGACGAGTTCCAGTCGGTGCCGCGCAACAAGCTGGTGGTGATTTGCACAGGTTCGCAGGGTGAAACGCGCGCCGCGCTTGGTAAGTTGTCGCGTGACGAACACCGAAATGCTTCGCTTTCGCCGGGTGACAAGGTTGTTTTTTCCTCCCGTTCCATTCCCGGCAATGAGCGTGAGATCATCAATATTCAAAATGCGCTGGTCGAACAGGGTGTTGAGATTTTGTTGGATGGTGACGTGCTCGTTCACGTATCGGGCCATCCGCGCCGCAGTGAATTGGTCCAGATGTATGAATGGACCAAACCGACCATCGGGGTGCCGGTGCATGGGGAGGCGCAACACCTCATTGCCCATGCGGGCCTTATGGGCGAGGCGGGAATTCCTGACGTTGCGCCGATCCGCAATGGTGACATGCTGCGCCTTGCACCGGGGCCGGCTGAAGTGTTGGACACCGTTAGCCATGGCCGCATCTACAAGGATGGCAATCTGATTGGTGACGACGATGCCATGGGTATTCGTCGCCGCCGCGTATTGTCCTGGGTCGGGCACATTGTCATGAGCGTTGTCGTGGATCGTTCCGGCAACCTGCTGGCAGACCCGGAGATTGCCTGCGAAGGTTTGCCGCGCATGGCTGATGCCGACGATAGTTTTGAAGATGTGCTTTATGATGCGGGGCTGGGTGCTTTTGAAAGTATTCCGCCCAAAAAGCGCCGTGATGACGGGCGCATCAAGCAGGCACTGGAACGTGCACTGCGTGCCGAAACGCGCGATATATGGGGTAAGAAACCTCTGGTGACTGTATTTGTAACACGGGTGTAATCATGATTGGTCGTTTGAATCATGTGGCGCTTGCCGTGCCTGATCTTGCGGCGGCCACTGCGCTTTACCGCGATGCGCTTGGCGCCAATGTGAGCGCTCCGCAGGCTTTGCCAGAGCATGGGGTAACGGTGGTTTTTGTTGAGCTGCCAAATTCCAAGGTCGAGTTGCTTGAACCGCTGGGTGAAGGGTCGCCGATCGCCAAATATCTCGAATCCAACCCCGCAGGCGGCATGCATCATATCTGTTATGAAGTTGATAACCTGCTGGCGGCACGGGATAAGCTCACAGCCACCGGCGCACGGGTGCTAGGGGATGGCACCCCAAAAATTGGTGCACACGGGAAACCGGTTTTGTTTCTTCACCCAAAGGATTTTGCCGGCACACTGGTGGAATTGGAGCAAGTCTGACCATGTCAATCGGCACTGCACTGGCGATCTATTTCGTGGTTTGGTGGGTTACCCTGTTCGTTACCCTGCCATTTCGAATGAAGTCTCAATTGGAACTTGGGTCGGTAACGGAGGGGTCAGATCCGGCGGCGCCCGCTAATCCGCAATTGCTCAAACGCATGTTATGGAACAGCGTTTTGGCCGCGTTCGTGTGTTTCCTGTTTTGGCTGGTGTTTTATTATTTTGGCGTTCGGGTTGAAGACCTGCCGCGGGCTATTTGAGCCGGTTGGAACTTATCAATCTTTTTGTGCTTGTGTTGTGAGGCCGGGTATCAACTGGCAATGGCTTGGCAATACAGGTTCGAAATGAGCGAATGCGATGGAACTGATCCGATTGCTGTTTGGCTTTAACGGTCGAATTGACAGGGGCACATTTTTTCTCGCCACCACCTGTCAGGGGGCGGTGTTGCTGGCGCTAGGAATCATGTTTTCCGCCATGCCGCAGCTGGCACATGTGGAGGAAATTCAATCCGTAACGCCCGCCGCGATGGAACAATTTAGCGGCATCCGGGAAGCGCTTTCGACCACAATGATCATCTGGGGCCTGGCTCAGTTGCCGCTGGTGGTGAAACGGACGCGGGATATGAATAGAACACTGGGTTTCGCTTGGGGGTATTTCATATTCACCGTGCTTTCTCTTGTTCCCGTTATTTCAACTTTGGGGCATCTTGTAACATCGGTGATGTGGGGAAGTTTGAGTTGGCGTGCGTCGCGCCCCGATGCGCCAGACTTGGCTTTGCAAAACAAAACTCCAGCTGATTTGCCCGAAAATTTGGATACAGTCGATGACGGGCTAAATTATTCTGATGAAGAACTTCTCAAACGTGCAGCCCAACTGCGTGAAGTGGTGGAAAAGGCGAGAGAACCCGCGCTGCAAGCCGCCACACATCAACCGCATTCGCGGCCGAAATTTGGCCAGCGTCGTGCCGGTTCTTCGCGCGGCTAGGCCCAGTGAGTTCCATTTATGTATTGGCAAAGAAAGAGCTAGTTTGACTGTCCTTGTGTTCGATTCAGGTATTGGCGGCTTGAGCATTTTGCGGGAAGCGCGGGTGCTGATGCCGGAACATCGCTTTATTTATGTGGGTGATGATGCAGCATTTCCCTATGGCGACTGGGAAGAGGCCGCGCTGATTGAACGTATGTCGGCAGTGTTTGACAATCTTGTTGGCCGCTACGATCCGTCGATGATCATGGTGGCGTGCAATACGGCCTCTACCCTCATACTGCCGCATTTAAGAACCCGCTATGACATGCCGGTGGTTGGCACGGTGCCTGCAATCAAACCGGCGGCGGAGCGCACATCCAGCGGGCAAGTGTCTGTCTTGGCGACGCCCGGTACGGTGCAGCGGGATTATACGAGATCGCTTGTGAACGAGTTTGCTTCACAGGTGAATGTGCGTTTGATCGGGGCGGAACATCTTGCTGCGGCAGCTGAGCGCTTCATGTTGACCGGCCAGGTGGATGAGCAACTCATCGCCTCAGAAATCGAAACCTGTTTTGTTGACCGGCTGGGCGCGCGAACAGACATTGTGGTTCTGGCTTGCACGCATTATCCGTTTCTATCGAATGTCTTTAGACGTCTGGCACCGTGGCCAGTGGATTGGCTTAATCCGGCTGAAGCGATTGCGCGCCATGCCCGCACATTGGTGGAACACCCGGGCAAGGTGTCTGACGTTCAAGACGTTGCCGAGTTTACTGGCGGGACGCCGGGCCGTGAGTTGAAACGGTTGCTTTCCGGGTTCGGGCTGACCGTCAAGGAAAGTCCCATTGGTCGCTAAGCGCCACAGGCATTGAGTGGCCCACGCGCATTTTCGCAATTGCCTATTTCATAAAGTGTTGAACGGGATTGATCTGTCGTCCCCTGGCGTTGAAATTATCATTCTGCAAAGATGCGGAAAAAGCACGGCTGATCTTCGGCCAGTCATCCTTGATCATGCTGAAAACGTGCTGGTCCTGGGCCGTTTCGAAATTTCCCCCTGCCTTTCGCAACAGACCCTCATGGGTAAACCCGCTATTGGTGGCGGCTTGAATGGAGCGGGTGTTGTGGGCATCGACCAGGGCGAATAGCCGACGATATCCCAGTTGATCAAAAACAAGCTGCGCTATGGCAAATCTGGCTTCCAGTTGAGCGCGCCGGTCCATGCCGACGACGCTCAGCATTGTACCACTTTCCATGGAACCGGCCCAGGGATCGACTATCGCAATTCCCCGCATGCCGACAATCTGATTTTGGTTTTTTGATATGATGGCAAAGTGCAATTGTGTATGGCCTCGGTCTTTGCTGGACCGCTTGAACGGCACGTGAAAACGCTTTCCTGCTTTTATGCCAGACACTATTTGCCGCATCTGATGGATAAACTGGGACTTGTTCCGCACTTCATCAAAACCAAGATAGGTGAGATAGTCATTCGCCCGGGCTGGCCCCAAAACTTCCCACAGGGGAGGGCCATGCCGTTTCACGTCGAAATGTTCCAGATAGGCATTGGGTGTTTCGATTGTGGCGGCGGGGATGGATGGATAGGGGAGCGGCATATTCATGCGCCTCCTTTTCCATTGGTGTCGAGGAATTGCCGCACGTTCAAAATCTGCCGGCCCTGCGGATCGAAATTTTTTGCTTGGAGCGAGGCCAGGTGGGCCAGCTTCAATGCGGGCCAATCCTCATCGATGATGGAGTAAACATTCAAATCGGTTGCGCCAAATTCACCAGCGCCGGCTTTTCTAAGCACCAGTTCGAACGTGTATCCTTGCCTGATGGCGGTGGCGACGGACCGGGTATTGTTCATATCACAGGTGGTGCCAATGCGGCGGTAGCCTAGGGTGTCAAACACGAGGGAAAACATCAGGTATTCGGCTTCGCGGGCCGCAATCGGGTCCAGCCTGGCCATGGTCAAAACCATCATGATATCAACTGACCCAATTTTGCGTTTAACCAATTGGAGGCCGCGCATTCCGATGACTTTGCCGGTTTTGAGCGAAATGACTGCAAAGAGGCGGGCATTGTGCCGGGACTTGTTGCGCCTCAGGCCGAGATGAAAACCAATATATGACTTGGTGTTGTGGGCACCCTCATAGCGCTTCATTTTGGCGATGAACTGCTGTTTGGATGTCCCGGCGGGAAATCCAAGCCATTTCATATTGTCATCGATGTGTTGAACATCCATCGCTTCCCACAGCAATGGTGCGTGTTTGCGGTGGCTGAAATGTTCCAACCGACAATGTTGTCCCTGAATTGAACTCATGGGAATTACGGGGAACAAGCGCTTTTTGAACATGACCGATCAGTGGCGTTCGACGAAGGAATCCAGAACGCGCTTTTGCCCTGCTTTTTCAAACTCGATGGCCAATTTATTCCCATCGATGCCAATGATAGCACCGTAACCAAACTTCATATGGAATACACGCTCGCCTGTGGAAAACGAACTTTCATCCGCGCCAATAACGGATTTGGCGACCAGTTCGCCTTCGATCGTGCGGGGGCCGCCGGAATAGGTACTTTTATAGCCGGAACGTGTGCCCCAGTTCTTGGCGGTGTCTTCGTTGGCGTGGCTTTGTGCCCGCCGCCAACCTGGAGAGGAATAGCCGGAGTTAGTAAATGGGTCGGACGTGTCAAACCGGCTCTGGCCATAGGCCCCGCCCGTGCCACCGGCACCATATCCGCCATAATGCCCGGAAGGCTCCACCACTTCCACATTGTCGGCAGGCAATTCGTCGATGAAACGGCTGGGAATTGAAGCCTGCCACTGGCCGTGAATGCGTCGGTTCGACACGAACCAGATATGGCAGTTTTTGCGCGCGCGGGTGATGCCCACATAGGCGAGGCGACGCTCTTCTTCGAGGCCTGAACGGCCCCCTTCATCAAGGCTACGCTGGTGGGGAAACAGGCCTTCTTCCCAACCGGGCAGGAAAACCGTTTCAAACTCCAGCCCCTTGGCGGAGTGCAAGGTCATCAGGTTAACGGCATCCAGTTCCGGATTGTTGTCCGTGTCCATCACCAGCGAAACGTGTTCTAGAAAGCCGGGCAAGCTCTCGAATTCTTCCATGGAGCGCACCAGTTCGCGCAGGTTCTCCAATCGTCCCGGCGCTTCTGCACTGCGGTCGTTTTGCCAGAACTCGGTATAGCCGGATTCTTCCAGGATCATTTCAGCCAGATCCGTATGTTTCATTGTGTCGATGGCTTGCGCCCATCGGCCAAAGTTCAGCGCCAGGGTTTTCAGTGTGGCACGTGGGCGCGCCTTAAGTTCTTCCGTCTCGACCATTTCCCGCACGGCTGCCAACATGGGAATGCGGCGTGCTCTTGCATGGTCACGTACCAGCTTGATGGTCACATCGCCCAGGCCCCGCTTTGGGGTGTTGACGATGCGCTCGAAAGCCAAATCATCGGCCGGCTGGCAGGTGACGCGGAAATAGGCCATCGCATCGCGAATTTCCATGCGCTCATAAAAGCGCGGGCCACCCACAACGCGATAGTTGAGACCAAGCGAGACGAACCTGTCTTCAAACTCACGCATCTGGAAAGAGGCGCGCATCAGGATTGCGATTTCGTTGAGGGCATGGCCTTTGCGCTGGGCCGCTTCGATCTCTTCACCGATGGCGCGGGCTTCTTCTTCGCTGTCCCAGCCAGCAGCGACTTTGACCTTGGTTTCGTCAGGATCGGAAATTTCGGTGAACAGGGTTTTGCCCAATCGCCCTTCATTGTGGGAAATCAAATGGGATGCGGCCTTGAGAATGTGGCTGGTGGAGCGGTAATTGCGTTCAAGGCGAATAACGGTTGCGCCACGAAAATCCTTTTCAAAGCGCAGGATGTTGTCCACCTCTGCCCCGCGCCAGCCATAAATCGACTGATCGTCATCGCCCACGCAACAAATGTTGGTCTGTGGTGATCCTTCCATTGTTTCACCTGAAGCATCATCGATCTGGTGCCTGGGCTGGGCGAGCAGGCGCAACCACAGGTATTGCGCCACATTGGTGTCCTGGTATTCGTCGACCAGAATATATTTGAAACGCTGCTGGTAGTCGGCCAGCACGTCCTGATTTTCCCGAAACAGGCGGATACATTCCACCAGCAGATCGCCGAAACCACAGGCATTGAGAATTTTCAGCCGTTCCTGATAGGCGCGATACAGTTCACGCCCCCGGCCATTGCCAAATGCCCGGGCTTCACCTTCGGAAATATCGTCAGGTCCAAGCGCCTTGTTCTTCCAACCGTCAATCAGGCCAGCAAGTTGGCGGGCGGGCCAGCGTTTGTCGTCAATATTTTCGGCCTGAATAATTTGTTTCAGCAGCCGTATCTGGTCATCGGTGTCGAGGATTGTGAAACCGGATTTCAGGCCCACCAGTTCAGCATGGCGGCGCAGAATTTTCACGCAAATGGAATGGAATGTTCCAAGCCAGGGCATGCCCTCCACAGCTTCACCCACCATGGCCGCGATGCGGTTCTTCATTTCGCGTGCAGCCTTGTTGGTGAAAGTCACCGCCAAAATCTGGCTTGGCCAGGCCATGCGCTGGGTCACGATGTGGGCAATACGTGCGGTCAATACACGGGTCTTGCCGGTTCCTGCCCCAGCCAGAACGAGCAATGGCCCCTCGGTCGTCAATACGGCCGTGTTTTGCTCTTCGTTGAGGCCCTGGAGGTAGGACAGGGCTGGGCTGTCAACCGCATTGGCGGACCGTGCCGCGCCAAGGGCGCGTGCGGCAATGCCCTGGGGCGCCTGATTCTCTGCCGGTTTGTTCATGAAATGGTCTTAGTGGGTTTTTGACCATAGGGCGAGAGCAAAGGCGGCGGTGGCGCAATTGTGTTAGTCGAAAAATTAGGGTGCGCTTTGGGCGATGAGCGCTGCCGGGCTAATGTTAATGGCGCCAGATATTTTTAAGCGGGTTGGGCGAAGATTTTCCAGTTTGGCAATTTGCGTGTAACTGCGGTCAGCAGACGCTTGATTTGCTTTGCCACAGGGCGTTCCCACACGACCATCATCAGCCATGACAGCGCCAGCATTGCGCCAATCGTGAGAGCCAACGCACTCCACCTGCCAATATCTGGTGCGGTGGTTTCGATGAGCATATATCCGATGTTTTGGTGCACAAGGTAGAGCGGGTAGGTGAGGCCGCCGATGGCAATGGCGAAACTGCTGGCCTTCACCCGGTGACCATATCTGACCGTGAGTGCAAAGGCGGCAATCATAACAGCGTTCATGAGTAAGGGGATTTGAGGCCGGATCTCGCCGTCATATCGCTGGACCAATTCGATGTGTTCGAACATGGCTGCGTTGAAACTTAAGGCAATAGCTGTGGCCAGCAATATCAGGACGTAACGGTCCGCGCCCTGTTTCCAACAACGGTAGGACAGGACGCCGATCAGGAACCAGGGGCCATAACGGGTCAGGCCAATGAGTTGCAGGGGTTCGGACTGAAGCCACAATTCATTGACTGCAATGAGATACATCCAGGCAAGGCTGAGCAATTCCACATGCTTTGGCAGCAAGCGTGTCAGGATGGCCAGGGCAATCCAGAAATAGAAAATCAGTTCCATCACAATGGTCCAGTAAACACCGTCCATGAACGGTTGGCCAAATGCGGGCGAAAAGAATGTCAGATTGGCCAGCCATTGGCTTAAACTGACTGAAAATGGGGGAGCGGAATATATGTAAGTCGCTAATGCCGTTAGCGAGACAGCCAATGCGTAGGCGGGCCAAAGTCGTGCGAAACGGGCAATGCTGAAATCAATCCAACCCTTGTTTTCTGCTGACCACAGGATGACAAACCCGGAGATCATGAAAAACAGATTTACACCGAAATAGGCGAAACTGACCCATGGCGAAAGTTCACCATAGCTGACGGTCAGATATTCTGCATTGAGGTTGCCGCGATACAGATAATGATAGGCAACCACCATCATCGCTGCGCCAAAGCGCAGGTAGTCCAGTCCTGGCAGGCGTTTTGGCTCTTGTTGCAAGTGGCCGGTTTGCCTGATTTTCACAGCTTCATTTCCCATGCTCCCAACTACCATGAACGTAATTGTAACGGGTTAATGGGGCTCGTAATCTTTTTGTTAAGCTTACCTGCAAACCTTACTAGAGGCAGGATGTGGGGCCGCGCTGCTTGATATATTTGGCAGGCGTGTGGTTTTACCGGTGTTCTTCTACGCTGAGGTCCACCAGCGCCTTGTTGTAGAGCCGCAGGGCAGTCACCTGGGTTGCCCAACCAATGATGCGGGTTTCGTCCTTGGCGTCGACCACTGCAAGCCGGGTGTGGCCGCCTTCATCGAAAGTGCGCAGGGCGGTTTCCAGATTGGTGTCCATGCGCAAGGTCGGCTCTTCACTTTCCAAATCCAGTTCATTGCTTTCGCCCTCGGCCAAGGGGGTCATGAAGGCGGCGACCTGGGTCGAGCGGGCCATGAAACGGTGTGGCCCGTCCTGCAGGTTGAAGCCGCGCGCTTCCAATTGCCATTGGAAATAGGACCGTCCATGGACGGCCATATTGATGCCGATGGCAATCGATACAGTCAGTAACAGTGCAATGGAGAGGGAATACCCGCCGGTCAATTCGAACACGATAACGGTTGTGGAGATGGGCGCGCCGATGACGGCGGCGGCAACTGCGCCCATGCCTAGAATGGCATACATGCCTTCCGAAGAGGCCAGTTCCGGGAAAATTTTTGCGGCAATCAGCCCAAAGGCACCCCCCACCATGGCACCAATATAGAGCGATGGAGAAAAGACCCCACCGCCAAAGCGGGAAGCCAGAGTTATGGAAGTTGCTGCAGTTTTTGCGATGATCAGCACAAACAACAGGCCAAGAGTGTATTCATTGTTGAGTGCTTTGTTGGTGGCTTCATATCCAACACCCAGCACTTCGGGCACGAAGATGGCAATGAGGCCGATGCCCAGACCGCCAATGGCGGGGCGTGACCACAATGGGATGTCGATGGAACGGGCCACATAGTCGGTGGCCACGAGGGAAAACTGAAAGATGATCGCCGCCAGGCCGCACACGACTCCAAGCAATGCAAAGGCGGGAAATTCGAACACTGATGTGATCTGATAGTCAGGTATGGTGAAAGCCGCATCTCCGCCAAACCGCAGGCGTGATAATAACGTGCCCATGACCGACGAGATCACGATGGGGATGAATGAGCGCTTTGAATAATGGCCCAGAATCACTTCATGGGCAAAGAGCACACCGGCGATTGGCGCGTTGAATGATGCAGAAACTGCACTGGCGACACCGCAGCCAAGCAATGTGCGTCTTCCCCAAACCGGCAGATCGAAAATTTTGGTGATGGAAGTGGCCAGCGTGGCACCCAAGTGAACCATGGGGCCTTCACGGCCAGCACTGGCACCAACGCCCAGGGAAAGGGCGCTGACAATTGCCGAGGCCATACCGGCACGAAAGCTGAGATTGCGCCCGCCACGCACGTTTGCTTCGATCACATCAGCCACACCGCCGGTGCGGCGGGCGGGAATGAAACGGGTCAACATCCACCCAACGAGCAGGCCGCCAACGGCAGGGGTGAGCAATATGACCAGCCAATGGGCTTCACGGGCAGCTGTTGCCACGGTTTCGATTGTGCCGCCGAGCCACAGCCAATGGGTGCGAAATACGAGTTCGCGAAATACGACCACGGCGGCGGAAACGGCAAGGCCAACGAGGATGGACAGCAACCATAATTGCGGTTCGCGCGAGCTTCGAAATGTGCGCAAATTTGGCACAACCCAGCCGGAGATAATTGAAGGAAGACGGCGGAGTATTTCCGGCACCGTTATTTTCCCCTGTGTTCCCGTTAGCGTTGTTGCGCCTGGCGCATTGGTGTCTGTGTTGAGACTTTGTTCACCTTACGCTTGTTTTCGTTTTATTTCGATGCGCCGTCCAGCATTCTCGGGATATGGTAAACCGGCATGCTCGCGGGCCATGTTTTCTATGTTTTTTAAGATATCCGCTTGGAACGGCGCGACTTTGGGGCCGCTCATATCAATATGAAGGGCCAGAGTTTCGCTGGTGGCGGAGAGCCAGCCATCTTCGTGCAAAAGCTCCTGATAGACGTGAAGGCGCTTTTCATCATGGTCGATAATCTGAAATGAGGCCCGTACCCGGTTTCCCAGATGTATTTCGCGCACATAGCGCACATGGGCTTCTGCCGTGTATATCGTCATTTTCCGTTCACCGGCATAATCGGGGCCCATGCCCAGTAGTTCAAATGCCCCGTCACACCCGCGGTCAAACAAGACATTGTAAAATGCCATGTTGAGGTGGCCGTTATAGTCGATCCAGTCGGGCTGAAGCTCCATCAGATCGGATATGAACGGTTTGGAAAGTGTGGACATTTGCTTCTTTCAACTGCGTTTGCTGTAGCTGGCTATATGGCCAGATGTTGATGTGTTTGCGAGTGGACGTGAATTGTCTTTCTGATAATCTGCAAACTCCGCGCGGTGTTCAAAATTTGTGCGCCGGATATGTGATGCAAACAGGACGAATTCTCCACCGGTTGATGGCAACTTCCATCGCGGCGAGGTGTCCGTCAAGGGAACGATATGGCACTGGCTGATTTACGCGCAGAAACCCGCAATGATTCAGGTATTGCAACCGCGATTGGAGTGTTGAAACAGCGCTTTGGAGAACGGTTGCAAACCGGCCAGTCTTTAAGAGAACAGCATAGCCACACAACAACCTATATTCCCTCGCAATTGCCCGATGCCGTGATTTTTGCCGATGGCACACAGGAGGTACAGGACATTGTGCGCGTATGCGCCGAGCATAAGGTGCCAATTATTCCGTTTGGAACCGGCACCTCGCTGGAGGGCGGTGTGAATGCACCGGCTGGCGGCATTTGCATCGATCTGATGCAGATGAACCGTATCTTGAGTGTGAATCCCGAAGATCTTGACGTGACGTTGCAACCGGGTGTTACGCGCGAAGAGCTCAACACCCATCTGCGCGACCAGGGTTTGTTTTTTCCAATTGATCCAGGCGCCAATGCCAGCCTTGGCGGCATGGCATCGACCCGGGCTTCTGGAACCAATGCGGTGCGCTATGGCACGATGCGCGAGAATGTCGTCAATCTTACAGCTGTTCTGCCCGATGGTTCGGTTGTAAAAACCGGGGGACGGGCGCGCAAGTCTTCAGCCGGTTATGATCTGGCACGGTTGCTTGTTGGCTCCGAAGGTACGTTGGGAATCATTACCGAATTGACTTTGCGCCTGCAGGGGATTCCAGAAAACATATCCTCGGGCGTGTGCCAGTTTCCCAGTGTGGAGGATGCGTGCAACACAACCATTCTTGCCATGCAAACAGGTCTGCCCATGGCGCGTATTGAACTGCTCGACGCGCTCCAGGTGGATATGATCAATCAATATTCGGGTCTGGATTATGAATTGAAGCCAACATTGTTTTTGGAATTCCATGGCACGGATGTGGGGGTTGCAGAACAGATCAGGCTGTTTGAGGAAATTGCCTCGGATTTTGGCAGCAGCAATATTCAATGGGTCGATACGGTTGAAGCGCGCAACAAGCTGTGGAAGGCGCGCCACAATGCCTATTATGCCATGCTGGCTTATAGACCGGGATGCCAGGGCATCGCCACGGATGCCTGTGTTCCCATTTCACGCCTGGCCGATTGTATATCCGAAACCCAAAAGGATGCGGAGGAGCTAGGCCTGATTGCGCCTGTAATCGGCCATGTGGGTGACGGCAATTTTCACATGACCCCGCTTGTCATGATGGATGATCCAGATGAAGTGGCACGGGCAGAAACCATGATCGAACGCCTCAATATGCGCACCATTGCCATGGAAGGTACTTGCACGGGTGAACATGGAATTGGTCAGGGCAAACGTCGGTTCCTGGAATTGGAACTGGGGTCAGGCGCGGGTTTGATGGCAACGATCAAGCGGGCCATTGACCCGGACAATATCATGAATCCTGGCAAAGTTGTTTCACTTGGCGATGTGTAAGCCGATATTGAAAAGGACGGAACGAGCAAAGTGATCCGTTTTTTTGTTTTCATCAGCGGGTTGGTTCTGTTGACCCTGATTGCTGCGCTGGTTGCGCCGCCCTTTATTGACTGGAACCAGTATAGTGAACGCTTTGAAGCAGAGGCCAGCCGTGTGCTTGGTTTGCCGGTGTCTGTGGATGGGGAGGCGCAGGTTCAGTTTCTTCCCAAACCAACCGTTTCGTTTTCAAATCTCAAAGTGGGAGAAGTGACTTCCGGCGGTGAATCGGTGCCTGTATTGACCGTGCGGGAATTTAGAATGGAGGTGCAGATTGCGCCCTTGCTCAAGGGGGAGATCGTCATTGCCGATATTCTCCTGCGGGGCGCGCGGGGCGAATTGCGCCTCAATGACAAGGGCCGCCTTATGTGGCCAAAGCGAAATCCGGCCAAGCCGACCATTGCCGGCATGGATCTGAATCTGGAGAGTGAGAATATCGCGCTGCAAAATGTGCGCATTGAAGAGGGCGCTCTGCGGTTGCGCGATGGGCGCAATAAGCAGGAATTTATTGTCGCGGACATTTTTGGCAAAGCCTCCGCCATCACTCTAGCCGGGCCATGGCAGGCGGAAGGCACGGTGGCGCATTTGGGCAAGAAATACCGGATGCGGGGCAGCACCGGGCGCTGGCAGCCAACCGATCAGATGAGTTTGAAATTACGTGTGGAGCCGCAAGACCTCGGCTATGATTTCACCTTTGACGGGCCTTTCAAAATTGAAGACGACATTCCCTCATGGAGCGGCCTGGCCACTGTTTTGCCCATGGCGGAACAAAGCGGTGAAGACAGAATTGTGTTTCCGCGAAATTTGGCTGAATTGCCACTGCCCGTGCGGCTGGAAAGTGATTTCAGGTTGTTGAGCGGAGGGGCGACGGTTCCTGCCTTCAAGTTGGATATCGGTTCTCGTGAAGATCCCTATACCGTCACCGGCACCGCCCAGGCACTGTTTGGTGACCGCATGTCATTTCGCATAAATGCGGAGGGTCAGCAGATTGACCTGGAGCGATTGCAGGAAAGCATGGCCGGGACAGACGGTGCCAGCAATGACAATCAGGCGGTGGCGGGGCTGAACGCCCGGCTTGCGGTTTTGCGCGATGCCATTGGCAAAATTCCCCGTTTCTCCGCCGATGGTGCGATCAGTCTTTTTCTGCCTGCTGTCGTTTTTGATAACACCACAATTCGCGAGATTGGCCTGGATGTTTCTCCAAAGGCTGATGGGGACGGTTGGCGGGTGCGCAATCTGGAAGCCCAATTGCCGGGGCGGACGGAATTTCGTGCTGACGGAGAATTGCTGATTGACGGGGATATGCGGTGGCTTGGTGACATTACGGTGGCTTCACGCCAGCCTTCGGGACTTGCCGCCTGGCTTGGCGGTAATGTGCCGGATGCTGTGCGTGAAATGGCGGGCACCGGTTTTGCCGGACTGGCCGATATCTCCTCGTCGGGGTTTGCCATAGATGATCTGGAACTGGTGCTGGATGGCAAGGTTCTGCGCGGATCGGTGTCGCGCAAAATAAATGGTGGCGATGACGATCAGTTTGGCCTGGCGCTCAATGGCAAAGACGCCAATCTTGATCAGCTCAACGCATTTGCACAGGTTTTAGGGCAAAGTCCAACAAGTGCCGATTTCAAGGCCCGTGCGCTGGATGTGGCGATCAAAGCAGAACTGGCCACACTTGCCGGAGTGAGCGCCCGTGGGGTTGATTTTCAACTCAAGCGACAGGCCAATCAATTGCTGGTGGAGCGATTGCAGATTGGTGACATTGCCGGTGCGCAACTGGATGTGACCGGCACCATTGATGCGGTATCAAAAGAGGGGCAAGGGCCATTGGGTGGCCAATTGGTGGGAACCATAAAGGCCGCCAATCCTTTGCCTTTGTTGCGCTTGCTGGACAAACGCCTGGCAGGATTTTCTGCTCCACCCTATGTGTTTGATGATGCCGTATTGACGGAAAATACCGAATTGCAATTTTCGCTCAGCAGGGATGCCGCCACCGCTGGCGGCGGTGTTCTGGTGATGAATGGCACGGTGGGTGGCAGCGAAATTGACGTTTCACTCAATGGTATTTTCGCCAAACCGGGTGAAACCCAACCGATTGCACTGGCTGCGCCGTCAGCCATTAAACTGGTGGTTGTGAATGACGATGCCTCGGTATTGCTGGCGCAGTTGGGCGCGCCGGTTTTGCCTGTTGCCCAAACGGGGCGGGGAGCCTTTCGCCTAAACGCCCGCAAAAACGGCCAAAACGTATATGAAACCGATGCGGCCATCACATTGCGCGAGGGATATGTGAGTGCCGGCGGCACATTGTCAGCGGATGGAAACGCCACGCCATTTGGTGTGAGCGGATCGCTTAATGTGGTGGCAGAAGCTTCTAACCTTGATCCGATTATCCTCATGTCCGGTTTGCCAGTGCCGGGATATGGCGATGGTTTGCCGGTGAAACTTAAAACGATGGTCGTGCTGGAAGGGGCGTCGCTGGGGCTGAAGAATATTCAGCTTGCGCTGGGGGAATCAAACATTACCGGTTCACTCGATGTGAAGCCGCAAACAAAGCCGCGCGCCGTTGTAACCGGGAACCTGCGGGCCGATGTTGTCGATGCATCGCGGGTTCTTGAAATGGTGCATGGCTCAATCAATTCCGGCGCACTTGCGCGCCAGGCAGAAAGCGATGGCGACGAGCCGGAGCGCCTGTCCGGTGGTAATTCTATTCTCTTGGGCCTGGATGGCACGCTGGAATTATCGGCGGGCCGTATAGAATTCCCGGCACAAGTGACCCCGCTGATGGATTTTGCGTCAAAAGCCATCCTTCAAAATGGCGATCTGCAACTGACTGGATTTTCCACAAACTGGGCACAAGGGGTGTTGTCGGGCAATCTGGAAGCCGCGCAGGCCAGTGCGGCGGGAACTTTGAGCGGCCAGTTAGAGCTTTCCGGTGCTCAACTTGCTAACCTGGCAGAGGAGGCGGGCTTTGGCCTTGCAATTTCCGGCTTGGCAACTGTGCAACTTGGATTTGAAACCGCCAATACGGGCCCCGGCAGTCTCATAAAGAATATGACCGGTGGCGGTTCCGTTCGTACATCCAACCTCAAGATTGAGGGTTTGAACGCCGAGGCATTCAAATCCATTCTGGGGTCAATCGATGGGCTTGATGACAAAGTGGTCGATGCTGCAGCTCCACGGATCGTGCAGGACACGGTGTCGCGTCGTGCCTTTGTTGCCAATGATACACAGACAAGCTTTTCAATTGGCGCTGGCACTTTAAGGGCGAATGCCATTCGGCTGGATCACAGCCAAAGCCAGTTTTTTGCGAAACTGCAAGGCGATCTGAATGAAGCCAGGGTGGAACTGGAAGGCCGGTTGGTGTTTGATCCCGGCCTGGAAAGAGTGGCCGGTGCCAAGCCCGAAATTGGCATTCGTGCTACGGGTACACCGGGCAATCTGGATATAGTGCGCGATACGACCGCCATGGAAACCTATTTGGGACTTCGGGTGAGCGAGCGGCGTGAGCGGGCATTTGAAAGCCAAAAGGCGGAGATTTTGGAACGACAGCGCCTGCAACGAGAATCACGGATTTATGCGCTTAAGGAAGAGGCTGCGCGCAAGCTTCGCGAATTGCAGGAGCGTGAAGCCGAGCAGCGGCGTTTAGAAGATGAACGGCGTCGACAGGAAGCGCAAGAAGAAGCGCGCAAACAGGCGGAAGCCGAAGCAGCCAGACGGGCAGCTGAGCAAGAAGCGGCTGAACGGGAACGGGCAGAGCAGCAAAGACTTGAAGAGGAGCGCAAGCTTCGTGAGGCGCAGGCTGAAAAACTGCGCCTGGAAATTCAGGAAGCCAAGAGGAAAGCCGCTGAACAGGCAGCTGCACAGGAACAGGAAAAACAACAAAGGCTGGAAGAATTGCGCCGCGCGGCCGAAGAAGCGCTGCAACGCTATGGTGCCCAGCGGGAAAACAATGCACTTACACCGGAGCCGGACGGATAATTGCGTCAGGCTTCTTTTGGGCTGTCTTGTTCCAGCCGGGCTTGAAGTGTTTCCAGCACGTGCAGCCGCAGGGCTGAGGACAGGTTCACCCCCTTGTCGCGCTCGGAATCAATCTGTGCGACCAGCCCGGAAAGTGACATGTTGCGTTGTTTCGCGATCTGTCTGACCACCAACCAGAATTCCCGTTCAAGGGAAAAGGATGTGCGGTGACCTGCGATTGTGATGGAGTGTTTTTCCAACATCAGGACAGGCCCGACAACGGGTTATTTTTTGCGGAACGCATCTAGGGAGACAACATCGGCGGAGCCGGATTCTTCCGCATCGTCTGCCAATTCATCATCGGATTTTTCTGACGCTTCTTCTGCCGATGGGGCGGGCAGGGCGCTCACCGAGGCTTCCGTGACCGTGTCGTCCTTGTTCGTGTCCAGTTCATCTTCATCTTCTTCAACGGCTTCAAACTGAAGGCCGAACTGAACGGATGGATCGAAAAAGCCACGGATTGCGGCATAGGGGATGAGGAGAGATTCGGGAATGTTGTCAAACGACAGGCCGATGGAAAATCCATTATCAGTTGTTTCCATGTCCCAATATTGATGTTGCACAACAATGGTCATCTCGTCGGGATATTTTTCACGCATGCGCGACGACATGCGCACACCTGCATAATTGGTGTCGAAGGTAATATAAAAATGGTGCTCGCCTGGAAGGCCCGTACGGGCCACTTCATGGAGAACTTTTTTTACAACACTGCGCAAGGCTTCCTGCGCCAGGATATCATAGCGGATCAGGTCTTCGGTTTCTTCTGTGGTGTGATCGTCGGACATCATGTGCTTGGGGCTAAAGGCGGTTGCTGGCTCACTATAACGTGGTGTTGAGGCATTAGCATAGCCCAATTAGCATGACCTCATGGCCATTTTGCACGGGACAATGCATGTTTCTGGCACGAAATAGGGCAATTGATTTTTGCAAGCGGCGTTCTCAATCGGGAAAAGAGTGAAGGCTTCTGTTGCCAGGTGCCTTCGAACCCCGCCTAAAGGTGTGAACCCCTAGGAGTTAATTTGAAGCTTGAGGCACTGCTTACGCAGCGACACGTGCTTCCACATAGTTGTTATCATTTGCAACTACTATAATGGCCCGATATCGGTGGGTACCATGCCGAGTAAAAACGCAGTCTTTACACCCTCGTCGATCCTATTTCGCCCCCGCCAAACTGCTTGCAGTTTGAAAACAGTTTGGTGGAGGCGCCGGGTACCGCCCCCGGGTCCGAATGGCTTATTACAAAGGTCATTTATTACCATAGCCGGTTTGACCCGGCCTCTTACATATAGGCTTGGCAATCGGATTTGAAAAGGTCACAATATTTTTGCGGGAGAGGCCGAAGCAATTGAACGCGGGACGCCAGATTGAAAAACCTGGATTTGGCTGCCGTTTCCCAGCTATCGGCTGTGAATATTGGGTCTGGAAATTGCCGCCAGACTGGACTTAGAGAGGAGAGACACCAATGAGCGAATATCTTGAGGACGTGCAACGCTATGATTCCGGCGCCGATGCAGGCGTGGTGGAAAAAATCGTCAAGCATTTGGGCATTGCCCTGCGCGGCAAGGATTCTTCCCTTGTTTCCTGTTCCGATACGTCGGAGCTCGACCGGGTGCGGGAAAAATGGTCTATGAAAAAGCTTGGTGAAACCGATGCGTCAGCCTGTGACGATGTGATTGGCAAAGTGTGTGAAGCCATGAGTGGGGATCGCAATAAAAGTCGTGTGACTTTTTATTATCTGGTCGCCAAGCATCACGGAAAACTCGGCGCGCTTTAACTGGCCTGTCTGATAATGTGTTTTGAGTGACACCTGATCCGGCTCAACACAAACCGGCCGAAACAAAAAAGGCGGGCAACCTCGTGGTTTCCCGCCTTTGATTTGGTTGGCACCTGACCGATGCCGACGCCCAGATGACCGAAATGGCCGGGCCTGATTAGCCGTAGACGCTCTGTTTTCCAAAATGCACAGTCAGCATGTAATAGACCACTGCGCGATATTTGTTGCGGTTGCTTTTGCCGTAGGTGGTCATCACAGCATCAATTGCTTCATCAAGCTTGGGGCCATCGCCCAGACCAAGCTTTTTGATGAGGAAGTTTTTCTTCACAGTCTCAAGTTCTGACTCATCAGAACCAGAAACGGTGGAGGCATCAGCGTTATAAATTGAAGGCCCACATCCAATTGTGACTTTGCGGAGCAGGTCCATGTCGGGTGACATGCCGCATTTGTTTTTCAAATCATCTGCATATTTTTCAATAAGTTCGTCGCGTTTGCTCATGGCAATCTCTTCTTCAGTGTTGGCGCGCGTCCTGTCCAGACGCTATAAAAATGACCTAACGTTAGTCAGCGTACTATCTTTAACCACGCAAAGCCGGTTCGTCCAATTCCCTTGTGGATGAAAAATGAAATCCAAATGGGATTTGTTGTGGTTAGGAGAATCTGGCTACAAGTGATTTCCTTTGTGAAACTGCCAAGATCAACCGCCATGAAACAATATCTGGATTTGCTTGAAAAGGTTCTCAACGAGGGCACGGACCGGGGAGACCGTACCGGAACGGGCACGCGGTCGATTTTTGGCCATCAGATGCGTTTTGATCTGGCGCAGGGTTTTCCGGTTTTGACCACCAAGAAACTGCATTTGAAGTCGATCATTCACGAATTGCTTTGGTTTCTCCAGGGCGAATCGAATATCCGCTATTTGAAAGAACATGGTGTGTCGATCTGGGATGAGTGGGCAGATGAATCGGGAGAACTTGGCCCGGTTTACGGTGTGCAGTGGCGCTCCTGGCCAACGCCGGACGGTGGCGCCATTGACCAGATTGCCAATGTGGTGGCGCAGATTCGCGCCAATCCCAATTCGCGCCGATTGATTGTTTCTGCGTGGAACCCGGCGCTTGTAGACGATATGGCGCTGCCGCCGTGCCACACCATGTTTCAGTTCTATGTTGCCGATGACAGATTGTCCTGCCAGCTATATCAAAGATCAGCGGATATATTTCTGGGCGTTCCCTTCAACATCGCATCCTATGCTTTGCTGACCATGATGGTGGCGCAGGTTTGCGATCTGGAAGCGGGGGAATTTATTCACACGCTGGGGGACGCGCATCTTTATTCAAACCATTTCGACCAGGCGCGCGAGCAATTGTCCCGCACACCCCATGACTTGCCAAAGATGATGATCGACCCGCTGCAAAAGGACATATTCGGGTTTCGATATGAGCATTTTGAATTGCAGGACTATGTGGCCGCGCCCACGATTAAAGCGGCGATTGCGGTATGACCAGGCCTGTATGGGCCGTGGTGGCCATGGCGCAAAACCGGGTGATTGGTGCTTCGGGCGACATGCCGTGGCAATTGTCCACGGATTTGAAGCGTTTTAAGGCGATCACCCTTGGCAAACCCATGATCATGGGGCGCAAAACCTTTGAAAGCATTGGCATGGCCCTGCCGGGACGCACGTCGATTGTTGTTACGCGCGATACCCAATGGCAGGCTGAAGGTGTGGTGCCTGTTTCCAGTCTCGACCGGGCGCTGGAAGTCGGTCAACAAGTGGCTGGAGCCACGGATGCAGAGGCTGTTTGTATTGTTGGCGGTGGACAGATTTATGCCCAGGCGATGCCGTTTGTTGACCGCATTTATCTCACCGAGGTTCAGGCTTCGCCCGAAGGGGACACCGTTTTTCCTGAAATTGACCCGGCGCAATGGCGCGAAGTGACTTCGGAGTTTTTTGCAGCCGGCGAAAAAGACAGTGCCGACACTGTGTTTAAGGTGTTGGAAAAACGTCAATAACGCCTACTGAGGTCGTTAATGGCCATTTGTCGCGATGTTGCACACTCTATTTCACCAAACGCGCGTTGAAAGCAGGCCAGAGCAACCCTATAACCCTGTTAGTTCAATTAGTTTTTGCGCCCGAAAAAATCGGGTCGGATACGAGATCAAGGACACTATATGCCCTGGAGTAATCAAACTGGCGGTGGCCGGCCTGGCGGAAGTAACGGAAACGGTGGCGGTGGCGGCCCGTGGGGCCAAGGGCCTCGTGGACCTCAAAGACCTGCCGGAGGTGGCGGCGGCGGTGGCCAGCCACCGGACCTGGAAGAAATTCTGCGTCGCGGACAAGACAGCCTGAAAAACGTGCTGCCTGGTGGCGGCAGTGGTGGATCAATTGGTGCGGCCGGTATCGGTATTTTGCTGGTTGTTCTGGGGGGGCTGTATGTATTCTCCAGCGCCTATCAGGTGCAAGCGGATGAATTGGCCGTGGAAACCACGTTTGGCGTTCCCAGCAATGATGTGAAGGAAGCCGGTCTGAACTTTGCCTGGTGGCCTTTCCAGACAGCTGAGAAAGTCAATATTGGTGTACGTCAGGCAGACATTGGCTCAAATGGCCGCGGTACATCGCGCCAGGGTCTGATGTTGTCGGGCGACCAGAACATCGTGGATGTGACATTCTCCATTCAGTTCAGCGTCACTGCGCCCAAGGACTTCCTGTTCAATGTCAACGACCCTGTTGGCATGGTCAGCGAAGTGGCGGAAAGCGCGATGCGTGAAATTGTGGGACGTCGTCCTGCGCAGGATATTTTCCGCGATGACCGTCAGGGCGTTGCTGAAGAAGTGCGCAAGATTGCCCAGGAAACACTGGACAATTATGGTTCGGGCATTGGCATCCGCGCATTGAACATCGAGGACGTGGCACCGCCACCCAAAGTGGCTGATGCATTTGACGAGGTGCAGCGCGCCGAACAGAACGAAGACCAGTTCCAGGAAGAAGCCAATCGCTATTCCAACAAAATTCTGGGTGAAGCGCGCGGTGAAGCGGCTCAAATCCGTGAAGATGCGGCAGCTTACAAGAACCGTGTTGTTGAGGAAGCCAAGGGTGAGGCGCAGCGCTTCCTGTCTGTTTACGAGCAATATGCCAAGGCTCCCGAGGTAACGCGCAAGCGTCTCTTCCTGGAGACCATGGAAGGCGTTTTGAAAGAATCTAACAAGGTGATTATGGAAAGCGGTGGTGCCGGTGGAACCGGTGTTGTGCCGTATTTGCCATTGCCTGAAATCGGCAAACGCGCCGGAGGATCAAACTAATGAGTAATCGTCTAGGAGTATTGCTGGGTGCGATCGGCGTTGTGCTGTTCATCCTTTGGAGTTCTGCATTCGTGGTCAACGAGCGCGAACAGGCAATCGTGTTGCGCTTTGGTGAAATCCAGCGTGTGGAAACGGAGCCGGGTCTAAATTTCAAACTGCCCCTGGGCATGTTTGGCGCAGACCAGGTGCTGATCATCGAAGACCGGTTGTTGCGCTTTGACCTGGACGACATGCGCGTTCAGGTTTCCGGTGGTAAATTCTATGAGGTCGATGCGTTCATGACCTACAAGATTTCCAGCCCACAGAAATTCCGTGAACAGGTTGGTGCTTCCATTCAACAGGCTGAAGTGCGATTGCGCTCTCGTCTCGATGCCGCATTGCGTCAAACCTACGGTCGCCGCGGGTTTGAATCCGCGCTTTCGGCAGAACGCACCGCGATGATGTTGGAAGTTCGCGATCAGATGCGTCCGGAAGCGGAAAATCTTGGGGTGCAGATCGTCGACGTTCGTATTCGCCGTACAGATTTAACCGAAGAAGTTTCTGATCAGACTTTCCAGCGAATGAGTTCGGAACGTTTGGCCGAAGCGGAGCGCATTCGTGCGCGCGGTCAGGAAGCGGCGCGTCGCATCAAGGCATCTTCTGATCGTCAGGTTGTGGAGATTAAAGCGGAAGCCCAGCGTGAGGCCGAGATTTTACGCGGTGAAGGGGAAGGCGATCGCAACCGCATTTTTGCGGAAGCCTATACCAGAGATCCTGAATTCTTCTCGTTCTATCGGTCGATGCTGGCATATCGGGAAGCGTTGGAAAATTCGGACACTACTTTGGTCTTGTCGCCGGATTCTGAATTCTTCCAGTTCTTCCGGGATGCGTCTGGGAAAAACAAACCCGCTGGCAATTAAGGTCCGGCGGAAACGCGGAACGTTCGACAGATGGTTGAGTTGTTGAGCATTGTCGGCGTGTTTCTGGCGATTGAGGGCGCGCTCTATGCGGGTGCGCCTTCGGCTGCGAAAAAAATAGCCTATCAAATCAGCCAGATGGATGAAGGCCAGTTACGCAATTTTGGCTTGATTGCGCTGGGTGCCGGCATATTTTTGGTCTGGCTGGTGCGCGGATAGGAAACTTTCTTGCGGTTTGGCGCGTTCATGAATTGTTTGGGATGAACATCAGTTCATGACAAATTGACCTGAAAGAGGTGCACTTGCCCTTTCAATGCCACAGTGTTTTGGGCTCTATATAGACAAAGTGCCATCGCATCTGCCCATGGAATATCCAAGGGACAGTGCGCGGCTTATCTGCAATCGACGGAGACTTGATTGATGAAGTTTATGAAACTCTTTGCGGCTTCGGTTTTAGCCACCTCACTGGTTGTGGGTGGTACGGTAGCTGTGCCCTCATTCAACGGCGTGACCGGTCAATCGGCCCATGCTGCAGGCCCTGCCTCTGTCGCCGATCTTGCTGACAGCCTCATTGGCGCGGTGGTGAATATTTCGACTTCACAAAATGTTGGTGGCGAATCCCCAGGCGGCGCGCCACGGCCACGTGTGCCCGAAGGATCGCCGTTTCAGGATTTCTTCGATGAGTTTTTCAAACAACAGGAAAACGGCACCAACCGTTCGCGGCCGCGCAAGGTGCAGTCACTGGGTTCGGGATTTGTGATTGATCCAAAAGGCATCATCATTACCAATAATCACGTGATTGCCGATGCCGATGAAATCACTATTGAATTCACCGATGGATCCGAACTGAAAGCCGAAGTGATCGGGACGGACCCGAAGACTGATATTGCCGTTCTTGAAGTCAAACCTGAAAAACCCTTGAAAGCTGTGCAGTTTGGCGATTCAGCCGCGTCGCGGGTTGGGGATTGGGTTATGGCCATCGGCAACCCGTTTGGTCAGGGAAGCTCCGTGACGCTGGGCATTGTGTCTGCGATCAACCGCGACATTCGGTCAGGCCCCTATGACAGTTTCATTCAAACGGACGCTGCGATTAACCGGGGTAATTCCGGCGGGCCGTTGTTTAACATGGATGGCGAAGTTATCGGCATTAACACGGCCATTATATCGCCCAGTGGTGGATCGATTGGTCTTGGATTTTCCATTCCGGCAACGCTGGCAATCAAGGTCATTGATCAATTGCGTGAATTTGGCGAAACCCGCCGTGGCTGGCTTGGGGTGAGCATTCAGCCGGTGACTGACGATATTGCCGAAAGCCTCTCCATGGCTTCTGCGGAGGGCGCACTCGTTGCCGGGCTGACACCTAAGGGACCGGCAAAGAATTCCGGCATTCTGGTTGGCGATGTCATCTTGAAGTTTGACGGCAAGAGCATCCGCCAGATGCGCGATTTGCCGCGTATTGTGGCCGAGACACCCGTTGGCAAGAGCGTCGATGTGATCGTGCTGCGCAAGGGCAAGGAAGAGACCGTTGCGGTAACACTTGGCCGTTTGGAAGATGGTGAGAAACTCATCGCGGCTAACAGGCAAGGTGGCGATGAGGACAAGGCGCCCAAACCGGTTGCTGCACTTGGCATGACCCTGGCCGAATTGACGGATGAAAAACGTGCTGAGTTTTCCATTGCCGAAGACATTAAAGGCGCTTTGATCACATCTGTTGAAGCCGGATCTGCTGCGGCAGAAAAAGGCATCAAGGCAGGCAGTGTGATTTCAGAAGTCGGGCAAGAGACTGTGTCCACGCCCGCGGATGTTCAAAAGCGGCTGGCTGATTTGAAAAAGGCGGACCGGAAAAAGGCGCTTTTGCTGGTCGCCGCCAAGGATGGTCAGCTTGGGTTTATCGTTCTTGATCTGGAATAAACAGAGCTGACAACGCACTGGGAAGGGCCGGGGCACATCGCTCCGGCCTTTTTCGTTGTGGGGAAATGGAGCTGTTGTTACACGGTGTATCAGGCGGTGTCTTCGCGCCTGATTTCATAGAGAACATGCCGGGATAAATGGGGGTGAGTGTCGGGCACATTGGGGTGCGCGAAATCTCCCCCAACAATGCGTCTCATTCCGATACGTTCCATCACGCGGGTGGAGGCGGTATTTGCCGGAACGGCGAAGGCGACAACTTTTTCAAGTCCAATATCGTTGAATGCATGATCTATCAAAGCGGCTGCGGCTTCGGTTGCATATCCCTTGCCCCAGTGGTCTGGATCATATTGCCACCCGGTTTCGTAAGCCGGTGTGAAGTCCGCTTCAAAATCCACTTTGTACAGTCCGGTAAAGCCAACGGGTTCGCCTGATTTCAAACATGCAACGCCCCAGCCAATTTTTCCCGCGGTTGAGCGCCCCACCAGATCGCTCAACATGGTGTCACTTTCAGCCCGGGTCTTGCACGCGGGATAAAATCGCCGCGCCAGTTCATTCGACATGATCTTATGGAGAAAATCGGCGTCATGGGCATCCTTGCGCCAGTTGCGCACGATCAGACGTTCCGTCTCCAATATGTGCCCGGCCATCATGATGCAAAATCCGCTTTTCTGTATCCTTGGATATAAAGCAACGCAGTGAGATCGCCGTGATCAATAACTGTATCGGTTTGCTGTGCTACGATGGGTTTGGCGTGCAGTGCAACGCCGGTTCCAGCGAGTTGCAGCATGCCAAGGTCGTTGGCCCCATCGCCTACGGCGATAAAGTCTTCTGAGGGAATCTCATACGTGTTGGATATCTCGTTTAGCGCGGCCACCTTGGCGTCACGACCCAGTATCGGCGGGATGACTTCGCCGGTCAGTTTTCCATTTTCGATTGCCAGCGTGTTGGCGCGGTTTTCATCAAAGCCCAACGTGGCAGCGATCTTTTGCGTGAAGCGTGTGAAACCGCCGGAAACCAATGCGCAATAAGCGCCATTTTGTTTCATCGTGGAAACCAGTTCGCGCGCGCCCGGCATAAGTGTGATGCGGCTTTCAAGCACAAGATCGATGACACTTTCTTCAAGCCCTTTGAGCAGTTTCACACGTTCGCGCAATGCGCCGTCAAATTCCAGCTCACCGCGCATTGCACGGGCTGTAATGTCTGCGACCTGTTCGCCAATGCCCGCCTGGGCTGCCAATTCATCGATGCATTCCTGCTGGATCATGGTGGAATCCATGTCGGCAATGAGGGCCTTCTTGCGCCGTGTGGCAGCATCATGCACAACCGCATCAATTGGCAGACTGCTGATGATTTCCTGCACGCGCGCCTGCGCGTTTTCACAATCGGGCGGCAAAGGAATGTCACAGGCAATGCCGTCGGCCAGGAAATATACGGCAGATGCCCCCAGCGCAGCGCGACAGGCATCGGCAATCGGGCCGTCCAGCACCGGGGTGTCAGGGTTGGCAATGAGAGTGGTGACCCGTTGATCTGGGATCATGAAACCTCGCTTGAAGGGAGCAAATTAGTGGAACAGCCGGATGCGGTTTTGATAGCTGGCCCAACTGCCAGCGGCAAGTCGAAGCTTGCGCTGGAATGGGCTGAGCGGGTGAATGGTGAGATAATCAATGCTGATTCCATGCAATTGTTTGCTGAGTTAAGCGTGCTGTCGGCGCGTCCCGATGCTGAAGATCTGGCGCGTGTTCCCCACCATCTTTATGCCAGCATACCTGGAACGGGGCCATCATCGGTGATGATCTGGCTGGAACGGGCTGTTGCCATTGCCCAAGAGATTGATTTGCGAGGGCGGGTTCCCATTTTTGTGGGCGGCACGGGGCTGTATTTTCGGGCGCTGGAACAGGGGTTGGCCCGTGTGCCCGAAATTGCGCCCAGTGTGCGCGAAGATGTGCGTCAGCGGCTTATCCAACAGGGCAGTGAAAAGCTGTATGGCGAACTGCAGGAACTTGATCCCCGGGGGGCGCAAAAATTGCGGCCAAGTGATGGGCAACGCATTGCCCGCGCGCTGGAGGTTGTTTTGTCCACCGGGGAACCACTTGCGCTTTATCAACGCCGCAACCACGTACCGGGGCCGTTTTGCGGCGCGCGCCTGGACCGTACTTTATTGATGCCGCCCCGCGCAGTGCTGCACGAGCGTATCAATCTGCGCACAAAGGTGATGATGGAAAATGGTGCCATTGACGAAGTAAGGGCCTTATTGGCGCTTAATTATCCTCCACAATCCCCGGTATTGCGCGCCATTGGCGTTGAGGAAGTTGGAAAATATATTCGCGGAGACCTTACTCTCGACGAGAGTATTGAGCGGATCAGAGCGGCTACTCGACAGTATGCGAAGCGTCAATGTACCTGGTTTCGCGGTCAATTTGGCGACAATTGGCAGATTTTGGATCATTTTGGTCAAGAAACGCTGCAAAATATCCAATAGGGTTATCTATCTATTTATATTTTTTGACTAATTTTCCAATCATGATGTGAGGAAAATTTGCGTTAAATGAACGCAACTGAGCCCCCGACGAACTCCCGTTGCCCCGGGGGGTGGAGACGAATGAGAAAAACAGCGGATACCGCCTATTGGATATACGCGGCCGGCGTGGTTGGTTCCATCGCGGTTGCGCTATTCGTGCTATCGCGTCTTGGCCCTTCATCAAATTTGCTGACAAAGGGCTTTATCGGGCCGCTTAATTTCGTTCAGGTGGCGCTGGGCGTCATGGTGCTGACCCTGATTTACGGGCTTTTCATCGCCATGCCCGTGTTGCGCAAAACCCATAGCGAACAGGTGCAATTGACCGACCGGGCGGCGCAATTGGAGGTCGCCGTCGTGACCGACCCGCTGACGGGGTTGTATAATCGGCGTTATTTTGAAGATGCGCTGAATGAATATCTTCGCGAGTTTCAAAAAATCGGTGCGCCGCTTGCCTTGCTGACGTTGGATTTGGACCACTTTAAAAATGTTAACGATACCCATGGTCATGATGCCGGGGACCAGGTTTTGAAAGAACTTGCCCTGCGGCTGCGCAGCCTCACACGGGAGCATGATATTGTGGCCCGCACTGGCGGCGAAGAATTCTGCATTGTCGCGCCGTTTTCAGATCGTCAGCAGATTCAGCCGTTTGCGGAAAGGATTTGCCGCTCAGTTGGTGAGATGCGGGTGGATACCGGGCGCGCGGTTTTGCGGCCGACCATCTCAATCGGCGTGGCCTATACGAGTACGGGAACCGAGACTGCCAAAGATCTGTTGAAGGTTTCTGACGAGCGGCTTTATGAAGCAAAGGCTTCAGGGCGCGATCAGGTGGTGATTTAGATTGGGCTGAATTGGAAGCGCAGGACACAAATGTGGTTGACGCCTGATTTCCAATCCGATTATGGTGCTGTCGCAGATTTAAGAAGGTACGACATGTTCAGACTTATCGTAGTAGTGGGAAAGCGCGTTGGCATGATGGGATGAACTCCATCATGAATGCTAACGCGCGTCAGGCTCCTTCGGGGGCCTTTTTTATTGCCGGAATCATCTCGAAAGAGAATTTCGGTTTGGAGCAGAGCCGGCAGATCCGGCAAACAAAGTTCAGGTGAGACAAACAAATGGCCAGTACGAAAAAGAGCGGAACCGAAGGACGCGAAATGACCGGAGCGGAGATGGTGGTTCAGGCCATGATCGACAATGGTGTGACCGACCTGTTTGGATATCCCGGTGGTGCAGTGCTTCCCATCTATGATGAGTTGCATCAACAGGATCGCATTCGCCATATTCTTGTGCGCCACGAACAAGGTGCAGGACATGCCGCGGAAGGATATGCCCGCTCGACCGGCAAGCCCGGTGTGGTTCTTGTGACGTCTGGTCCAGGTGCCACCAACACGGTTACCCCACTCCAGGACGCCTTGATGGATTCAATTCCTTTGGTCTGCATTACCGGGCAGGTGCCCACACCATTGATCGGTTCTGATGCTTTTCAGGAATGTGACACGGTTGGCATTACCCGCCCCTGCACCAAACACAATTGGCTGGTTGATGATGTCAATGAACTCAGCCGCATCCTGCATGAGGCGTTTCATGTGGCTACGTCTGGCCGGCCCGGACCGGTTGTTGTGGATGTTCCAAAGGATATTCAATTTGCAACGGGAACCTATTTCCCGCCCGATGCTTTTGACATGGGGCATTACCAGCCGCGCACCCAGGGAGACATGGATAAGATCAGGGAAGCCGTGGACCTGATGATGTCGGCGAAACGTCCGATCCTCTATACGGGTGGCGGCGTGATCAACTCCGGGAGCGAAGCAACGAAATTGTTGCGGGAACTGGTTGCACTTACAAATTTCCCGATCACGTCCACTTTGATGGGATTGGGCTGTTATCCGGCCAGCGGTGACAACTGGCTTGGCATGTTGGGCATGCACGGCACCTATGAAGCCAATATGACGATGCATGATTGCGATGTCATGGTGTGCATCGGGGCCCGGTTTGATGACCGGATCACGGGACGCCTGGACGCCTTTGCGCCGGAAGCTAAGAAAATTCACATTGATGTCGACCCTTCCTCGATCAACAAGGTGGTCCACGCCGATGTGCCAATCATTGGTGATGTTGCTGCCGTTTTGAAAGAAATGGTGGCGCTGGTGAAAAACACCAAGGCGCGGCCCAAGGCCAGCGATATGAAGAAATGGTGGGAGCAGATCGACCAGTGGCGTGCCCGCAAGTCTTTGTCTTATAAACCAAATCCAGACGTAATCATGCCGCAAATGGCGATTGAGCGTCTCTATGCGCTGACAAAAGATCTCGATACTTACATCACTACGGAAGTTGGCCAGCACCAGATGTGGGCGGCGCAATTCTATGGGTTTGATGAGCCCAATCGCTGGATGACATCCGGCGGCCTTGGCACTATGGGCTACGGCCTTCCTGCTGCTTTGGGTGTTCAGATTGCGCATCCGGATGCGCTTGTGGTCGACATTGCCGGCGATGCTTCCATTCAGATGTGCATTCAGGAAATGTCGTGCGCGGTGCAGCATAATGCACCCATCAAGATCATGATCCTGAACAACGAATATATGGGCATGGTGCGCCAATGGCAGCAATTGTTGCACGGCAATCGCCTGTCCCATTCCTATACCGAAGCGATGCCGGATTTTGTCAAGCTGGCGGAAGCCTATGGGGGGCACGGCATTCGTTGCACGAAGCCATCTCAACTGGATGATGCGATCATGGAAATGATCGAGACTCCTGGACCTGTGATCTTCGATTGCTGTGTGGTGACTCTGGCCAATTGTTTCCCAATGATCCCATCGGGCAAGGCACATAATGAAATGTTGTTGCCGGATGAGGCAACCGATGAGGCGGTCGGTTCTGTCATTGACGAAAAGGGCAAGGCGCTGGTGTGACCCAGATGACGGACCCAGTGGCCCAGTCGGCGAGTGCCAATGTTGGCATGGGAGACTATGTTCTGCTTGTGCTGCTGGCGACCATCCTTGCGTCTAATTTCGCAATGACCAAGGTTTCGGTTCAGGCATTGCCGCCAATGTTTGTCGTGTCGGTTCGCCTGGCAATTGCGTCCACCATTCTCGTTGGTGTTATGCTGGCCGCGCGTATGTGGTTTCCCACCGGGCCGATTTGGGCAGCCATTATTGGTTCCGCATTTTTTGGGCACACATTGCCGTTTACGCTGTTGGCATGGGGCCAGACGCGGGTTGATGCGGGGCTGGCTGCAATCCTGATGGCGACCATGCCGTTGTTCACCCTGTTGCTGGCGCAATTATTCACCAATGACGAGCGGCCCAACCGGTATTCTGTTCTGGGTTTTTCGCTGGCGCTAATTGGCGTGATTGTGCTGTTTGGGCCAAGCCGCCTGATCAGCCTGGCAGATCAAAGCTTGCGCCAATATGCCGTGATGTTGGCGGCTATGAGCTATGGTGCAAACGCCATCATCACCAAAGGTCTGACCGGGATTAAATGGCAGCAATCGACGGCATCCTTCATGCTTGTGGCGTTTTTGATGTCTCTTCCCTTGCTGTTGCTCAGTGATTTGAGCGACCTGTCTGCACCGACCCATGTGTGGATGGCAACATTATATACGGGCATCATGCCCACATCTGTTGGGGCCATTCTCATCGTGCTGGTGGTGCGCCGGGCAGGGGCGTCTTTCCTGTCACAGATCAACTTTCTGGTGCCGGTATTTGGCACCGTATTTGCAATTCTGTTTCTGGGTGAGCAATTGCCGCCCAATGCAGTCATTGCGCTTGCAGTTATTCTAACCGGTGTCGCGATTGCGCGGCGCCGTCCAAAACGAGCCCTCATTTCGATCAATAAAGGCGTGTGATTCCGATGACCAAAACTATCCACAACCAGAACAAAATCGTTACTCCGCCGGCATCGGCCTATTTCATAGAGAAGAATCTCGATGTGGTGGTGCAACACACATTGTCCGTACTGGTCGACAATGAAGCAGGCGTGTTGGCCCGGGTGATCGGCCTTTTCTCAGGCCGTGGCTATAATATCGAAAGCCTGACCGTCTCTGAGACCGAACATGAAAAGCATCTGTCGCGCATTACCATCATTTCCAAGGGCACGCCCAAAGTGCTGGAACAAATCAAACGTCAGCTTGAGCGCATGGTGCCGGTGCACCGGGTGGTTGATCTCACACTTGTCGCCCATTCAAAGGGCCATGAAAAACCGCTAGAGCGCGAACTGGCACTGGTGAAGGTTGCAGCGGTGGGTGAGCACCGGGTTGAATCCCTGCGCCTGGCGGAGGCATTTGGTGCCATCGTAACCGATGCCACGACCGAACATTTCATTTTTGAAATTACCGGTCGCCAGCAAAAGGTGGAGCAATTCATCTCGATTATTTCACCGCTGGGTCTTGTAGAAGTGTGCCGAACCGGCATCGCGGCGATGAACCGCGGCCCAGAGGGCATGTAGTTTTAAGTAAGAACGGCGAATGCTTCGTCGCTGACCGATCTTAGAAATCAAATGATGTCTCTCACAACGTTTCTGGCCTTGCTGACATTTTCCTTTGTGTCGTCCATCACACCGGGTCCAAACAACATCATGCTGTTTGCTTCAGGGGTGAATTTTGGGCTGCGACGCACTGTCCCACATATGTTTGGGATAGCGTTTGGGTTTGGATTGTTACTTGCCGCCGTTGGTCTGGGACTGGGCGCCCTGTTGGAAGCTTTTCCGGCCATCCTGATTGCGCTGAAGATATGTGGCGGGGCTTATATGCTCTATCTCGCCTGGAAAATTGCCAATTCAGGCCCCGTTGAAGTGGGCGAAAGTGGTGCTCGCCCCATGCGATTCCTGGAAGCTGCGCTTTTTCAATGGGTTAATCCGAAAGCCTGGGTAATGGCTGTGGTGGCCATGGCGACATACACCAGTGAGGGCACTTATTGGGTCAATGTTGCAATTGTGGTTTTTGCTTTCTGTCTCGTTAATTTTCCTTCCGTCTCTGTGTGGGCTGGGTTTGGGACTGTTCTGCGAAATTTCCTGCAAGACCCTGTAAAATTGAAGTTTTTCAACATTTGCATGGCGCTGGCCTTGGTTGCCTCACTGTGGCCGATGCTGGCAGCATAAATTGCGCCAGGCTGTGTTGTGAGTTTTCTCACAGTGATTGCTGCTGAATTGATTTAACTGTCTTTGCATGGGGGTCATCAGGCTGTTGAGGGATAGTCGACCTCCTAAGACGCCCCTAAATAGCAGCCGTCGATCGCCCCTGAACGGTTGCTCCAGGCCCACCCTTTTCGTCCGGAGAGGGTGGGCCGTCCATTTCTGGCGTCCGTATATGGCGCGCGTTTTTGGCATTCGTATTAGTCCGACACCTCTTTCCCGTGATTCAAATATCTCACCACACTTTGAGTGGCTGACGCAGATTTTACCTGTGCGCTCCGGTGCGCAATTTGAACGGCTTCCGTTCTATTGTTCATCCGTATAGGTTTGGGTGTGTTCCCTGCTTGCCGTGAAAATTATGGCCAATACCAAACCCAGCAATCTACCCACTTCCATTGATGAAACTCTGGCGCTTTTGAACGGCGCGGATTATGTCGCCGACCGGGCGCTGGCGACGGTGCTCTATTTATCATTGAAGATGAACCGTCCCCTGTTTCTTGAAGGGGAAGCGGGCGTGGGGAAAACGGAAATTGCCAAGGTTTTGGCGTCTGAACTCGACCGACCTCTTATCCGGCTGCAATGTTACGAAGGGCTTGATGTTTCATCAGCCGTTTACGAATGGAACTATGCGGCGCAAATGGTTGAAATTCGCATGCGTGAGGCTTCCGGCGAGACCAATCGCGATGCGATGGAAGACAGTGTGTTTTCCGAACGTTTCCTCATTCGCCGTCCCCTGTTGCAGGCACTGGAACAGGTTAATGGTCGCGCGCCTGTTTTGCTGATTGATGAGCTGGACCGTACGGACGAGGCGTTTGAAGCCTTTCTGCTTGAAGTCTTGTCAGACTATCAGGTGACAATTCCCGAGCTTGGGACAATCAAGGCCAAAGAGCCTCCGATTGTGATCATTACAACCAACCGCACCCGTGAAATTCACGATGCGCTGAAACGGCGTTGTCTCTATCACTGGGTGGATTATCCAGACGCCGAGCGGGAGTTGGAAATCGTGCGGCTCAAAGTGCCCGGTGCCGATGCCAATTTGTCCCGCGAAGTGGTGGACTATGTTCAGCGCCTGCGCACACTGGAATTGTTCAAGAATCCCGGCATTGCGGAAACGCTGGATTGGGCGACCGCGTTGATGGAGCTCGACAAAATTGCCCTGGACCCCCAGGCGATTTCGGACACGCTGGGCGTGTTGCTGAAATATCAGGATGATATTGCACAAATCCAGGGCAGCGAGGGTGCAGAGGTGTTGCGCGCGGTGAAAGCAGAAGCCAGCGCCAATTTAGCGGCAGCCGGTGCCGGTGTTTCCATCTGAGGCGGCGGTGATGTCCCAAACAATCACCGCTACACCCCGTGAAGCCCAGGGCGGGCGGCTGCCGGAGAATATTCTCTATTTTGCGCGCACTCTGCGTGATGCGGGACTGCGGCTTGGCTCGTCCAGCGTAGTGGATGCCGTTCGTGCCGTTGAGGCTGCCGGGCTGGGGGACAGGGATGATCTCTACTGGACGCTGCATTGCGTGTTTGTCACCCGCAAGGAAGACCATCCGGTATTTGATGAGGCGTTCAAACTTTACTGGCGTTCGCGCGATCTGGTGGAAAAGATGATTGCCATGTTTTCGCCCATGGCGGACCCTGGGGCGAAGCCCGAAAAACCCAATGCGGGGCAGTCTCGTGTGGCGGAATCTCTGTTTCAAGACAATGGCGAACGGGAAATTCAGGAAAAGCCGGAAATTGAGATAGACGCTTCGTTTTCGATGTCGGCAAAGGAAGTGTTGCGCGACAAGGATTTTGCCCAGATGTCGGCTGGCGAGTTCCACGAGGCAAGGGCGCAGATTGAACAGCTGAGGCTGCCGATCGACAAGGTACGCACCCGCCGTTCCAAACCCTCACCACGGGGCCACAAGTTTGACGCCCGGCAGGTATTGCGCAAATCCATGGCAACCGGTGGCGACCTCATGCTGCCCGCCTTTCGCGAACCGCGCATGGTGCAGCCGCCTTTGGTTGTGCTGGCCGATATTTCCGGCTCCATGAGCCAGTATAGCCGTATTTTCCTGCACTTTCTCCATGCGCTGACCGATAAGCGCAAGCGCGTGCACACCTTCTTGTTTGGCACCCGGCTAACCAATATTACCCGCGCCTTACGCAACAAGGATCCTGATGAAGCGCTGGATGAGGTGGCGGAGCAGGTGGTGGACTGGGAAGGGGGGACGCGCATTGGCGCAACATTGCATGAGTTTAATCGCAAATGGGGACGGCGTGTTCTGGGGCAGGGTGCAGTTGTCCTGTTGATTACCGATGGTTTGGAACGGGCGGCCGATGAGGCCGAAATGGCACAATTGGGGCATGAAATGGAGCGATTGCAGAAATCGTGCCGTCGCTTGATCTGGCTCAACCCGCTGTTACGGTATGAAGGCTTTGAACCACGGGCCGCGGGTGTGCGCACCATGTTGCCCTACGTGGATGATTTCAGAACCGTGCATTCGCTCAATTCACTAACCGACCTGTGTGGCGCATTGGGTACGCAACGTTGATCTTTGGGTGAAGGAGACTACATCATGTCCATGACCGCCTCAGATGAGAACACCACAAACCCATTGGCTGATCCGCTGGAGATTGCCCAACAATGGCATGCAAACGGGCGCAGCGTTGCAATTGCCACCGTTGTGGAAACCTGGGGCTCTGCACCTCGACAGGTTGGCAGCCACCTGGTGATCGATGGCGAAGGTAATTTTGAGGGCTCCGTTTCCGGCGGATGCGTTGAAGGGGCTGTGGTGTTTGAAGCGGTGGAGGCGATTGAAACGGGCAAACCCAAAATGCTTGAATTTGGCGTGGCCGATGAGACCGCCTGGGAAGTGGGCCTTTCCTGCGGTGGGCGCATACGGGTCTATGTGGAGCCGGTAACTGTCTGATGGAAAGCACGCTACTGGAACACATCAATAGTGCCCGAAAATTGCGAAAGGCGGTCGCGGTTGTGACCGATCTTACCACAGGCGTGGCGCGGCTGGTGGACACGGCCAATGTGGATGATGATCCTTTGCAGGGCGAAATCGTATCACGCCTGAAGAGCGGCAAATCAGGCATTGTGGAAACGCCAGTTGGCGAAACATTTATACAGGTGCATGTGCCGCCGCTGCGGCTTGTGATCATTGGCGCTGTTCACATATCCCAGGCTCTGGCTCCCATGGCGCAGGCCTGTGGATTGGATGTGTTGGTGATGGACCCGCGCACAGCCTTTGCAACCGCTGCACGGTTTGAAGGTGTGGCATTGCTGGCGCAGTGGCCGCAGGATGCATTGAACGCTGATCAACTAGACCGGTTTACTGCACTCGTGGCTGTGACCCATGATCCCAAGATTGATGATTATCCAATCACCCAGGCTTTGCAGTCTGAGTGCTTCTACATAGGTGCACTTGGCAGCCGAAAAACCCATGGCAAGCGTTGCGAACGGCTGAGCGCGGCGGGTCTGTCTGAAACTCAATTGGCGCGGATCAGCGCGCCCATTGGCCTCGACATCGGTGCTGCCAGCCCGCAGGAGATTGCGGTTGCCGTTATGGCACAAATCATCGAAGCCCGGCGCAAGAAGGCTTCCTTTTGAAATTCGCTGACACACCGCTGGACTGCACCGTTGGCGCGGTATTGGCCCATGCAACGACGCTGGGGGACCAGCGCCTCAAGAAAGGCCATGTGCTGAGTGCGCAAGACATCGCCCTGGCCAAGGCGCTTGGTATTGCCAGCCTCGTGGTTGCTATCCTCGACGAGCATGATGTGGGCGAAGATGATGCCGCCCGCCGCATTGCCGCACCCTTGGCAAACGAGGCGATTGCCACCAGTGCCCCATTTACTGGCCGGGTGAATTTGATCAGCGAAGTTTCCGGCCTGTTCTTTGCCGATGCCGACGAGATTGACGCACTTAATAGGGTCGATCCGGCGATTACCATCGCAACGCTTGCCACCGGCACATTTGTACGCCCCGGTGACATGGTTGCCACCGTCAAGATCATTCCCTTTGCAGCGGCGCAGGGGGATGTGGCGGAGGCTGTGGAACTGGCAAGCGCTGATCTGATGCAAATTCAGCCTGCCCAGCCAAAACGGGTTCGCCTGATTGCGACCACTTTGCCCTCCCTGAAGACCAGCGTGATGGACAAGACCCGGCGCTTGCTTGATGCCCGATTGGACCATCTGGGCAGCATATGCATTGACGAGACGCGCATTCCCCACACCCGCGCGGCCGTTAGTGAGGCACTGTCATCGGGAAATGAAGACGCAGATCTTGTTGTTGTATTTGGCGCATCGGCGATTGCAGATATGGCTGATGTCATACCTGCGGGATTGCTCGATGCTGGTGGTACGGTGGAACGGCTTGGGATGCCGGTCGACCCAGGCAACCTGCTGCTGCTTGGGCGGTTGGGTGATAAGCCGGTGATTGGCGCGCCCGGGTGCGCGCGCAGCCCCGCAGAAAATGGTTTTGACTGGGTGCTGCAACGCCTTGTGTGCGATTTGCCGATTACGTCAAAACAGATTTCCGGGTTGGGCGTGGGAGGCCTGTTGAAGGAAATTTCGACCCGGCCCCAGCCGCGTGCAGGAAACCAAAGCTGATGGGTGTTGGTGCCGTTTTGCTGGCGGCGGGCACATCATCGCGTATGGGGGCTATCAACAAGCTCACAACGCCATGGAATGGCAAACCGCTCATTGCGCATGTGTGGGATGCGATTAGCGCATCTGCTGTCGCCATGTGCATTGTTGTGACCGGACATGAGGCCGACCATGTTGAAATGGCGGTGCCTGGCGCGCCTAATGTCCACAATCCAAATTTTGAAAGTGGCATGGCCAGTTCAATTGTTTGCGGACTGGCCGCGCTCAACTCTGCGTTTAGTAGTGACCACATGGAGCTGGAGGGCGTGATCATCCTGCTGGGCGACATGCCGCTGGTTTCGGCTGCTCATATTGACGGTATGGTGGCGGCGTTTGAACGATCCAACAAGGGCGAAGCAACCATTGTTGTTGCCACGGATGATGGCAGGCTTGGCAATCCGGTCTTGTTCGGAAAGGCCCATTTTGAAGCACTGAAATCGCTCAAGGGAGATCGCGGAGCCCGTGCGCTGATTGAATCCCATTCATCGGAACTCATTGCTGTCGAGATTGGGCGTGCAGCTAAACGGGATTTCGATACGCCAAAAGCGTTTGAAAATGATGTGAGTTAGCTGGTTGCGCTGGCCGGGTTGATTTCGGTGGGGCCGAATATATCCTCAAATGTGCGGCGCATTTCGATATCCAGATCGGTCATTGTCACCGGTAGGCCCAGATCCACCAGGCTTGTCACGCCGTGTTCCTTAACGCCGCAGGGCACGATGCCCGCAAAATGGCTCAGTTCCGGTTCCACATTGATCGAAATGCCGTGCCATGACACCCATTTGGTAATCCGCACGCCGATGGCCGCGATTTTATCTTCTGCAATCTGACCAGCCGGGGCGGGGCGCGTGGGCCGGCGCACCCATACACCGACCCGGTCTTCGCGCCGTTCTCCTTGAACGCCAAAGGCTGAAAGGGTGGATATGATCCAGGATTCCAGGGCAGCCACATAGGCGCGCACATCCTGTTGTCGCCGCTTCAGATCCAACAGGACATAAGCCACCCGCTGGCCGGGGCCATGATAGGTGTATTGCCCGCCGCGCCCGGTCTGAAATACGGGGAACCGGTCCGGCTCCGTCAGATCGGAAGCGTTGGCGCTCGTTCCGGCGGTGTAAACGGGGGGATGTTCCAGCAGCCAGACCTGTTCGGGCGCATCGTCTGCTGCAATGGCGCGTGCGCAATTTTCCATGTCGGCCAGCGTGGTCGAATAGTCCTGCTCCCCCTCCAATATGCGCCACAGCACGGGGGGCGAGCCGGGCAGGGCAGCAAAATTTTCATCAAGGCTGCTGCGGTTCGATTTCATGAATGTGGCTGCGCAAATTGATTGACGGACATGGTGGGTATCGGTTTCAGCCTTTTTCGAGTGGCAAAGATTGGGCGCATTAATCCGGCGGAAATGGCAATGACGGCAGTACTGGATATGTGCCAAAGGGATCGGCAGGATACAAGCCGCAACGCAGGGATGAGCGCTTGAAAACGGCCTGTTTGCACGGGAGTGGCAATTGAATTTTGCAGAATTGCAAGTTCGTGCTTGTGCAGGCCCAAGCCTTTTGTTACCACGCCGCGAACTACCGTGAAGACCCGGACAATGTGCGGCCGTGGCGGAATTGGTAGACGCGCAGCGTTGAGGTCGCTGTGGGGTAACACCCGTGGAAGTTCGAGTCTTCTCGGCCGCACCATTTTTCTTCCGTGATCGGTTGATCTTGACCCGGAATGTGGAATTTGTCCTGTATGGCGTAGTGCCGTATGTGCGGGCTTGGTTGGTCCTTGGGGCTATCGATTTTGCATCAATGGCAATGATATGGCTTTGATCCTGCGTGACAACATTTTGGCAAAGTTGCTTTGCGACACCCGCCACCATGGGCGCTTGAAACTGTCGTAAATGCGAAATTTAGCATAGATACCACCACTATTAGGTAAGAAATTATTTTCATGCCAACCTCACTTTCTTATCATTTGTTGCAATGATTTGAGTTTTTGGTCAACAATAATTTTTGGATAGATTTGCCGTTATTGTTGATCCTAAAATTGATATTACTACTCGCCAATTTTGTTGCCGTTTCAGGTGATCAAGTTCGCAAAAATTATAGATGTATTTTGGTGGAGTGTTTTGGACGTTCATTCAAGTTTGGATGAGTGGTTCAAGCAGGGCCATCGCTCTTGTAATTTTTCCAGGTTGAATTCAACGTTTGGATCACTGGGGTGATCTGGATATGATTTGGCACACTGCTAGCTATTGATTGGCTTCATTGAAAAAGCGTTGCTTGGTGTCAGGTGGGAAAATGCACGTACTTGTTGTTCTTGATCATCCAAAGCCCGGCTCGTTTAGTGCAGCTGTTGCGCAACAGTTTATGGCTGGCGCAGAGGCGGCCGGGCATTCAACTGAATTGGCAGATTTACACTTGGAAGGTTTCGACCCGCGCTGGACGATTGCCGACATTGATGGAGATGAAGGTGTGGCGACACCCGCGGATGTGGCAAAGGAACAGGCCCGGATTGAGCGCGCCGATGCCATCTGTTTTGTCTTTCCACTTTTTTGGTGGGGCATGCCTGCCATGACCAAGGGCTGGGTGGAACGGGTCTGGTCGTGGGGCTGGGCTTATGATCAATTGGATGATCGTGAAAAATCGATGCAAAGACCGCGCACGGGCGTATTTCTTATTCCCGCCGGGGCCCGTTCTGACGAGATGGAAAATGCCGGCTATCGTGAGGCGATCGAAACCGCCTGGATAAAAGGCACATTTGGCTATTTTGGATTTGTCCAGCGCAAGCTCCAATTGCTCAATGGTTCAAAAGGCTCCAGCGCGCGGCGCAAGGACTTGCTCGACACAGCTTACCAAACCGGACTGACGCTTGCGCCACCTGGGTGACCGCCGAATTGATCTGTCTGAACGGTTTACACGCTCGCCGGTTACAGGCAGCGCAAGTTCAAACCCAGTGGGCTTATCATTTGACACGGCCCAGCCTGTTCCCCCACTCTGGCAATACGTGTCGCGGAAGGGCCTTGGAGGGTCAGCATTCCATCCATATGGAAGCGCCGGTGGCTGCGACTTTTGCGAAACTTTTTTTTGGCGCATCAGATTTTGCCTTGGTTATGGGTGCGCTTTTCTGAATCCGCTTGAATATACCGATGCGGCGCGGCTTATGTGCTCAAACGAAAGTGTGTTTGAAATTGCCCTGGAACTTGCCAAACAGGGGTGCGGGTATGTGCAAGAGAATCAATGGTGATTGGCAAGGTGTGGCCAATCGAATAATCCAGATTAAAATACGGCTATAGGGAGAAAATGACATGAAAAAATTACTTGGAGCAGTTGCGCTGGCGGCATCGGTGGCCTTTGCGCCCCACGCCGTTGCGGACACGGCCGACGGCAAATCTTTGATTGGTCTGCCTTGGGAGAAAATTGTCGAAACGGCCAGGGGCGGCGAGGTGAACTGGTTCCTGTGGGGCGGTTCGGACAATATCAACAAATATGTATCTGAATATATCGGCGGCATTTTGAAGGATGAATATGGTATCACGCTCAACCGGGTTGGCCTGTCGGATACTGTTGAGGCAGTGAACATTGTGTTGGGTGAAAAAGAATCCGGTGTCACAGACAAAGGGTCTGTAGACATGATCTGGATCAATGGTGAAAACTTCCGCACCATGAAACAGGGGGGACTGGCCTATTGCGGATATACGGACACGCTGCCCAACAACAAATTGGTCAATTGGGACAATCCTGCGATTGCCAATGACTTTGGTGTTCCGGTCAATGGCTGCGAAGTGCCGTGGTCCAAAGCGCAATTTGCGTTTGCCTATGATACCGCACGTACGGACAATCCGCCTCGGTCGATTGGTGAATTGATCGAATGGGTCAAGGCCAATCCGGGGCAGTTTACCTATTCGGCACCACCGGATTTCAACGGCTCGGTTTTTGTGCGTCACGTATTTTACCATGCCGCAGGTGGGGTGGAGAATCTGCTTGGTCCGTTCGATCAGGCCAAGTTTGATGCTGCTGCGGCCAAGACCTGGAAAATCCTAAACGACATGGAGCCTTACCTGTGGCGCGAAGGCAAAACATATCCAACTTCGATCAACGCGCTGGAACAGCTTTTTGCCAATTCCGAAGTGGCGCTTTATTTCAATTATGAGCCAGCCGGTGTTGGCCTCAACATTGAAAACGGCACATTCCCGCCGACGGTCAAAGGTTATGGGCTCAGTGATGGGACGATTGGCAACACCAATTACACGATCATCCCGTTCAACTCACCCAACAAGGCGGCTGCGCTGGTTTTGCAAAATGTTCTGCTTTCAGGCGCTGCGCAATATGAGAAAGCCAAGCCTGATGTTTGGGGCGCAAAACCGGCCATCGAGATTTCCCGAACAGGAGATGATATCCGGACAAAATTTGCGTCGATCAAGTCTCACCCGGCGGTTGCCCCAGCAGAGGAGCTTGCGAAGAACGCATTACCTGAACTTCAGGCTTCCTGGATTTCGGCAATCGAGAAAGGTTGGCTGGCCAACGTTGGGCAATAAGGCCATGCGATTTCCCTGCGAGGTTGAAAGACTTCGCGGGGACATTACTCTGTTTCGAGGTTTCTCTTTGCCATGTCCGACCGGCTGAAGATCGCACTGCTTCTGGCACCTGCGCTCTCCATTATTGGAATCCTGTTTTTTGGCGGGTTGTTGATCGGCTTCATGCGAAGCTTCAACTACATGCCGGTGATCGGGTTGGTCGACCCTGACCTGAGCGCCTATGTGGCGGTGTTCACGTCGAAGGAATTTTACCTATCCTTCCTGCTGACGTTCCATATTGCGTTCACATCGACGGTTATCTCTTCCATATTGGCAATTGGAGCGGCCCTGCTTTTGCGGCGCACGTTCATTGGCCGTTCGCTGATCAATTTCCTGTTCCAGTTGAATTTGACCGTGCCGCATTTGGTGGGCGCGATTGGCATGCTCTATCTGTTTTCCCAATCGGGCTCGTTTGCCCGGCTGGGGGCAGAGTGGAACCTAATTTCCAAGCCAAGCGACTTCCCCGCGATGGTGTTTGACCCCTACGCCATTGGCATCATCCTGCAATATATCTGGAAAGAAGTGCCCTTTATTGGCGTCATTGTGCTGGCGAATATGCAATCTCTGGGCGAAGACTATGAGAGCGTTGCAAGGTCGCTGGGCGCCAGCAAGTGGCAGGCGTTTATTCATGTTCTCATGCCGTTGATTTTCCCAGGCGTCTTGTCCGCATCGGTCATTGTGTTTGCATTCACTTTCGGGGCCTATGAAATTCCCGCCATTTTGGGAGCAAGCTTTCCAAAGGCGCTGCCTGTTCTGGCCTATCAAAAATATACCGATGTGGATCTTGCCGCGCGTCCTGAAGCAATGGCGATGGCGATCACTATTGCGCTCTTGAGTGCGCTGATGATCTATTTCTACGTGCGCTATACGCGGCGCAGGATCAGGAGCTGACATGGTTGGCAAAGAGAGTTTTTCTGTCCGCAGCTTCCGCGTTGTCACAGGGGTTATGCTGATCACATGGCTGGTCTTGCCGCTTATTCCGCTGGCGATCTGGTCATTTGCCAAAGGGTGGTTTTTTCCCGATCTGCTGCCAAAACGCTGGTCCATGCAGGCATGGGATTATGCCCTGTCAGACACTTCCGGGGTTCTCGACAGTTTGTGGCTGACGATTGGAATTTCGCTCACCGCAACCGTGCTTTCCATCTTGGTTGGTATTCCTGCCGGCCGTGCCTTGGGCATGTATAAATTCAAGGGCAAGGAACTGGTGGAACTGATGATATTAGCTCCCACCATCGTGCCGGGAATTGCTGTGGTTTTAGGTATTCACAGCGTCTTTATCTCCATGGGGCTGAACAATACGGTCAGTGGCGTTATCTTGGTGCATCTCATTCCCACACTTCCGTACATGATCCTGGTCATGTCGGGCATTTTTGCCAATTATGACCCCTCGTTTGAAGACCAGGCGCGCAGCCTGGGCGCATCACCTTTAAAAACATTCTGGTATGTGACCCTGCCAGCAATCATGCCCGGCATCATTGTGGGGGGGCTTTTTGCATTCCTGGTTTCGTGGAGCCAATACATTTTAACCCTGCTGATTGGCGGCGGGCGGGTGGTTACGCTGCCTCTTTTGCTGTTCAATTTTGCAACCTCAGGGCGCAATGACATCACCGGCGCAATTGGCATGATCTACATATTGCCCGGCATCATCATTCTGCTGTTGACGGCAAAGCATTTGTCAGGCCGCAGCGGCGCGGTTGGAGGATTTGGCCAGATATGACCCATGTATCGATCAAAGAATTGTCGAAGACCTATCCCGGCTCCTCAGAACCCGCCCTTGACCGCCTTTCTCTGGAAATTCCAACGGGCGAACTGACAGCGCTGCTTGGTCCGTCCGGGTGCGGCAAGACCACGACGATGAAGATGATTGCCGGATTGCTGGATCCTTCATCGGGCGATGTTCTGTTTGATGATCGCTCGGTTCTGGACGACAAGCCGGAACATCGGGGGGTGGTGATGGTGTTTCAAAACTACCTGCTGTTTCCCTATATGAGTGTGGCAGATAATGTGGGATTTGGCCTAAAAATGCGAAAGGTGCCCAAGCCCGAAATAGACCGGCGCGTTGGGGAAATGCTTGAGCTGGTCAAACTTCCTGATCTTGGCAATCGTCGGCCCTCCGCCCTGTCGGGCGGGCAACAACAGCGGGTGGCGTTGGCCCGTGCGTTGATTGTTCAACCCAATGTGTTGTTGCTGGATGAGCCCTTATCCAATCTGGATGCCCATTTGCGCTTTGAAATGCGCGATCTCATTCGTGGGCTGCAACAGAAAATGGGAATCACCACAATTTTTGTGACCCATGATCAGGAAGAGGCCGTGGTGTTGGCCGATAAAGTGGCGCTGATACTTGATGGCCAATTGAAGCAATATGAAGACGCAGATGTGTTTTACAAACGCCCGGTTGACGAAGCTACGGCGCGGTTTTTTGGTGGCCAGAATTTTATTCCCGGATCGTCCAATGGTTCCGTTTTTGAAAGTGCGCTGGGCAGGCTCGTATTGCCTGAAGGGGCTATTTCAGGCGCTGGTAAACTCACCGTGCGGCCGGAAAATATTCGCATCAATGGATTGGACAAAGGCGAGAACAGTCTGAAAGCCGTGGTAAGTGAGCGGCTGTTCCTGGGCACGCAAACCCGCCTTCGACTGCTGGTAGGAGAAGAAAAAATCGACGCCATTGCAAACCCCAATGAAGTGGAAAACCTGTCGGTTGGTGATGCGGTGAACATCACCTTGCCGCCATCTTCGCTTTGGGTATTGCCCACATGAGGTGTGTAAGATGAAATTCGGCGTGCATGCCGGCCTTTGGTTGGCCCGATGGACTGATGAGATCATACCAGTTCTAAAAAAGGTCGCAGACCTTGGCTATGATGGCGTTGAAGTGTCCTTGCTCGGCATGAGCGACGAGAAGGCGCAGGCTTTGGCAAAAGCGGTTCGCGATCATGGACTGGAAGTGACATGTTCCGATGGCCTTTCGCCCCAAAACGACATCACCGCACAGGATGCGGATGTGAGGGCGGCTGGGCTGAATTATCTGCGCTGGGCCATTGCCACAACGGCGCGGATCGGTGCGCGGGGTTTGGCCGGTGTCGTTTATGCCCCCTGGGGTGTGTATGATCCGGCCAACAAGCCGGTGCGTGCCCGCCGCTCCGCCCAGGCATTCGCCGCCCTGCACGATGATCTTGAACGCCATGATGTGACATTGGGCATTGAGGCGATCAACCGGTTTGAGACAGATCTGGTCAATACGGCCGCTGAAGCCAAGGCAATGGCCCTTGCTTCCGGTTCCTCCCGTGTTGGGGCGTTGCTCGACACGTTTCACCTCAATATTGAAGAAAAGGATATTGCCGCCGCGATTGTCGATACCGGTGACAAACTGGTGCATTTCCATGTTTCAGACAATGACCGTGGCGTTCCAGGCTCCGGCCATGTGCCCTGGGGTGAAGTTAAGCGGGCTTTGGATCAGGTGGGATATAATGGTTGGATCGTTGCCGAGATGTTTGTTGTTGCCGGCAATCCCGCCAGTGCTGATTTGAACATTTGGCGGGACATTGAGCCCGATGCAACGGACGCCGCGCGCCGTGCCTTGTCTTTCATGAAGAGTACGTTTGCATGAACTCTTTCCTGTGCCTTTTGCTTGTCCGGTTTGAAGCGTTGGAGGCGGAACTCAACGCCCTTGATGCGGCAACAGGGGATGGGGACCATGGAATAACCATGGTGAAAGGTCTGCGTGCGGCCGTGGCGGCGGAAAATCCGGCAAAGGCTTTCCGCATGGCATCTGGCGGCGCGTCGGGTTCGTTGTTTTCTGTTCTCATCGGCGCTTTGGCTTCGGTAATTGATCGAAGTTCTGATCTGGATGATACGCTACAGGATGCGGCACATCGCATTGGCCAACTGGGCCAGGCTAAGGCGGGGGATAAGACCCTGCTCGACGCGCTCATTCCCGCCGCATCAGTTGGAAGCAATGCTGATGCGGCTGCACGGGCAGCGCGGGAAGGATGGCTGGCCACAAAAGACATGGCTGCCAGGCGGGGGCGGACAAAATATGTGGAGGGGGCGGGTGTTGGACATCTCGATGCCGGTGCCCGTTCAGTTGCAGAAATTCTTGAAGCCTTTGCCCAATGGCAGAAAGATCAATGATGAAGAAGCTGTTCAACAGTCAGGAAACGATGGCCGATGACATGATCGACGGTTTTGTTGCTGCTTTTCCTGACATTGTCATGCGCGGGAAACATCCGCGGGTTGTCCGACGTCGCACGCTTAGGACAAAGGGGGGGAAGGTTGCCCTGTTGATTGGCAATGGCTGTGGCCATGAACCCATTGCGATGGGTTTCGTCGGTGAAGGATTGCTGGACGCCAATGTGGTTGGCGACGTGTTTGCCGCGCCATCGCAGGATTTGATTCTTGAGGGAATTGAAGAAGTGACCGGCGATGCCGGGGCCGTTTTGCTCATTTCGCGCCATGAGGGCGATGTGATCAACGGCAATGCGGCTGCATTAATGGCTCAGGATGAGGGGCTGAATGTCAGGCCCTTGCTGATGTATGACGATATTTCGTCAGCACCCAAAGGACAGGAAGACGAACGCCGGGGTGCCGCTGGCACGATGTTCATCTACAAGATTTTGGGTGCGGCTGCGGAAGCCGGCATGGGCCTGGATGCGCTTTATGCGTTGGGTGAAGACGTGCGGGCAAGAACGCGCACATTGGGGGCCGCGGTTTTGCCAGGCATCTCGCCCCTTACCGGCGAGCCAATGTTCAAACTGCCCGATGATGAAGTATTTATCGGCATGGGTGTGCATGGCGAACCGGGGGTGGGGCGGCGAAAATTAGGGCCGGTCCATGAACTCGTTTCATTCATGATGGACGAATTGCTGGGGGACCGTCACATCCCTTCTGGCACAACAACGCTGGTATTGATCAATGGTGCCGGTGGCACGACCCATATGGAATTGCTGACCATCTATCGCGAAGTTGTGCAGATTTTGGAGGCGAGGGACATTCCCCATGTGTCGCCGATGATAGGATCATTTTCGACCACACAGGAAACCGGTGCATTTTCAATTTCCCTGTTCACGCCCAACGAAGAAATGCTGACTTTTTGGCGGGCCGATCAGACGACACCCAATTTTCCAAAAATTCACGGGGGGAATGCAGGCTAGTCGCGTTGGCAGAAATTCACGGCATAGCATTTGATACCGAGCTTCATATTTCTGCCCCATCGTGAATGGTGGTGCTTTTCGCATTTAGTGAGACCTGACACTAGGGAGAGATGAATTGGGACTGAATATTCAACCGTTGAAAATTGGACTCATTCGGGCATCTCTGCCGAGCTATTTCCCGGAAAAATTTGATGTTTGGAAACGGGCGGAAGCGGCCCTTGGCGGCTTGTGTGACAGACTGGGCGCACAGCTTTTTGTTGCCCCAGGCGTGCCAATGGATGCGCGGGAAACATGTGTTGCCCTGGAAAAATGTCGCGCGGAGGCCGTTGATTTTGTGCTCCTGCTACATGGCGGATTCAGCATGGGGGATGTGGCGCGCACGGTGGCAGCCGCGCCGGTGAGAGCCGGGTTCTGGTCGGTGCCGGAACCGGTTAGAACCGGCGATGTTCAACTGAATAATTTTGTGTCGCTCAACATGTCCATGTCGATTGCACGGCAGGTGCGCGATCTGAAATCGTCTCCTGTGCAGTGGTATCACGGTGCGCCAGACAGTCCAGCGCTTCTGCAACGTTTGGAAAACACATTGCGCGCCCTTCAGGCGGCAAAAGATTTGCAAGGTGCCCGCATCGGTGTGGTGGGTGGGCTGGCGATGACATTTTACAATATGGAAGTGTCCACCAACGAATTACGGTCTCGTCTTGGGGTGGAAGTGGCCAATCATGACATGCATGAGCTTACCGACCGTATGGCGTCAATTGACAGCACAAGAATGGCCAAAGAACTGGCATTGATTTCTGCTGCCGCACGGGTGGATGGGGTCAGCTGTTCTCAAATGGCATTGACCACCCAATGCGCCCTGGCTTTGGAAGATATGGCCAGCGAGGGGAATTATGCGGCGCTTGCGGTAAGTGATTGGCCCGCATTGCAGGACAATCCAGGAATGCATCCCGGTGCCGCATTTACATGGCTGGAGGAAAAGGCGCGCCTGCCCATCGCATCGGAGGGAGATGTTTTGGGTGCGGTCACCCAGATTATTGCCAAGTCGATGACCGGCAGGGTTGGCTATCTGCTGGATATGACCGAGCCGGATCTGGATGCCGAACAATTGCTCATGTGGCATGGCGGTGGCGGGCCGTTATATCTGGCCGATGATGGCGGCGCAAAATGGATCAACCATCCAATGATCGGTCGGGGTACAGACGCGGGGCCCATATATGGGGCGATCAGTGATCTGGTTTTTCAGGCCGGGCCGGTCAGTGTGTTTCGGGTGGCGCGTAACGCTTCGGCGTTTATTTCAATGACCGCAGAAGTTGTGTCGCGCGACCCATCTGGATTTAGCGGGTGCCGTGGGTGGCTTGAAGGTTTTGAGATTTTTGGCGCGCAGGCAACGCTGGAAGATGTGGTTGCCACGGTGATGGCCCATGGATTGGAGCACCATTTCGTGCTGGTGCCTGGCAATATTTCAGCACCTTTGACAGAGTTTGCGTCGTGGACCGGTATGGACCTGTTGGATCGTCGGCCCATGCGCAACCATCTCGACCGCCGCGACTTCACTTAACTGCCCTGTCGGGCTGCTGCCTCCAGCTTATTGTAAAAGTCGATGAATATTTCATCGCGTTGCACATCATGGGCTTCACGCATGGAATGGCGCGATGCGTCCTGTTTCCAATTCAGCTCCCCATCCAAAACCGGCGAAGTCGTGATGAATGTCGGAACCCATGCGGGATTAATCAGCCAGGCGATGTTGATGATGTCCCAGATCACCCATGTGCGGCGCGCCGTATCCTCAAGGGCAAACATGTGGTGCAACGGATTATGGGTATAGAGGTGCCATAGATAATCCCCGATCGCGCCGCGACCTTTGACGAATTGTGCCATTTCAGGTTGCGAGATCTTAAGCTGTGCCCCCACGTGATATCCCGGCAGATAGATATGCGGGACGCCACTGTCGAAGATAATGCGGGACGCTATCACGTCCTGGACAAGATTGAGCGAAGGTCTGTTGCAGTGGGGTGCGTTTGATGGATAGGCGGAGGTCCAGATCACCACAATATTTTCTGCAATCTCCGGCGCGACCACCAAGGCGGAGGCAATATTGGTCACGCATCCCAATGCTGCAATATAAAGTGGCGAAGACCCTGACTTTGCCAGATCAATGATGGTGTCAACGGCGTGTGAGTGCACCGGCGTGTCTGCCGCTTCCATATATCGATCAGCACCACGAAAAACCTTGCCGCTCGAATCGATGCCAAGTTTATCGTAGACCGTCAGAATTTCCCGATAGCTCAATTCCATGCCCTTGGCCGGGTCAATGAATTCCAGATCGGCGGCACGCCGTCCCTGGGCGTGCAATCGGTTGATCCAGCCCCGAAAGGCCCCCACCAGATGCTCCTGGTGTTTGTCGCCCTTTTCGATTGCCTGCTCGGCGGCAACAAGTTGTGTGCGGTGGTGGGCAAAGGAAAACGGTTCAGCGGTGACCGCTTCCACAGTCATTTTTTCCGGCGACAACAGGGCCCAGGCCAGCGCGAACTGATCGTCAATTTCATTGGCCGTATCTGTGTCGATGAGCAGCCGCACATTGCCGGTGGGGGGTGCAAGGCGTTGTTCCATGAGGGCCGGGGATAGCTGACGAAAACTCATGAGACACAATTCCTTAGATAAGGCGCGCACTGCGCGTTTGTTGCGACAGACTGAAACTTACCGTGCCGTTACGAATGACTTCCTCATAGAAAACGCCCTTGTCCTGATCGTCGAAGGCCGAACTCGCTTGCGTTAAAAGAGGCAGTCCAATTTCGGCATTATTGTATCGGCAAACGCAACCGATCCTGGTCCCTCGCTTGCGCCAATATCATGAGATAGGGGCACACTGACTTAACCTAATTATATTTACAAGTTGACCGCACCTCACTTTAATCTCTTGGAAAATCGCGATTCTATTGCAGGGTTCCGGTGGGCATTGCAGCTGCGCTATTGCTGATTATCAACTTTTGGTGAATTGTAACGCGGCATCACGAACCATTTTGTGGAGGCCGGATCATGCAGTTCCGATTGCTTTTCGAATATCGCGACTATGAAAAAGAAGAATCTCAAAGGTCCAAGCGCGCAGCAAAGCAATTGTCTGCCGGTGGAGAAATCTGTCCGGCCAACCCAGCCAGAAATTCACTGTTTATAAGGTGGGCGAAGCATTTTGGGTTTTTCGCAATTCCACCTTCCTGCAGAAGTCTGCACCTGAAATAGCCGCCATTTGGTCAGTCGAACCGTGGGTGAGGTTTAGCGACGGTGGTTCGATTGCGTTTCATCGTTGATAAAATGGATGTGCGGTGTCGACAAAAACTCATAATCACGTCAACTTATGACGAGATATTTGGACTGTAGAAATTCAACAGGGAGTTACACATGAAGAAGCTGATCCTCAGCGCCGCCATGGTCGCTTTTATGGGTACTGCCCATGCGGCTGACCCAAAGGGTGCCGATACGCCGATCAAGATTGCCGTCAACGAATGGACAGGGCAAAATCTGTCTGCCCGTATCGCTGGCAGTTTGTTGGGCAAAATGGGCTACAAGGTTGAGTATGTGACTGCCGGGGCCGTTCCACAATTTGCCGCCATTGCCGAAGGCAGTCTCAACTTCAACCCGGAAATCTGGACCAACAATGTTGGAGATATTTATCCCAAGGCGGTTGAATCGGGCAAGATCATCGTCTCCGGCGATCTTGGCCTTGAGCCACGCGAAGGCTGGTTTTATCCCCCCTATATGGAAGAAAAGTGCCCTGGATTGCCCGCCTATTCGGCGCTTTACGATTGCGCACAGGCATTTGCCGCTGCCGATACTTTTCCCAAGGGGCGGTTGATAACATATCCGGCGGACTGGGGCACACGCTCAAGCGAACAGGTTGCCGCGATTGGTCTTCCGTTTCAGCCTGTGGCTGGCGGCAGCGAAGGCGCCATGATTGCTGAAATGAAATCGGCGATTGCTGCCAAACAGCCCATGTTGATGATGTTGTGGCAGCCGCATTGGATTCATGCTGATGTCAAGTTGAACCTCGTCAAGTGGGACAGCGAAAGCGCCGATTGCCTTGCGGGCAAAAATCAATCCAAGGGCAGCGCCTGCGGATTTGCCCAGGCCAGCGTGAAGAAAATCATCAATGCTGATTTTGCAAAAACATGGCCTGACGCGGTCAAGTTCGTGAATTCCTATTCGCTTTCCAATGACGTGCAAAACGCGCTGATCAAGAAAGTGGATCAGGACAAGGTCAAGATCGAAGACGTTGTTGCACAATGGGTTGCTGACAATGAATCCGTGTGGAGCGGCTGGGTCAAATAGGGCGGGAAAACAGGGACCGCGTGGCGTGTTCCCACCCGTGCAATCAAGTGTGGCCCCGTGTGCTGTTTGCGCGCGGGGCCATTTCATTTCCTTAACACAAGACAAGACAAATGCCCGGAACTGATCCCACGCCCTTGGAAGTCAAACTCTCCTGCCGCCATATCTGGAAGGTTTATGGAACCCATCCGGACAGATTTTTTTCCAATAAATCCGGTCGGTTGCCGGATGGCGTTGACCCATTGAATCATGCCCAGGAGATTCGTGACAGCAATCACATTGTGGCTGGTGCCAATGTTTCGTTTGATGTGCATGTGGGCGAGATATTTGTGATCATGGGGCTTTCCGGTTCCGGCAAGTCCACCATTGTTCGCTGCCTGTCTCGCCTTGTGGAACCAACGGCGGGCGAGGTCTTGCTTGATGGGCAGAACCTGCTCGACATCAATAAACGCGAACTCATTGAATTCCGCCGCCACAAGATGGGCATGGTGTTTCAAAATTTTGGCCTGATGCCCCATCTTAACGTGCTGGACAATGTGGCGTTTCCGCTGGAGTTACAGGGCATCGATGTGAAGGAGCGCCGCAGGAGGGCGCAGGAGATTATCGACCTGGTGGGGCTGGAAGGTCGTGAAGCCAGTTTCCCAAGCCAGCTTTCCGGCGGCCAGCAGCAGCGCGTGGGCATTGCCCGCTCGCTGGCGGTGAAGCCAGAACTGTGGTTTCTCGACGAACCGTTCAGTGCGCTGGACCCGCTGATCCGTAAACAGATGCAGGATGAGTTCCTGCGCCTGCAACGGGAATTGCACAAGTCCATCGTGTTCATCACCCATGACTTTATGGAAGCCCTGCGCATTGCCGACCGAATGGCGATCATGCGCGATGGGGAAGTGGTTCAAATTGGCCGACCGGTGGACCTGATCCTTAACCCGGTTGATGATTATGTGCGTGAATTTACCAATGATGTGCCCTGGGAACTCGTGCTCACTGCAGGCGATATTGCTGACCCTGCTCATAAATTCGCCAAGGGCATGGGTCATATTTCTGCCGATACGTCTGTGGCAACTTTGTTGCCGTATTTGGCTGACCACGAAGCCGGTGTTGTGGTCCGCGATGGGGACGGAAACGATATGGGCGTGGTCAATGCGCGCCGGGTGATCGAAGCTCTGGCAAGTGGCGTACAAAACCCGGCGCAGGTGGGTATGTAAGAAGATGGCGCGAATATCTTCTTCTCAATATCTTTGGCTTGGTCTGCTTGTTCTGGCCCTGATTTTACATTTTTCGCCGGGTCCACTTGGCGCATTCGTCACTTATCCGACTGAGTGGGTGGTGTCGGTCACAGACCAGATGAATGTGGCGATGCGCTGGTTTGTTGATGCATTTGGACCGGTTTTCAAGGCCATTGGCTGGCTGCTGGAATGGCCGGTATTTGCTGCACAAAAGATACTTGCCTTCCTGCCCTGGAGTGTGACCTGTTTCATCTTTATGGCCTTGTCATATCTGGCATCGGGCTGGCGGCTTGCCCTGTTTGCCCTTGCGGCCATGCTCTACATGGCGGGCATTGGCTATTGGGCAGAAAGCATGAATTCGCTGGCCATTGTTCTGATTTCTGTGCCCATGGCGATTGCGGTTGGATTTGGCCTGGGCGTATTCGGATTCTATTCCAAAAGGGCGCGGCGCATTATCATGCCGCTGCTGGACTTGCTGCAAACAATTCCTGCCTTTGCTTATCTGTTGCCGATCCTGATTCTGTTTGGTTTTGGTACAACGGTTGGTTTGGTTGCCAGTGTGTTGTTTGCGTTCCCGCCAACGGTGCGCAACACAATTCTGGGGCTTCGCGCGGTCAGCGCTGAAATCATCGAAGCCGGTGAAATCTCCGGCGCCAATGCCCGCCAATTGTTCTGGAAAGTCCGTTTTCCCGCCGCCAAAAGCCAGATTTTGCTGGGCGTGAACCAAACCACAATGGCTGCCCTGTCCATGGTTATCATCGCATCCATCATTGGCGGCACAAATGATATCGGCTGGGAAGTGCTTTCCACCATGCGCAAGGCCCAGTTTGGCGAAAGCCTTTTGGCCGGGTTCGTGATCGCGCTCATGGCCATGTTGCTTGACCGGATTACACATGCCTTTGCCACCCGCGATCGGGCGATTTCGAGCGATGAAAAAGCGCTGAAAAGCTGGCACTTGGTTTTGGCAATTGCCGGTGCTGTGTGGCTGTTGTCACTGGTGGTGCCAGCTTTAGCCGAATGGCCGGAAAACCTTGTTTTTGATCCCGCACCGGCCATGAATACGGGGCTTGAGAATTTCATTCTCAACTGGCGTCTGGTGTTGGAGGCGATCAAGAATTCCGCATTTTTCTTTGTCATGCTGCCGGTTAAGATCGGCCTTATCCAGGCCGTTAGCCCGTTTACCTGGGGCTTCGCGCTGACCCCGGTCTTAAGTTTTGCCTACGCGGCAGCGCTTGTGGTGATTGCTGGTTTCGCACTGGTGCGGGCCAGGGCGGCCATGGGTGTGACCGTGCTGTTGATCGGTGCCACACTGTATATTGGACTGACAACAATGCCCTGGGCGGTGGTATTGGCCGCATTCGTATTGTTGTCCTATCAAACAGCCGGGGCACGGCTGGCAATTGGCACGGCGCTTGGCCTTGGCTTTTTGGTGATCATCGGGCTTTGGCCCCAATCGGCATTGTCGATTTATCTGTGTGGAGTGGGCGTTTTCATCTGTTTCGTGCTGGGCAGTGGCATTGGCATCTGGGCGGCACACAGCCAAACAGTTTCAACGATTGTGCGCCCGGTCATCGATACGCTGCAAACAATGCCCCTGTTCGTAATTCTCATTCCCTTTGTGATGATCTTCAAGATTGGCGAGTTCACGGCGCTCCTGGCTATTATTGCCTATGCCATTGTTCCGGCGATCCGTTACACAGAGCATGGTTTGCGCAATCTGCCACCGGACATTATCGAAAGCGCCACAACACTTGGTGCAACGCCAGCGCAGCTATTGTTCAAAGTGAAGCTGCCGCTTGCCCTGCCAGCAATTATGCTTGGCCTCAACCAAACGATTATTTACGGCATCAGCATGCTGGTGATCACAGCGCTGGTGGGCACCAATGGTCTTGGCCAGCGCATCTATATTGGCCTGGGGGACGGTGATTTCGGTGTTGGCATGACAGCCGGTATTGGCATGGCTATTATTGCAATGATTGCCGATCGCATCACCCAGTCGGTCAGCCTGCGCAAGCAACAGGCCTTGGGGCTGAAAACCGAAATGCTGTGACGATCATGTGATTGGAAGCGAGCCAATGTCTGCTGGCCGAAATTCGAACGCGAGTCCCCAGGCCAGGTTGCTGGCTGAACAATTGCGGACATCGCGGGACTCCGATTGTGATGATTTAACACCATTAAAGGCGCGGTATAGTCACAAGGATGGGTTTGTGCCGCGATCCACGCGCGCGGTGGCGCGATTTGAGCCGAAGATTGAATGGCACAAATTTGGTGGATGCGATTGCCTCGTTTTGACGCCCAAGGTGCAAACGCAGGATGAAGTGGTTCTTTATTTTTTTGGAGGTGGCTATGTCTCCGGTGCGCCCCAATTGGATTTGGCGCTAACGGCATCTTTGGCTGACAAAACCGGCATGCGTATCGTCATGCCAGATTATCCGCTTGCACCTGAATATGGCCCTCCTGCAGCGGCTGTAACTGCGATGGATGTTTATGGGTATTTGACAGGTTGCGAAGATTTGCAGCCCAGCATTATAGCCGGTGAGTCCGCCGGGGGTGGCCTGGCGCTTGCGTTGACCCATCGGTTGATCCGTGAGCGCCAATATCTGCCTAAAGGGATTTGCCTGTTTTCACCCTGGACCGATCTGACATCGATACGGCATCTGGCCGTGGACGACCCCAGCATGTCTGTGCAGATGCTGAATTTTTTTACACGCACCTTTGCACCCGAATTGGCGACACGATCATTGGTGGATGTGTCGCCGGGTCTGGCCGATTTTGGCGATGGTTTTCCGCCCTGTTTCATCTCTTCCGGCACGCAGGATAGTTTCCTGCCTGACCTTGTTCACCTGGAACAGAAAATGCGCACCAGCGGCGTGGAGATTGTGTTGCGCATCTGGCCGGGCCTTTGGCATGTGTTTGAGATGTATGATGAAATCCCGGAAGCGGAATTGTCGCTGTTGGAAGCGGCAGGCTTTATCAATAATTGTGTTGATGATGCCGGCTGAATTGCTGCACTGGCATGGGTGTCGTAAACATACAAGCAGGCAGGATTGCCGCTGGGAGAAATGGCCATGAGTGATGTTTGGGAAATTTTGGCGTTGAAATATGCCGAGCGGAATACCCGGTCCCGCAATGACAGCTTTATCATTGATGACGACCACGCCAGCGATCACGATATGGACTATTTCATATGGCTCCTGCGGTGTGGTGATCGCACGATCCTGGTGGATACGGGTTATGAACACGAAGAGGCGGCGCGGCGCGACAGGCCCATCCAACAAACACCGTCTGCCATGTTGGAAGCGATGGGCGTTTCGCCCGCCAGTATTGATACTGTGATCGTTACCCACCTCCATTATGACCACGCGGGTGGATTGCGAAATTATCCCAATGCCACCCTGCACATGCAGCCGTCTGAAATGGCCTTTGCGACTGGCCCTTGCATGTGCCACGATTTTATCCGCTTGCCGTTTACCGGCGAGCACGTGTGCGATGCTGTCAGAGCGCTCTATGCGGGCAGGCTGGTTTATACCCAGGGGTCCGGCGAAGTGGCTTCAGGCGTTGAAGTGCATCTGATTGGTGGTCACAGCCGTGGCCTGCAATGCGTGCGTGTGAGCACGCGCCGGGGATGGGTGGTATTGGCGTCTGACGCCAGTCATTATTATGAGAATTTCCAGTCCGGCAAACCGTTTCCCATCGTGGTCGATGTTCAGGAAATGCTGGACGGTTTTAGAACGATTGTCGATTTGGCGGACAGCCCGGCGCATGTCATTCCAGGGCACGATCCGCTTGTTCGAACGCTGTATCCGCCTTTAACGGCTGGCGATGATCGCATCGTTCTACTTCACGCTGACCCGCTGGTTGTTTGATGCACAAGATGGTTTTTCATCCATCTGCGCGTGCAGGTGAATTGCAGAATTGTGGACACGGCTATGGCTGTGTCCTCCATGTGTGGTAACGCTGGGTCATGAGTGAAACCGTCCCTTCCCAGATAGAAGAACAGCCGCCGATTGGGATCTACACCGAAGATGGTGTGGTGCGCGAAGAGGTTGTCGTCGCGCTTCAGAAGGCGGTGGAAGCGGGTAACTCCGACACGGTACGTGAAACATTCGTTGATCTGCACGAATCCGAAGTTGGCGACATCATTGAAGCGCTGCATGAGAATGCGCGCGGTGCCTGTGTTGAACTGGCTGGTGATGATTTCGATTTTGCCGCGCTGACCGAGGTTGAGGAATCAATTCGCGTCAACATTGTTGGCAATCTGGCGAACGACAAAGTTGCCAGCGCGGTGCGTGCCCTGGATTCCGATGATGCGGTTTATATTCTTGAAGATCTGTCGGATGACGAACGTGAGGAAATTCTTGCGCAAATTCCGTTTCAGGAACGGATACGCCTGCGCCGCTCGCTGGAATATCCTGAAGAAACTGCCGGTCGGCGTATGCAGACCGAGTTCATCGCCGTGCCGCCGTTTTGGACTGTTGGACAGGTGATCGACTATGTGCGGGCCGGTGAAGATTTGCCGGATCAGTTTTCGCAAATTTTCACCATTGATCCCACCTTTCGACTGTCGGGGACGTTGCCCCTGGATACCCTCATACGGGCCGGGCGCGATGTGGTTATTTCCAGTATTCAGGAAGACAATGCGCACCCAATTTTGGCCACGCTGGATCAGGAAGCGGCGGCGCAGGTTCTTGAACAATATGACCTGTTGTCCGCGCCAGTGATCGACGACAATGGACGCCTTGTGGGCGTGTTGACGATTGATGATGTGGTCGATGTGATCCAGGAAGAGGCCGATGAGGACATCAAGCGTCTGGCCGGTGTTGGCAATGCGGAATTGTCCGATAGTGTTCAAAACATTGCCCGCTCGCGGATTGTCTGGCTGGCGATCAACCTGTTCACTGCCGTTTTGGCTTCCCTGGTGATCGGCCTGTTCGACGCGACGATTCAACAAATGGTGGCACTCGCCATTCTCATGCCCATTGTGGCCTCCATGGGTGGCAATGCGGGGACACAGACCATGACGGTGGCTGTGCGTGCGCTCGCGACCAAAGATATCGACACCTATAACGCGCGGCAAATTGTGCGTAAGGAACTGATTGTGGGCTTGCTCAATGGCCTGTTATTCGCGGTCATTATGGGCGTGGTTGCTGGGTTCTGGTTTGGTATTCCTTCGCTGAGCATTGTCATTGCGGTTGCGATGGTTGTGAACATGGTGTTCGCCGCTGCTGCGGGCATTTTGATACCCATTGCATTGGATAAGGCTGGAGCCGACCCGGCGATTGCCTCTGGTGTTTTCGTCACAACCGTGACGGACGTGGTTGGCTTTTTCGCATTTCTTGGGCTGGCGGCCTGGTGGTTTGGCGTGTGACATCAAGTCTCCAATCAGGTGACCGTCGAGCCGGAAAGCCGGGGGTTACGCTGCCCAAACGTTGACTTTTACGTAAATCAACCATCTAACTCAGACTGGACTTCTTTGGGCAGAACCGCATGCGTGAATACTATTCCATTACAGAGCTGACACGAGAGTTTGGTGTTTCAACGCGCACAATCCGGTTCTACGAAGATGAGGGTTTGATCAAGCCTGTGCGCCGCGGCCGCACGCGGCTGTTTCGGCCATCCGACCGAATATTGCTCCGACAAATTCTGCGCGGCAAACGGCTGGGGTTTTCCATTGCCGAAATTCGCGAGATCATCGAAGTATACAAAGCGCCTTCCGGTGAGGAGGGGCAGATTAAACTCATGGTTGATCTGATCAGTGAAAAACGCGCTGAACTTGAACAGAAGCGCCGGGATATCGATGAGATCCTGCAAGAGCTGGATGCAGCGGAAGAAAACTGCATCGAACGGATGGCCGAGCTGCGCATCAGCCAATAGGGCCGATCATACACCGCTGAACAGCGCGTGTTTGCAATAGCGTTTCCAGATGTGACTGGCGCTTACAGATAGCTCAGCGCCACGCCTGCCAATGCACATAGGCCGAGCAGAAGCGGCATCCCCAATTTGAGTTTGAACAGGCCAAGTGCGGCCCCCAGCGCCAACAGGCATACCCGCCAGTCCAGGGTTGCCAAATCCGGCGCCCAGGTGCGTATTGGCCCGGTTGCAATTCTCTCCACGTTTTCAAAGAACACGTTTAAGGCAAACCAGATGGACAGGTTGAGGATGACCCCCACCACCGCTGCCGTGATGGCAGATAATGCGCCGGTCAATCGTGGTTGGGTTGCCAGCCAGTCAATGTAAGGCGCACCTGCAAATATCCATAGGAAGCAGGGGATAAAGGTTGCCCATAAAGTGACGAAAGCGGCCGCAGTGCCAAACCAAAAACCACCCTGCTTGTGGGCCGCCAGGAAGCCGACAAATTCTGTGACCAGAATAAGCGGGCCGGGCGTGGTTTCCGCCAGACCCAATCCATCCATCATTTCGCCTGCAGTCAGCCAGCCTGACTGTTGCACCGCGTCTTGCCCCATATAGGCCAATACCGCATAGGCCCCGCCGAAAGTTACAACAGCCAGTTTGGAAAAGAACAGGCCGATCTCATTGAGCAGTGAATTGGGCAATATGGCTCGTAACGCCAACAGGGGTGCCCACCAGATGACAAGCCACATGCCAATGGTGGTGAGGGTAGCAGTTGGTGATCTTAAGGGTTTGATTTCTTCCACGTTCGACCCAGGTTTGGCAAAACAGAAGAAGCCAAACACAGCCGCTGAAACAACGATTAGCGGGTAGGACAGATCAAAGAAAAACAGTCCGATGAACGCCAAAGCTGCCATGGCCCAATGGGCAGCTCCGGCCAGAGCACGCTTCGCCACGCGCAGCAACGCCTGCAATACGATGACAATTACGGCGGCTTTGACACCTAAAAACAAGGCGTCCACGAGGGGCATATTTCCAAATGCAGCATAAAGCCCCGCCAGCACCAACATGACGATCGCACCTGGAATGACGAACAGGGCACCGGCAATCAGCCCGCCCAAAGTTCCGTGCATGCGCCAGCCGGCATAGGTGGCCATTTGCATTGCCTCCGGCCCAGGCAACAACATGCAAAATGACAGGGCATTGAGAAATTGTTGTTCGCTTTGCCATTTATGGCGTTCAACGATTTCGCTGTGCATGAGTGCGATTTGCGCAGCCGGTCCACCAAAGGACAGCAAGCCAATACGGGCCCAAACACGGGTCGCGCTGGCTAGGGAAACATTTGTATCAGTCATCGTGAGGTTGGCCAGTCATGGGTTTCGTCAAATGCATCGCGTGCCCAACGGTAAAATGCATCGTAAAGAAGCATCCCGGCATCAAGCTGCGCCAGATCGTCCTTGTATAGACGCGATAAGCCAAGGGAAGCAGCCATGAGACCAGCAGCCTGTGGGGAAGAATCAATCTTGTCAGTATCTGCTGCACGGATGATTTCTGCCAGCCGGCGCAACCCTGTGAACTCAAGCTGCCATTCTGCAATCATCGTATCGAAGGTGCAGGTGTCGCCGCGATGGCTCCAAAATGCGTCTTCGATATCAAAAGGGGTGGCATTGAATTTTTCGGCCACGGCCTCGACTTCTGCAGGGGCGACAAAAAGGAACCGGGCGCTGGGGTCAATGAAGCGGCGGATCAGCCATGGGCAGGCGATGCGATCGATCTTGGGCCGGTGCCGGGTAACCCAGGTCGTTCGGTTTTGAGAGTCCGTAGGCGGTATCGCTTTTGCTGGCACGAGAGGCAGCCCGGCATCGCGCCATGCGAATATTCCCCCTTCCAGATATTGAGCGTGAATGCCTTCCAACCTTAGCAAAGCTGCAACGCCTGCGCTGAGCTTCTTGCCCTTTTGGCAAATAACGATAATGGGCCCATCCCCCAGTTGCGGTGCCAATTCATCAATCAAGTTGTAGGGATGGCGAAACGAGGTCGGTATGAATCTGGGGTCGTCGTGAAAATCTTCATCGATGCAGACATCGACCAATTTGGGACAGTCGGGCGTGCCAATGAGGCGGGCCAATTGGGAAACTGTAATCGTGTTTAGAGATGGCATAGTGCATCCTTTCTCTGACCTGAGTGGATGCGATACTTGGGCCTTGGCCTCACGGGGCGTTCGCGGACCCCTTGGCTTTATTGGTATCTTCGGCTGCAGCGCAGGTCAAGCGGACGGCGTCGCCTTAGATGCGCTTGGCGGTGGCGACGGCGTTTGAAAACGTGCTTGTGCGGGTCAGCTCTTCGGCGATGATGGGTGGGGTGCCGCGGGCAATCATACGCTGGAATATGCGTGTGGCGGTTTTCCCCGTAACCTTTGCATCATAGGGGAGGGAGGCGCTGCTGGCCCGATTGAACAAAGCTGCTTCACGGAAGGTGCCGCTGTTGGGTGCTGCATTTTCAAAGCCGGGGCAATTGTTCACAATCGACAATACTTGTTTGTTCTCACGTTCTGCGGTGATGCGAAACGCCTCGTTCAACAATTGGCATTCTGCCTGAATGGCCAGAGTCTTGTTGGACGGTGCCGCATTCGCCTTTGGCGCTGCCTGTTGCACAGAGGGCGAGCAAGCGCTCAACAATACCATTGCCCCAATGAGTGCGGGGGGGATCATGATTGATTTGGACATGTTTTCCTCAATGGTGAGCGCTGTTTAATTTTGGCGCAAAAAGACGGGTCATCTTGCTGGCTATGTGCCTTAGACCCAACGGCGCACAGATTTGCAATAGTCTCTCCAGCGGTCGCCGAACAGGGCTTCCATGTGTTTCTCTTCACGCTTTATGGCCAGCTCGCCCAGCAAAAAGAACAACACCGCGCCACCGATCAAGTACCAGCGACTGCCCAGCAGAAAGCCGAACCCAACTGTCAGCATGACATTGGCCACATAGATGGGGTTGCGAGAATGGGCAAATGGCCCGTTCATCAGCAAATCGGTGGCGGCCTTGTGGGGCAACATGTTGGCGTTGTGTTTGCGGAAAACTGTATAGGCCCACACATCCAGGGCAATGGCGCAAACCAGCAGAAACAGACCCGTGCCCCGCATGAAAGTGCTCACCTGATCGGCTTCCCAGCCCAGTGGCAAATACCGGTCGAGCAGCCAACACAGCGCCAGCATTCCCAAGGTCAAGATTGGCGGCAGTGGATAGCGGTTTGGTCGCTCCTTGAAGTCGTTCATGGGGTTCCCGGCTCCTCATCATCTTCGTTCCTTCGTAGGGCAAACTTCTTCGGCCCGCCAGAATTTTTATGTGACTATATTGACACGTGACTAAATAGTAACATATATGAAAACTATGGACGCGATATTCAAAGCTCTCGGCGACGACACAAGGCGGAAAATTCTCGACACGCTGCACCGTAAAAACGGGCAGACCCTGTCGGAACTGGAAGCCGGTGTGGCCGATGCCGGGTTCGAGATGACCCGGTTTGGCGTGATGAAGCATTTAAAGGTCCTGGAAGCTGCCAACCTTGTGGTGAGCCGCAAGGAGGGTCGCTTCAAATATCACTACCTGAACGCGATTCCTTTGCAGGAGGTCATCGACCGCTGGATCGAGCCGCTCACTCAAAAACCCCTGGCGCGGGCAGCGCTTAATCTGAAATCACTTCTGGAAGGAGAAACTGTGATGAATACTTCAACCGAAACCAAACCCGACTTCGTGCTCGAAACCTATATCAAAACAACGCCGGAAAAATTATGGGATGCGCTGACCAATGGCGAGCTTTCCCGGCATTATTTTCAGGGACAGGCGAGTGTGAAGTGCGATTTCAAAAAAGGGTCTCCCTATCTCTACACATCGGGCGAAGGCAATGAGATGCTGGGCGGGGAAATTATTGACGTGGAACCAATGAAGCGGCTGGAAATGAGTTTTGTGCCGGTCTGGATGGACAAGAAAGACGTGCCCGATTCCCGCAACGTGTATGAGATTGAACAGGCGGGTGAAACCTGCAAGCTCACGATCATGCATTTCGGCGTCACTGAGCAACTTGAAGGTGTGAGAAAAGGCTGGTCGCAAATTGCCGCGCGTTTGAAGTCTTATCTTGAAACCGGACAGGCACTGGACCTGTCAGCGCATAATTGATCCCCATTCTTGCAGAACAGGCGATTGCGGTCGCCTGTTCCAAACCCGTATGCATCGCCGTGCGGTCTGATCTTATTGGGTGAGCCGGTGAGCCTTGGGCACGAAGAATACATAATCATCGCTGGCTTTGGCGGCATGGCAGGCGTGGCAATATTCCACCAGTTCCGGTTCTGCGCCCGTGGTGTCTCCAAACAATGTTCCATCTGGTAATACGACAAAATAGCGCCAGTCAGCAGTATCGGGGTTGGCTCCCGCCACCAGTTTTTCCATACCAAACATGGCACCTGGAAAAATCTTGTTGTCGCTGGTGACCGTGATCGCGTCCTTGGCGAAAACGGCACCCACAGGATACTTTTCCCCTTTGGCGAGTTTGCCATAGGCGCTGGCTTTGTCATTGGCAAAATTGTTGACAAATCGCTGGCCATGGGTGGCTGATACATAAGGGGCTGAATTGTAACGGGTCCAGGACTGGTAGTCCTTAATCTCGACCAGTTCAGCCAATGCATAATTGTCCGCCATACGCTGGCGAATCTGATCATAGATCCTGTTAGCATCAGCGCCCGAAAGGGTGGCGGGGTTTTTGACCGTAACATGACCAGATTCCACCGTTTGCTGCGCCAGTGATGCCCCCAAGGTCAATAGCAACAACACTGCCGACGCCAATGCGGTTTGAAACATGTTGGTCATGCGAACTCCCTGAACCTGCCCAAAACTGGACAAAGTCTAGGGGGTCGCGACGTGTAAGTCTTTAATTACACAGTCAACATCACCTAATTGTGCTTGGTCCGTTTGAGGCCCCATGTTCAGCAATCCCAACATGGGCTAGTCTCGCCATCGAATCCAAACAATCGGGACGCCACTGATGAGCCTGACTATCCGCCCGCTGGAAGCTGGAGACTATGATGCCTGGTATCCCCTTTGGCAGGGGTATCTGACGTTTTATAAATCCGAAGTTGCCGACGATGTGACGAAAAATACGTTCGCCCGTATCGTCGATCCCGGTGGTGACATATTCGGGTTTGCAGCCCTCGATGAAGCGGGGCAGCTGGTGGGTTTTGTCACCTATCTTTTCCATCCATTCACGTGGTCGAACGAACCACGTTGTTATCTGGGTGATCTGTTCACATTGCCAAAAATGCGCGGTGAGGGGGTTGGGCGCCGTTTGATCGATGCGGTTTGTGATGCGGCAAAGGCCCAGGGCGCTACGCAGGTATATTGGATGACCCAAGAGTTCAACTATCAAGGCCGCACGCTTTATGACAAGGTTGCCGAGAAAACGGATTTCATCAAATACGCAAAGAATATCTGACCCATGATTCCCAACGACGTTCCCACCTTCAATTTCAACCTTGGCGAAGAGGCCGACATGCTGCGCGACAGTGTGCGGTCATTTTCCCAGGACCGCATCGCGCCGCTTGCCGACAAGATTGACCGCGAAGACTGGTTCCCGCGCGAATTGTGGCCGGAAATGGGGGCGCTGGGTCTGCATGGCATTACCGTGCCTGAAGAATGGGGCGGGGTGGGGCTCGGCTATCTGGAACATTGCATTGCCATGGAAGAAGTCAGCCGTGCCTCCGCGTCTGTTGGCCTTTCCTACGGGGCGCATTCAAATCTGTGCGTCAATCAATTGTCCCGCTGGGGCAATGACGATCAAAAGGGGCGGTATCTGGAAAAGCTTGTCACGGGCGAGCATCTAGGTGCCCTGGCGATGAGCGAGCCGGGGGCCGGTTCCGATGTGGTGTCGATGAAATTGAGGGCCGACAAAAAAGGTGACCGCTATGTGCTGAACGGTTCGAAATTCTGGATCACCAATGCGCCGCAAGCTGATACGCTGATTGTCTATGCCAAGACCGATATGCAGGCCGGATCAAAAGGGATCACGGCTTTCTTGATTGAGAAAGATTACCCAGGATTCTCCATTGCACAAAAGCTCGACAAGCTGGGCATGCGCGGGTCGGAGACCGGCGAACTGGTATTCGACAATTGCGAAGTGCCGCAGGAGAATGTTCTTGGCAAATTGAATGGCGGAGCTGCGGTTTTGATGTCCGGGCTGGACTATGAACGCACCGTCCTTTCAGCGGGCCCGTTGGGGATCATGCAGGCAGCGATGGATATCGTTTTGCCGTATATTCATGAGCGCAAGCAATTTGGCCAATCGATCGGTGAGTTTCAGTTGGTGCAGGGCAAAGTGGCGGACATGTATGTGGGGATGAATGCGACGCGCGCTTATGTCTATGCCGTGGCGCAGGCCTGTGACCGGGGGGAAACCACACGCGAAGATGCCGCCGGTGCCATCCTGTATGCGGCTGAAAAAGCCACGAAGATAGCGCTGGATGCAATTCAGTTATTGGGCGGCAACGGGTATATCAACGACACGGCAACCGGCCGTTTGTTGCGCGATGCCAAGCTTTATGAAATCGGCGCGGGCACCAGTGAAATTCGCCGCATGTTGATTGGTCGGGAATTGTTCAACAAAACGGCTTAGCTGCGCTCAACCGATGATTAACCACGGATGCAAATCGCGCCCGTGGTGTGTTCAACTTATAAATCGGTTGATGATAACATGTGTCCCAGAGGTTGGGACATGTTACACATTCACTGCGAAACCAAATATGATTTCGGAGCTGCGGAATTCGCAGCTCTATTTGACGGTGCGCAGGCAAGCGGCTTTCAACACCCCATCTGGCTGGGAAATTTTTACAATCTGATGTGCCCGGAACAGGGGGCGCAGGCTTGTATTGTTACCCTGCGTGATGATGACAGATTGCTGGGTGTGGTGCCGCTGATTTTGCGTAACAAGTCCGGCCTGCGTCTTTTGGAAACCACCGATCTGGGGGTGAGCGACTACGCTGCGCCGGTGTTGAGTGATGAATTGCAAGACATGCTGGTGCGTGAACCTGCACTGAAACAGCAGTTCCAGTCTCACTTGCCAGCCCATGACGTGTTGCGCATTCGCCCCATCCGCGACGAACATTTGCCGCAGTGGCAATTGCTGTTTGATGGGGTGGCACAAAAGCTCGACTTTTCCGCCCACGCTGTTGAATTGGCTGAACCGTTCGATGAATGGCGTGTGGCGCATCTAGACCGCAGCATGGCCAGTCAAATGAAACGCAAGGCGAAGCGCTGGCAAAAACAACATGATGTCGAGCTTGGCCGTGCGGCTGATGCGTCACAGGCAAAGGCGGCCATCTTTGAACTTGCTGCCCTGCGGACAGGCCGGTTTGATGGGGATCCGATCCAACAGAATGCCGTGCGCCAATTTTATGAACAGGTCGCGGCCATGGGAGCGGATACGGGCTTTGCTGAAACCTGGATCTTAAAATCCGATGGTGACATCGCGGCCATCGTTTTTGGCATCACCCACAAGGGCAGTTTTTTGTATCTGTTGATCGGCTGCGATTATGAACAGCATGGCCGCCATTCTCCAGGATTGCAGATTTATGACTGGCTGATCCAGGACTGGATGGGCCGCAATGGCACGAGTTTCGATTTCACAATTGGCGACGAGCCGTTCAAGGCGCAGTTTGGCACCCAGGCCCACGGGATGAACATGTTGCTGGGTTCACGATCCTTGAAAGGCAAGTTCGCTCTGGCCTTTTTCAAGGGCCGTATTGCCCGCACGGGGGGAAGTGATGGCTGAGCGTTTGGACTTCCTGTCAAATTCACTGATCGTTGCTGCGCATCCTGATGATGAATTGTTGTGGTTCGCCTCCATCTTGAAGGACGTGGACCGGGTATTGCTGGTATACGAAGACTATTGGCCCGACCCCAACATGGGGCCGGCGCGAGACCGAGCGATCAGGAATTTTCCAAGGGCCAATGTATCTTCCTTGAAATTGCCGGAAGCGGCTACTTACGGGCTTGCCAATTGGCGCGCGCCGAAGCTCAGCCCCCAGGGTATTGAATTTAGCGCCAGTGCCAATCTGCGTGATATCAAACAAATGGTGAAGCGCATGACCGGTTGTCGCCTGGCACCAAAGGTTGGTGTGCAAAAGCGGTATGATGAAAATGCCGCAGCGTTGTATCGCGAATTAAAGCCGCAACTGCACGCCGACATGAATGTTTTCACCCACAACCCCTGGGGTGAGTATGGGCATGAGGATCATGTCCAGGTTTTCCGGGTGTTGGATAAATTGCGCCGCGAAATTGGCTTTAAATTGTGGATGTCAAACTATTGCACGGAGCGCGCACTGCCCCTTGCCATGACCTATTTCGATACTTCGCCGCACACATTCATTGAATTGCGCGTGGACAAGGATTTTGCTGAGCAGGTGGCGGATGTGTACCGCCATGCCGGGTGTTGGACATGGGCTGAAAGCTGGAACTGGTTTGATACGGAACGCTTTATCGAAGCGCCCTATGAACAGGCCTTTTCAAGCCAGCAGGGCAATCTGGTGCCCCTCAACATGTTCAATATCGAGCCGGTAGCGGCCTAACGCGCTGGGGCGCGGCAGTTGAAAATGTGCGTTTTTGCACACTTGAAAACAAATCTTCAAAAATGAACGATTTATGAATGATGCGGTCAAAAGCCGTTCAGGATGGCTGCGCTAATTCTGTTCTTGTCAAACACGGTTCCACGCCCCGGAACCAAACAAGGAGAGAGAAAATGACCATCGCAAAATCCATCCGCAACACCGCACTTGCCGTTGTCGGTTTCGCCACTGTTCTGACGGGCCTTGCTGCCAGCGAAGCGTCCGCCGCGGGCTATTATGTCAATGCCAGTGCCCAGACCTCCAATTTTCCCAACTGGGATGTGCTCAACATTCGCAAATGGCCTGCAAGCCATTCCCAGAAGGTCGGTCACGTGAACCTTCATCAAAACGTCTATGTGCAGCGCTGCATCATCAAAAATGGCTCAGACTGGTGCAAGGTCAGCTCAGGCTGGAAGAGCGGCTGGGTGAATGGCCGGTACATCAAGAGATGGGGGCAGAACTTTGCCAAGCCCCATCCCTCTGCCCACGACTGGCACTAATGCCCGATGGGAGATAGCCCGCAATGTGATGTGGGTATGATTTTCTAACGCCTGCGTTCTTTGGCGTATGAAACGAACACCCGGCCAGCTGCCTCTTGGTCGGGTGTTTGCTATTGGTCGTTAAACCGTGCCGTGCAGGTGTTGATGATCGTTTGGGCCGACTGGTTGGTCGCCAGGTCGACTTTGCCTGCATTGAACGGGACGAACAGGCCCGCACGTTTGAGATCATCTGCGATACAGCTGCAATATTTGCTGCAGAATGCTTCACCCCGGTTTGGGGTGCATTGCAGGCTGCATTGCTGGAGGAAATTCGCGGTTTGATCGGGCGGGCCTGCGAGTGCCGTAAAACCCGCCAGCAGCCCAATCATAATGGGTTGATGCACAAGATAGTAGACCAGTGAATGTCTGCCTATGAATGAAAACCCGGTTTGTATTGGAGCAGGCAGATTGATGCGGGCCAGCCTTTCCCAGGCTCTAGCAAGCCCCAGCAGTTTGGCAACAGCTATTCCAGCCAGCGGTGCGGCAAACCAGGGAAACAGGGGAACGAAGTCATTAGATACTGGAGGAACGGGTGACAACCCAACCCAGAGCAAGAGCGGATGTTGAAAGATTTCAGCCGAGGTGCTGCGTGCAATCCATAACACCACAACTGCGGTGCCTGCACTTACAAACCACGGCAATCGCACAAAGATCAGCCCGATGAGCGAGAACAGCGCGATGCCATGCAATATGCCGAAAAAGATGAAGCCGCCGGGCACGGCAAACCAGGTCACCACGGAAATGACCGCTGCTGCTGCCGTGAGCTGATATAATCGCTTGCGAAAACCGGGCCATTTGATGCCCTCACCATGGGCCAGAACGAGGCTGATACCGACAAGAAAGAGGAATGAACTGGCTATTGAGCGGGCAAACAAGACCCATCCGGGTTGGAAAGTCGTGCCGCTTGGGGTCCAGCCAAAAAACTCCAGATCCCATGCAAAATGATAGATCGTCATGGCGACCAGCGCGACCCCGCGCAGCACGTCGATGAGCGCAATGCGCGCAGGTGGGATGGTGGTGCTCATGGGGTGGCCTTCTTTGGATTGATCCGGGCAATGAACAGACCCGACAGCACCAGCGCCAATGCAATGGCCGTGCGCAGGGTGATGACCTCTCCCAGGAGCAGCGCGCCAAGCACAACGCCAATGACCGGAATCAGATTAAGTGCCAGTGCAAAAGCGGCATATCCCACCCGGCGGATGAGCGTGAAGCGCAATATCTGGCCCAGCGCCGTGGGAAACAGTCCAAGATATAACAAGGCCCAGAAAACATTGGAGGACAGATTTGTGCGCGGCAGACCATCAACAAAAAGAGCGGCCATGATCAAAACCGTGGCGCCAATGCCGAACACAATGCAGCCAAGGCGAACGGGTGGCATGTCGATGCGGCGCACCATCAGTCCGGCAATGGTATAGCACAAAGCGCCCCCCACAGCGGCCAGTTGGGCCGTGGTGTGATTGCCGCCAAGGCCAGACAGGGCGTCGACACCGACAATGGTCAAAACACCGCTGAAGCCAAGCAGCACGGCCAAAGCCTTTGGCCAGGTGATGTGGTCGTCTGAGGTGAAAATGTGACTGCCGATCAAAGCCAGAAACGGACCCGTGCCCATAAGCAGTGATGCAACGCCTGCATCGATGGTTTGTTGTGCCCATGAAATCAAAAAGAACGGGAACACCACATTAAACAGCGAGGCGATGGCGATCAGCAACCACATGCGGGGGCTGCCGGGCCAAATCCAACCGCGCCAGATGGCATAGGGTAACAGCACCACAAACCCGATGAGCACCCGCCATGCAGCCAGCCACAGGGGGCCGGTTTCAACAACAACCACTTTTATGGCAATGAATGCCGAGGCCCAGATGAAGGCGGTCAGAGCCATCAGAAACAGATCGCGATTATCCGGCTTTGATATCGTGGAAATCATCAGGTAGTGCTCTTTCACGAAGAGCCGCACCCAATGGGCTCTGTCACCATAGAAATGCCCTTTCGCGCGTTGAAATTGCAAGGGCGGGATTGTGACGCCCACAGCTGACCGCTGGGTCGTTCAACTTTGGCCAACGGATAGGAATATGAGTTTGGAACAAGGCGTCGCACCAATCCTGGAAATGATGCAATCGGCGTGGTGGAAAATTTATCAGCCATGGACTGCCTATCAATTGGCAATTGTGGCGATCCTCTATGGCATTAGCCTGGTGATTGCCAACCGCCTGGAACCGGGATTTGAAACCTGGATACGCGGGTTGAAAATCAATGCCGGTTTCCTGCGTGTATTGGCAGCTTTGTTGCGCCGCACCGAATGGATTGTATTTGTCGCCCTGGGGTGGACGGCCTTTACGATCCTGTCGACCTATACTTATCCCTGGAACACATTTGTCATCCGCGGGGCGTATACGCTGGCCTTTGCCTGGCTGGTGATCAATGTGTTGTCGCGCATTATCCGCTCACGCCATCTGGCCCGGTTCGTGGCCATATTCACCTGGGTCATTGTGGCTTTAAGCCTCACTGGCTACCTGGTGCCCGTATCAACCACGCTTGATTCCCTCGCGTTTGACGTTGGCCAGATGCGCATTTCGGCCTTGCTGGTGATCAAGGCCGTCGTGTTGCTTCTGGGGCTGACCTGGCTTGCCAGCAACACAGGAAATTTTGTCGAAACGCGGGTCAAGTTAATGACCGACCTGACGCCGAGCCTTCAGGTGTTGATCGGAAAACTGGTCAAGATTTTTCTGGTTTCCATGGCCATTGTGGTGGCGCTGAACTCGGTTGGAATTGATCTGACCGCGCTTGCCGTATTTTCAGGCGCTGTTGGTGTTGGGCTTGGATTTGGGCTCCAGAAAGTCGTGTCCAATTTCATCTCTGGCGTCATCATCCTGCTCGACAAGAGCATTAAACCGGGGGACACGATCTCGCTGGGCGAAACGTTTGGCTGGATCCGCGAATTGCGCTCGAGGTTTGTATCTGTGGTGACGCGCGATGGGCGAGAATTCCTCATTCCCAATGAAGATTTTATCACAGAGAAGGTCATCAACTGGTCGTTTACAGATAAGCTGGTGCGGCTGGATGTGGAATTTGGCGTGTCCTATGACAGCGATCCCCATCTGGTGACCAAGCTGGCAATTGAAGCTGCGACCAAGGTTGAGCGTGTGAGTAAAATCAAAAACCCGGTCTGCTGGATGACTGAGTTTGGCGATTCTTCGATCAATTTCGTGACGCGGTTCTGGATTTCGGACCCGCAGAACGGACTGACCAATATACGCGGGCAGGTGATGTTAGCGCTTTGGGATGCGTTTAAGGAAAACGACATCAATATTCCATTTCCACATCGCGAGATCATCATGCGAACGCCGGTGCAGGTTGCACCGGGGGAATCTGATTTGACGGCCCAAACCGTGTCAAAAAAACGAAAATCCGTATCGAAATCCTGATGAAATCGGGCAGATTTGGCCCCGGTTTCAACATATTTGTTAACCAATCCTTAAGGTCGTAAATTCTTCAAGATATTGAAATATAGATATAAAAATAAGACTTGCACGCAGCGCGTGGCTGACCTGCCCAAAATCCGCCTCAAATCGTGTTGCCAAGCCGTTCGCACGGGCCTATATCCGCGCCGTCCTTGGTGACAGGTAGGTTAAGCCTGTTGGAAGCCGGGCGCGTAATTTTTGGGGCCTTATGAACGACACTGTTGAAAAATCATGCTGGAGCGTCACGCTCTGGACCGTTGCGATTGTACTTGGCGCAGCGTTCTTTCTTTCAAATCTTGGTGGCAGCACCGCAGCGGACCCAGCCGCTATTGTCAGCACCGAATAAAAAATTCCTTTCTTGCCTGGGTGGGTGTGTTGCGGGATAAAATATCCCGGTTCTTCCCCTGATTGTGGTTGTATTTGGGTTTGTAATCTGGCGATGCGCTGGTAGTTTGCCGTGTGAATAATCCCTCATGTGAGCGCATGGTGATGAAGAAAACTGCCGCCGAACTCGTGGCCGAAGCTGAAGCGGAAATCGTGACGCTTTCGGGCGCTGATGCCCTTGCAATGCAACAGGCCGGAGAAGCGGTGCTGGTCGACATTCGCGATATCCGCGAGCTAAAGCGGATGGGCAAAATACCCCAGGCCGTTCATGCCCCGCGCGGCATGTTGGAATTCTGGGTGGATCCGGCCAGTCCCTATCATCGTGAAGAATTTGCCCAGCAGGGTAAAACCTACATCTTCTTTTGTGCGGCTGCTTGGCGCTCTGCGCTTGCGACGCGGGACATGCAGAATATGGGATTGGCCCCCGTTGCCCAGATTGAGGGCGGTTTCAAAAAGTGGTCGGAAGATGGATTGCCCGTGGACCTGCCGGAAGATGCGCCTAAGAAAGCCAAATCATGACGGTTCTAAAACCGCTGCTTTCCCTGAATGATGGTCAGGCGAACGCGAATGCCGCTTTGTGGAATGAACTGATTGACGATTTGGAAGCGCAACACGCGCGTGCGGCGCTGGGCGGTTCCCAGGCATCGCGGGAACGCCATGTGTCGCGGGGCAAAATGCTGCCCCGACAACGGGTGCAGCAATTGCTCGACCCCGGCACGCCGTTTCTGGAACTCTCCGCACTGGCGGCCCATGGGCTCTATGGGGGAGAAGTTAACAGTGCCGGCATCATCACCGGCGTTGGCCAGGTTGAAGGCCGTCAATGCATGATCATCTGCAATGACGCGACCATTAAGGGCGGCACTTATTATCCCATGACTGTGAAAAAGCAGTTGCGGGCGCAGGAAATTGCCCAGGAAAACCGGTTGCCCTGCATCTATCTGGTGGATTCGGGAGGCGCGTTCCTGCCAAGCCAAACGGAAGTCTTTCCCGACCGCGATCATTTTGGCCGCTCCTTCTATAATCAGGCGAACATGTCGGCGATGGGCATTCCCCAGATATCCGCCGTGATGGGATCATGCACAGCTGGTGGGGCCTATGTGCCTGCGATGTCTGACGAGGCAGTGATTGTTAAAAATCAGGGTACGATTTTTCTCGGCGGCCCACCGTTGGTGAAAGCGGCAACAGGCGAAGAGGTGAGTGCGGAAGATCTGGGCGGTGCCGATGTGCACACACGCCTTTCAGGCGTGGCGGATCACATGGCCGAAAACGACGCCCACGCCCTGGAAATCGTTCGTTCCATCGTGCGCAATCTGGGCAAGCCCAAACATGCCGAGCTCAATCTGCGCCCGGCAGAAGAGCCTCTTTATGATGTGGAAGAGTTGGAGACCATCGTACCAGTGGATCTTAAGCGCCAATATGATGTGCGTGAGGTGATTGCCCGGTTGGTGGACGGCTCGCGATTTGATGAATTCAAAGCGCGTTATGGCACAACTTTGATCACTGGCTTTGCCCGCTTGCAGGGCATGCCTGTGGGCATCATCGCCAACAACGGAATATTGTTTTCTGAAAGTTCAGTGAAGGGCGCGCATTTCGTTGAATTGTGCTGCCAGCGCAAGATTCCCCTGTTGTTTTTGCAAAACATCACCGGCTTCATGGTGGGGCGCGAGCATGAAACCGGTGGCATTGCCAGCGATGGGGCAAAGCTCGTCAATGCGGTTGCCTGTGCCCGTGTGCCAAAGCTCACCGTGGTGATTGGCGGATCTTACGGGGCGGGAAATTATGGCATGTGCGGGCGGGCCTATTCACCCCGTTTCATGTTCATGTGGCCCAATTCGCGCATCTCGGTGATGGGCGGTGAGCAGGCGGCCTCGGTGCTGGCAACCGTCAAGCGCGATGGCATGGAACGGCGCGGCGAAGACTGGAGCGAAATCGAAGAGGCTGAATTCAAGCAGCCCATTGTGGAGCAGTTTGAGGAGGAGGGGCATCCCTATTACTCAACCGCCCGACTGTGGGATGATGGAATCATCCGGCCGCGCGACACACGCCGTGTCTTGGCATTGGCACTGTCGACCTGTTTGAATGCTCCCATTGAAGAAACGCGCTTTGGCGTGTTCCGCATGTGATCGACTTTTTACCTTTTGAAACCGGTTTTTTGATTGTTGGTGCCCTGGTGGTGCTGATGACCGGAATTTCAAAATCCGGATTTGCTGCCGGGTTGGAAATGAGCGCTGTACCAATCATGGCCGTGTTCATCGCGCCGCCCCTTGCGGCGGCAATCATGTTGCCCATTTTGCTGACAATCGATGGGGTCAATCTGTGGCGCTATCGCCACCATTGGAACCGGCGAGTCGTGGGCATTATGTTGCCTGCGGCATTGGTGGGGATTGCCCTTGGGGCTTTCATGTTCGGCTCGTTCGACGCCGATTTACTGCGGCTGTTTCTGGGTATCTTGTGTGTGGTTTTTGTGGCGCAACGGCTGTTTCAACTGGGCAAGAGTGGCGATCGGTCAGGCAGGGAACCTTCGCGGCTGTTCACCTTTGTGTTTGGCAGCCTTGCCGGGTTGACCAGTTTTATTGCCCATGCGGGCGGACCTGCGGCAAAGATTGTGCTGATCAGATATAATTTGGAGAAGCAACAATTCGTCGGCACCAATTCCTATTTGTTTGCCGCAATCAATGTGCTCAAACTGTTCCCCTATTTGCTGCTGGGCCAGATTACCTGGGAGAGTATGAAAGGCAGCCTGGCTTTTGCACCGTTTATTCCCATCGGTGTGTTGATCGGATTTTGGCTCAATAACCGGGTGACACAAAGACAATTCAACACCATTCTCCTCATTGCGCTAACGGTGGTTGGCCTGAAACTCATTGTAGATGGTATAGATGCATTGATGTGAGGATTCACAAACCCCGATTGGTCACATAAGGTCACGAGATGAGCGCAGAATCAGCCCCATCCAAGCTTGAATCCCGACGTGAAATTCGTGAGCGCCAGATATTGGCTGCCACAATGCGACTTGTGCGCACCCATGGGACCACCATCACCACTGCTCAGATTGCCGGTGCTGCCAAATGTTCCAAGGAAACGCTCTACGGGTGGTTCGAGGACCGCGATGGCATCATGCTGGCGCTGGTGCGCGAACAGGCGCGGGCCATGGGGATATTTCTGGAACACAGCTTCGCCGAGGTTGAAGGCAAGCTGGAAGACAGACTGCGCGCTGCAGCAGCACTATTGCTGGACATCATGACCGGTGACGCCGTTATCGTGGTCAATCGCATCGCCATGGCCCAGGCCTGCAAGACGGCATCGCAACTGGGGCAGGCCGTGCTGGAAAACTGGCACGAACAGGTGGAACGGCCCTTCTATCGCCTGTTCCAGGAAGGCACCAAGGCAGGCAGGCTGGTGGTGCACAGCGATGACGAAGCCTTCCAGGCCTTGCTTGGCCTGCTGGTGGGCGACCGGCAAAGACGCATCCTGCTCGGCGCCAACGAACGCCCCAACCCAACAGACATGCTGGCCATAGCCGACAAAGCGGTCCAGCGCTGGCTGATTTTGTATCGGGTTTGAAGGGGGGGATTGGGGGAGCTATGGGGGGAAGCGGTCGTTGGGCTATTTTGAAATCACAAGTTCCAAGGCATGTAAGCAGACGTTGAAACATGACCATTCGAAGAAGTTGGGCCCACTACCAAGCTGGCCCGCTTGTTTAAACTTCCACACCTTCAGATATCGAAAGCGCGTCTTCCAGGTCGACGCCCAAATATCTGACCGTACTATCCATTTTGGTATGACCGAGTAACAACTGCACAGCCCGAAGGTTGCCTGTCTTTTTGTAGATCTGAGCAACCTTTGTTCGACGCAATGAGTGAGTTCCAAAAGCGCTTGGTTCAAGACCGATGCTAGCCACCAGTTCTTTTACCAGTCGAGCATATTGGCGTGTTGAGATATGATCAGGATTGTGAAAGCGGCTTGGCCATAGAAAACTTGAGCCAACCATCGCCGGATCATTTAACCAAGCACTGAGTGATTTTCGCGTACCTTCGGTAATTTCGAATTGAACAGATTGTTTTGTTTTGGATTGCACAATCGACGTTCGCTCTTTTATGCACCCCGCAACGAATACATCAGTCACCTCAAATTTTACGAGATCGCAGCCACGTAGCTTGCTATCTATCGCCATGTTGAACAATGCAAGATCTCGCAATCGTTCCGCAAGTTCCAACCGGACACGGATGGCCCAAACATGTTTGGGTTGAAGCGGACGTTTTTGTCCAATAATTCTGCCCTTATTCCAAGCGCGACGCGGCGGGATGACAGCGGGTAGGTTTGGCGTAGTCATGACAGTTCTCCGACCGACCCTCCACACCGCACCGTCTGCGTTTTACTGACATTCAAAAAGCTAGCACGGCACAGTGTTTTGGACTGGTTCAACCTTTATAGGCCATGCTGCAAAAGTCGTTTTCAGAATATTTAGCGCTTTTCGCTCAAGCTAGGCGGTTCCCCGCACGGGGCGATCATTATCAATGTTGAATTTCATGCCATCCAATAGTTCTTCCAGATCAGGGCGTGATGCCGGGCCATTGGAAATATCAACAAGCATGAGCGTTCCGTCCGGGCGAATTGCAAATGTACCGGGCTCAGCAAACAAACCGGTTGTTTCTGCCTCAGACAGAGGTTCAGAAACATACAATCCTAGTGATCGCATTTGAGTTTCAGTAAGTCCGTAGCAGAGATCGAATTCCCAACCGAATTCCTCTTTGTCAGCGAGCGCTTTTTCCTTGGTGTCAGCCGATACCACGACAACATCCATGACCGCAGTCCATGACTGCAATGCATCATTGAGTTTGTTCAGGTAACGCTTGCATCGCGGACAATGTTTTCCCCGGTAAACGACCAACAGTGTCCATCGGTCTTTAGGTTCCCCAACAGCAATATTGTCCCCGCCCATAACAAAAGGAAAACTGGTTGGATGGATTGGAGCTCCAACGCTTGGTCTGGCAGTGGTCATTCAAAGTACTCCGAGTGTTTTTCATGGACATCCGCGATTATGGCATCCAACCGTGCGAAATGCTTTCGGGCAACCGCAGTTGCGTCTTCTGGCGAACGTTCCTCGAGCGCTTTTGCCAATTGCAAATGATCGTCAAACAAAACAGCAGATTCGTTCTTTCGATCAAGACTGAGAACGCACAGGCGATCGACCTTATTTTTGCATTCTTCAATAGTATTGAACGCCATTGGGCACCCGCCAAGTTCACAAATCAATTTGTGATACTCATAGTCGAGCGTGTGAAATTGATCAGGTTGCCCGCTTTCCAGAGCCTGTTTTTGCCGCCTCATATTTTCGGCAAGGGTTTCGATACAACCCTGATCCCATATTGAACATGCGTGACGAATGACTTCCAATTCCACCGCAAGACGAACGAAACGGGCATGTGCTATACGTTTCATGGAAAAACCACGCACTTCCGTTGCGCGTTGCGGCCGAATGAGCAGCAAGTCAAGATTCTCAAGACGATTGAATGCGTCGCGGACCGGCTGTCTGGAAACGCCGAAACGTTGAGCGATATCAGACTCAGATAGTTTCGCGCCCGGCAGGATTTTGAGCGAAGAAATTTCTTCATGCAGCTGGTCAAACACAACGTCCGTTGATGTTCGCCTTTGTAGGTTTTCAACTAAATTCAGCATTTAAAAATTTTCTCGCGTCGACCATTTCAAGTGCATTTGCACGAAGTTGGAATAATCTCAATTCTTTAGCCGAAATGGCTCACAATCAGCAGTATTGTTGAGTTTTGCAGGTTGAATGTGATGTTCAACGTATCAACAAATTTCTCTATTGACAATACTAGTATGCTAGTACTCTATTATGCGGGAGAAGTAGCTTTCCGGCGAAATTCTGCCGATCAACAGGGTCGATTAAATGTCAGACAACCCAGTAACCCCAGCAAATCACGTGGCAGGCAAAGTTGCAATTGTGACCGGCGGTGGCCGTGACATAGGCCGAGCCTGCGCATTGAAGTTGGCAGCCTGCGGTGCAGCAGTCGCCATCAATTATCACAGCTCATCTGACGGGGCAGACAGTGCAGTTAGTGAAATCACCGCGGGCGGTGGCAAGGCATTCTCACTGCAAGGCGACATGACATCGGGGGATGATGTTGCGGCTTTGATCGGGCAGACAGTTCAGTCTTTGGGCGGTCAAATTGATATTCTGGTCCATGTGACTGGTGGATTAGTGGCACGGAAAACCCTGGCCGAAATGGATGTTGACCATTGGGATCAGGTAATGGCGCTCAATGCCACATCTTTCATGCGCACTGCCAAGGCAGTCTTACCACACATGAAAAACGGGGGCTCAATCATTGGCCTCGCCAGTCAGGCGGGACGTGATGGTGGCGGCCCGGGTGCAACAGCATACGCAGCATCAAAGGGTGCCGTAATGACGTTTGCCCGTGGTTTGGCCAAGGAACTGGGACCTGATATCCGTGTAAATTCTGTCTGCCCCGGCATGATTGATACGGATTTTCACAACACCTTCACCAAACCTGAAGTGCGCACACATGTTGCCAACATCACGCCTTTGAAACGTGAAGGCACTTCAGAAGACGTTGCAAATCTGGTGTCATATCTGGCGTCAGATCAGGCAGCCTTCATCACGGGCACCAACATCGACATCAATGGGGGCATGCTCTTTTCCTGACCAACATCCGTTGGTCTTCAATTCACCCGAAATACATCATCCAATGGGAGGACTAAAATGTATAAGAAACTTTCAACAAAACTTTTGGGCGCAGCCGCTGCTCTGTCAATGTTGTGCGGTGTAGCAACTGCAGCAGACTGGAAAGCGTGGAACATCCACAACGACGGTCATCCAAACACAGCTGCGATGGACCGCTTTGCAGAGCTCGTAAACACGGACACCAAAGGCGAAATCAAGCTTCAGGTATTCCACGGTGGTGTGTTGGGCAATCAACCAGATGCTTTGGAACAGGTTCGTATCGGCGCGATTGAAATTGGTAATTTCAACCTTGGACCAATTGGCCCGATGGTCAAAGAAGCCAATCTGGTTTCCCTGCCTTTCATTTTCAAAAGCGTGCCACACATGTTCCGCGTGCTTGAAGGCGAAGCGGGTGCAATCGTTGCAAAAGGTATGGCAGATGCCGGCGTATTGCCTTTGGCATGGTTCGACGCGGGTGCCCGCTCCTTCTACGCTCAAAAAGCTATCGAAACACCGGACGATGTCAAAGGCCTGAAGATCCGGGTTATGAACAACAACCTGTACACGGCTATGATCTCAGCAATGGGTGGCAATCCTTCGCCAATGGCTTTCTCGGAAGTTCAGCAAGCATTGAAAACCGGCGTTGTTGATGGTGCAGAGAACAACTTCCCATCGTTCAAGAACGTCGGCCACTATGAAGTGACCAAGAACTACTCCTTGAGCGAGCACTTGATCATTCCTGAGTGCATCTGCGTTAACACTGCAAAGTTCAACGCGCTTTCACCAGAGATGCAAGCCGCTGTTAAGGGCGCTGCCGAAAAAGCGGCACTGTATCAGCGTGAACTCTGGTCTGTTCAATCAGAACAGGCTCGCAAAGATGTTGAAGCAGCTGGAATCAAAGTAAACGAGATTGCAGACAAAAGCCCATTCCAAAATGCAATGGACTCCGTCTATGCCGATTATCTGAAGGCTAATCCCGACATGAAAAAGCTTGTCGATCTCGCTAAAGCGACAAAATAGCCTATAGTCAAAATAGACTAAGCGCGCCCGGCTCCACAGTGGAAGTCGGGCGTTTTTATCACCGGGGAGAGGTCAATGCGTGGATCGGGAGAACCACCTCTGTTTTTGAGGAAAATGGACACCGTTTTCGATTTGATTTCTCGCGTGTGCACTTTTCTGGCCGGATTGGCCATTGTTGTGATGACAGTGATTTTTGCCTGGTTGGTTTTCGGTCGCTATGTCTTGAACGACACGCCAACATGGGTTGAGCAGGTTTCGCTTCTCCTCATAATGGTGATTTCGTTCCTGGGCGCAGCAGTTGGTGTCAATCAAAACACCCATTTGTCTGTTGTGATATTCAGAAGCATCGTTCCCGATTGGGTACGCACTGTATTTGTGATTATCACCGACCTGCTCATGCTGATCTTCGGCGGCATGATGTTTTGGTACGGTATTGAACTTACCCAGTTTAAATGGACTTCACTTATTCCGCTGATCCAGGTGCCGGAAGGTTTGCGTTCGCTGCCTTTGACAATTTGCGGGTTACTTGTGTTCTTATTTTCTGCCGGCCACCTGATCCGTTTGTTTCTTGGCCGCGACGAGCGTGAAGACAGCATCGAATAGAGAACACAATGGGAATTTTACTTCTTCTGGGCGTCTTCATATTTTGCGTCATGATCGGTGCGCCAGTCGCCTTCGCATTGGGCATTGCCGCTTTGTCGGCATTTTGGTTCGAGGGGCTGCCGCTTTTTATAGGTTTCCAGCGTATTGTCTCTGGGATCAATGTGTACGCCTTCATGGCAATACCGTTTTTCATTTTTGCCGGGGAATTGATGTTTCACGGCGGCATCGCGATTCGGCTCGTACGCTTTGCCCAAGCCGCAGTCGGCGCAATGCGCGGCGGCCTTGGCATTGTAAACGTTCTTTCATCCATGCTGTTTGGCGGCATCTCTGGTTCTGCAATCGCTGACATTTCAGCGCTTGGCTCCATTTTGGTTCCGGTGATGAAAGACAAAGGCTATGATGCGGATTACGCAGTCAATGTAACTGTGACGTCTTCAATTGCGGGCATTATCATCCCGCCCAGCCATAACATGATCATCTACGCCCTTGCAGCCGGTGCGGGTGTGGCTGGTTCAGTTTCCATTTCTCAACTCTTTCTTGCCGGTGTTGTGCCTGGCGTATTGATGTGTATTTGCCTTGCTGTCGCTGCTTATCTTGTTGCCGTTAAACGTGGATACCAGGCAGAAAAGTTTCCGGGTTGGTCAGCGCTGGTGATGTCATTTGCTCTGGCTATTCCAGGGCTTTTAACTGCGGTCATCATTGTTGGTGGCGTCCTTTCCGGCATTTTCACGGTCACTGAATCCGGTGCTTTTGGAGCAATGTACGCATTCCTTGTTACCGTTCTGGTTTATCGCAGCCTCTCCTGGCAGGGTTTTAAGACGGCAGTGGTGTCGTCAGTACGCACGACATCCATGGTTATGATCTTGATCGCCTGCGCTGGTGCATTTGCCTACATGCTGACTTTCTACCGCGTCCCCGATAAAACGGTGGAACTTGTAACCGGTATCACTGAAAACCCAATCATGATCCTGCTGATGATCAACGTGGTGTTGCTGGTCCTTGGTATGATTATGGACATGGCCGCGTTGATCCTCATCTGCACACCGATATTCTTGCCCGTAGCCCACAGCCTCGGAATGGACCCATTGCAGTTCGGCATCATGATGCTGGTCAATTTGGGGTTGGGACTTTGCACCCCGCCGGTGGGAACCTGCCTGTTCGTGGGATGTGCCGTCGGCAAACTTCCGATTGAACAAGCGGTCAGAACGATCTGGCCATTCTACTTGGCGATTTTCGCCGCTCTGATGCTCATAACCTTCATCCCGGCAATTTCACTAACCCTGCCAGGTCTGATTGGAGACTAAGCTCAGACAAAATTCAGTATTTGCTTGCTGAGTAGAAGTCAGCTTCAACAGAGAGCCAACGAAACTTTGGTCCAACTAACTATTGTGCCGCAGTGAAATTCGATCAACTGGTAATCCCCCCATTTTTGCGGGGTATTTTGGTAGAATTCATGCTGCCTGTTTGAGCTTTTGCGCTGGCGTTATTCCTCCTATTCCCATGTTTGGTCGTTGGTTGTTGTATGTCCATAGCCATCGTGTGGCGTGATCCTGAACCTGTTCCAGCGTGTCG